>JAPPPQ010000029.1 GCA_028817435.1 Deltaproteobacteria bacterium
CTTACCCGACAAGGAATTTCGCTACCTTAGGACCGTTATAGTTACGGCCGCCGTTTACCGGGGCTTCGGTTCTCTGCTTCGCCCGAAAGCTAACAGTTCCCCTTAACCTTCCGGCACCGGGCAGGCGTCAGACCCTATACGTCGTCTTGGCGACTTCGCAGAGTCCTGTGTTTTTGGTAAACAGTCGCTACCCCCTGCTCTCTGCAACCTCAGTCAGCTCGGGGAGCAAGTCCCGTCACCAGCCGAGGCACACCTTCTCCCGAAGTTACGGTGTCAATTTGCCGAGTTCCTTAACCAGGGTTCTCTCAAGCGCCTTGGCATGCTCTGCCCGCCTACCTGTGTCGGTTTACGGTACGGTCACCCGACGTCCTCCCTGCGAGGCTTTTCTTGGAAGCATGGGATCACCGGCTTTGTGAGCCGAAGCTCTAGACATCACCTCTCGGCGTTGAATGGAGACGCGGATTTGCCTACGTCTCCCGCCTACAGGCTTGAACCGGGATGTCCAACACCCGGCCCGGCTACCCTTCTCCGTCCCCTCTTCGGTCGAACAGACGCGGGTGGTACGGGAATGTTAACCCGTTTCCCATCGCCTACGGCTTTCGCCCTCGGCTTAGGGGCCGACTAACCCTGAGCAGATTAGCTTTACTCAGGAACCCTTAGGCTTACGGCGACAGGGTTTCTCACCCTGTTTATCGCTACTCGTGTCCGCATAGGCACTTCCAGAACCTCCACCCGTCCTCTCGGTCGAGCTTCACAGGCAACTGGAACGCTCCCCTACCGATCACACCGAAGTGTGATCCCGCAGCTTCGGCGCCGTGCTTGAGCCCCGTTACATTTTCGGCGCGGGTTCACTGAACCAGTAAGCTATTACGCACTTTTTAAAGGATGGCTGCTTCTAAGCCAACCTCCTGGTTGTCTGTGCACTCCCACTTCCTTTCCCACTTAGCACGGACTTGGGGGCCTTAGCTGGCGGTCTGGGCTGTTTCCCTCTCGACCACGAACCTTATCGCCCGTAGTCTGACTCCCGCGCTGCACTCACCGGCATTCGGAGTTTGGTTGGGTTCGGTAATCTGGTGGGACCCCTAGCCCATCCAGTGCTCTACCTCCGGCGGTGATACGCGAGGCCATACCTCAATATGTTTCGGGGAGAACCAGCTATCTCCGGGTTTGATTGGCCTTTCACCCCTACCCACAGCTCATCCGGGAAGTTTTCAACCTTCTACGGTTCGGTCCTCCACTCGGTTTTACCCGAGCTTCAACCTGGCCATGGGTAGATCACCCGGTTTCGGGTCTACCCCCAGCAACAAACGCCCTGTTCAGACTCGCTTTCGCTACGGCTACACCTGTCGGCTTAACCATGCTGCTGAGGCGTAACTCGCGGACCCGTTAAACAAAAGGTACGCAGTCACACTTGGAGCAAGCTCCATAGTGCTCCCACTGGATGTAGGCAAACGGTTTCAGGGTCTGTTTCACTCCCCTCGCCGGGGTTCTTTTCGCCTTTCCCTCACGGTACTGGTTCACTATCGGTCGTCAGGTAGTACTTAGCCTTGGATGATGGTCCACCCAGATTCCCACGGGGTTTCACGTGCCCCGCGGTACTCGGGAACATCCCAGGGCTCTTCGGGGTTTCGGATACGGGGCCATCACCCTCTCCGGCCGGCCTTTCCAGACCGTTCTCCTACCCTTTCAAGTCCCATTTTGGAGTCCCACGACCCCGGAAGGAATTGCTTCCCACCGGTTTAGGCTGTTCCCCGTTCGCTCGCCGCTACTAGGGGAGTCTCGGTTGATTTCCCTTCCTCCGGGTACTGAGATGTTTCAGTTCCCCGGGTTCGCCTCCTGCCGCCTATGTGTTCAGCGGAGGATGACCAGGCATGACCCTGGCCGGGTTGCCCCATTCGGAGATCTGCGGATCAAAGGCTGCTTTGCGCCTCCCCGCAGCTTTTCGCAGCTTACCACGTCCTTCATCGCCTCCTGACGCCAAGGCATCCACCGTCTGCCCTTTGCAGCTTGACCAAAAGTCAAGCTCGTGCAGAACAACGCGAGCAAAGAGCTCGCGCGTTGTGCCAAAGCACTGCAAAGCGGCCAGTGTGCGAACGCGCCGAAGCGCAAAAGCACGGGCTGGCCGCCCCGCTTGGACCCAGAAAGCTATTCGATTGTCAAAGACCTCTCGCCTCGGCCCGCCATGCGGGCGCCGGCCTGTCACGGGCCGACGGATCCTCGAAAGATCCATCGAGAACGAAGCGTGGAGAACCGCTTGGTGGAGCTGATCGGGATCGAACCGACGACCTCAGGCTTGCAAAGCCCGCGCTCTCCCAGCTGAGCTACAGCCCCTGGCGATTTCGGCGGCGCTGGTGGGCCTGCGTGGATTTGAACCACGGACCTTCCGCTTATCAGGCGGATGCTCTAACCAGCTGAGCTACAGGCCCCGGTTCTGCCGGCACCCACGCAACCGCGCTGTGCGCCGACAGTGGAGAACTCGCCGCCCCTCGAACGACCGCTCCAAGCCGGTCCTCGAAAAACGAAAATAGCGTGCGGCGACGGTGATCGGGAGATCGGTCGGATGCCGTCCCGATTGAACGAGTCACCGGGAAGACCCGGGATTCACGACATCCAGCCCTCGAAGGGGCGCAGACCGAACTTGACCTGGGTATGGGCAGCGCTGGAGGCGCTGCCCGCCGGAGCGGCGCCGAGGCGCTACTCCCTGCTCCCTAGAAAGGAGGTGATCCAGCCACAGGTTCCCCTACGGCTACCTTGTTACGACTTCACCCCAATCACCAGCCAAACCTTGGGCGATTCCCTCCCGAAGGTTGGGTTGCCGCCTTCTGGTTCAGCCAGCTTTCGTGGTGTGACGGGCGGTGTGTACAAGGCCCGGGAACGTATTCACCGCGGCGTGCTGATCCGCGATTACTAGCGATTCCGCCTTCATGGAGTCGAGTTGCAGACTCCAATCCGAACTGAGACCGGGTTTTTCGGATTGGCTCCCCGTTGCCGGTTCGCGGCCGTCTGTCCCGGCCATTGTAGCACGTGAGTAGCCCTGGGCATAAAGGCCATGAGGACTTGACGTCATCCCCACCCTCCTCCGGTTTAACACCGGCAGTCCCAATAGAGTGCCCAGCCGAACTGATGGCAACTATTGGCAGGGGTTGCGCTCGTTGCGGGACTTAACCCAACACCTCACGACACGAGCTGACGACAGCCATGCAGCACCTGTCTTGGGGCTCCCGAAGGCACTCTCCTGTTTCCAGGAGATTCACCCAAGATGTCAAGCCCAGGTAAGGTTCTGCGCGTTGCTTCGAATTAAACCACATGCTCCACCGCTTGTGCGGGCCCCCGTCAATTCCTTTGAGTTTTAGCCTTGCGGCCGTACTCCCCAGGCGGAGTGCTTAACGCGTTAGCTCCGACACCGAAGGGGTCAATACCTCCGACGTCCAGCACTCAACGTTTACGGCGTGGACTACCAGGGTATCTAATCCTGTTTGCTACCCACGCTTTCGCGTCTCAGCGTCAGTCATCGTCCAGAAGGCCGCCTTCGCCGCTGGTGTTCCTCCGGATATCTACGAATTTCACCTCTACACCCGGAATTCCGCCTTCCTCTCCGAGACTCAAGCCAGGCAGTATCGGATGCAGTTCCGGGGTTGGGCCCCGGGATTTCACATCCGACTGACCAAGCCGCCTACACGCTCTTTACGCCCAGTAATTTCGAACAACGCTTGCACCCTCCGTATTACCGCGGCTGCTGGCACGGAGTTAGCCGGTGCTTCTTCAACCGGTACCGTCAAAGCGCGCGGCTGTTAACCCCGCGCCCTTCTTCCCGGTCGAAAGTGCTTTACAACCCGAAGGCCTTCTTCACACACGCGGCATTGCTGGATCAGGCTTGCGCCCATTGTCCAATATTCCCCACTGCTGCCTCCCGTAGGAGTCTGGGCCGTGTCTCAGTCCCAGTGTGGCTGATCATCCTCTCAGACCAGCTACCCATAGTCGCCTTGGTGAGCCGTTACCTCACCAACAAGCTAATGGGACGCGGGCTCATCTACGGGCGGTAGCTTTCAAGAAGAGGCCACCTTTTTCCACAGTGTCCGAAGACGCCGTGGTCTTATCCGGTATTAGCTCCAGTTTCCCGGAGTTGTCCCGGACCCGAAGGCAGATTACCCACGCGTTACTCACCCGTGCGCCGCTTTACTCGCCACCCGAAGGTGACTTTCTCGCACGACTTGCATGTCTTAGGCACGCCGCCAGCGTTCGTTCTGAGCCAGGATCAAACTCTCCAGTTTGAACTTGGCACCGGGACAGCAAAGCCGCCCCGGTTGTTCGGAATGTTGCGACCCGCGCCCCTCTGCAAAGGGGCCAGGCCGCGAGTTTCTTGGAAACCCGTCACCGTCTGACCGAGCTTGCAGGCTCGGTTCAAACCGCACGCTATTCGGTTTTCAAAGACCGCGCGAAGTCCCGGGAACCTGTGGCGGGCCCCTCGGACAATTCCCCCCATGCAGGGGGAGAAATCTCGCCGCGGCGCAGGCAACGCCCGCCGCCGCGTGGCGGGGCATAGTAGGACGACAACGCGGGGCCTGTCAAGTGGGGGGCCGGGGCAAAATCCCGGCCCCTGCGCCCCGTGGGGAATCAGGCGATGCGGACGCGGGCGTAGCGGCGCTTGCCGGCGCGCAGCAGGTAGCGGCCCGGGGGCAGGCGCAGGGCCGGATCACGCACCGGATCGCCGTCCAGGCGCACAGCGCCCTGCTGCACCAGGCGGCGCGCCTCGGCGTTGGAGGCCAGGCCCAGGGCGCGGCGCATCACATCCAGCAGCCCCGCGGCGGTGGCGCCGGCCAGGGCGATCTCCACCTCGGGCAGCTCCTCCGGCGGCTCGCCGCGCCGCACCACCCGGCGGAAGTGCGCCGCCGCGGCCTCGGCCCCGGCCTCGCCGTGGCAGCGCAGCACCAAACGCCGCGCCATCTCCTGCTTCAGGGCGAAGGGATCGCCGCCGCCGGCCTCCACCTCCGCGGCGCGGGGCAGCAAGTCCTGCCAGCGCCCGAATGAGAGCAGGCGTATCCACTGCAGCATCAGTTCGTCGGAGATGCTCATGGCGCGCCCGTAGATCTCCTCTGGCGCATCGCTGATGCCGATGCCGTTGCCCGCGCTCTTCGACATTTTCTCGCGGCCATCCGCGCCGACCAGCAGCGGCACGGTGATGGCGGCCTGGGGCCGCTGCCCGTAGCTGCGCTGAATCTCGCGCCCCACCAGCAGGTTGAAGAGCTGGTCGGTGCCGCCCAGCTCCACATCCGCCTCAAGGGCGACGGAATCGTAAGCCTGCACCAGGGGATAGAGCAGCTCGTGGATGGCAATGGCGGCGCCCTCCTGCAGGCGCCGGGCGAAATCGTCGCGCTCGATCATGCGCGCCAGGGTGTGCTTCGAGCAGAGCCGCACGAAATCCGCCGCCGAAAGCGCGTCCAGCCACTCGCTGTTGAAGCGCAGCTCGGCGGCCTGCACATCGAGGACGCGGCTCACCTGCTGCACATAGGTCTCCGCGTTGCGGCGCACCTCCGCTTCGCTGAGCGCCGGGCGCGTCTTCTTCTTGCCGGTGGGGTCGCCGATGCGCGCCGTGAAATCTCCCACCAGAAAGATCGGCGTGTGGCCGAGTTCCTGGAAGATGCGCAGCTTTTCAAGGGCCACCGTGTGGCCGAGATGCAGATCCGGCGCAGAAGGATCCATGCCGAGTTTGACGCGCAGCGGGCGCCCCCCGGAAAGCGCCTCTTTGAGGCGCGCGCGCAATTCCTCCTCGCCGACGAAGTCGACGCTGCCCTCGCGGATGCGCGCGAGTTGCCGCTCCAGCTCCGCAGCGCCGCTCACGCTCCCGCGGCCTCCAGGCCGTTCTCGCTGAGCAGCAGGTCGAGCCGCGCGTCGTGGGCCGCGCGGGGCAACTCGTCCACAATGCGCGAGCCGTGGGCCACGCCCACCGCCAGCACCCCGCCCGCCCCGGCGGCAGCGCCGACGCCGCCCGCAGCGCCCGGCGGCAGTTGCCGCGCCGGGCGGTCCGCCGGCGCGGCGCAGACCGAAGGCCGCGGCAGTGCCGCGCGCAATTGCGCCAGCGCGCGGTCGTAGTGGCCGCCGCCCCGGCCCAGCCGATAGCCCGCGCGGTCGAAGGCCAGGCCGGGAATCAGCAGCAGCGTCCCCGGCCCCGGTGTCTCGGCGGGGCAGTCCGGCGGCGGCGCCGGCACGCCGCAGCAATCGGCGGTCAGCGCTTCGCGGCGGGCGCAGTGGGCGAAGGCAAGGCCCTGCCGAGTCACCCGGGGCCAGAGCAGGCGCTTGCCCGCCCTGCGCGCCAGCTCGTAGAAGGGCTGCGAGGGCAATTCTCCCGGCAGATCGGCGTAGAGCAGAATGCGCGCGCAGGCCGAGAAGGCCGCCGACGCCCCCAGCCGGCGGGCCGCCGCCTGCGCCGCGCGCCGGGCCGCCCGC
>JAPPPQ010000067.1 GCA_028817435.1 Deltaproteobacteria bacterium
TCTTCGGCCCCGGCGCAAATATCCTCAAAGCCGCGGAGACCGTATTGGACGCAATAGAAAAGTGACCGAGTTAATCTGACATCGAGGGTAAGAGCCGTGGGATTTATTCCAAATCATCCAGATGATTGCGAGTGCGTAAGCAGTCACCCAACGACCTGCCAGCATTGTGGATTGCGGATTATTTATATCGAATGCACTTGTGGTTCCAAAGTATATTTGGAGCCGCCCGATGAGGGCAAGCATGACTGTGGCTATGACAAGAACACCATCAAAGGGGTGTATGTCTCCTATGCGCGGATGTCAAACAATACAGTAAAGGGTATTAAAATAAGGCAGAATGGGCCGAGTGGCGTATTCTGTGAAGATGCCGATGCGGTTTATCAATGGCTCAAAAGTATACCTGATTTGGGTAGACCGGTCCACAAACTCTCAGGCGTTTTTATGCCGGAACCAGAAGCGGATAACGTGCCTTCTTTACGAATGAATGGAGAAGGTAAATTTTATCTGGCGTTACTGCCTTTCAAGCGGAGCGGCATTAGCGCGATATGAAATGGCAAACTTTTTTGATGTTTCCGCTTTAATCGCAGACTTGGAAAACATTGACCCGGCAAAAAAGTACCGCTGATACTGGTTAAGAAAAGCGTTTGCATGTTTTTGGAACCTTTGCTTAAGCAGGCGGGTTTTAATGTGCTGAATCACGGCGTGATACTGCCTTTCCCCGTTCCGTATCAACAGAAGCGATTTTTTGAATTGATCGCCCAACTTCACGCGCCCAACCAACCCCATGCATAAAATCATCGAATAGTTGGAAAAGCGCACCCGCGCCAAGCAAGGCGGCGGCGCGCAGCGCGTTATTCCACCGGCGGCGGAATTAGGACCAGTTTGCCGGTGTGTTTTTTGGCGAGGAATTCGGTTTGTGCGGCGGCGATTTTGGACAGCGGCCAGGCGCGCGCGACTAACGGGCGGATGGCGTTGCGTTCGATGCATCTGACGAGGTTGTCAAACACGGTGTCGTCTTGGAAGGTGCAGCCGAGCAGGGTCAAGTCTTTGAGATACAGCGTGCGCGCATCCAACTCCACTAGCGGGCCGGCGATGGCGCCGGCGACCGCGTACCGCCCGCCTTTGCGTAGCACTTCCAACAGTTGCGGCCAGCGAGGGCCGGCAACCAAATCAACCACGACATCGACCGACTCCGCGCCCAATTCGGCGCTCAAATCGGCATCGCGCGCGACCAATCGCTCCGCCCCCAACGCGCGCACTTCGTCGAACTTCGCGGCCGCGGCTTGGGCGATGACCGCGGCCCCGCGCACCCGCGCCAACTGCACCGCCGCGGAGCCGACGCCGCCGGAGGCGCCGGTAACCAATACCGTGTCACCGTCGCCGACCGCCGCGCGGTGCAGCAGATTCTCGGCGGTGGAATACGCGCACGGAATCGACGCCAACTCGGCATCGCTCCAGTCGCAGTTGACCGCCCAGGTGTCGGCCGCCGGGGCCTTGACGAACTGCGCGAATCCGCCGTCGCATTCGGAGCCCAAGGTTTGGCATTCGAAGGCGCGGAAGTCGGAGTAGCCGCGCATCATCGACCGCACCAACACGCGCTCGCCGATGCGCGATTGGTCCACGCCGCCGCCGGCCGCGACGATGCGCCCGCACACATCCGCGCCTTGAATGCGCGGGAATTGCAGCGGCCCATCCCAGCCGCCATCCGCGGCCTCGGCGTCGGCAAAACCATCCGCGCCGCCGGATGCGGTGGCCGCGTCGACCGCCTTGGAATACCACGCGGTGCGGGTGTTGATGTCGGTGTTGTTGATGCCGGCCGCGCCGACTTGAATCAACACTTCACCGTTGCCCGGCCGCGGCACCGGTACATCGGTACGGTATTCCAACTTGTCGAGGCCGCCGTGACCGGTGAGATACACCGCGGCCATGGTGGTGGGGATGGTCATGGTTTGTTGCTTGAACGGTAATTTTAAATTGAACATGTCGCGCGGCGCGTGGTCGCGTTTTTACCAACAACTATAACCCCCATCCGCGACCACGATGGCGCCGGTCATTAAACTGGC
>JAPPPQ010000066.1 GCA_028817435.1 Deltaproteobacteria bacterium
AGCGGCCTCTTGCCGGGCCTGCTCTTCGGCGGCCTCGCGCTCGGCGCGCTCCTTGGCGCGCTCGCTGCGAACGCGCTCCTCTTCGGCGGCCTCGGCGCGGCGCGCCTCAATGTCCGCCACCTCTTCGCTGCGCAGCACCGTCAAAAAGCGCAGCACCGATTCCTCAATCTGCAGGGCGCGCTCCAAAGGCCCCACCGCCTCGCCCTCGGAGAGGTAGTAGGTGGTGACATAGCGGCCCTTCTGGAACTTGCGGATCTCGTAGGCCAGGCGGCGCTTGCCCTGATCGTCGTGGAGCAGCCGGGTTGCGCCGGCCCGCTCCAGAATGCCATCCACCCGGGCGAAGAGCTCCACACAGCCCTCGTCGCTGATTTCCGGCTGGACGATGAAAGTCGTCTCGTATTCCCGCATACATCCTCCTCGTGGACAGGCGCCGCGCGCCCGGGTTCCCAGCGGCGGCGGCGCGGGACCGCCGGGCCGGGAACCGAGGTCGGGCGCAGCCTAGCGCAGCAGCAGGCGCATGAGCAAGGCGTGGACGCGGGAATCGCCGCCGAGCTCGGGGTGGAAGGTGGCGGCCAGCACATTCTGCTGCCGCACCAGCACCGGCCAGCCGTCCACCCGCGCCAGCACCTGCACGCCAGCACCCAGCTCGCAGAGCCGGGGCGCGCGGATAAAAGTGCAGCGCAGGCCGGCCAGGCCGCAGTGCGCGCCCGCATCCACCGGGGCGGCGAAAGAATCCACCTGGCTGCCGTAGGCGTTGCGCAGGGCATCGGCGGCCAGCAGGCCCAGGGTGGGCACGGGGGCGTTGCGGCTCTGCCGCGCCAGCAAAATGGCGCCGGCACAGGTGCCAAAGATGGGGCGGCCCTTGCGGGCGAAATGGCGCAGCGGCGCCCACAGGCCGAGCCGCTCCATGCCCATGGCGATGGTGGTGCTCTCGCCGCCGGGCAGCACCAGCGCCGCGCAATCCGCCAGCTCGGCGGCGCGCAGCACCCGGCGCGGCGCAGCGCCCACCGCGCGCAGGGCGCGGGCGTGGGCCTCCACATCGCCCTGCACGGCGAGAATGCCGACGGCGGGATTCACAGAATGGGCAGGCCCGGCTACCAGCCGCGGTTGGCGAGCTTCCCGGACTCCGGAATGGACTGCATCTCAAGGCCGGGCATGGCCTGGCCCAGACCGCGCGAGGCGGCCAGCACCTCTTCCGGCTCGCGCCAGTGAGTGGTGGCGCGCACCACGGCGCGGGCACGGGCCTCGGGGTCGGCGCTCTTGAAAATGCCCGAGCCCACAAACACCGCCTCTGCGCCGAGCTGCATGCAGAGCGCCGCATCGGCGGGGGTGGCAATGCCGCCGGCGGCGAAGTTCGGCACCGGCAGCCGCCCCTGCGCGTGCACCTGCTGCAGCAGCGCCACCGGCGCGCCCAGCTCTTTGGCGCGGGCGAAGCATTCCTCCGGGCGCAGCGCTTGCAGCGCGCGAATATCGCCATTTACCTGGCGCAGATGGCGCACCGCCTCGACAATGTTGCCGCTGCCCGCCTCGCCCTTGGTGCGAATCATCGCCGCGCCCTCTGCAATGCGCCGCAGCGCCTCGCCCAAATTGCGGCAGCCGCACACAAAAGGCGCGCGAAAGCCGTGCTTGTCCACATGGTGCGCCTCGTCCGCCGGCGTCAGCACCTCGCTTTCGTCAATGAAATCCACGCCCAGGGCGTCGAGCAATTGCGCCTCGACAAAGTGGCCAATGCGCACCTTCGCCATAACCGGAATAGACACCGCCTTCTGAATGCCCTCGATGACGGCCACCGCCGCCATGCGCGCCACGCCGCCCTCGCTGCGAATGTCCGCCGGCACGCGCTCCAGCGCCATCACCGCCGCCGCCCCGGCCTGCTCGGCAATCTTCGCCTGCTCCGGCGTCGTCACATCCATAATGACGCCGCCCTTCAACATCTCCGCCAGCCCCACCTTGATCTCGAGGGCGCGCGCCCCCTGCCGCTCGCCCCCGCCCTCCTGGCCCGACTGACCCGACACGCTCATCGCTTCTCCCTCCCCTGTCTCGCTTGTCTCGCCTGTCTCGCTCGCCCGGACGCCCAATCCGCCCCCCATTGTAGCGCCCCCCGCCCGCCGCCACGCAGCCCCGGGGTGGCGCGGCCAAGCGAGCCGCTTCATACTCGCCCGCAGAGCAAGTGCAAGCGGCCACCCCTCATCCCACGGAGGAAACCCGCCCATGCCCGCCAAGGCCCAAACGAGCGCGAAATCCCAAGCGGCCAGGCAGCAGCGCCGCCCGCCTCTCAAGGGCATTCCCAAGCTGGTCATCTCTCCCCGCGCCGCCCGCCGCAAGACCTACGATCCCGACGCCGTCCATCTGTTCCAATACGAGGCGCGCGCGCATACCGAGCTTCCCCATGTGGTGAAGTTCTCGGGCGGGCGTTCGAGCGGAATGATGCTCTTCACCCTGCTCGAAGCGGGAATGCTGAAGCCCGAGCGGGGCGATGTCGTAATTTTCAACAACACCTCTGCAGAGCACCCGGAGACCTACCGCTTTACGCGCGAGTGCAAGGAGCAAGTGGAAAAGCGCTACAGGATTCCCTTCTTCTGGGTGGAATTCCAAACCTACGAGGATGCGCGGCGCGGCCAGTGGACGCGCCTGCCCTCTTATCGGCTGGTGAAGCCGACGCCGTGGTCCGAAGACAACCCGGACGGCTACCACTGGAAGGGAGAAGCCTTTGAAGAGATGCTCTCCTGGGCAGGCTTCGTTCCCAATCAGTTTCAGCGAATCTGCACCAAGCACCTGAAGCTGAAGACGACGCGGCTTTTTCTGCGCGATTGGTTTGCCTGCAAAGAGGGAATCGAACGCCAGGGGCACTACGGAAACGCAAGCCGCCTGAACGATACCGCAATGCTCGACCGGCACCGCCGGCACAGGGGCGGCGTTCCGGAGAACATCTTTTTTGAGAAGAAGGCATATATGCGCTCGCGCCCGTTTTTCAGGCCGGAGCAGCGCTTTGCGGATTTCTCTGCCGTGGTCCAGCCCATTCAGAATGCGAGCCTTGACGGAAAAAGCTACGGCAACAACGCATACTTCGGCGAAAACGGCGTTGAGTATATCGCCTTTGTGGGGCTGCGTTACGACGAAATGCATCGGGTTCTGAAAGTGCAAAAGCGCAACGCAGGAGAATCCGAAACGGGAGGCCCCGAGCTGGACGGCTATGAGGGAGAGCATGTCTATATGCCCCTGGCCAAAATGAAGGTGGCCAAAGAGGACATTGACAACTTCTGGGCCGGGCAGAAATGGGACCTTGGATTTTCCAGCGACGCCGAGCTTTCCAATTGCGTCTTTTGCTTTCTCAAAGGCGTCAACAAGCTTCGGAGGGCGCAGGAAACCATGCGCCTGAACGGAAATGGAATCGCTGCGGACACACCTTGCGACCTTGAATGGTGGAAGCGCATTGAGAATGACTACGGCCGCAACTTGATTGCCGAGAAGCGCGAGATTCGGGGCAATGTGAGTGGCGACTTCATCGGCTTCTTCGGCGCGTCCAGCGGATTTTCCTATGACCTGCTGGCGCAGGCCGAACAGGGAAAGGATCTCTCCCAATTCGAGGGCAGCGTGCTGCCCTGTGACTGCACCGACTGAGACCGATGCCCCGGCAGCCGATTTATCTGGACAATCAGGCCACCACCGCCGTGGATCCCCGGGTGCTGGCCGCCATGCTCCCGTATTTCACAGAAACCTACGGCAACCCCCACTCGAACGGGCACCCCTATGGGTGGGAAGCCAACGAAGCGCTGGAGCAGAGCCGCAGCGAAGTGGCGGCGCTGATTGGCGCAGACGCCCGGGAAATTGTCTTCACCTCGGGAGCCACCGAAGCCTGCAACATTGCCATCCGGGGCGTTGCGCAGGCCGAGAAGAAGCGGAGGGCGCGGGGCGGGCGCTCTCGAATCGTCACCCTGGCAACCGAGCACGCCTGCGTCCTTTCGCCCTGCGCAGACCTCGCCAGGGAAGGCTGGGAAGTGGTTGTGCTCCCCGTGGGCCGGGACGGCATTGTGGATTTGGACGCCTTTGCCGAAGCCGTGGACGAACGCACCCTGCTGGTTTCGGCCATGCTGGCGAACAACGAAATCGGCGTGCTGCAGCCGATTGCAGAAATCTCGGCAATTTGCCGGGCCAACGGCGCAACCCTGCATACCGACGCCACCCAGGCCATCGGCAAAATTCCGGTGGATGTCCACGCGCTGGGCGTTGACCTGCTGGGCCTGTCGGCCCACAAATTCTACGGCCCCATGGGAATTGGGGCGCTTTATGTGCGGTGGCGCCCCAAAGTGAAGCTGGCCCCGCTGGCAAGCGGCGGAGGGCAAGAGCGGGGCATTCGGCCCGGCACCGCCCCGGTGCCGCTGGCTGCCGGGCTGGGCGAGGCGTGCCGCATTGCCGGAGCCGAAATGGCCACAGACGCCCGGCGCATCCGGCGGCTGACCGAGCGGCTGTGGGACGGGCTGCGCCAGCGCTGCCCGCAAGCCACCCTCTACGGCCACCCCTCCCTGCGGATTCCGGGGAATCTGAGCGTCGGCTTCCCCGGACAATCCGGCGAGAAAATTGTTGACGCCGTGAGCCGCCATGTGGCAATATCAACCGGGTCGGCCTGCTCGTCCAGCGAGGCAAAGCCCTCGTATGTGCTGGCAGCCCTCGGCATCGGCGCCGAGGCGGCCCAGTCAACAGTCCGGCTCAGCGTGGGGCGATTCAACACCGAAGCGGAAATGGACGCGGCTTCAATTTGGCTATCGAAAAAGACCAACGTTCCCAGCTATGAGCAATCCGGCACTTCCCGAGCATTCGTCGCTTGATATTGAAGCGTTTTCGAGGATTTTTCGGAATCGGAACAGCTCTTACAAGTTTTTGTGGATGCAGGCGATTTTGCGCGTTGTGGCGCTCGGAAAGTGCCGCGACAACGCCATTCCCGTGAATCTGCTGGTGGCGCATATGTTTGAGATCGCAAAGTATCCTCTACGCAAGTTTCGCCTCGCCTTTGGCCTCAACGACCGAATTGATATGCATCTCCGCGATCTCGGTGAAGTGAAAGCTTGGGAAGATATACAGCGAAACATCTTCGAATGCAACATAGCAGGACGGGCCGAAGAAATTCCCGGTCACATCGTCCGCAAAATGATGAAATTTGTCCCCTACCGAATGCTGATACCGTTTTTCCCCGGCAACCAATTGGGGAAATTCAGCGAGCGGACGCAACATGAAGTCATTGCCACGCTCTCCCGGCGCAATTTCGAATCGGAGAAACCGCCGCTCTACCGGTTGCTCCCCGGAATGGAAGCCATTGAGTTGCATCCGCTCTGGCGCAATTACTTGGAGGTGAATTTGTCCATTGTCGAGGCATGGGCCAAATGGCACTGGGCAAAATACCTGCAGACCTGCAACCCGAATTCGCCTGCCATTCAGAGCAAGCTGGAGAAACCCGACTCGCGCGCCGCTCTTTCCCGGGAGCGGGAGTTCTGGCGCTGGGTGATAGGAAAGCGCGCGGGCGAAATCATATGCATATTCAGCGGAGAGGATCTGGATATGGGCGATTTCGCCTTGGACCACTACTTGCCTCGGGATTTCATCGCGCACGATCAGATATGGAATCTTTCTCCCGTCAGCCAAGCGGCAAATGCTCAAAAGTCCAATATGTTGCCGCCGAGGGAATCTTTCGAGAGATTCGTGCAGATACAGCACATTGGCCTGACGACCTACCACGCAGCGAGGCCCGGCAAATACCGGAAATTGATGGATGAATATCTCGCCGGAATCAATGTATCGGTATGGAACGAGAACCCGCCCTCGCTGGCCGATCTTCAATCTGCGTATTCGCAGGTGATTCTCCCACTCTGGCAATTGGCGAAAAACAACGGCTTCAGAATCTGGAGCGAAGAGTCCTGACATTCTCCTCGTAATCGGCGTCACCCCGTGGTGGCAGATATGTGGTAGCCTCTCTGGAGTCGGTCTGCTCACCCAAGCCCCCCCTTGCCAAAGGAAGAAGCCATGCAACAGAAAGACGAGGAACGACAGGCAATTATGGATCGCCTCGAAAAGAATGGACGGGGCGAGGTCGTCCGGCAAATCATCGCAGAGGAGTATTTCTCGAAGCAGGACGCCGCCTATGAGATTGAGAAGGATATCACGAACGACGCGCTGCGCGCTCTGGCGGATCTGCTCTTCAAGGTGAAAAACGACGAGGTGCCTCGGGTCCACAACGACAAATACGGCGGCGTCATGTGCTTTTGGGAGACCAAAAACGAACTCCATATCTGGGCAGAATTCGACAGCGAAGGCAGGATGCGCCGCTATGGCTCCCGGAATAACCCGGAAGGCCACTTGAAGAGGGTGAAAAACCCTTCAGAGCAGGATCTCATCGCACAAATCGAAGCTAGGAGGACTCTTAGTGGGGGGCCTCAATGATTCAAGAGATACAGCGGTTTCTGGAAGCCGAGCAGGGAAATTTATGGCACGGGCACGGGAAAAGACCCCGTAATCAGCTTCACCCCGCGGCGGCAGTGCAGAGGTAGAAGAGGAGCAGGGTGGCGGCGAGTAAGCCGGGGAGGCTTGGGAAACACCGGCAACGCCCGCAGACTGCCTCCGCGGCCCTTCTCCTTGCGTATGCTGGGAAATCCGCGCGCTGAGACTCCGGAATGCCCCGGCGAAAATATCGTTGACGGCAGGGCGGCTTTGTGGCAATCTCTCCCAAGTCGGTCTGCTCGCCCCGCGCCCCCTTGCCAAAGGAGGAAGCCAATGCAACCGAAAGACACGGAACGGCAGGCAATTATGGATCGCCTCGTAGAGAATGGACGGGGCGAGGTCGTCCGGCAAATCATCGCAGAGGAGTATTTCTCGAAGCAGGACGCCGCCTATGAGATTGAGAAGGATATCACGAACGACGCGCTGCGCGCTCTGGCGGATCTGCTCTTCAAGGTGAAAAACGACGAGGTGCCGCGAGTCTGCAACAACAAATACGGGGGCGTCAACTGCTCTTGGGAAGAGAAGGGAACCTCTTATATCTACGCAAAGTTTGATGAGTGCGGAGAAATGACATACTACACGAGAAACAACTTGGAGGGCCGCCTGAAGAAGGCGGAAAACCCTTCAGAGCAGGAGCTCGTCGCGCAAATCGAAGACAGGAGGATTATCAGTGGGGGGGCAGAACATCAGCAGAGAGAGCGGCTGGTCGGAAGTCACGGACAGCGAGTGGACCGTCATCAGAATCACCAAGGCGGCGGATTGGGTCTCTGAGGGTGAAATCACCGTCCTCCGGGACGTGGCTCTGGAGGACGATCAAGGCCTCTCGACAATCCGCATTGACCCGAACGGGGAACCGAGGCGCGAAATCGGCAGGCTGTCCGCAGGCGGGAAACCGAGACTGGAAGGAATGGGGAAACGTTCAGGATCGCGAAGAGCCATATCCTGGTCCAGATAGATCAGAGACTCAAGAAAGCAATAGAGCCTGCAGGGGTCAAAATCGCCCTCTTCCAGGACGACTATCAGACATGGCACATCGTAATCCTCGAAGAGGAGAAACCGGGCACCTCGCCCGAATTCTCCGCAGCAGCAAAGGAAGCCATCCGGGAAAACCCGGGCCTTATCAAGCTCTTCAACAGAGAGGGCGAACAACTTACCCAAGAACAAGCTGCCTCAATGATTCGGGAGACAAAGCGGCGTCAGAAAGCCGACCTGGAGAGGTTTCTGGCCCGGGCACAGAAAAAGACCCCGTAATCCGCATCACCCTGCGGCGGCGGTGCGGAGGTAGAAGAGGAGCAGGGAGGCGGCGAGTAGCAGGGCGGCCCAGAGGGCGGTGGCGCCGGCAGACCAGGGCTCGCCGAGCAGGCCGGGGGGGGTGTGGTGGCGGCGCAGCCAGGCAATGAGCGCGTGGCCCAGGCGGGCGGCGCGGGTTTGGGCGGCGGCGCGCAGGCGGCGCTGGGCGCGGGCGGCGGCGCGAATTGCGGCGGGCAGCGCGCGGCGGTAGAGCCAATCGGTATCCAGGTTGGTGGCGCGCAATTCGGGGGGGTAAATGCGAAAGCGCAACAGCAGCGCAAAGGCCAACGCGGCAAAAAGCAGAAGCTGCAGTTGGCCAATCACATGGGCCGCCGTGTAGGGCTCGTAATTCACCGGGTGGGGCAAAATGTCGTAGAGCAACTGCGGCCACACGCCGATGACAAGGCACGCGGTAGCGGCAGCGCCCATGGCAATCAACATGGGCAGCGGCGCTTCGCGCACGCGCAGGCCGCTGTCGTGTGCAAAAAAGGCGAAGTAGGGAATCTTGATGCCCGAGTGCTTGAGAACCCCCGCCGAGGCGATGATGAGCATGGCCCAGGCAACCGTGTGGTGCTGCTCTGCCGCAGCGCTGAGTATCAGCGATTTGGAAATGAAGCCGCTGAACAGCGGCAGGCCCGAGATGGAAACCGCGCCCACAATGCAAAAGGCCGTGGTCCAGGGCATGGAGCGGTAAAGCCCGCCGAGCTGCGATGCGCCAATGCGCCCCACGCGCAACAGCACCGCGCCCATGGCCATGAACAGCAGCGATTTGTAGATGATGTGCGAAAAGGCGTGCGCCACAGTGCCGGAGAGCGCAAGCGGCGTCCCCACGCCAATGCCCACCACCATGTAGCCGAGCTGATTGTTCAGGCTGTAAGCCAGCACGCGGCGCATATCGTTTTCAACCACCGCATAAAAGATGGGAAAGAAGGTCATGGTCACGCCGATGGGAATCAGCAGCTCGGTGCCGGCAAAGCCCCGGGCCAGGGCGTAAATGGCGAGCTTGGTGGTGAAGGCCGAGAGAAAAACCGTGCCGGTTACCGTCGCCTCGGGATAAGCGTCTTGCAGCCAGTTGTGCAGCAGCGGAAAGGCGGCCTTCACGCCGAAGGCCAGCAGAATCAGCGCGCCGCCTGGGCTCTGGGGGGCCAGTGCGCCAAAAGCCAGGCTGCCCGTTGCGCGGTAGTGCAGCGCAGCGCCCGCAAGCAACAGCACGCCCGAGCCCACCTGCACCACCAGGTAGCGCAGCCCCGCATGGCGCGCGCGCTCGCTGCGCCGCGCCCAAATAAGCAGCACCGAGGCCAGCGCGGTGAACTCCCAAAAAATGAACAGCGTAATCAGATCGCCGGCAAAGAGCGCGGCAATGGCTGCGCCTGCGTAGAGCAGTCCCGCGGCGTGCTGCATGCGATCTTGAAGCTGCAGCGCATAGAGCGCGGCAATTAGCGCGGCCAGGTGAAACACCACGCCGAAGGCCAGCGCCAGCGGGTCGGCGCGCAACAACACGAGCTCAAGGCCGAAGAACTGCAGCGGCGGCCCGGCTTCCGGCGCCTGCAACTGGTGGGCAAAGCTCAGCAGCGGCAGCGCCAGCAGCCACGCTTTCAGCGCCGCGCCGCGCAACAGCGGCAGCAACAGCGCGCCCGCAATCAGCAGCGTGCCCGGCGGCAGGGCGCTAATCGCGCTCATAGTAATCCTCGTCCCGCATCACCAGGCGCCGCAACCAGCGCCCGCCCAGCACAATGCCGCAAATGGAAAGCGCGCCCGCCGCGCCGTAGAAGCCAAACCAGTTTTCGGCGGCGAAGTGGCCGTGCTTGGCGTGAAAGAGGTGCAGCAGCCCATCCAGCAGCAGCACCAACAGGCACGCGGCGCAGAGCAGGCGAATCGCCCAGTCCCCCGCGCGGCGCGAATCGAGTCCGCCGCCCGCGCCCTGTTCGCCGTTGCCGCCGTTGCCGCTGTGTTGCTGCAAAACGCTCAGCCTCCCACCAGCGGCGCGAGCAGCGCCGCAATGCGCGGTGCAAACACAAAGAGCAGAATGCTGCCAAGCGCGGTAAGACAGAGCGGCGCAAGGCAGAGCAGCGGCGCTTCGCGCATTCCACCTTCCGGCGCTGCCCCTTCCGCCTGCGCCGGTGCAAAGAAAGCCCGCACAATGACGGGGGCAAGATAACCCACCGAGAGCAGCGAGCTCAGCATCAGCGCAAAGAGGCAGAAGAACTGCCCGGCATCCACCGCCCCCACGGCCAAAAACCACTTGCTCCACGCGCCGCCCAGCGGCGGCAGGCCAATAATGCTGAGCGAGGCAATGGCAAAAGCCGCCATGGTGAAGGGCATACGCCGCCCAATGCCATTGAGTTCGCTGACCCGCTGTTTGTGGGCGGCCAAATCTATGGCGCCCGCGCAGAAGAACAGCGTAATTTTGCCGGCGGCGTGCATGGCGATGTGCATTCCCGCGCCAATCACGCCTGCTCCCGTCGCCAGCGCCGCGCCCAGCACAATGTAAGAGAGCTGCCCGATGGTCGAATAGGCGAGCCGCGCCTTCAGGTTGTCGCGGGTAAGCGCCACCAGCGAGGCGAGCAGCAATGTCGCCGCCGCCACAAACAACAGCCACTGCGAAAGCGGCGCGCCCGAACCTGGCGCAGACGAATCCGGCGCAGACGAATCCGGCGCGGCCAGAAAATCCACGCCGAACACATAAACCGCCACTTTGAGAATCGTGAACACACCCGCCTTCACCACCGCCACTGCGTGCAGCAGCGCGCTCACCGGGGCCGGCGCGACCATGGCCGCGGGCAACCAGCGGTGAAAGGGCATCAGGGCCGCCTTGCCGACGCCAAAGGCGTAGAGCGCGAGCAGCAACGCGGCGGGCGCAGCGGCCATGCGCCCCGCCAAAATTCCGCCGGGCCGGAAATCCAGGGTGCCGGCAACCTGCCAGGTCCAAATGATGGCGAAGAGCAGAAAGCCGATGGAAGTGCTGAGCAAAATGCCGAGATAAGTGCGCGCGCCCGCCAGCGCTTCCCGGCTGCCGCGGTGCGCCACCAGTGGAAAGGTGCTGAAGGTGAGCGCCTCGTAGAACAGAAACAGCGTGAGCAGGTTTGCCGCAAAGGCGACGCCCAGCGCGGCGGCAATGGCCAGAGCAAAGCAGGCGTAAAAACGCGTCTGATGCGACTCGCCGTGGCCGCGCATATAGCCGATGGCGTAAAACGAAGTGAGGATCCAGAGTCCCGAGGCCACCAGCCCAAAGAGCAGCCCCAGCGGCTCCACTTCAAATGCAAGGCGCAGACCGGGCAGCGGCGCGGCCAGCTCAAAGCCCGGGCGCGCGCCCGCCAGCACCTGCGGCGCAAGCCCCGCCACTGCCAGCAGGGTCAGCGCGCCCACCAGCAAAGTCAGCGCCTCGCGCCAATTGGGCCAGCGCCCCAACAGCGCCACCCCCAGCGCGCCCAGCGCCGGCAGCGCCAAGGCAAGGGCCAGCAGCGCCGGGCCGCTCACGGCGCGCCCTCCAGCAGTTGCCGCGCGGCGGCTTCGGCAATGCCCGCCGTCCATTCGGTAAACACGCCGAAGTAGAGCGAAGCCCCGATCAGCACCCAGGTGGGAATCAGAATTCGCAGCGGCGCTTCACCGCGCGGCGCGCTCTGCACCGGATCGCGGAACCACGCGGCTTCCAGCACGCGCCACACATAAATCCCCGCCAACAGCGAAGAGAGCAGCACGGCAAAAGCCACCTCCGGGCGTCCCGCCGAAAGCGCAGCCAGCACCAGATACCACTTGCTCACAAAACCGGCGGTGCCCGGCGCGCCAATCAATCCCAACCCGCCAATGGCAATGGCCGCAAAAGTCCAGGGCATGCGCCGCGAAAGCCCGCGCAAATCCGAGAGCGCGCTCGATCCCGTCTGCGCCACAATGCAGGCTACTGCCAGAAACAGGCCGCCTTTGGTCAACGCGTGATTCGCAATGTGCACCAGCCCGCCGGTCAGCCCGGTAGCCGTGCCGAAAGAGAGTCCCAAAATCATGTAGCCGATCTGCGAAACGCTGGAATAGGCCAGCAGGCGCTTCAGGTCGCTCTGGTAAATGGCGGCCAGCGCGCCCACAAACATCGCCAGCAGCGCAAGAGGCAACAACAGCGCGCCCAGCCCCAGCGCGCCGAATACATAGGCCGTGCCGAAGACGCCGAAGGCCAGCCGCACCAGCAGGTAGTAGGCCACTTTGGTGGCGGTGCTCGCCAAAAAGGCCGACACCGCCGGGGGCGCAAAACTGTATGCATTCGGCAGCCACTGGTGCAGCGGAAACACCGCCAGCTTGATGCCGATTCCCACCGTCAAAAAGGCAAAGGCGGCGTGCACGCTGCGGCTCTGCTGCACGGCGGGCAGCAACCGCTGCAAAT
The DNA here is from genome assembly GCA_028817435.1 of Deltaproteobacteria bacterium. Taxonomy (GTDB): domain Bacteria; phylum Myxococcota_A; class UBA9160; order UBA9160; family UBA6930; genus JAPPPQ01. The sequence continues at coordinate 12,149 of JAPPPQ010000066.1, forward strand.
CGGCCATGTTCAGCGTTCCCGTCATCTGGTAGAGAAAGCCGATTCCAATCAGCACAAAAGTGCCGCCAATGGTGCCCATCATCAGGTAAGAAAAAGCCGCGCGCAGCGCCTGGCGCTGGCGGCCCAGCGCAATCAGCGTGTAGGCGGCCAGCGAGGAAATCTCCAGAAACACAAAAACATTGAAGATGTCGCCGGTAATGGCGACGCCCATGAGCCCGGCCATGCACAACAGAAACGATGCGTAGAACAAATACTCGCGGCGCGGCGGCACGGCGTGACCGCGCCGCCCCGGCCCAATGGGCAGCACTACTGCGCCGAGCGCAGACACCACCACCAGCACAAAGGCGTTCGCCAAATCCACGCGGTATTCAATTCCCAGCGGCGCGGGCCAGCCGCCCAGCTCGTAGGAAATTGCGCCGCCCGGAAGCGCCGCGCCGAGCAGCGCCAGCGCAATGCCGAGGCACGCCCACGCCACCAGCACGGCGAAGATTTGCACCGCGCGCGCGTGCCGCAACAGCACGCAGAGCGGCGCTGCAATCAGCGGCAGCGCAATCTGCAGCACCGGCAAATGCGTCAAGCGCCGCCCCCGGTGGAGCGCTCCGCCCGCTCTTCCTCGTCCAGCTTGCGCAGCGCGTCTTCTTCCACGGTGCCGTAGGCGGCGCGAATGCGAACCACCAGCGCCAGCCCCAGCGCGGTGACAGCAACGCCCACCACAATGGCGGTGAGCATGAGCACATGCGGCAGCGGGTTGGAGTAGAGCGGCGCGGGCTCGCCGGGCGCCAACTCTTTGAGAATGGGCGCCGTGCCCCCCGCCACTTTGCCAAGCGACACATAGAAGAGAATCACCGAAACCTGGAAGATGTTGAGTCCCATGATCTTCTTCACCAAATTCTGCCGCGCAATCATGGTGTAGAGGCCCGTCATCATCAGCGCGATGACGACCCAGTAATGCAGCAGGCCGCCGCCAATCACTCGCCCGCCCCCCGGCCCGCGTAGCAGAAATACACCGCCGTCATTACCGCGGCGACGGTGATGCCGACGCCGGCCTCCACCAACAAAATGCCCAGGTGCTGGCCGTGCATGGGATCGTGGGAATCCAGCGCGCCGTAGGCGAGAAAGTTTCCGCCGCCGAGCATTGTGGCCACGCCGACTCCCGTGTAGAGCAGAACGCCGAGCGCGGCGGCGATTTCCACCGCGCGCGGCGGCGCGACCTTTTCCAGCGCCTCGCGCCCGAAGATCATCGCGTAGAGAATCAGCCCGGCGGCGAAGATCACACCGGCCTGAAAGCCGCCCCCCGGGCCGTAGTCGCCGTGAAACTGCACATACAGCGCAAAGAGCAGCACGAAGGGAATGAAGCGCTTGGCCACAATGCGCAGCACGGGCTTTTCGCGCATGCGCAAATGCCAGCGCTGCATGGAATCGGAATCGCTCATCGCGCCTCCGCGCCGCGTCCAAGCAGCAACAGCACGCCCACCCCGGCGGTGAAAATCACCACCAGTTCTCCCAGCGTGTCAAAACCCCGGTAGCTGGCGAGAATCGCCGTCACTACATTGGGAATGCCGATATGCGCCGCCGTGCCGGACAGATAATCCGGCGCGACATGATTGTGAATGGGCGCATGGGGGTCGCCCAGACCCGGCATATCAAGGGTGCCCCAGACCAGCGCCGCGCCGGTAAGCGCGGTGACCAGCAGCGGCAACAGCGGCCGCCGCGGGCGGCCTTCGTGTTCGCCGGTAAGCGACAACGTGCCGAGCACGACGATGGTGGAAATGCCCGCGCCCACCGCCGCTTCGGTGAAGGCCACATCTACGGCGTCGAGCAGCGTGAAGAGTCCGGCGGAGACCAGGCTGAAAATGCCCGTGAGCATTCCCGCGGCAAACAAATTGCGCGCGCGCGAAACCGCCACGGCAATCGCCAGCAAAAAGGCGAAGAGCGCGCCCGCCAACAAAATCTCATGCTGCTGCATCAGGAGTCCGGAGCCGCCCGCAGCCCGCGCGAGTAGGCCGCCTTGACCAGCGCGTGTGCGCCGGTGGGGCTGGTAATGTGCAACAGCAGCGCAATCAGCGCCAGCTTCACGGCGACCAGAAACGCGCCGTCCTGCAGCGCCAGCAACAGCAAGCCCATCAAAATGGCCGCGGCGCCCAGCGTGTCGGCAAGCCCCCCGGCGTGGACGCGGGTGTAGAAATCGGGCAGGCGCAACAGCCCCAGCCCGCCCGTGGCGCAGAGCAGCGCGCCGCCGAGCAGCAGCGCGGCGCTGGCCCATTCGGCAAGCGGCGCGAGCCAACCGGCCGCGGCAGATGCGAAGCCGGCCAGCGCGCTCACGGCCGCACCCGGTCGTCGCGGCCGAGCTCGCCGTATTTGGAAAAGCGCAACACCGCCAGCAAGCCGATGAAGCTGATCAGCACATACAGCAGCGCCAGGTCGAGCCACTCGGGCCGCCCCGAGAGAAAACCCGATACGGCGATCAGCAACACCGTCTTGGTGCTGAACATATTGAGCGCCAGAATGCGGTCATAGACGCTGGGGCCGAGCAGCGCGCGCAGCAACGCCATGCACATGGTCGCCAGAATTCCAAGCGCCGCGCCGGAAAGCGCCCAGCCGGAAAGCCCCCCCATCAGCCCGCCCCCGCGCCGCCGGATTCGATGCGGCTCACGCGGCGGTCCATTTCGCCGCTCTGCAATTCTTCACGGGAAGAATCGGTAAGCGCGTGCACCAGAATGCCGCCATCCCGCACATCCAGGGCGACGGTGCCCGGCGTCAGCGTGATGGAGTTGGCGTAGATGGCGTTGCCGAGTTCGCTCCGCTGGCTGGCCGGCACGCGCAGCATTTGCGGGTGAATCGGCAGGCTCGGCGTCCAGATCAACCGCGCCACCTGCCAGTTGGCCCGGGCAATTTGCCAGAGCAGCCAGGGAATGTAGGCGAGCAGGCCGCTCGCAATCTGCAGCGGCTCGCCCTCGTCGTCGAGAATCTGCATACGCTGCGCCAGCCACAGCGAAAGCGCGCAGGAGCCCGCGCCAAAGGCGAGCAACAACGGCGTGAAGTGCCCGGACCAGAGCACCCAGGCAATGCCCAACAGCGCAAAAGTGGCGGCGGCCCGGCCCACGCGCACGGCTTCACTCGGATTCCGCAGATGCGGCCGCCGCCTTGCCCTCCGCTTCGGCCGGCTCGGCGGGGGTCTCCTCGCCCTCGGGCGCTTCGCCCTCGGCTTCGGCTTCCTCCTCTTCCACCTTCGGCGCGGCCACCAGCGCCACGGCCAGGGCAGAATCGGTGCGCAGCTCTGCGCCCTCGGGCAAATGCAGCTCGGAGACATGCAGCGATTGCCCAATCTGCAGCTCGGAGACATCCGCCTCAATGTGATCGGGAATGGCGGTGGGCAAGCAGGCAATCTCGATTTCGCGCAGCGGCAAATCGAGAATGCCATCGCTCAGCTCCACCCCCGGCGCGCGGCCCACCACGCGCAGCGGCACCGAGACCACGACGGCCTGCGACAAATCCACCTGGTAGAAATCTGCGTGCAAAAAAGCGCCGTGCACCGGGTCGCGCTGCAGCGCCTTCAACAACACCTGCTGCTCTGCGCCTTCCAGTTGCAGGTCAATCAGCGTGTTCAGCCCCGCGCCGGTGGAGTGCAGCAGTTTGTCGAGATCCTGCGGATCTACGGATACCTGGCGGGTCTGCATGGCCCTGCCGTAGATGACGGCCGGAATGCGCCCGGTGGCGCGCAACTTGCGCGCTGCGCCCTTGCCGGTTGCGCTGCGCGGCTCGGCGGCGAGTTCATTCTGTGACACCGGATTGACCTCCTCGGGGTGTGGCTGGGGCGGCAGGACTCGAACCTGCAGATGGCGGCTCCAAAGGCCGCTGCCTTACCATTTGGCGACGCCCCATTGAGCGGGCGGAAAGCGCGGACTCGCCCGGGCCGCCCGGCCCCGCAGTTTTCCCTATTCCGCCGCATTTCGCCCGCCCCGCTGCGAAGATTCCCCGCCCGCGGGGCCGGAGAGGGTCCGCGCGGCGCGGCTCCATGCGCCCGAGGCGGCGAGCTTGCGGGCAGCGGCGCGGGCCGCCGCCGCACTATCGAAGACGCCATAGACGCTGGGCCCGCTGCCCGACATTCCCACCGCCAGCGCCCCCGCCGCCTCCAGCGCCTTCCGCAGCGGCGCCACGGCGGGGCAGAGCCGCCGCGCGGGGGCTTCCAGATCGTTTTGCAGCAGCTCCGGGAGCGGCCAGCGCTCCGGCCCGGCCCCGCCCGGCCCCGCCTGCCCCGCGCGCTCCGCCGGCCCCGCCCACCCCATTCGCTCCAACAGGCGGCGAATCGGGGGGCGCGGCGGGGGCGGCGCGGCGTCCAACGCCGCATAAACCGCGACCGTGGCCAGGGGCAGCCGGGGGTGAGCGATGGCCACATCCAGCGCGGGCAGGCCGTCCAGGGGCTGGATGCGCTCGCCAATGCCCTCCACCAGGGCGGGGCGCGGGTCGAGGAAAAAGGGGACATCCGCGCCCAGCGAGAGCGCCAGCTCGCGCAGCGCCCCGGCGCGGCCCGGCGCGAGGGCGCAGAGACCGCGCAGGACGGCCCCGGCGTCGCTGGAGCCGCCCCCCAGCCCACCCGGCGCGGGAATGCGCTTTTCGAGGCGCAGCGCAACGCCGAAATCCAGCCCGGCGGCCTCCAGAAAGCCCTGCGCCGCCCGCCAGGCCAAATTCTCCCGGCCAGCGGGGACGGATTGCGCCGCCTCGCCGCCGAGCCGCAGCGCAACGCCCGGCCCGGCGCAGCGGCGGATGTGCAGCGAATCGCCGAAATCCAGCGGCGCCAGCAGGCTCTCGATTTCGTGGTAGCCGTCCGGGCGGCGGCCCAGCACGCGCAGCCCCAGGTTCAGCTTGGCCGGGGCCGCCAGCGCAATCTCGTCCACGGCCTACTGCTGCGCCGCGCGGGATTCCACCTCGACGAAGCGCAGGCGCAGCTCCGAGAGCAGATTGGCGAGCAGCGCCGACTCCTGCTCGCTCAGGTTGCCCTGCGTCTTCTGCTGCAGAAGCTCCAGCGTGTCTATGGTGTGGCGCGCCACGGGCAGGTTCGGCTCGCTGCGGGCGTCGGCGTCCTCCGCCGTCGGATTCGCCACTAGGCCCAGGTGGTAGAGGGCGGAGGTGCCGAGGGAAAGCGCGAAGCTGGTGAAATCCACCGGCGGCAGCGGCGGAGCGCCCGCCTCCGCGTCCGCGGCTTGGGCCTCCCCGCCCGCGGCCGCGGCCGCTTCGCCCAGCGCAGCGGCCGCGCCTTCGGCCGCGCCCGCCGAGTCCGCGCTCTGGGCCGCCG
>JAPPPQ010000036.1 GCA_028817435.1 Deltaproteobacteria bacterium
CGCTTCACCAAAATCCGGTCGTGAAGAGGCCGTATCGCCATCCCTTCTGCCCTCCTTTCTTTGGCGCGCCGCTTTTTGGGCGCGCGGCTCTTGGCACTCGGCGCGCCCGTCTGCCAATAAAGCGGCGGCATTGTGCCGCAAACGGCCGCCGCGTCAAGCCCCCCGCCCGCCGCCTACAGCAGCTCTGCCACGCGGCGGGCCGCCTGCTCCGCCTCTTGCGGGGGCACCGCCGTATAGCAGAGCCGCACCCAGCTCTCATAGCCCTGGCCCGAGGACGCCCCCGGCGCGAGCAGCACGCCGCGCTGCCAGCAGTCCTCCAGAAAGCCCGTCATGCCGCGCTCGTCCAGCCGTGCCGCCACATCGAAGAACAGGAAGCAGCCGCCCTCGGGGGCGGGCAGCTTCAGCGCCGCGGCGGCGGCCTCTCCCGCCTGCCGATAGAAGCTGCGGGCGCGGGCCAGCCAATCGGCCCCGGATTGCAGCGCCCGCAGCCCCGCCCACTGCGCCGCCGTGGGCGCGTGATAGGCCGAGTGCACCGAGGCCCGGTGGATGCCGTCGCACACCGAGGCATTGGGCGTCAGCAAATATCCGCAGCGGTTGCCCGCCATGCCATATGCCTTGGAGAAAGAAAAAGCGCTGATGGTGCGCTCCGGCGCAAAGCGGGCGGCCGAAACGCACTCGCCCTGAAAGGCGTAATCCTCATAGACCTCGTCGCACAAAATCCACAAATCGCGGCGGCGGGCGAAATCGGCCAGCGCCTCGACCATTTCGGGGGCCAGCACGCGCCCGGTGGGGTTGGAGGGATTCGAGAAGTAGAGCGCCACGCAGCCCGGCGGGCAGGCCGCTTCCAGCGCCGCCGTGGCTTCGCCGGGGGTGGCGATGCGGTCGAAGAAGGGCAGCTCTACCGGCGTAGCCCGCTGCGAGCGGACCACGCCGCGAATCAGCGGCCAAAAAGGCGCGAGCAGCAGCACCGACTCGCCCGGATCGGCCAGCGCCGAAACCGCGCAAGCCAGCCCCGAAGTTGCGCCCGCGCAGGCCAGCACCGTCTCCCGCGCCGCCCCCCGCGCCCCCTGCGCCCGCAGCTTCTGCACCACCGCCTCCAGCAGCGCCGCAATGCCCTGCGTATCGCAATAGCGGTGCAGCCCCGGCACCTCCGCGCAGCGCAACGCCTCCATGCGCCCCGCCTCAAACGGCCGCAGCCAGGTATCCCCCACATTCAGCGCCACCGCCGCGCCGTCCGGCACCGCCGACTCTCCGCTGCGCGCCGCCACCGCCGCGCCGTCCGGTGCCGCCGCCCCGCCCAGCGGCGAAAACACCGCCCGCCCCGTCGCCGCAATGGACGCCGACATCGCCCCCGCCCCCGGCTTCGGCATCCCTACGATGTCAGGGCGAGTTGAATCCACGCGGCCAGCGTCGCGCTTCCAAAAGCGAGCCAGTCCCCCCAAGTCACGGCTTCCCTCCCTGTTCGCCAGGGGCGGGCGCGGCAGCGGGGCCGGCCTGTTCCTTGGGCTCAATTCGGATGGTGAAGCCGCGCATGAGAAATCGCAGGGTGGCCTGTGTCTCCGCGATGAGGAGGCTGTTCTCCTTCAACTTGCGGTTGAGCTCGTCAATCTCGCGGTCACGCCAGAGTCCCTTCTTGTCCACCTTACGGTCAAGCACGATTCCCTTTTCGTCCCTCGTGTGGTCAATCTCGCCCATGTTGGCAATCCGCAGATAGGTAGCGGTAGCAAAGCCGAGCATTATGAGCAGCATGATAATGATTGCCAGCAGGCCACCGGTAGTGCCCCTGTAGAGACGGAGGGTCTGGCTATCCGAGTTTTGTGCGCTCATTTGATTCCCTCGTTTTTGCGCCGCCTTCGGCGCTGCCGAAAATTTGCGCCGCCCCGCGCCCTGTCAAGCCCACCCCGGAGCGGCCTTACGGGGCTTTGGTGGCGAGCTTTTCGTCGGGGGTGGTGGCGGCGGCGGGGCCGGCTTGCTCCTTTGGCTCGACGCGAATGTTGAGGCCGCTGGCGATCACATCCAAGGTGGTCTGCATCTTCACAAGGAGGAGAGTGTTCCTGTCCACCTTGCGTTCAAGCTCGGACATCCGGTTGGCAAGCCGCTGATCGGAAGCGATCAACGCGGCGAAAAATGCGGCCAGCAGGGCAGCGATGATGATTTCGTGGAGGCTGAGTTTGCGGCCGTTCGCGTTTCGGCCGTTTGCGGTCTGTGCGCTCATTTGATTCCCTCGTTTTTGCGCCGCCCGCGGCGCTGCCGAGAATCTGCGCCGCCCCGCGCGGGCTGTCAAGCCCGCCCCGGCGCGGCCTTACGGGTCTTTGGTGGCGAGCTTTTCGGCAGGGGCGGGTGCATTGGCGGGGCCGGCCTGTTCCTCGTCCTTGGGCTCGACGCGAATGTCGAGGCCGCTCGCGATCAGGTCCAAGGTGGTCTGCATCTTCACAAGGAGGAGGCGAACTTCGGTGATTTGGCGGCTGTTCTCGTCCACCTTGCGTTCGAGCGCGGCCACTTGGTCAGCAGTCCGATTGCCCGAATCGATCAATATGCTGAACATCAGGGTCAACAAGGCGAACATGGCAGTCAGCACGACGCCGATAATGATTTCGTAGAGGCGGGAGTTTCGGCCGTGGGGGTGGCGGCCGTTTGCGGTCTGTTCGCTCATGTGCGCCCTCGCTTGTGCGCCCGTCTGAGTCGCTGCCGAGAATTTGCGCCGCCCCGCGCGGGCTGTCAAGCCTGCCCCGGCGCGGCCTTACGGGTCCTTGGTGGCAAGCTTTTCGTTGGGGGCGGGCGCGGTGGCGGGGCCGGCCTGCTCCTTGGGCTCGACGCGAATGTCGAGGCCCCTCGCGATCAGATCCAGGGTGGTCTGCATCTTCACGAGGATGCGGCTGTTCTCCTCCACCTTGAGGTTGAGCTCGGCCACCTTCTCGTCCACCTTGCGGCTGAGCTCGCCCACCTTTTCGTCCAACTTTCGGTCAAGCGCCTCCACCTTGCGGTCAAGCGCCTCCATCCGGTTGGCAGTCCGCTGACCGGAAGCGATCAACGCGGCGAAGAACGCGGCCAGCAGGCTGGCGATGACGATTTCGTAGAGGCGGAACCTGCGACCATTCGCGATTCGGCCGCTTGAGGTCTGTTCGTTCATTCACGCCCTCGCTTGTGCGCCCGTCTGAGTCGCTGCCGAGAATTTGCGCCGCCTTGCGCGCCCTGTCAAGCGCCGCCCCGGTGCGGCCTTACGGGTCTTTGGTGGCAAGCTTTTCGCTGGGGGCGGGCGCGCCGCCGGGGCCGGCCTGTTCCTTGGGCTCAATGCGAACGTTGAGGCCGCTGACGAGTAGCTTCAGGGTGTTCTGCACCTCCGCAAGGATGATGCGCATCTCGGCGATTTGGCGGGTGTTCTCGTCCACTTTGCGGCCGAGCTCGGCCACCTTTTCGTCCAGCTTGCGGTCAAGCTCGTCCACCCGGTTGGCAGTCCGCTGGTCGAAAGCGATCAACGCGGCGAAGAATGCGGCCAGCAGGCCAGCGATGATGATTTCGTAGAGGCGGAACCTGCGGCCGTTCGCGTTTCGGCCATTCGCGGTCTGCTCGCTCATTTCAGTCGCTCCCTCATTTCCGCCTGTCTGCGGGGTTGCCGAGAATCCTGCGCCGCCCCGCGCGCCCTGTCAAGCCTGCCCGGATCGGCCTCTGCGTCGCTGCAGGGAATCTGCGCTGCGCCGCGCGGACTGTCAAGCCGTGGCGCGGGCGGCTCTACTGGTGCCGGCCTACTGGTTCCCGTGGCCTGCTCCTTTCCTGCGTTCCGCTCCACGGACACGCCGAAGCTCGAGAAGGGGCCGCCGCGCGCGGACACACACCGCCCGCGATTCGAAGGGACGGGAGCCCTCGCTGTCGACGGCGTTTCAGGCTCCTCGCCTCTGCATTGGGAAGCTGCGGAAGTGGCCTCGGGAAGAGCCTCTAAACAAGACGGCGAGCGAAGTGCCTCGGGTGCCGCGGCTGGGTCGGCCTGTTCTGCTGGCTCAATCCGGATGTTGAGGCCGCTCGCTGGTAGCGGCAGGGGGATCTTTACCTCCACATGGTTGTTTCCCTCCACCACCGCCTTGTAGCCGAGCTCGGCCCTCTGGTTGGCAAGCCACTGGTCGGCGGAAAGGGTCACCAGGCCGAACAATGTGGCCAGCACGGCACCGACGATGAGAAACAGGTAAGCGCTGCGCGCGGCGCTGCCGAAGTTGAGGCGGTTCAAGTTGAAGTCGGGGAAGTTGATGAAGTTGAAGCTGAACATGGGGTCCTCCTTATGCCCGGCCAAATCCGGGGGCACCCGGACAGCGTAGAAAAATCCCAGCTCAACAAAAAAGCAGCTTTCGAAACGGCTGAAGCGGCCCGTGACCGAGGGACGAAACCGCCTGTTTTGCGCTCTGGGGCGCTCAGGGGCGGTTTTGGTGAGGATTCTTCTCGGAGGGGCTGGGGGAATTTTCTGCGGCGCGGGGTGAGGATGCGAGGGCCGCCTCTGCGCTGCTTACGGCGCGGCGTTCTGCCGCCTGCGGGGCTTGCAGGGCGCTGCCTGCAGAGCTTGCGGGGGCGCAGACTTCCGGCGCGGCAGGGAATTCTCGCGGGGAGAGGGCGTAAGCGCCGGGGGTGGGGGCCGCAATCTCTCCGCGCCAGTCGGCCCCGGGAGGGGGGACTGCGGGAGCGATCTGTCCAATCGGCTCAATGCGGATGGCGATGTCGCGCACGTGCGGGGGTAGGGTGACCTTCAGTTCCACGCGGATGCTGTTCTCTTCGTGGCTGCGCTCGTTCAGCCACCGGGCGGCGGGAGAGATCAACAGGCTGAGGCCGAGCGTTGCGGCCAGCGCGTCCCTGACACGCGGGCGGGATTTGAGGGCGGTGATGATGAAGGTAAGGCGGGGGGCGAAGTGGAAATTCCAGTTAGCCGAATTGCGCATGGGGGAAGCTCTCGTTGCCCGTCATCCAGACAGCATGGAGGATTTTGCGAGGGCCGCGAGGGCGCTATAGAAACCCGAATATATGGGAAAAACGGGGCGATATAGGCGGAATTCCAGCCGGATGCATGCCAAAAAACTAGGTTTTACGAGACCGGGAGCAGTGCTGGGCGGGCACTCCGGCGCGGCCCTGACGCACTCCGGCGCGGTGGCGCTTTGGGGCGCGGGGCGGGGGGGCGGTGGCGGCGCGGGGGCGGGGGCGGCGCGTCGGCCGTGGGGCGGGGCGTGCGGGGGCGGGGATTCGAGGGCATTGGGCGGGGTGGGGGGAAATTGTGGTGGGGAGGTTGACGGGGGGGCGGGGGAGGGCGCATAATGCGGGGCTGCGGGAAGCTCCCGCATAGTGGCGGGGAGGCCCGCGCATTTGCGGGGAGGCCCGCGCATAGCGGCGGGGAAGCTCCCGCATTTGCGGGGGAGTCTCCCGCGTTGTGGCGGGGAAGGCCCGGAGTTAACGGCAGAGGAGGTTTTGCCGAATGGTTGCGTCGAATTCGATTTTGCTTGCTCCCATCCACACGCGCGCCCGCGCAGCCAGCGCAGCCGGCGTGCCGCGCGCGGCAGGTGCGGCAGCAACGAGCGAGAGCCCGCCCCGCGCATCCCGCGCCCTCGGCGCGAAGTCGCGCGCATCCAGCCCGCCCCGCGCATCCAGCCCGTCCCGCGCCGCGCGCGCGGTGCGCGCGGCGCTGGTGGCGATGGGGCTGGTGGTGGTTTGGGCGGGGGGGGCGATGGCGCAGACCTTCAGCCCCGCAGATATCAACTCCAACCAAGGCACCCAGACTGCGCCCGAGGGCACGATTGGGGCGGACGGGATGCTCACCCTGGGCACGGTGACTTTGCAGGCCACAATCAGCTGGAATCAGAACGCAGTGGCCTCCTACGAATGGAGTCAGATCTCCGCTGCGACTTTCGACGCCCGCAACCAGTGCCGGTCCAGCGTCGCGCTTCCCAGCTCCGATCCCGCCTATGTCGCGCTCTCGGGCGCCACCGGCAGCCTCACCACGGGCTCCGCCGCGGGCGCAGTCGCCATCGGCGCTCCCTCTTTCACAGCGCCGGATGTCGCCGCGACCGAGAGGCTTTATTTCGGCGCATTCATCAATTTTTCGGGGCTTGGCGCCACTCGCTGCTACTTCCTCGCCGTAGATGTCACCGATGTAGAGCCGCCCACGGTGCGCCTCACCGCCTTCTTCGACGGTAGCGTCCGGCAAGAGGGCAGCAGGGCGCACATCCGCGCCACGGCCAGCGATCCGGACGGCTCCAACGTCTTCACCTTTCTGGTTTTGACGAGCACCACCGGCCCCACGCCGCGCTTCAACTGGCTGCTTCAGCCGCTGCTGGACGAAAACGGCGTGCAAATTGCGCCGGCGCACTCCACCACCTTCATCGCCCCCATTGCCCTGGCAGATTACACGCTGGAGTTCACCGTAACCGCGCGAGATGCCGCGGGCCTGACGAGCATGGATACCGTCACCCTCAATGTAATGGCAGATGCCAACCTGCCCCGTGCCGATGCCGGGCCGGATCAAACGGTGGACGAGGCCGACACCCCGGCGGTAACGCTGGGCGGCTTTAACAACCTGGCGCGCAGGCCCAACACGCGCCTTACCGGCTTCCAGTGGGAGCAAATCAGCGGCCCCACGGTGAATTTTGTGAGCGGCTCGAACATACCGCGCCCCAGCTTCCGGCTTTCGGAGCTGACGGCGGATGCCACGCTGCAATTCCGCCTCACCGTCACCGATTCTGCGGGCGGCACGGGGACCGATACGGTGACCATCACCGCCACCGCCATGGACGATGCGCCCACCGTCAGCGCCGGAGATAACCAGCGCGTCATGCCCGGCTGGCGGGTGGTGCTCATTGGCCGCTTCACCGACGATGGCGCGCGCCCCACTCTGGAATGGACGCAAACCGGCCCCACCTCCGGCATGCCGCCGGAAGTTACGCCAACGGTCACGCTCACCAGCCTTTCGGCGGTGCGGGCCAGCTTCATTGCGCCCGCGGTTACCGAAGACACCACGCTCACCTTCCAGCTGGAGGTAACCGAGGCAGCCGGCGCAATGCGCAGCGTTACGGATACGGTGGATGTAGTGGTTTCCACCACTACGCCCGCGCCCGTGCCGCCGTCGCTGCCCGTCTTCGAGGTAAACGCCGGCACCGATCAAACCGTGGCGGGCGGCGCAATGGTTGCGCTGGACGGTAGCGGCAGCCGCGCCGACACCTCCGGGCTGGGGCTGGCAACGGCCACGGATTGGACATGGACGCAGGAGAGCGGCCCCACGGTCACCCTCGCCATGCCCTGCGTTTCGGGGTGCGATGCAGGCCGCACCTTCGACACGGGCGAAGGCCCGCTGGTGAATCATTTGCGGCCCACCTTCACCGCGCCTGCGGCCACGGCTACGCCGCAGAGGCTTGAATTCAAGCTCTCGCGCACCCAGGGCTTGTTCACAAGGTCAGATACGGTCCATGTCACGGTAACGGGCACCGACAGCACGGCCGCGGTGCCCACCGTCTCCGGTGTAAGCCCGTCGAATGCAGCCCGGAGCGTGAACACCTCGGTCACAATAACGGCCACCACCGCCGCCAGCAGTCCCACCTGGCAGTGGTGGCAAATCAGCGGCATGCCGGTCACCCTCAGCGGCGATACCACGGCGTCCATCACCTTCACCACGCCGGCAACTGCGCAGTCCGGGCCGGACCAGTTTCTGCGTTTCGCGGTGGCGGTAACCAGCGGGGGCGTCACTTCTGCGCCGCGTGGGGCTCTCATAACCGTCAACGCAAACAATGGCGGGCCCGAAGGCCCCAGTTCCGATCGCCGCGGTCTTGCCGGCGCAGACAGGACGGTTGCCGAAGGCGCTTCGACGACGCTGGGCGCAGACCTGCGCGATCCGCAAAGCGATACCTTCACCGTCCAGTGGACGCAATATGGCGGGCCGCCGGTGGCGCTGAGCGATCCCACCGCCGAACAGCCCACTTTCACCGCGCCCACCAATCTGGTGGCGACCACCTTCTTCTATTACTGGGTTGTGGCCACCGACGAACACGGCGCTGCCAATTCGGACCAGGTCCGCATTCAGGTGGACGGCGCGAACGGCCTGCCCACGGTGGATATCGGCATCGCCGGCGGAGAGCTGAGGGCGGACGAAGGCTCAATCGTCACGCTGACCCCCACGATCACGGATGACGAGGGAATCGCGGCAATTCAGTGGGCGGTGGAGACCGCCACATTTATCTACACGCCGGACATTTTTCTCACCCCTCTCAATACGGGGCGGCTCCGCTTCGTCATGCCGAACGCATATGCCAACATCGGCGGCACGTTCAGGATCACGGTGACAGACCTGCACGGCGCAACCGCCACGGACACTGTGACAATCTTCCTCAACTCCGGGGACAACGATGAGCCGAGCGCGGTTACCTGCCTCCTGCCCAAGATTCGCTACACCCTTCCCGCCGACCCCTCAACGACGGTGGATCGGGTGGTTCCGGGGGCGAGTTGCAGCAGCGGCCAGGAAGTGGAATCCGGTGCTTCGGTAACGCTGGAAGGACGCGACAGCAGCGATCCCGAAGGCGAAACGCTCACTTACGCCTGGGAGCAGTTGACGCGCACCGTCCTGGAAACGGCGACGACGCCGACGCCCGGCATCGGCGATGACGGCAACCCGCGCGACAACGCCGATTCCACCTTCTTTTCCTATGCGCCCATTGCACAGGACGACCCCAACCGGGTAACGCTCACCGGCGCCACCACGGCGCAGCCCACTTTCACCGCGCCCACCGCCACCAGCGGCGATATTGATCTCTACTTCCGCCTCACGGTTACCGAGGTTATCAGCGAAAGCGTGATACTCGCCTATGGGCAACCCCAAAGCGATTCCGCCATCACCACCGTAGTGGTGCGCGCGCGGCCGGTGGTGGATGCGGGCGGAGACCAGATTTCGCACGAGGGGCAAACGGTCACCCTGGACGGCTCGGGTAGCGCCCCCAGCAGCGATCCCGGCGATACCGGCGCGCTTACCTACGCCTGGTCGCAAACCGCGGGCACGCCGGCGGTTACGCTCAGCGATGCTGCGGCCGTTTCGCCCACCTTCACGGTGCCCGCGCTTTCGGCAGAGACCCGCCTGACCTTCCGCCTGATGGTTACAGACAGCATGGGCAACAGCGGCACGGACGATGTGAGTGTGCGGCTGCTGCCGGTGTTCAATGTGGCGGTGGGCGGCGAGCCCACTGCTGGCGAAGGCGAATCGGTTTCGCTGTCTGCGCGGTTCAGCGGCGAGAACATACCCCCCACGGCCACGCGCACCTACACATATGCCTGGGAGCAGACTTCGGGGCCGGATGTGCTGCTGCCCACGGGCGCAAACGCCCGCACCTTCCTGTTCCGCGCGCCCACGCCGCTGGATGCGGATGCCACGGCCACCTTCCGCCTTTCGGTAACGGCCGCGGACGATCTGGCGGCGGAAGCCGAGGCGCTGGGCCTTCGGGATTTGCGCACCACCAAGACGGCCACCCTATCGGTGGCCATTACCCGCGATACCACCGGCACGCGGCCCACGGTTGCGGCGGGGGACGATGTAACCGTGGCGGCGGGCCGGCTGGTGCGGCTGCGGGCTACGGCCAGCGGGGTGCCGGCCGGGGCGGCTGTGGAGTTCTTCTGGACGCAGACTTCGGGGCCTTCGGTGGCGGTGCGGCCGCGCAGCGTGAATGCGGTGGCGGGCACGCCGGGCAGCTTTGTCGCCGAAGCAGATATTACCGCGCCGCTGCAGGCGGCGCAGACGCTCACCTTTAGCGTTGCGGCGGTGAGCATTGTCAACAATGTGTATCTGGCCGGCACGCCGGATACGGTAGATGTGGTTACCGCCGCCGCCGATCCGCCCCTGGCCAAAGCCGGTGACGATGTAACGGTGGACGCCAACGCCGCGGTCATGCTTTCGGGCGCGGCGCAATCGCTTACCAACTTTGGCGGGCGCGTGGACTACAACGGCGGGGAAAACCTGCTTTACACCTGGGAGCAGCTGCCGCCGCCGCCGGCTGCGGGGGGGCAGGTGAATTTTGTGGTGCCGGTTACGCTGGCCAATGCCGATACGCAAACGGCCAGCTTCACCGCGCCCAGCTTGCCCATTGACGATGTGCTGGAGTTCCGGCTGGAGGTGCGGGGAGAGGCATCGGGGCTGAGCACCACGGATGTGGTGCGGGTGTTTGTGCGTGCCGATCCCGCCTATGCAGATGCCGGCAACCGCGCGCCCATTGCCCATGCGGGTGCGGATATGCGCGTGCTTTCGGGCGCGCGGTTTACGCTGGACGGGCGTCTCAGCGGCGATGCGGATTACGCCGGGCTGGATCGCCTGGACGCCGCGCGCCCCGCGCTGGGTTATCAGTGGACGCAGATCAGCGGCCCCGCCGCAACAGGCAGCCCGGGAGGGCCGACCAGCCCCTCCCTGATCTCCCTGGGCGCGCCGGTGGGCGTAGCCACTGACGCCTCGGCCATCCTGAACGCCCCGGCCAATACGGGCAGCACGGCCGTGGAGATGGTGTTCCGGCTGGTGGTGACGGACGGGCAGCTGTTCTCTGCGCCGGACGAGGTGGTGGTGACGGTGCTGGGGAATTCGGATGCGTCGCTGCAGAGTTTGGTGGTGGTTATGAGCGACAGTGTCACCGCTGCTGGCGATCCGTTTGTGTTGGCGGGGCCGCTCGCGTTGACGCCGGCCTTTGTTCCCGGCACCGCGGCCTATTCCACAACGATTGTTCCTGACCGCAGGGGAATTTTCGTGACCGCCGTGCCGAACGCGCGGGGCGAAACGGCGGTGGGCGGAAGCCTGACCGGCGCGACGGTTGTGGTTACGGCCACGGATGCCAGCAGCACGGCGCTGACGCCGGCGGCCTATATGATGAGCAGCGAGCAGTTCAGTGTGCAACCCTTGACCTCTGGCACGAACACGGTGACCGTCACGGTGACTGCGCCGGACGGCTCCACCACCACGGCTTACACGCTGACGGTGAACAAGCCCACGTTGTCCGGCGGCGATCAGGAACTGCAAGGGTTGTATTTGCGAACTTCCCCGGTCACCCACGGCACCGGCGCCGCCGCCAGGACCCATGGAGACCAGATTGCGCTGAATCCTGTTTTTGCCCGGATGACCACCAGCTACACGGCGCGGGTTCCCAACCAGGTGGATAGTATGCGCGTTGCCTGGCATCGGAACTTTTTGCTCCCGGGCGCCGAAGACGAGAGCGTAGTGACCATCGCGGCGGGGAGCGCCGCGGCCGCAAGTTGCGCCATAGTTCCCATGGCTGGCCTCTTCGGCACAAGTCTCGGTGCCGGCCGCCAAGCGGATTGCCCGCTTGCAGTGGGCGAAAACACGCTCTCGATTGCGGTTTCGGGGGTGGCCAGCAGTCCCTGCACGACAGACGCCTGCCGCTACGAAGTCACCATCACCCGCGCGGCGGCAGCCAGCGACGCCACTTTGAGCGCGCTTGCGGTATCGGGCCTGCTGCCCGATGTGCGGCCGGCCTTCGATCCCGCCACCACCGCCTACACGGCGCAGGTGGGCGGCCCGTCCATGGATCTGCTGCCCGTCACCACCGATCCCAACGCGCGCTTTTTGGTAAGCGGCACCGCGCAGGGCGGCGGCGCATTGACCGTAAGCGGCGCGGTGGTTTCGGGCGCGGCCACCCGCATTACGGGCCTGCAGCCGGGCGACAACACCCTGACCATCACCGTTTATGCGGAAGATTCCACGACCTTCGCCACCGACGCCGACGGCATGGCCACCACCACGCGCGTGCCGGATACCGGCAGCCCCACCACCACCCAAGCCTACACGCTGACGGTGTCCCGGGTGGATTCGCGCCCGCAAATTGCGGCCAGTCTCAGCACGGTGGTTGCGCCGAGGGGTTCGTCCATTCCCACGGTGACCTTCTCCAACAGCGGCGGCGCGGTGGCGCCCGGCGGCTGGAGTGTGCTGCCCGCGCTGCCTGCGGGGCTGACGCTCAATGCCGATACCGGCGAAATCAGCGGCACGCCCACCACCGCGCAGGCGGCGGTGGATTACACGGTGACGGCGCGCAACGCCTACGGCGAATCGCCGGTAACGCTGGGTATTGAGGTGCTGGATTCCATGCGCGCGCTTTCTGCGGCGCGGGTGGCCGAGACGGTGCTTGAAGACGGCACACCCGGCGCGGCGGAATTTCGCTTCACCCTGGTGGGCGCAGCGCCCAGCGCAGAGATTGCGGTGGCGTGGACTTTGACGGGCGCAAGCGGCGCGGTGCTGCCGGGGTCTGCGAATGCAGACTTCGGCGCGGCGGAGGCGGGCGCGGGGGTTTCGGTGGGTGCAGATGGCATCAGCGGCAGCGCCCGCTGGGCCAGCGGCGCCACGCTTCCCCAGACTTTGACTCTGCGTCTGCCGGTGGCGCAAGATGCGCTGAACGAAGGCGCAGAGACGCTGACCTTGACTTTGGGCGCGGTGACTTTGGGCGGCTCGCCTGCTGCGAACGACGATGTGCAGGTGGGGACGGGCGCAGACATGGCCGTGGTGACGGTATCTGCCAGCGATCCCATTTCGGTGACGCTTTCGCGGGTGGCGGATTCGGCTGCGGGCTGCGCGGCCAGCGGCCGGGTGGTGGGCGGCGAGCCGGCCTGCTTCAGCGCCGCGCTTGGGGCGACGGCGTCTACGGATATGACGCTTTCGATAGCGGCCACGGTGGACGGCACTGCGCGGACGGTGCCGGATGTGGCGGTGGCGGCGGGTTCGTCGTCGGCGCAGGTGGTGCTTTCGGCCGCGCTGATTGATGCGCTGGCGGCGGCGCGGGCCGCAATGGGCGAGGTGCAGCTTTCGGTTTCGGTGGATGGGGTGAGCGGCGCGCCCGCCGGGGCCACGGCCCGGCCCCATCCTATGGATGCAACGGCGGACGATATTGGCGTGATTGGCTGGGAAATCACCCTTTCGCCCACCGGCGCCGCGGATGCGCGCGAGCAGGTTTCGGAGGGCGGCACTTTCACCCTCAACTTTGCGGTGCGGGGGGCCGATGTCACCACCAGTTCGCTGACTGCAAGGTGGGAGGTTTCGGGCGATGGCACCACTCCCGCGATGGCGGAGGATTTCGCCATTGGCCCCGGCGGCCGGACGGCGTATGCCTGCGGCACGGGCACCTCGGCGGGGACGGGCGCGGCTTGCAACGACCTGCCGCGCGGAGACCATGGCTTGTTTGCCGGCCCGCAGAGCAGCCTTGTGCTGCAAACGGCGGCGGATACGGCGCGAGAGGGCGCGGAGTTGTTTTCGATTGCGGTTTCGCTGTCCGCGACGGCGGATGCGCCGGTTGCGGTGTTTGAAGGCGCCACCACCGCCTATCTGCGGATTGTGGAAGGTTTGCGCACGCTGAATGTGTCGGTGGATGAGACGCAGTTGGACGAAGACGGCACGCCCGGCACGGCGGTGTTCACCATTGCGCTGACGGGCAGCGTGGCGCCCTCCACGCCGATTACGGTGCCCTGGACTTTGACGGGGGTGCCGTCGGACGGCGGCTTTGTGGCGGCGGGCAGTCCCGGCGCGGATGTAACCGCCGCGGCCTCGGGGCAGGTGGTGTTTCCGCAAGGCAGCACGGTTGCGGGGGCGGGGACGAGCATGACGGTTTCGGTGGCCGTGGTGCAGGACGCGCTGAACGAAGGGCCGGAGACCATGCGCTTTGCGCTGGGGATGGTGGATCGCGATGCGGGCGGTGCGCAGGGCGGGGTGCCCGGCACCATTCCGGGGGTGAGCAGCGCGGAGGTTACGATTGCGGCCAGCGACGATATATCGGTGGCGCTGATGCGGCGCGCGGGCGACAGCGGGCGATTGGTGAGCGGGGATGCGGCGAATTATGTGGCGGCGCTGGGCGCCACGGCGTCGACGGATCTGGTGCTTGCGATTTCTGCCAGCCTGGGCGGCACCCCGCTGACGGTGCCGGATGTAACGGCGCTGGCCGGTGCGACGGAGGCGGCGGTGGTGCTGCCTGCGAGCTTGATCAACGCCGCCACGGCGGCGGCCGGCGGCCCGGTGCAGCTGGTGGTTTCGGTCAGCAGCGTAATGGGCGCGCCCATGGGGGCGGCGGCCGCGCCGGACCCCTCGAATGCGGCGGCGGCGGGCATTGAGGTGGTGGGCTGGGAGCTTTCGCTGGATCCCACCGGAAGCGCCACCGAGCGCGTGCAGGTGGGAGAGGGGGCATCGCTGCGGGTGACTGTGTCGCTGCGGGGCACGCCGCCGCCCGGCGCGCTGATGGTGCCGTGGTCGGTGGTGGGCGGTGTATCGGCCCCGGGCCAGACTTGCGCGGCCGCTGCCACGGCGGCGGATTTTCCCGGCGGCGTGTTCCCGGGCAGCGCGGGCAGCGGCATGATGCCGCTGGATCTTTCGGGCCTGGCTTCGGGGGTGATTGCGGTGCCGACCATGCGCGATACGGAGGATGAGAGCGCGGGGGCGGAGTGCTTCACTCTGACGATAGACACGCTGACGGGGGCGCAGGCGGGCGCGGTGGCGGTGCTGGACGGCGCGGCCTATGCGGAGATAGCCGATGCGCTGCGGACGCTTTCGGTATCCGGCCCCACGGGCGCGGTGGACGAGGACAGCGTTACGGCGGCTGGGCAAACGGCCTTTGCGGAGTTCACCGTCACCATGCGCGGGACGGAATCGCCGGTGGAAGATGTGGTGGTGACCTGGACGCTGAGCAGTCCTGCCGACGGCGGCGTGGAACTGCCCGCGGCCTCGGGCCTGGGGCGCAATGTGGAGGCGCGGGATGTGGGCGGCTCGCGCACGGGCACGGTGATCTTCGCCGCGGGGGTGAGCTTCCCCGCCACGCAAATGGTGCGCGTGCCGATTTTGCAGGACGCCCTGAACGAGGGCGTGGAGAATCTGCAGCTCACGATTACGGCGGATATGAACGCAGGCGGGCGGATGCCGGGCACGCCGGGCGGGGTGCCTGCCACGCTGGTTTCGGCGGGCATGGCGAATGCGGAAGTTGCGGCCAGCGACGACATTAATTTGCAGGTGGCGGTGGTGCCGGATGACGACGGCGTGCTGACGCCGGGCGAGGACGCCACCTTCCGCCTGAGCTTCGGCACCACGACGGTGAACGGCGTGCAGGTGCCGATTGTGCCGAGCACCCCGCTCACGGTGCCGCTGATGGTGAATGTGGGCGGCGAGACGGAGACGCTCAATGTAATGGTGGCTGCAGAGTCGCCTTCGGTGACGCAGGTGGTGCCTGCGGCCACGCTGGCGCGGCTGCGCACGGCGGATGGCGGCGGCACGCCGCAAATCACCGTGAATGTGGGAACCATTACGGGCGCGCCGTCCACCGCCACCCCGCCGCAGGTGGATATGGCGAGCCTGATGATGGTGCAGCAGATGAATCTGAATGTGGCGCAGTTCGGGCTGCAGATTACGCCGCAGGCGGTGGGCGAATCCGGCATTGCGGAAGCCTCCGAGGGCGGCAGCTACATGGTGACCTTCACCTTGTCCGGCGATGCCAGCCAGCTTGCGGCCGGCGGCTTGACGGTGGGCTGGAGTGTGGCGGGGCGCGCAGCCAGCGACGGCGGGCGCATGGCTTCGCCGAACGACTTTGCCGGCAGCGCGGCGTATAGCTGCGGCGGCTCCACCACTGTGAATGTGGCCTGCTCAGCTTTCCCCAGCGGCACGCTGACTTTCAACACGGGCCAATCCAGCCGCACTCTTCAGATCTTCATTCTGGACGACGGCGACGACACCGAAGGCACTACGCCGGAGGGCTTTGCGGTGACGCTGATGGCGCTGGGCGGCACGCAGGCGGGCGATACGGCGCTGGCCACGGGCGTGACTTTGCCGCAGACGCTGCAGGTGGATATTCCCGCGCTGCGTGCGGATTTGAGCATTGCGGATGTATCCGCAGGCGAGGGCGAAAGCGCGGTGTTTGTGCTGACGCTGAGCAACTTTGTGGGCGGCAGACAGACCACGCGCAATGTGGTGGTGGCCTACACGGTGGGCGCTGCGGGGGATACCGCGGAGATTGGGGTGGATTATCTGTCGGCGGCCTCGGGGCAGGCGACCATTTTGGCGGGGCAGAGCACCGGGGAGATTGCGATTCCGCTGGTGCGCGACGGGCTTTTGGAATTGCCGGAGACCTTTACGGTGACCTTGACGCAGATAGTGGAGCGCGGGGGCGGCACCATCCGCTTTGTGGATCCGAACGCGGCGGGAGAGTTGCCCGCGGTGGCGACGATTACGGATACCGCGGATCAAAACGCGCGGCGCGAGGCGCGGGTGGGGACGCTGGTGTCGCTGCTGGATCGCTCGTCTGCGCTGCACGCGGCGGATGCAATCTCGGCGCGGATTGACCGGGGCGGCATGGGCGCGGAGGGGGCGCAAACGGCGTCGCTTTCGCTGGCCGGGCGCAATCTGCTGGGCGGCAAGGCGGCATCTGCAGACGGCGGGCCGGAGCTTGGGCTTGCGCTCTACGGCGCGGCCGGGCTGGGCGGCGCAGCCGCGGGCCTGCCGGGCGGCGGCAGCGGCGGCGCGGGTGCCGGCGGCGGTGCGGCGGCCTTTGGCGGGCTGGGCGCGGGGCTGGCCGGCGGCGCGAACATGGGCGTGCGCAGCGAACTGCCGAGCCTTGCCAAACTGGTGAACGACAGCGCCTTCAACTTCAGCCTGGCCGGCTGGAACTGGACCGATTACTCCAACATGACCCTGTGGGGCAGCGGCGGCGTCACCCTGTTGAAGGGCAGCCCCGTCATCGGCGGCGCAAAGCTGGATTACGAAGGCGACAGCACCGCATTCTTTATCGGCGGCGAAAATTATCTGCGCAGCGATGTGCTGGCAGGCGTGGCGCTGGGCTTTTCGCTGGGCGATCTGGACTTCACCGATCACGCGGCTTCGGGCTACACCCTCACCGGCGGGGTGGAAAGCGAGATGGTGAGCATTCACCCCTATGCGAGCTGGTGGCTCGCCCCCGATGTGAATGTGTGGCTGTCGCTGGGCTACGGCACCGGCACCGTGAACCTGCGCGAAACCATTGGCGAAAGCAGCGGCCGCCGCACCAGCACGGCGGAAACGGATCAAGAGAGCATATCGGTGACGGTCGGCGCCACCGGGCGGCTGCAGGTGATTGACGATGCGACTTCGCTGGCGCTGAACTTCCAGATTACGCGGGTGCAGAGCGATCTGGACGCCGCGCTCTTCGACAACGGCGCGCAGCTTGCGGCGCTGAACTTGCGCAGCACGCGCATAGGCGGCGAGGCGGAACTGGGCCGCGACTTTGCGCTGCCCATGGGCATGACGCTGCGCCCCTTCGCCACCGCGCAGCTGCGGCTGGATTTGGGCGATGCGGTGAGCCAGGACATTGGCAGCGACCGCGATGCCGCGATTGACCTGGGCGGCGGCGCAGACCTCAACTGGCCCGACCAGGGGGTGACGCTGCGCCTCTCCGGCCTGGCGCAACTGAACGACACGGGCCACCGGGAGCACCGCA
>JAPPPQ010000055.1 GCA_028817435.1 Deltaproteobacteria bacterium
TGGAATTGATTACTCAATAAAAATGAAATTTGATTGGCCACAATGTTCACTGACCCAGCAAGCATTCATGCGTTCTAATACATTCCACGTACATCCCTTGTTGCAATGGGTGGTAAAATTAGTACGCTGTGTTTCCAACCTGTAGTGAAATGAGAACTATATGCATTCGGTCTTTAGCTAACAGAGGATAGAATTATGCATGTTAGTAGGCGATCGAACTTTCAGCATGCACTAGACTACTCTCCAGTTTACTCACTTTCAGAATCTCAATCTTCTTGCACACGCATGACCACAACACGCATGCGTACAACAAATCAAATTAGCGATCATAATCATACAATTATTGTCTCCAACACACTCCCCCAGGTTGACCAGCAATGGTCAACAGAGGTTCACAAAATGACAATAAGCACAATAATTATTACAATTTGACATACATGAGTTCCAGTTTCCTTAGTCCTGGTCGCTGTCCTGTTCATGAAAGGCGATAGCTCTGATGTTGTCTTGGGCCTTCTTCGCCGCAAACCTCATAGGTCGAACAGATCGCTCAACAGTTCCATTTTTCACTTTGGTAACTTGGTTTTCTGTATCTGGTTCAAGAATCAGTTCCTCAACTTTCTCATCTGATGATGGGTTGGGTATTTCCAGTGGGTACAAACGTTGAAGTGGGCGCTTCAGTGTGTGGGCCTTCTTACCCGGAGAGGCCACTTTCAGTATGGCACCACGCACGCGTCCATCCTGTCCTGATACAAATTTAGTGATTCGGGCAAGCTTCCAGAACCCTCTAGGTTCAGTGTCATGCACCAACACAACATCTCCCACACGTACAGAGTCTTTGTCTGAAGTTTTACCCACATATCTGTGGCTGTCTCTCAATTCCAGGAGATATTCTGTTTGCCACCTGTTCCAGAAGTCACGCAGGAGTTTATTGAGGTGCACCAACCGTCTCGTCAAATGTTCTTGGCTGAGACCGTACTCTTCTTCAGAATCAGTGTAGCACATTGAGTCAGGAAGGCTGAGAAGTCTCCGGCCACACAGTAAGTGAGCAGGTGTCAGAGGTTCCTCGGTGTCATCAGATGACACGTATGAGATGGGTCGAGAATTGATGACTCCTTCTACTTCTGTTATCAGGGTGGTAAACTCGTCCAGAGTGAGTCTAGCTCTCCCCACAATCTTCTTGAGGCAGCGTTTTGTCATTCTTATCATACGTTCAAATACACCACCCCACCACGGAGCTCTAGCCAGATTGAAAGTCCATTGTACCCCCACACCTGCCAAGTACTGTTGTACATCCTCATGTTGCATCATTGCCTTGATGGCCTTAGAAGCAGCCTTAAAGGTTTTACCGTTGTCTGACACAAATCGTCTGGGTAGGCCTCTACGAGCGGTAAAACGCTTCAAACTTCGTAGGAATGCTGCAGTTGTTAAATCTGGCACCACCTCAAGATGCACTGCTCTAGTTACACAACAGGTATAGAGACATATCCATACCTTACTCTCCGAGGCAGCGCTTCCAAACTTGACATGGAGAGGTCCAGCAAAATCCACTCCGGTGAAAGTGAAAGGGGGCTCCTGGTGCACTCTGAAATCAGGCAGTGGAGGAGGAGTGGGTCCAATGAGGGGTCTCCCTTCGTACTTCTTGCAGACGACACACTGGTGGATACACTTCTTCACGAAGGCCCGGCCCTTGACGATCCAAAACTTGGACCTAACTTCGGTAAGTGTTTCTTTCACACCATTGTGAAGGACTCTCAAGTGTGCACGTCTCACAACCAATGTGGTCAGATGGTGCTGCCTGGGTAACAGGATCGGGTGTTTTACACCATATGGGATTTCGGCCTTGGACAAGCGTCCACCGCACCTCCAAACACCCTCCTCGTCTACGAAGAGACCAAACTGTCCCTTCAACTTCTCAAAGTGAGGATCTTGCAAAAGCTGCACCTGAGCAGCTCGAATCCAAAGCAATTCAACCCTTTGGTTGGGGTTCAGTTCCGCAGATGCTGTATCTTCTTCAACAGTGTGCCTTGGTTTCATTCTGAGTCTGTGGACAAACTCCAATACTCGACCAGTGATACTCAAAAGTTTTTGTAGTGAGCTGTATCGTTGGCAATCGATCAGTTCTTCAACATTTGTATTGTCCTTAGTGGCATCCACTCTCAATACCATCGGCCTGTCCCTTGCTCGCAGTTCGATCGAGCACTCAGCAGGCATCTCAAACTGGGATTCTTCATCAAATACAGTTCCAATCCACCGGGGCCCACTTAACCACAAGTCATTCTTGGCAAGGTCAGCTGGTTTAACACCTCTAGAGGGCAAGTCGGCTGGGTTGTCAACACCCGAGCAATGACGCCAGCAAGCACTAGGGAGAAGATCCCTAATTTCTACCACACGGTGTTGAACAAACTGCTTCCAAACACGGTCAACACCCTGAATCCAATACAAGGATACTTCGGAGTCGGTATAACAGGTAGGCTCTTCTAGCTGCATTTCTGATCCTAGGCTTGTGGCAACACTCTTCATTAGTCTGGCTAGCAATAGCGCAGACAGTAACTCAAGCCGGGGAATTGTCTGAGGCTTCAGTGGGGACACCCTAGTTTTGGATGCTATGAATCTCACTGCCTTTCCCACTGGACTCTGAAGTACCAGATACACAACTGCTGCATAAGCATGCTTTGAGGCATCACAGAACCCATGCAATGAGCAACTTACACCTTCAGTAGGAGGGCCATTCCAGATGCACCGGGGCAAAGACATCACAGGACAGAGTTCCAGCTCCTCAATCAGCTCCTTCCACTTGGCCAACAAATCCGGTGCGAGTGGCTGATCCCAGTCTTGTCCCCTTTCGCATAGCTCTTGAAACAGTATCTTGAAGCGAATGACAATAGGGGAGAGAAACCCTAGTGGATCATAGAAACGTCCCACTATACTCACTACGTTCCGCTTGGTGGGTTCCAGCTGCCTAGCTTGATAAGCTATATTGGCAAATCCAAAACGCAGCTGGTCATCGTCCACATTCCAGCAGACACCAAGAATCTTCTGTTCACCAGAGAGCACTGGTTGGCCTGGGGCCAATGTAGCTTTGGTATAGGTTTCATCTGTAGGACCAACAGATGACTGATCATCACGAGGACTATGAGCCGACCCTTCGTTCTCATCAATCTTCACTTGCAGGGAGTTGGCGTTGGTCACAAATTTGCGGAGGTTAAACCCTCCTTCCTTGAGGACACTCTTGGACTCCAGGTAGAGCTGGTACGCTTCTTCCTCGTCCTTAGCTCCCGTGACCACGTCGTCCACATACATGGATGCACTCAGTTTGTTCACCGTTTCGGGATGTGAAGTGACGTACTTGTCGAGATGGTGCCGTAGGGTGGCATTCAACAGGAAGGGACTACTTGAGACCCCAAATACCACTCTGGTAAATCTGAGACAAATCATCTTGCAATTCTCACTGTGTACGTCGTCGAACCACAGGAACCGCAATACATCTCGATCAGACTCTTGCACAGACACCATCAGGAACGCTTTTTCAACATCGGCTGTTAGAGCAATCTTGTGAGTCCGAAATCTGATCAGGATATCCAAAATCTTCTGGTCGAACTTTGGTCCCTTGTGCAAACATTCATTCAGTGAACACCCTGTTGATCGAGCTGAAGCATCATACACGACACGCACCTTGGTAGTGGACTTGTCTCTTCTCACAACAGCGTGGTGAGGTAAGAAGTGTACCTGGCCATTGACGGACTCTTCTTGCAGATTGACCTCTTCCACGATGCCTTGGCTTCGTTGGCTCTGGATGATCGAGTCATACTCTTTCAACACTTCTGGGTCATGTCTGAGTCGTTTGATGAGGCCCCCTAGCCTTTTCCTGCTCAATAGGTAGTTGTCTGGCAACATGGGGTGCGAGTTCTTCCATGGGAGCGATACCTCATACCGCCCGTCCTTGAACTGCACCGTCTGTGTAAACTCTTCTAGGACTGAGTCTGCCTTCGTGTCAACACCCAATGATTCTAAGTTCCAAAAGGAATGCAAGATTTCGTCCAGAGGGTCTCGAGTGGAGGGTATGGCTTCGATTCTCAAACAATGTGTAGTGAGGAAGTTGTGAGCTGTTGAGCATCCTTCTTCCATTGACAACGTGCCAGACAGGACCCATCCAAGCCTAGTGCGTACAGCTACAGGGCCTTCCTCACCTCTCTTGGTCTCGCCAGTTGCGAACCACCAGTAGTAGTCGGAGCCAATCAGGAGGTCCACCTCCACCAGATCATCATTCCCTCCTTGATTGGGGTCTGCGAGATCGAGACCAGCCAAATGTCGATACTTTTCCTTGCAAAGGTCAATGGGCTGCACTGTCAATGGTTGACAAATCAACGGGGTACAAACAAACTCCATCTCTTGCTTCTGGCTGTCCCTCGTTGTAACTCCAATCCTGACAACATCATAGGTCTGTGTCCTCTTGTCACTTGCTCCGAACGTCATAACAGACATTGTTCGCTTCTCGTGACATCTTAGTGACAGAGCATCCTTCACCTTGCTGGTTGCATAGGATTGTTGACTGCCAGTGTCAAGAATGGCTCTGACCTCAACCGTTTGCCCAGGATATTCAGGATTGAACAGTTTCACTCTCGCAGTTTGCAGCAACACTGGTCCCCTCGCATTGACTAGGAGCGTCGACGAGGTTGTTGGAGGTTGAAAAGATGGGGCTGCTGGGTTAAGTGCAGTCATGGGGGCTTCCACCTGACCAGATGGTTCCTTCTCCCTTGATGAAGCCTTAGTGCAGATTGAGGAATGGTGCCTTCCTCCACACACAACACAGCGTAACTTGGAACGACACTGTCGACTGAGGTGCCCTCTCCTCAAGCATACAAAGCACCTGCCAGATTTCATTAGAGCTTGTTTACGCTCCTCTGGATTGCTTACTTGGTCACATCTTTCGGGGGTGTGGCTGTGATTGCAGTAGCAGCAATTTGGTTTATCTCCCAGGAACAAAGTGGCAGCTGTTGGTGGCATTCTCCCCCCGCTCCTCTTCTGGTTGCTCAGGCTGGGACCTGACAGTGGGTTTGCTCGTTCACGGGCTTCGACCTCTTGCAGCAGTTCCGTCATGATAGTGTCCAGTTGCCACTCTGCTTCCCCAATCTTACGTCCGATGACCAGGCGTAAGTCTCCAGGTAGTTTGTTCATCAGGACAGATGCTAGTAGGCTCCCATACGTTTCTGCTGCCACACCTAGTGCCTTCAGACTTCTGATGTTCGACTCAACGACATCATGAAAGTGACGTAGGGCCTTCACATTGTGGGGGGACGTCACCGCTTCAGTATTCATGAGGATGTCCATATGTTTGGATATTATCTGCTGCTTGTTGCCAAAGCGGCGTCTCAGAATGGAAATGGCCTCTGCATAGTTGCCCTCGGTGAGCATCAATCCTGAGATAGCATCTCGTGCCGATCCCTTCAGCAGCGATCGAAGATAATTGAACTTGTCGACCCCATTCAGACCAGTATTCTGATGGATTGCTGAGTCATATGAGTCCCAAAATGAGGTCCAAAGGGTCACGTTACCATCAAACGGCTGGATCATGAGCTTGGGTAGTCGCACTCCGAGTGTGGGAGTGACAGCTGGGGTAGAAATGGGAGTTGACGCAGACGTGGTTGGAGTAACCATTACGGTTTCTGTAGCTGGGGTCACAACTGCACTTCCCATAGGAGCTGTTACAACTGGAGTGGTGACTAGCGGTTCAGTAGTAGGAGCTGTTGTGACGACAACTGGTGCGCCAGCTGGAGGTGTTGCAGCCGAAGTCGTGACCGGTGTGGTGACCGGTAGTGCAACGGGTCCAGTAGGTGTGCACGTACGCTTATCAAGCCTTACAATCGCTCCGTACACACGGTCCTTGTACTCGTCGGCCTCCTGTATTTCAGCATCTAGGTTCTCATCTTCAGTGAGGTCCAATATTTCCGAGTCCAATCGTGTCAAGGTGCTGAGTTTCTCTTCAAGACTCCGCTTGAGTTGTGCCAAGCGGGCTAGATCTGGACTTTCTTCGGCCAACAGAGCGTCAATAGTGTTCATTGTTCGTGTTGCAGAGCCTCTGTGGCCTCCTCTTAGTCTCCGTTTCCGTGGCAAGCCGCCGCCTGGAGCGGCTGGTTCCGATTCGGTCATTGTTCACTTCCGGTTTCGTTCTATCGAGTAAATCGCTGAGTAGTCTTCGAGTGTCTATCTCGCCTATCCAGTCTCCTCGTCAAAGTTCGAA
>JAPPPQ010000005.1 GCA_028817435.1 Deltaproteobacteria bacterium
CCCCCCCCCCCCCCGCCCCCCCCCCCCCCCCAAGAAACCTCGCACCAACGCAGCCTCTTGCAGCATTTTCGTGTTCTCCTCTTTCGGTTTTACTCGGTTGCGAGCTTGCTCTGCTTGGAAGCTCCCGCGTCCGCGAGCCCTTCCTCGGCGTTCTTGCGCGCTACCAGAATGTTGAGGGCGCTTTCAATGCGCGACAGCCGCGCTTCGATGCGGTCGAGCCGGTGCTCGACGCGGTCGAGCCGGTGCTCAATTACCGCAATCCGCTGGCTGTTGTCCGTCACCTTGGCTGCGGTCCACCCGCCGAAGGCAAGTGTCGCAGCCAAGTATGCGCCGAGCAAAATCTCCAGGATGCGAGCGTGCCGGATGACATTCCTCTGGTTCATCTGCTCCTGCTCTGTCATTTGCTTGCCTCTTTGCGGGAGCGCTGCCGCTGCGGAGTTTCAGGTGCTGGTGTAGCGGAGCAGGGCGAAGACCACCCAACTGATGGCGACAATGTAGGTGACGATGCGCAGCTCTAGCAGGGCCTCCATGCGGGCGACGCGGGCCTCTAGCTCGCCGATGCGCCGGGTCATGCGGACTTCGTGCTCGTGCAGGCGCTGTTCCAGATAGGCGCGGGCCGCCAGTTCGCCGGGGGCGGCCCGGCGCTTGGACCACTGGCGGGGGCGCACCAAGGGGCGGCTGCGGCGGCGGGCGCTGCGCAGGGTCTGCAGGCGCTGGTAGCGGGTGACTCGCTGGCTCATTGAGGGGGAGCATAGCCCCGCCGACGGAGAGCGCACGGGGGGGGCGGAGGGGGGCGGGGCCAGGGGCCGCGGCGGGGGCTAGGAGGGGGGGGAGGGGAAACCGGCGTGGGCGGCCAGGGTGGCGCCGATTTCGGCGGGGGTAGGGCTGATGGCGGCGCCGGCGGCCCGCAGGGCGGCGATTTTGTCGGCGGCGCGGCCCCGGCCGCCGGCGATGATGGCCCCGGCGTGGCCCATGCGCTTGCCGGGGGGCGCGCCCGCGCCGGCAATGAAGGCGGCGACGGGCTTGGTCATGTGCTCGCGCACAAACTGCGCGGCCTGCTCCTCGGCTGCGCCGCCGATTTCGCCAATCATCACCACGGCGCGGGTTTCGGGATCGGCCTGAAAAAGCGCCAGCGCTTCGACGAAGCTGGTGCCGATGATGGGATCGCCGCCAATGCCGAGGCAGGTGGATTGGCCGATGCCGAGGCGCGAGAGCTGATCCACCGCCTCGTAGGTGAGGGTGCCGGAGCGCGACACCACGCCCACGGGGCCGGGCCGGGTAATTTGCGCGGGCATAATGCCAATGCGGCACTGGCCGGGGGTCACCACGCCGGGGCAGTTGGGACCCACCAGCCGCGTGCCGCCGCCGCGCAGCGCGCGCTTGACCCGCGCCATATCGGCGGCCGGAACGCCCTCGGTAATGCACACCACCAGCGCCAGGCCGGCATCGGCGGCTTCGAGAATGGCATCTGCCGCGCCGGGCGGGGGGACAAAGATGACGGAGGCATTTGCGCCGGTGGCGGCGGCGGCCTCGGCGGCGGTTTCGAATACGGGCAGCCCGGCCAGGGTTTGGCCGCCGCGGCCGGGGTGCACGCCGCCCACCACCTGGCCGCCATACTCTGCGGAAAGCCGGGCGTGAAGCTGGCCCATGCGGCCCAGGCCCTGCACCAGCAGGCGCGTTTGGGCATTGGCGAGAATGGCCATTGGCTAGCTTCCGCGCGCCGCGGCGACGGCGAGCTCTGCGGCCTGGCGCAGGGTTTCGGCAGAGCGCAGGCCGGGCAAACCGGCGCGGTCGAGAATTTCGCGGCCGCGCCGGGCTTCGGCACCCTGCAGCCGCACCACCAGCGGCACGCCCACGCCCAGCTCGGCGGCGGCGGCGGTTACACCTTCGGCAATGAGATCGCAGCGGACTATGCCGCCGAAGATGTTGATGAGAATGGCCCGCACCTGCTCGTCCTGCAAAATCAGCTTGAATGCCTGCTTGACGCGCTCGCGGTCTGCGGTGCCGCCGGCGTCCAGAAAGTTTGCGGGGCTGCCGCCGCAGGCGGTGATCATATCCAGGGTGGCCATGGCCAGCCCCGCGCCGTTGACCATGCAGCCCACATTGCCGTCCAGCCCCACATAGGCCAGGCCGCTTTCGCGGGCGCGGCGTTCGCGCGGGTCTTCTTCCTCTGCATCGCGCAGGGCGGCAATTTGGGGCTGGCGGAACAGGGCGTTATCGTCGAAGCCGAGCTTGGCATCGAGGGCGAGCAGCGCGGCGTTTGCGCCGTTGCCGGACAGCACCAGCGGGTTGATTTCGATAAGCGAGGCATCGCGCTCTACAAAAAGGCGGTAAAGGCCGCCGAGCAGCGCGGCAAATTGCTGCGATTGCTCTGCGCCGAGCTGCAGCGCGCGCGCGAGCTTGCGCGATTGGTAGGGGCGCAGGCCGAGGTTGGGATCTACAAGCTGGGTGTGAATGGCCTGCGGCGTGCGGGCGGCGACTTCTTCAATGTCCATGCCGCCTTCGGTGGAGGCAATGATGGCAAAGCCCTCGCTGCCGCGATCCAAAGTGAGCGCCAGGTAAAGCTCGCGGTCTATGGGGGTGGCGGCTTCCACCAGCACGCGGCGCACCAGCCGACCGCCGGGGCCGGTTTGCGGGGTGACGAGAGTCATGCCGAGGATTTCGGCGGCAATGCGCGGCACTTCGGCGGCGCTGCTTGCGAGCTTGACGCCGCCGCCCTTGCCGCGGCCGCCGGCGTGAATCTGCGCCTTGACCACAAAGCCCGAAGCGCCACCGCGCGCCAGCGCTTCGGCCACAGCGGCGGCGGCCTGGGGCGTGTTTGCCACTTCGCCCTGGGGCACGGCCACGCCAAACTGCCGCAGCAGGGACTTGGCCTGGAACTCGTGGATGTTCACCGCCTGCCCCGTCTGCCCCGCCCTTCAGAGCGAAATGCTGCTGACCAGGCCGCGCACATACTCGACGGAGGCATCGAAGAGCGCGCGCTCTTCGGCGTCCAGCGCGACTTCGATAATGCGCTCTACCCCGCCAGCGCCCAGCACGCAGGGGACGCCCACATACAGCCCATTCACGCCGTATTCGCCCTCCAGCAGCGCGGCGCAGGCCAGCACGCGCTTTTTGTCGCGCAAAATAGACTCGGCCATTTCGATGGCGGCCAGCGCGGGCGAAACAAAGGCCGAGCCGGTTTTGAGCAGCGCCACCACCTCGCCCCCCGCGCCCTTGGTGCGCTCGACGATGGCCTGGATTTTTGCGGGCGGCAGCAGTTCGCGCAGCGGAATGCCGGCCACCGTGCAGCAGCGCACCAGCGGCACCATGGTGTCGCCGTGGCCGCCCAGCACCAGCGCGCTTACATCTTCCACCGAAACGCCGAGCTCCCAGGCCACAAAGCTGCGGAAGCGCGCCGAATCCAGCACCCCCGCCATGCCCACCACGCGGTTTTTGGGAAAGCCCGAAACCTGCTTGAAGGTGTACACCATGGCGTCCAGCGGATTAGAAAGCACAATGACCTGCGCCTGCGGCGCGTGATCGCGCACCCCCGCCGCCACCTGCTTCATAATCGCCAGGTTCTTCTCCAGCAAATCGTCGCGGCTCATGCCCGGCTTGCGCGCCAGGCCGGCGGTGACAATGGCCAGATTGGCCCCGGCGATTTCGGCGTAATCGTTTGCGCCGCGCAGCTCGGAATCTGCGCCGAGCAGCGGCGCGCCTTCGGCAATGTCCAGGGCCTTGCCCTGCGGCATTCCCTCCACCACATCGAAAAGCACCACATCGCCGAGCTCGCGGTAGGCGATTTGCTCGGCCAGCACGCCGCCAATGTTGCCGCCGCCAATCAGCGCAATCTTCGGCCGCTTCATGCCGCCTCCATGTTGGAAATGATGGCGTCTGCGAATTCCGAGCAGGAGAGCCGGGTGGCGCCTTCCATGAGCCGCTCGAAATCGTAGGTCACCGTCTTGTCCGCAATGCTGCGGGTAATTCCCGCTTCAATCAGGGCCGCGGCCTCGTTCCAGCCCAAATGCTCCAGCATCATTACCCCCGAGAGAATTACCGAGCTGGGGTTGACCTTGTTTTGCCCCGCATACTTGGGCGCGGTGCCGTGAGTGGCCTCGAAAATGCCGTGGCCGCTTTCGTAATTGATGTTTGCGCCGGGCGCAATGCCAATGCCGCCCACCTGCGCGGCCAATGCGTCGGAGAGATAATCGCCGTTGAGATTCATGGTGGCGATGACATCGAATTCTTTGGGGCGCGTGAGCACCTGCTGCAGCGCAATATCGGCAATGGCGTCTTTCACGAGCACCTGCCCGGCGGGAGGCTGGCCGCCGCAATCGTCCCAGCCCACCGCGCTGCCCGCAAACTCGCGCCGCGTGAGTTCGTAGCCCCAATCGCGAAAGGCGCCTTCGGTGAACTTCATAATGTTGCCCTTGTGCACCAGCGTGACGCTGGCGCGCTGGCGCGCAATGGCGTAGCGCAGGGCGGCGCGCACCAGCCGCTCGGTGCCCTCGCGCGAAACGGGCTTTACGCCAAGGCCCGAGCTGTCCGGGAAGCGGATTTTCTCCACGCCCATCTCGTCGCGCAAAAAGGCCAGCAGCTTGCGCGCCTCCGGCGATTCCGCCTGCCATTCCACGCCCGCGTAGATGTCTTCCGAGTTTTCGCGGAAGATCACCATGTCCACATTCTGCGGATTGCGCACCGGGCTGGGCACGCCGGGATACCACTTGACGGGGCGCAGGCACACATACAAATCGAGAAGCTGCCGCAGCGCCACATTGAGGCTGCGAATGCCGCCGCCCACCGGCGTGGTGAGCGGCCCCTTGATGCCGACGAAGTGGCTGCGGAAGGCGTCCAGGGTCTCTTCCGGGAGCCATTCGCCCGTGCGGTCGAATGCCTTTTGCCCCGCCAGCACCTCTTTCCAGGCGATGCGCCGCCCGCCGCCGTAGGCCCGCTGCACCGCCGCGTCGAAAACGCGCACCGCCGCCGCCCAGATGTCCGGCCCGGTGCCATCCCCTTCGATAAAGGGAATCACCGGCTCGTCGGGCACGCGCAGCCCGCCCCCCGCCTCTCTCGCAATCCTCTCCGCCGCCATTGCGCCGGGCTGTGTAGCCCCCCCGCCCGCCCCCCGCAAGCCCCGCGCAGGCCGCGCCGGCGGGGGCCCGCCGCGCCCCCGCCGGGCGCAGATTGAGGGCTATACTGGCGGCATGGCCAAGCCCAACTTTGCGAACCGGACCCTGTGGACCGGCGACAACCTCGACATCATGCGGAATATCAATTCCGAGTGCATTGATTTGATTTACCTGGATCCGCCCTTCAACAGCAATCGCAATTACTCGGCCCCCGTAGGCTCCAAAGCCGCGGGCGCGGCCTTCAAGGATATCTGGACGCTGGACGATGTGAAGCTGGCCTGGCTCGATGAAATTGAATACCTGCACCCCGCCATATTCGCCCTGGCCAACGCCGCCGGCATAACCCACGGCCCCAACATGAAGGCATACCTGCTGTGCATGGGGATTCGGCTGATTCAGATGAAGCGGATTCTCAAGCCCTCCGGCAGTGTGTATCTGCACTGCGATCCGACCTCGGGCCATTATCTCAAGGTGCTGATGGACGCCGTATTCGGAAAAGACTCTTTCCGAAACGATATTGCGTGGTGCTACACGGGGCCTTCCAACACAACGCGCTGGTTTCCCCGCAAGCACGATTCGATTTTGTTTTACGCCTCTTCGAGCAAGACCCCGTTCTGGCCGAACCGGATTCGAGTGCCCTACAAAAAACTGAATACCGGCAAAACCCAGGGCATTTTCAAGCACGCAGCCACACTGAAAACCCGCGGGAAGGTTCCCGAAGATTGGTGGACGGAATTTTCGCCCGTTGGCAGGCTGGCCAACGAACGCATCGGCTACCCGACTCAAAAGCCCCTCGCGCTGCTGGAGCGCATCATTCTGGCGTCCACCAGGAAAGGGCAGTTGGTATTCGATCCATTCTGCGGCTGCGCCACCAGCCTGGTGGCGGCGGAGCGCTGGGGAAGACAATGGGCGGGCATTGATCTTTCCGCCCTCTCCATCAAGCTCGTTCGCAGGCGCATCAAGGAAGACAATCCCCTGTTCAATTCAAAGCTGATTTTGCACTCCAACACCGCCGATTTCGCCTTGGCCGCACAAGCCGATACGCCGGAACCCGCAGACTACCGCCAATACAAGCACGACCTCTACGGCAAGCAATCCGGCGAATGCGCCGGCTGCAAAGAACACTTCCAACTGCGCAACCTGACCATTGACCACATCGTCCCGCGATCAAGGGGCGGCACCCACATCCGCACCAACCTGCAACTCCTCTGCCAAGCCTGCAACAGCACCAAGGGCACCGGCACACAACAAGAACTCAAAGCCAAACTGAAGCAGCAGGGAATTTTGTAAGGAGCGCCGGGGGCGGCTTCACTTTACAAACTCGGCGGCGCGGCGTTGGAGGGTGGCGCGGGTGGCGGGGGTGATTTCGGGGATGGCGAGGCGTTGGCCGGGATAGACGAGGGCGGGGTGCTTGATCTGGTCGCGGTTTGCGAGGTAGAAGGCGGGCCAGAGCGCGGGGTCGCCGGTGAGATCGGCGGCGATGCTCCACAGGGTTTCGCCGTGGGTGACGGTGTAGGTGCGCGAAGGCTGGAGGGACTCGCCGGCGGGCTGCACGGGCTGCGCGGGGGCGGGGGCGGCGAGCAGCGGAGCAAGCAGCGCCAGTAGCGGCAGCGGCGCAAGCAGCAGCGGCGATATGCGCTTCATGCGCCGTCCGCCGGGTCTGCCGGGGGCGGGGCGGGAAGCTGCAGGCCGAGCTCTGAAAGCTGGGCGGCGGCGGCTTCGGAGGGCGCGCCCATCAGCAAATCCTGACCGCGCTGGGTTTTGGGGAAGGCAATGACATCGCGCAGGTTGTCTGCGCCCGCCATGAGCATGACGATGCGGTCGAAGCCGTAGGCGAAACCGCCGTGGGGCGGCGCACCGGATTCCAGGGCGTTCAGCAAAAAGCCGAAGCGCGCTTCCATTTCGGATTTGCCGTAGCCCAGAATTGCGAGAATGCGCCGCTGCACATCGCTGCGGTGGTTGCGCAGGCTGCCTGATCCGAGTTCGACTCCGTTCAGCACCACATCGTAATGGGTGGAGCGAATGCGCAGCGGGTCGCCGCCCTCGTGCAGCAGCGGAATATCCTCTTCCATCGGCGCGACGAAGGGCATATGCACATAGGTAAGCGCGCCGTCTTCGCCGCGCTCGAAGAGCGGGAAGCCGGTGAGCAGCAGGGGATCCCATTCGCGCGGCTGCACGCGGCCCAGGCGCTGACCGAGATCGCTGCGCAGCCGCGCCAGCACGGCGTTGACGCGGGCCGCCGGGCCGGCCTGAAACAGCAGCAATGCGCCCGGCCCCGCGCCGAGCGTTGCGGCGGCCTGCGACATGGCGGCGCGCTCCTGCTCCGAGAGAAACTTTGCGATGGGGCTCTGCCATGCGCCGTCGGCGGCAATGCGCACCCAGGCCAAACCCGCGGCGGAAAGCTCGCTTTGCACAAAGGTCGTAAGGCGGTCCACATCGCCCCGGGTAATGGAATTTGCCGCGGGCACCGGCAAACACTTGACTGCGCCGCCGGCTTCCACGGCGCTGCGGAAGGCGCGGAATTCGCTGTGCGCAAAGAGTTCCGTGAAGTCGAGCAGCTCGAGCTCAATGCGCGTATCCGGGCGGTCGCTGCCGTAGCGCGCCATGGCCTCGCCATAGCTCAGGCGCGGAAAGGGGCGCGGCAATTCCACGCCGCAGGCTTCGCTGCAAGTGCGCGCCGTCAGCATTTCCAGCAGCGCCAGCACTTCGTCCACCCCAACAAAGGACATCTCGAGATCCACCTGGGAGAATTCCAGTTGGCGGTCGGCGCGCTGGTCCTCGTCGCGGAAGCAGCGCGCAATCTGGAAGTAGCGGTCGAAGCCCGAGATCATCAGCAGTTGCTTCATCAACTGCGGCGATTGCGGCAGCGCGTAGAATGCGCCGGGCTGCAGGCGGCTCGGCACCAGGAAATCGCGCGCGCCTTCGGGGGTGGCCTTGGCGAGCATGGGCGTTTCGATTTCGAGAAAGCCCTCGTCGCTGAGCGCGCGGCGGAAGCTCTGCAGCAACCGGTGGCGCACTTCCAGCGCGCGCTGCAGGGGCGGGCGGCGCAGGTCGTGGACGCGGCGGCGCAACCGCACCTGCTCGTCCACTTCGCTCTGCTCCTCGATGGGAAAGGGCGGCGGCAGCGCGCTGTTCAGCACGCGCAGCTCTTGCGCCGCCACTTCAATATCGCCGTTGGGCACTGACGGATTCACATCGCCGGGATCGCGGCGGCGCACCGGGCCGCGGGCCGCCATCACGAACTCTGAGCGCAACTGCTCGCCGCGCGCATGGGCCGCCTGCGATTCGTCGCTGCGCAGCACCACCTGCAACAGGCCGGTGCGGTCGCGCAAATCTACGAAAATGAGCCCGCCGTGGTCGCGGCGCGCGTGCACCCAGCCGCAAACCACCACCGGCTCGCCGATTTGCGCCGCCGATACCTGGCCGCAGCCGTGGCTGCGGCGCCAGCCGGCAAGGCCGTCCAGCGCCACGCGCTCGCGCCCGCCCGGCAGCGCCTCCGCCCCGGCCGCGCCCGCCACGCCAGCGCCCGCGGCTTGCGCCGCTCCCGTCGCTCGATTTGCCTGGTCTGCCCGGTCCGCTTGGCTCATCGCCCGCCATTCTAGCCGCTTTGCGGCGTATTGCGGCCAGAATTCAGTGGGCGTCGCGCCAGTTTGCGCCGGCGCCCACCTCCACCAGCAGCGGGACGGCCAGTTCGCAGACATGCTCCATGCATTCCC
The DNA here is from genome assembly GCA_028817435.1 of Deltaproteobacteria bacterium. Classification (GTDB taxonomy): domain Bacteria; phylum Myxococcota_A; class UBA9160; order UBA9160; family UBA6930; genus JAPPPQ01. The sequence goes on from JAPPPQ010000005.1 coordinate 8,828, forward strand.
GCACCAGCGCAGAGAGCGCCGGCACCTCGGCTTCCGGCGTCTCGAAGACCAGCTCGTCGTGCACCTGCAAAATCATCTGCGATTCCATGCCGCGCGCGGCCAGCGCGGCGTCCACCGCCACCATGGCCTTCTTGATCAGATCCGCCGCGGTGCCCTGGATGACGCTGTTGACCGCCGCACGCTCTGCGGCCTGGCGCAGCGCGCGGTTGCGCGAGCCCAGATCGGGCAGATAGCGGCGGCGGCCGAGCAGTGTGCGCACATGGCCGGCTTCGCGCGCGCGCTCAATGGTGTCGTCCAGAAAGCGCCGCACGCCCTGATAGCGCTCGAAATAGCGCTCGATGGTGCGCCGCGCTTCGGTTTGCGAAACGCCGAGTTGCCGCGCAATGCCAAAAGCGCTGGAGCCGTAAATAATGCCGAAATTCACGGCCTTGGCGGCGGCGCGCATGGAATCGCTCACCGCTTCCGGCGCGACTCCGTTTACCTCTGCCGCGGTGCGGCGGTGAATATCCTCGCCCCTGGCAAAAGCGGCGAGCAGATTCTCGTCGGCGGAGTAGTGCGCCATGACGAGCAGTTCCACTTGCGAGTAATCGGCGGAGAGCAGCACGCAGCCTTCGGCGGGAATAAATGCCTCGCGCACGCGAATGCCCTGCTCGGTGCGGATGGGAATGTTCTGCACATTGGGATGCGAGGCCGAGAGCCGCCCGGTGGCTGCGCCCGTCTGGTGAAAGGCCGGGTGAATGCGGCCGCCGCGCGGGTCGGCCCCGGCGCGGGGTTCTGGAAGCAGGCGCAAAATGGCATCCACATAGGTGCTCTTGAGTTTGGACAGGCGGCGCCAGGCCAGCACCTCGGCGGGCAGGGCGTGCAGCGCCGCCAGTTGTTCCAGAACGCTCTCGTCGGTGGACCAGCCGGTGCGGGTCTTCTTCGACGCGGGCAGCTTCAGCTTCTCAAAGAGAATTTTCTGCAACTGCTTGGGCGAAGCCACCGAAAATTCCTCGCCCGCCAATTCGAAGACGCGGGCCTCAATGTGCTTCAGCTCTGCCGCGTATTCCCGGCCCAGTTCGCGCAGCTTCTCCGCATCCACGCGGACGCCGCGGCGCTCCATGCGCGAGAGCACGCGGGTGAGCGGCAATTCCACTTCGTCAAAGAGGGCGGCGCTGCCGTCGGCTGCGATTTTTGCGCGCAACAGGGGCGCCAGCGCCAGCAGCGCGCAGGCTTCGCTGCCCGCCAATTGCGCGGCATCGGCCAGCGGCACTTCCGCAAGCGGCCGCGCCTTGGCGCCGCTGCCGCGCAGCGATTGCCAATCGGGCAGCGCGCGTTGCAGCCAGGTTTCGGACAGCGCCGGCAGGCCGCGGCGCGCGGCGGGATCCACCAGAAATGCGCCCACCTCCACATCGAAATGCGGCAGCGCGGGCTGCACGCCCGCTTTTGCGAGCAGCGTTTGCAGGCGCTTGCTGTCAAGCGCAATCCAGGGACGCGCGGCCGCGCCCTCGAAGAGCGCGCGCAATTGCCGCAGCACCGAATTCAATGCCAGCGGCGGCGCGGCGGATTCTTCCGGCGGCGCGGATTCCGGCGGCGCGCCCAGCTCCGGTTGCGGCGCGGCGGAAGCCTGCGGCGCATCCGGTTGCGGCGAAGCGGCGGCCTGCGCTTCGCCGCCGGAGAGCGGGATGTAGCAGGCGCGCTGCGGGGACGCGGCCAGCGCCATGCCGAGCGGCGCGCCCTCCCCCACCAGCGCCACGGCAATGGCCTCGGCATTCGCCAACTTTTGCAGCGCCGCTTCCAGCTCCGGCTCGGTGGCGGCGATTTGCACCGCAATCTGCTCTTGGGGCGGCGCGGGGGGCGCGGCAGATTCCGGCGGCGCTTCGCCGTCCAGATCGGCGAGCAGGCGCGTGAAACCCAAGCGCCGGTAAAGCGCGCGCAGCGCATCCCAGTTTGGCGGGCGGCGCTTGAGATTGGCGAGAGAAACCGGCAATTCCACATCGTCGCGCAGCGCGGCCAGGCGCTTCGCCAAATGCGCGGCCTCGGCACCCGTCAGCAGGGCTTCGCGCGCGCGCTTCGCCTTCACCTGTGCGGCGTTCTGCAGCAGCGCATTGAGATCGCCCCATTCGGCGATCAATTTGGCCGCGCCCTTTTCGCCAATGCCCGCCACGCCGGGAATGTTGTCGGAGGAATCGCCCGCCAGCGCCCGCGTGTCGAGCAACTGCTCCGGCGGAACGCCGAAGCGCTCCTGCACCTGCTCGCGCCCAATGCGGCGGTCTTTCACCGCGTCGAGCAACACAACCCGCTCGCCGACGAGCTGCATCAAATCCTTGTCGGTGGAGACAATGGAGATTTGCGTTTTGGCATTTGCCGCCAGCGTCTTTCGCACCAGCGTTGCAATCACATCGTCGGCCTCGAAATCCGCCACCTCAATGAGCGGAATGTTCCAGCCGTCGAAGAGCTCGCGCATTACCGGAAGCTGCGCGGACAGCGCCTCCGGCTGCGCGTCGCGCTTGGCCTTGTATTCGGGAAACTCCCGGCGGCGAAAGCCGCCCCCCGGCGGATCCATCGCCACCGCCACGGCATCGGGCTGTTCTTCGCGCAGCACCTTGCGCAGCATATTGGCGAGCCCCAGCACGGCCCCGGTGGGCGCGCCCTCCGGGCTGCGCAACTGCGGCAGCGCAAAGAAGGCCCGATACAGCGCGTTGAACGCATCTATCAAAACCAGCCGCTTCACGCGCGCACACCACGCATTCAGATTTCGTCGCTTCCCTCGTAGCGATAGGGCTCGAAGAGTTCGGTGTTCAGGTAGCGTTCGCCGAAGCTCGGCACGATGGCGACGATAATCTTGCCCGCGTTGCGCGGCTCGCGCGCGTAGTGCAGCGCGGCGGCCACCGCTGCGCCGGAGGAAATGCCGCAGAGGATTCCCTCTTCCCGCGCCATGCGCCGCGCCATGCACAGCGATTCTTCTTCTCCCACCCGCACAATGCGGTCGAGCAGTTCTGCATCGAGCACGCCGGGCACAAAGCCCGCGCCAATGCCCTGAATGCGGTGGGGGCCGGCCACGCCCCCCGACAACACCGGCGCGGCCTCGGGTTCCACCGCCACCGCCTCGAAGCCGGGCTTGCGCGCCTTGATGCAGCGGGCCACGCCGGTAATGGTGCCGCCGGTGCCGACGCCGGCCACCAGCGCGTCCACTTCGCCATCGGTGTCGTTCCAGATTTCCTCGGCGGTGCCGCGCTGGTGCACATTTGGGTTGGCGGGGTTGTCGAATTGCTGCGGAATGAAAGAGCCGGGAATGCGCGCGGCGATTTCCTGCGCGCGCTGCACCGCGCCGAGCATTCCGCGCTGCGCTTCGGAGAGCACCAGCCGCGCGCCAAAAGCGCGCAGCGTAACGCGCCGCTCGGTGCTGTAGTTCTCGGGCATGACAATGACGCAATTGTAACCCCGCACCGCGGCGACAAAGGCCAGCGCAATGCCGGTGTTGCCGCTGGTGGGCTCGACGATGGTGTTGCGCCCCGGCGCAATGCGCCCCGCGCGCTCCGCCGCCTCAAGCATCGCCAGGCCAATGCGGTCTTTCACGCTGTTGGCCGGGTTGTGGCTCTCCAGCTTCGCCAGCACTGTGGCCGGCGCGCCGTCCGTAACCCGGTTGAGCCGCACCAGCGGCGTGCCGCCGATCAATTCCGCAATGTCGTTGGCAATGCGCAAGCCCGTCTCCCGCAAATGCGCCGCGTCCCTGGTGCAACTTTACCGCGCAATTTTACCCCGCCCCAGCACTGCGGCCACCGGCGCAAAAGAGCGGCGGTGCAGCGGCGTGGCCCCCGCCCGGCGCAGGGCGGCCAGGTGCTCTGCGGTGGCGTAGCCCTTGTGCCGCGCAAAGCCGTAGCCCGGAAAGCGCGCATCGAGCCGTTGCATAAGCGCATCCCGGTGCACCTTCGCCACAATGGAAGCGGCGGCAATTGCGCCGTCGAGAGAATCGCCGCGCACCAACGCCGTCTGCTGCGCCGGCACATCAGGAATGCGGCGCGCATCTACCAGCAGGTGATCGGCCGCAACGGGCAGCGCCTGCACCGCGCGGCGCATGGCCAGCAGCGCCGCCTGGTAAATGTTCATGCGGTCAATTTCGCGCGGCGACGCACTGCCCAGCCCCAACGCAATGGCCTGCGCGCGAATCTCCGCGGCGAGTCCCTGGCGCTGCGCGGGAGAAAGCTTTTTGGAATCGTCCAGCCCCGCAAGCCGCGCCAGCCTGGGCCGCGCCGGCAACACCACCGCCGCCGCCACCACCGGCCCCGCCAGCGGTCCCACGCCCACCTCATCCACCCCCGCCACATACCGCGCCCCACCCGCCCGCAACTTTTGGCAAAGCGCAAACAACCGCCGCAGCCGCGCAATCTCGCGCTCCATGCGCTGCGCCCGCGCCTCACACCGCAGCGAAAGCGCCCGCGCCCCCACCCGCGCATCCCCCGCCAACACCCGCGCCAACCGCCGCAACTCCCCCACCGAAGACGCCGCCTTCACCCGCCCCTGCCAAACCGAAATCGCTTCGCGCTCTGTGTTCATTTACTCTGCGTCTTCGGACAAAATCACTTGCTTCCTTCGTTGCCGTCCACTCCAATGGCGCGTTCCACCCTGCGGAGGCGGCGGGTGAAATCGCTGAGGCGGGCGAGCAGGGATTGGGTGCGGTGCCAGGCGCGTTCGGGGAGGGCGGGGAAGCCCCAGAGGCGGCTCTTGGGAGGGGTGTCTTCGATGACGCCGCCGCGTGCGCCGATGAAAGTGCCGTCGCCAATTTGGATGTGGCCGCCTACGCCGGATTGCGCCATGAGCAGCACGCGGTCGCCGAGGCGCGCGCCGCCGGCTACGCCGGATTGCGCCACCAAGAGGGAATCCGCACCGATTTCCACATTGTGCGCCACCATGACCAGGTTATCCACTTTGACGCCGCGGCCAATGCGCGTTGCGCCGAGACGCGCGCGGTCCACGGTTGCGCCCGCGCCAATTTCCACATCGTCGCCGATTTCCACGCGGCCCAGTTGCGGGATTTTCTCGAAGCGGCCCTGCTCGTTCAGCTCGAAGCCGAAGCCGTCGCCGCCAATCAGCGCGCCGGGCTGCAAAATGACGCGGTCGCCGATTTGCACGCCTTCGCGCACCACTGCGCCAGAGTGCAGCACGCAATCTGCGCCGATTTGCACGCCTTCGCCAATGCACACATGGGCGTGCAAAATGCTGCGCGGGCCAATGATTGCGCCGCTGCCGACGGCGCAGAGCGCGCCGATGTGAGCGCTCCGGTGAATGCGCGCGTCTTCTGCGACGGCGGCGCGGGGGTGAATGCCGGGGGCGGGGCGCGGCTGCGGCGCAATTAGCGCGCAGGCCCGGGCGAAATCCAGGCTGGGCGCGGGGGAGCGGATGACCGGGCGCGCGCCCACGGCCACGCCGGGCGGCGCAATCAGCGCGCCCAGCGCGCTGTGCCGAAGCGCGGCGGCATGGGCGCGGCTGCGCACAAAGCCCAGATCGCCCGGGCCGCCCTCGGGGCCGGCCACGCCGCGCACCTCGAAGCCGGCGTCTCCCTCAACTTCGCGCCCCAGCCGCAGCGCCAGTTCGCCGAGCTGCATGGGGGCGGAGTCAGCGCGCCAGCAGAACGGCGGCGGGGGCGCTGCGCAGGGTGGAGGCGGCGTTGCTGCCGAGAAAAAACTCGGTCTTGCGGCTGCGCCCGTAGGCGCCCATGACGATGACGCTGTAACGGGCCGCGTGCGACATCTCCACCAGCTTCACATCGGGGCGGCCCACGGTGGCGCTCTCTTCGTGCAGCGGCACCGAGGTTTCGCCCAGCAGGCGGTGCGCCTGCGCGAAGCGCGCGGCGGCGCGGCCCTTGTCTTTGGAATCGACGAAGATGTGCAGCGATTCGCCGATGCGCCGGGCCAGCTCCAGCGCCAGGTGCGCGGCGATGCGCGCGCCCGGCGAATCGTCGAAGGCCAGCAGCACCGGGCCGCTGAGCTCTGCCCCCGGCGGCACCGAGAGCACGGGCCGCCGGGCAAGGCGCACGACGCCCTCCAAAGTGCTGCCGGGCAGCATGCTGTGGGCTTCGGCGTGCTCGCCCTCCCGCCCCAGCACCAGCAGGTCGGCGGTCTGCTGCCCCAGCGAGGCGATGCGCTCATCGGCGTTGCCCCTGGCGATTTCGGCGCTGAATTCCACGCCGGCCTGGCGGGCCAGCTCTGCGGCGCGGCGGCAAATGGCCTCGGCCCGGGCCTTCTGAAACGCCTCGATGGTCTCCGGCGGCACCATTTCGCCGGGGGGCACATCCAGGCCCTCGGCGCGCAGGCTCAGGGGCAGGCGGTCTTCGATCACCGTCAGGCACTGCAGCGGGGCGCTGAGCTTGGCGGCGAGCTGGGTGGCGTAGCACTCGGCGGCGTATGCGCCCGGAGAGCCGTCGGATGCGATGAGGATCGCCGCAATCATGGGCGGTCTCCGTTGCGACCGCCGACGGACAACCCGAACACCGGGGCCCGGCAGGAGGCGGGGGGATTGGAGGGAGCGCGAGTCTACGAGAGGCGCGCGGCCAGTGTCAACCGCAAGCGCCGCTACGCTGGACGGCTTGGCGAAACTGGCGCTGGGGATTGCGCTGGCGGGGCCGGGGGGCGGCTGGCAGCGGGCGCTGCGCGTGGTGGCGCAGGCGGAGGCCCTGGGGCTGCACTCGGTGTGGCTGCCCGAGGGGCACTTTGAGCGGGGCGCCACGCCCTCTCCGCTGCTGGCGCTCTGCGCCTTTGCGGCGCGGACGCAGCGGCTGCGCCTGGCCACCACCTCGCTGCTGCTGCCGCTCCACGATCCGCTGCGGGTGGCGGCAGAGGCGGCCACGCTGGACGCCCTTTCGGGGGGGAGGCTGCTGCTGGGCCTGGGGCGCGGCTTCCGGCCCCGCACTTTCGCCGCCTTCCAGGTCTCCGCCGCCGAAAAGCGCGACCGCTTCGATGCGGCCCTCGACGCCATTTTGGCCGCCTGGCCCGCCGCCGCCGCCCAGGCCAGCGGCGGGGCGGGCGCGGGCGCGGCCGATGGGGCGGACGGGAGCGCGCGGGACGGCGGGGGGGAGCGAGAGCGCGCGGGGCGGGGGCATCCGCCGCTGGTGGTGGCTGCTTTTGGGCGGAAGGGGCTGTTGCAGGCGGCGCGGCGCGGGCTGCCCTATCTGGCCTCGCCGCTGGAGAGCCTGGACGCGCTGGCCGAGAACTACGGCTTTTGGCGCGAGCACCTCGCGCCGTCCGCCGCTGCGGGCGGCCCGGGCGGCGGCCCGCCCGGCGGGGGCGCGGGGGCGGCGGCAAATGCCGCGCCGCGTGCGCCGGTTATGCGCACGGTGTTTGTGGCGGCGGACGACGGCGAGGCGGCCCGGGTGCTGGGCGCGCTGGAAGCCGAGGCTGCGGCCCGGGCGCGCTTTGTGGGGGGCGCGCTGGCCCGCGCCGCGCAGGGCGGCATTGAGGAGCGCGCCATTGTGGGCAGCGCAAACTTTGTGCGCGACGGGCTGGCCCGCTACCGGGAGCGCCTGGGCATGGATCTGGCCATCGCCCGCAGCGAGGTGCCCGGCGCGAGCGAATCCGCCCGCGATGCCTCTTTGGAGCGCCTGGCGGCCCGGGTGCTCCCGCAGCTTTGAGCCGGCGGGGGCTACCAGGCGTAGCGCAGGCGCAGATACCAGAGACCGCCGTTGAAGCCGAAGGGCGAGTGCTCGGGGTAGCGGTTGCCGGCGCTGCGCTGGTAGGGATCCTCGTCGGGATAGCCGTCGAACAGGTTCGCCGCACCCAGCATCAGGGTGGTGTTTTCCTGGATCTCCCAGGCGATCTCGGCGTCCAGCAGCCACTCCGCGCCGTAGCGGGTGTCGGGCCGGATCTGGAAGTTCTGCTCCGGATGCAGCCAGCCGCCCCAGTAGCTGAGCCGCAGCAGCGCGCGCCACGCGCCCAGGCGGTAATTGGCATTCAGCACGCCGCGCTGCTCGGGAAGCTGCTCTTCAATTTCAAGGCGGCGCAGGCGCTCGATGATGGCCGGATCCCACCGCACCACCTCGGTATCCACCCAGCTCCAGGCCAGCGAAACATCGGCCTCGCCGGGACCCAGCGCGCCGCGCCAGGTCGCCACAAACTCAATGCCCTGCGTCTCGGTGTCGAAGGCGTTGGTGAAGAAGCGAAACTGCTGAAAGACGCGGGCGTCCCGAATGCCGTCGTCCACCAGCGCCTGGGCAATGTCGCAGAGGCCGTCGCCATCCGAGTCGGGAGAGCCGTCGGGGCAAATGCGGAATTCCTGCGAGAGCGCAATGCGATCATCGAGATCAATGCGGAAGTAATCCAGCGTGAATGCCAAACCGCTCACAAATTGCGAAAGGTCATAGTGCATTCCGACAGTGAAGTTCAGCGATTCTTCGGGCTCCAGCTCGCGCCCGCCGAAGCGCACCGCGAGAGGATCGATGGGCGAGATGGTGCCGAGTTCAATGAGGTCGGTGGTGCCCTCGACGAAGGTGGTGCTGGTGTTGCGGGCGTTGCGCTGCGCGGGGGTGGGGGCGCGGAAGCCGGTGCTGGCCGTGGCGCGCAGCGAAAGATCGGAGTTCACCGCATAGCGCGCCGCAATTTTTCCGTTGGTGGTGCCGCCGAAGCTGTCGAAATCTTCGTGGCGCAGCGCCAGGCCGAGCTGGAGTTCGGGGGTGATATCCGCTTCGAGATCTGTGTAGAAGGCGATGTTGCTGCGGTCAAATTTTCCCTGGGTGCTGGGCGAAAACCCGGGGAAGCCGTTGGAAGCGGCGGTGAAGCCCTGCTGCACCAGCGGACCCTGCCGCCAGGAAAGTTCGCCGCCGTTCTCAATGGCAAAGCGCTCCTCGCGCCACTCGAAGCCCGCCGCAATGTTGAGCGGCGAGTTGAGGTAGGGCACGGTGAGGGGCATGGCGAAATCCAGATTGAAACCGGCATCGCGCTGAATGTATGCGCCCGGATCAAAGCGCCCGCCCTCGGGCTGGTCCGGCCCCAGCGAGGCGTTGACGGTGTTGTAAATGAAGAAATCCGCACGGCTGCGGGCCTGGCTGAAGCTGGCATCCCAGCGCAGCCCCGAAGCGAGTTCGCCCCGCACCCCCGCCACCAGGCTGGAGTCGAGCACCTCGCCGCCGAAGCGCGGCGTGAAGCCCGCCGGGTGCAGCTCGTTCATCACAAAGCAGCGCGAGTCGGCGCTCACGGCGTTCAGGGTGTCGGCGGCAAGGCGCGTCGCCAGGCTGCGGTATTCCGTTTGGCAATCGAAGCCGTCGCTGGCGTCCAGATCGCCGATCAGCCGGAAGGGGCGCGTTTCCGTCTGAATGCCGAGGCGCGTGGCCGCCGCGGCGCAGTTTTCATCCGCCTGCAGGGCGACGATGGAGCCATCCATGAGGTTCGCGCAGCCGCTGCCCGAGGCGAAGACGCCGTTGCGCGTATCGGGGTTGCGGTAGTAGAAGCCGCCATCCACCTGGCGCCTGGAGTAGTTGCCGAACATATAGAGTTCGGAATTGCGGGTGAGCTGCAGGCCGCTGTTCACGACGAAATTCCAGGCGTCGTCCACAACCGGAGAACCCCAGCGCTGCGCGGGTTGCATAATTCCCGTCAACCCTTCCCCGAGCAGCCGCGCCACATCCCGGCGCTGCACGCTGCGCACGGTTTCCTTTTGCCCCCAGGTTTCAATGGTGGTGTTGACAAAGCCCAGCCTGCCGATGGGCAGGCCGAAGTTGCCCACCAGCTTCCAGGTTTCGCCGTCGCCCTGGTAGTGGCGGCCCCGGCGCAGTTCAAGGCTGCCGCCCCGCGCGTCGTCTTTCAGAATGAAATTCAGCACGCCGGCGATGGCGTCGGAGCCATATTGCGCCGATGCGCCGTCGCGCAGCACCTCGGCCTGCGCCAGCGCCGCCGCGGGAATCGGCGTGAGGTCGGGTCCCTGCGAGCCTTCGGTGGGGCCGTCGCTGACCCAGGAGAGCACCGCGCCGCGGTGGCGGCGCTTGCCGTTCACCAGCACCAGGGTTTGGTCCGGCGTGAGCCCGCGCAGCTTGGCGGGACGCACCAGCGTGGAGGCATCGTCAATGGGGTGCGAGTTCACCTGATAGGAGGGCACCGCCGTGCGCAGCAGATCGTCGAGTTCGGAAAAGCCCTGGTTCTCGAGCTCCTGCGGAGAGATCACATCAATGGGCGAAAGCGAATCCAGCACCGTGCGGTTTTGCCGCCGGGTGCCGGTGACGACGATCTCTTCGACCGATGCGAGCAGAGCGTCCGCCGATTCCTCGCTCTCTGCGCCCGCGCCGGCAGCGGGTTGCGCGGCGGCCGGCGCCGCCAGCGCGCAGCAGAGTGCAAACCCGGCGGCGCTGCGAATGAAACTCCATTCCCGAATCTGAATCTCCATGCGCATTTTCAAGTTCCTTTCGAGTTGCAGTGTAAGTTGCAGTGCGGATTGTTCAGCGCAGCTTCTGCGCCCACTCCTTGGCAAAGTAGGAGATAATCAGGTCTGCGCCAGCGCGTTTGATGCCAATCAGGGATTCCCAAACGGCGCGCTCGCCGTCCAGCCAGCCTTGCGCGGCGGCAGCCCGCAGCATCGCATATTCGCCGGAGACCTGGTAGGCGGCCAGCGGCACATCGAAACTGCGGCGCGCTTCGGCCAGCACATCCAGGTAGGCCAGCGCGGGCTTCACCATCAGCATATCCGCGCCCTCCTCCAGATCCAGGCGCATTTCGCGCAGCGCCTCTCTGCGGTTGGGCGGATCCATCTGGTAGCTGCGCCGGTCGCCGAAGGCGGGGGCGCTGCCCGCAGCCTCGCGGAAGGGGCCGAACCAGGCGCTGGCGAACTTGGCGGCGTAGGAGAGGATGGGCGTCTCTGCAAAGCCGTGCCCGTCGAGCCCGGCGCGAATGGCGCCGACGCGGCCGTCCATCATGTCGCTGGGCGCAATAATGTCTGCGCCGGCGCGGGCCAGCGAAAGCGCGGCCGAGGCCAGGCGCGGCAGCGTCTCGTCGTTCAGCACGCGCTCATTCTCAACCAGCCCGCAGTGGCCGTGGTCGGTGTATTCGCAGAGACACACATCGGCAATGGCAAGCAGATTTGGCGCGTGCTTCTTGATGGCTGCGTGGGCGCGCTGCGCAATGCCGTCCGCCGCATCTGCGCCGCTGCCCCGGGCGTCTTTGTGATTGGGCACGCCAAAGAGCAGCACCGCGGGCACGCCGCAGTCCGCAATCTCCTTGCACTCTTCGGCCAGCCGGTCCACCGAGAAGCGGAACTGCCCCGGCATGGCGGCGATGGGCTCGCGGATGCCCGCGCCCTCGACGGCGAAGAGCGGCTGCACCAGCTCTTCCCGGCGCAGCGCCGTCTCGCGCACCAGGCCGCGCATGGCCCCGCTGCGCCGCAGGCGGCGCAGCCGCGTCACGGGGAAGCTCATGGCAATCCTCCAAAGTGGCTTTCGAGGGCGGCCACCAGCGCCCCGGCGGAGGGCCGGGCCGCCACCACATTGGGCGGCAGCCCTTCGGCCCGGCAGGCCGCGGCCGTCACCGGCCCGATGGCCGCCACCGCCGCCGCCCGCGCCGCCCGCAGGCCGCGCGGCCCCACGGCTGCCGAAAAATGCCGCACGGCGGAGGGGCTGGCAAAAGTCAACGCGGCCAGCGCTCCCGCCTCCAATTGCCCGCAGAGCGCGGGGCCGTCGAAGGGGGCCGCCTCGGTGCGATACACCGCAATCTCGTCCACCTGTGCCCCGGCGGCGCGCAGCCCCCGCGACAGCACCTGCCGCCCCCGCGCCGCCCTGGGCAGCAACACCCTGCACCCCGCCAGCCCGCCCCGGGCGAGCAGCGCCGCCAGCAGCCCCGCCGCGCCCGGCACGGCCCCGGCGGCCGCGCCGACGGATTCCGCCCCGCCGCCCATCTCCCCCGCGCCCGGCCCGGCCCCGGCGGGCGGGGGGAGAAGCTCGACGGGGAGGCCCGCGCGGGTGGCGGCCTGCGCGGTGGCGGGGCCGACGGCGCAAATGCGCCCCGGCAGCGCGGCGGCAGAGCGGCCCGCCTGGCGCAAGCAGGCGGCAAAGTGCCGGGCGGCGTTGGCGCTGCACAGGGCGATCAGGCCGTAGCTTTCCAGTTGAGAGAGCGCGCGGGCGATTTCCGGCGTCCCGCGCAGCGGGGCGATGCGGACCATCGGCAGCGGCACCGGCAGCGCACCGGCGGCGGCCAGGGCGCGCTGCCAGGCTTCCGCCTGCCCGGCCTGCCGGGTCACCAGCACGCGCCGCCCGAAGAGCGGCAGCGACTCGAACCAGGCCAGCTCGGGGCGCAGCCGCACCACCTCTCCCACCACCAGGGCCGAGGGCGCGGCAAAGCCGGCTGCCGCGGCGCGCCGGGCGATTTCGGCCAGCGGCGCCACCAGCGTCCGCTGGCGGGCCGTCGCGCCGCGCATCACCAGGGCGGCGGGGGTCTGGCCGCTGCGCCCGGCGGCGAGCAGCCGGGCGGCAATCTCCGCCAGGTTGCGCGCGCCCATCAGCACCACCAGCGTGTCCGCGCCCCGCGCCAGCGCCTCCCAGCGAATCTGCTCGCGCACCCGGGTGGGATCTTTGTGGCCGGTGACGACGGCAAAAGAGGCCGCGTGGCGGCGGTCGGTCACCGGAATGCCGGCGTAGGCCAGCGCGCCAATGGCCGAACTGACGCCGGGCACCACCTCGCAGGGAATGCCGGCGGCGCGGCAGGCGCTGGCCTCTTCGCCGCCGCGCCCGAACACATAGGGATCGCCGCCTTTCAGGCGCACCACGCACTTGCCCTGCCGCGCCAGGCGCAGCAGCAGCGCCTCGATGTCGCGCTGGCTGCGGGTGGGCGCATCGTGGCCCCGGCGGCCCACATTCACCAGCTCGGCCTGCGGCGGCGCAAGCCCCAGCAGCGCCCGGGGCGCCAGTTCGTCGTAGAGGACGGCATCCGCCTGCCGCAGCGCCCGCGCGCCGCGCAGGGTAATGAGGTCCGGCGCGCCCGGCCCCGCGCCCACCAAAATCACCCGCCCGCCCGCGCCAGCGCTCACGAGGGCGCTCCGTGCAGCGCCGCCACAATGGCCGCGCCCTCCCCTGCCAGCAGCTCCCGGGCCAGGCGGCGGCCCGCGGCGGCGGACTCGGCCAGCGGCGCGCTGCATTCGGCGCGGGCCATTTGCGCGCCGTCGGGGCTGGCCAGCAGCCCCCGCAGCCGCAACCCGCCGGGGGAAAGCTCGGCCAGCGCGGCGATGGGGGTGTGGCAATCGCCGGCAATTTCGGCCAGGAAGGCGCGCTCTGCCCGCAAGCAGGCGCGGGTCGCGCCGTCCTCAATGGCGCGCAATTCCCCGGCCAGCGGCTCCCCGGCGCGGGCCTCCACGGCCAATGCGCCCTGCCCCGCGGCGGGCAGCATCTGCTCGGGAGCGAGGCGCTCGGCAATGCGCCCGGCCTGGCCCAGCCGGTCGAGGCCGGCACAGGCCAGCAGCAGCGCGTCAAAGCGGCCCTCGTCCAGCCGCCGCAGGCGCGTCCCCACATTGCCGCGCAGCGGCGCAATTGCGAGATCCGGGCGCAGCGCCCGCAGCTGCGCGGCCCGGCGCGGGCTGCCGGTGCCAATGCGCGCCCCCGGCGCAAGCGCCGCCAGCCGCGCTCCGGGCTGCGCCCCGGAAAGCGCCCCAGGCCGCGCCACCAGGGCGTCCCGGGGATCGGCCCGGCGCGGCGCGGCCGCCAGCACCAGCCCCGGCGTCAGCGCGGCGGGCAGATCTTTGGCGCTGTGCACCGCCAAATCGGCGCGCCCCGCCAGCAAGGCGCCCTCAACCTCTGCGGCGAACAGGCCCTTGCCCCCCGCCCCGGCCAGCGGCCCGGCCAGCCGGTCGCCCCTGGTGCTGATGGGCAGCAATTCGGTGCCGCAGCCCAACTTCTCCTGCAGCGCCGCAGCCACCTGCCGCGCCTGAACCAGCGCCAGCGCACTGGCGCGGGTGGCGATGCGCAGCGTCCTCACCGCTCTGCAGGCGCCGCCGCCCGCTCGCCGCCCGGCGGCGGGGGCGGGGCGGCGGCCTCGGGGCCGTCGAGGCCGAAGAGGGCGCGGGCGGCTTCCAGCAGGGCGGGGCTGGCGGCAAATTCGCCCTCGGCGCGCAGCCGGGAAAGCGGCGCGTGCAGCAGCTTGTTGACCACGGCGCGGGTCACGGCTTCCAGGGCCTCCCGGGAGCCGCCGCCCGCCAGGGCGCGCTCCATTTCCGCGCTGCGGATGGACTCGGCCTGGGCGCAGAGCGCGCGGATGGTGGGCGCCGCCTCTTGCGCCGCCAGCCAGCCGCTGAAGCGCCGCTGCTCGTCGGCCACAATGTCCTCGGCACGGGCCACCGCAAGGCCCCGGCCCCTGGCGTTCTGCTCGGCCAGGCGCTGCAGGTCGTCCAAATCGTAGATGTGAATGCCGGCGCCATCCCCGGCCCCCGCCCAGCCGCCCAGCGCCGGGGGAATGTTGCGGGGAAAGCCGAGATCTACGGCGAAGAGCGGGCGGCGGCGCGCGCGCAGCGCGGCGGACAGCGGCGCAGCGGGCAGCTCGCCGTCAATGCAGGTGAACAAGATGTCCGCCTGCAGCAACAGCGCCGGCAGCTCCGAAAGATCGTGGGCGCTCACCCCGAAGCGCGCCGCCAGCGCCGACGCCCGCGCCAGCGTGCGGTTCGCCACCGATACCGCCGCCAGCCCCTTGCGCTGCAGGGCGTCCAGGGCTTCCAGGGCCAGCTCGATCATCTCGCCCGCGCCGACCAGCAGGGCGGTTTTGCCCGCCAGCGATTCGAAGATTTGCCCGGCGAGCTGCACCGCCACCCGGGCCACCGACACCGGGCCTTCCGCAATGCGCGTTTCGCTGCGCACGCGCTTTGCCGTGGCGAAGGCGCGCTGGCAGAGCCGCTCCAGCATGGGGCCGCAAGCGCCGCAGTCCACGGCCGCGCGGTAGGACTGCTTCACCTGCCCGAGAATTTGCGGCTCGCCCACCACCATCGAATCCAGCGAAGCCGCCACCCGGAAGAAGCGCCGCACCGCCTCGGAATCCCGGGCCTCGTAGAGCGCGGCAGACAGCGCCTCCGGCGCCACCGCGCCCCGCGCCAGCGTTTCGCCGAAAAAGGCCCGCAGCCTGCCGCTGGCCGCGCGGGCATCCGCCGTCCACACCAGCGCCTCGACGCGGTTGCAGGTGGAGAGCAGCAGCGCCTCGTGAATCTCCGGCGCGGCCAGCAGCCGGGCCAGCGCGGGGCGTGGATCGGAGACCGCGTAGCGCTCGCGCAGAGCCAGCGGCGCCGTGTGGTGGCTCATCCCCAGCAGCAGAAACTGCGCGGGGCCGGCGCGCATGGTCAGAGCGCGAGGACGGCGAAGGCAGCCAGCAGGCTGCCCAGCGCGGCGGCGGCGTAGCAGAGCCCGCCCACCAGGCCGTCCCAGCGCAGTCCGCCGAAATCGGTGACCAGGTGGCGCGCCTGATGCGCCCCGGCCCAGAGCGGCAGCGCCACCGCCGACCAGGCCACGGCGCGCCCCAGCGGCTGGCTCAGTTGATAGTAGAGATGCTCCCAGAGAATGGGGAATTCGGCGGCGGGCAACAGGCCCAGGGGAAGGAGCACGCCGGCCACAAGGCACCAGGCGGGGAGCAGCAGCGCGCCCACGAACATACCGCCGCCGAAGAGGCCCCAGATCAGCGGCTCCAGGCGCAAGAGCAGCCCGCGCATCAGCCCAGCCCCCCAATGCGCCCCGCCAGCCACAGGCCCAGGGCCAGCGATGCGGCGGCAAAGACGCCGTAGAGCCCCCCCACCAGCAGCCAATCCGGCGGCCTGCGGAAGGGGCCGAGGCGGAAGGGCTGCGTCTTGGGAAACAGCCGGAAAAAGCGCAGCGCCACCCAGGTGAGCCACACCCCGGCCACGGCGTGCCCGGCAATGCGGAGCGGGTGGCGGAGACCCGCCTGGAATTCGCGCCAGGCGGCATCGCCGGAGGCCAGCGCCCACAGCGCGCAGAGCAGCTCGAAGCCCAGCGGCAGCATCAGCGCGCTGCCCATGCCGAAGAGCAGATAGCTGCGGTAGCGCGGCCCGGCGGGAAAGCGATCCGGCGGGCGCGGCGGCGCCATGGGCGTGGGCGCAGGGCGCGCCGAAGCCATGGCCCGCAGCCGCGGAGAGCCGCTCACGAGGCCGCCCGGCGGCGCACCACGAAAGAGCGCGCCCAACTCAGCACATTGGCGAGCTTCGCCTGCTGAATGGCTCCCGCCGGGTCCACATTCTTGGGGCAGACTTCGGCGCACTCGTTGGCGTAGGAGCAACTGAAGACTCCGCCCTCGCCGCGCATAATCTCCGCGCGCTGCGCCGCGCCCTCGTCCCGGCTGTCGAGGTTGTAGCGGTGGGCCGTGGCCAGGGCCGCGGGGCCCAGAAAGTCCGGCTCGTTCGCCACCACCGGGCAGGCCGCGTAACACAACATGCAGTTGATGCACATGCTGAACTGCTTGAAATCGGCGAGCTCTGCGGGCGACTGGCGGGTGGCGCCCTCTTCCGGCGCGCGCTGCTTCGCCAGCATAATCCAGGGCTTCAGCGCGCCGAGCTTTTCCAGAAAGCCCTCGAGCTCGACGACCAGATCGCGCACCACGGGGAAGTTGGCCAGCGGCGCCACTTCGACGCGCTCGCCGTAATTGGAAAGGGGCTCGCGGCAGGTGAGCTTGGGCTCGCCGTTCACATTCATGCCGCAGCTTCCGCACACCGCCATGCGGCAGGACCAGCGGTGCGAGAGCGTGGGATCGAGGTGATCCTTGATGTAGTTCAGCGCTTCGAGGACCTTCCAGTCCTCTTGCACCGGCACTTCGTATTCCTGGCTGCGCGGCGCATCGTCCCGCTCGGGATCGAAGCGCGTAACGGCGATGATCTTGGTGTGCTCGGCCATCAGTATTTGCGCTCCTCGGGCTCCCAAATGCCCAGCTCCACCGGCTTCTTGTCGAAGACCGGCCCGGAATCGCCGAGGCGCACCAGCGAGTGGTGCAGGTATTCGCCGTCGTTGCGCTCCGGGTAATCGCTGCAGGCGTGCGCGCCGCGGCTTTCGCGGCGCTCGGCGGCGGCAACGGTGACCGCGGCGGCCACATCCAGCAGATTGCGAAGCTCCAGCGCCGCGGTGATTTCGGTGTTGAAGACGCGGCTCCCGTCCTGCAAGCGGAGCTGCGCGAAGCGCCCGCCGAGTTCGGCGATTTGGGCCGCCGCGCGGCGCATGCCCGCCTGTTCCCGATAGACGCCGGTTCCCTCTTCCATCGCCCGGGTCATGGCGTCGCGCAACTGCGCCACGGTTTCGCCGCCGCCCTGGCGGCCGCGCAGCGCCTCCAGCTCGGCTTCCGCCGCGCGGGCAGATTCCACCAACGCCGCTTCCGGCGGCGCATCCGCTTCCCGCACATGGGCGGCGCTGTGCGCGCCGCTGCGCGCGCCGAACACCAGGCACTCGGTGAGCGAGTTCGAGCCCAGCCGGTTTGCGCCGTTCAGCGAGACGCAGGCCGTTTCGCCCGCGGCGTAGAGCCCGGCAATCTGCGTGGCGCCGTCAATATCGGTATCCACTCCGCCCATCATGTAATGCAGCACCGGGCGCACCGGAATGGGCTCGTGCACCGGATCCACGCCGATGTAGGTGCGCGCCAGTTCGCGCACAAAGGGCAGCCGCGAATCGATCTTCGCCGCGCCGAGGTGGCGCAGGTCGAGATGCGCAAATTCCCCCGTCTTGCCCGGCAGCGAAACGCCGCGCCCGGCGGCAATTTCCTGGGTAATGGCGCGGGAGATCATGTCGCGGGGACCGAGTTCGGCCTTTTGCCCCACGCCGTAATCCCGGGTGATGAGAAAGCGCTCGCCTTCGGCGTTCTTCAGGTGGCCGCCTTCGCCCCGCGCCGCTTCGGTGATCAGAATGCCCGTGCCCGGCAGCCCCGTCGGGTGATACTGCACGAACTCCATATCTTTCAGCGCCAGGCCGGCGCGGTAGGCCAGCGCCATGCCGTCGCCGGTTTTGATGGCGCCGTTGGTGGTGAAGGGCCAGGCGCGCCCGCCGCCGCCGGTGGCGAGAATTACCGCGCGGCCCAGAACGGCCCGGGTTTCGCCGCTGCGGATATCCAGAGCGGCCACGCCGCCGCAGCGTCCGTCCTGCACCAGCAGCTTCGTCACGAAGTGCTCGTCGAGGCGCTCGATGCGCTCGTAGCGCAGCGAAGTCTGAAACAGCGTGTGCAGAATGTGGAAGCCGACCTTGTCGGTGGCGAACCAGGTGCGCTTGGTGGTCATGCCGCCGAAGGCGCGGGTGGCCACCGTGCCGTCGTCGTTGCGGCTCCACGGGCAGCCCCAGTGTTCCAGCCGCACCAGTTCCTCCGGCGCGCGCTCCACGAAATACTGAATCACGGGCTGGTCGCCGAGAAAGTCCGAGCCCTTCACGGTGTCGTAGGCGTGGGCCTCGAGGCTGTCGTCCGCCCGCGCCACCGCCGCCGCGCCGCCTTCGGCAGAGACCGTGTGGCTGCGCATGGGATACACCTTCGACACCAGCGCCACGCGCAGCTGCGGATCGGCCTCTGCAACCGCAATGGCCGCGCGCAGGCCCGCCGCGCCGCCGCCCACAATTACGATGTCATAGTGAAGGACCGAGTCCATGCGCTCTCCCGGCCGGCCGGCCGCGCCCAGTGTGTAGCCGAAAGCGAAGCACCGCCGCCACCCGCGCTCACAGCGCGCCATCGGGCGGCGCAATCTCGCCCTCTTCGACATCAATATTCAGGCGGCGGCGCTGCCGCTCGCTGCGCTTTCTGGCGCTTTCGCGTTCGGCCTCCACCTTGAGGCGCAGCTGCTGCTTGCGCCGCTCGGCGTTTTCGCGCTCGGTCTGAATGTTGTCGCGCTTCAGCACGATCAGCCGCCTTTCGAGCAGCCTGCCGCGCATTTTCATGAGATCTCGGGGCAGCCGCGGACTGCGCACACCGGGGGCGTGGCTCACGGTGACCGCATCGCGGCCCTCGGTGCCGTCGCTGGCCACCACGCGCACCGAAAGCTGGTTGAGCCCGGTGCGCAGCGGCACCAGCGAGGCGAAGGAGCCATCGGCGGCCATGGAAATCTCCAAAGCGGATTCGCCGGTGGAGGTGTTCTGCACCTCCAGCACCTCGATGTTCGCAAAGCTCACATTCTCAATGACCTCGACCAGATCGCCCGGCCGGCGCACCGGCGTGAAGATGCCGCCGGTTACACTGGCCATTTCCACGGTGGCGATGGGGCTGTCGAGGGCTTCGGGGCCCAGCGCAAAAGAGTGAATGCGAATGCCGGCCCGGCGCGCCTGACTGGCGGCGCGAATTACCGAGCGGACATTGAGTTGCTCGTAGCCGCGCGGATAGGGCAGCGTGGGTTTTCCGTCGGTGAAGAACAGGATGATTTTTTCGCTGTCGGGATCGGGGGTGGAGAGGCTGCCGCTGAAGCCCTTGAGTTCGCGCAGCGCGGTGCGGATGGCTTCGCTCATGTTGGTGAGCCCCCAGGTGCCGCGCTCCTGCACATGGTCCAGGGCGCGGCGCACCTGGTCGTAATCCGCCGTCAGCCGCTGCTCGGTTGTGGCGTCGGGGCGGCGGCGGCCCAGCACAATGGCGCCGGGCACCGACTCGGTGCCGGAAAAAGAAATGACGCTGACCCGGGTGTTGCGGGGATCGAGCTTTTCAAGCACGCGCTTGGCGGCAGCTACTTCGGCGGCCAGAATGGAATCGCCGGAATCCGAAATGAAGCCGAAGCGGTTGCGCCCCACCACGCCGTTGCCGTTGATGTCCGCGCCGGAGGCGTCCGCCGCCGTGTCCGAGGTGTCAATGACAATGGCTACATCGAAGCGCCGCAGTTCGCCGATCAGCGCCACCGCGCGGCCCGCCACAAATGCGCCCTCTTCGTCGCCGATGTAATCGCCTTCGGCGGGATACTCAATGGCGAGCTCGATGTTGGTGGTGAGGTCGTCCGCCGAGCCGAGCAGCAGTTCGCCCTGCTGCAGCCCCGGCGCGCGGGGCGCCGGCGGCAACGCCTGATCTCTGGCCGAATCGCCGACGCCCTGTTCGCCCCGGGGCGCTGCGCTGGCGCCGGCATCTGCAAAGGGCCGCCCCAGGCCGCCGTCGTAGGGCAGCCGCAGCGCGCGCAACACGCCGCTGATGGGCGCCACACCGAGCCGGTAGGTGCCGGCGGCTTCATCGGTATAGGCGGCCTCCAGAATGCCGATGACCGTGCCGCCGGGATAGCGCAGCACCGGCGCCCCCCCCCAGCCGCGCAAATCGTGGGGAACATCGAGGCGCACCTCGATGCGCTCGTGCCTGCCGAGGGTCACCGTGCCGAAGATATCGTCTTCGTCGCTGGCGCCGCTGGCGGGAACGCCCAGCAGGCGCACGCGCTTGCCCTCGAGCCGCGACGGATAGGGATCGGTGTCGGCGGTGAGCGCGCGCCCCGCAATAAGCGGCACATCGAGGGCGAAGATGAGATAGTCCTCGGAGAGCGGGCCGCCCGCGGTGAAGGGCCGCCCAGGCCGCGCGTAAAAGCGGCTCGACACCGAGAGCACATTTCCCGCCTGCCCCGACAGAAACTGCAGCTCCGGCGTCTCTGCCAATTGGGCGAGGTCGAGGGTGTGGGCGGAGGTGACGGCCACCGCGCCGTCCTTTCCCGGAATGGAGAGGAAGAAGGCGGTGCCCGAGCCGTGCCATTCTCCCGCCGCCTGGTAGCGGGGCCGCGCCACCGCCGGCTTGCCCGCCGCCAGCGCCTCTGCGGCGAGCAGCGCCAAGAGCGGCGCAGCGCAGAGCAGCGCGGTGAGCCGGAGAAATCGCACGCGCAGCGGCATTGCCGAGAGCGTAGGACACGGCGCGGGCCCGCGCATGGCGGCGGCGCTACGCTGCTTCGAAGCGCAGGCGGCGGGCAGCGGCGGGCCGCCACCGCGAGACTGGGCGAAGGGGAGAGCGATGGGCGAAGCGCCCGGAAGCGGCACCGGTGATGTGGGCGGCGCGGGCGCGGCGCGGCTGGATGGACGCGCGGCGGACCAACTGCGCCCGGTGCGGCTGATCTGCGACTTCACGCAGAACCCGCTGGCCTCGGTGCTCTGCGAGTTCGGCGCCACCAAGGTGCTGTGCACCGTGTCCAACGAGGAATCGGTGCCGCGCTTTTTGCGCGGCGGCGGGCGGGGCTGGATTACCGCGGAGTATTCGCTGCTGCCGGGGGCGACGGACCGCCGCGTGCAGCGCGAGGCCACGCAGGGCCGCGCCTCGGGCCGCACCTTCGAGATTCAGCGGCTGATTGGCCGCAGTATGCGCGCGGCGGTTTCGACCCGCGCGCTGGGCGAGCGCACTCTGTGGGTGGATTGCGATGTGCTGCAGGCCGACGGCGGCACCCGCTGCGCCGCCATTACCGGTGCATGGACTGCGCTGGCGCTGGCGGTCTGGCGGCTGCGGCGGCGCGGCGCGCTGGACCGAAATCCGCTGCGCGCGCAGCTCGCCGCCGTCTCCACCGGCGTGGTGGCGGGCCGCGCGCTGCTCGACCTCTGCTACGAGGAAGACTCCCGCGCCGAAGTGGATATGAACTTCGTCGCCAGCCAGGAGGGCGCGCTGGCCGAAGTGCAGGGCACCGGCGAATCCGCCACCTTTAGCCGGGCGCAGCTGGGCGAAATGACCGAGCTCGCCCTGCGCGGCATTGCCGAGTTGTCGCGCATTCAGCGCGCCGCCCTGGCCGACGCCGGCGCCAGCGACTGGCCCGGCCCGGAGACAGCGCCGTGAAAGCGCTGCTGCTGGCCAGCGCAAACCCGGGCAAGCTGGCGGAGTTTCGCGCGCTGCTCGCCGGGCTGGATATTGCGCTGCCCGGCCTGGCGGATTTTCCCGGCGTCGCGCTGCCCGCAGAGGGCAGCGATTACCGGGAGAACGCCGCGGCCAAGGCGCGCAGCGCCTGCGAAGGCAGCGGCCTGCCCGCTTTGGCCGACGATTCGGGACTCGAAGTCGCAGCGCTGGGCGGCGCACCCGGCCCGCACTCTGCGCGCTACGGCGGCCCCGGACTGGACGACCGCGCGCGCCTGGAATTGCTGCTGGCCGAACTCGCCGCCCGCCCTTCCGCCCGCCAGGCGGCGCAGGCCCGGGAAGCGCGCTTTGTGTGCGTGGCGGCGCTGGCGCTGCCGGAAGGCGCGCTGCACCTCGCCAGGGGCGAGTGCGCGGGCGAAATTTTGCGCGCGC
Source organism: Deltaproteobacteria bacterium (assembly GCA_028817435.1). Classification (GTDB taxonomy): domain Bacteria; phylum Myxococcota_A; class UBA9160; order UBA9160; family UBA6930; genus JAPPPQ01. The sequence goes on from JAPPPQ010000005.1 coordinate 30,931, forward strand.
CCCAGGGCGGCGGCGGCTTCGGCTACGACCCGGTGTTCCGCCCGGCAGATCACAACTGCTCCATGGCCGAACTTCCGCCCGCCGAAAAGAATCGCATCTCTCACCGCGCCCGCGCCCTGGCCAAACTCCGCCCGCAACTGCAACGGCTGCAGGCGTGATGGCCGGCTTCGCCGCCGCGCCAGTGGCGCGGCGGAAGTCATGCGCCGCGCAGCACGCCCGTTTCGCCCTCCCACTTCGCCAGCGTCACCGCGCAGCAGCTATCGCCGAACACATTGACGCTGGTGCGGCACATATCGAGAATGCGGTCGAAGACAAAGAGGAGACCCAGCGCCTCGAGCGGCAGCCCCACGGCGCCCAGGATGACGGCGATGGCCACGAAGCTCGCCGAGGGAATGCCGGCGACGCCAATGGAGGTGAGCAGCGCGGTGAGCACCACCGTGAACTGCTGGGTGAAGCCCAGCTCCACGCCATATGCCTGCGCAATGAACAGGGCCGCCACGCATTCGTAGAGCGCGGTGCCGTCCATGTTGACGGTTGCGCCGAGCGGCAGCGAGAAACTCGACACGCGGTTCGAGACTCCGGCGCGGTCCTGCACGCACTCCATGGTCACCGGCAGCGTCGCCGAAGAAGACGCGGTGGAAAAAGCCGTGAGCAGCGCGGGCGCCATGGCCCGGTAATGCGCCGCGGGATTCACCCGAGCCACAAAGCGCAGCACCAGCGGCATGGTCACCAGGAAGTGCAGCGCCAGCGCAGACAGCACCACCAGCGAAAAGCGCAACAGCGGGCCGGCCAGATCCGCCAAATCGGTCTTCAACACCACCCGCGCGACCAGCCCGAAAACCCCGATGGGCGCAAACAGCATGATGAAGCGCGTGAGCGCCAGCATGACCTCATACATCCCCTGGAAAAACCCCTCGAGGGTTCCGCGCCGCGAGGGTTCCATCCGGGAAATGAAATAGCCGAACAAAATGCTGAAGAAAATAATGCCGAGCATCTGCCCTTCCGCCGCCGCGGCGACGATGTTGGCGGGCACCATGCGCAGGAAGATTCCCCACAGATCGCCCGCGCTGCGCTCGCCCACTTTCTCGGCGACCGCGTCGGCGTTCGCCTCCAGATTCAGCACCTTGCCCGCGGGCTCGCCGCCCACCACGCCGGGCTGAACCCAATTCACCAGCAGCAGCCCGGTGAGAATCGCGGCGACGGAGCTCGCCGCATAGAAGCCCAGCGCCCGGCCGCCCAGCCGCCCCAACCCGCCGCCGCCGAGCCCGGCAATGGCCACGACGATGGACGAGGCAATCAGCGGCACGATCAGCATGCGCAGCCCATTCAAAAAGAGCTGCCCCAAAAAGCCGAAGAAGGGCTCCGCCCCACCGAGCCCCAGCCGCTTGAGCGCCCCGGCGAGCAACACCCCCGCCACCAGCGCAATCAAAATCTGCCAATGCAACTTGAGTTTGAGCGGATTCATTCGCCACCTCCCCCACCGCAGCTCTGGCAGCGCCACGCAGCGGCCCCACCCAGTGTGCTGCCCCAACGCCGCGCCGTCAAGCGCCCAGCAAAGCCCCCCGGACGCCCCCAATCCGCTACATTCCGCCGGCGCTTGAGGCCCGGACGCACCTGCCCAATACTGGTGCGGGAGGCAAAGAGGGAAACGTGGGGCTGGACTACGCCAAACGGGAATACCTGTCCGCCGGAGAAGTCGCCGCCTACCTGGCGATCTCTGTGGACGATGTGCACCGGCTTGCCAGCCTGAGCATTCTGAAGGCGCGCCGCTCCACGAGCGGGCAGTATCGCTTCCGCCTGGACGATATCCGCCACTTCCAAAAGCCCGGCCGGCCCGGCCGTGAGGCGCAAACCGGCGAAGTGGAGGAAGATCTCCGCATCGCAATCCGGGGAACCCAGCAACGCCTGCTCTGCAGGGATTCCACCCGCATGACGGAATTGCCAAACGAGAGCGTTCACCTGGCCATCACCTCGCCTCCTTACTTCAACGCCAAGATGTATTCCCAGGACACACCGGGAGACTTGGGCAATGTCCACGATCTGGAGGAGTGGTTTGAGGAAATCCGGAAGGTTTGGGGCGAGGTGTTGCGAGTTCTGCAGCCGGGGCGAAAGTTTTTCATCAACATCATGAATCTCCCCATCCGCGAGAACGGCACCTTCCGCACGCTGAACCTGACGGGCAGGACCATTGACCTGTGCGAAAGCCTGGGTTTTGTTTTCAAGCGAGACATCATTTGGCAAAAGACCAACGGCGTGCGCGCGCACTTCGGAACCTACCCCTACCCCGGCGGCATTTTGATCAATCATATGCACGAATTCATTCTGGAATTCAACAAACCGGAGAGAAAGGGATTCAGAAAATACGCCCATTTGAGCCGGGAGCAGAAAGAACAGTCCAAGCTGGACAAGAATTTCTGGCTCTCGATCAAGAATTCCGATGTCTGGCTCATGAAACCGGAAAAGAGCGGCAGGAACCGGCAACATATCTCCCCCTTCCCCGTGGAGCTGCCCCTGCGCCTGATCAAAGCCTACAGCTTTGTCGGCGAAACCATCCTGGACCCCTTCGCCGGCTCCGCAACCACTCAAATCGCCGCCGCCCTGTCCGGCAGAAACGGAATCGGCTGCGAAATCAACCCCGCCGTCTGCCAAACCGCCCGCAACCGCCTGGAAGAGGCGAACGGAGAATTGCCTCCGCTGATCAATAGCCGCTGCTCAAGCACGCGGCGGCTATGCTGAGGCTGATGCGCCTGCTTTGCATTCGCCACGCGGAATCGACCATGAATGCGGCGGGGGTGTGGCAGGGGCAGGCGGATCCGCCGCTTTCGCGGGTGGGGCGCGGGCAGGCGCGGGCGTTGGCGCGGCGGCTCGCCGAAAGCGGCGAGGCGCGCGGACTGGCGGCGCTGGCCACCAGCGATTTGCGGCGCGCGCGGCAGACGGCGGAGATTTTGGGCGAGCGGCTGGAGCTTTGCCCGCTGCCGCTGCCGGCGCTGCGCGAGCGCGATGTGGGCGCATGGAGCGGGCGCAGTCACGCGCAAATTGCGGCGCGCTGGCCCGGCGATTTGCGGCGCTTTCGGGCCGGCGAGGAGCTGCGGCCCGGCGGCGGCGAGAGCCGCGCCGAGTTTCAGGCCCGGCTGCGCGCCGCCCTCGCCGAGCTGGCCGCGCTGGCCGCGCGCCGGGGCGGCCGGCCCGTCGCAGTGGTCACGCATCTCGGCGTGCTGCGCGCGCTGCGCCCCGCCGCCTCGCCGGGCAACGCCCAGACGCTGTGGCTCGACCTGCCGCAGCGCTGCGCTTGACGGCGCCGCGCAGAGCGCCTATTGATCCCTCTCCATTTCGCCCCGGAGGCCCCAGCGTGGGAAGCATCGTCAAAAAGCGGCGCAAGAAGATGCGCAAGCACAAGAAGAAGAAGCTGCTGAAGCGCCAGCGCCACAAGCGCAAGCGCTGATCCCCGCGCCGCCTCGCTGCGTTTCAGCAGTCCAGCAGGTGCTCGCGCTCGGAGGCGCGGAAGCGCTGGCGCAGCGCGGCAAAGTCGGCAGGGGTGAATTCGCGGAAAGTATTGGCGCCGCGCTCGCGGAAGTAGATGGGGGCGTCGGGCAGGCGCTCGCGGTGATAGTGGTCCTGCTTGAGTTCGCGCACCAGAATCTTCTGCGTCTGGGTGAAGCTGAAGGTCTGCACCAGCCGCAGAAAATCGGGAAACCACTTGCGGTCCATGCCGCCGCTTTCCACCTGCGCCTGGCACCACTGGAAGAAGGCCCCGGGATCGAAGCTCGCGCCCTCGCGCAACAGCAGGCTCGCCATCACCAGTTCGTCGGAGACATCGCAGGGCGCGCCGTAGGCGGCGGCGAGCTCCACATCCGGGTGCTCCTGCAACAGGCGCGCCACCTGGGCGGCGGAGAAGTTCTCGCCGTCCTTGCGGATCCAATCGTCGGTGCGGCCGTCGAAGTAGAGATAGCGCCTGTCCTCCACCATCAGCACATGCCCGAGATCGCCGGAGTGATAGACGCCGTCGCGATACTTGTTGGCGTTGGCCTCGGGGTTGCCGAAGTAGCCCTGAAAAAGAGCGGTGTCGCCGGCCACGCGGCAAATTTCGCCCACCGCCTCGGCATAGTTGGCGATGCCGGGGCCCGCGCCCAGCGGAATGGCGGGCGGGCATTCGCGCCCCTGCTCGTCGAGAATCTTCACCGACGGATCGGTGATCTCGCCCACGCTGCCGCGCGGATCGCCGCGCCGCCGGAAGGTGGAAATGGCGGCCTCGGTGGAGCCGTAGAGTTCGAGCATATCTTCGAGCCCCAGCCAGCGCGTGAAGCGGTCTATGTCCGGCGGCGAAGCGCCGTTGCCAATGGCGTAGCGCATGCGGTTCTGCGGGCTGCGCGCAACCGCCGCCACAATCGCCGCTTCGTCGCCGGCGTATTCGCGCGAGAGCGCATCCAGTATGTAGTGCACCGGCTCGCCCACATAGTTCCAGTAAGTGACGCCGTGGCGCAGCACATCCTCTGCAAAGCGGCTGGCGCTGAAGCGCCGGCGCAACAGCAGCCGGCCACAGCACCAGAACGCGGACTGAAAGCCCAGGAACATGGCGTTCGAGTGAAACAGCGGCATACAGGCGTAGCCCGTATCGTCCCTGCCGAGCTCCAGCAGCCGGGTGATGTTCGAGCCGATCAGCAGCATTTTCAAGTGATTGTTGTTGATGCCCTTGGGCAGGCCCGTGGTGCCCGAGGTGTAGACCACCATCAGGTTCTGCTCGGGCGCAATCTCAACTGCGGGCGGCTGCCGCGGCGCATCCACCGCGCCCTGCTCGGCGGCGAGCGCCGCCGCCAGATCGCCCATGCCGGTGGCAACGGCCTCCCCTCCGCCGCTGCGCAGCACCAGCAGATTCTCCGGCGCAATCGCGAGCTTCTCCCGCACGCGCTCGACCTCTGCGGCGAAGCGCTCCTCCACCACCAGCAGCCGGGCGCGGGAATGCGCAATGACGCCGGCCAGCGTTTCGCCCCGCAGCCCGGTGTTGACGCCGAAGAGCGTGAGCCCGGCGTAGGCGCAGCCGCCATAGAGCGCGAGCAGCTCGAAGTGATTCTCGAGCATCATCGCCACATGGCCGGGGCGCTCGGCGCCAATGGGCGCCAGCCTGCCGAGCAGGAAGTGCGCCATGCGCACGCACTCATCGCGATAGCGGCGCCAGCTCCAGCGGCGCTCGTCCTGCAACAAAAAGTCGCGCTCTGCCAGCGCCGGATGGGCGGCGCGGGCCTCAAGTTGCGCGCCCAAGTGAAGGGGCGCGTCAAAGTTCAGCGCATCGGGCGACTCGGACAAGCGGGGCTCCGCACTGATCACAACCGCTGGCGCCGCCTCAGTGCTCGATGATCTCCAGAACGTAGCGCTTCCGGTCCTTGCCGCTGGCCGCCGCCAGAATGGTGCGGATGGCCGAGGCGTGGGAGCCGCCCTTGCCGATCACCTTGCCCAGGTCTTCCTTGGCGACGCGCAGCTCGAGCACATGGGCGTGCTCGCCAATCACCTCCTCAATCTGGATCTCGTCCGACTTGTCCACCAACGCGCGGACAATCGCCTCGATGAGTTCCTTCATCCCGGTTCCTTTCCCGACGCCTCGCCTTGTGGCTTGGAAGCGTGGAGGGCGCGTCGTCCGGCTATTCTACCGCCCGGTAAAATTATTTGCAAGCGTTTTCTCCGTTTTGTTCCCCCGGGGGAAATCGCCCGCCCGCCGCATTTGCCGCGCGGGGGCAGGCGTGATACAAAGCGCGCCGACGATGCTCGACGCAAATCGGGAACCCCCGCCCCCTGCGCAACCCACGGGACGACTTCCCGGCTAGGCCCCCGCGCGAGGCCCCCGGGAGCCGGAGCCTCGCATGGCGACTCCCGGCGAAATCCGCATCGCCCTGGACCTGCTCTACGAGAAGCGGCGGGCCGCCAGCACGCTGCGCGAACTGCCGCCGGAGCTGCTGCCCGAAATCTTCGCGGCGCTGGCCGGCGCACTGGGCGCCGCCATCCCGCTCACGCTCAAAGCCCTGAAACAAGATCCCGCCGTCGGCTCCGGCGTCTTCGTAACCACCCTCACCGATATCTTCGGCTTCGCCGTCTTCCTCGGCATCGCCAGCGCCCTCATCGAGCGCCTGACCTGAGCCGGAGATCAAACCTCCCCGGGTTTTGCGGCGTAGCGTTCTTCCAGGTAGGCGGCGATGTCTGCGGATTCGAACATTTCCACATTGCTGTTCGGATCCACCAGGAAGGGCACCTGCATTTTGCCGGAGCGTTCGGCGAAGGCGGGGCGGCTGGGGCTGCCGCGGCCCACATTGTGCAACAGGTAGGGAATCTCCAGGGTGCAGAGTTTCTCGCGCACCAGCCTTGAGAAGGGCGATGCCTCGAAGGACCACAGTTCCAGCGGCTGTCCGGGCGGCCGGGAGGGCCGGGCGAAGGTGCCGGCCTGCAGGCGCAACAGCGAGGCGAAACCACCGGCCAGCACGGGCAACGGCCCCTGCAAATGCCAGGGCGGCTTGCCGGCGCCGTATTCGGCAAAGAGATGCGCGATGATATCGGCGGACTCGAAGATCTCGCGGCCGGTGTTCGGATCCACCATGTAGGGAAACTGCTGTTTGCCCGCGCGGCGCTGCAACTCCCCGCGGAAGCGCTGGCCGCCCTTGGGGCAGGGCAGAATGTTCACCTCCAGGTCGAGCGCCGTGCAGGCCTCGCGCACTTTGCGGCAGAATGGGCAGCTTTCGAATTCGTAGAGCGTGATGGGCGCAGCAGGGCGCTTGCCCAGCGCGCCCACGCGCACGCCGGAGAGCGGGCGCAGCATGGTGGCGGCGATGGAGCTGCCCACCTCGAAGCTGCGCAGCGGGTTGAAGTTGCCGAGCTCGTTCGCCATTGCGCTTCCCCCTGTTCAGAAGAAGAACTCGGCCAGAGCATAGGCCAGCGCGGGCCGCCCGCCGAACTGCGACGGCGCGCCGCCGAAGAAAAATTGCGCGCCCAGCGAGAAGCTCGCCGCGTTCAGCCCGGTGAAGTGCAGGGCGGGCGAGAGCGCGGCGCTGCTCCCCTGCCAGTCGTAGATCAGCAACAGCTCGCCGCGCAGCGCCGCCACCAGGTCGTAGCCGATCTGCAGGCCCGTGGCGTGCCGGGACAATGAGACGACGCGGCTGCCGGCAAAGCGCGCGGCGGAAGCGGGCGCGGCAAAGAGCGGCGCGCCGGGGGCGGGCGAGGCGGCCGCCGCCCAGGCGGGGGGCGCGGCGCTGGTCTCGAAGAAGGGCAGCAGGCGGCCCGCGCGGCCCGCGCCGAAGCCCAGCGCGTTGCCGTCGTAGAGGTGCTCGGCCATTACATACAGGCCGCTTCCCAAATCGAACTGGCGGTCGAGGCCCAGCGCAATTTGAAAGAAGGGCGCGGGCGGCGCCGCTGCGGGCGCGCCGATGGGCCAGACCGCGCGGCGGGGATCAGTCCAGGCGGCCTCCAGCCGCCAGGCAGATTCGCCCCAGTTGCCGGCCAGCTCTGCGCCCAGCCCCAGCGCGCCCGAGAAGCGGCCGGCACTCAGCGCCACATCCACATCGCCCAGCAGGCCGGCGTAGCGCAGCGCGCTGCGCGCCTCGGCGCTGCGCGGGCCGGGGGCGTGCACCGCCTGCAACTGGTGGAAGCCCGAGAAATTCCAGCGCAGCGAAAGCGCATCCACTCCCGGCGATTGGTCGGACTCAAGCGCCAGCGGCCCGATGGCGTTGAAGCGGTCCACCGGATTCCAGAGCCGGCCCACGCCCCAGGGAATGCGCTGCCTGCCGAGCTTCACCTCGAGGCGGCGGCCCGCGTAGCGAAAGCTGCCGCGATAAATGCGGTGCCGCCAACTGCGCCGGCCGGCGTCGCTGCGGCGCAAGCCGAGCGCAAAGATGTTGCGCTCCAGGCCCAAGGCAGTCTGCGGCAGCGCGCCGGGCGCGCGCAGCAACGAGTCGAGCACGCCCGCTTCGAATTCGTGGTCGTAGGAAAGCCGCGCCGAAGTGCGCGCGCCGAGCTGCAAGCGCGCGTCGAGACACAAGCGCGTGAGGCTGCGCCATGCGTCGCGCTCGTTGCGCGGATCAAAAGCGGGGCAATCGGCGAACTGCGCGGCCCGCGCGCAGGCATCTCCCGCCGCGCCCGCCTGCTGAAAAAAACGCGCCGCATCGGGGGTCCGGGTTGCGACGGCGAGCTCGCGCAGCGAGCCGCTGAGATCGAGTGAGCGCGCGCCCTGGCGCCAGAGTTCGCGCGCTTCCGCGGGCGCGCCCGCCGCGCTGCACAGCGCCGCCGCCCATGCCGCCAGCGCAGAGCGCGCTGCGAAGCGCCGAATCGCTCAGCCGCCCTCGCGCAAATTGCGCCGGGTGAAGATGGAATCGGGGATAGGCTCGTCGAAGCGAATCTCCTCGATCTGAATGGCGGTTTCGTGGCCGGGGCGATTCTCCGGGATCAGTGACCAGGCGTGGGGATAGAGACGGCCCCGGGTGCGGCGGAAATCCGAAAAGCGCATGACGCGCAACAGCGCGCCGGCTTCGTCGTAGAACTCCTGGCGCAGCGGCGCAAAGCGCTCGGCGTCAATCCACGCGGCAATGCGGCCCCACACCACGGGGGCTGCTTCGTGGGGGCGGTATTCGATCACATAGGCGCGCGGAAGACCGGCGCCTGCGGGCGCAACGCCCAGCCAGTGGTGTTCGTAATCGTCGAGCTGACTCGACTCGCGCACCAGATCGTCGTTGGTGAAATCGCTGCCCATCCACGATTGCAGCATCATCGAGGGCGGAATGCGCAGCGTCCGCTCCACGCGCGGAATGTAATTCCAGAGATTCGGCGGGACATTCAAAAAAGCCACGCCGCGATCTTTGGGCGGCGCGGTGATGCGCACGAAGGAGCGCCCGCTGCTGCGGTCGTCCCAGGCGCGGAAGCCGACGATGCGCGGAGCGGGGAGCAGCGGCGAGCGAATCGTCATGGTCGCCTGGAAGTAGCTGTTCTCGCCGCGAAACAATTTCTCGACGCGCTCGGCCACGGCGCGCGCCGAAAGCCCGGGCGGCGGCGGCTCAAGCGCGGGCGCGGCATCTGCGGCCGCCACCGCGGTGGCGGGCAGCGCGAGGCAAATGCAGCAGAGCAGCGCCCGCGCCGCACCCGCGATGCGGTCCAATTGGCGCTTCACATACTTGCCGATGATGTCGGCCTCCAGATTCACGCGGTCGCCGCTGCGCAGCGCGCCCAGCGTGGTGCCGCCCAGCGTGTGGGGAATCAGCGCCACATCGAAGCCATCGTCCCGGACGCCGACCACGGTGAGCGAAACGCCATCCACCGCCACGCCGCCCTTCGGCGCCAGCAGCTCGGCAAATCCGGCGCTGCTCTCGACGAAGAGCCGGACATCGTCCCCCGAGCGTCGCAGTTCCGCAACGCGGCCCGCCTCGTCCACATGGCCCTGCACAATGTGCCCATCGAGCCGCGCGTCTGCGCGCACTGCGCGCTCCAGATTCACGCGGTCGCCGGGGCGCAGCGCGCCGAGCGCGGTGCGCTGCAGAGTTTCGGGCACGGCGTCAAAGAGCAATTGCCCGGCGTGCGGCTCGGCGACGCTGAGGCAAGCGCCGTTTACCGCCACGCTGTCGCCCCGGCCCACGGCGCGGGCCAGCGCAGGGGCGGCCACGGCGAGCCGCACCACATCGCCGCGCGGGGAGAGTTCCGCCAGCTCGGCCACGGCTTCAATAATGCCGGTGAACACCCTAGGCTCCGAAGCGCAATTCAATTTCGCGCAACATACGGTCGCGCACGGCCTGGTAATCGGCGGGCATTTCGATCTGCGGGTTGGGATGCTCGGAGACGACGCCGTCAATTTTCATGGTGTGGTAGCGCAGCTTGAAGTCTGTGAACTTGAGGCCGTGGGCGGTGGAGATCACCACCACGCGGTCACTGCTCCGCAGCGTGCCGGCGCGCGCGAGCTTGCGGACCACGGCGAGTGTGACGCCCGTGTGCGGGCAGTTGAACAGCCCGGTGCGGTCGGCGCGCGCCGCCTCCGTGGCGAGCTCGCTCTCCGTGGCCTGCTCGACGATGCCGTCGTAGCGGCGCAGCGCATCCACGGCCTTCTCCCACGAAACCGGATTGCCGATTTGAATGGCCGAGGCCAGCGTGGGCCGCGCGGCGATGGGCTCGAAGACCTCGAAATTGCGCTGGTAAGAGAGATACAGCGGATTCGCCTGGGCGGACTGGGCGCAGACGATGCGCGGGCGGCGATTCACCAGGCCGAGTTCGATCAGCATATCGAGGCCCTTCGCCAGCGCTGAAACATTGCCGAGGTTGCCGCCGGGAATGACGATCCAGTCCGGCACCTCCCAGTCGAATTGCTGCACGATCTCAATGCCAACGGTCTTCTGCCCCTCAATGCGCAGGCTGTTCATCGAGTTGGCCAGGTAGATGCCATCGCGCTGCGACACCTCCCGCACAATCTCCATGCAGCCGTCGAAATCGGTGTCGAGGGCGAAGACCATGGCGCCGTTGGAGATGGGCTGGATCAACTGCGCCAGCGAAATTTTGTCGCGGGGCAGAAAGACAATGGAGGGAATGTCCGCCGCCGCGCAGTAGGCCGCCAGCGCCGCCGATGTGTCGCCGGTGCTGGCGCAGGCCACGGCGCGAATTGGCCTGCCCTGCGCGCGCAACTGCTTCACCATCGAGACCAGCACGGTCATGCCGAGATCCTTGAAAGAGCCCGTGTGCGTAACGCCGCAGAGCTTGATCCACAAATCCTCCAGCCCCAGCGAGCGCCCATAGCGCTCGGCCCAGAACAGGTTGGTGTGGCCCTCGAACATGGAAACGATGTTGTCGTCCTCAATCTGCGGCAGCACCCATTCCTTCTTGCCCCAGACGCCGGAGCCGTAGGGCCAGTCGTTGCGGTGGGCGCGCTCCTCGAAGAGCTTCTTCCAGGCGCGGGGCCGCTTGCTGCGCAGCGCTTTCATATCGTGCACCACCTGGAGCAACCCGCCCTGGCTGTCGCAATACACCACCTCGTCGAGCGCGTAGCGCTCGGCGGGCTGCTTCAATCCCTCGAACCAGGCGTGATAGCGGGGCCTGCGAAGCCGCACTACAACTTCTCCTCAATGCGCAGCAGGCGCGAGCGCGCAGCCACATCGGGCAGGCGGTCAATTTCGGCCAGCGCGCGCTGCACATCGTGCTCCCGCGCCGGATGAGTCAGCACCACAATGGGCACCGCGCCGGCGTCGCCACCGCGCCCCTTTTGCAGCACCGACTCGATGGAGATGCCGCATTTGCCGAGCAGCGAGGCAATTTCGGCCAGCACGCCGGGGCGGTCGCGCGCGGTGAAGACCAGATAGCAGCGCGCCTGCACTTCGCCCAGCGGGACGATGGGCAGCGGCTGCAGTTGCGAGAGCGGGAAGCCCAGCGGCGCCACGCGCAGCGCCGAGCCGCGCCGCAATTCCCGGGCCAGCTCCATCAAATCGGCCACCACGGCGCTGGCCGTCGGCAACTCGCCCGCTCCTGCGCCATAAAAAAGCGTGGGGCCCACGGCGTCGCCCTGCACGGCAATGGCGTTCATTGCGCCGTTCACATTCGCCAGCAGGCTGTGCGCGGGAATCATCGTCGGATGCACGCGGGCCTCAATGCGCAGGCCGTCGGGTTCCGCCCAAGGCTTTGCAATGCCCAGCATTTTGATGCGGAAGCCGAATTCGGCGGCGGCCTCGAAATCCAGCGGCGCGAGTTCCCGAATGCCCTCGGTGGGAATCTGCTCGAAGGAGAGCTGCGCGCCGAAAGCCAGCGCCGCCAGCAGCGCGAGTTTGTGGGCGGCGTCCACCCCGTCCACATCGAAGCTGGGATCGGCCTCGGCATAGCCGAGTTCGCCGGCGCGCTTCAGTACGACTTCGAAGGATTCGCCCGTCGCCTCCATTTCGCTCAGCACATAGTTGGTGGTGCCGTTCATGATGCCGTGCAGGCTCTCAATGCGGTTGGCCGACAGCCCTTCGCGCAGCGCGCGCAAAATGGGAATGCCGCCGCCGACGCTGGCCTCGAAGGCCACATCCACGCCGCGCCGCTCCGCCGCGCCGAAAATCTCCGCGCCGTGCAGCGCCAGCAGCGCCTTGTTCGCCGTAACCAGCGCCTTGCCGTTTTCAATAGCCTGCAGGCTGAGCTCGCGCGCGGCGCCGACGCCGCCGATCAATTCGACCACAACATCCACTTGCGGATCGGCGACCAGCCCCGCCGCGTCGGAATCGAAGCGCAGCCCCGACAGATTGAGGCCGCGCTCGCGCTCGAGATCGAGATCGGCCACGCGCAGCAGGCGCAGCGGAAATCCGAGGCGCCGCGCAATCTCATCTGCGCTGCGCTGCAGCAGCTTCACCACGCCCGTGCCAATGGTGCCGAGGCCGAGCAGGCCCACGCCCACCGCGCCCGGCGGCGAGCTCAGCACGGCGCGCCCGTGCGCGCAGCCGCTTCGGCGCGCGGCGCGGGGCGCTGCAACGCAGCGCGCAAAAAACGGCGGATGCCGCGCACGGCCTGGCGAATGCGCTGGCGATTCTCCACCAGCGCGAAGCGGACATAGCCTTCGCCGTGTTCGCCGAAGCCCACCCCCGGCGCCACGGCGACTCCGCCTTCGCGCAACAGGCGCTTCGAAAATTCCAGCGAGCCCAGACTGCGCAGCGCGGCGGGAATCTGCGCCCAGACGAACATGGTGGCCAGCGGCTTTTCGATCCGCCACTGCCCCAAACCGGGGGCGGCCAGCCCGTCCACCAGTGCATCGCGGCGCAGCCGATATTCCCGGCAGTTCTGCGCCACGCAATCCTGCGGCCCGCGCAGCGCCACAATGGCGCCCACCTGAATAGGAGTGGGAATGCCGTAATCCAGATAGCTCTTGATGCGCGTCAGCGCGTGGATCATCTCGCGGTTGCCGGCGGCAAAGCCCACGCGCCAGCCGGCCATGGAGTGGCTCTTCGATAGCGAGCCGAACTCAATGGCCACATCGCGCGCGCCGGGAATCTCGAGAATGCTCGGCGGCCGGTAGCCGTCGAAGCAAACTTCGGCGTAGGCGAAATCGTGCACCACCATCAGGTGGTGTTCGCGCGCCAGCGCCACCAGGCGCTCGAAGAAGGCGCGGTCCACCACCCTGGTTGTGGGGTTGTGGGGGAAAGAGACGATCAGCATTTTGGGGCGCGGCCAGGTGCGCGACAGCGTCCGCTCCAGCTCGGCGATGAAATCGCCGCCGGGGGCGAGCTTCACCGGGCGCAGATCGCCGCCGGCGAAAATTACCGAGTATTGGTGAATGGGATAGGCGGGGTCCGGCGCCAGCACCACATCGCCCGGGCCAATGGTCATCAGCACAAAGTGCGAAAGGCCCTCTTTGGCGCCGATGGTGGCGATGGCGTCGCGCGTGGGATCGAGCTCGACGCCGTGGTTGCGCGCATACCATTCGCAGATGGCGGCGCGCAAATTCGGCACGCCGGGCGAGGCCGAGTAGCGGTGGTTGCGCGTCAACTGCGCGGACTCGCAGATCTTCTCCACCACATGGGGGGGCGTGGGCAGGTCGGGGTTGCCCATGCCCAGGTCCACCACATCCTCCCCGGCCCGGCGCGCGGCGTGGCGCAGGCCCGTCACCTCGGCGAACACATAGGGAGGCAGGCGCCGCAGTTTGTCGAAATCGTGTCGGAATTCGGACACGCAGGCTCCCACGCAAAAAGTGAAGTGCTGCGAGTTTATTGAAGAATCCGCGCGCTGGCCACGCCGCAGGCGGCGGGCTCAGGCGCGGCGGGTGAGCAGCCAATAGACGGGGACGCCGGCTGCAATGAAGGTCAGCGAAACCAGCGCCTCCTGGTTGCGGCTCCAGGCCAGGGTGGCTGCTATTGAGAGGATAACGATGGCGTAGAGCGCCGGCACGACGGGATAGCCCCAGGCGCGGTAGGGGCGCAGGCGCTGCGGCTGGCGGCGGCGCAGGGCGTAGAGGGCGGCCACATCTGCGGCACTGGCCAGCAAAACGCCGAAGGTGGTGAAATCGAGGTTGCTCTGAAAAGTCTGGAAGAAGGCCACCAGCGCCACGGCGATCAGCGCCTGCAGCAAAATGGCGGAGGACGGCGTGGCGTAATTCGGGTGCACCCGCGCAACGCCGGGGAACCAGAGCTTGTCCAGCGCCATGGCGTAGACAATCCGCGGCCCCGCCAAAATGGTTGCATTCAGCGTGCCCAGAATGGAAACCAGCACAAAGGCCGAGAACAAGCGCCCGCCGGCATCGCCGAAGAACACCTGCGCCGATGCCTCGGCGGCGTTCGGGGTTCCTGCCAGCTGCTGCGGCGGCAGGACAACCAGGTAGAGGCAATTGAGCAGCAGGTAAAGCGCGGTGCAGATTGCCAGCCCCAGAAAAAGCGAGCGCGGGACATTGCGCGCGGGATTGCGGACCTCGCTGGCGACATACACCGTGGCGTTCCAGCCCAGATAGCTGAACAAAACGGGCGAGAGCGCCAGTGCAAAAGCGGAAAGCGGCGCAGCATCGAATGCACCGCGCGCCAGCGGCAGCAGGTTGCGCAGGTCGCCCTCGCCGGTAAAGGGCGCAACCACGCCAAAGGCCACAATCGCCAGCACCTTGATCCAGCCGGTGATGTTGTTGGCCAGCGCGCCCCAGCGCACGCCGATCCAGTTGAGAGTGGAGCAAACGGCAATGGTGAAGATGGCGACGCCCACCACTGGCGCTGCGCTGTTCCAGCCGAAAATTTCGCCGAGGCTCGCGGCGAAACCCACCGCCAGGGTGGCGACGCTGCCCGCGTAGATGGCGAAGAATATCAGCCAGCCCATCAGAAAACCGGCCAGCGGATGGAACGCCTCGCGCAAAAATACATAGCCGCCGCCCGCGCGGGGAAACATGGCGCCGAGTTCGGCGTTGGCCAGCGCGCCCGCCAGCGAGAGCAGGCCGCCCACCCCCCATGCCAGCAGAATCAATCCGGCGTGAGGCAGGTGGCCCGCAATGACGCCGGGGGTGAGAAAGATGCCCGAGCCCACCACCGAGGCCACCACCAGAAACACCGCGTCTTGCAGCGAGAGCTGCCGCCGCAGGCGATCCCGGGGATGGGGGCCTGCGCCGCTGGCCGCAGCGCCGGGGGCGCTCACAGAAAGGGAATCATCAGCAGCGCGACGATGTTCACCAGCTTCAGCATGGGATTGATCGCCGGCCCGGCCGTATCCTTGTAGGGATCGCCCACCGTGTCGCCGGTGACCGAAGCGCGGTGGGCCTCCGAACCCTTGCCGCCGTATGCCCCCGCCTCAATGAACTTCTTGGCGTTGTCCCAGGCTGCGCCGCCGGTGGTCATGGAAAGCGCCACGCACACCCCCGAGACAATGGAGCCGATCAGCAGGCCGCCGAGTCCCTCCGCGCCGAGCAGCAACCCCACGGCGATGGGAATGGCCACGGGGATCAGCGCCGGGGCGATCATCAGCCGCAACGCCGCGCGGGTGACGATGTCCACGCAGGCGCGGTAATCGGGCTGCGCCGTCCCCTGCATAATGCCGGGAATTTCGCGGAACTGCCGGCGCACCTCGTTCACCACCTCGCCGCCCGCTTCGCCCACCGCGCGCATGGCCAGCGAGGCGAACAGATAGGGCGTGACCGCGCCGATGAACAGGCCGGCAATCACGGCCGTCTGCGACAGGTTGAAGTTCGCCACGATGCCAACGACGCGCAGATCCTCGATAAACGCCGCAAACAGCGCCACCGCCGCCAGCCCCGCCGAGGCAATGGCGTAGCCCTTGGTCACAGCCTTGGTGGTGTTGCCGAAGGCGTCCAGCGGATCGGTGACGCCGCGCACCGCCTCGGGCAAATCTGCCATTTCGGCAATGCCGCCGGCGTTGTCGGTAATGGGGCCGTAGGCGTCTATGGAAACCACAATGCCCGCCAGCGACAACATGGCCATGGCCGCCACGCCCACGCCGTAAAGCCCCGCCAGCTCAAAGCAGCACCAGATGGAGCCGGTAATGACCACCACGGGAATTGCAGTGGACTGCATGCCCACCGCCAGCCCGGCAATGATGTTGGTGGCGTGGCCGCCCTCGCTGGCCCCGGCAATCTGCGCGACATGGCGCGAGCCATCGCCGGTGTAGAAATCTGTGACCCACAACATGACGGCGGTGACCAGCGCGCCGAGCACCGCGCACAAAAACAGCGCCCCGCCGCCGCCCAGCCACGCCACCTGCGACAACCCTTCGGGCAGCGCAGTCAGCCGGTTGGCCAGCAGCACGCCCAGCAGCATCACCAGCGAGGCCGCGCCGAGCCCCAGATACATGGCGCGCATAACGGCGGGCGCACGGCCCGGCCCGGGCTCGGCGATGCGCACCAGCGGAATGGCCACCAGCGAGCCAATGACGCCGCTCGCCCCCACCAGCAGCGGGTAGAGGAACATGGCCTCGCCCGCAGCGCCGAACAAAATGCCGCCCAGCAGCATGGCCGCCGCCGCCGTCACGCCGAAGGTCTCGAAAAGGTCGGCGGCCATGCCCGCGCAATCGCCCACATTGTCGCCCACATTGTCGGCAATCACCGCCGGGTTGCGCGGATCGTCCTCGGGAATGTTCGCCTCTACCTTGCCCACCAAATCTGCGCCCACATCTGCGCCCTTGGTGAAGATGCCGCCGCCGAGCCGCGCGAACACCGAAATGAGCGAGCCGCCGAAGGCCAGGCCGATGAGCGCGTGATTGGCGGCAGCGCCCGCGCCGCCCGCCACCCACACCAGCAGCGCCACCGAAAGCAGCCCCAGCCCCACCACCAGCAGCCCCGTCACCGCGCCGCCCCGGAACGCCAGGCCAAATGCAGGCCCGTAGCCATCTTGCGCCGCCCGAGCCACCCGCAGATTGGCGCGCACCGAAACATGCATGCCAATGAAGCCCGCCGCCGCGCTGGCCACCGCGCCCAGGGCAAAGCCCAGGGCATACCAACCGCCCAGCAGCACCCACACCAGCGCAAAGATGGGCAGCCCCACCAGCGCCACCGTGCGGTATTGCCGGGCCAAAAACGCCTGCGCCCCCGCCTGAATGGCGGCGGCAATCTCGTTGGCCCGTTCCGTCGAGGCCGGCGCCGTCAGCACCAGCCGGTAGAGCACCAGCGCAACGGCTACGGCCAGCACACTGGCGGCAAGGGCAATGGGTATCGGCTGCATAAATGTCGACTCCTGCACTTCATCGGCCGCGGGCGCATCCCGCAGCGCCCCCCCACCATAGCCCACCCCGCCCCGCCCGTCCGCGCGGCTATTGGGAGATTGCTCAGTGCGGCGCTTTCGGGGGTTCGTCGGCGCGGATGCGCCAGAAGGTGGGGAAGCGGGGGATGCCGTTGCCGGTGAAGCCGTTGTGGCGGTAAGTGACGGTGCTGCCGATGGGGGGCGGGGCGCGGCGCTCGGCGTCGCTGAAGCCGCTGCCGATGCGAAAGCGCAATCCCGCCGGGGTCTCTACTTCTATTGCGCCGAGCATTCCCGCAAGGCGGCCGCGGCCGGGGTGGTGGGCAATGACGCGGGCCTCGGCATCGTCGAACTTCTTGAGCTTGAGCAGCGCGTCGCTGCGGCCGCTGCGATAGCGCGCGTCGCCGCGCTGCAGCATCAGCCCTTCGCCGCCGGCGGCTACTACTTCGTCCAGCCACGCCATCAGCGCGGCGCTTTCCGCAAACTGGCGGCGGCGCACCCAGTCCAGGTGCTTTGCACCGCTGGCTTCGACCACGCGGCGCAGTGCAGCCAATCGCTCGTCAAAGGGTTGCGATGGATCGGGCAGGTCGAATGCCATGAAGCGCAGTTCGCGCCAGCCCGGGTGCGGCGCTTTCCGCGCCACAATGGAGGCGGTGCGCTCAAAGCCGCCGCGCCCCGCCCATAGCTCGCCGTCCAGCGGCTGCGCCGGAAAGCCCCGGGTGAACCAATCCGGCGCGGCAAAGCGCCGCCCGCCGCGCGATACCAGCTTTTCGCCATCCCACAGCGCGCGCACGCCATCGAGTTTTTCGCTCACGCGATATTGCGAAAGCTGCACGCCGGGGCGAAACGGCTTTGCGAGCTGAAACCCCGGCGCTTTGGCGGCCGCCGGCTCCGAAGATTCCGCCGCCGCAGGCAGAGCGGCCAGCAGCGCGGCGCAGAGCGCGACGCAAATGCAGCGCAGGCTGTGCAAAATCAGCCGCTCTTTGCCAGGTGCAGCATGGCGTCGGTGGCGACTTCGATGCAGCGCGCCATGTTGCGGTCGAAGTCGAACTCCGAAGGGCCGGCCCAGGGCACCCGGTCGGACACCACGCAGATGCAACCGGCGCGCAGACCGAAGAGCCCGGCCAGGGTGAGCAGCACGCCGGATTCCATCTCGCAGTTTTGCACCCGCGCGGCGCGCATATCGGGAATGCGCTCGGCGGCGGCGCGGGTCCAGTAGCCCTCGAAGCTCATCGAGACCAGCGCGCCGTCTGCGCCCAGCATGGCGTTGCGCGCGTAGAAGCCGTCCAGGCTCCAGGTGATCCCCGCGCGGCAGCGCGCGCCTTTGCGCTGGGCGGCGGCGAGCAGCGCGCCCACCAGGGCGTGGTGCGCCACCGCCGGATACTCCGGCGCCACATAGGAGCGGCTGGTGCCGTCGTCGCGCACGGCGCCGGTGCTCACCACCAGATCGCCCGGCTCCAAATCCGGCGCAAGGCCGCCGCTGTTGCCCACGCGCAGCAGCGTGTGCGCGCCGAGCTTCGCCAGCTCTTCCACCACAATGGCCGTGCCCGGCGCGCCCACCCCGGTGGAGGCCGCCGTCAGCCGCACGCCGTCCAGGCTGCCGGTGACGAAGCGGAACTCGCGCACCGAGGCGACCTCGCGCGCATCGCTCCAGCCGGCGGAAATGGCCTCGACGCGCCCGGGATCGCCGCACAAAAACACATAGGGCGCAACCTGCTCCGGCCTGAGCCCCGTAATCGGCTGGGCGTCGCTCACAACTCCCCCTCCCGCCCCCGGCCCCGGCCCCGGGGAGCGGGCAGATTCGCCGAGCTGCCCCGCCCGCGCAAGGGGGCGCGCCGGGGCGCGGCAGGAGGCGGCGGGCAGGGGGCGGCGGGAGGGCGCGGCAGGAGGCGGCGGGCGGGGCGAATTGGGCCGGGCGGGGTGTGGCGGCGCGAGGCGGCGGGCAGGGGGCGGGCAGGGCGAAACTTGTCAGCAGGCGGGTGGATGGCTAATGGAAGGGCGCGGCGTTCCCGGCGGGGGCCGGGGGCGGCGGGCGCTCCCCCTGGGGGACGCCGGCGGACAGAAGCGGCGCAGCAATGCGGAGGAACAGATGGCCAGGGCACTCGTCATTACCGAAAAGCCCAGCGTGGCCCGGGACATCGCGGCGGCCCTGGGCGGCTTCCGCGAAAAGGACGGCTGGTGGGAGAGCACGGACTACCTGGTCACCTTTGCGGTGGGGCACCTCTTCGAGCTGCTCGAGCCCGACGAGATTGACGAGAAGTTCAAGCGCTGGACCCTCGACATCCTGCCCATCATCCCCGAGCGCTTCGAGCTGAAGAAGAAGAAGGGGCAGAGCGACCGCATCCGCACCATCTCGAAGCTGCTGAAGCGGGCGGATGTGGAGCGCGTGGTGAACGGCTGCGATGCCGGGCGCGAGGGCGAGCTGATCTTCCGCGAGGTAATGGGCTTTCTGGGCGTGAACAAGCCGGTGCAGCGGCTGTGGCTGCAGTCCATGACGGCGGAGGCCATTCGCCGGGGCTTCGAGACGCTGCGCCCCGGCACCGATCTGGAGGGCCTGGGCCGCGCCGCCGAATGCCGCGCCTATTCGGATTGGCTGATCGGCATGAACGCCACCCGCGCCCTGACCAAGCGCCTGAAGAGCCGCAAGGAGCGCGGCGCATGGTCGGCGGGCCGGGTGCAAACCCCCACCCTGGCGCTGCTGGTGGACCGCGAATTCGAGGTGCTGGCCCACACCCCCGAGACCTTCTACCGGGTGACGGCCTCCTTCCGCGCCGGCAAGCAGAGCTACGAGGCCGTGTGGTTCGACCCGGATTTCAAGGCGGGGGCCAACGACCAGCGCCGCGACGACCGCATCTTCGACATTGAACAGGCCCGGCAGATTGTGGAAGCGGTGCGCGGCCAGACCGGCCACGCCAGCGAGGAGCGCAAGCCCTCCAAGGAGGCCGCGCCGCCGCTCTTCGACCTGACCAGCCTGCAGCGGACGGCCAACAGCCGCTTCGGCTGGAGCGCGCGCCGCACACTGGCCAGCGCCCAGCGCTGCTACGAGGGCCACAAGCTGCTCACCTATCCGCGCACCGACTCGCGCTGCCTGCCGAACGATTACCGCGGCACGGTGAACGAGGTGCTGCGCAAGCTGGCCGCCTCCAAGGGCGCAACCAGCAGCGATTACGCCCGCGCCGCCAGCCGGCTGCTCGGCTCGGGCCTCGAAAACACCGGGCGCATCTTCAACGACGCCGGCGTCTCCGATCACTTCGCCATCGTGCCCACCGGCAAGCTGGCGCGCGGGCTGAGCGGCGACGATCAGCGCCTCTTCGATCTGGTAATGCGGCGCTTCCTCGGCGCATTTCACCCGCCCGCGCTGTGGGAGAATGTGAAGCGCAACACGCTGGTGGCCGGCCACAACTTCCGCACGCGCAGCCGCTCGCTCATGGCGCCGGGCTGGCGCGCCGTGCTGCCCGACAGCGAGGCCGCGCCCGCGCCGCCGCTGGCGCGGCTCTCCCCCGCCAAGCAAAACGCGGCGGGCGCAGCCGAAGCGCGCGGCGAGGCCCCCGCCGAAACCGAGCGCGCCGAAATGGAAGAGCAGGAGACCAAGCCGCCGCCGCGCATCGGCGAGGCGCGGCTGCTCTCGCTCATGGAGAACGCCGGGCAATCCGTCGAGGACGAGGATCTGGCGGCGGTGCTGCACGAAAAGGGCCTCGGCACCCCGGCCACCCGCGCCGAGGTGATTGAGAATCTGATCCGCAAGGACTACGCCCTGCGCCAGGGCAAGAGCCTGCGCCCCACCGTGAAGGGCATCCGCCTGATTGACACGCTGCGGCGCATCCACATCAACCGGCTCACCTCCGCCGCCCTCACCGGCGACATGGAAGAGCGCCTGCGCAAGGTCGAGCAGGACGCCGCGCGCGCCAGCGATTTCATGGGCGAGATGAAGGATTACACCCGCGAGATTGTCGAGCGCACGCGCAACTTCGAATACGAGGACCTCTACGCCGATGTGCCGGCGCTGGGCCCCTGCCCCGCCTGCAATCGCCCGGTGTTCGAGCGCGCCTGGTTCTACCGCTGCGAAGAGCAGCCCGGCGTTTCGCGCGAGGACGATTGCCCCATGCGCTTCTGGAAGGACACCTCGGGCCGCTACCTCGACCGCGGCGCTGTCGGCGCGCTGCTGCGGGACGGCCGCAGCGGAACCCTGGACAGCTTCGCCACCCGCAACGGCCGCACCTACAAGGGCCACCTGGAGATTGACCGCGAGGAATGGAAACTGCGCGTGGTTTCCGAGGGCGACAGCGGCGAGACCATCTCCGATACCGAGTATGAGGTGAACGAAGAGCCCCTCGGCCCCTGCCCCTTCGTCAAGAAGGATTGCCAGGTAATCGAAACGCCCACCCACTTCATCTGCACGACGCGGCTGCGCGCCGACCAGGCGCAGGCCGCCTTCAGCGCCGCGCGCCGCCAGGCCCGGGAGCGCGGCGAGCCCGCCCCCGAAAAGCCCGCCAAGCCGGACCACCCCGGCTTCCTGTTCCCGCGCACTGTGTGCAAGCGCGAAATCACCCGGGACGAGGCGCTGACTTATCTGCAGAACAAGCGCAGCGACCTGCTCGAAGACTTCACCTCGCGCTACGGCCGCCCCTTTTCCGCCACGCTGGTGTTGCAAGAGAGCGGCCGCCATGGCTTCGAGTTTCCCCCCCGCAAGAAGACGCCCGCCGCCGGCAAGCGCGGCGCAGCGCCGCAAAAGCCGGGCAAGCCCGCCGCAAAGCCCCTGCGCAGCGGCGCGCGCCGCAAGAAGGCCGCCGCCGCCAAGACCGCCCCCCGCAAAAAGCCCGCCCGCAAGAAGACCACCCGCAAGAAGGCCGCCGCGCCCCGCCGCAAGCCCGCCCGCAGCTCCGCCCGAAAGCGCGGAAGCTGAGCGCGCTCAGCCGTTGAGATCGCAGCCCAGAAAAGTGCGGCCCTGGTTGCGGCAGGCCCGCAGCACCGAAAAAGAACCCGCCGCCGGATCCACGATCAAATCGCCCGGCGCGCTCACCGCCTCAATCAAGCGCTCCTGCAATCCGACGGGCTTGGGATGGACGCCGTGGCTCCGGTCAACGCGCTCGTCCCACACATCGGGAATATCGTGGCGCTTCCACACGCCCTTTGCGCGCCGGGGCGCTTTTTGCAGCACCACCAAATGCTCGCTGCAACGCCGCGTGCGGTAGCCCATTCCCATGCGCTGCTTGTTCCAGGTGATCATATCCACCGTGACGAGTCCGGTCCCGGCAATCCAGCCGCCGAAGCCGGTGCAAAGGTGAAACTTGTCCATCCACAGAAACAAGTGCCCGCTGGGCATGAGCACCCGGTCCAGGGCCGAAACGAATTCGCAAATTGCATCCTGCGTCATCTGCGGAAGCAACACGCGCCGCCGCCCGCGCTTTTCGCCCTCGTTGCCGTAGGACTGCCTGTCCAAAATTCCCCGATACTGCGGATCGAAGAACGCCGCGGCGGCCGCGCCCGCCGGAATCCGGGCGAGCATATTCCGCCCGTCCATCTTCAACCGCGCGCCGAAGGCCAGCCCCGCCGGCGCTGCGGGCAAAGGCGCAGGCGGCGGGACGATTCGCTCTGCCGAATACACCGAGGCGCTCACAACCGGCGATGCTACCACCTCCCGCCGCGCGCCACATTCGCCGCCGGGCCGGCGGGTTGCGCGGAGGGGCGGGGGATAGCAGGCTTGGGGGCTCTTGCGGAAAGGAGGCGCCGTGGCCCGCCGCACCATCGGGTTTCCCCTCGCGCTCGGCATCGTGCTGTGCGTGATTGCCCTTACGCTGGGCATTGGCTGGCAGCTCATCGTCGTGGGCGATCTCGGCCCGGTGACTCGCGGCCTCACCCGCATTCACTGGCTGCTGATCATTCTCGGCTCGCTGTTTTTCGTGCTGATCATTGTGGGGCTGCTGCTGCTGTGCCTGTGGCTGGTGCGCGAGATTCGCTCGGGGCAGCAGCAGCAGGCGTTTCTGGACGCTGTGACCCACGAGATGAAGACGCCGCTGGCGGCGCTGCGCCTCTACCTGGAAACCCTGGAGCGCCGCGATGTGGACGCCGCGCAGCGCCGCCGCTTTCTGTCGCACATGGCGCTGGATGTGGAGCGGCTGGACCGCACCGTTTCGCAGGTGCTGGCGGCGGCCCGCGCCGAGGGCCGCGCGGCGGGGCGCGCGCGCGGCGAGCCGGTGGCGCTCGGCGCGCTGATCGAGCGCATTGCCGAGGACATCCGCCGCCGCCACGCGCTCGCCGAAGACGCCATTTGCATTGCGCACGACGGCGCGCCCTCCGCGCGCGGCGCAGAGGACGAGCTCGGCATGGTGTTCCGCAATCTGCTGGACAACGCGGTGAAATACTCGAAGCCGCCCGTGCGCGTTTCGGTGCGCATTGCGGAAGCCGAGGGCGGGCGCGTCGCCGTCGAGATCACCGACCGCGGCATCGGCATCGGGCAGCGCGAACTGAACAAGATCTTCCGGCGCTTCTACCGCGCCGGCGCCGTCCGCCCCATGGCCGGCGAGCTCGGCAAGCAGGTTTTCCGGCAGGCGGGACTGGGCCTGGGCCTGTTCATTGTGCGCAGCCTGGTGCGGCGCGGCGGCGGCAATGTCGAAGCGCGCAGCGAGGGCGAGGGGCGGGGCAGCCGCTTCCGCGTGCTGCTTCCCGGTGCGGGGGAGTAAATGCCGCGCATTCTGGTCGTCGAAGACGAGGAGCACCTCGCCGAGGGACTCGCCTTCAACCTGGAGGCCGAGGGCTTTGAGGTCGAGCTGCAGAGCGCGGGCGATACCGCGCTGCAGCGCATCGGCGCGGAGCCGCCCCTCGATCTCATCATCCTGGACCTGATGCTGCCGGGGCTTTCCGGTTTCGAGGTGGCGCGCCGCGCCCGGGCCACGGGAAACTATGTGCCCATTCTCATGCTCACCGCCAAGGACAATCCGCAGGACATTGTGCGCGGCATGGAACTGGGCGCGGACGATTACCTGACCAAGCCCTTCAAGCTCGACGAGCTCGTGGCGCGGGTGCGCGCGCTGCTGCGGCGGCGGCGCTGGGACGGCGCGGACGACGAAGCCGGACCTGCGCCGCCGGAACGCTTCGGGCGGGTGACCGTGCACTTCGACCGCCTCGAGATTGAACGCCCCGGCGGCGTCCTGCAGCTCACGCCGCTCGAAGCCAGCCTGCTGCACGCGCTGATCGCGCGGGAGGGCGAGGTGATTACCCGCGGCGAATTGCTGGAAACCGTGTGGGGGCTGCGGCCCGACACGCGCACCCGGGTGGTGGACAGCTTCGTGGTGCGCCTGCGCCGCTATGTGGAGGAGAAACCGGAGCGCCCGCGCCACATCGTCTCGGTGCGGGGGCGCGGCTACCGCTTCGTGCGCTGAGCCGGAGCCGGCGGGCCGAGTCCCGCCGCTTCCCGGGCCGCCGCCAGCACGGGCTGCATCAGGGCGCGGGCGCGGCGCGCGCCTTCGCGCAGAACATCCTCAACATCGTCGGGCCGGGCGGCCAGTTCGGCGCGGCGCGCGCTCATTTCGCCGAAGTAAGTGCAGATGCGCTCGGCCAAATCCCGCTTCACCTCGCCGTAGCCCAGCCCGCCGCGCGCGGCGCGCGCGAACATCTCCTCGCGCTCGGCCGCCGTTGCAAAGAGCGCCCACAGCCGGAACAGCGCCTGCTCCGTATTCTTTGGATCCGCCACGGGCGTCGAGTCGGTGACAATCGCCATGACCGCCTTGCGAAGCTTTGCGGGGGGCCAGAACATGCGAAGCGCATTGTCGTAGCTCTTCGACATTTTGCGCCCGTCCACACCGGGCACCACCGCCACATCGGGCAGCACATAGGGCTCCGGCAGCCGGAACACTTCTGCGCCGTAGGCGTGGTTGAAGTGGTTGGCCATATCGCGGGTCATCTCCAGGTGCTGCTTCTGGTCCTGGCCGACGGGAACGATATCGGGGTTGTATTGCAGAATATCGGCCGCCATCAGCACCGGGTAGGAGAACAGGCCATGGCCGGGACTCTGACCCGCCGCCAGCTTGTCCTTGTAAGAGTGCGCGCGCTGCAGCAATCCCATCGGCGTCACCGTCGAGAGCAGCCAGGTGAGCTCTGTGGTTTCGGGCAAATCGGACTGGCGGTAGAGAATCGAGCGTGCCGGATCCAAACCGCTGGCCAGGTAGTCAAGGGCCAGGTCGCGCACAAACTCGCGGCGGCGCGCCGCCCGGCGCAGCGAGGTCATCGAGTGGTAATCTGCGACGAAGTAAATGCCCTCGGCGCGGTCCTGCAGAGCGACATGCTGGCGCACTGCGCCGAAGTAATTGCCGATGTGAAGCGGGCCCGTGGGCTGCAGGCCGCTCAGGCTGCGCAGTTTTCCCATGGCGCCAGAGTAGCGGCGCGGCGCGGCGAGTCGAACCCGGCTCAGCGCGGATCGTCCACCGGGCAGAGCCAGTGCGCGAAGGCGGAATCTCCACCGGTGTTGATGCGCTGAAAGCGCTCGGCGAGGGCGGCTGTTACCGGGCCGGGGCAGGCGCTGCCGACGGGGCGGTCGTCCAGCGAGGCCACGGGCATGACGCCGGCCCCGGTGCCGGTGAGAAATGCCTCGGCGGCGCCGGCCAGAGACTCCATCGAAAGCGGCGCCTCTATTACGCGGCGCCCCTCGCTCCCGGCCAGTTCCATCAGCGAGCGCCGCGTCACCCCCGGCAGCACGGATTGCAGCGGCGGCGTGCAGAGCGCGCCCGAGCCATCCACCAGAAAAAAGTTTGTGGTGGGCCCCTCGGCGAGAAAACCCCGCTCGTCCACCAGCAGCACATCGTCATAGCCGCGCCGCCGCGCCGACCACTTCGCCAGCATGGGCGAGGTGTAGTTGGCCGCCACTTTCGCGTGGGGATGCAAAATGTCGGCGCGGCGCTGGCGGCGCTCCTTTTCGATCCACAGGCGCAGCGCCTGGGGCGGCTCCGGCGGCGGCGGCGATTTGTGCGCCAGCACATCGGCCTGCGGATCGAAGGCGGCGGCGGCAATGGAGACGCGCTCGTCCGCGGGCACCACATCCACCTCTACCGAGGGCAAATATGCGTTGAGTTTGACGACGCGGGCGCCGGGGTTGCTGCGCACTGCCGCCCGGCAGGCTTCGCGCAGTTCGCCCGCGCTGCACTCCATGGGCAGGCCCACCAGGCTGCAGGAGTGCAAAAAGCGCTCGATGTGGTCGTCCAGGCGAAAGATCGCCGCGCCGCGCGGCGTGTGACAGACGCGCATATAGTCGAAGACCAATCCGCCCCGGGCCGCGCAGTGCGAGAGCACATGCACCCGCGCCGCGTCCCAGGGGACCAGTTCGCCATCGAGCCAGATGCAACGGCCTGCGCCCTCGGACATGGCGCGCAGTGTAGCCGGATCAGGCGACCGGGCGCAGCTCGTCCTGCGCCACCCGCCCGTCCTCCACGCGGACAATGCGCCGGGCGCGCGCCATCACCCGCGGATCGTGGGTGGCGAACAAAAAAGTGAGTCCGCGCTCCCGGTTCAGCCGCTCCATCAGATCGAGCAGCCGCGCGGCGTTTTCCGAATCGAGATTGGCGGTGGGCTCGTCGGCGAGGACCACCGCCGGTTGCGCGGCGATGGCGCGGGCAAAGGCGACGCGCTGCTGCTGCCCGCCCGAGAGCTCGTCCGGGCGGCGCTGCTCCATGCCGCCGAGTCCCACTTCGCCGAGCAGGCGCAGCACCTGCGCGCGGCGCTCTGCGCGCGGCACGCCCTGCAACGCCAGCACCATCTCGGTGTTTTCGCAGGCGCTGAGCACCGGCACCAGGTTGTAGGACTGGAAGACAAAGCCGATGCGGTCGCGGCGCATGGCGCTGCGCTCGCGCTGGCTCATATTGCCGAGCTCGCGCCCCTCCAGGCGGACGCTACCGCTGCTCGGCCGGTCCAGCGCGCCGATCACATTCAGCAGCGTCGTCTTGCCCGATCCCGATGGGCCGCAGATGGCGGTGAATTCGCCGCGCGCAATCTGCAGGTTGAGTCCGCGCAGCGCGTGCACCTCATGCGCGCCCTGCCGATACACCCGGGTCACCGCCTCAATCTCGACGATGCTCTCCGGCTGCGGAGTCTGTTGCTTTTCCACTGCGAAACTCCTCACACCAACCGAATGGTCTCGGCGGGATCCACGCGGCCCGCCCGCCACGCCGGGTAGAGGCCGGCCAGCAGCGTGGCGAGCAGCGCCAGCGCGGTGATCAGCACCGCGCTTCCGGCGTAGAGATCTGCGTGCAGCACGCTCGGCAGGGCCACGCCCGCCACCTCGGCAGCGCCGCCGCCCATCAGCCCCGAAATATCCAGGCCCACCTCGCGCAGATAATAGTATGGCGCGAGAAAGAGCAGCGCGGCGGCCGCCACGCCGGTCAGGCCCAGGCAGGCGCTCTCCACCATCACCAGGCCCGTCAGTTGGGCGGGGGCGAAGCCGATGGCGCGCAGCACGCCGAATTCCCGGCGGCGCTCCATCACGCTCACAAAAAGCGTGTTGAAGATGCCCGCCGCCACCAGCAGCATGACCACCGCTTCCAAAAAGTCCGACGAGGCCACTTCCATGGCGATGTAGCCGGCGAGCTCGGGCTGCAAATCGTGCCAGGGCAGCGCGCTGACGGCGCTGCCGCCGAGCTGCACCTGCAGGCGGTCTGCGACGCGCTGCGCTGCGCGCTGGTCGCGCAAAAACAGGGCGACCTGCACCGCCTCGCCGGGCGCGTAGCCCAGCGATTCGCGCAACGGGGCGATGGGCAGCAGCGCCATTGCGCCATCCACCCCCGGCGAGCCGCTGCGCAACAGCGCGCGCACGCGCAGCGCCTCCTGCACAATCTCGCCCTGCTTGTCGGTGAGAGTCCAGACGACCTTGTCGCCGATTCCCACATTCAGCCGCTCTGCCAGGCGCGCGCCGAGCGCAATGCCGCCGCGGCCCCGCGCGTCAAAGAGCGCGGCGCGGGGATCTGCGCCCGTCTCTGCGTGCATGGCGTCGAGCAGCGAGAGGGTGGTGGCGTCTTCCAGCGCGGGATCGAAGGCGATGAAGACGGCGCCGTAGTTGCGGGCGGCCGAGGCCAGCATCATCTGCCCCGAAATGCGCGGCGCGGCGCGCAGCACCTCCGGATCGTTGAGGGCGCGGGCGCGCAGCGACTCCGCCGACGGCAGCGAGCGCGAGAGCGCGGGCGAATCCAGATACGCGGGGTGCTGCAGCGCCACATGGCCGCCGCCGAGCCGCGCGGCCAAATCAATCATCGCGCGCCAGTTGGCATCGCCCACGCCGGTGAAGAGCCAGGAGAGCATGGTGCCGAAGGCAATGGACGAGAGCGTGATCAGCGTCCGCCGCCGCCGCCGCCACAAATTGCGCCACGCCATGGAGAGCAGCATTACACCCCCCGCTACGAGTGGCGCATCGCCTGCACCGGATCGAGAAAAGCAGCCCGCAGCGAGGGATAGCAGACCGCGGCGGCGACGATGAGCAGCAGCGCGAGAATGGGCTCGGCGAACACCGCGGCGTTTACATGGGCGCGCCACACCGGATTCATCGCCACGCCCATGAAGCTCACGCCGGCCAGGCTGGCGAGGTTGAGTCCCACAACCTGCAGATAATGCAAAAAGGGAGCGGCCAGCGCCGCGCCGGCGGCAATGGCCAGCAGCGAGAGCAAACTGGCTTCGGCGAGCATCAGCGCGAGGACGCCGCCGGGGCCGACGCCCAGCGCCTTCAGCACGCCGAGTTCGCGGATGCGCTCGAAGACCGCCATGAGCATGGCGTTCAACACCAGAATGGCGACGGCGGCATAGACGATGAAGAACATCACCAGCATTCCGCCGCGCGCGGAATCGAGCAGCGAAGCGAGCGTGGGCATGCGCTCGCGCCAGGTCTGCACATCGAGTCCCGCGGCGGCGGCGCGAACGGCCTGTGCCGCCGCGGGCAGCGCCAGCGTCCCCGGCCTGCGCACCACAATCTGGTGCGCGCCCCCCGGCAGCACGAAGAGTTCGCGGAAGGCGGCGGCGGTCATGAACACCCCGGCGCGGTCCGTCGCATCGCCAATGCTCTGCAACACGCCGCGCACGCGGAACAGGCCCGCGGCCAGCGCGCCATCCGCCCCCTGGCTGAGCGCCACAATCTCTGCGCCCGGCGACACCGCGAGAATGCGCGCGAGCTGCCGCCCGATCACAATGCCCTGCGGATCGGCGGAATCCAGCCAGCGCCCCTGCTGCAGGCGCCGGTGGATGCTGCTCACTCCAGAGTCGCTCGCCAGTTCAACGCCGCGAAAGGAAACGCCCGCCGAAGATTCCTGCGCCGCCGCCATGCCCCATGCCAGCAGCCGCGGGGTGGCGCGGTAGCCCCCGGCGCGCAACCGCGCCAGCAGCGCCTCGGGCTGCGCGATGCGGGTGTGCAGCGAGGGATCGTCCAGGTAGCCCGCGGCGTGCACCTGCAAATCGCCCACCTCCAGCGCCGTGATGTTGCGCTCCATATCGCGCAGATAGCCGCCGAGCAGGCCCGAGTAGAGAATCATCACGCAGAGCGCCAGGGCCATGGCCGCCAGCGTTACCAGCGTCCGCCGCCGGTTGCGCCACAAATTACGCCAGGCCGTCCGCCAAATCTCCACCCCGCAAGGCTACGCCGCAACGCCCCGCTCCGCACCCAAAGCTGGCGCGCACCGCGCTCGCGCGGCCGGGCTAGCGCTGGGCGGCGGCGGCCACTACGCTGCGCACTCAGGCCAACGTAGCTCAGCTGGCAGAGCAGCTGATTCGTAATCAGCAGGTCGGCGGTTCGAGTCCGCCCGTTGGCTCCAAGCTCGTGGATCTGCCGTGATTGTAATCGGCCTCACCGGGGGCATTGCGACGGGGAAGTCGACGGTGGCGCGCCATTTGGCGAGCCTGGGCGCGCGCGTTGTGGATGCGGACCAACTGGGGCACCGCAGCTATGCGCCCGGCGGGCCGGCATACCGCGCCGTCATTGAGGCATTCGGCCGGGATATCGTCGCGGCGGATGGCAGCATTGACCGCCGGGCACTCGGCGCGCGGGTCTTCGCCGATCCCGCCGAGCTCCAGCGGCTCAGCGCCATTGTCTGGCCGCAGATCGGCGCGCTGCTGCAGCAAGAGCTGCGCCGCATTGCCCGCGAAGAGCCGGAGGCCGTGGTGGTGATTGAAGCCGCGGTGCTGCTCGAAGCCGGCTGGACCGGCGAGTTGGACGAGCTCTGGGTGGTGGTGGCCGACCGCGAAATCGCCATGCGCCGCGCGCTGTCCCGGGGCGGTCTCAATGCCGAGGCCGTGCGGGCGCGCATGGAGGCCCAGCTCAGCAACGAACAGCGCGCCGCCCGCGCCGATCTGGTGCTGGACAACTCCGGCGATTTGCCCGGCCTGCTGGCCCAGGTAGAATCGGCCTGGCACCGTCCGCCCGGGCGGGTAGCCAGGGGGCGGGGGCGCGTGGCCGACCGAAACACCGAAGCGACGCTGAACGATGCGCTGGCGCGGGGGTTGCGCGAGCTGCGCAAGCGGCTGTGGCATTCCAGCAGCGCGGAAGTCCGCGGCTATCTGCAGGGCAGGCAGCCCGATATCCTCATCCGCATTGACCCGGGAAGCCACGCCATTATCGAAACCGAACTGGCGGGCAACCCGGACCGCGACGCCGCCCAGCGCCTGCAGCAATGCATCGAGCAGCGCGGCAATCGCGTCAATGCGGTCGTGGCCCTCAACTGGCCCGCGCGCTTCGCCACCATTCCCCAAAGCCAACTCGATGCCGAAATCCGGCGCGCAGCCGATATCGATGTGGCATTCCACCAGCGCGCCGGAAACACTGTGCAGCGCTACCCCGAACAGGGGTTTATCCCTCTCGACCTGCCCGGATTGGCGGCCGCCGTGGATCAGATCGCACAGCCCATGGACGCCATCGAGCAGGCCGCCTCCATTCTCGACAACGCCACGGAGAATGTGGCGGCGGTGGTTGCCGAAAGCGGCGGCGGACAATGGGCGGATGTCACGGATATCCTCCGCCAAAAGGAAGACGCCGACGGAAAGCTCCACCGCATGGCCGCCAGCATTGTCGCCAACGCGCTGCTCTTCCAGGAGAGCATCGCACAACTCGAACACTCCGAAACCGGAGAGCCTGTCCGCCACATCGCCGAAATGCTCGACGCTGAGAGACTTCAGCAAATGCAGACAACCCGGCTCTCCGCCACCATCGCGCACTGGAACTTCATCCTGCAGATCAATTACTGGCCCATCTTCGAGATCGCCAAGAACCTGATCTCCGGGCTGCCCACCGGCGCCGCTGGGCGCATCCTGGAGATCCTGAGCGGGGCCGTCGCGCAGGTGGTGGATCTGGGCGCAAGCGCTTCTCACGATTTCACCGGTCTGGTGTTTCAGAAGCTCATCGCAGACCGCAAGCAACTGGCGGCCTTCTACACGCTGCCCGCCAGCGCAGAGTTTCTCGCCGAGTGGTGCTTTCCGGGATTGCCCGGAGACTGCAAGATGCGCGTGGCAGATTTCGCCTGCGGCACGGGCACGCTGCTCTCTGCGGCTTGCCGCCGCAGCGCCCGGGAAATTCTGGAGACGCGGGAAGTGGAGAGGGAAGACGCTTACCGGGATGTGATGGAGCGCATGGCCACCGGGCTGGATGTGCTCCCCCCGGCCGTGCATCTCACGGCCTCCCTGCTTTCCAGTATGTCGCCCAAGACCACCTACGGGCATTCCAACATTCACCTCATGCCTTACGGGAAGGTCGAGGGCCTTTCGGGGCTGCACATTGGCTCGCTCGAGATGCTGAAGAAGGACACAGTGCCTTTCTCCGTCGGTGGCATGGCGCACGCACCGGATCAGGTCAGCGCTTCGCCCAGCAGCAGCATGGCGGGGCAATCCGGCGATGCGCGTTTGGTGGATGCCGCGGACAACAGCTTTGACTGGGTGGTGATGAATCCGCCCTTTACGAGGAACACGAATCACGCCGCCCAGCGCGCGGGGATTCCCATGCCCGCATTCGCGGGCATGGAGAACTCCGAGGCCGAGCAGCGGGCCATGACGAATAGCTTGAAGCGGCTCTACGCAAAGCGCGCGAAGCCCTACGCACAAAACAGCAACGCGGGGCTGGCGACGCCTTTCATAGACCTGGCCTATGCGAAGCTGAAGCCCGGCGGGTCGCTTTCGATGATTTTGCCTTTGAGTCTGGCCAACGCGCAGGATTGGTCGCGGGCGCGCGCCACCATCGCGCACTGGTTCACGGATGTGAAGGTGGCGGCCATTCGCCAGGGGCACCCCGGCGGGATGTCGTTTTCTGCATCCACCGGCATGGGCGAATGCATCTTGTCTGCCCGGAAGCGGGACGCGCACAATGGCCCCTGCCGCAAGCCGCAGCAGACGGCGACAGCGGTTGTGCTGCACGAGCCGCCCCGCATTCCGCTGCGGGCAGTGCTCACGGCTCTGCAGATTCAGAGGGGCGATCCGGGCAGCGCCGCCACCGTTTTTGAATTTGAGATTCACGACGACGGGCGTCCGTGGGGGACGATAACGACTGACGATCCTGAGCTTTTGGAAATGGCCGCGGAGTTGCTGAGCGGGCAGATCAATGGGTGCGAGATTCCAATGACGAACTTCGGAGAGATCGGCTTCCTCGGCCCCTACGCATTCGACATTCTCGGAACGGAGGAGAGGCCGGACGGCCTGCACCGCGGCCCCTTTGAGGCGAGGGCTCCCGCCACACCGGGTGTGCGGCCCCGCTACCACAGTCTCTGGAATCACAACCACAAACTGGAGCAGTCCCTCGAAAGGCGCGGGGCCTGGACACACAACCTCGCCCCTCGGAAATACCACTCCGCCCGGCTGCAGGCGGAGAACCGGAAGCGGCTGGGAAAAATCTGGAAGCTGCGCAGTCACATCCACTGGAATCAGGATTTCCAATTCAATTCTCAAGCCACTTCATGCATTCACACGGCAACAGCCACTCTCGGCGGAAACGCTTGGCCCGGCTGCCAGTTTCACGACAAGAACCACGCCATTCCCTTCCTGCTCTGGATGAATTCCACCTTGGGTATGCTCGCCTACTGGCATCAGAGCAGCCGCCAGCAATCCGGCCGCGGCCGCATTGCCTTCAAGGCCGCCGCCCTGGTCCCCGTCTTCGATTTCCGCACCCTGCGAAAGCGCCAGATTGAGAAGGCCATCGCCCTCTTCAAGGAACTGAAGAAGAATCCCATGCGCCCCCTCAACGAGATTGACGAAGACGAGAATCGCAAGCTGCTTGATGAGCGCTTCTACCGGGAGGTTTTGAATCTCCCCGCAGAGCTTCACGAGCCGGGCGGCTTCCTCGAAACCCTGCGGGCCAAGCTGGCCCGGGAGCCCTCCATCCAGGGCGGCAAGCGGCCGAAGTGAAGGCCACGCAAGCCAGTGTCCGGCCGTCGGCACCCCGCCCGCATACGCGCCCTGCTCGCCCCCGCGGCGGGTGATATCGCCTCGCAAAACGCCCGGCGCAGTAATCCGTCGGCCGCCCGCCGGGCGTCAGCCCTCGGCGGGGGGAAGCTGGCCGGACTCTGCCAGCAGAGCGGCGCGGCGCAGCATGAGTTCCTTCCACTCGGGGTGCGTGAGAATCCAGAAGCGCCGCTGGCGGATGGCGCTCACGACCAGTTCGGCGACGGCATCGGGGGGCATGCCTTCCTCGGCCAGGGCGCGGCCCGCCTCGCTGCGGAATGTGAGTTCCGCCGGCGTCGGGCCGCCGGGGGGGCGCAGCGCGTCGGGGCGGTTGCGGTCGGCCTCGGTAATGCGCGTCAGCACATTGCCGGGGCAAAGCACGCTGACGCCCACCTTCGATCCCGCTTCGGCGAGCTCGTGGTGCAGCGTCTCCATCAGCGCCACCACGCCGAACTTCGAGACATTGTAAGCGCCGAGGCCGGGCACCGCGGCGAGACCGGCGATGGAGGCAGTAGCGAGCATATGGCCCTCGCCCTGCTCGACCAGGCGCGGCGTGAAGACGCGCACGCCGTGGATCACGCCCCACAAATTCACGCGCAGCACCCAGTCCCAGTCCTGCGGCGCCAGCTCGTGGGCGGGGCCGGCGCAGACCACGCCGGCGTTGTTCGCAATCACATGGGCCGCGCCGAAGCGCTCGAAGGCGGCGTCGGCCAGCGCCTCCACCTGCTCCGCGCTGGACACATCGGTGGGCCGGGTCAGAAGCTCCGCGCCCCCGGATTCCAGCGCGCGCGCAGACTCTGCCAGCGCCGCCTCTTCCACATCCGCCAGCACCAGGCGCATGCCCTCGGCGGCGAAGCGCCGCGCCATGGCGAAGCCAATGCCACTGGCCGCGCCGGTCACGACGGCCACGCGCCCCCGCAGTTCCCGCATACCTACGCCCCGGCGGAACCCGGAGACGCCTGGGCGTCGGCGAGCTTCAGCAATTGCTTGCCGAGGTTGCTGCCATCGAAGAGCCGCAGAAAAGTCGCGGGAACATTCTCAATGCCCTGCTGAATGTCCTCCGCGTGGGCCATGCCGCCCTCGGCCACCCAGCGCGCGAGTTCGGCCACCGCCTGCGGCGCGCGCTTCATGTGATCTATGACGATGAAGCCCCGCAGCGTGAGCCGCCGGATCACAATCTGCATATAGTTGCGCGGCCCCGGCGGCAGCTTCTCGTCGTTGTATTGCGAGATGGCGCCACAGAGCACAATGCGCCCGCGCTCCGCCATGTTCAGCAGCGCGGCGTCGAGAATCTCGCCGCCCACATTGTCGAAGAACAAATCCACGCCCCGCGGAAACTCCTCGCGCAGGCGGCGCGAAACGGAACCTGCGCGGTAGTCAATGGCAGCGTCGAGCCCCGCCTCGTCGCGCAGCCAGGCGCATTTGCGGGGGCCGCCCGCAATGCCCACCACCTTCGACGCGCCGCGCAGCCGGGCAATCTGCGCCGCCACCGAGCCCGTGGCCCCCGCCGCGCCGGAAACCAGCACTGCATCGCCCTCGCGCAGTTCGCCGATATCGAGTATGCCGAAGTAGGCGGTGAGTCCGGTGGCGCCGAGCACGCTCAGCGCCAGCTCCGGCGCAGCGCCCGGGGGCAGCTTGGCCGGAGCGCCCAGCGCGCCGCCGCGCTGCGGATCGCAGAGGGCGAACTCCTGCCAGCCGAAGAGCCCCGTCACCAAATCGCCTTCGGCGAAATCCGCATGGCGCGAGCGGAGCACCTGCCCCACCGCGCTGGCCCGCATCACCTCGCCGATCTGCACCGGCGGCACATAGCTCTTGACATCGTTGATCCAGCCGCGCATGGCGGGATCGAAAGAGAGGTAGAGGTTGCGCACCAGCACCTGCCCCTCCGCCGGTTCCGGGACGGGCTCCTGGACAAACTCAAAGTTCGCCTCGGACACCATGCCATCGGGCCGCGTGCGCAGCCGCCACTGGCCGTTTTTCGCCATGTTTCCTCCTGGTTCAGCGCTCCAGGCGCTCCGCCAGCGCTTGCAGTTGCCCGCGCAGTTCATCGGGCAGCCGCGCGCCGAAGCGCTCGAAGTGCGCCGCAATGCGCGGCAATTCGGCAAGCCAGTCTTCGCGCCGGAAGCCCAGCAGCTCGTCGAGATGCCCGCCGGGCAATCCGAGTCCCTCGACGGGAAGCTGCCCGGGCGCCGGCAACCGGCCGATGGGAGTCTCCCGCGCCTCGCCCCGGCCGGCGCAGCGCTCGAAAATCCAGGCCAGCACGCGGCTGTTCTCGCCAAAGCCGGGCCACAAAAAAGCGCCATCGCCACCGCGCCGGAACCAGTTGACATGGAAAATGCGCGGCAGCGCCGCCGCATTGTGCGCGCGGCCCATGTGCAGCCAGTGTGCGAAGTAATCGCCCATGTTGTAGCCGCAGAAGGGCAGCATGGCGAAGGGGTCGTAGCGCAGCGCGCCCACGGCGCCTGCTGCGGCGGCGGTCTTTTCCGAAGCCATGGTGGCGCCGAGAAACACGCCGTGCTGCCAGTCGAAGGCCTCGAGCACCAGCGGCATGGCCCCCGCGCGGCGTCCGCCGAAGAGCAACGCCGAAATCGGCACGCCCTCGGGATCCTGCCACTCGGAGGCAATGCTGGGACTCTGCTGCGCCGGCGCGGTGAAGCGCGCGTTCGGATGGGCGGCGGGCCGCTCCGCCTCCGGCGTCCAGTCCTCGCCGCGCCAATCCACCAGGTGCGCGGGCTTGTTTCGGCTCAGGCCCTCCCACCAGACATCGCCGTCGTCGGTGAGCGCAACATTGGTGAAGATGGTGTTGCGCGAGATGGTATGCACCGCATTGGGATTCGTATCGAGCCCGGTGCCCGGCGCGACGCCGAAGAAGCCCGCCTCCGGGTTGATGGCGTAGAGCCGCCCGTCTGCGCCGGGCTTCATCCAGGCAATATCGTCGCCGATGGTCTCGACCTTCCAGCCCGGCAGCGCCGGCACCATCATCGCCAGGTTGGTCTTGCCGCAGGCCGAGGGAAAAGCCGCCGCCACATAGCGCACCTCGCCCGCCGGATTCGTGAGCTTCAGCACCAGCATATGCTCGGCCAGCCAGCCCCCCGCCCGCGCCATGGTCGAGGCGATGCGCAGCGCGAAGCACTTTTTGCCGAGCAGCGCGTTGCCGCCGTAGCCCGATCCGTAGGACCAAATTTCCCGGCTCTCGGGGAAGTGCACGATGAACTTGTTTTCGGCGTTGCAGGGCCAGGGGACATCGCGGCTGCCGGGCGCGAGCGGCGCGCCCAGCGAGTGCACGCAGGGCACGAAATCGCCGTCGGCCCCGAGCACATCCAGCGCCCCCTGCCCCATGCGCGTCATAATGCGCATACTCGCCGCCACATAGGCAGAGTCTGTGAGCTGCACGCCAATGTGCGCGATGCGCGAACCCAGGGGGCCCATCGAAAAGGGCACCACGAACATGGTCCGCCCGCGCATGGCGCCGCGGTAGAGCCGCCGCATTTCCGCGCGCATTTCTGCGGGCGCGCGCCAGTTGTTGGTGGGGCCTGCGTCCTGCTCGTTCCCGCAGCAGATGAAGGTGCGGTCCTCCACCCGCGCCACATCTCCGGGATCCGAGCGCGCCAGAAAGGAGCCGGGGCGCTTCTGCGGATTCAGCGGCAGCAGCGTGCCCGCCTTCACCAGCCGGTCTGTGAGGCGGCGGAATTCGCCCTCCGATCCGTCACACCACTCCACTGCCTCGGGCCTGAGAAGCTGCGCCCATTCCTCCACCCACGCATGCAGTTTCTCATTGCGAAGGGCCGCCGGCTTTGTGCTCACGCTCTCGCCTCCTTTGCTGAAAAATCCGCCTGCACAAAAATGGCGGATGCCCCGGAGCGGGGCGCGGACAATACCACAGGGCTCATGGAAGCGCCCCGGGGGCGCCCCGCCCGGCCCCGCCGCGCCGCCGCTCACAGCGCGTAGCGGTGCACGATGGGCAGGCGGCGGCCCGCGCCGAATGCCTTGGGCGAAACCCGCAGCACCAGCGGCGCCTGGCGGCGCTTGTATTCGCTCTGGTCCAGCCGCCGCACAATGCCGGCGATGGCCTCGGGGGTGGCGGCCGGGCCCGGCTCCCGCGCCAGCGCCTCGGCAATGCCCGCCGCGCCGCGCCCCCGCTCAATGGCCTGTTCGAGCACCGCATCGAGCAGCTCGTAGGGCGGCAGGTCGTCGGTGTCGAGTTGGCCGGGCGCGAGCTCTGCCGAAGGCGGCTTGGCGATGGTGCTCTCGGGAATGCACTCGCCCGCGCGGTTCGCCCGGCGCGCCAGCGCATAGACATCGCGCTTGAAGACATCGCCCAGCACCGCCAGCCCTCCCACGGTGTCGCCGTAGAGCGTGCAGTAGCCCAGCGAAAGTTCGCTCTTGTTGCCCGTGGCCAGCACCAGCCGCCCCTCGGCGTTGGATACCGCCATCAAAATGGCGCCGCGAATGCGCGACTGAATGTTCTGCTGCGCAATGCCGTAATCCTCGCGCGCGCCGAAGAGCCCGGCAAAGAGCGCGCGGTATTCCCGGTAGAGCGGGCGAATGTCGGCCTCGCGCACCTCAATGCCGAGGCCGCGGCCCAGCGCATGGGCGTCGCGCAGGCTGTGCTGCGAAGAAAACGGGCCGGGCATGGCGACGCCCAGCACGCCTTCGGGACCCAGCGCGCGCACCGCCAGCCAGGCGGTTACAGCCGAATCAATGCCGCCCGATAGTCCCACGACTGCGCCGGGCCGCAGCCCCTGTTTGTGAAAGTAATCGCGAATGCCGAGAACCAGCGCGGATTCGAGTTGCGCCTCGGGTTCCGGATCGCAGACGCCGCCGGGCTGCAACGCGGGGGCCGATTCGAGATCGGCGATTTCGAGGGCGGGCTCGAAGAGCGGCAGCGATGCGCGCAAGCGCCCCGCCGCATCCACCGCAAAGGATGCGCCGTCAAAAATCAACTCGTCGTTGCCGCCCACCTGGTTGGCGAAGATCACCGGCACGCGGCAGCGCGCGGCGAGTTCGCAGAATATGCGGCGGCGCTCTGCAGAGCGCCCGGCGTGCCAGGGCGAGGCCGAGAGATTCAGAATCAAATCCGCACCGGCGGCGGCCAGCTCCGCCACCGGATCGGCGTGGCCGCGGTAACCCAGTTCGCAGGCCCAGGCGTCCTCGCAGACGCTGAGTCCAATCTGCAGGCCGTTCAGCTCCACCAGCTTGCGGTGAGACGCCGCGGCGAAGTAGCGCTTCTCGTCGAAGACATCGTAGGTGGGCAGCAGCGATTTGGGCTGCACCGCGCGGCGCGCGCCGCCGGCCAGCAGCACGGCGGCGTTGTGAAGCGCGGCGCGCTGCGGCGGCGCGTCCTTCACCGGCAGCGCCGCGCCCAGCGCCAGCGGAATGCGCCGGGAGACGCCGGCCAATGCCTCGAGGGCGCGCAGTTGGTCGCGCACAAATCCCTCGCGCTCGAGCAGATCCATGGGCGGATAGCCGGTCAGCGCCAGCTCGGGAAACACCACCAGCCCGGCGCCGGCCTGCGCGGCGCGCAGCGCAAACTCCTCGATGAGGCGGCGGTTGCCCGCCAGGTCGCCCACCGTGGGGTTCAGTTGCGCAATGGCGATTTTCCAAGCGCCCGCCCGCGACGGCGCGCTCACGGGTAGCAGGCCAACAGCACTTCGCCGAGAGCCGCGGGGCGGCGCCGCCCCTCAATCTCGAAACGCACGCCGAAGCGCACCCGCGCGCCGCCACCCGGCAACGCGCGCACCGCCAAAACCTCAATATGCATGCGAATGCGGTCGCCGCAGCGAACCGGCTCGCGCAAACGCAACCGCTCCACCCCCGGGTTCACCAGCATGCGCGCCTCGATCTTCACGATCTGCGCCAGCAGCATCGGCATCAGCGACATGGTGAGATAGCCATGGGCGATGGTGGTGCCGAAGGGCGACTCGCGCCGGGCGCGCTGCGCATCGGTGTGAATCCACTGGCGGTCGCCCGTGGCCTCGGCGAAGCGGTCAATGCGCTCCTGGGTGATTTCGAGCCAATCCGAAACGCCGAGCATTTGGCCGCTGAGCGACTCGAAATCGGCGGGGTTGGTGACGCGGGGGTTCGCCATGGAAGGGAGCCGTTGCGATTGGGCGGCTGGGGCTGTGGAGCCTGTGGGAGGTTTGGCCTGAGGCAGCGGAATGTAGCGGGCCGGGCCGGCGCGGGCGAAACTGCGGGCCGCTGAGGGGAGGCGGACGATTTGGCGCAACGGGCGCAGCGCATCGGCGTGCTCCTGCGCCCTGCGGGCGAGCCCGCCGGGGTGCTGGCGCTGGCGCGGCGGGCGGAATCGCTGGGGCTCGGCATCGCGGCCGTGGCGGCCCCCGGCGGCGCGCCGGCCGCGCTGCCGCTGTGCGCGGCGCTGGCGGCCGCAACCCGGCGCATCGCCGTGGCCAGCTTCGGCCTGCCGCTGGCCGCGCATCATCCGCTGCGCGTGGCCGAGGACGCCGCCACGCTGGACGGCATTTCGGAGGGGCGCTTCGAGCTCGGCCTCGACTCCGGCGCAGCGCCGGGCGCGCCGGAAGAATTGGCGGCGCGCTTTGCCGAAGCCGTGGAGATTTTGCGGCAGGCCTGGAGCGCAGAGCCCGTGGATTTCGCCGGACGCCACTTCCGCTGTGCTGGCGTCGAGGTTCACCCGAAGCCCGCCCGCCCCGGCGGCCCGCCGCTCTGGGCGAGCGCGGACAGCGAAGCCGCCATGGCCTGCGCAGCGCGCCTCGGCCTGGGGCTGGCACTGCGCGCCGGCGCCGATCCCGCTCCCTATCTCAATGCGCACGCGGCAGCGCGCGCTGCCGAAACGCGCGCGGGCGAAGCAGGCGCGGGCGGGCGCGGCGCTACGCACGCGGCGGTGCGAGAGAGCGGGGCGCTGCCGGGTGGGGGCGCTGCGCCGCGGCTGGCGTGGATCGGCGCGGCTTCCGAAGTCGCCCATGCCCTCGGCCATTGGGCGGGCAGAGGCGCCGAACTCGAGGGCTGGGTGGAGGCGCGCAGACCCGCCGATCTGGAAGCCGCCGCGCGGCTGGCCGCGCACCCCGGCTGAGTCAGCCCGCCCTGGAATCTGCGGATGCCGCGGCGGCGTAGCGATCCATCGCAGCCGCCATGTCAATATCGCGCTTGGTCACGCCGCCGGCGTCGTGGGTATGCAGCGCAACCGAAACCCGGTTCCAGATATTGCGCCATTCGGGGTGGTGATCCATGCGCTCGGCCAGCAGGGCCACCCGCGCCATCCAGCCGAATGCGGCGTTGAAATCGCCGAAGCGAAACTCCTTTTGCAGCTTGCCGCCGCCGAGCTTCCAGCCCGGCAAATCGTCCAGGGCGCGGCGCAGCGCCTCGCCCGCCAGCAGCACCGGGGCCGTGCGCATTTTCAGGAGCGCCCCGCCGCGGGCTCGTGAATGGCCTTCACAAAGGCATCGAAGAGCGCGCGGCGAATGCTGGCGCGGTCTGCGCGCCCGTAGATTTTGCGGAACGCGCGCAGCGGAATGATGCCCTTCGCCATGGAGCGGTGGCCGCCGCCCGCGCCCAGCCCCTCGACCACCGCGCGCACCACCTCGCCCGCGGCGCGCACATAGCCCACATTGCGCACCGAAAAAACCAGGTCGCGGCCGACGATGCCGGCGGCAATGGCCCACTCCGCATCCTCGGCCTGCAGGCCCAGCTCGGCCACCTGCGGAATCACATCTTCGCGCACGCGGCCCAGCACCAGCAGGTGAATGCCCTCCGAAACCCGCGTGCGCGAAAGCGCGCGGCCCAGGGCGCGCAACCCGTCGGGCGGCAGCGCGGGGCGCTCAATGCGCCGCAGCAGCGCCGGGCTGTGGCAGGCGTGCAGCGCCGCAAAAGCCCGCATATCGGCGGAACTGGTGTCGCGCCCGAACAATCGCGTATCGCTCTTGATGCCGTAGAGCAGCGCGGTGGCGAAGCGCGGCTGAATTTCGAGTCCCGAGGCCTGCAGATACTCGGTGAGGATGGTGGCGGTGGCGCCGTAGGCGGGGCGAATGTCGCGCAGCATCGCGTCGTAGCCGCTGCGCTCCGGGTGATGATCAATCACCACATCCACCGAGAGCACGCGGGGGGGCGGGCTCTCGCCAAACACATTGGGCTGCACATCCACCAGCGCGAGGCCGTCAAACTCGTCGAGCTCCTCGGGCGCAATCACCCGCACCTCAATGCCAAGCGCCTGCACCATGGCCTGGTTTTCGGGGCGCATGACATGGCCAAAAGAAATGAGCGGCGCGGTGGGCGCCTTGCGCCCCAGCAGCGCGCGCAGCGCCAGGCCCGCGCCAATGCCGTCGGGATCCGGATCGGGCTGCAGCAGAATGCCGATCTTCTCGCGGCTGTTGAGCAACTCGTGCAGGCGCACCACCCGGCGCAGATTGCCGAGGTGCGCGAACTCGTGGTCCACATCGTCGCGGAAATGCGTGCGCAGTCCGGTGCGGCGCAGGCAGGGGTGGTCGGGCAGGTCGTCCTCGCCGAGGCGATCCGACATCACCAGCACCGGCGCGTTCGGCGCGGCCGCGCGCAGCGCCGCCACCGCGGCGCGCACAAAAGGCCCGTGGTCCGACACCAGCGCGAACTCGTGCTCGGCGCGGGGCTCGAGCTTGGCAATGGTCTCCGGCACGAGCCCGCCGGACAGCACGCGAAAGCCCGGCGGGCGCGCGCGGGTCTCGTCCTCGCGCGGAACCCAGGTCAGCTCCTCGCTCTCGCTCGCGCCAATGCGCGCCCAGAGCCGCGCCAGTTCCGCGCCGTCGCAGACAATGACTCGATTCGCCACAACACCCCCGAGTCTAGCCGAAGCGCAACCCCGGCCGCGCCCCGTTATTCCCCCGGGGGCGCAACGCCCCCTCCCCCCTGCGGCGGGCGGGAGCCGCGGAATATCCATGCGTAGCAAAGATAAGTCCACGCCAGGTTGATCCCCCAAAACAGCACGCCGGAGAGCTCGCGGCCCAAAGCAGTGAATGAGAGAACATTTGCCATCCACCCCATCACTGCCACAAACAACCCAACGGCAAGCCTCCTTGCGTTCGCACTCGGAATCCATATATTCGTCGAAGCCGTTTCCGATGATTCTTTCACAAAGAAGCCGAGAAACAGCTTGCGGATCCAAATTCGCACAGTTGGCAGGACAGGAAGCGTAAGCCCAAGATGCATGGGAATCAAAAACAACATATGGAAAATCCAACCGTATATGGAAGCGATCTGATCCAAAGGTCCAAAGAGCATCTCGGTGACGGCCACCGAGAAGTGAAATGCAACGCTCGCAACGAAGATGAACATGAAAAACCACACCATTGATGTCTCCTTCACTTGCTCCCCCAAGGGTGCAAAGCTACCTCCCCGCTGCCGCAGCCGCCTCCTTGGTTAGCGGCGCGGGGTTGCGCCGAAAGTTGTTTGCAGGCTGAGCGAGGCGTGGGTTTCGCTGCTGCTGGCCCAGGGGACGCGGACCTCCTGGCGGATGAGGCGCAGGTCCAGCGCGAAGTGCGAGACGCCCCGGCGGCGGGATTCGTCCGAGGGGTGCAGCGATACGGACAGGGCGCGGACGCGGCTGCGCTGCCAGCGCGCATAGCGCGTGCGGCTGGCGGAGAGCTCGAAGGCCAGATCAAAGCGCGGCGTGCGCTCGTTCCACGCAGCGCGCAGTCCCTGGGTTTGCCGCGCGCCAAAAACATCCCAGAAGCCGCGGTATTGCTGTTTGCCGTTGCCGAGCACCGGCCCCACTTCGATCAGCGCGCCGCCCGGCCCGCGAAACGCCAGCGCCGGCTGCAGTTGCCACGAATCCGAATCCACCCAGGCGGAGCGGTAGCGGGTGGAAAAGCCGGCCAGAGCCAGGTGCAGATGCGGCAGGCGCGAAAGCGGCGTGGCCCAGGCCGAGCAATTTGCATCGAAGGTGCGCGCCGAACTGCCCGCCCCAGGCAGGTGATGCAGCGAGGCGGCGCATTCCATCGCGCCCCGGCGGCCGAAGTTGCGCCAGATTTCCATGCGCGCGCTGGCGTCGCGCCGCGTGGCGACCTGCCTCGGCATGGCAGAGTGCATTGTGGAGCGCACCGTCACGCCGAGCAGCGCTCCCGAGGAGCTTCCCGAGATGAGCAGCTCGCGGCGCAGCGAGGAGGTGACGAAGCCGCCGCCGCTCTCCGCGCGGTGCAGATTCGTCCACGACGAGATTTCGGCGGCGGGCGCGCTTTGCGCCGCGCCTGCAACGGCCGCCGCGCAGCACAGCGCGGCGATTCCCCGCAGCCGCACCCGCGCGCGAAAGCTCTGCATCGAGTTTTCCTCCCGCATTGCGGCGCAAGCCGCGCCACGGCAGCCCTCGAAAGCAGCTTCCGTGCCAAGCCCGATGCATTGCGCGCGCCGCGCATACGCAACCCGCGCGCAAAGCCCCCAAACGCCGCCCCCGCGCGCCCGCGCAACATCTCAACCGCGGCGCAGCCCCCGAAATCCGCAGCACCCCTGCACCAGCGCAAACAGCAAAACCGCTCCATCGTTCACGGCGCGGCAGGGAACAGGCGTTCACGAAGCCAGGCAGCGGCTTCTCCACGTCCGGCCCCGGCTGTTGCCCCGGCTCCGCCGCCATTCGCACAGCCGGCCTCCCCCGCGCACAGCCGGCCCCGGCCCCGGGGCGCCGCGGGGCGCTGCGCGGGCGAGTTTCGCCCCCGGAAAAAGAGCCGCGAAAAATCGCCCCAAAATGGGGGTGGGGGCGC
The DNA here is from genome assembly GCA_028817435.1 of Deltaproteobacteria bacterium. GTDB lineage: Bacteria > Myxococcota_A > UBA9160 > UBA9160 > UBA6930 > JAPPPQ01. The sequence goes on from JAPPPQ010000005.1 coordinate 75,131, forward strand.
TATAATGGGGGGCGCGCCAGGGCGGGCGGAGTAGCCCGGCGGCGCGGCAGCGGAGGAAGCGTGGCGAAGGTTCTGATCCCGCCGCCCTACCGGGGGCCGACCCAGGGCGCAGGCGAGCTTGAGGTGGAGGGGCAGTGCGTGCGCGATTGCCTGCTGGAGGTGGAGCGCCGCTTCCCCGGCTTTTTGCCGCTGGTGGTGGATGCGAACGGCGCCCAGCACCGCTTCGTCAAGATTTTCCGCAACGGCGACCAGCTTACCGGCGACGCCCTGCAGCAGAGCGCCGCACCGGAAGACGAGATTGAAATCGTGTCCGCCATTGCCGGCGGCTGAGCACGAGACAAACCGATCCAACTGACGCGGGCGCGCCCCGCGCAAAACGCAGCAGCAGGAGGAACAAACCATGGCAGGCCCCAGCGGCGACAAGCTCATCTATGTCAACATGACCGACCAGAGCGCGGAGATCCGCGACTACCCCGACGAGTGGAAGCTGCTCGGCGGGCGCGCGCTCTCGGCGAAGATCTTGCTGCAGGAGTGCGACCCCACCTGCGATCCGCTGGGGCCGGACAATGTGCTGGTCATGGCGCCGGGAGTCATGTCGGGCACCGCGGCGCCCACCTCGGGGCGCATCTCCATCGGCGGCAAGAGCCCGCTCACCGGCGGCATCAAGGAGGCGAACGCCGGCGGCGAGCCGGGGCAGCACCTGATGAAGCTCGGCTTCCGCGCCATCGTGGTGAAGGGGCAGCCTGCGGATGCGGAGCGCCGCTACGCGCTGCTGGTGGACAAGAGCGGCGCCAAGCTGGTGCCGGCGGATGCCTACAAGGGCATGTGGAACTACGCGCTGTGCGAATCGCTGCACGGCGAGTATCCGAAGACCGCCTCGTTCATCACCTGCGGGCCGGCTGGCGAAATGCAGCTCGCCGGGGCCTCGGTGGCCTGCACCGACCAGGACAACCGCTACCCGGCGCGCCACGCCGCGCGCGGCGGCCTCGGCGCGGTCATGGGCGCCAAGGGCCTCAAGTTCGTGATGGTGGATCCGGGCCGCGCCTCGGTGCGGCGTCCGGCCGACCGCAAGAAGTTCGGCGCGCTGTGCAAGACCTACACGAAGGATTACCAGGCGGGCGAGCAGATGTTCAAGTTCGGCACCAGTTCGGTGGTGCCGGTGGCGAATATGCTGCACACCTTCGTCTACAAGAACCGCGTCGAAGGGCAATCGCCCGATGCCGAATCCCTCGACGGCGCGCGCATTGTCGAGAGCTTCGAGGAACGCGGCGGCGGCATGCACAACTGCATGACCGGCTGCATCGTCCGCTGCTCGAATGTGGTGAACGACGCCGAGGGCAACTACAAGACCAGCGCGCTGGAATTCGAGACCCTCACCGTGCTCGGCGCCAACTGCGCGGTGCAAAGCTGGGAGGATGTGGCCGACCTGGACCGCCTCTGCGACGAGCTCGGCCTGGACACCATCGAAACCGGCGCCGCGCTGGCCGTGCTGATGGACGCGGGGCAGATGCAGTGGGGCGATGTGGAGGCCATGAAGCAGCTTCTGGAAAAGCTGCCCGAGGGCGGCGCGCAGGGCCGCGCGGTGGGCAACGGCGCGGTGGCCGTCGGCAAGCTCACCGGTCACGCGCGGGTGCCCCACGCCAAGGGGCAGGCCATTCCGGCCTGGGATCCGCGGCCCCTCAAGGCCACGGGCATCACCTACTGCACCAGCGCCATGGGCGCAGACCACACGGCGGGGCTCATCATCAACCCGGGGCTCGCGCCTGGGGATTTCGTGTGGGAGAGCCAGAAGATCCAAATCGTCAACTGCGTGAACGACGCCTCGGGCTTCTGCCAGTTCCTGCAGCCCACGCTGGACGATATCCGCGACTTCTACGGCGCGCTCTACGGCGAAGAGGTCAGCCGCGAGCAGTTGCACGACCAGGGTTGGCAGTGCATGGTGGACGAATGGGAGTTCAACCGCCGCGCCGGCTTCACGCAGGACGACGATGTGCTGGCCGACTGCATGCAGCAGGACGCCATTGGCGCCGAGGGCGCCAAGCAGATCTTCGATGTGCCGGCGGATGTGATCGCGCAGACCTACCAGCGGCTGCCCGCGCGGGAGGATCTGTTCACGACCAAGGCCGCGGGCTGATCTGCCGCAGGCTCCGCGCGCCAGAAAAGCGGCGCGAAAATTCGGGGGCGGAGGGCCGATGCCCCGCGATGTGCGCATGAAGGGCTTCGCCGAGCGGGCGGATGTGGCGGAGGTGCAGCGCTTTCTGGCCGGGCGCACTGCGCCGCTGCCCGCCGAGCCGGTTCCGCTCTTCGAATGCGCGGGCCGCGTGCTGGCCCGGGACATTCGCGCCGAAGTGGATGTGCCGGGCTTTGCGCGGGCGGCCATGGACGGCTACGCGCTGCGCGGCGAGGACAGCTTCGGCGCAGCGCCGCAGGATCCCATCGCGCTGCGGCTGCTCGGCGAAGCGCTGCCGGGGCGGCCCTTTGCCGGCCGCGTGAATGCGGGCGAGGCCGTGCGCATTATGACCGGCGCGCCGCTGCCCGAGGGCGCAGACGCGGTGGCGCCGGCGGAAACCTGCGCCGAATCGGGGGACGCCGTAGCTGTGCGCGAGCCGGTGGCGCCGCGCAGCCACGCCGGCGCGCGGGGCGAGGACATTCGCCGCGGCGAGGTTCCGCTGCGCGCGGGACGGCGGCTGCGCCCGCAAGACGCCGGGCTGCTGGCCGCCATTGGCGCGGCGCACGCGCCCTGCCACCGCCGCCCGCGCGTGCGCCTCATTACCACCGGCGACGAATTGTTGCCCCCCGGCAGCCGCCCCGGCGGCGCGCGCATTGTGGACAGCAACTCCGTGGTGCTGGCGGGCCTGGTCGCCCGCGACGGCGGCGAATTGCTGCGCGGCGAAATTCTGCCCGATTGCGAAGAGCGCATTCGCGCCGCGCTCTGCGAAGCGGACGCCGATCTGCTGCTGATCTCCGGCGGCAGCTCGGTGGGCAAAGAGGATTTCGCGCCGCGCCTGGTGGCCGAGCTCGGCGCGCTGCACTTCCACGGCGTCGCCATGCGCCCCTCCAGCCCGGCGGGGGTCGGCGAAATCGCAGGCGCGCTCGCCTTTCTGCTGCCCGGCAACCCGGTGAGCTGCCTGTGCGCCTACGAGTTTTTCGCCGGCCCGGCACTGCGCAAACTCGGCGGACGCCCGCGCAGTTGGCCGCACCGCCGCCGCAGGGCGGCGCTGGCGCGCAAAATCGCCTCGCAAATTGGCCGCGTGGATTATGTGCGCGTGGCTCTGGAAAACGGGCGCGTGCTGCCGCTGGCGACTTCGGGCGCTTCCATCCTTTCTTCCACGGTGCGGGCGGCCGGCGCGGTAATTGTGCCGCGCGACCGCGAGGGCATTCCCGAGGGCGAGGAAGTCGAGGTGCTGCTCTACGACGAGTGCGAAGCGCAAGGGGATGCGGCGTGAAGCAGCAGCAGTTTCTCAATGTGCTGGACCGCGACGAGGCGGAGCGCCGCTGGCGCGCCGCCGTGGATTGCGCGCCGCCGGGCAGCGAAGAAGTGGCGCTGGATGCAGCGCTGGGCCGGGTGCTGGCCCGGGATGTCCGCGCCGCAGTGGATGTGCCGGCCTTCGACCGCGCCAACATGGACGGCTTCGCGCTGCGCGCCGCCGACAGCTTCGGAGCCAGCGAGGAAGCGCCCGCGCTGCTGCAGCTCGCCGCAGATTCCATTCCCACCGGCGCGCAGCCCCGCAGCGAGCTCGCGCCGGGCTTCGCCATGGGCATTGCCACCGGCGGTATGTTGCCCCGGGGCGCGGATGCCGTGGCGCCCGTCGAGCACACCGATCTGGTGGAGCGCGATGGACAGCGCTGGGTTGCGCTGCGCCGCGCGGTGGCGCCGGGGGGCGCAATCTCTCACGCGGGCACCGATATGGGACAGGGCGAAACCGCGCTCTTTGCCGGCACCCGGCTCAGCTCCCGGGAAACGGGGGTGCTGGCGGCAATCGGTTGCGCGCAAGCGCCCGTGGTGCAGCGCCCGGTGGTGGCGGTGCTCTCCACCGGCGACGAGATTGTGCAGCCGGGGACGCCGCTGCGTCCGGGGCAGGTCTATGACAGCAACGGCCGCATTCTCGCCGATGCGGTGCGCGAGCTCGGCTGCACGCCGCATTTTCTCGGCGCGCAGCCCGACGACGAATCCGCACTGCGCGGCGCGCTGCACGCCGCACTGCGCGGCGCAGATCTGGTGCTGCTCTCGGGCGGCACCTCAAAGGGCGAAGGCGATCTGAACGCCCGGGTGGTGGCAGAGCTGGAGCCGGGCATCATCGTGCACGGCGTGGCGCTCAAGCCCGGCAAGCCCATTTGCCTGGCGGCGGCGGGCCGCAAGCCGGTGGTTATTTTGCCGGGCTTTCCCACTTCGGCGGTCTTCACCTTCCACGAATTTGTGGCGCCGCTGCTGCGCGACATGGCGGGCCTGCCGCCACAGCGGCGCGAAACGCGCAGCGCGCGCCTGGCGATGCACACCCGCTCCGAGCGCGGGCGGCTCGAATACCTGCTGGTGGGGCTGGGCGAAGACGGCGCAGGCGAACTCAACGCCTGGCCCATGGGCAAGGGCAGCGGCTCGGTCACCGCCTTCAGCCGCGCCGACGGATTCGTGCGCCTGCCGCGCAACACCGAAATTGCCGAGGAGGGCGCGGCGGTAGAGGTGACGCTGCTCGGCAGCGGCATTGAGGCCGCCGATTTGCTGATCGCCGGCAGCCACTGCGCCGGACTCGACATGATCGCAGGCGCTCTGGCGCGCCGGGGCTTCCCGGTGAAGGTGCTGGCCGTCGGCAGCCGGGGCGGTTTGGCCGCGGCACAGCGCGGCGAGTGCGACGCCGCGCCGATTCACCTGCTCGACCCCGAAAGCGGGCGCTACAACGCGCCGTTTTTGGGTGCGGGGCTGCGGCTGCTGCGCGGCTACACGCGCATGCAGGGCGTCATTACGCGCCCGGACGAGCGCCGCGACACCGAGGCGCTGGTGGCCGATCCCGCGCTGCGCATGGTGAGCCGCAACCGCGGCGCCGGCACCCGCGTGCTGATAGACGAACTGCTGGGTGGACGCCGCCCGCCCGGCTACGGCTACGAGCCGCGCTCGCACTACGCCGTGGCGGCGGCGGTGGCGCAGGGCCGCGCCGACTGGGGCGTCACCATTGAAACCGTGGCGCGGGAAAAGGGCCTGCGCTTTCGCCCGCTGCGCGCCGAGCACTACGATTTCGCCGTCCCCGCAGCGCGCTGGGAGCGCCCCGCCCTGCGCGCGCTGCGCGAAGTGCTCGCCCCCGGCAGCGAGCTGCGCCGCCAGCTGGCGGCGCGCGGCTTCGCCGATCCCGCCGGGGAAGCCGGCGGGGAAGCCGGCGCAGACTGAGGGGGGCTCAGCCCGGACAGCCACCGATGGAAGCGCCCAGCTCCGGGCGGCCGAACTCCACGAGCCTGGCGTTGGAGGCGGCGAAGAACAGCTCCCAGAAGCGCTCCAGATTGCGCAGCTGGGCGGCGGTCACATAGCCCTCGACGAGCGAATAGGCCGCGCCGATTACATAAATGCAACTGCCCTCCAAACTGGAGGTCTCTCCCGCTTCCCGCAGCTTCGCAACCGCCGCCTCGGGTGCAAGGCCCTGCAGTTTTGCGGGCGGATAAAAACTCAGCAGATTGGAATTCTCGAGCATATCGGAGATGAAGAGCAGGCTGCGCTCCCCGCCCTTCGACAGCTTCGACACCCGCCGGAGATTCAACCAGCCCACGGTGGAGATCAAATCGGTTTTTGGCAGCGCGGGGTTGCTGGCCTCGAAGGTTTTGTGCAGCGCCTCCTTCAGCTTCTGATGCACCAGACTGCGCTGACGCTGGCGGCAGGCATCGAAGCGGCGCAAATCGCGCTTGGGAATGGGGAAGCGCTCGGCCGGGCTCAGGTCGCGCTCAATGGCTCCCTCGAATTCAATGCGCGGATAGCGGCCCGCCGCAAAAGCCGAAAAGGGAATCAGCAACACGCGGTCCGCCTCGCGCAGCGAGCCGAAGATGCGCCGGTCTGCGTGCCCCCGCAGCGACTCGGAGAAATCCAGAGTTTGGTCCACAAAAATGTAGAGCTCGCGGGAAGGCGCGGGGGCTGGAATCTTCGGCAGGTGGCGCTCGTAGCAACTGCCAATCTTCAGGGCCTGCGCCGGGTCCGCCCAGGGCGCCAGTGCGATCCAAAGCAGCGCTGCGCGCCAGAGCGCGCTGCGCTTCACTCCGCGCCTCCCCCGCTGCCCGTGCGCGCCGATTCCACCACCGTGAACCGGGCCGCGGCCGGCTGCGCGGCGGCGGCCGGTTGCGCGGGCGCCGGTTCCAGCAACTCGATGTAGCGGGAGAAGTTGCGCTGCGACCGGGGCGCCAGCCACCCCCCGCTGTCCTGGCCGACGCCTTCGCGAATCTCGCGCCGCTGCTGCAAATCCTGCAGTTTGTCGAGAGCGCCCGCGGCCCGGCGCTCGACATGCGCCTTGTGCGTTTGCACCCAGCTCCGGTAATCGTCCATGGTGGTGAAGCGGCGGGTAATGCTCGCCGCCGCCGCCGAGCGAATCCCCGAGAAGCCGTAACGCCGGGCCATCCAAATGGCAATCCACTGCAGGGCGAGAAACAGCACGCCCAGCACTCCGTAGGTAACGCGGTGCGCCCAGATATCCGGCGGCTGCGCCGGCGCCGCGGCCAGAGGATCCGGCGCGGCCAGCGGCGCAGCGGCGAGCGGCGCGTCCGGCGAATCCTCAATCAGCCCGCCCACGGCCTCCCGCGCATCGGCCAGTCGCAACTGCTCGTAGTCCCGGCGCTCCTGCTCGTAGGTGGCAAGGCGAATCGTGTAGCCCGCGCCGGTGACGATCAAAATGAAGACGGCGCAGAAAATCGTCCGCCAGGCAATGCCCGGCGTGAACTTCGAATTGCCCTCCAGGCGGCGCGCCATTTGGTGGTAGATGGCGTGCCCGTCGTCGTAGCTGTCCTCGTCTATCTCGATGTAGCGCATATCCCGCGGGCGGATGGAATCATCGCGGTGATTGCGCTCCCGCCACTCTTTGCGCGCCAGCTTCACCAAGCCGCGCAGGTGCAGCTCGCGCCCGGACAAATGGGTGAGAATGAGCAGCACCAGCGTCAGCAGGCCGCCGATCAACAGGGCGGCGTTCCACTGCACCGCCTCGCTGGCGCCGGGCAGCGTGTAGCCCGATATCACCTTGGCCATAATCGTCGCTTCGGCGAAGAACAGCAGCACGATGCAGAGCCAGCGCCAGCCCATTTCGCTGCGCCCGGCCTCGCCGACCTTGCGCAGATAGCTGCGCGCGTTGTTGTAGTGCTGCGGATTCAAAACGCCGCTGCTGCGGCGCAGATCGGAAAACTTCTCGCAAATGCGCAGCTCGGATTCGCTCCAGTGCTCGCCCGGCGCCAGCTCTCTGGGGCGCAGCTCTTGCCGCGCCAGCCGCCGCACCATGCCGAACCACGGCGGGCAGTAGCAGCGCAGCACCAGCCACCAGAGCCGCAGCTTCTCCCTGCGGTAGCGGCAGCGGAAGAGCCACAGCAGCGGCAGCGATGCCAAAAACGCCGCCAGCAACGGCAGTCCCCAAGCCAGCGCGCTCTCACTCACTTCGCTCATCCCGCCTCCCCGCGCGTCCCGCTCTCACGCGTCCCGGGCCGTCCGCCCGCAGTGGCGCAAAAAGCTATTCTAAATCCCATCGCGCTCTTTGCAAGCAAGGATGGGGGAGCAGGTGCACGGCAGCAGGCGCAGCGCGGCGCAGGAGCGCCCAGGCCGCCCCCGGAAGGCCGCAGCCCCCCGGGGGAGCGCCGGGCGCTCTCCGGGGCCTCCCGCCGTGGTTTTTGTGGAGGGGGCGCGGGATCGCGACATCCTGGCGGGCTGGGCGCGGCGGGGTTCGCCCGGCCTGGCGCGGGCCGTGCGGGACGCCGCCGTCATTCTGGGCGGCAAGCGCCCGGCCCGTGCCCGCGCCCACTTGGCGCGGCTGCGCGCCTCTCACCCCGGCGCGGCGGGAATCTGCATTCTCGACCGCGACGACGGCGCGCCGGAGGCCGTGGAGAGCGCCGCCGGGGAGGGGCTCGAGCTCTTCATCTGGAGCCGCCGCCACATTGAGAGCTACCTGCTGGTGGCCGGGGCGATCCGGCGCGGGCTGGGGCGCGCGCCGGGCGGACAGCGCTTCGAGCGGCTGCTGCGCGCCAGCCTGCCCGCGGGGGACGATGAGAGCGCCCTGCGCGACGCCGCCGCCAAGCACCTGCTCTCGGGCAACGGCCCCCTCGCCCGGGCCCTCGGCCGCCCCCTGCCGCTGGGCCGCATTGCCCGGGCCATGCGCCCGGAAGAGCTGCACCCCGATGTGCACGCCCTGCTGGCCCGGCTGGAAGCCCTGCTCGGCCCCACCCCGCCGCAAATTCTGCGCCGCCCGCCGCGCTGATCAGGCCAGCAGCGAAAGATCCCGCCCCAGATCTTTGGTGATGTTCTTGTGGTGCGCTTCCAGGGTTCCCCCGCCCAGCTCCAGCAACTTGGCGTCGCGCCAGAGCCGCTCCACGACATTCTCTCCCATGTAGCCCGCGCCGCCGAGCACCTGGATGGCGGCATCGGCCACGCGCTTGGCAACCTGGGAAGCCAGCAGCTTGGTGGCGTCTGCATCCACCCGCTGACCGCCCTGGGTAAAAGAGTGCCGCCGCGCCGTGTCATACACAAAGGCCCGGGCCGCGCGATATTCGGCGAAGCTCTCGGCAATGTGGCGCTGAATTTGCCCGAAGTCCCGCAGCGGCCGCCCGAAGCTCTTGCGCTGATTCGCGTGCTCAATCATCACGCGCAGCGCGCGCTGCGCAATGCCGATTCCCTGGGCGGCGAGAGTCAGCCGCTCGATCTCCAGATTGCGCATCATGTGCCGGATTCCCTCGCCCTCTGCGCCCATCAGGTTCTGCGGCGGAAGCCGCACGCCGTCCAACACCAGCTCTGCCGTGCCGGAAGCGCGCATGCCGAGCTTGCCGGTCCACTTTTGCCCCAGCCGGAAGCCCGGCGCGCCCTTCTCCACCAAAAAGGCGCTCAGGGTCCGCTCGCCCGTTTTCGCATACACAATGAACACATCGCCCAGAGTTTTGGAATCCACGCAGCCATTGGTGATGAAAGTCTTGACGCCGTTCAGCACCCAGTCCGCGCCGCTTTTCTCGGCGCGGGTGCGCATGGCCAGCACATCCGTTCCGGCATCCGGCTCGGTCATGCACATGCCGGCCAGCAACCGGCCCGAAACCACATCCGGGAGAAAACGCCGGCACTGCTCTTCGCCGCCGTTAATGGCGAGGTTGTGGGCAAAGAGCACCGAGTGCGCCAGCACCGCCAAACCAAAGCCGGGATCGGAAGTGGAAAGCGCCTCATAGAGCTGCACCGCCGCCACGGCATCGAGTCCCGCGCCCCCGAATCGCTCGGGCACGGTCACGCCGAGCAGCCCCAGCTCGCCCGCGCGCCGGAAAAGCTGCAGATTGAAGCGCTCCTCCCGGTCGTGCGCGGCTGCTTGCGGCTCCACCTCTTGCTCGACAAAAGCGCGCAGAGTCTCCGCCAGCATGGTGTGCTCGTCGCTCGGCGCAAACAAATCCAGTTTCACCGCCTCTTCTCCCACGCCGTTCTCCTTTCCAGCTTTCCGCTGTTTGGCAAATCAGTCGTAGCTGCGGGCGTCTTCAATTACCTTGCCGTCGTTGGGCAGCGCGCCGGGGGCGTGCAAAACGACTTCGCCCCGGAGCTTGGTCACGGCCTGCAGACTCTGCGCCAGGGCGGCCTCCAGTCCGGCGGGGCGGGTGGCGGACTCGCAGGCCAGAGTCATGGCGTCGCGCCCGCCGCTCTGCGACACCACCAGCCGTGCCCGCGCCACCTCGGGGTGGCGGCGCAGCAACTCGGCAATCTGCTCGGGACGCACGAACATACCGCGCACTTTGGTGGCCTGGTCGGCCCGGCCCAGCCAGCCGCGCAACCGCATATTGCTGCGCCCGCATGGACTCGCCCCCGGCAGCACGGCGGAAAGATCGCCGGTGCCGAAGCGAATCAGCGGGTAATCGCCCGCCAGCAGGGTCGCCACCACTTCGCCCACCTCGCCCTCCGGCGCAGGGGCGTCGCTGCCTGGGCGGACGATTTCGAGCAGCAGGCCCTCGTCGCAGATCAGGCCCTCGGCGGCGGGGGATTCGTAGGCCACCAGCCCCAAATCGGCGGTGCCGTAGCACTGCAGCACCGACACGCCGAACTCTGCCAGCGCGGCGCGCAGCGAGGGCGGCAACGCCTCGCCACTTACCAGCGCGCGCTCAAAGCCGGGGCCGCCAGCGGCGTCCTCCCGGCCGCGCTCCAGCAGCGTCTTCAGAAAAGAGGGCGTGCCCGTGTAGCCCTGTGCGCCGGCGGCGCGGGCGGCTTCGAGCTGCTGCGCAGTGTTGCCGGTGCCCGCCGGAAGGACCGCGCAGCCGAGAGCGCGCGCGCCGCTGTCCATCATCATGCCGCCGGGGGTCAGGTGGTAGCTGAAACTGTTGTGGACGATATCGCCCGCCCGGAAGCCGGCGGCGTGCAGGGCGCGGGCCATGCGCCACACATCTGCGCCGCGCGGTTCCGGATCGAAGATGGGGCCGGGCGAGGAGTAGAGCCGCGCCAGCGCGCCGGGCGCCACGGCGAGCAGCCCGCCGAAGGGCGGCGATTCCCGCTGCAAACCGATGAGCGCGCCCTTGCGGGTAACGGGGAGCTGCGCGAGATCGGCGCGGCTGCGAATCGCATCCGGCTCGACGGCTTCGAGAATGCGCGCCCAGCCCGGCGCTTGCGCCTTGGCGCGGGCGACCTGTTCGCGCAGCGCCGCGAGAGATTCGCGCTCGCGCTGTTCGGGATCGCGGGTTTCGAGATCGTCGTAGGGGCAATCGTCGCGTTGCGGCATTGCAGCCTTTCAGAGCCAGCGCTTGCGGCGCTTGTAGGATTTCAGATTCTTGAAAGAGCGGCGCTCGCCGCCGCCCAGGTAAAACTCCTTCACATCCTCGTTGCCGGCGAGCTCTTCGCTGCTGCCGTCCAGCACCACCTTGCCCTGCTCCATAATGTAGGCGTAGCTGGCCGCCGCCAGCGCCAGCTTGGCATTCTGCTCGACGAGCAGCACGGTAATGCGCTGCTCGCGGTTGATCTTGCGCACAATCTCGAAGACCTCCTGCACCAGCAAAGGCGAAAGGCCCATGGAGGGCTCGTCCATCAAAATCAGGCGCGGGCGCGCCATCAGCGCCCTGCCAATGGCGAGCATTTGCTGCTCGCCGCCGGAGAGATAACCGGCCAGACCGCTGCGCTCTTTCAGGCGCGGAAAATAGTGGAACACCAGCTCGATGCGCTCGCGCAAATCGCGGCCGCCGCGGGCATAAGCGCCGAGGCGCAGATTCTCCACGGCCGTCATATCGGCGACGATGCGCCGCCCCTCCATCACCTGCAGCACGCCGCGGCGCACAATCTCGTCCGGCTCCGCGCGGTCAATGCGCGCGCCGCCGAACCACACCTCGCCCCGCGTAATCTCGCCGTCTTCGCTCTTCAGCAATCCGCCAATGGCCTTGAGCGCGGTGGACTTGCCCGCGCCGTTTGCGCCGAGCAGCGCGACAATGGCGCCATCGGGCACGGCCAGAGAAAGCCCCCGCAACACCAGGATCACCTCGTCGTAGGCGACCTCCAGGTTGTTGACGGAGAGCAGCGGCGCGGCGGCCGTCACCAGCCGAGCCACTCGGCGCGGCGCTCAATTTCCACATCCAGAATCTTCCGCACGCCAATGGCGCCGCGCGCGATGGATGCGCCAATGTTCGCGCCGGGCGCGCCCTTCACAAAGCCGCGATACACCTGCACCCGGCTGAAGCCCCGGTGATCTGCAGTGGACCAGGAGCCTTCGCCGCACACCGCCTCGAGACCCTTGGGCGACCAGGTTTCCTCCCGATACATGGCGCGCTTGATGTTCGGGCCGTTCAGGCCGCCGTTCCCATCGGCCCAGATCATGGCGTCGCGCATGAAGAAGACCGAGCAAATGCCGCGCATATAATGCACCGCGCGGTAGTCATCCGCCGGGCGGCTCTTCGAGTGCGAGGCGATTTCGCGCACCAGCGCCATGCCGGGCACCTCTTCTCCCCAGCGCGCCGAACCCAGCACGAAGACCACGCCGTCGGCGGCCTCTCCCGCCGCCTGCATCACATACTCGTCGAAGCCCCAAATGTTGGCCAGAAATTGAACCGGCACCCCCACCGTGTGGCAGGACTTGAGCAGCGAAATATTGGAACCCGAAGTGTTGGCCAGAAATGCGTAATCTGCGCCGCTCTCCCGCAGCGAAAGACACTGCGCCTTGAAATCGCCGGGGGTGAGGGTGTAGCCGATGGCGGGCAACACCTCGAAGCCGAGCTCCCGCGCATAGGCTTCACCGGCGGCCTTCGGCGCATCGGGATAGGGATGGTTGTCGCCCATGTGCACATAGCGCGGTGCGCGCCCGCCGCCGCGCTCCCGCCAATCTGCGGCGGCCCACTGCAACAGCGCGCGCAGCGAATCGGAATAGGACGGCCCCATGGGAAAATTGTAAGGCGCCGCTTTCTTCGTGCGCGGCCCGCGCCCTTCGGGATCGGTCAGGTGCGCGGCGTAAGAGGCCGAAAAATAGGGAATGCGGTCGCGGGCGACGAAGTCCACCAGCGCTTCGGTGTCGCCGGTGCCCCAGCCCTGGATGGCGACCACCTGCGGCTTCCAGCGCTTGTAGACCGCAAGCGCCCGCGACACATCGTAGGAGTAATCCTCGGTGCGGAAGTCAATGCGCTTGCCGTTCACGCCGCCATTGGCGTTGATCCATTCCACCGCATCCACCTTGCCCTCGCCGTATTCCTTGCCCACCAGCGAGGTGCGGCCGGTGAAATCCACCAGATTGCCGACGGGGATTCCGTTCTGATTGCCGGGTTCGCTCTGTTCCGAACAGCCAGACGCGGCAAGCCAAACGAGCGCGGCGGCCAGCGCCATGATGCGATTCATCGCTTCACCTCCTTTTTCGGATTCGCCGAATTCGCCTCAATAGGAGAACGGGTAGAGTTTCCACCAAGCGCGGATGCGGCGCCAGCGGTGCGCCAGGCCGTCCGGCTCGAAGATCAAAAACAGCACAATGGCCAGGCCAATGGCCATTTCGCGCAGATAGGGCAACCCGGCGGCGAGCCAGGGCGGCGCGCCACCGGGCAGCGCCGCGAGGCCAGACACCAGCGCCCCCATGAATTCGGGCAACAGCACCATGAAGGCCGCGCCGAGCAGCGAGCCCATTACCGAGGCCAAACCGCCGATGATGATCATGCCGAGAAACTGCACCGAGTGCAGAATGGTGAAGCCCTCGGCGGAGACATAGCCCAGGTAGTGCCCGTAGAGCGCGCCGCCAATGCCCGCGTAAAAGGCGGCGATGCCAAAGGCGAGAATGCGGTATTTCGTGAGATTCACGCCCATCATTTCGGCCCCGAGATAATGGTCGCGCAGCGCCACCAGGGCGCGGCCATCCCGGCTGCGCATGAGATTCGCGGCGGCGGTGACGGCGAGCATCAGCCAGAGCAGCACGATGTAGAAGTAGCTGCGGTCGCTGTCGAAGGCGAAGCCGAAGAGCGAAAAGGGCTGCGCCTGCGCGCCGTGGGAGCCGCCGGAGAACCACTCGGCGCGCGCAAAGAAATCCTGCAGAATGAACTGCGAGGCCAGCGTGGCAATGGCGAGGTAGAGGCCCTTTACGCGCGCCGCCGGCACGCCGAAGAGCAGCCCCGCCGCCGTGGTCCACAGCCCCGCCAGCGGAATGCTGAGCGCCACCGGCACGCCGAGTTCGTTGTTGAGCCAGGCCGAGGCAAAAGCGCCGAAGCCGAAAAATGCGCTCTGCCCCAGGCTGATCTGTCCGGAAAAGCCCACCAGAATGTTCAGCCCCAGCGCGGCGATGCCGAGATAGCCGATTTGGATGAGCAGGTTGAGCAGGTAATCGCCGGCCAGAAGCGGCGCGGCGGCGAGCAGCAGCAGACCGGCAATGCAAAAGCCCCGGGAGGCCGGGGTATCGAACAGGCGCATATCGGCGCGGTAGCTGGTCTTGAATTGTCCGGAAGGCCGCATCGCCTCACACCCGCTCAATGTCTTCGGTGCCGAAGAGCCCGTAGGGGCGGATCATCAAAATCAGCACCAGCACATAAAAGGGCGCAATGTTGAACAGGCCGCCGATGTGCAGCCACTGCCCATCGGCGAACTCGGCCAGATTCTCCAGCACGCCGACGATCAGCCCGCCGAGCACCGCGCCGACGATGGAATCCAGCCCGCCCAGAATTACCGCCGGAAACACCTTGATGCCGAAAAAGCTGAGTTCCGCCGAAACGCCGTTCACCACGCCCACCACCACGCCGGCCACCGCCGACACCATGGCCGAGATGGCCCAGGAAATGGCGAACATTCGCTTCACAGAGATGCCCAGCGACTGCGCCACCTGCTGGTCAAAAGCGGTGGCGCGCATGGCAAGGCCGGTGCGCGACATCTTGAAAAAGCAGGCAAAGGCGATCATCACCAACAGCGCAATAGCCATGCCCAGCAGATAAATGGACTGCACCTGCATGCCCAGCAGCGACACCGAGGCGGTTTGGAAAATGGGCGGAAAGGGCTGCACAAAAACGCCGAACAGCCACTTGGCCGCGGCCTGAAAGAAAATCGAGAGCCCGATGGTGACCATAATGACGGAAATAATCGGCTCGCCGATCATCGGCCGCAGCACAACGACCTGCAGCAGGACGCCGAAAATTCCCATGAAAAGAAGCGTCAGCAGAAAAGCCGCGGCAAAGGGAAGCTGCAGCCCGGAGAGCAGCCACCAGCACACCCATGCGCCGATCAGCAGAAACTCGCCCTGGGCGAAGTTGACGATCTGCGACGCCTTGTAAATGAGCACGAAGCACATGGCGACGACGCCGTAGAGCGTTCCCACAATGACGCCGTTGATGACGAGTTGCAGCAACAGGCCGGTGTTCATGCGGGTGCTCCCTCCTGCGCCGGTCGCGCCGGCTGCATTTCCACCACCTGCAGCCGGGTGCGGATGCGCTGGGTGCTGCCGTCCTGGAAGGCGATTTCGGTATCCACGGCGACAGTCTGCGCGCCGCTGTAGAGCGCGTCAATGATATCGTCATACTTCTCGTTGATCTTGCCGCGCCGAACCTTGCGCGTGCGCGTCAATTCGCCGTCGTCGGCGTCGAGCTCCTTGTAGAGCAGCAGAAACCTGCCGATGCGCTGGGCGGGGGGCAGCGTCTCGTTCACCGCCGCAACCTCGCGGCAAATGATCTCGCAGATCTCCGGGCGGGCGGCGAGATCGCTGTAGGTGGTGAAGGCAATGCGCTTCTTCTCCGCCCATTTCGACATAATGGAAAAGCGAATGCAAATCAGCGCGGCGATTTCCGGCCGCCCGTCTCCCAGCACCACGGCCTCGGCAATGTAGGGGCAGAACTTCAGCTTGTTCTCAATGAACTGCGGCGAGAAGCGGACGCCGCCGCTGGTCTCGGCCAGATCCTTGACGCGGTCTATCACCACCAGGTGCCCGTTCTGCGGCTTGAAGTAGCCGGCGTCGCCGGTGAGCATCCACTCGCCGTCCAGCGTCTCCCGCGTGGCGGACTCGTTCTTGTAGTAGCCGGCAAAGCGGTTGCGGCTGCGCGCGGCAATTTCGCCGACGCCCTGCTCGTCGGGGTTGCGAATCTGCACCTCCACGCCCTCGAAGGCCACGCCCACGCTGTCAAAATCCACCTCGCCGGGAGGGTGCAGCGTGTAGGGGCCGATCAATTCGGTCTGCCCGTAGAGCTGCCGCAGCGGCACGCCCATGGCCAGAAAGAAGCGAAAAGTCTCGGGGCCGAGCGGCGCGCCGCCGGTGGTGGCCGAAGCCAGCCGCGAAAGCCCCAGCCGATCCTTCAGCGCGCGAAACAACAGCCAGTGCGCCGCGCGCGAAACGCGCCCCTGCACAATCGTCCGCATGCCGAGGCGCAGCCCAAGCTCAAAGATCCACTGCTTCAGCCGCGAGGCGTCCATCATGCGCGCGCGCACCTGCGCGGCGAGCTGCTCCCAGGCGCGGGGCGCGAGCAGCAACAAGGTGGGGCCGAGCTCGCGCATATCGTGCATGGCCGTCTCGGGTTCCTCGGCGAAGTTCACGCGCATGCGGCAGAGCAGCGGCAGGCACACCGCATAGACCTGCTCAATAATCCATGGCAGCGGCTGCATCGAGACATACTCGTCGCCCGCGCCGCGCGGGTCGTAGCGCAGATAGGCGGCGCAGTGCTCGATGAAGCGCCCCGATTGCAGCATGGCGAGCTTCGGGTGCGAAGTGGTGCCCGAAGTGGTGCAGAGAATCGCCACCTCTTCGCCCGATCCCGAATCCAGCATACGCGCATAAGCGCCCGCATCGTTGCGCCGCTGCGCCTCGCCCAGGCGCAGCAATTCTTCCATGGAGAGCAGCCGCTGGTCGCAATACTTGCCCATGCCGCGCGGATCGCTGTAAACAATGTGCCGCAGCGAATTTGCGCGTGCGCCGAGCTCCAGCAGCTTGTCCACCTGCTCCTCGTCTTCGGCCAGCACCACGGGGGCGGCGGCGTGGTCGAGCAGATAGGCCACCTCGTCGTGCAGCGCGTCGCGGTAAATGCCGAGACTCATGGCGCCCAGCGCGTGGGCGGCGACTTCGCCGCAGAGCCAATCCGGCCGATTGTCTCCAATCAGCGCCACGGCGTCGCCGCGCTGCACGCCCAGCGAGTGCAGCCCCAGCGCAATGCCCTCGACCCGCGCCTGGTATTCGGCCCAACTGGTCTGATGCCAAATGCCCAGGCGCTTTTCGCGGTAGGCAATCTCCGCCCCGTGCTGCCGGGCGTTGCGCGCCAGCAGCCGGGGAAAAGTATCGAGCCGCTCGCCTTGCACCGCCGCGCTCATGCCGCCGCCCCGTCTTCGCCCAGATACGCCGCGCGCACCGCCGGGTCGGCCATAATTTCGGCGGGCGCGCCCTCGGCAATTTTGCGCCCGAAGTCCAGCACCACCACCCGCTGCGAAATATCCATCACCACGCCCATATCGTGCTCAATCATCAGCACCGCAATGCCCCACTCCTCGTTCAACTCGACGATGTAGCGGGCCATGTCCTCCTTCTCTTCCAGGTTCATGCCCGCCATCGGCTCGTCCAGCAGCAGCAGCGCGGGCTCCAGCGCCACGGCGCGCGCCAGCTCCACGCGCTTGCGCAGCCCGTAGGGGAGCGTCGCCGCCATTTCCCTGCGAATCGACTCGATCTCCAGAAAATCAATGATCTCCTCGACGCGGCGGCGGTGCGCCAGTTCCTCGCGCTGCGCGCCGCCGAACCAGTAGGCCATGCCCGCGGCAAAGCCCTTTGCAAGCAGGTGGTGGCGCCCCACCATAATGTTGTCGAGCACCGTCATATGCCCGAACAGCGCCAGGTTCTGAAAAGTGCGCCCGATGCCCCGCGCCGCGCGCTGGTGCGGCCGCAGCCGCGTGATTTCGCGCCCCTGAAAGTGCACGCTGCCCGCGCTGGGCTGATAGCGCCCCGAAATGCAGTTGAGCAGCGAGGTCTTGCCCGCGCCGTTGGGGCCGATAATCGAAAACAGCGCCCCCCGCTGCAGCGCAAAGCCCACCTCGCGCAGCGCCTGCACGCCGCCGAAGCGCAGCGACACCCCGCGCAGCTCCAGCAGCGGCGCCACCGCGCCCGAATCTGCGCCCTGCCCCCCGGCCCCGTCCCAATCGCCCAAAATGCCTCCGCCGCCATTCCCGCCTGCGGCCCGCGCCCGCGCTGGCCCGCAGGCCCCCATTCTACCACGCCCGCCCCCCGCAGCCGCCGATAAATGCGGTATGCTCCCCGGCAAAGGAGAGCCCGATGCCCGACGACCGCCCCTACGCCAACGACCTGGAGGAATACCAGGACGAGGCATACTTCGATCCCGCCGATGGCGGGCGGCGCTTCGATTCGCACCTGTTGCGGGAGCCCGTCACCATCCTGCCCAAGCGCAAGCCCGTCCTGCTCTCGCCCATGAACACGGTCACCGACGCCATGCGCGCCATGAAGGGCGAGCACTGCGGGGCCGTGGTGGTTACCGGCGATGGCAGCGCCGCCACGCCCGTCACCGGCATCTTCACCGAGCGCGATGTGCTGTTTCGCATTGTGGACGGGGGCCGCAACCCCGCCACCCTGGCGCTGGGCGATGTGATGACGCAGCAGCCCGAGTGTCTGGAAGACACCCAGACCATCGCCGAGGCGCTGAACATGATGAGCGTCGGCGGCTTCCGCAACATCCCGGTGGTGGACGCCGAGCGCCACCCGCGCACCATCATCTCGGTGCGCGAAGTCGTGCAGTTCCTGGTGGAATCCTTCCCGCAGGAAGTGCTGAACCTGGGAGGCGACCGCCAGCGGCAGCGCGAGGGCGGCTGATTCCCCACACCCGCGCCCTCGCCCTCGATTTCGACGGCGTCATTTGCGACAGCGCCCGCGAGGCATTCCAGCTTGCCCTGCAGAGCGCGCGGGAATGCCTCGGCCCCCCCGCGCAGCGCGCCTTCCCCAAGGGCGCAGAGCAAAACACCGCGCTGTGGGAGCGCTTTGTAGAATTGCTGCCGCTGGGCAACCGCGCCGACGATTACGGCGTATGCCTGCTGGCCATTGCCACCAACGCCGCGCTGCCCGGCCAGGACGATTACGACCACTTCCGCCGCGGCCTGGACCCAGCCGCGCTGCGCGCCTTCCGCAAGCGCCTCTATCAATTGCGCGCCAGGTGGGAGCGCCAGGACCCCAGCGGCTGGCGCGCGCTGCTCCCCGCCTATCCGGGAATCTGCGAACTGCTGCGCCGCCGCGCCGGCGAAGTGCACCTGGCCATTGCCACCGCCAAAGACCGCCGCGCCGTGCGCCAGCTGCTCGAAACCTACGGCATCAGCGATCTCTTCCCCAAAGATTGCGTGCTGGACAAAGAGAGCGGCCCGAGCAAGCGCGCCCACATTGCGCAAATTGCAGAGCGCCTCGCCTGCCCCCCCGCGCAAATTACCTTTGTGGACGACAAAGTGAGCCACCTGCTGGATGTATCCGGCCTGGGCGCGCGCTGCCTGCTGGCCGCCTGGGGCTACAACGGCCCGCGAGAATCGCGCATTGCCCAAGCCGCCGGCTTCCCCGTCTGCCAATTGCGCGATTTCGAGGCGCAGGCATTCCCGTAGCCCCCGCCGCGCAACCCGCCGCCCGCGCGCGCGCTCTGCTACGCTCCCCGCATGGCGCTGCACATCGAAAACGCCCCGGCCAAACCCGCCAGCGCGCTGCAAATGCACGCAGAGCGGACGCCGAACCCCCGCAGCGTCAAGTGGGTGCTGGGCGCGCCCATTGCCGCGCCCGGCCAGAGCGCAAACTTCCAGCAAGCCGCCCCGCCCGAAGTCTCGCCGCTGGCCGCGCGGCTCTTCGCCATTGACGGCGTGGCGGGCGTCTTCTTCGCCGAAAACTTCGTCACCGTAACCAAGGGCGATTCTCCCTCTGCCCCCGCCTGGCCCGAGCTGGCAGAGCCCATCGCCGCGGCCCTTCGCGCGCACATCGAATCCGGCGAAGACGCGCTGGGGCCGGCCTACACGCCGCCCCCCACCCGCCCGCAGGGCGAAATTGAACAGCGCATCCGCGAAATTTTGGAAAACGAGATTCGCCCCGCCATCGCCATGGACGGCGGCGATGTGCAATTTGCCGGCTACCACAACGGCGCAGTGGAAGTGGTGCTGCAGGGCGCTTGCGTCGGCTGCCCCAGCTCTACCGCCACGCTGCGCTTCGGCATTGAGGCGCGGCTGCGCCAGGCCATCCCCGAAGTGACCCGCGTCGTGCAGCGCTAGCTGTGGCAGGCCGCGCGGGGGGCGTTAGGCTGCGAAAATGCTCGCACGCGCCACCGCAGGGCTGGGCCTTGCCGCCGCCATGGCCGCAACCGGGCTGGGCTGCGCGGGCGCGCCGCCCGCCGGGCGGGACGCCTGGATCATTACGCGCATTCACGCGCCGCCGCGGGTGAAAGTGGACCGCATTGAGCTGCGCGATGTGGATCGCGACACCTTTCACGAAGTCGGCTGGTCTCCCGGCCCGGTGGTGTTGAAGGTATCGGAGGGGCGCTACCGGCTGCGGCGTCTGGTGCTGGCCGAAGGCGCAGAGCGCGAAATCAAGTTTCCGCAGCCCGACGACCCCATTGAGGTGCGCAGTTGCTGCATCAACTACATTGGCGATGTGGTGTTTCGCCCCGGCCGCCGCAATGTGCCACCCCTGCAGGTGCTGCGCAACGAAACCAACACCCCGCTGCACGCCATGGCCATTTACCCCGAACTGTTTGACGGCCGCCCGGTGCTGATGCTGCTGCCCGACGAGCGCCCGGTGCGCCTGCGCTTTGAAGACCCCACCCCGCCCGCAGACCCGCCCGGCGCAAAATAGGTGCAGCGCGTTCCCGAACCCGAACTGATGACCGGCGAGGCCCAGTGCCGCGCCTATGCCGAAGCCGACTTTTCCGAAGCCCACGACCGCTTCATTGCGCTGCTGAACGAAAAGCACCCCCATCTTGCGGCCAAAGGCGTGGCGCTGGATTTGGGCTGCGGCAACGGCGATGTATCCCGGCGCTTTTTGCGCGCGCACCCCGGCTGGGCTTTGGTGGGGCTGGACGGCTCTCCCGCAATGCTGGCCTGGGCGCAACGGCAATCTCGCAGCGCGGGGCTGGCCGGCCGCACGCGCTTTGTCCAGGCCCTGCTGCGCCCCCGCGCCGCAGAGACCGGCGAGCGCCCCGCCCTGCCCCGCGCCGACCTGCTCATTTGCAACAGCCTGCTGCACCACCTGCCGCAACCCGCCGCGCTGTGGGATGCCCTGGCGCAGGCAGCACCCGGCACCCCCATATTTGTAATGGATTTGCTGCGCCCAGAGAGCGAAGCCGCAGCCGCCGCACTGCGCGACCGCTACGCCGCCGACGCCCCCGAAATTCTGCGCCGCGACTTCCACAACTCCCTGCGCGCCGCCTACGAACTCCCCGAACTCCGCGCCCAACTGACCGCCGCCAGCCTCCCGCACCTCTCCCTGCAACCCGCCTCCGACCGCCACTGGATTGCGTGGGGGGAGATTTGAGGTGAAGGGCACGCCCCTTCCAATTTGCGGGGATGCACCCCCGCATTCTCGCCGCGCGCCTAGAGGACTGAGGTGCACACCCCTTCCAATTTGCGGGGATGCACCCCCAGCAGCACCGAAGCCCCCCAGCCCACCGGGGTGCACACCCCTTCCAATTTGCGGGGATGCACCCCCGCCGAAGAGCTTTCCCTGGAATTTCTGAGGGTGCACACCCCTTCCAATTTGCGGGGATGCACCCCACCACGCCACCGTGAAGCTGATGTTCAGAGGGTGCACACCCCTTCCAATTTGCGGGGATGCACCCCGCCCGCTCAAAGCGGCGCAGCACCCTGTGGGTGCACACCCCTTCCAATTTGCGGGGATGCACCCCCAAAGCTGGGTGTTCGGGTTTTGGACGCTGGGTGCACACCCCTTCCAATTTGCGGGGATGCACCCCTGAAACGCCGCAACTCCGCAAACGGACGGGCATATTCGCTGGCAATCGCGCTCTCAAGCAGCCACGTTCCAGCCCGGGCCTGCACCTGCCCGGACGGACCTGATCGGCCCGATTTTACTGTGCTGCGCCCTCCTTTCCCTGCAGCGCCCGCTGCAGAATGTTCCGGGCCGCGTTCACATCCCGGTCCAGTTTGAGGCCGCACTTGGGGCAATTGTGAACTCGCACTTCCAGCCCCTTCTTCACCACCGCCCCGCAGCCGCTGCAAGCCTGAGAAGTGCCGCGGGCGCTCACTTCCACAAACTCCACCCCGGACACATCCGCCTTGTAGCGCAGCTTGCCAATCAGAGCGCCCATCGCAGCGTCTCCGATAGACCGGTTCAGCCCGCGCTTGTGCGCGCCCCCCTTCGCCATCATGCCCCGCACATTCAAATCCTCGACCGCAACCAGACTGGCGCGCCCCACAATGGCATTCGCCACATGGTGCCCGTGATTGTCGCGCACATTGGCAACGCGCTTGTGCGCCCTGCGGACACGCTCTTTGCTGCGCGCGAAGCCCCGGCTATTCCAATTGCCGCTTCGCTTGGCGACCTTTCGGCGGCGCTGGAATGCGCGCTGGGCGCGGCTCAACTCCGCCAATCCGTCGCGCCCGGCCTGGATTCCCTCGTAGCGCTTCCCGTCCGAGCAGGCGGCCAGCGCCTTCACCCCGGCGTCCACGCCAATGGCGGGCTTTCCGGAAGGCCGGGGCTTCCCCTCCACTTCCACGGCAAAACTGACCCACCACTTTGCCTTGCCTTTGACATGATCCATTTGCCGCTTGTGCCGCAAAGCCTTCGGCTTGCCTTTTGCCTTGCCCTCGACATGATTCAGTTCCCGCGTGAGCCGCAGAGCCTTCGGCTTGCCGGGCAGCGGGCGGTGCAGCCGGATGCGCATACCGCCGGGCACGCCTTTCACGCGAAGCTGGTTGCCCTTCACTCTGAAACCGTCGCTCTGATTGATTTCGAGCGTTTTGAAGAAGCGCGCGGGTTTGAATTCCGGGAAGCCCGGCGGCCCGCCCTTTTTCACGCGCTCGAAGAACGCTTGATACGCCTTCTCAAGCCGCTGCAGCGTGCCCCTCGAAATGAGGGCCGACACATCCCCATACTCAGGGAGCATTGCGCGAATCTCTCTCATTGTGACGCTCTGCCCGTAGTAGCTGGTGGTCTTGCGAATAGCGCGCTTGGCCTCCGCGAATTCTGCGGCGCTGTGGCGCTTCGCCCACTCGTATGAGCCAATGCGCTCTTCCAGCGCGGCGTTGTAGAGATCGCGCTGGTCGTCGAGAATTCGCTGCAGCGCCGCGTGCTGGTGCGCGCACGGCGCGAGGGGGAACTTGTAGGAGAGAATTACCGGCGCGGGCGCTGCGGGCTGCGCCGCGCTCTTGCCGCCGCTCTGCGCTGTGGACTTCACGGCGGCAACCCTACCCCGCCCCCGCCCGGCGGGCTACCCCCGGCGCGGCGGGGTGTGACCTCATGTGTCACACCCGCCCGCCGCCGCTGCGGCAGCGCCCTGCAAAAGCTCGAAATCCACCAGGCGGTCGCCGTCGAACAGGAAGCGGCCCGCAAAGGGAATGCCGGCCAACAGCAGCGGCAGCCAGTGGCGGTCGTCCTCCCACATTTCGCCGTAGGGAATGCGCTGGCAATCGGTCCAAAAGGGCGCGGCCTCGGCGGTTTCCACAAGGCGGCCGGTGTGGCTTTCGCTGCGGAACACATGGACGAGAATTGCGTAGCCGTCCTGAAACTGAAAGCGCAGCTCGCCGCAGTGGCGCAGCGCGCCCACCTGCAGCCCCACTTCCTCGCGCACCTCGCGGGCGGCGCACTGCTCCAGGGTTTCGCCGGCTTCCAGCTTGCCGCCGGGGCCGTTAATTTTGCCCGCGCCCAGGCCGCGCTTCTTGCGAATCAGCAGCACGCGCCCGCCGTCGAAAATAAAGACCAGCGACGACACATGGCGCGGGCGCCACTGCGCCCAATCCATTTCGCCCACCCCTTGCCACGCCACCCCCGCAGTGTGCCATACTTGGGGCCGGGCTTGGGGGGCGGCCGGCGGCGGCCGCGCTACGCTGAGCCGCAACCCACAGGGAGGAGCGCCATGCGCATTACCATTACCTACTGCGTGCGCTGAAACTACCTGCCCCAGGCCGCCAGTTTGGCGGCTGCAATCAAGGACAGGCTGGGACTGGACAGCGAGCTTGTGAAGGGCGGCGGCGGCGTCTTCGATGTGGAGGCGGACGGCAGGCTGATCTTCTCGAAGGGCGAAGCCGGGCGCTTTCCCGGCGAAGACGAGGTGATCGAGCTGCTTTCGTAGCCCCACAGGGAGAAGCCATTGGAGCGGGCGCAACTGGCGCGCGCCCTGGTGAAGGCGGCGCGGCTGAAGGGCCGCTTCCGCCTGCGCTCGGGCGCGGTGAGCGATACCTACTTCGACAAGTATCGCTTCGAATCCGATCCGGCGCTGCTGGCCGAAGTGGCGCGGCACCTTGCGCCGCTGTTGCCGCCGCCGGCCGAAGCAGAGCTGCTGGCCGGGCTGGAGCTGGGCGGCGTGCCGCTGGCGGTCCTGCTCTCTCAGCACACCGGGCGGCCCGCGGTGTTTGTGCGCAAGCGCGCCAAGCCATACGGCACCGCGCGCCTGGCCGAAGGCTGCGAAATTGAAGCGCGCCGCCTGTGCATGATTGAAGATGTGGTGACCTCCGGCGGGCAGGCGGTGCTTTCGGCGCAAGAGCTTCGGCAACGCGGCGCGCGGGTAGCTTGCGCGCTGTGCGTGGTGGACCGCGAAGCCGGCGGCGCAGAGGCGTTGCGCGCAGAGGGCGTGGAGTTGCGCGCGCTGTTTCGCGCCAGCGAGCTTGCAGAGTAGGGAGAACCGGCCATGCGCTTCAGCTTTGCCGAATCCATGTGCGACCCGGGCCAATACGCCGCGCTGGCCGTTGCCGCCGAGCGCGCGGGCTTCGATTCCTTCACCGTGCCCGAGAGCATCTTTTATCCGCAGCATTCCAACAGCCGCTACCCCTACACGCCCGACGGCGCGCGCGAGTTTCTGGAGAGCGCGCCCTTTGTGGATCCTTTTGTGCTGGCGGCCGCGCTCAGCGCAGTTACCCGGCGGCTGCGCTTCACCACCTTTGTGCTGAAGCTGCCGCTGCGCCATCCCATTTTGGCGGCAAAGCAGGCCAACTCTCTGGCCTGCCTGTGCGGCGGGCGGCTGGCGCTGGGCGTGGGCCTCTCCCCCTGGCCGGAGGATTTTGGCGCGCTGGGAATCCCCTGGCGCGGCCGCGGGCGGCGCATGGACGAGGCCATTGCGGTGTTGCGCGGGCTGGGCGGCGGCGATTACTTCGAGTTTCACGGCGAGCATTTTGATTTTGAGGCGCTGAAAATTTGCCCCGTGCCGCCACAGCCCGTCCCTATTCTAATTGGCGGCCACTCTGAACCCGCCCTGCGCCGCGCCGCCCGTTTGGGCAATGGCTGGATGAGCGCCGGCAGCAGCGAACAGGAACTGGAGCACTGCCTGACGCGCCTGCGCGAACTGCGCCGGGAACACGGCCGCAGCGCCGAGCCCTTCGAGGTGCACGCAATTTCGCTGGACGCCTACACCCCCGACGGCATAAAGCGGCTGACCGAGCGCGGCGTAACCGATGCCATCGTAGGCTTCCGCAACGCCTACCAGCGCGATACCATGCCACTGCAAAAGAAGCTCGACGCCCTGAACCACTACGCCGACACCGTCATCGCAAAATCCCGCTGACCGCCGCACAAGGAGAAAACCATGCAACGCGCACTCCCCCTCTCTGCCTTGGCTCTATCCATACTGCTCGCCGCCCCCGCCGCCGCACAAAGCGGCGCAGAAAGCGCCGAGGCCAGCGCCAATCAGCAGATTCTGGAGCAATACGCCGATCTGGAAACCGTCACCGTCACCCCCGCCGCCGCCGGCGCAAAGCCCACCATCATCTGGATTGCCGAAAGCGGCGGCACCCTCTACATCCGCACCAACCGCCGCAGCGCCTGGGGCAACGCCGTCGAGCGCAGCGGCGCGCTCTCGCTCACACCCCCCGGAGATTTCACAGCAACCCGCATTACCGACACCGCCACCATGGATTCCGTAGAAGCCGCCTTCCGCAAAAAGTATGGCTTCTCCGATGTTATGGCCGGCCTGCTACGCGCCCTGGGCGGCGGCCCCCGCATCTTCCGCCTCCACCCCAAACTCCCCACCCCGGAAGCAGGCGAAGCCGCGCAGTAAAACGCAGCGGCTCAGCCGCCGGGGGGGCGGGGGGAGATGTGGAACCACCAGAAGTCGTCGCCGGCGTCGGCGTAGCCGCCATACTTGCGCTCGGCTTCGCTGCGCAGGCGCGATTGCAGTTCATCGTCGGTCACCCGGATGGCGTGGCAGGCATAGATTTTGCCGGCGACGCGCACGCGCACGCTGTCGTGGGTGGCGGCGTAGAAGGGCCAGCGCGTCAGCGGGTTGGCGTAGTTGGCGGGCAGGTAGAGGCCGCGCTCCACCACCACGGCCCGGGCGGTTACGGAGTGGGGCTTCTGCGGGCGCACCTCCAGCTCCACCGTTTCCACTTCGGAGGCAAAGGCGAAATCTGCAGAGCAGGCGTTGTCTGCGCCTTCGAGCCGCTTCCCCGGCAACGGCCCCAGCGGGCCGCTGCGGCAGGCCTCCAGCATCAGCGCGGCCAGCAGCACACCCGCAACCCGCGTTGCCGGGTGGCGCAAAACGCCCCGGCCCTGCCCTTGCCTCAATTCCCGCACTTCGCGCTGCGCCATGTCTGCCACCTCCCATGCGGCTGCATAGCGCATTTTCGCCCGCGCGGGCTACCCCTGCTTGCCGCGCCGCACCCGCAGCAGGCCCTCCTGGGCGATGGTGAGAATGTGTGCGCCGTCGGCGCAGAACACCTGGCCGGTGGCAAGGCCGCGGCTGCCGCGCAGGCCGTGGCCGGCCATATCCAGCAGCACCCAGCCATCGGCGCGTCCGGGGCGGTGAAACCACATGGCGTGATCGAGGCTGGCGCTCATAACCCGCTCGCCCCAGGCAGAGGGCGGAATGCGCTCGGGGTGCGAGGCCACAACGGCGTCCACGGCGTTCAGATCCGACAGATAGGCGAGCGCGCAGGCGTGCAGGCGCAGGTCGTCCTCTTGCGTGGCGGTGGGGCCTACCGGCGCAAGGCCGGCGGCGGGAAAGCGCGCCCACATTCGGGAGCGCGGGGGCGCGGCGCTGGTTTCGGCGGCGCGGCATTCCACGCCGGCGTCGCTGCCCCGTGGCAGCGCATCGGGGGCGCGGACGCCTTCGGGCAGCCGCGCGGGCTGCGTTTCGGGGCCTTGCTCTGCCGTCTGAAAAGAGCAGGCCAGGGTGAGAATTGCGCCGCTGCTCTGCCGCGCCTCTACGCGGCGGGTGGTGAAAGAGCGGCCGTTGCGCACGCGATCTACCTCGTAGCGCACCGGCTCGCCGGGCTCGCCGCCCAAAATGAAGTAGGCGTGCAGCGAGTGCACGGCGTGCTCGCGCCGCACGCTCTGGGTGGCGGCCCAGAGCGCCTGGGCAATCACCAGGCCGCCGTAAATGCGGCCCCAGGCGTAATCCGGACTCTCGCCCACAAAGGTGCCGGGGCCGTGCGACTCCAGGGAGAAAATCTGCGAGAGATCGAGCTGCGCCTCACCCACGCGCGCATTGTAGTATAAATCGCGCCATGCAGGGCGGCGGCTTTGCGAGTCTGCTGGTTGCAAACCGGGGCGAAATCGCCATTCGGGTGTTGCGCGCGGCGGCAGAGCTGGGGCTGCGCACGGTGGCGGTCTACTCGGAGGACGACGGCCAGGCGCTGCACACGCGGCGGGCGGATGAGGCGCTGCCGCTGCGCGGCGCGGGGCCGGCGGCTTACCTGGACGCCGCGCAACTGGTGGCGCTGACCCAGCGCGCGGGCTGTCAGGCGCTGCACCCGGGCTACGGCTTTTTGAGCGAAAACGCCGCCTTCGCCCGGCGCTGCGCTCGGGCGGGCATTGTCTTTGTGGGGCCGACGCCGGAATTGCTGGAGCTCTTCGGCGACAAGCTGCAGGCGCGCGCGCTGGCCGGGCGCTGCGGCGTGCCGCTGCTGCCCGCCGCCGCGGCAGCCAGTTTGCCCGAGGCGCGCGATTTTGTGGAAGCGCAGGGCGGCAGGGCCATGCTGAAGGCAGTGGCGGGCGGCGGCGGCCGCGGCATGCGCATCGTTCGCACGGCGGACGAGCTGGAATTGGCCTGGAAGCGCTGCGCGGCAGAGGCGCAGGCGGGCTTTGGCAGCGGCGCGCTGTTTCTGGAGAAGTGGCTGCCCCGCGCGCGCCATATTGAGGTGCAAATTGCAGGCGATGGCGCGGGCAATATCAGCCATTTTCACGAGCGCGAATGCAGTGTGCAGCGCCGCCACCAAAAGCTGATTGAAATTGCGCCGAGTCCCGCGCTGCCCCCCGCGTTGCGCGAGCGGCTCCTGGACGCGGCGCTGCACATGGCCCGCGCCGCGCACTACAACAGCCTCGGCACTTTTGAGTTTCTGCTCGACGCGGATTCTCTGCAGGGCGGCGAGCCTTTCTTCGCGTTTATTGAGGCGAACCCGCGGCTGCAGGTGGAGCACACCGTTACCGAGGCGGTGACCGGCGTGGATTTGGTCAAGGCGCAATTGCAACTCGCCGCGGGGCGCAGCCTTGCAGAACTGGGGCTGCTGCAATCTGCCATTCCCGCGCCGCGCGGCTTTGCCATTGAGCTTCGCATCAATATGGAAAAGCTCGGCAAAAGCGGCGCGCCGCTGCCTTCGGTGGGAACGCTCAGCGCCTTTGAGCCGCCCACGGGGCCGGGGCTGCGCACCGACAGCTTCGGCTATGCGGGCTACCGCAGCAGCCCGCACTTCGATTCGCTGCTGGCAAAACTCATCGCCCATTCAGAGTCGGCGGATTTCGGCAGCGCCGTGGCCCGCGCGCAGCGCGCCCTGTGCGAGTTTCGCATTGAGGGCGTGGCCACCAATCTGCCGCTGCTGCACGCGCTGTTGCGGCACCCCAATTTCGCGGCGGGCCGCATGCACACGCGCTTCGTCGAAGAGCACAGCGAAGCGCTCGCCGCAGCGCAGGCAGAGCCGCCGCCGCGACTCTTTTTCAGCGCGCAGGAAGCGCCCGGCCCGGCGGCGGGCGCAACGGCGCAGGCGGGCGCGGGCGCCGATGCTTCTGCGGCCGCAACTGCGCCGGAATCGGCCGCGCCGCCCGGCAGCGTCGCCGTTGCCGCGCCGCTGCAGGGCAGCGTGCTCTCGCTGGAAGCGCAAGAGGGCGCGGCGTTGCGCGCGGGAGATGCGCTGCTGATCATGGAGGCGATGAAGATGGAGCACATCATCGAGTCGCCGCAAAACGGCGTGCTGCTGCGCTTCAATGCAGCGCCGGGAGAAGCGGTGGCGGCGGGGCATCCCCTCGCTTTTATTGCTCCGCGCGCGGCGGCCGAAGCTTCCGCCGGCACACAGCAAGGTGCAGAAAGCGAGAGCGGCGCGCCGCAAAACCTCGATCACATCCGCCCCGACCTGGCCGAGTTGCGCGCGCGGCGCGCGCTGGGGCTGGATGCGGCGCGGCCCGAGGCGCGGGCAAAGCGCGCGGCCACGGGGCAGCGCACGGCCCGGGAGAATGTCGAAGATCTCTGCGACCCCGGCAGCTTCACTGAGTATGGCCCGCTGGTAATTGCCGCGCAGCGGCGGCGGCGCAAACTGGAAGATTTGATTCGCAACACACCCGCGGATGGGCTGGTAGCCGGCATCGGCAGTGTGAACGGCGAACGCTTCGGCGCGGAGGATTCGCGCTGTGCAGTGCTGGCCTACGATTACAGCGTGCTGGCGGGCACGCAGGGGCAGCAGAATCACCGCAAGAAGGATCGCCTCTTCGAGTTGGCGCACAACTGGCGGCTGCCCGTGGTGCTCTTTGCCGAAGGCGGCGGCGGGCGGCCCGGCGATACCGACGGACTCGGCGTCGCCGGACTCGATTGCCTGGCTTTTCAATACTTCGCCAAATTGTCGGGGCATGTGCCGCTGGTGGGCATTGTCTCGGGGCGCTGCTTCGCCGGCAACGCCGCGCTGCTGGGCTGTTGCGATGTGGTGATTGCAACCGAAGGTTGCAACATTGGCATGGGCGGGCCGGCGATGATTGAGGGCGGCGGGCTCGGCGTGTTCCGCCCCGAAGAGATCGGCCCGCTGGCGGTGCAGGCGGCCAACGGCGTGGTGGATATTGCCGTGGCCGATGAGGCCGAGGCGGTGCGCGCGGCGCGGCGCTATCTCGCATTCTTCCAAGGGCGCTTGAACGACTGGGACTGCGCCGACCAGCGCCGGTTGCGCGGGCTGATTCCCGAGAACCGGCGGCGCATTTACGATGTGCGCGCAATCATCGAGACGCTGGCCGATGCGGATTCGCTGCTGGAACTGCGGCGCGGCTTCGGCGCGGGCATGGTGACTGCGCTGCTGCGCATTGAGGGCCGCCCGCTGGGAATTATCGCCAACAACCCCGCGCACCTGGCCGGCGCCATCAACAGCGATGGCGCAGACAAGGCCGCCCGCTTCATGCAGCTCTGCGACGCCTTCCATGTGCCGTTGCTGTTTCTCTGCGACACGCCCGGCATTCTGGTGGGCCCCGAGGCCGAAAAGAGCGCGCTGGTGCGGCACGCCGCGCGGCTCTTCGTCACCGGCGCAAGCCTGCGCGTGCCCTTTTTCACCATCGTGCTGCGCAAGGCATATGGACTCGGCGCGCAGGCCATGGCGGGCGGCAGCTTCAAAGCGCCCTTCTTCACCGTCGCCTGGCCCACCGGCGAATTCGGCGGCATGGGGTTGGAGGGCGCGGTGAAGCTCGGCTACCGCAGAGAGCTCGACGCCGCCGCGCCGGGCGAGCGCAACGCACTTTACGAGCAGCTTCTGGAGCGCATGATTCAGCACGGCAAGGCGCTGAACACCGCCTCGCACTTCGAGCTCGACGATGTGATTGATCCCGCCGAATCGCGCGAGTGGATTGCCCGCGCGCTGCGCGCGCTGCCGCCTTCCGAGCGCGGCGGGCGGCCCTGCGTGGATGCCTGGTGAGCGGCGCAAACCGCCACACGCTCGGCTTCATTTTCATCGTCGCGCTGATTGATGCGGCGGGGCTCGGCATTATCGTCCCGGTCACCCCCGCGCTGATTGTGGAACTCACCGGCGCGAGTCTGGATGTCGCCGCCGGTTACGGCTCCTGGCTCATCTCGCTCTACGCCGTCACGCAATTTTTCTGCGCGCCGGTGCTCGGCAACCTGAGCGACCGCTTCGGGCGGCGGCCCGTGCTGCTGCTTTCGCTGCTGGCCTTCGGCCTGGATTATCTGGTGATGGGTTTCGCGCCCACTTTGGGCTGGCTGTTTCTGGGGCGTTTTGTGGCCGGCGCGGCCGGGGCTACTTTCACCACGGCCAACGCCGCCATTGCCGATATTACCCCGCCCGAACAACGCGCCCAGAACTTCGGGCTGCTCGGCGCGGGCTGGGGCATTGGCTTCGCCATCGGGCCGGTGATCGGCGGATTCCTGAGCGCGCTGGGCCCACGCGCACCCTTCTTCGCCGCGGCGGCGCTGGCGCTGCTGAACGCCGCCTACGGTTTTTGGGTGATGCGCGAAACGCTGCCGCGCGAAAACCGCCGCCCCTTTGCGCTGCGCCGCGCGAATCCCGTGGGCGCGCTGTTCCAAATGCGCGGCTTCCCGGCCATTTTGCCGCTCTTTGCCGTGGTGGTCTGTTACATGATCGCCCACGATGCGAATCCCAGCGTATGGGCCTATTACACCAAGCTCAAGTTTGCGTGGAGCGAAGCCGACATCGGCAAATCGCTGGGCGCGGTGGGGCTGTGCCTCGCCGTGGTGCAGGGCGGGCTGATCCGCTGGATCGTCCCGAAGCTCGGCGAGCGGCGCACCGTCTATCTGGGCTTTTTTCTCATGGGCATTGGCTATTTCGGCTTTGGCGCGGCGACTGCGGGCTGGATGATCTACGCCTCCATCCTGCCTTTCGCCCTGGGCGGAGTCGCAATGCCCGCGCTGCGCGGCATTCTCTCCAGGCGGGTGCCCGCCAACGCGCAGGGCGCGCTGCAGGGCGCCATTACCAGCATTATGGGACTCACCGCCACCGTCTCGCCGCTGATCATGGCCGAGCTTTTGTTCGGCGTCTTCAGCGCCGAAGACGCGCCCATTTACTTCCCCGGCGCTCCTTACCTGGCCGCCGCGCTGCTCATGGCGCTGGGGCTCGTCATCTTTGCCGCGGCTATGCGAACTCCGGCAGCACATGCTTCCCCATCAACTCAATAGAAGTCATTACCGATTCGTGGGGAATCTTGTAGGGGTTGAACAAACAGAGCAGCAGATCGCAGCCGGCGGCTTCGTAGCGCCGGGCAATCTCGATGCAGCGCTCGGGATCGCCCACCACCGCCGCGCCGGAATCCCACAGGTAGTCCATGGTCAGGTGCTCCAGCGCGCCCTCTGCGCGCAGCTTCTGCACATCGCCGGCATAGGCGTAGGTGCCGAGCTGCTGCTCGCGCTCTTGCATCCACTCGGCCAGCGTGGCAATGTGCCGGGTGGCGGTTTTCGGATACCAGACGAAGGATTCCGCCGCCTCGGCCCTGGCCTTTGCGCCATCTTCGGCGCAGTGCACCATGGTGAAGGTGGCGGCCATTTCGTTGCGCGCGGCTCCGGTGGGCTTTTCGCATTCGGCCTGGCCCTTGCGGAACATTTCAAGGCGCGGCGCGAGCTCTTCCGGCGGCTGCCCCACGGTGAAAGAGCAGAGCCCAATGCCGTGGCGGCCGATTTCGTAGTGGCCGTTCAGGCTGGAGGTGGCGCCGAAGATGGGCGGGTGCGGATCTTGCAGCGGCTTCGGCAGCACCCGGCGGCGCGGCATGGACCAGTAGCGGCCCTCGAATTCATACTCGTCGTGAGTCCAGCAGCCCACAATGTGGCGCAGCGCCTCGGCCCACATTTCGCGGGTCTCGGGCGGGTTTACGCCGAAGCCTTCCAGCTCGGCGCGGGTGGAGGAGCGCCCGGTGCCGAAGATGACGCGCCCGTTCGAGAGCAGATCCAGCACCGCCACCGATTCTGCCGTGCGCACCGGGTGGTTGTAGGGCTTCGGCAACAGCCGCACGCCGTAGCCAATCTTGATTTGCGAGGTGACCGCCGCCAGGTGCCCGTAGAGCACCTCCGGGTTCGAGCAGTGCGAGTATTCCTCCAGAAAGTGGTGCTCCACCGTCCAGACGCTGTGAAAGCCAAGCCGGTCGCCCAGCTTCACCTGCTCCACCGTCTCGCGGTAGGCGCGCAGTTCGCTGTCCCGCTGCCAGGGACGCGCCACCGGAATCTCGTAGAACATCGCAAACTTCATGCCGCCCTCCCGCTGTGAATGGCGGAGCTTACACCGCCTGCGGCGGCGCCTGCACGGCGGAGCGGCGGCGGTGGCTCAGCCTTCGCGGCGGAAGCTGATGGCCTCGGCCATGTGCGGTGCGCCCACCGCGTCTTCTCCGGCCAGGTCGGCGAGGGTGCGGGCGACGCGCATGGTGCGGTGCGCCGCCCTGGCGCTCATGCCCAGGCGCTGCACGGCGCGGCCCAGCAGCGCGCGGGCCTCGGAGCCGGCGGCGACGGCCTCGTCCAGCACATCTACCGGAATGGCGGCGTTGCTGCGCAGCCCGGGGGCAATGCGCGCGAGCCGCTGCGCCTGCCGCTCCCGCGCCCCGGCAATGCGCGCCGCCACCGCCGCGCTGCCCTCGCCCCCGCTCTTTTCGGAAAGCTCGCGGAAGGGCACAGGGCGCACATGAACATGCACATCAATGCGGTCGAGCAGCGGGCCGGAGAGCCGCGCGTCGTAGCGCGCCAGAGCGCCTTCGTCGCAGCGGCAATCGCGGACGCCGGAGCGGAACCAGCCGCACTTGCAGGGGTTGGCCGCCGCCACCAGTTGAAAGCGCGCGGGAAAGGCCATGCGCAGCCCAGCCCGGGACAGCACCACCTGGCCGTCTTCCAGCACCTGCCGCAGAGATTCCAGCGCGCGGCGCTCGAACTCGGGGAGCTCGTCCAGAAACAGCACGCCGTGGTGCGCCAGGGAGACTTCGCCGGGGCGGGCCGGCGTGCCGCCCCCCAGCAGGCCCGCCCGGGTGGCCGAGTGATGGGGCGCGCGGAAGGGCCGCTCCAGCGCCAGGGGCTCGGCGGGATCGAGCAGTCCTGCCGCGCTCCAGATGCGCGTCACCTCAAGGGCTTCCCCGGGCTGCAGGGGCGGCAGCAGCCCCGGCAGCGCCCGGGACAGCAGGGTCTTGCCCGCGCCGGGCGCGCCGCGCATCAGCAGGCCGTGGCCTCCCGCCGCGCTTACCTCAATGGCGCGCTTGGCGGCCTGCTGCCCGCGCACCACCCCCAGATCGGGGGCGAGGCGGCCCGCCGGGGGAGGCGGCAGCCGCTCGGCGCGGGGCAGCGTGCGGTCTTCCACCAGCGCCTCCACCACCTGAGAGAGGCTGGCGGCCAGCTCCACCGGCGCGCCCGGCGCAAGCGCCACCTCGGGGCCGCTGGCTACCGGCGCCATGATGCGCTGGCAACCGGCGGCGTGCAGCGCCAGCACCTGAGGCAGCGCGCCGCGCACCGGGCGCAGCCGCCCGTCCAGCGCCAGCTCGCCCACCAGGCCCAGGCCCGCCAGCGCCTCGGCCCCCAGCGCGCCGGAAGCCGCCAAAATGCCCACGGCAATGGGCAAATCCAGCCCCGCGCTGGACTTGCGGATGCCCGCCGGGGCCAGATTCACCGTGACCCGGCGGTCGGGAAACACATGGCCAATGGAGGCGATGGCAGAGCGCACCCGGGCCGCGCTCTCGCGCACCGCCGCCTCGGGCAGCCCCACAATGTCCACCCGGGGCAACTGGGCGGAAAGCCGCACCTCCACCTCGACGGGCACGCCGTCCACCCCGGCCAGGGCGCCTCCCAGAACGCGCGACAAATCCACCTCCAGACGGCGGGGCCTGCCCGCCTCTCTGTAAGCGCCTTGGCAGGCAAAAATGTGACGCGAAAAAAATGCCGGGGAGAAAAAATCCGCGCGGCGGCTCCCCGCGGCGGCTCAGCGCAGCAGTTCGGGGTCGGCGGCCTCGCGGGACTTGAGCTTGCCGTTTTCGTAGATGGAGCGGACATCAATCTCGCCGTCGCCGTTGCGGTCTTCTTCGCGCAGCGACAGGGCGGTGCGGCCCTGCACCTGGCCGTAGATCTCGAAGGTGTCGCGCTTGCCGTCCGAGTCGGAGTCGCGCTCAATGCGCGCGATGAACTCGCGCCCGCCCTTGCCGGCAAACTCCGTCCAGGTGTCCATGCGCCCGTCGGAGTCGGAATCCTCCTCGCTGCGCAGCAGCTTGCGCTGCTCGTCGTAATACACAATGCGGTCCACCTGCCCGTCGCCGTCGGCGTCGTGATTTTCCTCGGAGAGGCCGCCGTTGCGGTAGATGTAGAAGGCGTCGCGCGCGCCGTCGGCGTCGCGATCCACCTCGCGCCGCACCAGCCGCTTGTCGGGGCCGTAGGTCTTCCACTCATCGGGCTTGCCGTCGCCATCCACATCGTTTTGCAGCTCGGCAATGGCGCCATCCTTGTAAAGCGTCCAGGAATCCACCCGCCCGTCGTAATCGGCGTCCACCTCTTTGCGCAGCACCACATCGCTCTGCTCGTCGTAGTAGCGCACCTCTTCGGGCGCGCCGTCCTCGTCGGCGTCCAGGCTGCGCACAATTACGCTGAGGGGCTGCTCGTTGCCCCATGCGCCGGCGGGAATCTCGCGCAGCTCCTGCGCGTAAATGGAAAGCGGCGCATCGCGCTCTTCGGGGGCCAGCGGCGCAATGCGCGGATCGGCCAACTCCGGCGGGCCGCCGGTGGCGGAAGGCTCCTTGCCCTCGGCAATATCAATCTGCCGCAGCAGCGCTTCCTGCCGCTTCAGCTCGTGCTCGATTTCGCTGCGCAGCGTGTCCTGCTTGGAAAGCTCGCGCTCCAGCTCGGATTCGAGCTCGCGCTCCATGCGCAGCGCCCGGCCCTGCTCGTTGCGCCGCCCGCCGCCGCTGTTGCTGAGCGGCACTTCGCCGGTAATGGCGCCGTAGATGCTGAGCACCAGCGCGCCCGCCGCCGCCCCCGCCGGGCCGGCAATGGAGCCGCCCACAATGGTGCCGAGCACCGCCCCCTCGACGCTGCTCGAAGCGCGGTCTCCCGCGCTGGCGCCCTGCGACTCGGGTTCCGGCTCGGGATCCAGCTCCGTCCCGCCCCGGCCCGCACACGCCGCAAGGGGCAGCGCCACGGCGAGCACCAGCGCCATCTTGCCAAGCCACCCGGGTTGCCCGGTCTGCATTCCGCTTCTCCCGCCCGCGGCGAGCGGCCAGCGCCACCGCCGCGCGGCTCCCAGAGCGCTCCCCCACAGCTTACTGCGAATCTGCCACCGAGTCTCCCCCATTTTCACAGGCGGCCTCGGCCCCGGCCCCGGCGGAGGCGCGGCGGCGGCGGCTTGCCCCGTCGGTGGAAAGCTGCTATGAGGGGCGCTCCGCCCCGCGCCGAAGGCACCCGGCCCGGGCGGCCCCATCCCCCCTCTATGTGCACACTCATCGTTCTTCACCGCTGTTTCGCCGATGCGCCCCTGCTGGTCGCGGCGAACCGGGACGAATTCCTCGACCGCCCCGCCGCGCCCCCCGCGCTGTGCCGCTGGGGCAAGCGCCGGGCGCTGGCCGCGCTGGATTTGCAGGCCGGGGGAACCTGGCTCGGGCTGAACGACGCCGGCCTCTTCGCCGCCCTTACCAACCGGCCCTGCCCCGCGCCGGATGCCCGCCGCCGCTCCCGGGGCCTGCTGGTAAGCGACCTGCTCGGCAACGCCACCAGCGCCCAGGCCGCCGCCGAGGCCCTGCTGGCCCTGCCGAAAGCGGCCTACAACCCCTTCAACCTGCTGGTGGCCGATGGCGAGCACGCCACGGCCGTAATTTACGAGGACGCGCCCCAGGCGCTTCCGCTTGCGCCCGGCGCTCATGTGATTGGCAACGCCGATCCCGACTGCCGCGCGCACCCCAAGACGGCCCGCCTGCTGGGCGAGGCCGAAGCCGTGGCGGCGGGGGAGCCGGCCCAGGCGCTTTCGGCGCTGGCGCAGCTCTGCCGCAGCCACGCCGAAAGCGCGGCGGCTCCGCTGGCCGCCACCTGCGTTCACGCGGCGGGCTACGGCACCCGCTGCGCCACCCTGCTGCGCAGGGGCGGCCCGGCCGCAGAGGAGCGCTTCCTCTTCGCCGACGGCCCGCCCTGCCGCACCCCCTTCACAGACCAGACACCGCTTCTGACGCAGCTCGGCCGGGTGGCCCCCGCTGCGCCGGGGGCACAATCGAGGATGGTGGCTTGAGGCGCATCGGCAGCAACATTCGCAGGCAAAACCAGGAATCGAAGAGCAACCGCTTTTCGAAGAACATCATTCGCTACACCGACGACGAAGAGCCGAAGAACGAGTATCCCAAGCGCAT
Organism: Deltaproteobacteria bacterium; assembly: GCA_028817435.1. Lineage (GTDB taxonomy): Bacteria > Myxococcota_A > UBA9160 > UBA9160 > UBA6930 > JAPPPQ01. The sequence continues at coordinate 112,126 of JAPPPQ010000005.1, forward strand.
CGTCTCGCCCTCGCAGCCCAAACCGTGCTGCACCGATCAGAACCGCGAAATCGTCGGCCGCGTGCGCGAGGTCGAGGGATTCAAGTTCTGCTACAAGATCTGCGAGACCTGCGGGCACGCGGTGCGGTATTTCTATCCGGCGGTGCAGGGCACCAGCGACGCCGTCAAGAGCTATCGCAAGTGGAAGACCTACATGGTGCAGTAGCGTGGCTCTCGGGGCTGGTGAATGTCGAGCGCATGCCAAACCGGCGGCGCGCGCGCTTTTCGCTGGCGCCCATCCACGCACTACTTTCGCGGCTCGGGAATCCCGAGCGCGGGCTGCGCGTGTTGCACCTGGCCGGCTCCAAGGGCAAGGGCTCGACGGCGCTTTTGGCCGAGGCACTGCTCGGCAAGCTCGGCTGGCGCAGCGGCGTCTTCACCTCGCCCCACCTGCTCTATTGGAACGAGCGCTTCCGCATCGGCGGCGCGGCGGTTTCCGATGCAACACTGGCCCGGGCGCTGGACAAACTGCGCCCCCATGTAGAGGCGCTGCGCGGCACGGCGCAGGCTCCGAGCTTTTTCGACGCCGCCACCGCCGCCGCGCTGCTGCTCTTTGCCGAAGCGCGGGTAGATGCCGCCATTCTGGAAGTGGGACTCGGCGGGCGGCTCGACTCTACGAACGCCGTGCAGCCCCGCGTCACCGCCATCAGCAGCATCGAGCTGGAGCACACCGAAACGCTGGGCGACACCCTCGCCGCCATTGCCGGCGAAAAAGCCGGCATTGCCAAGCCCGGCGCGCCGCTGCTGCTCGGCCCGCTGCCCCCCGAAGCCCGGCGCGCCGCCGCCGCCCGCGCCGCCGAAGTGGGCGCGCCCCTGGTTGTGTGGGGCCGCGACTTCCACGCGCAGCTTTTGCAAGAAGGCGCGTTCCACAGCCGCTTCCACTACACCGACGGCGCGCCGGGCGCGGCCTTCGAGGCCGAGTTGGAGCTGGCCGTGGCGGGCCGCAAGCAGGTGCAAAACGCCGCGCTGGCGCTGGCCTGCGTCCGCCGCTTCGCCCATTTTGCGGACGATGCACTGCGCAGCGCCGCGCGCGCGGCCTTCGCCGAAGTGCGGCTGCCCGGACGCATTGAATTGCTGCGCCGCGCGCCTTTGGTGCTGGCAGATTCCGCGCACACCGAAGCCTCCGCCCGCGCACTGGCCGAAACCCTGGCGCGCATTCCCCGCCGCCACGCCCACCTGGTGCTCGCCGTCTCCACCGGCAAAGACCTGCAGTGCATTTGCGAAATCCTCGCGCCCCACGCCGATTGCGCCACCGCCACCCGCGCCGAGCCCCGCCGCGGCCTCCCCCCCGAAACCATCGCCGCCGCCCTGCGCCGCGCCGCCCCCGCCGCCGCAATCCGCATCGCCCCCGACCCCGAAGCCGCCCTGCAGAGCGCCCGCGCCGCCCTCCACCCAAACGACCTGCTCTACGCCACCGGCTCCATCTACCTCGCCGGCCTCGCCCGCAAAATCCTCCGCACCGAAGCTTGAAGCGAAAGCAGCCCCGCGCGGCAGCGCGGGTATAATGGGGGCTATGCGCGCCTCTTCCAGCGATTGCGCCGATGCGCCCGGGCTGGCGGTATTTTGCGATTACGACGGGACTTTTGCGAAGCAGGATGTGGGCTCCACCATTGCGCAGCGCTTTGCGGGCGAGCGGCGGCCGGAGTTGTGGCGGCGCTATGAGCGCGGCGAGCTCACGGCCTGGGAATACAACATGGAGCTTTTCGACGGGCTGCGGCTGCCGGAAGCGCGGCTGGAAGCGCTGCTGCGCGAAATGGAGCCCGACCCCGGCGCGCTGGAACTGGTGGACTGGTGCGAGCGCCACGGCGTTCCCTTCCGCGTGCTCTCCGACGGCTTCGATCACAACCTGGAGCGGCTGCAGGCGCTGCACGGCGTCCGCTTCGCTTACGACGCCAACCGCCTGCGCTACCGGGACGGCGTCTGGCGCATTGCCGCCGGCGCGCCCAATGAGGATTGCGGCTGCGGCACGGGGGTGTGCAAGGCGCAGCGCATCCGCAGTTTTCGCAAAGCGCAGCCGCGGGCGCGGACGGTGCATGTGGGCAACGGCCGCGTTTCGGATTTGTGCGGCGCGCGGGAGGCGGATGTGGTCTTCGCCAAGCAGACGCTGGCCGAAGAACTCGCGCGCCTCGGCCTGGGCTACCAGCCCTTCGAGACGCTGCACGATGTCCGGCGCGGCCTGGAAGAACTGCTGCGCTGAGGGCTACTTCTCGAGCAGCACGGCGAGCCAGCCGGCCACATAGCAGTGGCCCTCGTCATCGCTCTCGCCGCCCGCGCCGCTGCCCGCCCCGACTCCGACGGGAACCATGGAGGCGATTTGCCAGCCATCCTGGAGCTCCTCCTCGAGGTGAGAAGTCACCTCCATGTCGTCGTCGTCGTCATCGCTCAAAAAGATGGTGACCAGCTTTTGCATTGGCTTCCCCCCGGGCTTGCGGCCGAGAGTAGCCCGAAACCCGGCGCAAGGGGAGGCCCGGCGCGCAGGCGGGCGGCGGGGGGTGGCGCGGGCTATATCCGGGGGCGGAGGGTGCGGATGAGAGCGGCCGGGCCTCGGGTGGCAGTGGTGGGCGCGGGGCTGGCGGGGCTCTCGGCGGCACGGCGGCTCTGCGCGGGCGGCTGCCAGGTGGTGATATTCGAGAGCGGGGAGGCGGCGGGCGGGCGCGCCACCTCGCTGCGCCGGGAGGGCTTCGCCCTCGATTCCGGGCCGCACTTGGTGAGCAGCCGCGACCAGGCGCTGCTGGCGCTGGTGGCGGAAGCGGGGCTGGCGGAGCAGATGCTGCCGCTGCGCCCGGTGAGCCTGGCCGTGGCGCTGCGCGGACAGGTGAAGCGGCTGCGGCCCCGTGGGCGGCGGCGGACGCTGCGCGCGCCGGGGGTAAGCTGGCGCGGGCGCATGCGCCTGGCGCGGCTGGCCCGGCTGCAGCGCCGCTTCGCCGCGCTTTTGGATGCGGCGGCCCCCGAGCGCGCCGCGCGCCTGGACGACCGCAGCCTGGCGGATTTCGCCCGGCTCTACTTCGGCAGGCGCGTGCTGGAGCGCCACCTGGAGCCGCTCTGCGGCGGCGATTTTCTGGCCGATGCGGAATCCGCCAGCCGCCTGCTCTTTTTGCTGCACCACGCCAGCCGCCTGCACCTGCCCACCGGCGCGCTGCGCGGCGGACTCGGCGCGCTGCCCGCGGCTCTGGCCGCCCGCCTCGACCTGCGCACCGGCCACCGCGTCGAATCCATCGAGCCCCGGGGCGCGGGCTTCGCCGTGCACATCGCCCGCCCCACGGGCGCGGCTGCGAACGGCGCGGCCGCAAATGGCGCGGCCGCAAACGGCGGGGCGCAGAGCTTTGAGGTGGATGCGGTGCTGGCCGCAACGCCCGCGCGGGCGGCGCAGCAGCTGCTCGGCGCGCTGCTCGAAGCGCCCGAGCGCGATTTTCTCGCCTCGGCGCATTACGCCCCCGCCATCGTCGCCCATCTGGCGCTCTCAAAACCGCTGACGGCGCTGGCAACCCGGGTGCGCGCCCCGGCGGCGCTGGGATTGCCGCTGGCCGCCATTGCGCTGGAGCCGGGCGGCGCGCGCGCGCCTGCGCCAGAGGGCGCGGGGCTGGCCACCCTACTGGCGCGGCCCGGCTGGAGCCGCCGCCATCTGGACGCCGAAGACGGCGAGATTGAATCGGACTTGGTGGGCGCTTTGGAGCGCCTTTATCCCCGCGCCGGGAATGCGCTGCGCTTTGCCGCGCTGCGCCGCTGGCCTGCGGCCGTTCCGCGCTTTCCGGTGGGGTGCTACCGGGCGCTGGCGCGCTTCCGCCGCTTCGAAGCCGAGCGCCTGGCCGAAGGCCGCCGCCTCGCCTACGCGGGCGATTATCTCTGCGCCCCCACTTTGGAAGGCGCGGTGCGCTCCGGCCAGCGCGCCGCCCGCGCCCTGCTCGCAAGCTTCCGCTAGTTCAGAGCGCGCGCATTCCGGTGATGTGCTCGCCCAGCACCAGGGTGTGGATATCGTGGGTGCCCTCGTAGGTGCGCACGGTTTCCAGGTTCACCATGTGGCGCATGGCCTGGTAGTCATCCACAATGCCGTTTGCGCCGAGCAAATCGCGCGCGGCGCGGGCCACTTGCAGGGCGATATCCACATTGTTGCGCTTCGCCATGGAAACCATCGCGTGGTGCAGCCGCCCCTGCTCCTTGAGCCGCCCGAGCCGCAGCGCCAGCAATTGCGCCTTGGTGATCTCGGTGAGCATATCGGCCAGCCGGGCCTGGGTGAGTTGCTTGCCGGCCAGCGGGCCGCCCTGCACCTCGCGGCTGCGGGCGTATTCCACCACCTCGTCAAAGCAGGCCAGCGCCGCGCCCAGTGCGCCCCAGGCAATTCCGTAGCGCGCCTGGGTGAGGCAGGAAAGCGGCCCCTTCATGCCCAGCGCGCCGGGCAGCCGGTTCTCCTCAGGCACCTCCACATCCTGCAAAAAAAGCTCGGAGGTGACCGAGCCGCGCAGCGAAAACTTGCCCTTGATATCGCGGGCCTCGAAGCCGGGCGCGCCCTTTTCGACGACGAAGCCCTGCACCCCCTCTTCGCAGCGCGCCCAGATCACGGACAAATCGGCGATGCTGCCGTTGGTAATCCAGCGCTTGGTTCCGTTCAGCCGCCAGCCGCCGCCGCTGCGCTCGCCCCGGGTGCGCATACCTTGGGCGTAGCTGCCGAAGTCGGGCTCGGTAAGGCCGAAGCAGCCGATCAGCTCGCCCCTGGCCATGCCCGGCAGCCAGCGCTCTTTCTGCGCCTCGCTGCCATAGGCGTGAATGGGAAACATACACAGCGCGCTCTGCACGCTGGCAAAAGAGCGCAGCCCCGAATCGCCGCGCTCCAGTTCCTGCATCACCAGGCCGTAAGCCACCTCGCCCAGTCCCGCGCAGCCATAGCCCTGCATATTCGCGCCGAAGACGCCGAGCTCGGCGAGGCGCGGCACCAGCTCCATCGGAAAAGAGCCGTCGCGCCGGATGTGCTCCTGCACCAGCGGCAAAAACTCGCTGGTGACGAAAGAGCGGACGGCGTCCCGGGCCACGCGCTCCTCATCGCTGAGCTCCTCGTCGAGGAGCATGAAATCTACGCCGGTGAATTCGCCCACGGGTTTCCTCCGTTCTCCGCCTGGTTGGGAAGGCCGCAGAGCATAGCCGCCCGCGCCGCCGGATACGGGGGCGCGGGCGGAAGTGAGGGCTCGCCGGGCGGGCTAGATGGTCCGGTGCGTCCGCTCGGACTCGGTCTGCGCCTGCTCCAGCTCGCGGAGCTTGCGGTTCAACTCGTTCACCTTCTCCCGCAAGGTCGCCACATCGCTGGCGCTGGCCAGGCGCAGGGTGTCGAAGAGCGCATCGAGCTGGCTGCTGATGGTCTTCCCGGCGTCCTCGCGCAGGCTGTTCACGCGCTCTTCGAAGCGCTGCACCCAGGGGTTGTTGCGCAGCTCCGCGCGGAAGCGCTTCAACTCGCCCTCGGCGCGCGCCTCGAACTCCCGGCGGCGCTCGGCGGCCTGCTCCTGAAAGCGCTTCCAGTCCTTCTCCAAATCCTTCATCGCGCTCTCGAAACGCGCGCGGCCCTGCTCAAACAAATTGCTGTCGCTTCGCTCGCTCATTGCTTGCTCCTTTTCGCCGTCCCGGGGGCACCGGCCGGCGGGTTGAGAGCGCAATATAATGCGCTGCGTCAGCGCGTCAAGCTCTCGCGTGAAATTTTTATTTTATCAATGAAATTAGATATTTACATATGACGCACTGCGGCAGGCGGCGGCGGGGCCGCAACGCGCTGCGGCAAAGCGCCGCCTTCCCGGGCCTGCCGGGGGCGGGGCGGGAGCATGGCCTCGGCCCGGGCCAGGCACTCCTGCAGCCCTGCGCCGCTGCGGGCCGAAATGGGCAGCGCGCCGTGGCGGGCGGCGAGCCGCGCGCCCTGCCCCGGCGGAAGCCGGTCAATCTTGTTGAAGACCAGCAATTCCGGGCAGCCGGCCAGGCCGATTTCTTCCAAAATGCCGCGCACGGCGGCAATGCGCCGCTCCAGATCGCCCTCCACCGCTTCCTCCGCATCCACCAGATGCAAAAACAGGTCGGCCTCGCGCAGTTCTTCCAGGGTGGCGCGGAAGGCCGCGACCAGGTCCGGCGGCAGGTCGCGGATGAAGCCCACGGTGTCGGTCACCACCACCTCCCGGTCCCGGGGAAAGCGCAGCCGCCGGGAGGCGGGATCCAGGGTGGCGAACATTTTGTCCGCCACCGGCACCTCGGCGCGGGTCAAAGTGCGCAGCAGCGTGCTCTTGCCGGCGTTGGTGTAGCCGACGATTCCCAGCACCGGCACGCCGCGCCGCTGCCGCCGGGAGCGGCGGTGCTGGCGCTGGCGCTGCAGGCCGGCCAGGTCGCGCTCCAGCCGCGCCATGCGCTCGCGGGCGCGGCGGCGATCCACCTCCAGCTTGGTTTCGCCGGGGCCGCGCGCGCCCATGCCGCCGCCGAGCCGCGAGAGCGAGACATCGCGCTGCGCCAAACGCGGCAGCAGGTAGCGCAGTTGCGCCAGCTCCACCTGCAGCTTGCCGTCCCGGGTGCTGGCGCGCTGGGCGAAAATATCCAGGATGAGCTGCGTGCGGTCCAGCACGCGAAGCTCCAGCCGCTCGCCCAGGTTGCGCGCCTGACTGGCGCTGAGCTCGCCGTCGAAGATCACCAGATCCACATCGGACTGGAAGCAGCGGATCGCCAAATCCTGCAGCTTGCCCGCGCCAAGGGCGGTGCGGGGATCGGGGCGCGGGCGCGATTGCACCAGCACATGAGCCACCTCCACCCCGGCAGAGCGCGCCAGCTCGCGCAGCTCTCCGGTGGCGAACTCGGTCTCCAGGCGGCTGCGCCCCGCCGTCACCACCACCAGAATGGCGCGCTCGGCAGCGCCCACCGCGCGGGTGCGGCCGCTGCCCGCCAGGTCTTCTTCCAGCGCGCGAATCCACGCCTGAAAATCGAGATCGAGCCGGCCGGGCGGGGCGGGGGCCAGGCGCTGAATGCCCGCGCCGGAATCGTTGGCCGGCAGCAGCGCCGCCACATGCACATTGCCGGGCAGCCCGTCCTCGCGCACCTCCACCACGGCCATGGCGTCCAGCCGCAGCTTCGCCAAATCGGTGAGGTCGTCGCGGCTCAGCGGCTCGCCGCCCAAGCGCGTGTGAATGCAGCGCAGGCCGCGCAGCCGCCCGCGCCCCGCGCGCATACGCCCCCAGTCGGGCATTTCGATGCTGCCGGATTCGCCCGCCATCACATGGGTCACCGCCCCGCGCCGGTCCACCAGCACGCCCACCAGGCGGCGAATCTCCCGGGAAAGCCCGCACAGCTCCCGGGCCAGTTCCGGGCTCAGCAGGCGGTCCGGCGGCACGCGGCGGCGGCCCAGCCGCTCCAAACGCTTCACCTGATTCGCCTTCAAGCCGCGCGTATTGCCGTCCACGCGAATCACAACGCCCTCCACAGAAACGCCGCGAGCATATGCGCTGCCGCGCGCCATCGCAAAGGGCCGCTATCCTGTGCAGCATGGCGGGCCTTGCGGTGCTCATCCTGGCGGCGGGCCGGGGAACGCGCATGAAATCGCAGCGGCCCAAGGCGCTGCACGAGATTGCCGGGCTGCCCATGCTCGCCTATCCGCTGGCGCTGGCCGAGGGCCTCGCGGCAGAGCCGGTGGTGGTGGTGGGAAGCGGCGGCGAGCAGGTGCAGCAAGCCTTCGCGGGCCGCGCGCGCTTCGCCACGCAGTCCGAACTCAAGGGAACCGGCCACGCGGCGCAGACCGGTTTGGCCGCGCTGGGCGCGGGGGACGAGGTGCTGATTCTCTACGCCGACTGCCCCCTGCTGCGGGCCGAGAGCCTGGCGCAACTGCGCGCGCTGAAGCAGCAGAGCGGCGCGGCGCTGGCGCTGCTGAGCTCGCCCGAGCCGCTGCCCGGCCGGGTGGTGCGCAATGCGGCGGGCGCAGTGGAGCGCATTGTCGAAATTACCGACGCCACCCCCGAAGAGCAGCGCATTCAAGAGGGCAACACCGGCGTGTATTTGGTGGAGCGCGAATTTCTGAGCGAGGCGCTGGCCGAACTCGATTCCGGCAACCGGCAATCCGAGCTGTATCTCACCGACATTGTGGCGGCGGCGCGGCGGCGCGGGCTGCAAGTGGAAGCGCTGCGCCTGGACGACGCCGAAGAAGCGCTGGGCGTAAACGACCGCGCCGAACTGGCCCGCGCCTGCGCCGTGCAGCGCCGCCGCAATGTGGCGCGCTGGCTGGCCGAAGGCGTCAGCTTCACCGATCCCGCCACCGCCTATGTGGATACACAGGCAGAACTCGGCCCGGATTGCGTCATTGGGCCGGGCGTGGTGATTGCCGGCGCCAGCCGCCTGGGGCGCGGCGTGCAGGTGAAGGCGCACAGCGTCATTGAAGACTCGCTGCTGGAAGACGGCGTGGTGGTGGGTCCCTGCGCGCATCTGCGGCCCGGCGCAACCCTGCGCCAGGGCGCGCGGGTGGGCAACTTCGTCGAAGTAAAGAACAGCGAGCTCGGCCCCGGCGTCAAAGCCGATCACCTGGCTTACATTGGCGACGCCGATGTGGGCGCAAATTCGAGCTTCGGCTGCGGCGCCATCACCGTGAATTACGATTGGGAGCAAAAGCACCGCACCCGCGTGGGCGCGGGGGTGCGCATTGGCTGCAACGCAAATCTCATTGCGCCGGTGGCGCTGGCCGATGGCGCTTATGTGGCGGCCGGCGCCACGGTTACCAAGCCGGTGCCGGGGGGGGCCATCGCCGTTTCCAGCGGGCGGCAGCGCAACATCGAGGGCTTTGGCAAGCGCCGCGCGGCCAAGGCGCGCGCGCGGGATGCAGAGCGCGGCTGAGGGAGAAAGCGGAATGTGCGGAATTGTCGGCTATGTGGGGCGCGGGCGAATCGCGCAGGAAGTGCTGCAGGACGGGCTGCGCCGGTTGGAATACCGGGGCTACGACTCGGCGGGCATGGCGGTGTGGGATGGCGCAGCCCTGAATGTGCGGCGCGCCCTCGGCAAGCTCTCGCAACTCGATTCGCGGCTCGCAAAAGCGCCGCTGGCGGGCGGCGCGGGCATTGGCCACACGCGCTGGGCAACGCACGGCAAGCCCTCCGAGCGCAACGCGCACCCGCACCGGGCGGGCGCGGTGTGCGTGGTGCACAACGGCATTATCGAAAACCACCGCGAACTGCGCGCCCAGGTGCTGGCGGCGGGCCGCACCCTGCACTCCGAAACCGATACCGAACTGATCGCCCACCTGGTGGATATGCAACTGCACGAGGGCCTGGACCTGCTCGCCGCCGTGCGCGCCGCCAGCGCGCTGCTCGTCGGCTCCTGGGCCTTGGCCGCTATTTCCGAAGCCGCGCCGGATTACCTGGTGGCGGCGAAGCACGGCGGCAGCCCGCTGGTGCTGGGCCAGGGCAACGGCGAATCGCTGCTGGCCAGCGACATCTCCGCCATTTTGCCCAGAACGCGCAGCATGATCTTCATGGAAGACGGCGATTTCGCCGCGCTCACCGAAAACAGCATTGATGTGGTGAACCGCGCGGGCCATTTGGTGGAGCGGCAGCCGAGGCAAATCCAGTGGGATCCGGTATCCGCCGAAAAGGGCGGCTACGACCACTTTATGCAAAAGGAAATCTTCGAGCAGCCCCGCGCCATTCGCGACACCATCGGCACGCGCATTGGCGAAGACGATGCGGAGATTGCCTTTGAGGGCGTGGACCTTTCGCCGGCGCGGGTGAAGAACATTGAGCGCGTGGGGCTGGTAGCTTGCGGCACCGCCTACTACGCCGCGCTGGCGGGCCGCTACTGGATCGAGCAACTGGCCGGCATTCCCTGCGATGTGGAACTGGCCAGCGAATACCGCTACCGCGCGCCCATTACCGGGCCCGGCTGCCTGCTCGTGCCCGTTTCGCAATCCGGCGAAACGGCGGACACCCTGGCCGCCCTGCGCGAAGGCAAGAAGCGCGGCGCGCCCTCGCTCGGCATCTCCAACACCCGCGAATCCAGCATTGTGCGCGAGAGCCACGAGGTCATTTACACCGCGGCCGGCCCCGAAATCGGCGTGGCCTCCACCAAGTGCTTCACCGCGCAACTTACCGCGCTGCATTTGCTGGCGCTGGCGCTGGGCAGCGCGCGGGGCTTTTTGGACGAAGCGCAACTGCGCGAAGCCATCGGCGAACTGCGCCGCCTGCCGCGCCTGGTGGAAGAGGCGCTGCAGCTCGACGATTCCATCTCGGAAGTGGCGCGGCGCTACTTCCGCGCCCCGAACTTTCTGTTTCTGGGACGCGGCATTATGTATCCGCTGGCGCTGGAAGGCGCGCTCAAGCTCAAGGAGGTGAGCTACATCCACGCCGAAGGCTACGCCGCCGGCGAAATGAAGCACGGCCCCGTGGCGCTGGTGGACGAGAATATGCCCGTGGTGGTCATCGCCAACCGCAGCCGCGTCTATGAAAAGGTGGTATCGAACCTGGAAGAAGTGAAGAGCCGCGGCGGCCGGGTCATTGCCATTGCCAGCCAGGGCGATGGCGAAATTGCCGAGCGCGCCGACGCCGTGCTGCGCATTCCCGAAATTGGCGAGCACCTGGCCGCGCTGCTGGCGGCCGTGCCGCTGCAACTGCTCGCCTACCACATTGCCACCCTGAAGGGCACCGATGTGGACCAGCCCCGCAACCTGGCCAAGAGCGTCACTGTCGAATAGCCGTGGGCGCGGCGGGCTGCTAGCCTCGCCGCTCCCCTGCCCCTTCCTCCGAGGGAGCCGCCGTGTCCGTGGAAGACCTGCTGGCGGGATTGAATCCGCAGCAGCGCGAAGCTGTGCAATGCACCGAAGGCCCGCTGTTGGTGCTGGCCGGGGCGGGCAGCGGCAAGACCCGCGTGCTCACCCACCGCGTGGCCTGGCTCATCGGCGCTTGCGGCATTGCCCCCGAGAGCATTCTGGCCGTGACCTTCACCAACAAGGCCGCGGGCGAAATGCGCGGGCGGGTGGAAAAGCTGCTGGGCCCGGCGGCGCGGGAAGTGTGGCTCTCCACCTTTCACAGCAGTTGCGCGCGCATTTTGCGCCGCGACATTCCGCATCTGGAGCGCAGGCGCGACTTCGCCATTTACGACGACGCCGATTCTCTCGCCACCGCAAAGCAGGTGCTGAAGAGCCGCAACCTGCCCGCCGGCAATCCCGAGGCGCGGCGCTTGCGCTGGCAGATTGACCAGTGGAAGAACGCCGGCCTGCGCCCCGAAGACGCCGCAGAGCGCGCCCGCGACTTCGAGGCCGAGCAATCCGCCGAACTCTACGGCGGCTACCAGCGCCTGCTTGTGCGCGCCAACGCCCTGGACTTCGGCGACCTGCTGCTGTGCACAACGCTGCTGTTCCGGCAGCACCCCCAGGTGCTGGAACACTACCGCGAGCGCTGGCAATACATTCTGGTGGACGAATACCAGGATACGAACCATGTGCAGTATCAACTGGTGAACCTGCTCGCCGGAGAGCACCGCAACCTGTGCGTGGTAGGCGATCCCGATCAATCCATTTACGCCTGGCGCGGCGCGAACATCCGCAACATTTTGCACTTCGAGCGCGATTACAACGAAGCCCGGGTGGTGAAGCTGGAGCAAAACTACCGCTCCACGCAGCACATTCTCTCCGGCGCGGGCGCGGTGGTGGCCAACAACACCGGCCGCCCCGACAAGCAAATGGTCGCCGTGCGCGGCGACGGCGAGAAGATTTCGCTCTACGAGGCCCGCGACGACCGCGACGAGGCGCGCTTTGTGGTGAAGCGCATTCTGGCACTGCAGCGCGAAGAGCAGCGCGCGGGCGGAGACTTCGCCGTCTTTTACCGCACCAATGCGCAATCGCGCCCCATCGAAGAAGAACTGCTGCGCTGCAACCTGCCCTATGTGGTGGTGGGGGGCGTGCGCTTCTACGAACGCGCCGAAGTGAAAGACGCCCTGGCCTACCTGCGGCTGCTGGTGAACCGCGCCGACAACCAGGCGCTGCGCCGCATTATCGGCCGCCCGGCGCGGGGCATTGGCCGCGCCAGCCTGGACCGCGCCCAGACGCTGGCCGACCAGCGCGGCCTCTCGCTCTTTGAGGGCCTGCGCCTGCTGGCCGGGGCCGGGGGCCGCAGCGCCGCGCCCATCCGCGGCTTCATTGAACTGATGGAATCCCTGGCGCGCGACGCAGCGCAGGGCAGCCCCGCCGACGGCCTCTCTCTGCTGCTGGATCGCAGCGGCTACCTGCACGCTCTTCGCAAAGAGTCCACCCCCGACGCCGAAGCGCGCCACGAGAACCTGCGCGAACTGATCGCAAGCGCCGAGGACTTTGCCGAAACCGACGCGGGCGCAAACGGCGCAGACGGGCGCAGCGCCATTGGCCGCTTTCTGGACCAGGTTGCGCTGGTATCCGACATAGACAACGCCAACCTGCGCAGCGAAAGCGTCTCGCTCATGACCGTCCACTCTGCCAAGGGCCTCGAGTTCCCCGTCGTATTTTTGGCCGGCCTGGAAGAAGACCTCTTCCCCCACAAGGCATCCTCCTACGACGAGGACAAAATCGCAGAAGAGCGGCGGCTCTGTTATGTGGGCATGACCCGCGCCATGGAGCGCCTCACCCTCACCTACGCCCAAGAGCGGCGGCGCTTCGGCTCGCACACCTACGCCGTCCCCTCCCGCTTCCTCGCCGAAATCCCCGCCGAGTTTCTCGCCGCACAATCCCCCGGCCAGCGCCTCACCCACGCCCACGACCGCAGCTACGCCCACGACCCCGCAGACAGCGACTACGACCAGACCCCGCCCCCCCCGCCCGGCGAACCCCCCGACGCCGTCCGCCCCGGCAGCCGCGTCCGCCACCCCCTCTACGGCCCCGGCGAAGTCCTCGAAGCAACCGGCCACGGCCCCCGCCAAAAGCTCCGCATCCGCTTCGACCGCTTCGGCGTCAAGAAAATCGTAGTCCGCTACGCCAACCTGCAATTCGGCTGATTCTCCCATATTATCAAAATTTTATCGAATTCCGATAAACTCCATATAAACCCCCAACCCTCGCCAGCCCCGCCCCGCCGGACGCCCCCGTGGGGATTTATATGCACTTTATCGAATCTCGATAAATTCCATACAAACTGCTATGCCCCGCCCCGTGGATCCCCTGCGCAACCCCTACGCCCCGGGCGCTGGCACGCCCCCTCCGGCCCTCAGGGGGCGGGATGGCGAGCTCGAAGCCTTCCGCATTCTGCTCGAGCGCTTGCGCCAGGGCCGCAGCGAAAAGTCGCTGCTCGTCTCCGGCCTGCGCGGAGTCGGCAAAACCGTCCTGCTGAACGCCTTTGCCTCCATTGCCCGCAGCGAGAATTTCATCACGGCCGCCAGCGAGATCACCCACGAGACCAACTTCCGTGCGCTCATGGCCCGGCGCACACAACGGGCGCTCGGCGAAATCAGCCCGGCCAGGCGCATACTCAAAGAGACCCGCAAGGCCCTGGGTGTCCTTCAATCCTTCTCCATGAAGCTCCCGGACGGCCCCGAATTCCGCCTGAATATCGAGGCCGCATCTGGCTACGGCGATTCTGGCATTCTCCACGAAGACCTGATTGACCTCTTCCAGGCGCTGGGAGAGGCCGTAGCCAAACGCAAGCGCGGCGTTGTTTTTCTGTTCGACGAGATGCAGCTAATGAACAAGGACGACCTCGAAGCGCTGATTGCCGCGCTCCACAAAGCCTCGCAGCACTCGCTCCCCATCACCTGCATTGGCGCTGGATTGCCGCAGCTTCCCGCGCGGGCCATGGAGGCGAAATCCTACGCCGAACGCCTCTTCGACTTCCCAAAGATTGGAATCTTGCCGTCCGATGCGGCCCGAGAGGCGCTGTGCCTGCCCGCCAGGGAAAAAGGGGCCGATTTCGAAAACGCCGCGGTCGAAAACATCCTCTCTTTCACCGAGGGCTATCCCTATTTCCTGCAGCTCTACGGAAGATATGTCTGGGACAAGGCCGCAGGCCCAACCATTACGCTCGCCGACACCAAAGCAGTCTCCCAATCCGTCCAGGATCAATTGGACGACAGCTTCTTCAGCGTGCGCATGGAGCGCTGCACGAAAACCGAATTGGCTTACCTGCAAGCAATGGGAACCCTCGGGAAGGGGCCGCACCAATCCGGCGTCATTGCCTCCGCTCTCGGCAGAGACACCTCTTCGGATTTGGGAGCAATCCGGGCGAAGCTAATTGAGAAAGGCTTGATTTACAGCGCCGCCTGGGGGCAGAACGATTTTACCGTTCCGCACTTTGCGGATTTTCTGCGGCGCAACTATCCGCGGGGAGAATGAGAAGCCGCCTTGGTGCGATAGCGGGGCGGGGGCCGGACGGGGAATCAGCGCAGGCGGAATTTGTGGCGGACGCCGAGGCCCATTAGGAAGATCAGGACGAGGGCAATGATGGATTGGAGGGTATTCAGAACGTCCACCCATACTAGAGAGGGACAAACTTCATTGAGAGAGAACAGCTTCTTCTCCAACGCAGCGATACTGTCCGAGCCACCTCGAAAAGCTGCTGCGAAGGGGAACTGCTTCAAGAAGGAGTAAAATAAGCTTGCCCACCAATTCTGGAGAAACAGCGCATAGTAAGAATGCATCTTAAAGATTGAGATCAGCACATAGAGCTGGGGAATCATCTTATAGAGCGGGAGCAACACATAGATCGCTGTGAATGCTAGCAGAGAAGCAAGGTAGAGCCGGAGTGGGAGAAAGAAGCTCCGGCCGCTGTCCGAGCACTTCTCCCAAAGCACGTAGACGAAACTCTCAGCCCTAAGCAAGAAGCGCTGTAAGCCAAGTTTCATCTTTCTTGCCTCTGCCTTCATCTCTTTTGCCTCTGCCTTCATCTTTTTTGCCTCGGCTTCCTTCTTCTTTGCCTCGGCTTTCATGTTTTTTGCCTCTGAATTAAGACGATGCCGACGTGCCTTCAATTCGAGAGCGGCGAATGCGGACTCTTCCGTGCGAGCCTGTTGCTGACTCATTGCGAGTTTCAGTGTTCGGTAGCCATGTTCTGCACCTTGGCTTCGAAAATCGGTAAAGAGATTATCAATATCTCCGAAAATTGTGAATTGGTGAATCGAAGCACCGTGAAATAGAGGAACCTTGAAAAATTTGGCATCACGAAAGAATGTCGGCCCTTTGAATTTTCGCTTTGAGAAATCCACTGGTCCACCCTTAAAAGAAACCCCAAACTGAGAATCCTCGAAATACACCTCGCGGGAAAATGATCCTTCGGTGAAATCAGCCCTATCGAAAAATTTAGCTGCGGTGAAATCAGCCAAAGAGGCAAATTTAGCCCTAGCGAAATCAGCCAAAGAGGCAAACCTAGATTCGGTGAAATCAGCTCTATCAGAAAATGTAGCTCCGGTGAAATTAACCCGATCCGGAAATGTAGCTCCAACGAAATCAGCCAAAGAGAGAAATGTAGATCCGGTGAAATCAGTCAAAGGAGAAAATTTAACCCCAGTGAAAATGGCTTGACCGATAAAATTGACTCGGGCAAACCTTGTCAAACTGCGATATGATTCGTAGCGGATATCAGAGGGTTCCTCAGGATATGAAGGTCCCTCATTGTGAAATGCAGCTCCGGTGAAATCAGCCCTATCGAAAAATGCAGATCCGGTGAAATCGGCTTTCCCGGGAAACTGAAACCCTGCGAAGGAAATTCCTGTCAAATTTGCGCTGGAGAAATCGACTCTTGCCCCCGGGTTCTCCGCCGCCCATGCATTCCAAACGTCCTTGCCTTGCTTGGCGCGGTCTATGTCGGCTTGGTTGGGCATTAGAGTCTCACTTTGGTTTGGGGGTCGTGGGCGGAGAGGGTGTTCATGTAGGCCAGGACTAGGGACTTTGTCAAGTAGCGGGTGTGGGTTTTCTTTTCTTGGGTGCGGAGGACGCGGAAGGTGTCGAGGATTTCGGCGGCTTCGGCGGGGGTGGCGCCGTAGAGGTGGAAGTATAGGGCGTCCAGGCGGGCGCGAAGGTGGCGGCGGTCGGACTCGTCCCAGGGGAAGGGGGCGGGCAGGCGGCTGGGGGCAGAGGGGCGGTTTTGGGTGGAGCGGCGGTTTTGGGTGGGGAGGTGGGGGGCGATGTCGGCGGCGAAGGGGGCCATGTTGTGGGAGGTGTAGGTTAGGCGCAGCACATGGTCGCGGACAATTTGGGCGGCGGTTAGGGGGCCGAATTTGCGCTGGTAGGCGGCGGGGGGGAGGACGGGGAGTTGCTCGGCGATGAACCAGTTGAGCGTTGTGCCGTGCAGCTTGCGGCGGGCGATGTAATCGAGGGCGAGGCTGCAGAGGTTGGCCAGCAGCAGCGGGGCCAGCTCTTTGTATTGGGCGATGGCGGCGCGGGCCTGTTCGAGCAGGGCTTTCTGCTCGCTGGGGCGGAGCCGCTTCAATTCGCGGGCGTCGGGCAGGTCGGGGAGCAGCAGGGGCAGCTTGTTGCCGAAGGCGGCGCGGGGGACGGCGGCGGCAATGACCGTGCGCGCATCTACGGCATTGGTGATTTCGCGGAATCCGATAGCCCAACCCAGCGGCTCGGGCAGTGCGGGGCTGGCAACCGCAGTTTGGCCGGGCGCGCGCCAAACCCAA
The DNA here is from genome assembly GCA_028817435.1 of Deltaproteobacteria bacterium. Classification (GTDB taxonomy): domain Bacteria; phylum Myxococcota_A; class UBA9160; order UBA9160; family UBA6930; genus JAPPPQ01. Next base: position 128,728 of record JAPPPQ010000005.1, read on the forward strand.
TCGCCGGGGGGCAATTTCAGTTCGGTTTCGGAAATCCAGTGCTGTGGCGTCGGCAGAAAATCGGGATCGGCGCGCTCCATGGGCTTCGTGGGGCGGCTGATATAGGGGTTATTGAGGTTGGCCGGATTCAGATCAACGCCGCTGAATCGGTGATCGAAGTAATAGATCATGCGGCCCTGGTAGAGCGGGACGAAGACTTCGTCGCCCTTCTTCCAGCATTTGCCCTCGACCGGGGAGAATCCATCCTTCTCCAATTCATAAGCGCTGCGGAACAGGCCCGAATCGTTGGTCATGTGAAACATAGAGGAGTAGCGAACGGGGAAAGCTTTGACGGGCGCAGTAGAAACGCTGCGGTCAACGGGCACAGTAGCGACACTGCGGTCTGCGGGCGCAGTAGAGACGCTGCGGTTCACAAGCGGCACGGCGCTCTTGCAGAGCTTGCGGGTGATTTCCATGCCGCGCCGGGTTTGGAATATCGGCGCGGTGCCGGTGTTGGGGTTGAAAAGCGTAAAATCTTCGGGCGAAAGGGGAAAGCAGCGCTCCGGGTCTTCGATTTCGCTCATTTCCTTTACCAGGAAAGCGCAACGAGACTCCTCGAAACGGCGCTCGTCTCCGCCGAAAATCAGCGCGCAGAATTTGAATTGCCTATGAACAGCGGGGAAGTATGCTGACTTCCCGCCGCGCCGATTCTCAAAATCATAAAGGCGGTGCAGGTGCCCGCCGCTGGTAATCTCCCGGAAAAAGCCCGCGGCCGTCTTGTCGGCGTAAATGCCCGAGGGCATCAGCAGCCCGGCCACTCCGCTGGGGCGCAACAGGCTGCGCGCGCGCTCCACAAACAAGCCGTAAAGGTTAATATCGCCCTTCGATAGCAGGGGATAGTGGCCGCTCTGCCGCGCCAGCGCAGACATGGTTCTGCTGCGCTTCTGCTCGTTCTGGTATTCGCCCGCCAGCGCATCGCCCTGATTCAAAAGCTCTGCAATCATCCGCTTGCGGTCGGCGGCGCGGGTGGCGCCCGCAATCTGCGGAAAGCGCGTGGCGAACCACTCCACCTGCTCCAGGCGAATCCGATCCCACGGCGGATTCCCAATTACCGCGTCAAAGCCGTCTTCCGGGTCTCCGTTGTCCCAGTGCCGCCACACTCCGGGAAACGCCACATCCCAATGCAAAAACCGCTCGCGCCCGGCGGCGGCCAGCGCATCCAAAAGAAGCTGGCGCTGCTCGCCGGCCGGCGCGGCGGGCTGCTTTGCGCCGCGCCGGAAGAAATCCCAGAAACCGTTGCCGGTGAATTCGGCGAAACCGGGCAATTTGTCCAATCGCCGCTCGCCGCGCTCGGCGGCAAGCCAGCGCGCGCCGCACCAGAAATCGAGCATATTTCCCACAGGCCGCATGGTCTCGGCGGCCTGCCCAAAGAGGGTGGAGGATTCCTGCGCCTCGCCGATTTCGGAATCCGGGATTTCCTCAATCTGCTTCATCACGGCGGCGGCGCTCAGCAGGCCAGAGGCAACGCCATCGCCAAAAAGCGGATCGCGCGCGCGAATTTCGGCCACGGCGTCGCGCACGCGCAGGCCAAAGAGGGCATCGCCGCAGCGCAGGTGGTGATCCAAAAAAGAAAGCGGCGCGCCGGGAATGAAGCTGTGCAGCCACAACGCCACTTTCGCCAATTCCACGGCCATGGGGTTCTTGTCCACGCCGTAAAGGCAGCGCTTCATGACCATGCGGCGCAGAATTTTGCGGTCGTCCAGGTCGGCTTCGGCAATCTTCCAGCCGTCGCGCTGGGCGTTGGCCAAAATGGTCTTGCGGGCATTGGCAATGCGCCGCACCAGGGGGGAGATGTAGCCGGAATCATCGGCGTCTTCGGGCGCAGAGTCCATGAGTTCGGCAATGCGCTCGGCCAAGTGGTCTGCGGCGGTGACCAGAAAGTGGCCGCTGCCCATGGCGGGATCGAGCACGCGCAATTCCAGCAGGGCGGCGGCGGGGTCAAGCTGATGCAGTTTTGCGCGGCGGTTCTTTTGCAGTTCGCGCTTTTTCCGCAGCGCGGCTGCCCGCTGCCGAAAGGCGGCGCGGCGCTCGGCAATGGCCGGCTCCAGGGTCTGCTCGACGATCAGATCCACCAGCTCTTGGGGGGTGTAGTAGCTGCCGGTGTTCTTTCGCACATAGGGCTCGGGGTGAAGTGAAACTGCGCCATTGGATTCGCGCACCGGCTCGTGCTCCAGCAGGCGCTCGTAAATGGAGCCGAGCTGCTGCACGGAGAGATCGCGGTAGTTGACAAAGAGGCGCTCGCCGCCCTTTGCGCCGGGGGCTTCCATGCGGAAAAGCTCGTCCAATATGGGGGCAAGCTCGGCATCCGGCACTTCTGCGGTTTCGAGAAGCGGCGTTTGCCGGCGCGCAAAGAGGCCGCCGTTGTAGGGCGGCAGGCCAATGCTGGAATCGCCCTTATCTACCAGGTGAAACAGGGCGCGCAGGTGGAGCCAGTAGCCGGGCGCGCTGCCGAATTCGCTGCCCCGGCCGCAGCATTCGGCAATATCGTCGCGCACCTTTTTGCGCGCGCCGTAGCGCTCGTAGCGGGGATCGTGCACGGGCAGCAGGTTGCGGTCTTCCGCATACAAAATGAACAGCACGCGGTAGAGAAAAATGAGCGCGGCATCTCGCACATCGGCAAGCGGCGCTTTGGGCGCGGCGGCGGCCAGCGCGGCGACGAGTTGCGGGAACACCTGATTGAAGACAACGCCGGAGAGATCGGTGGCGACGCGCTCTTGATAGCGCTGGCCATTGAGCCGGGCGTTTTCGAGAAAACTGCGCGGGTCGCCGCCCTGGGGCGAAAAAGATGCGCGGCGAAACAGCAGCCAGAACAGGCGCAGCTCGCTTTCGGCATCTTGAACGCCTGCGCCGCGGAAAAGTTGCGAATTGCCCCTGCCAAGGGCGGTAGCCAGGTCCACCTCGAAATAACCCTGGTCGCGGGGGCGGGCGCGCTGGCCGTAAATGCGCCAGATACCGCCGTTGGTAAGCAAGGCCCACTGAATTGCGTCATCGGAATGGGCGTCGGCGTTTGACAGATAGCGCAGCACCTGGCTCGAAGGGGCGGCTTCCCGGCCGCGCGCGTCCAGGGGAAGGCCCCAGCGCTTGCACTCTGCAAGGGCGAGCACCCGGGAAAATCGGTGCAGAGAATTCTGCTTTCGCATTGCGGCGCTCTTTGCATCCGCATCGGCAAAGAGCATCAGATCCGGCACGCCCATGTGCCCTGCGCCCATATTCTGCTGACGCAGGTAGTGGTCCTCCCAGCCAAGCGCATCGAGCACGGGGAGGATGAGTTCCTGCTCGGTGGCGGCCTCGTTCAGAGTGGCGTCGCGCGGAAAGCGCTCGAAAATCTCGCGCGCGCGGTCGGCAAAGGCGCCAAAGCCCTCCCCTTCCTCTACCTCCTGCCACTCGGGCATTGCGCGAATGCCCTTCTCCAGGAAGTAATCCGGAAAGAGCCGCCCCATGCGGCGACCCGCGCCGCCGGGAAGCTCCAGCCTGCCCTGCTTCGCCTGCCGCTTTTGCGCCGCCATGGGGGGAGGCTAGCGCACCTGCGGATTAGCGCAGGCGGAATTTGTGGCGGATGCCTAGGCCCATTAGGAAGATCAGGGTGAGGGCGAAGAGGGATTGGGCGGAATTCAGGGCGGTTACCCAGCCCGGCGGAGGGGCGGCTGCGAACAGCGCTTGCTCCAAATTGGAGAAATGATTTGTGCCGCCGCGAAAGGCTGCTGCGAAGGGGAACTGCTTCAAGAAGGCGTAGTGAATGCCCGCCCACCAATCCCCGCGCCAGCCTCGGCACGGCAGCACATAGGACGCTGTGAAAGCGCCCCAAGAAAGCAGGTAGCCCGTAAGTGGGCGCAAGAAACCTCGTCCGCTTTTCGAGCACTTTTCCCAAAGCCAGTAGCCGCAGCGTTCGGCCCACGACAAAAATCGTTGCCAGCCAAGCTTCTTCTTTTTTGCCTCTGATTTGAGGCGGTATCGGCGCGCTTTCAATTCGAGAGCGGCGAATGCCGCCTCCTCTGTGCGGGCCTGCTGCTGGCCCATTGAAAGTCTCAGCGCTTGGTAACTCCGCTCATCTCCATTTTTTACGAAATCAGTGAAAAAATTGCCATCGTTTCCGAATTGTATCCCTTTATGAACAGAAACTCCATGAAACCTGGGGGCATCAGCAATGGATTTCACTTGAAAATCTGCTTGCCCATCGAAAGTACAGTCCGAGAAATTTGCCAATTTCTCAAAAGAAGCATTATGAAAAGATATTTCGTGGGAAAAATTCCCCCTAGAAAAATCAGCCACATCGAGAAATGTGGCTCCCATAAAGGAAGCTCGGCTGGAAAATTTAGACTCCTCAAAATGAGTCCACATAGAAAATCTGGCTCCGGTAAAATCAGCATCATCAGAAAATGTTACTCCGCTAAAAGAAGCATGATCGGTCGGATCAGATTGACCGGAAAATTTGGATTCGCGAAAAGAAGCTATTCTGGAAAACTTAGCTTTGTGAAAAAACCCTCCTCCGAGAAATGTAGCACCGCCGAAATGAGCCAGACCGGTGAACCTAGCCTCACCAAAATAAGCATCGCCGAAAAATGTAGCTTCGTGAAAATCTGCTGGCCCGGAAATAGTAATCCCGTTGAAATTAGCGCTCCCGGGAAACTCAAAACTTGCGAAGGAAATGCCTGTCAAATCCTCATGGGAGAAATTGACCGGTGCTCCCAAGTTTTGCGCCGCCCAGTCGTTCCAATGCTTCTTGCCCTTCTTGGCGCGCTTTACGTCTTCCGGATTGGCCATTAGAGGCTCACTTTCGTGGTGGGGTCGTGGGCGGAGAGGGTGTTCATGTAGGCCAGGATTAGGGACTTTGTCAAGTAACTGGTGTGGGTTTTCTGCTCTTGGGTGCGGAGGACTTGGAAGGTGTCTAGGATTTCGGCGGCTTCGGCGGGGGTGGCGCCGTAGAGGTGGAAGTATAGGGCGTCCAGGCGGGCGCGGAGGTGGCGGCGCTCGTCTTCGTCCCAGGGGGCGGGGGTGGTGAGGTGTTTGGACTTGGGGAGGTGTTTGGCCATGTCCCTGGCGAAGGGGGCCATGTTGTGGGAGGTGTAGGTGAGGCGCAGCACATGGTCGCGGACAATTTGGGCGGCGGTGAGGGGGCCGAATTTGCGCTGGTAGGCGGCGGGGGGGAGGACGGGGAGTTGTTCGGCGATGAACCAGTTGAGGTGCGTTCCGTGCACTTTGCGGCGGGCGGTGTAATCAAGGGCGAGGCTGCACAGGTTGGCCAGCAGCAGCGGGGCCAGCTCTTTGTATTGGGCAATGGCGGCGCGCGCCCGCCTTCGCAGCGCTTTCTGTTCGGTGGGGCGGAGCCGCTTCCATTCGCGGGCGTCGGGCAAATCGGGGAGCAGCAGCGGCAATGTGTTGCCAAATGCGGCGCGGGGAACAATGGCCGCAGTGATGGTGCGCGAATCCACCGCATTGGTAATGTCTCGAAAGCCGATGGCCCAGCCCAGCGGCTCTGGCAGTGCGGGGGCGGCAACTGCCTTCTGACCGGGCGCGCGCCAAACCCAATCGCCGGGGGGCAATTTCAGCTCCGTTTCGGAAATCCAGTGCTGCGGCGCCGGCAGGAAATTGGGATCGGTGCGTTCCATGGGGGTGGTGAAGCGGCTGATGTAGGGGTTCTGCAGATTCTCCGGATTCAGCTTGACGCCGCTGAAGCGGTGGTCGAAATGCTGAATCATGCGGCCCTGGTAGAGCGGGACAAAGACCTCATCGCCCTTCTTCCAGCGCTCGCCAGCGATGAGGTCGAATCCCTCCTTCTTCAATTCCTGAGCAGGGCGGAACAGATACGAGTCATTGGTCATATCAATCATACGCCAATAGCGAACGGGAACGGCTTTGACGGGCGCGGTGGGGGTGCTGCGGTCCACGAGAGGCACGGCGTTTTCGCAGAGCTTGCGGGTGATTTCCATGCCGCGCCGGGTGCGAAACACCGGGGCAGCACCCGTGTTGGGATTGAAAAGAGCAAAGTCTCGAGGCGTGAGAGAAAAGCACCGCTCGGAATCCTCAATTTCGCTCATATCCTTGACCATGAAGGCGCAACGAGACTCCTCGAAGCGGCGCTCGTCCCCGCCGAAAATCAACGCGCAGAACTTGAATTGCCGGTGAACCTCCGGGAAGTAGCTCGAGCGCCTGCCGCGCCGATTCTCGAAATCGTAAAGGCCGCGGAGATGTCCGCCGGTTGCGATCTCCCGAAAGAAAGACACTGTGTGCTTGCCTGCGTAAATGCCCGATGGCATGAGCAACCCGGCCATTCCGCTGGGGCGCAACAGGCTGCGCGCGCGCTCCACAAACAGGCCGTAGAGGTTGATATCTCCCTTCGATAGCAGGGGGTAGTGGCCGCTCTGCCGCGCCAGCGCGGCCATGGTCTTGCTGCGCTTCTGCTCGTTCTCGTATTCGTCCGCCAGCGGATCGCTCTTTTTCGCCAGCGCAGCAATCATCCGCTTGCGGTCCGCCGCGCGGGTGGCTCCCGCAATCTCCGGCTTGCGAGACGAGAACCATTCCACTTGCTCCAGGCGAATCCGGTCCCACGGCGGATTCCCGATTACCGCGTCAAAGCCGTCTTCCGGGTCGCCGGCTTCCCAATACCGCCACACCCCGGGGAATGCCACATCCCAATGCAAAAACCTCTCGCGCCTGGAAACAGAGCGCGCGTCCAAAACGAGCTTCTGTTGCAACTCGGGAAGCTCTTCGGGCCGCGAATCGCTGCTCCGGAAGAACTTCCAATGGCCGCGTCCTGCGAAACCGGCGAGGCCGGGCAGTGCGTCGAGCTTCTTTTCCCTGCGCTCAATCGCCAGCCAGCGCGCGCCGGACCAGAAATTGAGCATATCATTCATGGGGGCAAGGATACCCGTAATCTCATCGAAGCGATCAGAAGATGCACGAATCTCGGCAATGTCCGAATCGGGAATTTCCTCAATCTCATTCATCACCTCGTTGGCAGCGTTGAGAAGGCCCACAGCGGCGCTTTCGCCAAAGAGCGGATCGCGCGCGCGGATTTCGGCCGCGGCATTCCGCACGCGCATACCAAAGAGCGCATCGCCGCAGCGCAGGTGGTGATCCAGAAAAGAGAGCGGCGCGCCGGGAATGAAGCTGTGCAGCCACAGCGCCACTTTTGCCAATTCCACGGCCATGGGGTTCTTGTCCACGCCGTAGAGACAGCGCTTCATGACCATGCGGCGCAAAATCTCACGGTCGCCCAGCTCCGCTCCGGCCATGGCCCATTTGTTCTCGCGGGCATGGGCCAAAACTCCGCCCCGGATTTCCGCAATGCGAGCCACCAGAGGGGATTCGTAACCCGGATCGCCCGCGTCATAGGGAGCGGATTCGATGAGTTCCGCAATGCGGTCGGCCATGTAATCGGCGGCGGTGACCAGAAAGTGGCCACTGCCCATGGCGGGATCCAGCACGCGCATTTTGAGCAGCGCGGCGGCGGGGTCGAGTTCGCGCAGCTTTGCGCGACGCTTCGGAATCGGAAACTTCTTGCGCCGGAATTCAACGGCCCGATTCTGAAAGGCTGCGCTGTTTTCCTCAATGGCTGGCGAGAGGGTCTGTTCGACGATCAGATCCACCAGCTCTTGGGGGGTGTAGTAGCTGCCGGTGTTCTTTCGCACATAGGGCTCGGGGTGAAGTGAAACTGCGCCATTGGATTCGCGCACCGGCTCGTGCTCCAGCAGGCGCTCGTAAATGGAGCCGAGCTGCTGCACGGAGAGATCGCGGTAGTTGACGAAGAGGCGCTCGTCGTCCTTTGCGCCGGGCGCTTCCATGCGGAAAAGCTCGTCCAGAATGGGGGCGAGTTCTGCGTCCGGCACCTGCGCCTCTTCAAGGAGCGGCGCGGCATCGCGCGCAAAAAGGCCGCCGTTGTAGGGCGGCAAGCCAATGCTGGAATCGCCCTCGTCCACCAAATGAAAGAGTTCGCGCAGGTGGAGCCAGTAGCCCGGCGCCCTGCCGAATTCGCTGCCCCGGTCGAGGCGCTCTGCAATATCATCGCGCACATTCTTGCGCGCGCCGTAGCGCTCGTAGCGGTGGTCGTGCACGGGCAGCAGGTTGCGGTCTTCCGCATAAAGAACGAAGAGCAGGCGGTAGAGAAATATAAGCGCAGCATCGCGCACTTCGGGAAGCAGCGCCTTGGATGTGGCATTTGCCAGCGCGGCGACGAGGTTCGGAAACACCTGCTTGAAGACGACGCCGGAAAGGTCAGCAGCAACGCGCTCTTGATAGCGCTGACCGTTGAGCCGTGCGGTTTCGAGGAAGCTCTGCGGTTCACCATCTCTGGGAGCCAAAGAGGCGCGCCTGAACAACAGCCAGAACAGGCGCAATTCCATATCGGGCTGCTGAATGCCGAGGGCCGGGAAAAGTTGCGGATCGCTCATGCCAAGGGCGGCGGTCAAATCCACCTCGAAATATCCCAGGGCACGGGGCCGCGCGCGCTGGCCGTAGAGCCGCCAGACAGCGCCATTGGTGAGGAGGGCCCAATGGATTCGGCCTTCGGATTCGATTTCGGCGCTCAGCAGGTAACGAAGCACTTGGCCAGCAGGCAACACCGCCTGGCCGCGATCATCCTGGGCGCGGGCGTCCAGCGGAAGGCCCCAGCGCTTGCTCTCGGCAATCGCAAGGCCATGGGCGAAGCGGCGAGGTGCGCTTCGCTCCTGTTTGGCGAGGCGCTTCGCCTCCGCATCGGCAAAGAGCAGCAGGTCCGGCACATCCCTGCGCCGCTGCGTGCCCTGCTGGGGCAGGTAGTGGTCCCAGCCAAGCGCTTCGAGCACTGGGCGAATCAGTTCCTGCTCGGTGAACGCTTCGTCCGGGTTGGCGCCGCGCGGAAATGCCTCGAAAATCTCGTGCGCGCGGGCGGCAAAGGTGCGAAAGCCCTCCCCTTCCTCGGCCTCCTGCCATTCGGGCATTGCGCGAATGCCCTTTTCGAGGAAGTAATCCGGGAAGAGGCGGCCCATGCGGCGGCCCGCGCCGCCGGGAAGCTCCAGCCTGCTCTGCTTCGCCTGCCGCTTTTGCGCCGCCATGGGGGGAAGCTAGCGCACCTGCGGGGGGAGAAAGCTCAGGATGCGCTCGGTTTTGGCGCGGTAGCCGGTGGGTTCGCGGGCAATCAGGTCTTGTTCCACCAACCAGTTGAGATCGCGGGACAGGGTCTTTTGGGCCTTTGCGGCGTAGAGACGCGCCAGTTGGGTAGACAGGTCGGTGATTTGCTCTTTGCGAACCGGTGCGGGCGCAGCGCTGAGCGCGCGGGCAAGGGCCTGCCGCCTTTGCATTGCGCCGGAAGATGGAAGGCTCTGGAAATGGCCGGAGACAAAGCTGCGCCAGGCAATCTCCAGGCGAACCTCGTCAATGTAATTGCACTGCTCTTTCAGGCCCTCGGCAAAGCCCTCTATGGCGTAGAGCAGGAAGCCGCAAATATCGCCGCGCCCGGAATTGACCTGGGACGACATGGCCAACTGCCGGTAATACTCGGCCCGGGTGGCGTTGTAGTGATTGCTGAGAAGGTGCGCGGAGGGCGCGGGAACCCCGGCGCGCACCAGCAGCATATATTCCAAAAGCCGCGCGGTGCGGCCGTTGCCATCGCCGAAGGGGTGTATCCAGGCGATGTAAAGGTGCACGAGCAGCGCCTGGAAAATTGCGCGCACAAGGCGGCTCGCGCCGAGGCCCCGAAAATGCGGCGGCTCAAAGCTCTCCAGCCAGTTGCAGAGCCGCTGGAGCAGGTAGAGGCAGTCTTCTCTGGGCGCGCCGCGGTAGCGGCCCACCACAACGCCGTGCCTGGAAATTTCTCCGGGAATCACGCCGTCTCCCAGGTGGCCTTCCAGCCCCGCCAGCACGCTGCGGTTGTAGGAGAAAATCAACTCGGGAGAAAGCGCGGGCAGCGCGCCCTTTTGCGCCGCATCCCAAATTTCGCCGTAGGCGTCGAGGATGTTCTGCACCTCGCGCTGCAGATATTCCTGCGAAGGCGGAAGCTTGAGGCGGCCTTCGACCTGCTCGCGCACCTGCTCTTCGCTCAGCGTGTTGCCCTCTATGGCCGTGGTGCTGCGCGCGCCCTTGGCCAGATAGTGGCGGTGCATTTCTCTGGCGTTGACGGGCGGCAGGGGCGAGGCCGCTACCTGCTCGCAGAGCGAAACCGCCTGCCCCAGCGTCAGCCACAAGCGCGCATCTGCCCGCGCCAGATCCAGCTCGAAGCGAATCCAGGGATGGCTCTGCTCGAATTTGCGGCCCGTCTTTTGGGGCATGGGGGCCTCCGGGGGGGAGGGAGAGCATAGGGGGAGAGGGGGGGAATGTCCATTGGAATGTCCGGGAGAGTGTCCGGGGGAGTGTCTGGGAGGGAGTTGTTGGTAAATGTCCAATTTATAAGTGGAAATTTTATTTTGGGAGAAAAAATGGGTTGGGGAGTGTCCGGGAGAGTGTCCGGGGGGATGGGCTGGTGGGAGGCTTGGCGGGGGGGCGGCTATAGGGTGCGTTGCAGGGCGGTGGTGGCGGCGGCGCGCTCCAGGGCCAGGGCGATGAGGCGGTCCAGGAGGGCGGGGTAGGAAAGGCCGGTGGCCTGCCAGAGCTTGGGGAACATGGAGCCTTCGGTGAAGCCGGGGAGGCTATTGAGTTCGCTGAGGTAGAGCGCGCCGGTTTCGCGGTGCAGCAGGAAATCGGCGCGGGCCATGCCTGCGCCTTCCAGCACGCGGAAGGCGGTGAGGGAGAGTTGGCGCATGCGCTCGCAGAGCGCGGGGGGCAGATCGGCGGGCACCACCAGCCTGGTGCGCTGGTCGGCGTATTTGGCCTGGTAGTCATACCACTCGGCGGCGGGGATAATTTCGCCGGGCACCGACGCTTCGGGCGATTCGTTGCCGAGCAGCGCCACTTCAATTTCGCGGGCGGGAATGGCGCGCTCGACAATGAGCTTCAGGTCGTAGCGCGCGGCTTCGTGCAGTGCGCCCGGCAGTTCTTCGCGGCTCTGCACCCGGGCAATGCCCACCGATGAGCCGGAGTTGGCCGGCTTCACAAAAGCGGGCAGGCCAATTTCGCGCAATACCAATTCCACCGCGCCCTCTTCGTCTGCGCGCAGCGCGGCGCTGCGCAGCGCCACCCAATCCAGCACCGGCACATCTGCCGCGCGCAGCAGGCGCTTGGCGGCGTCCTTATCCATTTGCAGGGCAGAGCCCAGCACGCCCGCACCCACATAGGGAAGGCCGGCCAGTTCCAAAAGCCCCTGCAGACAGCCGTCTTCGCCGCCGGTGCCGTGAACCAGCGGTAGCACCACATCCAGTTGCGCGGCGGGCTCGCCCGCAACTGCGCGCAGCGCGCCGCTTTCTACCGCGTGCAGCGCGCCGCCGCCGGGGGCCGCGGGCAGCGCCACTTCTGCGCCGCCTGCTACGGATTCGGGCGGCGCGCCCGGCGCGCCCAGCCGCCAGCGCCCGTCGTGGCCCACCGCAATCAGGCGAATCTCGTAGCGCGCGGGATCCAGAGCGCGCAGCACCGAGTTGGCCGACACGATGGAGACTTCGTGCTCCACCGAGCGCCCGCCGAAGATCACCCCCACCCGCAGTTTGGACACGCCCCGCAGCATAGCGACTTGCTAGGCTGGATTGCATGGCGGCGCTCTCCCCGGAACTGCGCGGCAAGGAATCCGCCCTGCTGCAGCGGCTGCGCGAGGCGGGCAGCGTGGTGGTGGCGCTTTCGGGCGGGGTGGATTCCAGCTACCTGGCCTTTGCGGCAGAGCGCGCGCTGGGCCGCGCCGCGCTGGCGGCTACCGCGCTTTCGCCTTCTTACCCGGCGGTGCAGCGGCGCGCGGCAGAAAGCGTGGTGCGGCAGACCGGCATTGCGCACCGCTTTATTGAAACCCGGGAGATGCAAAGCGCCGATTACCGCGCCAACCGCGCCGACCGCTGCTACTTCTGCAAGAGCGAGCTTTTCGATGTGCTGGGCCGCCTGCGCGATTCGCTGGGCTTTGCCGCCGTGGCTTACGGCGTGAACACCGACGATACGGGCGATTTTCGCCCCGGCCACCGCGCCGCCGACGAGCGCGGCGTGCTTTCGCCCTTTTTGGATGTGCAGATTGCCAAGCGCGAGATTCGCGCACTGGCCCGCGCCGCCGATTTGCCCACCGCCGATTTGCCCGCCGCTGCCTGCCTGGCTTCGCGCCTGCCCTACGGCAGCGAGGTGACCCCCGAGCGGCTGGCGCAGGTGGAGCGCGGCGAAGATGCGCTGCGCGCCCTGGGATTTCGCCAACTGCGGCTGCGCCACCACGGCGATGTGGCGCGGGTGGAAATTGCGCCGGGCGAAATGTCCCGCGCGCTGGATTTTCAAATGGCCCGCGCCATGGCCGCCGCGCTCAAGCCGCTGGGGTTTCGCTATGTGGCGCTGGATTTGGAGGGCTACCGCAGCGGCGCGCTGAACGAAGCCCTGGTGCAGATTGAGGGCGCGCAGGCGCGCGGCGAACACACTTGAACGCGCCGGTTGTGATTCGCTGCGCGGGCGCGCCGCGGGATATGGGCTTGGACCAGGGCGCGGCGCTGCGCAGTCAGGTGCGCCGGGCCGCGCGGGCGCACTGGACGCGCCGCGCATTTGAGTGGGCGCGCGGGCAACACAAATGCCTGCGCCGCGATCTGCTGCGCCACTTTCCGCACCAGGCCGAGCGCATGATGGGTTTGGCGCGGGGCGCCGGTGTGGGGAGCGCGCGGCTGGCTGCGCTGCTGGTCCAAACGCCGCCCGGCGCAAGCGCACTGGCGCGCGCAGGCGCGCGGGAAGCGGGCGAAAGCGCAGCCGCGCAGGCGGGCCACCAACAGGGCGCGGGCGAAAGCGGCGACATGGAGCGCGCGAAAGCGGGGCGCGGCGATGCAGGGTGCGTGGAGGTGGGGTGCGGCGATGCAGGGTGCGTGGAAGTGGGGGGCGGCGCGTGGCTGGATTGCAGGCTGCCGCTGCATTCCGGCCGGGGGCGGGGGCTGGATGATTTTGCGCTGCGCCACAGCGCGCCAGATAACGACCGCGCCTCGGTGGAGATTACCTTCGCCTGGCAAGCGCCTGCGCTGGTGGGAGTGAATGCGGACGGCTTGGCTGTCTGCGCGCTGCCGGGGGCGGCGGGCGCGGTGGATTCGGCAGGCGGGGTGGGCGCGGTGGCTGGCGCGGGCGGGGTGGATGGGGCGCGGGAGGCCGGCTGCGCTGCGCCTGCTTTGCTGCTGGCGCAGGATTGCCTGCGACTCTTCGACCAGACGCCGAGCGCGCTGGAATGGATTCGCAGCCGCCCGGCTGGAGGGCGTTGCACGCTGCTGCTGGCTGATGCAAGCGGCCGCATTGCCGGTGCGGTGGTTGAGGGAGAGCGGCGCGAAGAACTGCACGCGCAAAACGGGCGCATTGCTGTTTCCGGCGCGGCGGCGAATTCGCTGCGCATCCTTGCCGATCCGCTCGGCCGCCGACTCGGCGTGCAGCCTCCCGGCGGCGCGCTGGTCTGGCACCAAGTCGGCACCTGAGACACCGCGCTATTCGGCAGCGGCAGCGAGGGCGGCTTCGGTTTGGGCGATGCGGTGGCGGAGCCAGCCGGCGAGTTGGAAGTTGCCGCGGTTGTCTGCCAGCAATGCGCGCAGGGCGGCGAGGCGCACTTGCAGGGCCTGGCGATTGCCGGGCTGGGCGGCGAGGGCTACGCGGGCCAGGTGCAGGGCGGGGAGAATTTCGCCTGCATCCAGCTTGGCGCGGGCGCGGGCGGCGACGGGGGGCGCGCCGCCGGCCAGTTCTGCCAGCTCGGGATACACGGCGGCGGGGGGCGTGGCGAAGAGTTCGGTGGTGTCTTCGTAGCGAAACCAGCCGGCGTAGAGTTCGTAAATTGCGCGCACGCCCCAGGATACGCGGCCATACTGCTCGCTCATTTGCAGGCGGCGCGGCAGCTTCACTTCGCGCATCAGCGTCCAGAGCGGCGTGCCGCGATTCATGCCGGCGACGGTGGCGTCGTGCACATGGCGCAGCGCGGCCGCGGTGCGGTCCAGCATTTTGCGGATGGCGCGCCGCCCGCGCAGCGGCTCCAGATGACCGGGCAGCAGAAGCTCCGGTTCCAGTGCGCGAAAGCGCGCCAGCGTATCGAGCATGGGCAGCGGCTCGCGCAGGTTTTCGCCGCGCAGCGTAAACAAGTTGGGAAATGCGCCGAGCACGGGGCCGAGGGCGTCGCCGCAGAGCAGCGCGCCATATTCGGGAATCCACACCGAGACGGCGTCCGGCCCTTCGCCCCCCGGCGAGGCAATTACCTCGAAGCGAACGCCGCCCAGCTCGAAGGCGTAGCTGTCATCCACCGGCACATCCAGCGGAATCATCGGATAGGGGAAGCGGCGCTCTGCGCCTTCCGGCATGACCGCGCCCCACAGCAAGCGCGCGCGCTGCACCTGAAAGGGGCGCAGCAGTTCGTAGCTGCGATTGCGCAGGGTGAAGGCGCGGTGTGCAATCACCTCCACGCCCGGCCCGCGCCACAGCTCTGCGCCGCCAATGTGATCTGCGTGGGCGTGGGTGAGCACCAGTTTGCGAAGCGGCGCAGCCGAAACCGCCTGCAGCAGTTCACGGGTGCGCGCGGCCTCTGGCGCAAGGCCCGTATCCACCAGCACCGAGCCGCCGGGGGTAACCACCAGCCAGGCGTTGCTGTTGCCAGAGACTCCCCAGATGTTGGGGTGCACCTGCTGCACCGAAAGCTCGCGCCCCCGCGTCAGCAATTCCGAAACGCGCTCGCCCTGGCGCTCGCCCGGCTTCGCCCGCTGCGCGTCTGCCGAAACCGCCAGCGGAAGCAGCACCGCGCAAAGCAGCGCCGCGCACGCGGCGCGCGCAGTAGCGGGCATTACGAGCGCCGGGCGCGGGGCGCGTGGGAGCGGCGGCGCGGGCGGCGGGGGCCGCGGCTGGATTCGCGCTCGCGCCGGGGCGGCGCGGACTCTTCCGGCACGCCGGTTTCGGGGCGGTGTTCGCGCATATACGAGGCGGCCACGGCGGCCAAATCGCGCAGGCCCTGTTCGCTGGCGGCCAGCGCGCGCACCACATGGATCCAGCGCTCCACCTTGAACTGCTGTTCGCGCAGGGGAATGCGGCGAATCTCCTGTTCCACCTTCACCGCCAGGCGCTCTCCCAGGCGCTGCAAAATTTGCTCCTCGCTGGGCAGCGCGCGCTCTTTCACCTCAATGCGGTTCACCTTTTGCAGATTGCGGAAGTTGCCCACATCCAGTCCCGATACCAGCGAAATGGCCACGCCCGCCCGGCCCGCGCGGCCGGTGCGCCCGGTGCGGTGCACATAGACCTCCGCCGAAACGGGGGCCGAGTAGCTGATGACATGGGAGAGATCGCTGATATCTATGCCGCGCGCCGCCACATCCGTCGCCACCAGAATGCGCAGTTCGCCCGCCTTGATGCGCGCCATGGCCGCTTCGCGCGCCTGCTGCGTCAGATCGCCGGATATCTGCGTGGCGTCGAAGCCGTGGCGCTGCAGGTAGGCGGTCACAAAGCGCACATCCTGCTTGGTGTTGCAGAACACAATGGCGCTCTCGGGGTCCTCGTATTCCAGCACGCGCCGCAGGTTCGCCTCTTTCTCTTCCGCGGTGGTTACGCAGAAGAAGTGCTCGATTTCGCTGGGCGAGGCGTGGCCCTCCACCAGCGAAATGAATTCGGGGTCGCGCAAAAAGGCGCGCGAAAGCGCCAGCACCTTTTCGGGCATGGTGGCGGAGAACAGACAGGACTGGCGATGCTCGGGCAAATAGCTGCGGATCTCCTTCATATCGGGCCAAAAACCCATGGAGAGCAACTCGTCGGCCTCGTCGAAAATCACGGTGCGCAGCGTGTCGAGCTTCATGCGCCCCGCGCCCAGGTGATCGAGAATGCGCCCCGGCGTGCCGACAATGACATGAGCGCCCGCGCGCAGCCCTTCGTTTTGCGGCTCGTAAGAAACGCCGCCGTAAATGGGCAGGCAGCGAATGCCCCGGTGGCGCCCCAGCACCTCCAGCTCGCGGCAAATTTGGTTGGCAAGCTCGCGGGTGGGGGCGAGCACCAGCGCGCGGGGCGTGCGGGGTTCGGGCTCTGCGCTGGACACAATGGGAATGCCAAACGCGCCCGTCTTGCCGCTGCCGGTGCGCGCCTGCACGATCAAATCGCGCCCCGCATTCAGCGGCGCAATGGCGCGGCGCTGCACCGGCATCGGCTCGCTCCAGCCAAGCTCGGCAATGCCCCGGCGCAAATCCTCGGGAAGCGCGTCGAAAGAGTCGAACTGCTCTCCGGCCAATGCGTGGCCTAGAAGCGCAACTGGCCGGTGAGCATCAGGTCGTATTCCCGTGCCGGCGCAGTGCCCAGGCCGCTGTTCAGGTCCAGGCCGCCTTCCAGGCCCAGGCTCAGGCCGCCGCCGGTTTCGGCGAGGCGCAGGCCCGCGGCCCAGCGGCTGTCGCTCTGGCGCAGATCGAAGCGCCCGTAGGGGGTAAGCAGCCCCGCGCGGCCCAGTTGCCGGAACTCCACGCCGTAGCCAATCTCGCCGGTAATGCTCTGCTCTGCGCTCCCCGTGCCGCCCGAAAGCGCGCCGAAGCTGCCGCTGCCAAGGCCCAGGTTGTTGGCCGTGCTGCCGAATTGCCAGAGCCCGTTGCCCTGGCGTGCGGCGGCAGAGCCGCTGCGGCGCTCGCTGAGAGAGGTCTTCACCGACATGGTGAGGCCCTGCTTGTCGCCGGCCAGGTCGTAGCTCACATCCAAACTCAGGCGCTGCTCTTCCTGGCCGGAGCTGTTCAGCTGGCCGCTGAAGGAAAGCTCCGCATCCAAACCCCAGGCGGGCTGCGCGGCAAAGACACCGCCGCCCAGGTCGAAGGCGGCGGCGCGATTGCCCACGCCGTGCACTGCGGTCTGGCCGCCGTTTTCGAAGCGCAGCCGCCCGGTTGCGAAGGGCCGCAGCGCAAAGCCGCCGGGCAGCGCGAGGTTGTGGCCCAGCTCGGCCTCGCCGCCCACCCGCAGACTGCGCGCGCGCACATTGTTCAATTGCGCGCCGTCGTCAAAGGTCGCCGCGTCCACCTCGCTGCCCACGCGCGAAAGCTCGAAGCTCAGCTTCAACTGCGTAGCCTCCGTCACTTGCACCCGGCCCGAAATGCCCGCGGCCAGCATCAACATGGACGAATCCGCAGTGCCCGGCAGGGTGCGGGTGCGCCCGGCGTCCTGCTCCTGCAGGTCCACACTGCCCTGCCCATAGCCCAGCGCCAGCCAGGTGTTCACCCCGGGGGTAATCCACCAACTGAGGTAGGGGTGCAGGCTCAGCATATTGGAATCCACCGTGCCGCTCAGCTCGAAGGTGCCCGACAGCGAGCCCGCGGTATCGGTGAAGCTCAGATCGCCCACCGAGTAGCCGATGGCGAGACCGGCCAGCATATTGTCCCGCACCGGGCGATCTGCGCCCACGAAGACAGAGATGGTGTCGCCCTTGTAGCGCAGCGTTCCGTTGCTTCCCGAAAGATCGCCCTTGAGGTCGGCAGTGCCGCCCCGGCCCCAGATTTCCAGGCCCTCTGTGAGGTTCGAGAAGTCCGACCAGCCCGCCGCGCTGAAGCTGAAGCGGGTGCCGCGCAGCAGTTCGGTCAGGCTGGGGAGGTCTTGCCCGCGCCACACATTTGCGCCGCCGGAAAGCCCCGCGCCGAGTCCGCCGAAGGCGCCATCGCCCACGCCCGCGCCCGCAACGCCGCCGCCCGCGCCTGCGCCGGCCGCGCCGCCGCCGCCCAGCCCGGCCGCGCCGAACAGCGCCAGGCCCAGATCGTTGGTTGCGCCCGCGCCGCCCGCGCCTGCACCGCCCGCGCTGTCTGTGCCGATGAGGCTGCGGCCCGCAATGCTCAGCGCCGTTTGCGTGCCCGCGCCCGGCGCGCGCTCGAAGCGGTCGGTAATGGCATCCGTAGCCAGCTCGGCGGTCTGGCGATTCAGCGCCGACACCATGGCCGCCACGCGCTGCGTCCGGCGGCGCGCCTGGTCCACATCGTCGCGAATGGTGGCCGTGCCCGTCCCTTCTGCCGCGGTGAATTCAATTACGCCGCCGCCGCCGGAGATGCGCCCGCGGTCCGCCGGGGGCGTGCCATCTTCGGTGACGGTGAAGCGCAGCCGGAAGGTCTCGGTGGGCTCCAGCACGCCGTCTTGCAGCACCGGAATGCGAACCTCGGCGCGGGTCTCCCCCGCCGCAATCACAACGCTGCCCCGCAGCGGCGCCACATAGTCCGCGTCCCGCGCCGCCCGGTCGCCGCGCGTCGCCTCCACATCTTCCAGTATGTAATGCACCGTCAGCGGCTGCGTGGTGGCCTGGCCGCCGACAAAGTCGGCGAGATTCAGCACAAACACGGCATCCGCGCCTTCCGCCACCGTCACATCCCCAACGCTCAAAGTCGCGCGCAGCGAGGGAATCAGCACCACCGATGGCGTGGCGTCCACCGCCACATTCGCCGCATCCGCGCCCGCCGCCGAGCCGAGCGCCACCTGGAAGTATTCGCCGCCAATCTCGTCCATGTCGTCGGTGGCAATGGGAATGCCGAGGGTCTGCGTCAGGTCCGCCCCCGTTGCGCCTGCGGGGAAAGTCAGCGTGCCGCTGGGCGTTGCGCCGCCCGTGAAGTCCGCCGCCTCTGCAACCCTGCTGCCCGGCGGGGCAAAGGAGGGCGCGGCCAGCGTAATGCTCCACGGAATCCGCAGCTCGCCCGTCAACGCGCCGCTGGCGACGCCGAGGATCACCGTGAAGGTCGCCGTGGTTCCCTCCGGCGCTTCAATGCGCTGCGTATTCAGCGCAGCGCTGAATGCGCCCACCTGCACCTGCACCGTCGCCAGCGTTTCCGGCGGCGCTTCCCGGCCCTCGCGCCGCGCCTGCTCGGCCGCCGCCTCAATCGCCATTTGCTCCGCGGCGCCAATGGTCATGGCCACGGGCGGCGTTGCGCCGGCAGGCGCATTGGCGGGCGGCGTAATCTGCGGCGTGCCGAAGCTCACCGTCACCGTCTGCACCGCCGTGGGAGAACTGAGCGCCGTCATGGCCCCAGGCGGCGGCGTTACCGGCGTGCCGCCGTCCGCGGCCGCGTTCACCTCTGCCGCCGTATCTCCCGCAGTCACCATCAGGGTGCCCGTGTAATCGGTGCCGCCCACCCTGTAGGTGTAGGGAATGGACACATCCGTGCTCGGCACCACCGGCTGGCAGTCGCCCATCGCCACCGAGGTGCCGTCGGCGCAGCCGAAGCTCACGGCAAAGCCGAAGTCGTCGCTGGTTTGCGCCCCGGCCTGGCCCGCCGGACGCACCAGCGCCAGCACAATCGGATCGTTTTGCGGAATCACCGTCCGCCCCGTCGGCACGCTCACCTGCGTGGCCGGCGCAGTGGTCGGGAAGCCGGCCGGACGGCCGCCGTCGCCGGGATCGCGCACGGTGACCCGCAAACGCAGCGCCTCATCGCCCTCGTTCAGCGGATCTTGCGTCGTCGGCACGGAAACCGTTTGCGTAGCCATCGAGCCTGCGGGGAAAGTCACCGTGCCCGCCCGCGGGCCGGTCAGGTCGGGATCGTCCGGATGCGGGCCGCCGTGCTGGCGCGCCAGGCCGGAAGCCGAGGCCGCGGGAAGCTGCGCGCCGTCGGTCTCCAGCGCCCAATCCACGGTCAAATCCGCCGAAGGCGCAGCGCCGGTCAGGGCAATATCAAACTCGATGGTCTCGCCTTCCGGCACCATCGCCCGCCGGGCACTTACCGCCAAAGTCCGCGCGGCGTCCACATTTTCAACATTGGCGGTGTGCGCCGCATCGGCCGGGGTGGCAGACACCATCGCCGCGCCCGCCACGCCCGCTTGCGGCGTCACGCCCGTAAGCGTCAGCGTCACCGTCTCTTCCGGCAAATCGTCGTCCGTGCCGTCTTCATCCAGGTTGTCGAAGTTGGCGCGAAGCTGAATCGCAGCCGTCGTCGCGCCCGCCGCAACGGTCGCCGTGCCGGTCAACATTCCGCCCGCGCCGGTGCCCACCGCATTCACCGGGTCGCCGTTGGCGTTCAGCAGCAAAATGTCCGGCGCTGCGTCGCTGTTCGCCGCCACGCCGGCCGCCGTATTTTGCGAGTTGCCCACCGCCGCCGTGAAGGCCACCTCCAGCGTGCCCGCCGAGCCCATCGTTGCGCCGGTCAGGGTCACCGTGAAGCTGGCGTCGCTGCCCTCGGAAACCGAGGCGGGGCCGCTTACCGAAAGCGTCAACGCATCGTTGTCGGTAATGGCAACCTGGCTGTTCGCCGCATTGGGCTGGGTGGCGCTGATTTCCCCGCCGCCCGCCGCCAGCGTCGGCGTTCCAATCGCAATGGCGAAGGTCTCCGTGGCCTCGTTCAGCATATCGTCCGCGGCGGTGAAGACGACCGTGGGCGATTCCGTGGTGGCAGAGGTGCTGCTGGAAGCCGCCACCGCAACCGAACCCGTCAGCGCATCCGCAGCCAGCCCCGCGGCGGAGTTGCCCGTTACATCTGCAGCCGTAATGCCCGTGCCCGAAATGGTGTAGGGAATGGCCGCATCGGCAGAAAGCTGCGCGCCCGAGAGCACGAACTGGAAGTTGGCCGCGCCGCCTTCGGTAACGCCGCCGGAGCCGCTGCGCTGCAAAGTCACCGTGAGCGGATCGCTGGCGGCAATTTCCACCGATGCAGAGCCCGAGGCCGCCGAGCCGCCCAGGGAGAGCAGCGGATCCACCGCGCCGGCAATGCCGGTCAGCATCACCGTCAGAGTCTCCGCGCTCTCGTTCAGGGAATCGCCGGTAATGGCAATGGTGACGGTCTGCGTATTAGTGCCAATGGGGAAGGTCACCTGCCCATTGCCGGGGTCGGTGTAATCGCCGGAATCCACGCCCGTGCCCGAAATGGCGTATTCCGCCGTCAACTCGGCATTGCGCGCGTTGGGGGCGGGGACATCCGTCACCGAGAAGGTGAACACCGCGCTGCCGCCCTCCGATGCCGTCGCCGGAGACGGCCCGCTCACCGTTACATTGTGAAGCGCCGCCTGGTTTGCGGGAATCGTAACCTGCGCGTCGCCCGTGCCGCTGATGCCGCCGCCGCCGCCGCCGGAGAGCGCGCCCAGCGTCACCACCAGCGTCTCCGCGGCCTCTTCCAGACCGTCCGGGCTGATGTTGATGGTGATGGTTCCGGTCATTTCGCCGGCGGCAATGGTAATGCTGCCGCTGCCCGGGTCTGTGGCGTCCGGGCGGGCGGCGTCGTTGGCCGGTCCAATGTTGGCCTGCGCCGAAATCGCAAAGCTGTAAGCCACCGTCACATCGGCGGTGGTTTCGCCGCCGCTCAGCGTCACCGTAAACGCCGCCGCCTGGCCCTCCGCAACTCCCTCTGCGGGGGTGGACGCCGCCGCCGCAATGCTCGCCGTGGTGGGATCGTTGGCCGCAATGGTCAGCACGCCGCTGCGCTCGGGGGCATCCGCATCCGCGCCGCCCAGCGAAATGTTCGCGCTGGCCAAGGTGGCGCTGAGCAGGCGCACGGTCAGCATCTCCGCGTCTTCGTTCAAATCGTCCGCGCGCACCGTGACGGGCTGCGAATAGCTGCCCCCTTGCACCTCCGCGCCGTCAATGGAAAGCGGCGAAGCGGCCAGGCTGAAATCTCCGTCGGTAACTCCGGCCCCCTCGATGGTGCGGTAGCCCAGCTCCAGATTGCCCTCGAAGCTCACGCCGGTGGGCGTGAAGGTCACCGGGAAGTTGGCCTGCGAATTGGCGTCCATCTCCGTGGCGCTCACATCGCCGATGGAAACCATGAGCGGATCGCTGGCCGCAATTACGGGCATGGCCGTGCCGCCGACAATTTGCGTCGCGGCATTTTGCGCGCCGCCGGCGGTGGGCAGCGAGCTTTCGCCCTGGCGCAGGGAAAGGGCGACGGTGAAGGTCTCGGCCGCCTCGCTCACGCTGTCGGCAACGGCGCGCGGCAGCGTGAATTCGACCATGTTGGCAGCGCTGCCGTCGCCGGTGCTGCCGGCGGGAATGGTCACATCGCCGCTCAGCGCTTCTGCGCCGCCGGCAAAATCTGCCGCGCTGGTGACCAGCGCGCCGCCGGTGTGATCCACCGTCCAGGTCAGCAGCGCCGGTGCATTGAGCGCCAGATTGACGCCGGGAGAGGCGTAGGTGACGGTGCACACCGGGCCTGTGCCGCTGGCCGATTCGGTCAAAGCCGCGGTCATGGTCGAATCGGCGGGGTCGGGGCAGTTCAGGCTGAAGGTATGGGCTCCATCGTCGCCCCGAATGGTGCCTGTGGCCCGGTAAGCGGCCGCATCGGCGGCGCGCGTCGCCACGCCGGCGCCATCGCCCGGCGTGGCCGGCGAGAGCAGGGTTACGATGATGTTCTCATCGCCCTCGGCAACGGTGTCGCCGATAATTTCGAAGTCGAGACTCACACTGGCGTCGCCCGCGGGAATGCGGACGCTGCCCCGCCCCTGGTTGGAGTCGGCAGACGAATCGTAATCGGCGGTGGGCCAGGTGAAATCGCGGTTGGCATCGCTGGCGGTGCCGCCGGACGCCTCGCTGCCGCCCAGGGTGTAGGGAATGGTGATATCGCCCGCCGACACGCCGCCCACCAGCGAAATGGTGAAGCTCAGCGTCTGCGTGCCGGTATCGCCCTCGTCCGCGGACATGGGAGCAGTGACACTGTAGGTAAGGGGGTCATCGTCGGTCACACTCACGGCGGGGCTTTCCAGGCCCCCGGTCGACACACCCACATAGCCAATGTTGCCGGCCTGGCCGCCGCCATGGCGCAGGCCCGTGGTGCCGGGCGCGGCCAGCGCAACGACCACATTTTCCGCGGCCTCGTTCAGCGAATCGCCCACCAGATCCAGGACGATATCCAGGCTGGTTACCGTGGCGGCCGTGGCCACCGGGAAAGTCAGCATCCCGCCGGTGTCGGCCGCGCCAAGGCCGCTGGGCATGGTGATGTCGAACTCCGAGGCGTCCAGAACCGGCGTCCCGCCCGGCCCGCTTACCTCGAAGGGCACGATGAGATCTCGCGTGCGCGTGCCGCCGCTCAGGGACACCGTGAAGCGGGCCTCGCCGTCCTCGTTCACGCTCTCCGCCTGGGCGGGCGGGCCTGCGGCGCGGGCAACGCTCACCGCAATGGCATCCGTGGAGTTGTCCTGCACGGTCAGCGTCTGCATGGCGCTGCCGGCAATGGTCACGGGAATGCTCGGGCCGCCCGCCACGGCCGTGGTGGCGCCGGTAATGGTGATGGTGAAGGTCTCGTCGCCCTCATTCAAATCATCGGCCTCCGCGGCGATGGTAATGTCGCCGGCGGCCCCACTGGTGGAGAGCGTGGTGCCCATGGGCGTGCCGTAATCGTCCGCTTCGGCGTCGTTGTCCGTGCCGACGGTGGTGCTGCCAAAGGCGACACTGAGCGTAATGTCCTGGTCGTGCGCGGTGGGGGTGGCGGTGACGGTGAAGTCGTTGCCTTCGGCAACGCTGGCGTTGGTGGCGGCGGCAATGGTGACGGTGACGCCATCGTCGTCGTCAATCCCCACGCTGGCAGAGCCCGAGCCGCCGTCCGTAATGCTGACGGCCCCGATGGTGGCGGGGGTGATGCTGGCGAGATTGATGGTCAGGGTCAGCGTCTCGGGGCCTTCAAATGCGTCATCGTTGGTGGCCCGCACGACGAGGTCGTTGCCACCGTCCGTGCCCGCGAGGATTTCCAGGATGCCGGTGGCATCGCCGGGACCGGCGGTCGAGGGGGCGGTAATGTCGTAATCGGCGGTGGTGATGCCCGTGCCGCCGACGGTGACGGGCACCTCCACATCCACCTCCGTGGTGCCGGTAAGGGTGACAACAAAGCCGGCCGTCCCGCCGTTCTCGGCGATGTTGCCGCTCTGGCCGGCGCGGCGGGCAATGGTGACGGTGAGCAGATCGCTTGCGCCGATGGTGACGGTGGCGCTCTGCTGCGCCGTGGTGCCGGAGCGGGCAAAAGAGCCGCCCCCTGCGCCCACCGTCGGCGTGGCGCCCAGGGTGACGATGATGGTTTCAGCGGCCTCGGCGAAATTGTCGGCGGTCACGCTGATATCCAGACTGGCGCTGGTATCGCCCGCGCTGACGGTGACCGAGGCCGCCGGGGCGGTGTAGTCGGTGCCGCTGGTGGCGACGCCGGAGGTGGTGACGGGAATCGCAACATCGCCCTCGCTCTCGTCCGCGCCGCTCAGAGTGATGGTGTAAGAGGCCGTCGCGCTGGCGGCTTCCTCGTCCACCGTGGCGGCATCTGCGGCGATGGAATAGGTAATGGCGTCATCGTCCATGATGGTGGTGGAGGCCGGCGAACCGATGGCGGTGCCGCCGTCGGCATCGGCATCCGCCACGCTCACCTGCACGGTGAAGACTTCATCCGCCTCGTTCACATTGTCGCCGATGATGGTGACGGTGAAGGTGCTCGCGGTCGGGAATGTAATGGAGCCGGTGGGAACCACAGGCGGATCGGAGGAATCGAAATCCGCCGCCTCGGTGCCGGTGCCGAGGGTAACGGCCCAGTTCACCTCGGTGGGGTTTGTAAATGCCGTCCCGCTGAGATTCACCGTGTAGGTAACGGTGGTGTCCCCATCCGTTTCGTTGTGGGTGGCAGCGCCGGTTACGGTGAGGGTCCGCGCATCGGCCAGCGGAATGATGTTGACGGTGGCGCGATCCTCGCCCGTGGTGGTGCTGAGGGCAATGGCGCCGCCGGCCGCGCCCACAGTCGGGCCGGCGACCACCGGCGGGCCCGCGTCGGGGGCGGTGAGGGTCACCGTCAGACTCTCCGATGTATCCACATCGGCATCCTGTTCCAGGTTGAGGGTGATGGTGCCGGTGGTGCTGCCCGCCGGAATGATCAGTTGGCCGTTGGTGGTGGTGCTGGCGTCGGTGGTGGCGGTGACATCCGTGTAATCCGCCGCTTCCACGCCGGAGATGGTGTAGGGAATGGTGGCATCTGCCGCGCTGGCCGTGCTGAGCGTGACGGTGAAGGTGGCGGCGGTGCCCTCCTGGCGCTGGTGGCCCAGCGCCATATCGTCTTCGTCCGTGCCGGCGTTGGCAATGCTGACGCTGACGGGATCATTGTCGGTAATGTTCACGCTGTCGGTGTTGCCGTTGGTGGCGTAGGCCACATCGCCCACCGCAATGCGCAACCCCGTGGCGCCGGCCGCCGCGCCGGTGAGCGTCAGCGTCTCGGTGGCCTCGTTCACGGTGTCTTCCAGCAGATTCACGGTGACGGTGATGGAATCGGTGGCCGTGGGCGTGCCGCTGGTGTCGAAAACCAGGGTGAGGCTGGTGGCCGTGGCGGGCGGGGCGGAATCCGCGGTCATGGGATCGCCGTCGTAATCCCCCGTCGGCGCGGTGATGTTGTATTCGCCCTCATCCAGGCCCGAGAAACTGACGGGCACGGTCAGCACGCCGGTGCGGATTCCGCCGCTCAGCGCGACCGTGAAGCTGGCGGTGGCGGCTTCGGCCACCGAGGACATGGTGCCGCTGTCGCGGGCGATGGTAACCGCGGTGTCGTCGGCGGCGTTGTCGTTGAGGGTGATGGTGATGGGAGCGCTGGCAATGCGGATGCCTCCCGTCACGGTGCCGGAATCCGTTACGCTGATCTGCACGCTGAAGCTCTCGGTTGCCTCATTCAGGTCGTCGGCGGCAATGTTGACATCGAAGGCCGTAATGGTGTTGTCAATCGAGTCGTCTTCAAGGGTCGCAGTGCCGGTGACGGAGCTGAGGTCGGCGGCGGTGGTGGTGATATGGGTCACCGTCCAGGTCACTTCCACCATGTCGGTGCCGTCGCCGCTCAGCTCGCCGCCGCCGGGGACGTCGAGCGTGACGGTGAATCGGGGGGAGCCGGTGTTGCCGCTGGCGGGTTCGGTGAAAGTCGTGTTGCTTATGGAGAGAGTGAGGGTGGGATCGAAGGTGCCCGCGGCGACAATTTCCACATTGGCCGATGCGCCGCTGCTGGCGGCCTGCACGCCGCCGGGGCCGCTGCCGCCGGTTACGGTGAGGGTGAAGGTCTCCGGCACATCGTCCGGATCCTGCGCGGCCTCTTCCGCAACGGCGATATCAATGCCGTAATCCGGGTTGGTGGCCGCAATGTTGGCGCTGTTGCCGGTGGTCAGGCTGGCAATGCCGGTGAAGTCGCCGGGGGTAATGCCGGTGCCGCTCAGCGCCCAGTTGACGGTGGTGTCGGCGGTGGCCGTGTGGGTGACTTCCTGCGTCTGCTGCCCATCGTCGCTGGTGAGAGTCTGGCCGACGAAGGCCAGGGTGAAGCTGGCCGTTTCGCCTTCTGCGGTCTGTGTTTGATCGGCGGTGACGCCGACCAGCAGCGGATCGTTGGCGGGGATGGTGACGGTGGCCGTGCTGGGGTTGAGGGTCACCTGGCCCGCCAGAGACTCGCCGGGCGCAGGGGAGACCACCACCGTGAAGTTCTCTGCGCCCTCGTTCAGCAAATCGTGGGCGGTTTCCACATCGAAGCAGCGCTGGCGGTTGCTGTCGTCAAAGGGGCCGACGGTTTGATTGGTAATGGCGGCATAATCGCTGGCCACGGCGGTTCCGGCGTTGGTGCTGGCCGCAAGGGAGAAAGACACGCCGGCCGGGAAATTGGTCCCGGCATCGGGGGTGGTAACCGCCACGCACATCTCCTCCGATTCGCCGGAAGCCAGCGTCCCGTCGTTGCCGAGCGTCTCTCCCTCGTTAATGGAGAAGGTGGTGCTGGTGAAGCCCGCCTGGAAATCGCTGAATTGAATGGTGCCCTGGGCGGTGGCGGTGGTGACAACGGCGGTGCCGCTGGTGACGGTGAGGGTGACGGTGAAGTTTTCGCCGCCTTCCACGGTGCTGTCGTCAAAGGAGTAGAAGGTGCAGGAATCCATCCCCCCGGAGATGCCGCTCGTCTGGAAATTGACCGCCTGCGTGGGAAACGCATTGAGGGCCTCGGTGGCGGTTGAACTCGCGCGGAAATCGCCCGGCGTGACATCGTCGCCGCTGATCGTGCAGGTAACCTGCACATTTTCGGTCGCCCCCGCAAAATTTGAGCCGACCACATCGAACGAGTGATGCTGGCCCTCCGTATTCACCGACGGGAAGGAACTGCCGGTGCGGGTGCTGATTGTAAACTGCGGCGCATCGCTCACCGCAATCTCCACCGCCAGCGGCGAATCCGCCGTGGCGGTGGCGCCATCTGCGCCGCTGATGGCGCCGAGGCTCAGCTGGAAGGTCTCCGCCCCTTCCAGGTCGGAATCGTCCAGCGTCCAGACTGTTACATCCTGCGCGGTGTGGCTGGTGAAGCTGAGCGGCGAGGAGCCGGAGCTGGGGAAGCTGGTCAGCGCGGTGGTGTCGGAGGCATCGCCGGTGGCGCGGAAATCGCCGGCGGCGGCATCGGTGGTGTTGCTGTCGCTGTCGGCCCCCACGGCCCACGCCACCGTTACCGTGGTGCCGCTGGCAATGCTGCCGCCGCTGGGCGTAATGCTGAACACCTGCGAGCCGCCCTCTTCAATTGCGCCGCTGGCCGGCGTCTTGCGGGCCACGGTGAAGGTCAACTGGTCGTTGTCCTGAATATCCACCGTTGCGCTGGCGGTGCCAATGGGCGGCGGCGTGGTTCCGCCGCCGGTGGTGTTGCTGAGGGTTACGACCAGCGCCTCGGTGGCCTCGTTCACGGTGTCGTCATTTACGGTGAGCGTCACCGTTTGCGCCGTTTGATAATTGGCCGGCGTGAAGGTGAGGGTGCGGGAAGTGGGGTAGCCGGTGAGATCGTCCGCAGTGCTCACGCCGCTGGCCGCCCAGTCCACGGTCACATCGCTGGTGGGCGCGGGCGGGGCGTCCCGGCTGGCGACAAAGCTCACGGTGAAGGCCACCGTGCCGACATTTTCATCCACCTGCGTGCCAGTATCCACACTGTTCACATCGCTGACCGAGCTCGCCAGCGCAATCTCAAACTGCAGCACCGCCCCGGCCTGGCTCGCGGCCACGGTGAGGTCTTGATAGTGGTTGACGGTGGCGTCGGCGTAGCGCGCGCCGGTGGCCTCCGAAACCACCAGCGAAAACTGCTCGGCGGCTTCGGCCGCGCCGTCATCAGAGGCCGTGAGCTGCAGCGCCACATCCACGCCGCTGGCGGTGCCCTCGGGCAGGGTCAGCATGCCGCTGTTCTCGGTGAAATCCGTCGCCTGGGTGGCGGCGGTAATTTCCGCCGGGGTGTCAATGCCCGTGCCGTCGTAGAGCGTCCAGGCCACCTCCACATCGCCGGTCAGCGCGCTGCCCGTGGTCTGCCGGCAGTTGGCGACGGTGGTGGCCGTGCCCTCCACCAAATCGCTCAGCCCCGAAGCCGCCGAGCAGGTAACCGCAAGCGCCGCATCGCTGGACAAAATGGTGACATCGTCGCTTGAAGAATCCTCAAAATAAACGACAAGGGCGTTCGCATCGCCAGTCACCACGGGGTTGGAGATGGCGAAAACAAAGCTCTCATCGCCTTCCACATCGGCGTCGTCGTGAATTTCGAGAGAAATGGTCTGCATTGCGCCGAAGGCCGTGCTGGCCGGGAAGCGAACGCCGCCAACCGCCTGGGGCAAATTGCGACCCGGCGTGGAGCCGAAATCGGCGGCAGTGGCCTCGTAATCGGCGTTGGGGGTTCCCACGCCCCAATCCAGTTGCGCGCCGTCGGCCAGCCCGGGGCCCAGATAGGTAACCACGCAATCCAGGTTTGTGCCCTCGGTCACCTGCGAGGGGCAATCCAGATTGAAAATATGCGCATCGCTGGTCGCAATGGTGGTGGAGACAGTGGACTGGGCAAGGCTCAGACTTGCGGAAGAGGGCTGGCCATTGACGCGCAAATCGTCAATGACGACGCGGAAGTTCTCTTCCCGTTCGCCCAGGCTGTCGTCGTTGAGGGCAATGGAGAAAGTCGCCGTCGTGCTATCCGTTGCGCCCGCCGCAAAGCTGATGGCGTCGTCGCCCCTGGGGTAAGTCTGCCCGCCGGTGCCGAAATCGGCCGGCAGGGCCGTATCGTCGCTGGCGGCAACCACCTTCCAGTCCAGCGTAACGCCGCCGGCCGGAATGGGATCGAGGCCGTTATAGGTGACCGTGTAGATGTGCGCGCTTGAGCCTTCGTTTACCGTGTTGGCAACTCCGGCCGCGCCATCGGTGCTGAGCGAGAAATAGCCGCCGCGCTGGCGGATGCTCACCTGCCCCTGCGTATCGGTGTGCTGCGAAATGGCCCCGCCGTTGCCCGTTACGCTGGTGATGGTGACCGTCAGCGTCTCGGGGTTCGTAACGCTGGCCAGCGGCAGGAACACGCGAATATAACGGGGGGCGCTCCAGCTATTGATAACTTGAGAGGAAGGGAACGTAATTGATCCGCGGCGCGGATAATTGCTGAGCGCCGCGCCGCTGTCGGCCGGCGCGCCGTTGTCGAAGATGCTGCCGCCCACCTCGAAATTGATGGTGGCGCCGCCATGCCGCGTGCTCAAAGTGGGAATATTACTTTCGCTGATGGGGTCGGGATCGCTGCCGGCGTCGTCGCCGTCGGGACCGTAGAAAGTGATGGGAAAGGCCAAAAGTATGCCGGAAGCGGCGGCGGCCCGGCGCAGTGCCTTCGTCGAATCGGAGAGATCTGCCCTGACCTCGGTTGCGGCAGCCACCGCCGGAACGCCGCCGATCACGCTCCCGATTGCGGTCTCGCCGTCGTCGGCGCTGCCAAGCTGTATGCGGGTGGCATTGCCAATGCCCACCACCAGCCTGCCGGTATCGGCGCTGCCGCTGTCAATGGAGAAATCCTGGCTGAAGGCGCCGATGTTCGCGCCGATGTGCCGGGCATTTTCCGGCGATTTCACGGCGAAAGTTTCCCGCGAGTCTTCAGTGCCGTGGCCATCGTCGAACAGCGTGAAGGGCAAATTGATATACCAGGGGCCGGTGGTTTGGGCCGCCACGGTGGCCGGAATGCGCGTCCAGCCGGAGGGCAGGCTGTGGTAAATGCGCGTCTCGGTGCAATCTGCGTTGCGGCACTGCAGGAAGTCGTCCCGCTCCACCGGCGCGCCGCTGGCGGCATCGGCAATTTCCCAATGCACCAGGGCATCGGCCTGGGGACGGCCGCCGGCGGCGGGGAACACCAACTGGAAGCGCAGCACATGGTCGTTGCCGGAGGGGGCGGCTTCCTGCCAACTGCCGTCGGCATTGTCGCCGTCGGTATCGGTGCCGCGAATGGCCCGCACGGTGATGGTGGCCGCATCGTTGGCGCTGATGAAGCTGCCGCGCCCGGCAATTTCGCCCACTTCGCCGGGGCGGTCGGTGGTGACCTGGAAGATGTATGCCTCGTCCGGCTCGTTGAGCGAATCATCTGTCACCGTGTAGTTGACGGTGAACATTTCGGTGTCGTCGGCCGGCCAGGAGGTAATGGTCAATCGCTGCCGCGCAATGACGGTGTGCCCCCGCACGCTGTCCGAGGAAAAGATGGTGTCAATGCCGTTGGAACCGGCCGTGCCCTCGAAGGCCACGCCCGTGGAGCCCAGCGTGACGCTTGTGACATCGAGATCGCCTGTGCCCGCCGGGCGCACAATGCGGGTATCGCCGTGGCGGTTGACGCCGAGCAGGCGCCAGACGACCGTCAGCGGGTTGTCCGCATCCAGGGTGCCGGTGGGCGCGTCGCCGCGGAAATTGACCTGGTAGGTGCGGGTGGCGGCTTCGGCGACTGCGCCGCCGGTGGTGCTGAGGCCCGCGCCCGAGGTGAATTGGAGCCACGCAGGGGTGTTCCTGCCCCTGCCCCCGGAGAGCCGAAGCACGGGGTTGCCGTGGGTGTCGCCGGAGAGCGCGTAGTCATTGAAGTCCACATAGGGAAGCGGAATTTGGGAACAACCCGCATCTGCGGGAGCAATGCAGTTGTTGGTCGCGGCAATGAGCCCCACTCCTATCTGGTAAGCGGAAGCGCCAGATCCGGTGGTTATGGATACATCGGTAGCCACCTCCAGATCAACCGAAGTCTCGCCCTGCTCAATTACCACCCAGCCGTAGCCCCTGGCGGGGGTCGGGTTGTCAATGTTCCGCCCCAAGCGCCTTTGAATTACCCGGCCGGCGCTGGGAATGAGCCGGTCGCGAACCGACAGAAAGGGATTCCGGGCACCGGCGGTGGTGGGAATGAAAACCCGCTTCACACCGTCGGCGAGCACCTGCCAGCGGCGGTTTCCATCGCTGGCCTCTCCGCCGGCATGGAAGGTGAACCAAATGCGGTAATCGGCGTCTGCGCCGGTCTGCGCATCGCCCGTGGCCGTATCGTCGTCGGTAAGGGTGAAGGTGAAGGTCGCCCGGTCGCCCCGATAGCTGACGCCGCTGCGCCCCCTGGCCAGAGCGAGGCTGACATCCACGCTGCCTGCATCGCTCATCTCTGCCGCCGGCTCCGCGCCCAGAATGGTGAAATCCCGGGAGCGCTCGCCTATGAGATCGGCAGCCCCGGTGCCGCCATCGAACAGCGTGACCGCGCCGCCGCCACCGCCGCTGGGCGTGCCGACGAGCTCGAGGTTGAGGGTCTCGTCCGGCTCGGCCGTTTGGTCATTGACCAGCGGCACCACGATGATGACCCCGCTTTCGTCCCTGCCGATGGTGGCCCGCCAGTTGTTGCCGCTCTGCGGAAAGGCGACTCCATTGAGGGTTTGGGGCGTGCGGTAATCCACATTGTGCCCGCCGTTGCTGCCGCCAATGCTGAACTCGAAGGTCAAATCTGCGTTTGCCACCCGCGTCTCGCACGGGTCGCCGGCGCACAGATCTACCGCGAAAATGGCCGCATAGCCGGCCCGGGCGCTGGCAACATCGGTGGCCCAGTAGGTATCCAGCACCGCATAGGCCCGCCGCAGCTCGGCGCGGGAGGGCTCTTCGCGCAGGGTGTAGGTGCCGCCAATGCCCCCGCGCTCCGGAAGGGTGGGGATGCCGCCCAATTCGAAGGTGCGGAGCTCGGGCCGGGCCGCGGGATCGTCCGAAGCGGACCTGGGGCGCAACACGGCCAGCGTGGCGGTGGTGGTCGGAAATGTAATGGAGGCACTGGCTGCGCGGCTGTTGTCGAAGGGAAGGCTCGTGGGACTGCCGGGCGGATCGCCGGCGGCGGTGTATTGCTCAACGGTCCGCAGCCTCACGGAATAATCGTAGGTTTCGGCGCTGGTGAGCCTGTGGATGGGGGCGGTGGGAACCCTGAGGGTGACGCTTTGGTCGGAGCCCGGCGGCACCACCACACTGCCACTGGGGAGATCTGTGCTGCCGTCCAACATGGCGCCGCTGGGGAACATCCAATGCTGAACCGGCCTCTGCCTGCCAAATGCCGCCTGCACCCTCCAGGTGACCACCGCATGCGCGGCGCGGAAGCCGCTGATGCGGATGGTGAAGGTGGCGGTATCGCCGGGGGCGGTGCCGGTTGCATCGGACTCGGCAGTAATGGTGGGATTTTCGACAGCGGGCACCATGGTGTCGGTGCTGGCGCTGATGGTGACATCGCGCTGATTGCCCGGCGAAGCGGCGACGGTGGGCGCGGTGCCGCCGGAACCCACCGTGGGCGTGCCGAGGGAAACGGCGAGGGTCTCCTGGGCTTCGGCCGCGCCATCTACCAGAATGTAAAGGGTGAACTGCGCGCTGAGGTTGCCGCGGAGAATGACGACACTGCGGCCGGTGAGATCGCCGTGCACATCGTCGGCGGTAGTGCCCGTGCCGGCGATGGTGTAGGGCACCGTGACATCGTGCGTGTTTGCCGCCGACAGGGTGACGGTGAACACCGCCGCATCGCCCTCGCTGAGCGGCCCGGAAGGCCCGGTGATGCTGACGGTGCTCTGCGCCACCGCCACCTGCCCCCAAAGCAACACCCCCGCCACAACGAGCACCGCACGCAAGCCGCGCACGGGCGAAGACAAGCCGCGCATGGGCGACGACAGCGCGTTGCCGCGCATGGCGCGCGACAGCGCGTTGCCGCGCATGGCCGCGTGGGCGGCGCTCTGCGCGCTGCGCGCGTGGCGCAAGGTGTTGCGCGCGGTGCGCGTGGGCGACGACAGTGCGTTGCCGCGCGAGGGCGAAGACAAGCCGCGCTTGATAAACCGCGCGCCGCGCCCCGCCGAACCGCACAAAGCCGAAATCCATTCCCGCATCACTGCCCTCCTTCTCAGGCTCTCTGTCGCTGTTCCCAAGCCCTCTGCCACCATCTTCCCAGCCCCTTCCCACCGCTCCATTCCAGCACACACCCCCCTCCCCCGCTACCACTCCCCGCCCCTTATACGCCACCCCGCCACCCCCCGCAACCCCAAAAAAAAGCCTCCCCAACTCCCCGCGGGGAGACTGGCGCGGCCAAAGCGCCGGACCGGGGGCGCTGGGGGGCAGAGCGCCAGAGCGGGGGGGGGGCGGGCCGGGGCGACCGGGCCAGCACGCTGGAGGCGGGAGCGAGACCGCGCCGGGACGCTGAGGCAGGGGCAGAGCTGCGCCGGGGCAAAACGCCCCGGAGCGCCGGGAGGGCCGCCCGGCGGGCTTGACACCACCCCGCGCCCGTCGCACAATGCCCGCATGGCAGAGAGCGTCATGACCGCACAAAACGCACGAACGGCGGGATGGTCCGCCCGCTTCACACAAGCCGCGCCGGTCGCAGTCTTGACCGTGTTGCTAGGCGCCCTCGTCACCTTCCTCGGCTGGGTCGCTGTCTCGCTGGTGGACCTCAACACGCGAGTCGGGAAGCTGGAAGAGGGGCAACGGCAAATCAACGCGCGACTCACGCGGCTCGAAACGCGCATGGACGCTCTCAACGGTAGCGTGAACGACATTTACAAGCTGCTGGCAGAGCGCCTGCCCCCGCCGCCGGAAGAGAAATAGCCGCAACGCTGAGCGCCCAGCGGCCCCGGTTGAAATCCCCGCGCGGGGGCATTGACACCGCCCCGCGCCCGCCGCACAATGCCCCGCATGGCAGAGAGCGTCATGGCCGCACAAAACGCACAAACGGCGGGATGGTCCGCCCGCCTCACACAAGCCGCGCCGGCCGCAATCTTGGCCGTGTTGCTGGGCGCACTCGTCACCTTCCTCGGCTGGATCTCCCTCTCGCTGATGAACATCCGCTCGGATGTCGAATCGCTGGACACACGAGTCACGGCGCTGGAAGCGCGCGTGGAAAAGGGGTTTGAGCAAACTAACGAGCGCCTCACGCGACTCGAAACGCGAGTGGACGACATTTACAAGCTGCTGGCAGAGCGCCTGCCCCCGCCGCCGGAAGAGAAGTAGCCGCAGCGCTGAGCGCCGGGGGCATTGACACCGCCCCGCGCCCGCCGCACAATGCCCCGCATGGCAAAGAGCGTCATGGCCGCGCAAAACGCACAAACGGCAGGATGGTCCGCCCGCTTCACACAAGCCGTGCCTGTCGCGGTCTTGACCGTGTTGCTGGGCGCACTCGTCACCTTCCTCGGTTGGGCCGCTGTCTCGCTGGTAGACCTCAACACGCGAGTCGGGAAGCTGGAAACGCGCGTGGAAAAGGGATTTGAGCGAACCGACGCGCGCCTCACGCGGCTCGAAACGCGCATGGACGCTCTCAACGGCAGCGTGAACGACATTTACAAGCTGCTGGCAGAGCGCCTGCCCCCGCCGCCGGAAGAGAAGCAGCCGCAGCGCTGAGCGCCGGGGGCATTGACACCGCCCCGCGCCCGCCGCACCATGCCCCGCATGGCAGAGAGCGTCATGTCCGCACAAAACGCACGAACGGCGGGATGGACCGCCCTCTTCACACAAGCCGCACCGGGCGCAGTCTTGGCCGTGTTGCTGGGTGCCCTCGTCGCCCTCCTCGGCTGGATCGCCATTTCGCTGGTGGACCTCCGCTCGGATGTCAAAGCGCTGGACGCACGCGTCACAGCGCTGGAACAGGGGCTGCAGCAAGTCAACGAGCGCCTCACGCGACTCGAAACGCGGGTGGACGACATTTACAAACTGCTGGCAGAGCGCCTGCCCCCGCCGCCGGAAGAGAAGCAGCCGCAGCGCTGAGCGCCGGGGGCATTGACACCGCCCCGCGCCCGCCGCACCATGCCCCGCATGGCAGAGAGCGTCATGTCCGCACAAAACGCACGAACGGCGGGATGGACCGCCCTCTTCACACAAGCCGCACCGGGCGCAGTCTTGGCCGTGTTGCTGGGTGCCCTCGTCGCCCTCCTCGGCTGGATCGCCATTTCGCTGGTGGACCTCCGCTCGGATGTCAAAGCGCTGGACGCACGCGTCACAGCGCTGGAACAGGGGCTGCAGCAAGTCAACGAGCGCCTCACGCGACTCGAAACGCGGGTGGACGACATTTACAAACTGCTGGCAGAGCGCCTGCCCCCGCCGCCGGAAGAGAAGCAGCCGCAGCGCTGAGCGCGGGGGCTTTGACGCCGCCCCGGCGCGCCCGCGCGGGGGGTATTGACACCGCCCCGCGCCCGCCGCACAATGCCCCGTATGACAGAGAGCGTCATGACCGCACAAAACGCACAAACGGCGGGATGGTTCGCCCGCTTCTTGGATGCCGCACCGGGCGCGATCTTGACCGCAGTGCTGATCGCCCTCTTCGGCTTCCTCGGCTGGATCACCGTATCGCTGGGGGACCTCAACGCACGCGTCACGGCGGTGGAAGCGCGCCTCACGCGGCTCGAAACGAGCGTGGACGACCTTAAGGCCAGCGTGAAAGACATTTACAAGCTGCTGGCAGAGCGCCTGCCGCCGCCGCCGGAAGAGAAGCAGCCGCAA
The DNA here is from genome assembly GCA_028817435.1 of Deltaproteobacteria bacterium. Classification (GTDB taxonomy): domain Bacteria; phylum Myxococcota_A; class UBA9160; order UBA9160; family UBA6930; genus JAPPPQ01. The sequence goes on from JAPPPQ010000005.1 coordinate 164,390, forward strand.
CGCTGAGCGCGGGGGCTTTGACGCCGCCCCGGCGCACCGCGCGGGGAAGAACGCGCCCGGCACGGCGCGGCGGGCGGTCCGCGCGGACGGGCAACCGCGCGGGCGCTATGCTGGGGGGGTGTCGCGCATTACGCCGGAAGATGTCGTGCGGACGGCGCGGCTGGCGCGGCTGCGGCTGCGGCCGGAAGAGATTGCGCCGCTGACGGGGCAACTGGAACGGGTGCTGGATTACGCGGCGATGCTGGACGAGGTGGATACCGAAGGAATCCCCCCCACGGCGCACGCCTTGTCTTTGCACGCGCCGCAGCGCGGCGATGCGCCCGGCGTGCCGCTGGATGCGGAAGCCGCCCTGGCCAATGCCCCCGAGCGCGCGGGCGATTGCTTCGCCGTGCCCGAAGCGCTGGATGCGGAGCAGGCGGGATGAGCGCGCCGCTGGGCGCGCTGCCGGAACTGCGCCGCGCGCTGGAAGCCGGCGAAATCACGGCGGCGGCGCTGGTGGAACAGGTCTTCGCACGGGCGCAGGCGGTAAACGGCAAACTGAATGCGCTGTTGCATTTGCGCCGGGAAGCGGCGCTGGCCGAAGCCGCGCAATCCGACAAACGCCGCAAAGACGGCGCGGCACTGGGCGCGCTGGACGGCATTCCGCTGGCGGTGAAAGACAACATCGCCCAGCGCGGCGAGCCGGCCAGTTGCGGCTCGCGCATTCTGGAGGGCTACCGCTCGCCCTTCGATTCCACCGCGGTGGCGCGGCTGCGCGCGGCGGGCGCCATTGTGGTGGCGCGCACGAACATGGACGAGTTCGCCATGGGCTCTTCCACCGAAAACTCTGCCTTCGGCCCCACGCGCAATCCGTGGGATCTGGAGCGCGCGCCGGGGGGATCGTCCGGCGGCTCGGCGGCGGCGGTGGCGGCGGGGCTGGTGCCGCTGAGCTTGGGCTCCGATACCGGCGGCTCGATTCGCCAGCCCGCGGCGTTTTGCGGCGTGGTGGGGGTGAAGCCGACCTACGGGCGCATTTCGCGCTTCGGGCTGGTGGCTTTCGCCTCGTCGCTGGATCAGATTGGCCCGCTGGGCCACAGCGCAGCGGATTGCGCGGCGCTGCTGGACTGCCTGAGCGGGCACGATCCGCGGGACTCCACCTCGCTGCCCGAGCCGCCGCTGCAATGCAGCGCGGCTCTGGACGGCAGTGTGGAAGGGCTGGTGCTGGGTTTGCCCGAAGAGCTGGGCGCGCTGGCCGAAGCGCAACCGCAGGTGTTGCGCCGGGTGGAAGCGGCCATTGCCGCGCTGGTGGCGCAGGGCGCAACCACCCGCCAAGTGGCGCTGCCGAATGCGCGCTATGGCGTGGCGGCCTATTACCTGCTGTGCACGGCAGAGGCGTCGAGCAACCTGGCCCGCTACGACGGCGTCCGCTACGGGCTGCGGGTGCAGGCGGAGCGCGGGGTGACCTCGATGTTCGAGTCGACGCGGGCGGCGGGTTTTGGCGACGAGGTGAAGCGGCGCATTTTGCTGGGCGCGTATGCGCTTTCTGCAGGGTATTACGACGCCTACTATCGCAAGGCGCAGCAATTGCGGACGCTGCTGCGCCGGGATTTTGAGCGCGCCTTTGCGGACTGCGACGCCATTGTGCTGCCCACCACCCCCGAAACCGCCTTCCGCCTGGGCGCGCACAGCGGCGATCCGCTGGCCATGTATCTCTCCGATATCTTCACCGCGCCCGCCAGCCTGGCCGGCCTGCCCTGCGCCTCGCTGCCCTGCGGCCCCGCCACCGACGGCCTGCCCGCCGCCCTGCAAATCATCACCCCCCCCCGCGAAGACGCCCGCCTGCTGCGCATCGCCGACGCCTATCAACGCCACACCCCACACCACCTTGCAACGCCAGGGCTGTGAAGGGGGCGGAGCGGGAAATTGGTAAGCTGCGAACTGCATGGCCTGCGGTTGAATTGACCGGGGCCGGGTGGGTAAAGAAGAAAATATGACCGCGGCCGATTACAAAGCCGATACCGAGACGGTGATCGGGCTGGAAGTGCATGCGCAGCTGCGCACGCAGAGCAAGCTGTTTTCGGATGCGCCGGTGTTGCCGGAGGCCGCGCCGAACAGCGCTGTTTCGCCGCTGTGCCTGGCGCTGCCCGGCGCGCTGCCGGTGCTGAACGAGGCCGCGGTGACGCTGGCGTTGCGCGCCTGTCTGGCGCTGGGCTGCCAGGTGCACGAGCATTCGGTGTTTGCGCGCAAGAACTACTTTTATCCCGACCTGCCGAAGGGCTACCAGATTTCGCAATTCGAAGAGCCGCTGGCGACGGGCGGCTTTGTCGAGCTTGAAGAAGGCCGCCGGATTCGCCTGACGCGCATTCACATGGAAGAAGATGCGGGGCGCTCGCAACACGACCGCGTGGCGGGCGCCACCAGGCTGGACCTGAACCGCTGCGGCGTGCCGCTGGTGGAGATTGTCTCGGAGCCGGATTTGCGCGGGCCGGAAGAGGTGAGCGCCTACCTGCGCGCGCTGCAGGAGATTTTGCGCTACGCGGGGGCCTCCGACGCCGATATGGAAAAGGGGCAGTTTCGCTGCGATGTGAATCTGTCGCTGCGGCCGCGCGGCTCGCAAGAGCTGGGCACGCGCACCGAGATCAAGAACCTCAACTCTTTCCGTTTTGCCGAGGCGGCGGCCCGCGCCGAAGTGGAGCGGCAGCGCGCGCTGCTGGCGCGGGGCGAAGCGGTGCAACAGGCCACGCTGGGCTACGACGGCGAGCGCGGGCTGCTGTTCACCATGCGCGTGAAGGAAAACGCCGACGATTACCGCTACTTCCCCGATCCCGACCTGCCCCCGCTGCAGATTTCTGCCGAGCGCATTGAAAAAGAGCGGCAATCGCTCCCCGAGCTTCCCGCCGCGCGCCGCCACCGCTTCACCGCCGGTTTTGGACTCGCCCCCGGCGACGCCCGCGCCCTGACCCGCAGCCGCGCGCTGGCCGATTACTTCGAATCCACCGCAGCAGCACTGGCCGCAGACGCAAACTTCCGCAGCGGCGCAGACGCAGCCAGCGCGGAAGCGCAGGCGGGCGGAGACGGCGCGGACACACAGGCGGAAGCGCCGGGCGGGGCAGAGCCGCGGGCGGCGCAAGCGGCGCAGTTGGCGGCGAACTGGGTGCGGCGGGATGTGCTGGCGCTGCTGGCCGAGCGCGGCGCAGAGATCGAGTCGGCGAAGTTGCAGCCCGCCGGGCTGGCGCAGCTCATCGCCCTGGTGCAGGAGGGCCGCACTTCGGCGCGCAGCGGGCGCGCGCTGCTGGCCGAGCTGCTGTTTGCGGGCGGCGACCCCGCGGCGCTGGTGAGCGAGCGCGGCCTGGAAGTGGTGGCGGACCCCGCCGCCCTGGAAGCCCTGGCCGACGAAGCGCTGCGCGAAAACCCCAAAGCCGCCGCGAGCTACGCCGCAGGCGACGGCAAGGCGCTGAACTTCCTGATGGGCCAGGTGATGCAAAAGAGCCGCGGCAAAGCCGACCCCGCCCGCGCCCGCGAAATCATCCAGCGCAAACTGGAACAGCACTGACTTTGACGGATTTGGAATGGGCGCCGATGCGGTGGGCGGAGCGGGGGGTGGAGCTGCTGGACCAGCGGGAGCTGCCGGAGCGCGAGCGCTGGCTGCTCTGCGGCGATGCATTCGAGGTGGCGCGCGCCATTGAGACGCTGGCGGTGCGGGGCGCGCCGGCCATCGGCTGCGCGGCGGCGCTGGGCATGGCGCAGGCCGCCCGCAGCAGCGGCGCAACCACGCTCCCGGAACTGCGCGCGGCGCTGGCGGCGGCCCGGAAGCGGCTTGCGGCGGCGCGGCCCACGGGCGTCAACCTGTTCTGGGCGCTGGCGCAAATGGACGAGTGCGCCGAAGCGGCGCTGGCCGCGGCGGCAACGCCGGGCGAAGCGGCGCTGACGGCGGTGCCGACCGAGGCTGCGGCGGCAACGCCCGGCGGGGTGGCAACGCCGGCGGCGTCGGCAACATCGGCCGGGGCAACGCTGGCGGCGGCACCGGCCGGGGCCGCGGCAACATCGGCCGAGGCGGCGGCCGTGGCCGGGGTGGTGGAGGCGCTGGCACGGCGGGCGCAGGCGCTGCTGGCGGAAGATGCGCGCAACTGCAGGGCGCTGGCGCAGGCGGGGGCGGCGCTGATTGCCGATGGCGCGCGGGTGCTCACTCACTGCAATGCGGGCGCGCTGGCGACGGGGGGCTACGGCACCGCGCTGGGCGTGGTGCGCGCGGCGGTGGCGGCGGGGCGGCGGGTTTCGGTGTGGGCCTGCGAGACCCGGCCGGCGCTGCAGGGCGCGCGGCTCACGGCCTGGGAGCTGCAGCGCGACGGGATTCCCGTCACCGTGATTGCGGACAACATGGCCGCGCACCTGATGCGGCGCGGCGAGGTGGATGTGGTGCTGGTGGGGGCGGACCGGGTGGCGGCAAACGGCGATGTCGCCAACAAAATCGGCACCTATGCGCTGGCGGTGCTGGCCCGGGCCCACGGCCTGCCCTTCTTCGTAGCCGCGCCCTGCTCCACCCTGGACGCGCAGACCCCCTGCGGCGACGACATTCCCATTGAGGAGCGCGGGCGGGCAGAGCTGGCGCAATTTGGCGCGCGCCGGGTGATCCCCGACGGCGTGCCGGTGCGCCACCCGGCCTTCGATGTAACGCCGGCAGCGCTGGTGAGCGCCCTGATCACCGAGCGCGGCGTGCTGCACGCGGGGGGCCGAAAGCGCTAGGCTGCCGCGCCATGGAGATTCGCGGCGAGGCCATTTGGCTGGACGGGCGGCTGGTCCCCTGGGACCAGGCGCAGATTCACATTCTCACCCACACGCTGCACTACGGGCTCGGCGTCTTCGAGGGCATCCGCTGCTACCGCACCGAAGACGGGCGCTCGGCGGTGTTCCGGCTGAACGAGCACCTGCAGCGGCTCTGCGAATCCGCCCATATCAACCTGATGAAACTTCCTTTTTCGCAGGAGCAGATTGCCGAGGCGGTGCTGGAAACCCTGCGCGCCAACCGGCTGGCCGAAGGCTATGTGCGGCCCATCGCCTTTTTGGGCGAGGGCGCCATGGGCCTGAACCCGGCGGACAATCCGGTGCGGCTGGCGGTGGCGGCCTGGCCCTGGGGTGCCTACCTGGGCGAAGAGGGCCTGCGCGGCGGCATCCGCGCGCGAGTTTCGAGCTTCAACCGCCACCATGTGAACGCGAAAATGACCAAGGGCAAGACCTGCGGCGACTATGTGAACTCTATTCTCGCCAAGCGCGAGGCGCTGCTGGATGGCTACGACGAGGCGATCATGCTGGACACCGCGGGCTTTGTGGCCGAGGCCAGCGGTGAGAACTTGTTCTGCGTGAAGCAGGGCGTGCTGCGCACGCCGCCGCTGCAATCTGTGCTGGAAGGCGTTACCCGCGCCTCGCTGATTGAGATTGCGCGGGGCCGGGGCATGCGCGTGGAAGAAGGCGCCATTACCCGCGACGAATTGTATGTGGCCGACGAGGTGTTTTTGACGGGCACCGCGGCGGAGGTGACGCCCATCCGCGAGATTGACCGGCGGCAGATCGGCAGCGGCGCACGCGGCCCTGTGACCCGCTCGCTGCAAGAGGCATTTTTCGATATTGCCCTGGGCCGCAACCGCAAGTTCGAGCACTGGCTCTGTTATGTCTGAACGCGCTGCGCCGGGCGATTGCATCTTCTGCCGCATTGCCGCGGGAGAGGCCCCCTGCCACTGCGTGCACCAGGACGAGCTCACCATCACCTTCATGGACATTATGCCCGCCAGCGACGGGCACCTGATGATCATCCCGAAGCGCCACTACGAAACGCTCTACGAAGCCGACGAGGAATCGCTGCTGCGCATCATGGCCAACTCGCGCCGCATCGCCCTGGCCATGCGCCAGGTGCTGCAGCCCGACGGCCTGGTGGTGCGCCAGTTGAACGGCGCAGCCGCCGGCCAAGTGGTCTTCCACTACCATATGCACCTGGTGCCCCGGCGGCGCGGCGACAGCCCCCCCCTGCACGGCCGCGCCAAGGCCAACCCCGCCCACCTGGCCGACCAGGCCGACCGCATCGCCGCCGCCCTGCAAGGCGGCTGAGCATCCGGAGAATCCCCATGCCGCGCAGCGACCTGCCCTTTGGAAGCGAATTCTCCCCTGAGCAGATTGAGCTTCCCGCCCTGCTGCAATTGGCCCACGAACACAACACCAACTGGGAAGCTTTTGAGATTGCAGTTCAGAATCTCTATTTCTCGGACCACAGCACATCTGAATCCAACAAGCGGAAGCTGGCAAACAACACCAAGCTGGCCCTGCGCGCCTACGGCATCATCGGCAGCACCGATTCCAGCCTGACCGATTTCGGCATGGTGCTGTATGCCTCGCGCGGCAATGAATCCTTTCTCTACGAAGAATTCACCCGGCACATTCTGAAGAATTGCCAAGGAGTAAATTTCGTCCAGTGCATTCTTGATATGCAGGCTGCCGGTGAGAACATCACCTTGAACACACTGCGCCGGGGGCTGAAAGATCGAGGCATCGAAGTCCCGCGCGGAAGCAGAAACATGAGCACTTTGCGCTTGTGGCTTCAGAAAGGCGGCGTGTTCGTCTCAGAATATCGTGTGAATCAATCGCGCTTCCGCAGGATTTTGGGGATGGGCGCAAATGAAATCGAAGAGCTGGCCGCTCTCAGACTGGAGCAGCGCGATTATCTCAAAACCATCGCCAACATGGATGGGGGCGGACCGCATCATTCCAACGACATTGAGAAGCTGGCGACCGCCACTTACGGCACCCCTTTCAACGAGAAAGGGCTGGCCAGGGATGTACTCCACCCCCTGCGCGACGCTGGATACATCACTCTGAAGCGAGGCACGAAGGGAAAGGGCCGTGGCGCAAAGCCTTTTCTGGTGACCGCAACCAAGAAGCTGAAGAGCGAAATCATCACGCCGATACTGGAACAGCTGGAGCAGCTGACTCGGGCTGAGCTCCGGCCTTTGCTTCGCAAGCACCTCGGCGAAATCCGCAAGGAGATGAAGTCGAGCAACCGCCACATTCGGGGTTTGGCTCTCGAGGCGCTGGCCTTCAAGCTCATGCGGCTGGTGGATTTGAGCTATGTCGCAACGCGGCTGCGAGGCGCCAGCACGGGCGGGGCGGAAGTGGACCTGATTTTCGAGGGAGCGCGCCTGGTATTTTCCCGCTGGCAGATTCAGTGCAAGAATACGAAGCGCGTCTCGCTTGACGATGTGGCAAAAGAAGTCGGCCTCTCGCACTCTCTCAAGAGCAATGTTATCGTAATGGTTTCCACCGGGACAATTGGACCAGGGGCGCGGAACTACGCCGACAAAATCATGAGCGATACCAATCTGTGCATCATCGCCCTGGATGGCAAAGACCTCGATGAGATTGAGGCGCACCCCTCTGCTATCGTGGATGTGTTTGACCGGGAGGCCCGGCACGCCATGGACCTCAAGCGAATCGACATTGAGGGGAGCCCGTGATGCAAAAGCTTCACAAGACCCCTCTGGGAGAGATCGTCAACGGAGACAGTCTCGAGGTGCTCGCCAGCTATCGCAAGAAGTCCGTTGATCTCATTATGACAAGCCCTCCCTTTGGCCTGGTTCGCAAGAAGGATTACGGAAATGTCGCCGCCGACGAGTATGTCGAGTGGTTCAAGCCCTTCGCCGCTGCGTTTCGCAGCATTCTGAAAGACAGCGGAAGCCTCGTCATTGACATTGGCGGCGCATGGAACAAGGGATATCCGACCAGGAATTTGTATCACTTCAAGCTCCTCATCATGTTGTGCGAGGAATTCGGATTCCATCTCGCGCAGGATTTCTACTGGTGGAATCCCTCGAAGCTCCCGACGCCTGCAGAATGGGTCACGGTGCGCCGCGTTCGCGTCAAAGACGCCATCAACACAGTTTGGTGGCTGTCCGCAACTCCCTGGCCCAAGGCCAGCAACCGGCGCGTGCTTCAGCCTTACAGCCCCAGTATGCAGGAATTGCTGTCCAAGGGATACAAGGCCATGAAGCGGCCCTCCGGTCACGAAATCAGCGAGAAATTCCAAACCAACAACGGGGCGGCAATTCCCCCCAACTTGCTTGCGATTCCGAACACCGACAGCAACAGCTTCTATCTGCGTTACTGCGAGAAGAAGGGATTCAAGCCACACCCGGCCCGCTATCCGGCGGAATTGCCCGAGTATTTCATACGAATGTTGACTGAGCCGGGCGACCTGGTGGTGGATCCCTTCGCGGGCAGTTGCGTCACGGGAATGGTCTGTGAACAGATCAAACGGCGCTGGGTATGCATTGAGCTGGTGCGGGAATACTGCGAGGCCGCCAAGGGCCGGTTCATTCAAGATCGCCGCGCCGCCAGCAGCGCGGCCAGCGATCCCGGGAATCCCACGAATTACTACCGGGTGCCGCGTCCCGGCATTCTGTGGAATGACGAGCCCGGAGACCGCCTGCCGCGTGACGGCGGCAGAAAGCGGCCGGCGAAATCGAAATGACCCGCAGCGTGCGCAGCAGCCTTCGGTAACGGGCGCGGCAAAAGCGCGCAGGAGATATGATCGCCCGAAATGCAGCATCCGGTGGTGGAAGCGGTGGGGGTGGGGAAGCGCTACGGCGTTCGCTTTGCGCTGCGGGATGTGACGCTGGCGCTGCCGGCGGGGGGCTGCCTGGGGCTGCTGGGGGCGAACGGGGCGGGCAAGACGACGCTGCTGCGGCTGCTGCTCGGCTTTTGCCGCCCCACGCGGGGGGCGGTGCGGCTGCGGGGCGCGGACCCGCGGCGGCCCGGGGCGCGGCGCGGGGTGGGCTGGCTGCCGGAGCAATTGCTGCTGCCGGGGCGCGCGCGGGTGCGCGGCTTTTTGCGGCTCTGCGCGCGGCTGGCGGGATGCAGCGCGGCGCAGGCGCGGCGCGAGGCAGACTGGGCCATTGAGTGGAGCGGCCTGGGCGGGCGCGGCAACGAGCGCCTGGCGCGGCTCTCGAAGGGCTTGCGCCAGCGCGTGGGTTTCGCCCAGGCGCTGCTGGGGAAGCCGCAAATTTTGCTGCTGGACGAACCCACCTCGGGGCTGGACCCCGCCGGGCTGCGCGATGCGCGGCAGTGGATCGCCGATGCCCGGGCGCGGGGGGCGGCTGTGCTGGTGAGCTCGCACATTCTCTCCGAGGTGGAGCGAAGCTGCGAGCAGATTGCCGTGCTGCGCGATGGCCGCCTGGTCGGCGCAGGCGACCTGCCCGGCCTGCTGCGCGATGGCGAGACTCTCGAAGACGCCTACCTGCGCTTGGCCAACCCCGGGCGCCCGGCGCAGGCGGCCAGCGCGGGGGAAGCGGCGGGCGCAGCAGGCGCGGCGCCACCGGCGGGCGAGGCGGCAACGGCAGAATCGGCGGGCGAGGCGGAGCCGCCGCAGGCGGCGGGGCCAACATGAGGGCCTTTGCGCTGCTTACGCTGGCGGCGCTGCGCGCGGCGGCGCGGAGCTTTGGCATTTGGGCGGTGGCGCTGCTCTGCGTGCTGGCGCTGCTGTTTCTGGAAACCTGCGCGGGCTGCAGCGGCGCGGGGACGCTGGTGCTGAACGGCGAGGCGCTGCTGCTGGGCGGCGCGCTCTCGGAACTGACGGCGCTGGTCATGGCCCTTTCCGTAGCCGCCATGCTGGTGTGGCTGGCCGGCATGCTGGCGGTGGATCCGCTGCGCCGCAGCCTGCGCGACGGCAGCGCGGCGCTGGCCCTGGCGCGGCCGGTGAGCCGCAGCGCCTTTGCCCTGGCGCAGTTGGCGGGGGTGCTGACGGTGGCATGGAGCGCCGCCGCGCTGCTGCTCGGGGCCTCGGCGTGGCTGCTGGGCGCGCGCTTGGGCCTGGACCTAGCGCCGCTGCCGGGGCTGGGGCTGGCCTGCGCGCTGGGCTGCGTGGTCACCGCCGCGCTGGCGCTGGCCGCCTCCACGCGGCTGCCGCGCTTCGTCACCACGCTGGGCGTCTCTCTGTTGCTGCTGCCGCTGGATTTGCTCTTCGCCATGGGCGCGCTGCCGCCGGGCGCGGCGACCTGGCTGGCGCGGCTCTGGCCGCCGCTGGTCTCCTCGCTGCTCGCGCCGCTGCTGCATTGGCTTCCCGGCTGGCTGCCCGGCGGGCTGCTGCCCTTCGGCGCGGGGGCGCTGCTGGAACTCGATCCCGCGGTGCTGCTGCTGCGCCTGGCCTGCTGGGCGCTGCTGGCTCTGGTGCTGCTGGTGCTGTCCCTGCAAACGCTGGAGCTGGGGCGCTGAAAATGAGCCGGGCGCAGGTTTTTGCGCGGCAGGCCCGGGGCATTTTGACCCGCACCGGGGGCTATCTCTCGGGCTACAGCCACACCCTGCAGCCTTACAGCGGCTGCGAGTTCTCCTGCGCCTATTGCTATGTGCGTCAAATGGCGGTGCAGCGCGCAAACCCCCACGGGCTGCCGTGGTCGCGCTGGATTTCGCCCAAGCTGAACGCGCCGCAGCTGCTGGCGCGGGCGGCGCGGCGCGGCGCGCTGGCGCGGACGCGCATTTTCTGCGGCTCGGTGACCGACCCCTACACGCCCATTGAGCGCAAGCTGCGGCTCACCCGGGGCTGCCTGGAGGTGCTGGCCGGGGCAACGCCCGGCCCGGATGCGCTGGTGCTGCAAACGCGCAGCCCGCTGGCGCTGCGCGATGTGGATTTGCTGCGGCGCATTCCCCAGGCGGGCCTGAGCCTGAGCATTGCGACGGACGACGACGCCCTGCGGCGGCGCTTCGAGCCGAATGCGCCGGGCATTCGCCTGCGAATCAAAGCGCTGGGCGCGCTGCGCGCGGCGGGAATTCCCACGCAGGCCGCGCTGGCGCCCCTGCTCCCCTGCAATCCGCAGCGGCTGGCCGAGCTGCTGGAGCCCGTGGCAGACCGCATTGTGGTGGACGACTTCCACCAGGGCGACGGCGCGGGCGGGCGGCGCAGCACCGCCGCCCTGCGAATGCTGCGCGAGAGCGGCCACGGCGCATGGGCCGAGCCCGGCTACACCGCAGAGGCGCTGCGCGTCTTCCGCAGCGTGCTGGGCGAAGCGCGCGTGGTGGAATCGCAGGCCGGCTTCAACGATACGAGCTGGCTTGCAGGCGGCCGCTGACGGCGGCCCGCCAACGCTGCGGGAATCAGCGCGGCGGGGGCTGCGCGAATCAGCGCGGCGGGGCGGGGGGCGGCGGGGCGCGCTCTGGGAGAGCGCCCAGGCGGTGGGCGCGGAGCAGCACGGGGGTGCGGTGGCGGCGGGTGCTGCCGGGCACCAGTTGGCCGCTGAGCCAAACGCGGCGCTCCAGGTTGCTGAGGGCCTGCAGCTCGATGTCGCTGCTGAGCAGCACATGAAGCTCGCGCAGCCCGGCGCGGGCCGCCGGCGCGGCCACGCAGAGGGGCTCGTCGAGCAGCAGCATGAACTCGCGCTCCGCCGCATCGCCCCGGGCGACGCTGGAGAAAAAGGGCGGGCCGGGGAAGGTGCGCAGGGTGACGCGGCCTTCCAGGGTGACGGACTCGCCGCCGGGGGCGAGGCACTCCGCCTCTGCAGGCACGGCGGGGGCGGCCGGGGCGGGCGCTGCAAGCAGGGCCAGCGCGGCCCACAGGGTGGAGGGGGCAGAGAGGCGCATTGGCGGCAACTTACCGGAAGCGCGGCACGGGCGGCGGCGGGAGAGGCGCGGCGGGCCGATGCAGGGGCTGGCGGCGGCGAGAGAGCAGCGGGCGGCGGCGCTCAGACGGCGAAGCGGGCGAAGAGGAAGACGGCGATCATGGCGAAGGCGATGGCGATGCTGGCGGCAACGCCGAGGGCGACTCCCAGCGCGGCGCCAATGCCGGCCCTGCCGGCCCCGCGCAGACTGCGCCGCGCGGAGAGCTCGCCAATGACGGCACCGGCAAAGGGGCCGAGCAGCAGGCCGGGCAACAGGCCGGATGCGCCGAAAAGCAGGCCGGCGAAGCCGCCGAGCAGCGCGCCGATTTCGGCGCGGCGCGAAGCGCCGAAGCGGCGCGCGCCGTAGGCCCCGGCGGCGAAATCCGCCAGCCAGGCCAGGGCCGCCAGCAGCAGCAGCACCGCCAGCCAGCCCGGCCCGATGTGCTCGAAATCCTCCGCCCAGGCGGCGGCGAAGAGGCCGGCGAAGAGCAGCAGCTCGCCGGGCAAAACGGGCAGCACCATCCCCGCAATTCCGGCCAGCACCAGCACCACGGCCAGCGCGAAGAGCAGCAGCGTCTCGGCGTCCATCGGGGGGCAGTCTAGCCGCTGCGCGTGGTAAGCTTTGGCAGGAAGGAGGGCCAAGCATGGCACGCATCATTTTCTCGGGAGCGAATCTGCTGGACGGCGACAACCCGGCGCAGGCCGGAATGAATGTGGCGGTGGAGGGCGAGACCATCGCGCAGGTGAGCCAAGCGCCGATTGCGGCGCAGCCGGAAGACCGCGTGATCGAAATGCGCGGGCGGACGCTCATGCCGGGGCTGATCTGCAGCCACTTCCACGCCTCTTACAACAACATCACCATTCAGCCCGAACCGCTGGGCGTGGAGCGGCCGGAGAACTACCTGGCGCTGGTGGCGGCGAACAACCTGCGCAACGCGCTGCACGCGGGAGTCACCGGGGTGGTTTCGGCAGGCGTCAACACGGGCAGCATTGACGCCGATATGTGCCTGGCCATTGCCGAAGGCGTGATTGAGGGGCCGCGCCTGCTGCCGGGCAGCCGCGGCATGGACAGCGTCGGCGGCTACTCCGACCAAGAGAACTGGTGGTGGCGGCTCGGCAACCGCGGCGCGCAACTGCTGTGCTCGGGGGTGGAGGAATTCCAGCGCGCCACCCGGCTCGAAATCAAGCGCGGCGCGCGCATGATCAAGCTCAACCTCTCCGGCGGCCACGCTGTGCCCGAGCACATCGGCGGCATGAGCCTGACCCGCGCCGAACTGGACGCGGTGATTGAGGCCGCCCACAGCCGGAATGTCAAGGTGCGCGCCCATGTGGCGTGGAAGAATGTGCTGCTGGAAGCGGTGGAGGCGGGGCTGGATTTGGTGGACCACGGCGACCAGATGGACGCTGAGTGCCTGGACTGCATGGCCGAGCACGGCGTCTTCTGGGCGCCCACCGCCTTCTTCACGGCGCAGATGCTCTCGCCGGACTCGGAACTGGCGATGGGCACCGAGGAGCAGCTCACCACCCTGCGCGGCGAATTCGACAATGTGCTGCGCAACATCGAGGAGGCCGAGCGCGCGGGCATTCCCATGCTCACCGGCGACGATTACGGAGTCATCGTGCTGCCCCACGGGCGCTACGCCGAAGAGCTGGCCTTCTATGTGAAGACCGCCGGGGTGGCGCCGCTGAATGTGCTGCGCTGGGCCACCAAGAACGGCGGCGCGCTCATGGGCGGCGAAATCCCCACCGGCCAGGTGAAGCCCGGCTACTACGCCGACCTGCTGGTGGTGGACGGCGATCCCTCCGCCGATATCGCCCTGCTGCAGGACCGCGCCAAGCTGCAGGCGATTGTGAAGGGCGGCGCTTTCGTCCGGGACGCGCTGTAACGGCGCGGGGCGGGGCGCTTCGGGGGCTCAGGCGCTCTGGCCGCCCAGGCGGCGCAGCGCGGCGATGCGCTCGTCGAGGGGCGGGTGGGAGAGGAACAGGCGGCGCAGGCCGCTCACCTCGCCCCCCGAAATGCCGAAGGCCGCCACGGATTCGGGCAGCGGCTGCTTCGGGCCGGACTTCAGGGCCTGGAGCGCGGCGATCATCTTGTCCGTGCCGGCCAGGCGCGCGGAGCCGGCATCGGCGCGGAATTCGCGGCGGCGCGAGAACCACATGACGATGGTGCTGGCCAGAATGCCGAAGACGATCTGCGCCACAATGGTGGTGATGAAGTAGCCGAGCCCGAGCCCGCGCTCGTTGCGCAGCACCACGCGATCCACAAAGAAGCCCACCACCCGCGCCAGAAACAGCACGAAGGTGTTGACCACGCCCGAGACCAGCGTGAGGGTGATCATGTCGCCGTTGGCGATGTGGCTGATCTCGTGGCCCAGCACGCCGTCCAGCTCGTCCCGGTTCATGCGCTGCAGCAGCCCGCTGGAAACCGCCACCAGCGCGCGGTTGCGGCTGGCGCCGGTGGCGAAGGCGTTGGGGGTGGCGTCTTCGTAAATCCCCACCTCGGGCATGCCAATGCCGGCGGCCTTGGCGTGCTGCGAAATCCGCTCGACCAGCCACTGCAAATTCGCATCGCGCGGCGATTCGATCAGCCGCACGCCGAGCATATGCTTCGCCTGCCACTTGGAAATGGCCAGGCTGATAAATGCGCCGCCCATGCCGAAGACGGCGCAGAAGCCGAGCAGTTGCGAAAGGTCGAGGCCCACCCCCGACTCGTCGAGAATGCTCTCGAGGCCGAGAAACCGCGCCACCACGCTCAGCACCACCAGAATGGCGATGTTGGTCAACAGAAACAGGCCGATTCGCCTCATTCGCAACTCCTTTTCTTTTTTGTGGGTCTCAGGCGCTCTGCGGAGCGCTCTGCGCCTCGGGCTCGCCCGCCAAAGAGCGCACATGCTCGGCGCGCGCGCCGCGCGGGCCTTCCTGCACCACATACTCGACGGTGTCGCCCTCCTCCACCGCGTCGTAATCGCCGCCGTTCATGCCGGAGCGGTGGAAGAACACCTCCTTGCCGTCCTCGCCCCGGATGAAGCCGAAGCCCCGGTCGCGCACCATCTTCTTCACGCGGCCCTTGGCGCGCGGCCCGTTGGGCGATACCGCGGGACGCCCCGCGCGCCGCCCGCGCCCCCGCCCCCGGGTGCGGCGCGGCCCGGCGTAGCGCTCGCCCAGCACGAACTCGCTGGCGAAGAGCGCGCTGGCCACGGTGAGGGGCTCGTGGCCCTCGGTGGCCGCTTCCAGCAGAATCTCGTCGCCGTCCACATCCACATCCACGACCGTGTAACGCAGCCGCGTGTTCTTGTGGGTGCACTGGGCGCCCGCTTCAATCTCTTCGAGGATCAGCACAGACGCCTCCTTGAAAAAACCGGGATTGCCAGAGCGGCGCAGCCTAGAAAATGCCGCGCCTGCGGTCAAACGCCGCCGCGGGGCCGGGCGGGGCCGCTCAGCGCCGCTCCTCGAGCACCGATTCGGCCAGAATGCCGGCGGCCCGCTCCACGGGAACCTCGCGGCGGCGTCCGCCCCTGCGCCGGAACAGCTCCACCTGGCCGGTGGCCAGGCCCTTGGGCCCCACGCTGAGCCGCCAGGGAATGCCCACCAGCTCGGCGTCCCGGAACTTGACGCCGGGGCGCTCGTCCCGGTCGTCGAGAATGGCGTCCACCCCCGCCGCCAGCAGGGCCTCGTAGAGGCGCTCTCCGGTCTCGGACACGCCCACATCCCGGGTGTTGAGGACGCTCACCACCGCCTCGTGGGGCGCCACATTCACCGGCCACAAAATGCCATCGGCGTCGTGGTGGGCCTCTGCCACCGCCGCCAGCGCGCGGCCAATGCCAATGCCGTAGGAGCCCATCTGCAGCGGTTGCGGCGCGCCGGATTCTCCCGGCAGCGATGCGCCGAGGGCCTCGCTGTAACGCGTGCCGAGCTTGAAAATGTGCCCCACCTCCACGGCCTTGATGAGCCGCAGCGGCGCTTCGCAGGCGGGGCAGGCTTCGCCCTCCCCCACCCGGCGCAAATCGAGCCACTGGCCGACGGCAATGTCCCGCTCCAGATCCACGCCGCGCAGGTGCTCGCCGTCCCGGTTTGCGCCGGTGGTGAGGTTGCGGCGGCCGCGCAGCGCGGCATCGGCATAGACCGGGCACTGGGAGACGCCCACCGCGCCCAGGCTGCCCGGCCCCGCGCCCAGCAGGGCGCGAATCTCGGCCTCGGTGGCGGGGCGCAGCTCGGCGCAGCCCGCGCCGTCGGTCAGCTTCGCCTCCACCAGCTCGTGGTCGCCGCGCAGCAGCAGCAGGGCGGGCCGCCCGTCCAGCACATAGACGAGGGTCTTGATCTGCCGCTCGGCGGGCACGCCGCCGGGAAACTCGGCCAGCGCGGCGATGCTGCGGATGCCCGGCGTCGGGAAGGGCTCGGGCCGGGGCGGGCCGGGCGGGTCCGCAAGGGGGGGCAGCAGCGATGCGGCCTTTTCGATGTTGGCGGTGTAGCCGCAGGCGGCGCAGGAGGCGATCCAATCCTCGCCCGCCCCGGTGGGCACCATGAACTCCACCGACTCGCTGCCGCCCATGGCGCCGGAAGAAGCCTGCACCGCCAGCGCCTCGAGCCCGCAGCGCTCGAAAATGCGCCGGTAGGCCGTCAGATGGCTCTCGAATTGCCGGTCCAGCCCCGCCGCGTCGAGATCGAAGCTGTAGGAATCCTTCATCAAAAACTCGCGCACCCGCAGCAGGCCCGACTTCGGGCGCTCCTCGTCCCGGTATTTGTTCTGGAACTGGAACCAGAGCTGGGGCAGCGAGCGCCAGGAGCGCAGCTCCCGGGCCAGCCAGGTGAAGACCTCCTCGTGGGTCATGGCCAGGCACAGCTCTGCGCCGCGCCGGTCGCGCAGCCGGAAAATCTCGGGGATCTCGAGGCGCCCGGTGCGCTGCCACAGCTCTGCCGGGTGCAGCGAGGGCAGCGAGAACTCCTGGCCGCCGATGCGCAGCATCTCCTCCCGGACAATGCCCTCGATCTTGGACGCCACGCGCTGCCCCAGCGGCAGCAGCGCGTAGCTGCCCGCCATAAGCTGGCGCACAAAGCCCCCCCGCAGCAGCAGCCGATGGCTCGCCGCCTCGGCCCCCGCCGGGTCTTCGCGCAGGGTGGGAATGAAAGAGCGGCTCCAGCGCACCCCCGCAGAGTAGGCCAAACTCCGCCCGCACCGCGTCCCCTGGGGGCGCACTTTCGCCCTGGGGCCGGTTTGGCTAGGCTCCCCCCGCCGGCCCCTCCCACCGGCTTCCCAATTCTTCGACTGCCCCCCGCAGCGAGGTGAGAGAGGTGGCCGACTTCGAGTGCATCGAGACCAGCCGGGATCTCGAGGCGCTCGCCCGGAAGCTGTTGCGCCAGAAGGTCGTGGCGGTGGATACCGAGGCCGACAGCCTCTACCACTACTACGACAAGACCTGCCTGGTGCAGATCGCCTCCCGGCGCGGCGTCTATCTGGTGGATCCGCTGGCGGCGGGCGGGCTCGAATCGCTCGCGGCGCTGGCGCCGCTCTTCGCCGCGCCGCAGATCCGCAAGATCTTCCACGCCGCCGATTACGATCTCTTCGTGCTGAAGCGCGACTTCGATTTCCAGTTCGCAAACATCTTCGACACGATGATCTGCGCGCAACTGCTGGGCTACCCCTCCATCGGACTGGCCGCGCTGGCGGAGCGCAACCTCGCTATCAAGCTGCCGAAGGACGAGCAGCGCTCGGACTGGTCTGCGCGCCCGCTGCGCAAAACGCAGCTCTGCTACGCAGCGGCAGATGTGCGCCACCTGATCGAGCTTTCCGAGCAACTGGAGCGCGAGCTGCGCCGCAAGAAGCGCCTGGACTGGGCGCGCGAGGAATTCGAATCGCTGACCAAGCGCGAATGGCCCGCGCGGCGCTTCGACCGCAGCGGCTACCTGCGCATCAAGGGCGCGCGCACGCTGGATCCCGTGAGCCTCTCGGTGCTGCGCGAGCTTTACCTGGTGCGCGACCGGCGCGCGCGCGAGCGCGACCGCCCGCCCTTCAAGGTGCTCGGCAATCAGGCGCTGCTGGAAATTGCGCAGCGCAAGCCGCGCCGCGAAGCAGAGCTGGCCGGCATCAAGGGCGTTACGAATCTGGTGGTGCGGCGCCTCGGCAGCGAGGTGCTGGAGGCCGTGAAGCACGGCCGCGAAAAGGAGCACGGCCCCATTCCCAAGCGCCTGGCCAGCAACCACACCCGCCGCCGCATGGACAAGGTCAGCGAGCGCCGCCTGGTTGCGCTGAAGCGCTGGCGCGACCAGCGCGCAAGCGAGCTCGAGATGGACCCCGGCGTGCTCTGCCCCAACGCCACCCTCGAGGCCATCGCCGACCGCCGCCGCGCCAACGCCGACTCCGGCGAAGTGGCCGGCATCGCCGGCGTCAAAGGCTGGTTCGCCCGCGAATTCAGCCCCGAAATCGCCGCCGTTCTGGCCGAAGTCCAGCCTGTCTAAAAAAAAAGCGGCTGAACAAAGAAAAGGCCCCCCGGAACTTCCGGGGGGCCCGGCAACCCGGGGCTCGGGAGTGGCCGAGGCCAGCTCCTTCGCACAGGTTCCGCAGGCGAGCGCGCCCGATGCCGCCTGCGAAGCCCAGCCAGGTTGGCTCCACGAGAGATAAGACACTGCACGGGGCGTGCCAGTTCCCGCAGCGGCGCGGGCGGCGGCGGCAGGGCGCGAAAAGTCCGCGAAATGGCCGGCTGAGTGGGGCGGGGCGGGCTTGGGGGCGCGGCGGGCGCAGCCTGCGGCGGCGGGCGCAACAATTGGTGGCGGCAGGCGCAATAATTATAGACAGGGCGGCCCGGGGGGAGATATGCTTTTGCCGCAGCCACACCCGTTGCAGATGAGGAGACGATCATGCCCCGCGCCCACCGCCTTTCCCCCCGCCACCGCGCGCGGGCCGCTCTGCGGCCGGCGCTGTTCGCACTCGCCGTTTTCTGGGGCGGGCTGCCAGCGGCGGCGCAGGACGCCGGGGACTTCTCGGGAATCGAGGAGATCGTCGTGACCGCCGAGCGCCGCGAGCAGCGCATCCAGGATCTGGGGCAGGCGATTACGGCGCTGGGCGCCGAGGATCTGGACCGCCTGAACATCGAGGACATCCACGACCTGCAATACCAGGTGCCCTCGCTGCAGGTGACGGGCGGGCTGCCGCGGCCCACTTTGCGCGGCATCGGCCAGGACATCGTGGCGCCCTCCGCCGATCCGGGCTTCATCCTGCACATCAACGGCGCTTATGTGTATCAGATTGCCACCGCGCTGCAGGGCTTCACGGATATGGAGCGGGTGGAGGTGCTGCCGGGGCCCACCGGCATTGAGTATGGCCGCGCCACCACGGGCGGCAGCGTCAACTACATCTGGAAGAAGGCGCGGCTGGACGAGCGGGAATTCTCCGGCGATCTGCAGGCCGGCAGCTTCGACAGCGCGCGCGGACGCGCCGCGCTGAATGTGCCGCTCTCCGGAAACCTGGCGCTGCGAGTCGCCGCATCGCGGGTGCTGGCGGCCAAGCCCACCAGGGCATTCGGAGAGGGCGGGGGCGACCCGTTGAAGC
The DNA here is from genome assembly GCA_028817435.1 of Deltaproteobacteria bacterium. Lineage (GTDB taxonomy): Bacteria > Myxococcota_A > UBA9160 > UBA9160 > UBA6930 > JAPPPQ01. Next base: position 183,539 of record JAPPPQ010000005.1, read on the forward strand.
TGCAGAACAATGCACTCGGGGCCGGCGGCGCGCTGCGCACGAGCTTCCACTACCAGCCCACCGCGAACTTCAACGCCGACCTGATTCTGCAGTGGACCCGGGACACGGATCCCGGCGCCAAGGCGCGCATTGCAGCGCCCTGGCCCGAGCACCCCGCCGGCCGCAGCACGCTCTTCGGCGGCGCGCCGGACTACACCGGCGCAGTGCCGAACAACGGCGATCCCCACACCATCTTCATAGATGGCGACCACAACCAGCGCTACGAAACGGCCTGGGCGCAGCTTTTGATGGAGTGGGAGATCGGCAGCTTCACGCTGCACTCGAATTCCACCTACCAGTATTGGACCTACGACATAGACACCGACTGGGACGGCTCCAATATCCGCGCCGAGCGGCTGCTGCTGAGCGCCAAGGACATCGGCTGGTCGCAGGAATTTTCCATCTCTTCCAATTGGAAAGCGCCGCTGCGCTTCCTGGCCGGCGCAAACATTCAGGTGAACAATGCGCCCGGCGTCCGGCTGCCCATCTACGACTATCAGCAGGCGGCGGCGGCGGCGAACTTCGTGATCTTCGACGCCTTCAATGTAAACGCGGCGGCCGGCGGCCCCCAGGTTGCCAACATCTGCGGGCCGGACGGGAATCAGCCCTGCGTGTTCAACGCGCTGCCGGAGAACAAGGCGCAATTCGACCTGGATGCGGATACCGAGACCACCCTCTACGGAATCTTCGCCAAGGCCGATTGGGATATTACCAAGACGCTGCGGCTCTCGGTGGGCGCGCGCTACAGCTACACCGAGCGCGACTGGACGGACCGCTCCCTCTTCGATGTTTTTACCGAACCCTACGATGTAGCTTTCAACAACGGCGTGGTGCCGTTGGCAACCACCTGCCCTGCGGGCCTCTTCCCCGCCGGGACGCGGCCCGCCGCCGGCGTCGGCAACGCCGATCCGATGGTGCGGCTCAACGAAGCGGCCTGCCTCGGCGCCTATGCGGCGGCAGTCTGGCCGGGGTTGGTGGCCGCAAACCTGGCGGCGCTGGGGGGATTCACCGGCGATACGCCGCAGGCCGCCATCGCCGCCATGGGCGCGGCCCTGGCCGGCGGCAACTTCGGGGCGCTCAGCGCGCAACAGGCGCAACTGGCAGGGCAGCTTCTGCCGCTGCTCACCAATCCGGCGGCTGCGCCCAGCCCCCTGAACGCCGGGAATGTCGCCTACCTGACCCGGGTCGGCCCGGGTTCCCTGAACAATCCGCCCACTGCGCCGGGCGGCGATCCGAACACCTATGCGCCCTGCGACAATCCGCGCAGCGGCGTCGCCGTTCTCGGCTGCAACCCGCAGGACCGCCGCAGCTCGCTGAATCTCAAGCGAAGCTGGAGCTCTCTGGACGGCCTGGTGCGGCTCGAATACCGCCCCAAAGCCGGGCTGCTCTTCTATGGCTATGCCGCCACCGGCGAGCGCCACGGCGGCTTCAACTGGTTCGAGGCGCGGCCCTTCAAGCCCGAGGAGATTGTGGCCTACGAGGCGGGCGCAAAAACCGAGTGGCTGAACCGGACGCTGATCGTGAACGGCACCGCCTTCTACTACGACTACGCCGAGAAGTTCGTCTCGACGGTGCTGGGCAATGTCACCACCACGCAGAACATCGGCGGTGCCCGGGTCATGGGCGTGGAGCTCAGCGTGCAATACCAGCCGACCCCGAGCCTGCGCGTAAACGCCAGCCTGGGCTGGCTGGATTCGGAGATCCTCGACGATTACTTCACCGAGGACAACGGCATCCGCCCCGGCAACGAGAACGGCTACTGCCCGGGCAACCGCGCGGGCGACCAGCACGGCGGCGGGCCGACCTGCGGCAACGGGGCCGACAGTGCGCCGCAGATCAACCTGAAGGGCAACCCGCTGCCGCGCTCGCCGGAGTGGAGCATTGCGGTGGGCGTGGAATATTCCTTCCCGCTGCGCAGCGGCGCCACGGTGACGCCCCGCCTGGATGTGGCGTGGCGCGATTCCTACAACCTCGGCCAATACAACAACCTCCTCGACCACCAGGATTCCTACACGAAGACCGACCTGCGGCTGCGCTACACCACCCGCGGCGGGCAGTGGTATGCCGAAGCCTATGTCGAAAATCTGGAGGACGAGGACTCCGTGCGCACCCAGTTCGAGTCGCGCACCGTGCATCCGCAGTTCTACCTGGCGGCGCCCCGCATCTTCGGCGCGCGCGTGGGCTGGGATTTCCAGTAGGCCGCGCGGGCCGCGAGCGGCGCGCGGCTTCGGCGGGCTGCTATGCTGCGCCCATGTTTGAGGCAAGGCGCAGCCAATTTCTTTCGGCGCTGGGAGCCTGCGGGGTGGCCATTGTGCAGGGCGCGCGGCCGGCGCGGCGCTCGAACGATACGGAGTATCCCTTCCGCCAGGACAGCGATTTCCACTATTTGACGGGCTTCGATCACCCGAACGCGGTGGCGGTCTTCCGCAGCGGCGGCCCCGGCTACACCCTGTTTGTGGAGCCGCGGGATGCCGAGGCCGAGACCTGGAACGGCTACCGCCCCGGAGTGGAGGGCGCGCTGCGGGAGCACGGCGCGGACCAGGCGCACCCCATCGCAGAGCTTCCGCAGCGGCTGCCGGCGCTGCTGGCGGGCTGCCGCCGCCTTTACCATGCGCTGGGACTCGACGCGGCCCTGGACGCGCAGATCATCGGCATGGCGGAGACGCTGCGCCAGCGCTCGCGGGATGGCGAAAACCCGCCCGAGGCCATTGCGGATCCGCGGGGCATTTTGCACGAAATGCGGCTGCGCAAGGAGCCCGGCGAAATTGAGTTGCTGCGCCGCGCCGCGGCAATTACCGCCGAAGCGCACCGCGAGGCGGCGGCGCTGGCCTGGCCGGGGCGCTTTGAATACGAAATGGAGGCGCAACTGCTCTGCGGCTTCCGGCGCAGGGGCGCTGCGGGACCCGCCTACGGCAGCATTGTCGGCGGCGGCCCCCGCGCCACCACCTTGCACTATGTGCAAAACGATCAGCCCCTGGCAGCGGGCGAAGTGGTGCTGGTGGACGCCGGCTGCGAGCTCGAGGGCTACGCCTCGGATGTGACGCGCTGCTATCCGGTGGGCGGGCGCTTCGCCCCGGCGCAGCGCGCCATCTACGACCTGGTGCTCGAGTCTCAGCGCGCCGCGCTGGATGCGGTGCGGCCCGGCGCCACCCTGCCGGCGGTGCATCAGGCGGCGCTTGCGGTGCTGGCGCGCGGCATGATCGAACTCGGCCTGCTCCAGGGCACGCCGGAGCAGGTAATTGAGCAGAAAAGCTACGCCCGCTACTTCATGCACGGCACCTCTCACTGGATTGGCCTGGATGTGCACGATGTGGGCGCTTACGCGCAGGAGGGCGCGCCCCGGCGGCTCGAAGCCGGCATGGTCTTCTCGGTGGAGCCCGGCCTCTATGTGCCGCAGGAAGATGCAGAGGCTCCGGCAGAATTGCGCGGCATTGGCATTCGCATTGAGGACGATGTGGTGGTGACCTCTGCGGGCTGCGAAAATTTGAACGCCGCAATTCCGAAAGAAGCGCCCGCCGTGGAGGCTTGGGTGCAGGCGGGAGAAGCAACCGCGCCCGCGCAGCGGGCGAACTGAGAGGAGGCGAACTTTGCCGGATATCGAATCCCTGCTGGAAGAGAAGCGCGTCTTCAAGCCGCCGCGGGATTTCGCGCGCGCTGCAAACTGGAAGCGCAAGCAGGTGGCGGAACTGCGCCGGCTCGGGCAAAAGCCCGAGCGCCTGTGGGCGAAGCTGGCCCGGGAGCAAATCGCCTGGTTCTCGCCCTGGAAGAAGGTGCTGGACTGGAAGCCGCCCTTCGCCAAGTGGTTCGTCGGCGCCAAGACGAATGTCTCCTACAACTGTCTGGACCGGCACATCCAGGGCTGGCGCCGCAACAAGGCCGCCATTCTCTGGGAGGGCGAGCCCGGCGATACGCGCACCATTACCTACGCCGAACTGCACCGGGAGGTCTGCCGCTTCGCCAATGTGTTGAAGGGCCTGGGCGTGAAGCGCGGCGACCGCGTCGCGATCTATATGCCGATGCTTCCCGAGCTGGCCATTGCCATGCTGGCCTGCACGCGCATTGGCGCGCCGCATTCCATTGTCTTCGGCGGCTTTTCTGCCGAGGCGCTGCGCGACCGCATTCAGGACGCCGGGGCGCGGGTGGTGGTCACCTCTGACGGCGGCCACCGGCGCGGCGCGCCCTTCCCCATCAAGCAGACGGTGGACCAGGCCTGCGCTGAAGCGCCCGGCGTGGAGAAGGTGGTGGTGGTGCGGCGCACCGGGCAGCCCGTCGAAATGAAGCCGGGGCGCGACCTGTGGTGGCACGAAGAGATGAAGCAGGCCAGCGCCAAGTGCCCGCCCGCCAAGCTCGATTCCGAACACCCGCTCTTCATCCTCTACACCAGCGGCACCACGGGCCGGCCCAAGGGCATTCTGCACAGCACCGGCGGCTATCTCACCCATGTGACCGCCACCGCCCGCGCCGTCTTCGATTTGCGCGACGAGGACATTTACTGGTGCACGGCGGATATCGGCTGGATCACCGGCCACTCCTATGTGATCTACGGCCTGCTCTCAAACGGCGCCACCACGCTGATGTTCGAAGGCGCGCCCACCACGCCCGGCCCGGACCGCTTCTGGGACATCATTGAGCGCTGGGGGGTCACCATCTTCTACACGGCGCCGACGGCGATACGCACCTTCATCCGCCTGGGCGACGAACACCCGAAGAAGCACGATCTCTCCTCGCTGCGATTGCTGGGCACGGTGGGCGAGCCCATCAACCCCGAGGCGTGGATGTGGTATCACCGCGTGATTGGCGGGGGGCGCTGCCCCATCGTGGACACCTGGTGGCAGACGGAAACCGGCGGCATCATGATCGCGCCGCTGCCCGGCGCCACCGATACCAAGCCCGGTTCGGCCACGCTGCCCTTCCCCGGCGTGCACGCGGCCATTCTGGACGAGCAGGGCGAGCCCGTATCGCCGCCCCATGGCGGCTTCCTGGCAATTACGGCGCCCTGGCCCGGCATGCTGCGCGGCATTTGGGGCGACCGCAAGCGCTTCGTCGAAACCTACTGGAGCAAGTGGCGCAACACCTACTTCCCCGGCGACGGCGCGCATCGGGACCGGCGCGGCTACTTCTGGATCATGGGCCGCATTGACGATGTGATGAATGTCTCGGGTCACCGCATCGGCACCATGGAGGTGGAAAGCGCCATTGTCGCCCACGCCGATGTGGCCGAAGCCGCGGTGGTGGGACGCCCCGACGAGATCACCGGCACCGCCATCGTGGCCTTTGTGACGCCGCGCAGCCATGTGGCCGGCGGCGAGGCGCTGCAGCGCGGCATCCGCGCGCAGGTGGCGAAGCAGATCGGCGCCATCGCCAAGCCCGCCGAGATTCGCTTCACCGAAGCGCTGCCCAAGACCCGCTCGGGCAAGATCATGCGCCGCCTGCTGCGCGACATCGCCGCCGGCGGCGCACCGGCGGGCGACACCAGCACCTTGGAGGATTTCAGCGTGCTGGCCAAGCTGCGCGAGAGCGAGGAGGACTGAGTCAGTCGGCGATGGCCTGATACACCAGGGCCTCGAAATCCTCTCGAATCGGCACCGCGTTGCCGCGCTGCATGAGCTGAATCATCAGCACCGCGGTCAGCTCCTCCTGGGGATCCACGAAATACCAGGTGCCCGCCGCGCCGCCCCAGCCGTTCTGGCCCACCGAGCCGAGGCTGGCGTTGAGCCCCGGATCTTCCACCACCGCAACGCCCAAGCCGAAGCCGCGGCCCGCGAAGAAGAAGCGCTCGCCGAATGCGTTGCGCGCCGGGCGCTCTTCGGGAAACAGCGCGTTTCGCGTCATCAGCTCCACGGTTTTGCGCGAGAGCAGGCGCGTGCCGTCCGCCGCCACGCCGCCCGCGAGAATCATGCGGGCGAAGCGCAGATAATCGTCCGCCGTGGAGACCAGGCCGCCACCACCGGAGGCGAAAGCGGGGGGCTCGGCGTAGGTGGATTGATCGGGGTGGTCCACAATCACGCGCTTGCCGCTCTTGGGATCGAGGGCGTAGTTGACGGCAAAGCGCGGCAGCTTTGCTGCCGGCACCCAAAAGGCGGTGTCCTCCATGCCCAGGGGGGCGAAGATGCGCTGGCGCAGGAACTCGGCAAAGGGCATTCCCGAAACGCGCGCCACCAGCACGCCCAGCACATCGGTGGAAAGGCTGTAGTGCCAGCGCGTGCCCGGCTCGTAGGCCAGCGGAATCTCGCCCAGCATTTTCATGGCCTCATCGCTGCCGATTTTCTCGTTTGCGCCGCGCACGCCGCTCTCTTCGAGGGCCTTCTTCAGCGGGCCCTCTGCGGTGAAGCTGTAGGCCAGGCCCGAGGTGTGGGTGAGCAAATCTCGCACGGTGATGGGAGTTTTTGCGGGCGCGGTGTCTGCCAGCGGCCCCGCCGGGTCGCGCAGCACGCGCGGATTCTCGAGTTCGGGCAGCCACTCGTCCACCGCATCCGTGAGCCGCAGTTTTCCCTCTTCGTGCAGCATCAGCACCGCAACGCTGGTAATGGGCTTGGTCATGGAGTAAATGCGGAAGATGGTGTCGCGCTGCATGGGGCGCTGCTGCTCCACATCCTGCCAGCCCAGCACATCGCTGTGCACCAGCCGGCCCCGGCGGTGCACCAGCGTCACCACGCCGGAGATGAGCCCGCCCTTCACATACTCCTGCATATCGTCAGTGAGCCGCGCCAGGCGCTCGCTGGAAAAGCCCGCCTTCGCCGCGGCGCCCGGGGCGGGCGCGCCCTGCGAGCAATCGCCGCCGCAAGAAGCAGCCAAGGCAAACAGGCCGACGGCGAACAGGGCAGTGAAACGCTGCATGGATGAAACCTCCTCAGCCGCAGTCCGCGCGGCCCGTCGAAAGTGCGAAAACCCGCTCCCGGTCAAAGGAACTCCGCCGGCTCGGGATGGGAAGCGATCAGGCTGTCGCCGCGGCGAGATCCTCGTGAATCTCCATGACGCGCTCGAACATGGTGCGGCCCGCCTGGACCAGCAGCGCCTTCTCTTCTGCGGTAAAGGGCTGGGCGTCGAGGGCGGCCTTGAACTTTTCCCAGAGCCGCCGCTGGTTTTTGCCGTAGGGATCCAGCGTGCGCAATCCGTCGCCGCCGTTGAGACCCCACGCGGCGCGCAGCTTCTTCGCCACATAGCGGTTGCCGTTGTTGGCGCCTTCGCGCACATAGTGCAGCCCCAACAGGGCGAGGGGAGCGCTGCGGCGCGCGCGCTCAATGGCCTCCAGCATGGCCTTCACCCCCGGCGTGGGCTCTGCCTGCGCGGAAGCCCCGTAATGGGCCAGATCTTCGTCGTAGTAGGGGCCCTGAAGCTGAATGTCCTCGACGAGGGCCTTGAGGCCGGGGATGGAGTCGCGGTGCTCGAGGATTGCCGCATCCAGCGCCTTGTTCCAGATGGCATCCTGACAGAGCATCCGGGCGAACTCATCCCGAGTCATTTCGCCAGAGGTCATGCGCACCGGCAGCCGGCCCCGCTCCGCCTTGTCGTGGAGATCGGCGCAGCCCTCTTTCATCATCCGGCTCAGCGGCAGATCGCTCGCGCTCATGGTTTCCCTCCCAGCCGCCGTCACCACATGGAATCGGGGACGGGGTTGCGGCCCTGCAGCACATTCTCCACGCGCCGGCGAATCTGCTCGTCGCCTTCCGGGGTGCCGCTGCGGATGAAGAAGCGATCCTGCTGCAGGCCCTCGAACAACTGCTCCGCCACCTCTTCCGGCGAGGTGGTCTGGAACTCGCGGCCCGCCTGCTCCGCCCAGCCGCGCATGGTGTCCAGGGTGACGGCCTCCGTCGCCTGCGGCACCTCTCTGGCGAACTCCCGGGGGCGGTTGCGGCGCGAATCGAAGATTTTGGAGGAGACCACATACGGCCCCGGATAGAGCACCGAGGCGCGGAGCTGCGCCTTCTGCAACACAAACTGCAGGTGCAGCGTCTCGGTAATGGAACTTACCGCGGCCTTGCTCGCCGAGTAGATGGGCGTGCTCGGCACCAGCATCAGGCCGCCGTTGCCCGAGGAGGTGTTCACCACATGGCCCGGCTCGCCGTGGGCCAGCATGCCGGGCACAAAGGCGCGCAGGCCGTGAATTACGCCCCAAATGTTGACGGCGAAGGTCCAGCCCCAATCCGAAAGCGGCAGATCCCAGAGCGGCACATCCTCGTGTGCGCCAATGCCGGCGTTGTTGCACAGCACATGCACCTTGCCGTGCATTTCCACGGCGCGGCGCGCCAGCTCGGCGACGCTCTCGTATTGGATCACATCGCAGTGCACGCCGGTCACGGAGCCGGACGCCGTGGACTCGCTCGCCAGGGCGCGGGCGGTTTCCTGCAGCGCCGCCTCTTCCACATCGGCCAGCACCACATGCATGCCCGCCCGCGCCAGGCGCGCGCCGACGGCGCGGCCAATGCCGCTCGCGCCGCCGGTCACCACCGCCGTCCGGCCCTCGAATTCGCGCATGGCTCAGCCGGCGATCTCGACGCCATCGCCGGAGGCGTCGTCATAGCGCTGGTGCAAGATCGGCAGCACCCACTCTTCCGGCACGCTGCGCAGCACCTCGCCGTTGCTCTGCGAAGCGCCCTCCTCGAATTCGAAGCGCAGCAGCGAGCGCACCGGCACATCGGCCACCGGATCCAGCGGCGATTCGCCGAGTTCCAGCCGCCCGTCCTCCACCTGCCAGACCATGCTGTTCTTCTGGATCCAGTTCAGGCGGATCAGCAGCGGGTCGAAGTCGAAGTTCTTCGACTGCTCGCAGGAGGGGAACATCTTGAAGCAGTAGCCGTGCTGGGTGAATTCGCGCGGGCCGAGCTCTGCGCCGAGCCTGCCGCTGGCGGTGAGATAGGTGAAGCCCATGCGGCTCACGCGGCTCTCGACGCGGTCGCCTTCGCGCGAGAATTCGATCTGCGCGATCTTCTTGGCCTCGCCGTAGGTCTCGCGGCCCGGCACCACCGCCTGCTCCGTCGTCATCGGCATGGTGATGAGATAGATGCCCTCCACGCCGTCGTAGCTGCACTTCACGCCGAAGACGCAAGCGCCAATGGTCATGGTGTGCTCCGGCGAGATTTGCATGGAGATGTCGGTGAAGGTGGCGCAGGCAATGGGCCGCTCGATGGGCTGCATCGGCTTCGGCACCAGCGCCTTGTAGACGGCGGGATCCGTCTCGTATTCGATGCGAATCGAGCGCGCGGCGCTCTGCAGAAACTCGGGATCGTTCTCCCGAGCGCGCTTCACCTGTTCCAGGGTCCTCACATAGCGCAAGCGTGCCATTGGGTTTTCTCCTTTTTTCTCGTGGTGCTTGGACTACGGCGCGCCCTGCGCGCCGCGCTGAAATGCGCTCTTCTCCGGGCCAATGCGCGCCGCAATGGGCGCGAGCTTCTCCACATCGAGTCCGTAAAACGCCGCGGCGTTGCCGCCCAGCATGGCGGCCACCTCGGCCTCGGGAAGGCCGCAAAACGCGTTGATCATCTGCTCCCGGGTGTGGGGCCAGCTTCCCTCGGGATGCGGGTAGTCCGTTCCCCACATGATGTTCGAGAGGCCGATCTCGGCGCGCAGTTCCGCCTCGCGGCGCGGCATGCACGAAGCGCCGAGCCGCACATTGCGCCGGAAGTAATCCACCGGCGACATACTGAGGTGGCTGCGGTAATCGCCGAGCTTTTGCGAGTAGTGGGTTTCGGCGTAGCGCTGTTCGAGCAGATGCAGATACTCGGGCACCCAGATGGTGGTGCCCTCGGTAATCGCCACGCCGAGCGTCGGGTGGCGCTCGAAGACTCCGCCCCAGAGCATGAAGGTGAGCGGGCGCACCACATACCAGACCACCTCGGTGACATAGATGCCCATGGCGCCCGGCGGCGGCGCTGTGGGCGCTTCGCCCGCCGCCGCCGCGCCGAAGTAGTCCTGTGTTGGCGCCAGCCCCGAATGGAAGTGCACGGGCATTTTCAGTTCTGCGCAAGCGGCCCAGAAAGGGTCGTAGCGCGGGTGGTGATAGGGCGGCTGCGCGCCCCACATGGCCGGCAAAATGACGCCGCGCAGCCCGTTTTCCCGGGCCCAGTGCACCTCGCGCACCGCCTCGGAAATGTCCCAGAGCACGGGCACGCAGGCCAGGCCGACGCGCCGCTCCGGCGCCATCTGCACGAACTCGGCCATCCAGCGGTTGTGGGCGCGGGAGCCGGCCCACTGCAGCTCGGGCACCACCTCTTCGGAGGGCATGGAAAAGCCCGCGCCAAAGGGCGGCGCGTTGCGCTCGGTAATGCCATCGGGAAACAGCACCTCGGCGGCCACGCCGTCGGAATCGATCACCTCGTTGCGCGCATCGGAATCCCATGCGCCGCTGAGCGCGCGCTCCCGGCCCTGGCGCCATCCGGCGTTGATTTCGTCCACCAGAAAGAGCTTCTCCATCTGCGCAGTCCGCTCCAATTGGATGGGCAGCGCGAGATCGAATGCCTCGCGGAACTTCGGATCCAGGTAATCGCGATAGCGCTCGGGCGGCAGCCCGGCGTGCCCGTCGGAAGAGATGACCAGGTGGCGGTTCATGCGGAGGCTCCCTTGCCGGGCGCGGCTTCGGATGCGGGCGTGGAGTAGAACTGCCGCACCCAGCGGCGGTATTCGGCAATGTGCGTATCGGCCTCGCAGAGCACCGGGCGCGCGCGGTGCACCTTGTTCTTCCAGATCGGGATGTCCTGCAGCACGCCCGTGGTGAGCCCCTTCATGAACTCCTCGCCGGCCAGGTCCACCATGTTCATGGTGGAGGTGAACAGCCAGCGCGAGTGCACATGATCCTCGTCAACCGGCGTGGTGGAGGAGAACATCAGCAGGCCCGCGCCCGGCAGGCCCTCGGTGCGCACCGAGGAAAGGCCGAGCCCCCAGGAATCGCGCACCAACTGCAGCGTCATTTCGCCGCCGAGCTGCGGGCTCGTGTAGTCGCTGACAATGCGGTAGTGGGTGCTGTCCGGGCTGAAGTGGGTTTCCGTGGGCAGAACCTGCGGCGCGCCGTGCACAAACTGGAAGTGCGCCGGGTCGTTGTTGTTCTCGTGCGTCTCTTGCACATGCGCTTCCATCACAATGTCGAAGGTGCGGGGCTCGGACCACGCATCGTCCTCAAACTCGGGCAGCGCCGGGAAGTCCCACTCCGGCGGCTTGTTCTCGATGTGGTGCCAGACCCACACAAAGCCGTTCTTCTCCTGCACCTCCCAGACGCGCACCCGAGCGCGGGGCGGAATGCGCTCGCAGTAGGGAATCTGCGTGCAGGCGCCGCTCTCGCCATCGAACTGCCAGCCGTGGAAGGGGCAGCGAAGGGTCTCGCCCATGACCCGCCCGCCGTGGCCGAGATGCGCGCCGAGGTGCGGGCAAAAGGGATCCAGCACCCGCGCCTGCCCCGCACGGGTGCGGAACAGCACCAGCTCCTGGCCGAAGTAGCGCAGCGGCTGCACATCGCCCGCGCGCAGGTCGCGGCTGAAAGCCACCGCAAACCATCCGTTGGGAATCGGCAGCCGGTCGTTCTCGAGTTCGCGGTGGGCCATGTTCGCTCCTTCTTCTCATCCGGTTTCATCCGGTTGGCGCGCGCTGGAATCCGCCGGAAAGCGGCAGCCTACGGAGACTCGCACCGGGTTGCAAGGATACACCGCAGCGCATTTCCCCGCGGGGACGGCGGGCCATGTCTCCCCCGCCGCCCTTACTCCAATAGCGCCTGCTTCTTCCGGCGCAGAATTTCCGTGCGATCGGCGGACAGGCGATAGGCCCAGCCCTGCCAGCGCTCGTTGAGTTCGGCGGCGCGGGCGGCCTGCGCGGAATCCTCGGCGGCGTCCTCAGGCGCTTCGGCGCGCAGGCGAATCCACGGCTCGCCGGAGGATTCGGAGTGCTCCATCTCCACCTGCAGCTTGTCAAAGGCGGTCATGGTGGCCCGCACCCCGCCCCACTTCACCTCATCGGCGGCGCTGACCTCTTCAAAATCCAGCTCCACAAACAGCGCCACCAGGTCGTCCAACCGCGACTGGCTGTGCAAGCGGCGGCCTGCCGGAATGTCCTGCAGGGCAAAATCCTCTCCCTGGGCGGGGCGGCTGACGGTGAAGCGCCCGCCGCCCGGATGCCGGACGCGCACCGAGCGGATGGTCTCGCGGGAAAGATCCGCCAGGCCCTCGCGCTTGAGAAAGGCCGTGGGCTCGCGGCCGATTTCCAGCGCGCCCTCCACCAGCCACACGGTGGGCGCATCGGGCAGGCGCACGAAAATCTGCTTCAAATCTTTCAGGCGGCTCTCGCCGCGATCCGGATCGGGGTTGTCAATCTCCGAGGCCGGCTCCATGCGCCCGGCCAAAAAAGAGGCCAATTCGCCGCCATCTTCCGCGCGAATGACAATGCGAACCGCCTGGGAGCCCGGCTCATCGGGCTCGTTCAAATTCACCCTGGCATACAAATCCGGGTTGGAGGTCTTGCGCGAGCGAATCTGCAACCCGGCGACGCCCAGCAAAAAGCGCCGCACCGCAGCGGCCCGCGCGGGGTAGCCGTGCAACTCGCGCAGCCGCCAGCGATCCTCCACCAGCTCCAGGGTGAAGCTCTGCTCGTGGGTGGTGGTTTCGATCTCCCGTGCGCCGCCGAGCTCGGCGCGCAGCTCGGGAAACAGCAGCCGGCCCTCGTCCGGCGGCGGCGCGCTCCTGCCGAGCAGCAGCCACGCCGCCCCGGCCAGCAGCGCGCTCAGCAACAGCACCCAGGTAAAAGTTCCGGCGCGCACCGCTAGCCCTGCCGCCCGGCGAGGAGCCGGCGAATGCGCCGCCGCCGCAGCGCCGAAAAGGCAATGGCTGCGCCGCCCATCAGCAGCGGCGCCAGGCCGGTGTTGGCGAAGACCACGAAGTTCTCCAGATTCTCAATGTCCCGGCGCGAATCGTAATTCACGGCGCGCAGTTCCTTGCGAATGCGGACCCGCTCGCGGCGGTATCTGGCAATTTCCCGCTCGCGCTTCTCGTCCACCAGCAATTGGTTCTCGTCGCTGCGCTGGCTCTCCAGATTGCGCAGCTTCTGCCGTGCCTCCGCCAGCGCCTTGTTCAGCTCTTCGGTCTTCTTCTGATTGCGCAGCTCCGCATCGCTGCGGATGGATTGCACCAGGGTGAGCGGGCGCTGGTATGCCTCGCCGCGCCGCACGCTGATCAGGTCGCCGCTGCCCGCCAAATTTTCCAGGGCGTTCATGACGAACAGCCCGTTGTCGGAGAAAGTGTTGGTCATGGGCTTGCCGTTCACCAGAATGTTGCGGTTCACCCGCACCCAGAAGCGGTCCTGCAGAAAATCCGTATCGGCCACCACGATAATGTTGATGTCGCCCTCGGATTCTTCCAAACGGCTGCCCCTCGCGCCCTTGGGGCGGCTCTCAAACACGCTCTCGGCGGGGCCGCTGATGCGCGCGGCCAAGGTGAGCGGGCGCTCCATTTTCTCGTAGTTGCGCAGCAGGGAGCGGGGCGAAACGCCGGGGCGCGCCTGGGCGCTGTCGTATTCGGCTGCGCCCGCGGTGGTGGCGGCGAGCACGCTGAAATCGGTAAGCGCATCTTCCACCGCCTCAAAGTGCCCCGGCGTTGCGAAGGTGAGCTTGTTCAGCTTGGCGGTGACGACATCCCGCCGATCCACCTCCGACGGGCCCACGCTGAAGTAAATGGGGTAATACACCAGCTCGCTGCGCCCGTCGCGCTCGGCGCGCACCCGCAGGGCGCGCTCCAGATCGGCGGCCACTTTGTCCGGCACCAGCTGGACGCCCCACGCCGTCAGCAACTCGTTGAAGGTGCGCTCGGGCTGCGGCTCGTCTTCCGGCGCAGGCGTGGCTTCGGTCTCCGCCAGGCTGTCCACAAAAACCAGCAAGCGCCCGCCCCCCAGCACAAACTGCTCAATGGCGTAGAGGGTCGCATCCGAAAGCCCCAAAGGCTGCACCAGCAGCAGCACATCCACATCGCTGTCAATCTTCTTCACATCCCGCGGCAAGTCGCGCAACACAAAGTTCTCATCGGCCTGACTGATGCTGGTCCAGGGGCTCTGCGCCTGCCCGCTGGCATCCGCGCCGCCGCGCACCGGCAGGGTGGAGAGAATGCCCACCGTCTCCACCGACGATTCCGTATAAGAGAGCCGGTGCACCAAACGGCTCAGGTCGTATTCCAGGTATTGCTCGCGGCTCTGCGAAAAGAAGGAGATCACCTCGGTTTCGCCGGTGGAGCTTTCGCCGGCCAGCCCGAAGTAGAGCACCTCGCCCTTTTGCCCCACGCGCACGCCGCGCAACCCGTAGGCCACCGCGCGGTCCTCCTCTTCGGAAAAGGGCTCGGGGTCAATCTCCTGCAGCCGCAGGTTGCCGCCCGCGCGGCGCTCGTATTCGCGCAACAGGCCACTTACGCGGTTGGCGTAGGCGTTGATTCCGGGGCGGCTGCGGGCGTGCTCGCGGGAGAGAAAAAAGCGCAGCTCCACCGGCTCTTCCAGCGAGGCGAGAATGTTGCGCGTGCCCCGGCTCAAGGTGTAGAGCCCGCCTTCGGTGAGGTCCAGACGCCCTGCGCCGCCCAGAGCGGCCCCGAGCAGATTCACCGCCAGCAAAATCACCAGCGCGGGGACCAGCGCCGCAACGCCCAAAGCGCGGTTCATGCGGCTCTGCAACCCCGCAAGCCACTGCACGACGCGCTGCTTCAGTTGCTCCATTCGATTCATTTGACTCATTGGCTTACTCCGATTTCTTCAGGTCCACGAGGACCGTGTTCACGAAGAGAAAAAAGACGATCATCGAGAGGAAATACACCAGATCCTGCAGGTCAATCACGCCCCGGGTCACCGCGTTGAAGTGGGTGAGGAAACTGAGCGCGGCGACGGCGTCCACCAACAAACCCGGCGCCCAGGCGCTGAACAAATCCAGCACCAGCGGAAAACCGCTCAGCACCAGCAGAAAGCAGAGCGTCATGCTCAGCACAAAGGCAATGACCTGGTTGCGGGTCAGCGCCGAAACGCACGCGCCCACAGAAAGATATGCGCCGGCCATCAGCAGGCTGCCGGTGTAGCCCGCCACAATCACGCCGTTGTCGGGATCGCCGAGCACATTCACGGTGATCCACAGCGGCGTGGTGAGCAGCAGCGCCACGGCAATGAACAGCCACGAGGCCAAAAACTTCCCCAGCACCGCCTGCCACGGCGCCACCGGCAGGGTGAGCAGCAATTCCACGGTGCCGGTGCGCCGCTCTTCGGCCCACAGGCGCATGGAGAGCGCGGGCACCAGAAACAGATAGAGCCACGGGTGAAAGCTGAAGAAAGAAACCAGGTCCGCCTGCCCGCGCTCGAAGAACTGCCCCATGTAGAAGGTGAAGATTCCCGAGAGCAACAGGAAGATCACCAGAAACACATAGGCGATGGGCGTGCCGAAGTAACCGGCCAGCTCGCGCTTGAAGATGCTGCGGACTGCGTCCATGGTTTACTCGCCGGATCGCGTAAGTGCGGTGAACACTTCTTCCAACGAGCCGCGGCGGCGGCTCAGCTCCATCACCGGCCAGCTCTGCCCGTGCGCAAAGCGCGCCACATCGTCCATAATTCCCGCGCTCCCCTTCGCGCCGATGCAAAACTCCGCCTCGCCGCCGGCGGCGGCGGATTTCACCTCGCCGACGCCGGGCAGCGCGCGCAGCGCGGCGGCCATTGCGGATTCTTCGCCCGCCTGCGCGCCGTCCATGCGAATGCGCAAAATCACCTGGTTGTGAAGGCGCGAGCGCGCTTCCAGACCCGCCGGGGTGTCGTTCGCCACCAGCTTGCCGTCGCTGATGATAATGGCGCGGGTGCACACCGACTGCACCTCTTCCAGAATGTGGGTGGAGAGAATGATCACCTTGTCCCGCGACATATTGCGAATCAGGCGGCGCATTTCGATTTTCTGCGTGGGGTCCAGGCCGTCCGTCGGCTCGTCCAAAATCAGCACTGCCGGATCGTGCAAAATGGCCTGCGCCATGCCCACCCGGCGCTTGTAGCCCTTCGACAAAGTCTCGATGCGCTGGAACATCACCGAATCGAGATTCACCCGCGCGGCGGTTTCCCGCACCCGCTGCTCGCGCTCTGCGCCCCCCAGGCCCCGGCAGCCGGCGACAAAATCCAGCAACCCGGCGGGAGTCATATCGGGGTAGAGCGGCGCGCCTTCCGGCAGGTAGCCGATGGTGCGGCGCGCCTCCACCGGCTGCTCGCCCACATCAAAGCCGGCCACCTCAATGGCGCCGCCGCTCGGCGCGAGAAAGCCGGTGATCATCTTCATGGTGGTGGACTTGCCCGCGCCGTTCGGCCCGAGAAAGCCGAGCACCTCGCCGGTGCGGACCGTAAAGGAGATGGAATCCACTGCGGTCAGCGCGCCGAAGCGCTTGCGGAGATTCTGCACCTTGACCTGGCTCATAGCGGACTTATAGCGGTTTGCCTCAGTCCTTGCCGTCCCCGGAATCGCCGCGCCCGCGCTCCCGCAGCTTGTGCTGAATGCTCGCCAGGGCGGCGCGCAGCACGCGCTGCTCCTCGGCCTGCTTGGCGAGCTGAATCTCCAGGCGCTCCCGCGAATCCAGCATGGCCTCCATGCGCTTTTCCAGCCGGGCAATGCGGCGCTCGTTCGATTCGTCGAGCCCGGGATTGGCGGGAGTGGCGGCGGGAGCGGCGGGAACAGCGGGAGCGGAAGCGGGAGCGGCGACCGGAGGCGCAGGCTCGCCGCGCCGGGGCGCAGGCGCCACGGGGGCCGCCACCGGCCCCCAGCCGTCGTCCGGGATCACCGCCCGGCGGCGGCGCAGCGCCAGCCCCGTCCCCACGGCCAGGGCGGCCAGCAGCGTCCACACCGCCAGCCAGAACAGCCGCCCGCCGCCCAGCAGCGGCCCGGAATCGTCCAAATCAAGGGGCGGCGTAACCGGCGCAGGATCCGCCTCGGCCGTGGCGAACTCGGGCTCGGGGGGCGGCGCGGGTTTGGGCTCGGGGGCGGGCGCGGGCTTGGGGACGGGCTTGCGGCGCGGCGCGGCGGCGGTGGGCGGCAGCAGATCGAGCACCACGCGGTCGGGGCGGCGCAGCACCTGGGCGTTGAGCTTGACGGGGCCGGCCAGAGTCATGCGCACGCGAGAGCGCCCCGCGCCTTCGCCCTCGATGGTGACCCAGCGCAGGGGCTTGCCGTTGCCGGGAATGGCCTCTTCGGAGGCGCGGGCGTCGAACTCGATCACCAGCTCGGAGTTGCTCTGACGGGCGATGCGGTAGCCGGCGGCGGTGTCGAGATCGAACACCACTCGGGTCTTGTCGGCGTGGTAGCCGAGCCGGACATTCAACAGCTCTGCCGCGCGCGCGCCGCTGGCCAGCGCGGCCAGCAGTGCAGCGAGTGCCCCGGCGAGGCAAAGGGCCCGCGGAAACCGGGCGGCCACGGCCATTGACGCCCTCCCCCCCGCGGCGGCTCCCTTCACTGGGGACTTCCCAAAAGAGCGCACAGCGTCTCGATGGACCGGCCGATGCGCGGACCATACCAAGAGACGAGGGTGCCGTCTATCAGGTGAATGCGCCCGCTGCGCGCCGCCGGAATGGGAAGCTCCCGCAGTTCGGCGGCGTCGCCGGGGCCGAAGGCGTAGGGCTCGCTGGGCAGCAGCACCACCTCGGGCGCGGCCTCCACAATCTGCGCCTGGTCCACCAGGGGATAGCGCCGCCCCTCCGGCCCGCCGGGCGCGCCGAAGATGTTGCGGCCGCCGCACAGGGCGAGCAGGTCGCCGGCGTAGGTATCCGCGCCCACGCTCATCCACGGATTTTTCCAGATGGGGCAGAAGACGCGCACCGGTGCGTTGTGGGCGGATTCGGCGCGGGCCAGGGCGGCGCGCACCGGCGCAAGGACGCGCCGCCGCACGGCGGGGGACGCGCCCAGGCCGGCCACGGCGGCGAACAGCGCCGCGCCCTCTTTCACAGTGCGCGGATAAGTGAGCCACACGCGCAATTCGGCGGCCAGCGCCTCGATGTCCCGGCGGCGGTTCTCCTCCTGGTTGGCAATCACCAAGTCGGGAGACAGGGCGCGCAGCGCGTCCAGGTCGGGGGTCTTGGTGCCGCCGAGCTTCGGCAGCGGGGCGACACCGGCGGCGGGGTGGACGCACCACTCGGTCACCCCCACCACCCGCGGGCCGAGTTCCAGCGCAAAGAGCATTTCGGTCACGCTCGGCACCAGCGACACAATGCGCCGCGCCGGCCCCGGCGGCCGCAGCGCATCGCGCCAGAGCAACCCGCCTGCGGCGGGCGCGCCGGAAGCACCGGGCGTGGCAAGGCGGGGAGTCATGCGAAGTCCACCTCCAGCACATCGCCGCGCAGGCGGGCGCGCTGCACGGGGCGGCCTGCGACAGAGTCGGGAAGGGCGAGCATGCGGGTGGCGTCGCGGACGGTTACGAACAGATCGCGCCCGCGGGCCAGCACCGAGGGCAGCGAGCCCTGCGCGCCGGGCAAATCCACCTCCAGCCGCGTGCGGCCGGCGTGCTTGCGCCAGCGCACCGGGCGGCCCGCGTGAAAGCGCCCGGCGGGATCGCGCGCGCCGTAAAGCTGCCGCGACAGGGCGGTGAGCGCGGGAACGCCGCGAGGCTCCCGCGCGTAGAGGGGCGCGCGAAGCTGCGGGATGGGAAAGGATTCGCCGATGCGGCGCAGGGCCTGGCGCTCGTGCGCGGCCCAGCGCGCGAAGTAGCCGCTCTGCGCCTCTGCGGGCAGCACGCGGTTGATCAGCACGGCGTCGGTAGCCACGCCGTAGAGCGACAGGTAGGCGAAAGAGCGCCGGGTTTCGGCCACCACCACCCGCGCGGGGTTCAGCACCAGGCGCGCGCTGCAGGCGGCGGTGTTGAGCAGCAGCCGCCGGACATCGTCCACATCGCCCACCAGGCGCTCGAAGGCGTCGAAGAGCGCCTCGCTGGGCACCCAATCGCCGGCGTGCAGGCGCGCGGCAACGGGGCGCAGCAGCCGCGCGCCGCGGCGCTTCATCTCGAAAAAGCGCTCCATGAACAGGCGCAGGGCGTCGGGGAAGCGCAGCATGCGCAGGGTGGAGCCGGTGGGGGCGCAATCCACCACGCAGACATCGAAATGGCCCGCGGCTTCGGCTTCGCGGATGGCGCGCAGGGCTACCAGTTCTTCGAGGCCGGGAAACACCAGCAGTTCGTCGGCAATTACGGGGTCGGCGTCGTCGCGCAGCACGCGGCGCAAAAAGTGCTGAATCTCTGACCAACTGCGGTCGAGCTCTGCCAGCGCGGATACCTCCCGGGCGGAAACGCCGGGCGCAATCTCCACCAGCTGCGGGCCGATGGGCTGCTCCAGGGCGTCGCCCAGGCTGTGGGCGGGATCGGTGGAGAGCAGGGCGACGCGGTGTCCGTGGGCGGCTGCGCCCAGTGCGGTGGCGGCCGCCAGACTGGTCTTGCCGACGCCGCCCTTGCCGGTCAGGAGCAGAACGCGCATTCAGCCTGGCCCTCCGCAGGCGGCGCAGGCGGGCGAGTGGGCGGCGTGGGCGGCGCGCATTCAGCCTGGCCCTCCGGGGTGGGTGAATTCGAGGGCGAGGCCGGCGTCCCGGCGGCGGGCGCGGCGCAAATCCAGGGCGGCCAGGTGGCGGGGGAGCAGAATTTGCCGGCGCTGCCCCGGCGTGCGCAGCAGCAGCCGGTCGCCGAGCTTGGTCACCTCCAGATCTTCCGCCACGGCGTGGGGGAGCGGCAGCCAGGCGCTTGCGCCCGTGGCGGTGGATTCGAAGCGCGCGCGGGGCGCGTCGCAGAGCAGCGCCTGGGGGGCGCGCGCGCCGAAAATGTCCGCGCCGTGGCGGGCCAGCGCCGCCGCGCCGGTAATCTCGTCTTCGGCCAGCGGCGCGGGCAACACCGGCAGCGGCGCAAAGGTGCGCTCCACCTCGGCGCGGCGCTGGGCCTGCACGGCCATCCAGTCGCGGAAGAAGGGCTCGCCCTGCGCCTGCGGCGGCAGCAGCCGGTTCAGCAGCACGGCGTCGCAGGCCAGGCCGAAGAGCGAGAGATCGCGGTGGGCGCGCTGCGCCTCGTCAATGGTCATGCGCTCCGCCGTCGCCACCAGGCGGACGCTGCACTCCCCGCCCGTCAGCAGCTCGCGCAGCCCGGCCAGGCGGCGGTAGAACAGGCGCTCGGCGTCGCGGAACACCGCCGCGCCCGGCAGCGGAATGGGCGAGAGGCTCTTCGCCAGCGGCGCCACCACCGCGGCCAAACTGCGCTGAATGCGCAGCAGCAGGCGAAACGCGCCGCGCGCCACCTCCGGCAGCGCCACCATGCGCAGCGCCGAGCCGGTCGGCGCGCAATCCACCACCACCAGGTCGTAGCCGCCCCGCGCAAAGCTCTCAATGGCCAGCAGCGTCGTCAGTTCCTCGGCCCCCGGCAGCAGCGCAAGCTCTTCGGCCACCACCTCTTCAATGCCCTGGTGGCGCAGCAGATGCACCAGATACGCCCGCACCGCGCCCCAGTGCCGCTCGCTCTCGGCGCGGGCGTCCACCTCCACCGCATCCAGGCGCGCCGCCACCGCGCACGGCTCCGGCCCGAGGCGGCGCTCCAGCACATCTCCCAGGCTGTGCGCCGCATCCGCCGATGCCAACAGCGTCCGCACCCCGCGCTCCGCCGCCAGCGCCGCCGTGGCCGCCGCGCTGGTGGTCTTGCCCACCCCGCCCTTTCCCGTGTAGAGGATCAAACGCACCTTGCTACCTTATCACCCAGCCCCGGCCCGGGGAACAAGCGGAGCGAACCATCCTGAAGCCGCACAACCTCGATTCGCTGCACTGCTTCGTGCTCTTCGTGGGCAATGGGCGCAGCGGCACCACTTTGGTTCGCAGCTTGGTGAATGCATCTCCCGAAGCGCTGCTGAGCGTCGAGGCGGATGTGCTGCAATTTCTGCACGAGGATTTCAAGACGGTGCTCAGGCGCATCATCGAAGCCCACGAGCGCTTCGACCAGAATCCCGTTCATTGCGGCATCAACTACCGGGTGCACACCCCGCCCGCGCCTGCCGATGCGAAGCTGCGGGCCATCGGCGACAAGTTCGCCCCCTCTACCGCCGATGCACTGGGCAATGACCCCACGCTTCTGCGTCGCATTCGTGAATGGTGCCCGCTGCCGCTGCGCTTCATTCATTGCGTCAGAAATCCCTACGACTGCATTGGCGGCAAAATCAAGCGCAGCGGAAAATCTTTCAGAATTAAAATTGAGAAGACTTTCAAGCATGAGCGGGTGGCGGCGGAAATGCAGCGCATTGCGGGCGAAAGCTTCCATCGCATCTATCTGGAAGATCTGATCGCCTCACCCCATGCCGCGCTGCGTGGGCTCTACGGTCATCTCGGCCTGGAAGCGGGAGAAGAGCACCTGAACGCCTGCGCATCCATTTTGTATGAAACGCCGGAGCAGAGCCGCTTCCAGGTCCAGTGGCCCGCCTGGGCCGTCGCCGAAGTCGAGCGCCGCGCCCGCGCCCTGCCGCATCTGCACCGCTACCTGGACGAGGACGGCCGCCTGCCTTTCGGCGCGCCCAGGTAATCCCCCGCAACACCGGCCGCGCGGCCTTCGCCAAGCTGGCCCATTGCCCCATTCGGCCCGCTGGCGGTGGAAGTGCAAGCGGGCTATTCCTGCCACCGGAGGTTTTGCATGGAAACCTGGATCTGCGTTTTGGGGATGCACCGTAGCGGGACCAGTTGCCTGGCGGGAATGCTGCGCCGCAGCGGTGTGCAACTGGGGGAAGTTCAGGAGCACAGCCCGGACAATCCGCTGGGCAACCAGGAAATTCGCCGGCTCTGGGATCTGGGCGACGCCGTGCTCGCCGAAAATGGCGGCGCTTGGGACAACCCGGTTGTGGTATCTCGTTGGCAGGAAAGCCACCGCCGGGAACGAGACGCAATCCTGCAGAATCTGCGGGATGCGGCCGCCCGCACACAGTCCCCTCTGTGGGGCTTCAAGGATCCGCGCACATTGTTCACGCTGCCCTTCTGGCTGGAAGCCCTGCCGCAACCGCGCTTCATCGGAAGTTTTCGGCAGCCACAGCGCGCCGCGCTTTCTCTCAACGCGCGGAATGCAATCCCCATTGAAGAGGGCTTGAAATTGTGGGCGGCATACAACGGCAAGCTCCTCGAACTCTTGCGGAATCACCGCTTCCCGCTGGTTAACTTCGATCTGCCGTCCGGCGATTACCTGAAAGACGCCGAGGCCAAGTTTTCGATGCTGGGGCTGGATCTGCAACTCAGCGCCGAGGCGAAGAAATTTTTCCGGGTGGAATTGAACCACTGGGCAAGTGCAAATACCGAGGAAATCCAGTTGCCCGAAGATGTGGCCGATCTCTATCAGCAATTGCAGAAACACCACCAGAGCTTCATGGGCAGACTCCGGGCCAGCGCCCGCCGCTGGCTGGGCAGAATTCAAATGCGGGAGAGGGAGAGATGAAATCGCCGCTCGAGTTTGACAATTTGCGGGCATTCCTTTTGTTCGTGGGCAATCCGCGCAGCGGCACCACCCTGGTTCGCAGCCTGGTGAACGCATCGCCCGAAGCGCTGCTAAGCGTCGAAGTGGATGTGTTGCAATTCCTTCACGAGGATTTCAAGACGGTGATCGGCCGCATCATCGAGAATCACGAGCGTTTTGCCCGCAGCCCGGTGTGGACAGGCTACGATTACTCGGTGCCAGCCGCGCCCAAAGCCATTGCGCGAAATATCTGCGTGATTGGGGACAAGAAAGCCTCTAAAACGGCCCTTGCAATCAACACCGATCCCGCGCTGTTGCAACGGCTCGCCGAGTGGTGCCCGCTCCCGATCCTCTGGATTCACTGCGTCCGCAATCCCTATGACCGCATCGCCAGGGGAATCATCGCGCGGGAGCAGGCCGGGCAACCCCAAGACAACCTGATGCATAATTGGCGGGCGAATGAACGCGCGGCGCTGCAAACCGCCGAATTTGCCGGGCCGCACAGTTTCCACCGCGTGTATCTGGAAGATCTGATCGCCGAACCCATGCGGGAATTGCATACGCTGGCGGAATTTCTGGAGCTCGACCCTGGCTGGATCGAAGCTTGCCGCTCAATTATCTTCGAGCAACCAAACCCGATGCGACTGCAGGTGCAGTGGACTCCAAAACTCCTCGCTGAGGTGGAAGCGGGTATTGAGGAATTCCCCCACTTGCACCGCTACCGGCAAATGGCAGGCAGCGGCTAGAAACCGTCCTGCAATCCCGGGTGGGCGGGGAGCAGGCCGATCTCCCGAAGCATGGCGATATGCTGCGGCGTCCATGACTTGTTGCACTTCAACACCGGGAGCTTCGATTCCTCCATATAGCGCAAGGCGCTCTCCCGATCTCCCATGGCGATTTCGGCACTCTTCGACAATTTTCCATCCGGGGCCGGATAGTCTCTCTCGACGATGGGCGTATCCTTCCACACCCGCCGCGCAGCGGCGTGGGTGGAAATTGTGAAGAGCATGATGCGTTGGACCACAAAGTAGCCCGCTGTGAAATCTTCGCCGCTGCCCCCGCCCTCGGGAAGGCACTGCCAGACGCGCCGGAAATCATTGAAAAAAGCCACCGTCAGGGGATTCTTCGGCACCGAGGCCAGGAACCAACTGGAGAAGAGACGCCCAGTCTGCTTGATCCGCTCCTTCGAGTGGTGGAAGCAGAAGAAACCGGAGGGGCGCAGCCAGTCGTGCAGCCATTCATCCAGGGGGCGGCGCGGCAATGTCGTAGCGTCTGCCCACACGCCGCCGTAGCGCGCCAGCAGTTCAAGGCGCAACAAATCGGAGCGCACGGTTGGAGTCGAAAGGGGGCAGCGCTTCGCCAGTTTCGCAAAGCGCGGCGCTGCGCGCCGGGCCGCCGCGCCGTCCAGCACCCGCACTTCCCAGCCGGGGTTCATGCGCGGCCACGCCGCAATGCATTCGCGCACAATCTCCGGAGCCGCTTCGACGCCCTGCTCCCAGAACATCCACACCTGCCGGGGCATCCGGCGCTTCAGCATTTCGCCCTCCTCCGTTGTCGTTGCATAATACTACCCCAGGTGGGTGGGGAGCAGGCCGATCTCCCGAAGCACTGCGACATGCTGCGGCATCCATGACTTGTGACACTTCAACACCGGGAGCCCCCATTCCTCTACATGGCGCAAGGCGCTCTCTCGATCTTCCATGGCTGCTCTGATAGCCTGCGCCACGGTGCCGCTGTCGGGCCGGGGCGGATAGCTCGTCTCGACGATGGGCATATCACTCCACACCCGCCGCGCGGCGGCGTGTGTGGAAATTGTAAAGAGCATGATGCGTTGGACCACAAAGTAGCCCGCTGTGAAATCCTCGCCGCTGCCCCCGCCCTCGGGAAGGCACTGCCAGACGCGCCGGAAATCATTGAAAAAAGCCACCGTCAGGGGATTCTTCGGCACCGAGGCCAGGAACCAACTGGAGAAGAGACGCCCAGTCTGCTTGATCCGCTCCTTCGAGTGGTGGAAGCAGAAGAAACCGGAGGGGCGCAGCCAGTCGTGCAGCCATTCATCCAGGGGGCGGCGCGGCAATGTCGTAGCGTCTGCCCACACGCCGCCGTAGCGCGCCAGCAGTTCAAGGCGCAACAAATCGGAGCGCACGGTTGGAGTCGAAAGGGGGCAGCGCTTCGCCAGTTTCGCAAAGCGCGGCGCTGCGCGCCGGGCCGCCGCGCCGTCCAGCACCCGCACTTCCCAGCCGGGGTTCATGCGCGGCCACGCCGCAATGCATTCGCGCACAATCTCCGGAGCCGCTTCGACGCCCTGCTCCCAGAACATCCACACCTGCCGGGGCATCCGGCGCTTCAGCATTTCGCGCCCTCCTCAGCACAAGCATAGCCGTTCAGGCGGGGACGAAGGCCGAGCTGGCGCGCCAAGGCGGCGCGGTGGGCGGTGGGGCTGCCGAACAGCGACGCATTGGAAAGCGCGCGGCGGTAGTGCAGGTGTGCATCGTGCTCCCAGGTGAAGCCCTGGCCGCCGTGCAGGTGGATGCACTCGTAGGCGGCCTGCTGGTGCGCCTCGGAGCACAGCGATTTCACCACCCGCGCGGCCTCCGCCAGTTCTGCGGTGGCGGAGGCTGCGCCGGAATTTGCCGCCACCCACCAACTCCAGCAGGCGGCGCTGCGCGCCAACTCAATCCGCATATGCGCATCGGCGGCGCGGTGCTTCACCGCCTGAAAAGATCCCACCGGGCGGCCGAACTGAAAGCGCCCGCGCACATATGCAAGCGCCATGTCGAGGCACTGCTGCGCGCTGCCAATCTGCTCCGCCGAAAGCGCAACGATGGCCTGCAGCCGCGTCTTTTCGCAACCGGCCGTGGCATCCGCCGCACCCAATTTGCGCGCCGCTGCACCGCTGAGGCGCAGGTGCGCGAACTTGCGGGTGAGGTCCAGCGGCGCGGCGGGCGTAATCTCGACGCCGGGCGCATCGGCGGCGACGGCAAAAAGCCCCGCGCCCTCTGCCGAGCGCGCGCCAATCAACAGCAGCGACGCATTCTGCGCATCCACCACGAAGCGCTGCGCGCCGTGCAAGCGCCCGCCGCGAAACTCCACGCCCGCAGACAGCGCCAGCGCCGCGAGAGTCTCGCCCCGCGCAATGCCGGGCAACAGCTCCGCCTGCTCTGCCGGGGTGGCGCAGTTTTGCAGCGCCAGCACGCAGAGCTGCGCGGCAAAGAGCGGCCCGCCCGCAAGCTGGCGGCCCAACTCTTCCAGCACAATGCCGAGCTCGAGAAAAGACGCCCCCTGCCCGCCGTGCTCTTCGGCCACCAGCAACCCGGCCAGGCCCAGCTCCGAAGCCAGCGCGCGCCACACATCCGGCTCAAAGCCGCGCGGCGAATCTGCCAAGCGCCGAGACTCTGCAACCGGCCAGCGCTCGGCGGCGAAGCGGCGCAGCGTTTCGCGGAAGCTCTCCTGCTCGTCGCTGAATGCGAAGTTCATGCGCCCCCCTGACTGCGCGGAATCTCGTCGAAGGGAAGGCCGTGGAAGCCATCGGGCTCGCGCGGCAAACCCAGCACCTGCTCGGCCACCAGGTTCTTCATAATCTCCTCGGAGCCGCCGCCCAGGTGCATGGAGGGCGCGAACAGAAAATCCCGCGCGCAGGGGCTGTCCGCCGCCAGCGCCTCTTCGCCCAGCAGCCGCATACCCAGCGCCGCGGCGCGCAGCATCAGTTCGGCAATGGCGTTCTTCATCACCGAACCCTCCGCGCCGGGAATTTCCCCGCGGCTGAGCTTGGTCTGCACGCGCTTGCCGAGCAGGTCCAACCCCTTTGCCCATGCATAGAGCTGCGCAATCTCATCGGCGCTGGCCGCATCTGCGCCGCCGCGTTCGGCGCAGAGCGCCGCCAGCTTCTCGTAATAGTCCAGCGCCGAAAAAGAACCGATGGAGCTGCGCTCGAACATCAGCACCGTGCGCGCCACCGCCCAGCCGCCGCCGGGCGGCCCCACGCGCTGGGCATCGGGCACGCGCACATCCGAGAGAAACACCTCGTTGAAGTGGCTGCCGCCGGTCATCTCCACCAGCGGCCGCACCTCAATGCCGGGGCTCTTCATATCCAGCAGCAGAAAGCTGATGCCGCGGTGCTTCGGCGCGCGCGGATCGCTGCGGACCAGCAGAAAGCCCCAGTCGGCGTGATCCGCAAAGGAGGACCAGATCTTTTGCCCGTTGACAATCCAGTCCGCGCCGTCGCGCACCGCGCGGGTGGCAAGCGAGGCCAAATCAGATCCCGCGCCGGGCTCGCTGAAAAGCTGCGCCCACATAATGTCGCCGCGCGCGGTGGGCTCCAGAAAGCGCCGCTTCAAGGCATCGTCCCCATGGGCAATCAGCGCGGGCCCCAGCATTGCAAGTCCGGCGCTGAGCACGCCGGCATCCACCCCGCTGCGCCCGCACTCCTGCCGCCAAATGGCGGACTGCGCCGCCGTGAAGCCGCGCCCGCCCCATTCCGCCGGCCAGTTCGGCGCGCCGAAGCCGTGCTCGTGCAGCACGCGCTGCCAGGCGCGCTGCCGCGCCACCCGCGCCCGCATATCCTGCAAATCGCCGTGGCGCAGCCCCTCTTTCGGCGCGTGCGCGTCCAAAAAGGCGCGCACCTCGGCGCGAAACGCCGCTTCCTCCCGCGTGTCCTCAAAGTCCATTCGGCCTAGTCTCCAAACTCGTAGCCGCCAAAGGCAATTTCCTCGGCAAAGCGCTGCCCCACAATCTCGCGCAGCTCCGCATCATAGTAGCGCGCGTAGGACCTGCGCTCGGAGCGATTATGCATGGGCAGTGCAACGCGCGGAATGGAAAGCCGGTCGCAGAGTTGCGCGAAGTCATCCTTGAGATTCTCGTAGCGCAGCAGAAAATCGAGTTCCGAGTCGAGCGGCGTCGTCCCCGCGGGAGAAGGAGGGGTGAATGAGATGAAATGCCGCAGCGGTTGCACCGCGCGATCCCCGCTGCCGATCAGCGCCAGAAAATCCGCCCGGTTCCATCCCGAGACCTGGAGAGAAACGACGCGGTGCGGCGAGAAATACAGCGATATCAACCGCTCCCAGGGATTGCGCATTACCGCGAACTTGAACAGGCCGTCATAGAGATCACCCGGCAGCGCGGCCCGGTATTCCGCCAGCGTGGAATGCTTGATGGTTCCGTAGCGCCGATTGAGGATCTCGAAGCGCTCAGCGCCGTCCTGATGCCACGCTTCGACGGCCAACTCATCTTCCGACCAGCGCAGCAGAGCGCTCGATAGGCTGTTGCCAGCGGTTTTGGGGACATGAACGAAAAGAAAATTCTTCTGCAGCGAGATCATGCACCCTATAATAGCAGCATGAGCACGGGGCTTTTGGCGGGCAAGGGGGCGCTGATTACGGGGGCGGCCTCGGGGATTGGGCGGGCGGCGGCGCTGCTGTTTGCCGCCGAGGGCGCGCGGGTGCTGGCGGCGGACGCCGACCTGGCGGGCGCAGAGCGCACCGCCGCCGAGATTGCGGCGGCGGGCGGCTCGGCCATCGCCTGCGAAGCGGATGTGACGGATGAGACGGCGGTGGAAGCGATGGTGGCGCAGGCGGCGCAGCGCTTCGGGCGGCTCGACTGCGCCTTCAACAACGCCGGCATTACCGATGCGCCGGGAGATTTCGAATCGCTGCCGCTTCCGCGCTGGCAGCACATGATCGCCGTCAACCTGACGGGCGTGTTTTTGTGCATGAAGCACGAGATCCGCTGCATGAAGAAGCAGGCGCCGCAGCACGGTTGCCGCGGCGCAATTTGCAACACCTCGTCGGGGGCGGGGGTGGTGGCCGCGCCGGGGCTGCCCCACTACACCGCCGCCAAGCACGGCGTGCTCGGACTCACAAAATCCGCAGCGCAGGAATTGCTGGCGCTGCGCGTCCGCGTAAACGCCATTTTGCCGGGGGTGACCGATACGCCGATGATCGCGCAGTTCACCGGCGGGCCGGACAGCCCCGTCGCCAAACAGCTCGCGCAGGCGCTGCCCGGCGGGCGCATGGGCGAACCCGCCGAAGTGGCCGAGGCCGCGGCCTGGCTCTGCTCCGACCGCGCCCGCTGGATATCGGGCGCAACGCTTCTGGCAGACGGCGGCCAGGTTTCGCGCTGAGCGCTCAGGCGCTCCGCTCAGGAGCACTCCAGACTCAGGCGCGGATGGGATTGGGACCCGGCAGCTCGAGCACCACGCGCATGGCAGAGGCGTCGTAGGAGGGGTGGCTCATAATGTGCGCGGTGGCGGCGTAGAGAATGCGGAACATCCGCCAAGTCTCCTCGCTCGAAAGCGCCAGCACATCGGCGCGGCGCTCCTGCCAGCGCTCCAGCAGCTTCTCGCCCCACAGCCAGTAGTTGCGGCGGTCGTTGTGCAGCGACGCAATCTCAAAGGGCGATTCCCACACCGCCTTCACGAACTCCGGCAGATAGACCTTGCGGAAAGTGCCGGGCCAAATGTATTTGGTAATGAAGGCGGCGGTGCTGAAGGGCGTGCTCTCGGTGGCGAAATCGAAGTAGATGCGCCCTCCAGGCTTCACCCAGTTCTGCACGCGGCGCAAAAAGCGCCGGTAATCGGAGATGTCCTCCATCACGCCCATGACATTGACGGCTTCGAATTGGCGCTCGGGCTCGAAGCTGAAGAAATCCTGGTAGAGCACCTCGCCATCCAGCTTGTCGTCCACCAACTGCCGCCGCGTGAAATCGAACTGATCCTGGGAGAGGGTGATGCCCGTGGGCGTCACGCCCTTGCGCGCGCAAAAGCGCATGAAGCCGCCCCAGCCGCAGCCGATCTCCAGCAGCGAATCGCCGGGGCGCAGCCGCAGCGAATCGTAGGCGAACTTGAGCTTGCGCTCTGCGCCCGCTTCCAGCGAATCGTCCTTGGATTCGTAGATGCCCGGCGTGTAGGTGTTCCAGATCATATCGGCGGCGATGAGCTGCACATTGCCCGAATCGTAGTGCTTGGCGATCCACTCCGGGTTGCAGCGCTCGCGCCCCACCAGCAGCGGCTTCAGCCGCCGCCAGATCTTGAGCCAGGTGGCGCGGTCGGAGATTTGCGTCTCCAAAGACACCGCCTTCACGATGTCGCCCTCAATGTCAATGTCGTCGCGCATATAGGCTTCGATGAGCACGAGCTGGTTCAGCGCCTGCAAAGCGCGGCGCCCGCGCTCGTTTCGCACCACAATCTCGAAGACGGGTGCGCCCTCGCCGAAATCCTGCTTGCCCTCGGGCGTCGAAATGCGGAAGGGAAAGGTCAACGCGCCGAGCCTGGCGACGATCTTCTCGAATTCCGTCATGGCTGCTTCCACTCTGCGGCCTGGCAAATTCCGCGCTGTGCGGGGAACTCCGCGGAGGCCCTGCCGCAATGCCTCCCGGAGACCGCCCCCCGCGCGGGGGGCAGGGCGGCTACGATATGCACAGATTGCCCGCCCCGGCGAGTGCCCCGGGGCGGATTGCAGGCAGCGCCCGGAGCATCGTTTCCCCCAGGGGAAACGGCGCAGAACGGCGGTAGAGCCCGTAGGGAGGGCACAGACCCATGGCGAGCGTGTTTGTGGTGGGCGGCAATTGGTTCACCGGCGGCGCGGAAATGGCCCGGCGCGTGGGGCAGTTGGCCGCCACCCTGACCAGCGGCGAGCTGGTGGATGTGCCGCTGGACGAGGCGGATCTGGCGCGCCGCCCACCGCACCCCGCCTTCGCCCGGGCCGTGCCGGCTACCGCGCTGACGCCTGCGCCCGAGGATGTGCTGATTGTGAACCCGGCATTTTCCGGCCTGCACTGCGCCGCGCGCTTCTCCGGGCGCAAGATCATGTTCGTGCAATCATTTTCCATTCCGGAGTTTGTGGACGCCCCATTCGATCTCCACATCAGCAACTCGAAGGCTGTGCAACGCTGGCTGCGCACGATCTGGGGCATCCGCTCTCAGATCATCGAGCCCTTCGTCTCGGCCCCCGTCCCGGATGAGCAACCGCGCGAATCTGCGCCCGGTCTGCTGGTCTATCTGAAAGCGGACCGGAACGGCGAGTCGCAGCTCTGGAACGGCTTCTACGAACCTGCTCTGCGCGAGCGGGGACTCAGCTATTCGGCCCTTTGCGGCACCGAACTACCGCAGGAGGAATTCTTCGCGACGCTGCGCCGTCACCGGGGCGTGCTGTTTCTGCAGGTCACCGAAGGCTACGGCCTGGTTCCGGTAGAAACCGCAATTCTCGGCGTCACGCCCTTCGGCTTCGACGGAATCGGCGGCCGCGAATTTGCGCGCCGTCTGCCGCGCCGCACTCTGCACCCCTGGCCGCAGCACAATGCAGTGCTGCGCGACCTCGAGGCATTCCGCGCCGACCCCGCCGCCTTCCAAATTCCGCAAAACATCCGCGAGAAGCTGCGCGCGCATTACAGCCGCGAGCGCTTTGACCGGCAGTGGCTGCGCGCGCTGCGCCGCGTGCTGCGCTGAGCGGCCGGTGCGGATTCACGACATCATCACCGGGCTGCCGCGCAGCGGCACCACGCTGGTGACGCGGATTGTGGCCGCCGCCCGCCCCGATGCGATGCTGCTGGGCGAGCCGGTGTATCTGCTGGAATTGCGCGCAAGCCGCGCATTCGAGCGCGGTGAATTCGCCGCTGCGCTTTACGGCTATTGCGAAGAACGGCTCGCAGAGGCGGAACGCCAGGGCAGCTATCTGGACCGCCGCCTGCAGAACCTCGGCATTCCCGACAACTACCACGGCGCTTCGGCTGCAACGGTTGACTTCCGGACCGTGCCGATGCCGCCCGGCGGATGCAGCAGCGTCATCTGCAAGCACAACGCTCTGTTCATCCCGCTGGTGCGGGAAATCTCCGCGCACCCCGGGCTGCGGCTGCTGCGCGTGGTGCGCCACCCGGCCGGCGCACTGCCCTCCTGGGGGCGCTGGCAGATTCCCGTGCGCGAAGGCCGCAGCCCCGATGCCGAGAGCTGGTCGCCCGAGCTGGTCCAGCGCCTCGATGCGACGGCGGACTGCACCGAGCGCCAGGCGATTCTCTACGGCTTTCTGCTGCGCGAAATCGCCGCGCCCGGTGCGACTTGGGAAAGCGGCCTGCTGCGCTACGAAGATCTGGTGCAGGGCGCGCCGCTGCCGCCGCCCCACGCGCACTGCCCCACTCTCCCCTTCCTCAAACCCTCCGCCGGCAACACGCCGCAACTCTCCCCGCAGCAGACCGCCGGCTTCCTCCAGACCCTGCAACGGCTCGATCCCACGGCGGCGGCACTGTTGGAAGAGATATTCAAGCCACGGTAAAGCGCGAAAACCTTCGAGGGCAAAGGCCCGCCGGAGCGTTCAGGCGGCGGGGCGTTCGCCCGCCACGGTAGTGCGGTGCATGAGGCGGCGGTGGCCGTCGTAGCCGCCATCGGCAAAGTGCATGGCGCAGCGGTTGTCCCAGACCGTCAGCATATTCGGTTGCCAGCGGTGCCGATAGACGAATTCATCCCGCACCATGTGCTCCCACAAAAAGCCCAGCAGCGCCTGCGATTCGGAATCCGCCATGCCCTCAATGCCGCGGGTATAGACCGGGTTCACAAACAGCGCGCGGCGGCCGCTCTCGGGATGGCGGCGCACCAGCGGATGAGTCTGCGTGCGCTCGGCTTCGGGCGAAACGACGATCTTCATGCTGCGCTCGTGGTGGTCGCGGGCCAGCACGCCGCGCGGGCCGTAGGCCAGCGAGGCGCTGTGCACGGCGCGCAGGCCCGAGAGCAACTCCCGCATGGTCTCCGACAGGGCCTCCCAGGCGCGGTAGCCATCGGCGTAGAGCGTATCGCCGCCCGCGGGCGGGACGATTTTGGCGTGCAGCAGCGTGGCGCTGGGCGGCTTTTCCTGAAAGCTCCAGTCCGAGTGCCAGGCCGCGCCGAAGTTCACCGCCCGCTCGCCGGGCTCGCGCCGCACCTCAATGATGTGCGGGTGGTCCGGCAACGCCTCGATGAAGGGATCCTCGCCAAAAGGACCGAGCTGCAGGGTGAAGGCCTCGAGCGCCTCCAGGCTCAGCGGCTGATCCGGAAACCACAACACCGAATGGGCAGCCCACGCGCGCCGCACTTCGGCCAGCACCGCTTCCGGCAGCGCCGAGGCCAGGGAAAGTTGCGTGACCTCTGCGCCGAAGCCGCAGGCCCTGGGCTGCACGCGAATCGCCTGGTAATCCCGCGCCATGTCCGCAGCCTAGCGCGAGCCAACGGGCGCGGCGGCCCCGCGCCCGGCCGCCGGGTTTTCGCGCCAATTGGCGGTGAAGTTCCACACCACGGCGGACAACAGGCCGATGGCAAAGAGCCCGATCCACATGGAGCCGCCCGCGGGCAAACTGGTAATGGTGAAGTTGGCCACCTGTTGCGTGCCGAAGATGGCCGGCGTGAATGGCTCCACCTCAAATGGCGCGCTGGGATCCAGATTGTGGCCGAAGACATAGAGCCGGTAGGCAAAGCGCGCCATGGAGAAAGCCGAAAAGTAGAGAAACAGCACCAGCACATCGCACAGCGAGCGGAGATCGCCGATGGCGGCCACCCGCAGCAGCAGCAAAATCAGCACGCCCACGGCGAAGGGAATCCAGTCGAGATCGGAGAGCGTCGCGCGGTTGATGGCCTGCATGCCAATGTAGTGGTTGAGGGTGTTCACCTCGGCGACATCGCCCGTTACGGTGTGCGCGTAAATGTGGAGATGCAGGCCCTCCGGATACTGGGGCGCCTGCATGGAAAGGGTCCAGAGCGGCGCGCTGAACACCAGCGCCAGGGGAATTGCCAGCACGGCGAGCAGAATGCGGCTGCGAAACTGCAGCGGCTGCGCCAGGCAGTGGTAAAAGCGTTGGAACTTTTCGCGCATGATTCCGCGCACAGCTATACCAAATCTCCCCGGCGAAAGCGATGCAATGCGAGGGCGAAGGCCAGTGCGCCGAACAGAACCGGCCAGGCGAGGCCCAGCGCCAGCGACATTCCCGGCCCGAGCCGGTTCGCCACCCAGAACCCCACCGGGCCGAGCACGGCGAGCTCCGGCTCCAGCGCCGAGAGCAGCGCAATGCGCACGGCCTCTACGGGGTTGGCCAGCGCCAGCGCGAACACGGCGCGCGGCTCCATGCGCCAGCTCAGCAACAAGCCAATCACGCCGAAATCGAGCAGCGCCACGCCGAGGGCCCAGGCGGCAATTACATAGATCATGGCGCGCGCCGGGCTTTGCACATGCACCGAAATGGCAATGCCAAGGGCGCTGGCCGCCCACAACAGCGCAGTGCAGAGCGCCGCGCTGCGGGCAATCAGCGACCACGCCGCGGGCTGGCCGCCCGCCCATGCGCCCAGCGCGCCGATGCAAAACAACATGGCGACCAGCGGCAGCGCCAAGGCGAGGCTGCGGCTGGCGGTAATGGCAGCGAGGTAGCGGCCGGGGCGCAGCGGCTGACTCAGCAGCCATTCCAGAGCACCCTCTGCGCGGGCGCGGTTAATTACCTGCCCGGTGAAGGCGAGGCCGAAGAGCGGCAGCAGCAACACCAGCGCGTGAGTCATGGAAAAGAGCACGCGGTTCATGCCGGTGAAGCCGAGAACATTCGATTCTCGCAACCCCACCAGCAGAAATGCCGCGGCGAGGGCGGCGTAGAAGCCGAGGCAAATGACCAGCCAGCGGGAGCGCAGCACCTCGGCCAGATCCAGCCGCGCCACGGCCAGAAAGTCGCGCCAGTCGCGCCAGTGGGCCAACCATGCCGTCACGGCGCGCGCTTCCGGTCAAAGTGCGCGGCGCGGCGCTGGGCTTCTTCCAGCGAAATTGCGCCGGACGCTTCGCCCGCGGCCACAGCGCCGAGCCGGTAGCCCATGGGCGAGTGCGGAGTCTTCACAAAGGCGGCTTCCGCGCCTGGAAGCCAGCGCGGCTCCCGGTGATGGTGCAGCCAAATCTGCGCGGCGCGGGCCTCGTCCCCGGCCTGAAGAGCGGCCAGCGCGGCCAGCAGACAGCCCGGATCGTCGAAGTGCCGGACGCCCTCCGCGCTGTGAAGCTGGGCGGCGAAGCCCGGATCGCTCACCAGCATGCCGCACTGGCTGCAGCGGGTGCGATCCCATGCCACGGGGGCCGGGCCGCTGCGCTCGCAGGCGGCAAAGAGCAGCACTGCGGCGAACGCGGCAAGTGCGGCGGCGAGCTTAGGCATGGCCGTCCGCCGGGAGTGAGAGCTCTTCCAGCGGCCGCACTTCCAGATCGAGCAGCGCCGGGCCGAGTTCGCTGGCAATTGCCCGCACCAGCTTCTGCTTCTCCGGCGCGGAGGCGCGGCGCGACCACCAGCCCGCCGCGCCGGGGCGAAAACCGCGCTCCTGCAGCCAGCGCTGCGCCGCATCGCCTTCCACCTGCAGCTCCACCACATGGGCGCTGCGCGCTTCGAGAAAACCGCCTGCGCCGCCATCGTAAATCAGCCGCCCTTCCTGCAGCACCAGCACATGGTCGACGAGGGCGCGCACTTCTTCCAGGCGATGAGAGCAGAGCACCACCGTGGCCGCATCCGCCACTTCTTCAAAAGCGCGGAAGAAGCGCTGCC
This sequence comes from Deltaproteobacteria bacterium, assembly GCA_028817435.1. Lineage (GTDB taxonomy): Bacteria > Myxococcota_A > UBA9160 > UBA9160 > UBA6930 > JAPPPQ01. The sequence goes on from JAPPPQ010000005.1 coordinate 218,494, forward strand.
GCGCGGCGGGATCCAGGCTGCCGGTGGGCTCGTCCAGAATGAACAGCGAAACCGGCGCGGCCAAGGTCGCGGCGAGCAGCAACTTCTGCCGCGTGCCCCCGGAGAGATCTTGCAGCGGTTGCTGCGCGACTTCTTCCATATTGAGCCCGAGTCCGGCGGCGTGCGCCGCCACATCCTCAGGCGCAATGCCGCGCAGCTCGGCCAGCGCGCGCACCAGCTCGCGCACCGGCGCGGCCAGGCGCGGCGCCTGTTGCGGCAGATAGGCGACGCGCCGGGCGAGTTCCGGCGCGCGCTGGCGCGGCGCCATTCCGTCCAGGCGCACGCGGCCCTCGTGGGCCAGCAACCCCGCCAGCACCCGGTTCAGGGTGGACTTGCCCGAGCCATTCGGTCCGACCAGCGCGGTGCGGCGGCCCGGCGGCAGCCGGAAGCTGACATCGTCGAGCGCCTTGACGCCGCCGAAGCGGCGCGCGAGTCCCTCCACCTCAACCTGCATCGGGAGTTCCCGGAACGGGGGGCGGGGCAAGGCGCATGGCCGGCGCCGGATCTTCGAGAAGCGTGGAGGGCTGAAAAATCGGCGCCACCCGGCCAATCCACTCGGCCAGGGCCAGGGCCGGCGTGCCGCGGAAGAAGCGCAGCGCGGGCGCGCGGGCAGCGAGATCGGCCTCCAGAGTGCGCAGCACATAGGGCACATCGCCAATTCCGTCGCCGTCAAAATCGTAACCGGCGTAATCATCAAAATCGTTGCCGCGCCACTCGGCATCGCGGGCCGTGCCGCGGCCTTCCACGCTCACCGATAGATGCAGATCGGAAAAGCGGTTGCCGAAAAAGCGGTTGCCCGCAGAGGGGCCGTGAAACACCACGCCGCTCTCGCCAAAGCGCAGCAGATTGCGCGCAATGCGGTTGGGCCGCGCCGGATCGAAGGGGCTGTTGTCGAGATAAATGCCGACGGTGTTGTCCAGCAGCCAATTTTCCACAATGGCAAGGCCGCCGGATTCTTTTGCGCCAATGCCAACCCCCGCGGCGCCATGGCTGCGGGCAATCAGGTTGCCGCGAATCTGCAGGCCGCGGCTATACATGGAGAAAATGCCCACCACATTGTCCACATAGCGGTTGGCTTCCACGCGGTTGCCGTGGCTATACATGAAGTGCGTGCCATAGCGGCCGCGGCGCACCTGGTTGCCCGCAAAGACATTGCCGGGCGAATACCACACCACCAGATCGCGGGAATCTTCCAGGCGATTGTTCTCCACGCGCGCGCCGCGCACCTCCCAGAGCCGGATGCCGTCGCCGCGCAGGCCCAGCACTTTTTGCGGATTGCCGCGCACGCTGTTGCCGAGAAGCTGCAGGCCGCGGCACTGCTCTGCCAAAATTCCAAACAGCGCGCCGCGAATGCGGAGATTTTCGACGCGCACATCGTCGCCGCGAATGCGCAGCGCGGCGTCGAGCCGATCAAAGCGCGCGCCGCTGCCATCCACGCTGAACCCCGAGAGGCGCACCCCATCGGCGTTCACCTCGATGGTGCTGCCCGCGCCGGCAGAGCGCACCACCGCCGCCGCGCCGCCCCGCAGCGAAAGGGCCGCGGCAATGTGCAGCGGCCCTTCGTGAACGCCATCCGCCAGGCAGAAGGCGCTCCCCGGCTCCGCCGCGGCGACCAGTTGCCGCAGTGCATCGCCGGCAGGCACGGCGAGGCACTGCGGCGCGGCCGATTCCGGTGCGGCCGAGTCCGGTGCGGCCGACCCGGCGCGCAGGGGCGGGGCGGCCGCGGCCAGCAGGGCCATGCCCAGCGCCCCGGCGCGCGCCCACCCCCTTCGCATGGCTTCACTTCCCCCGCTGCTCAGCGCGGTTCGACCAGGAGGTAACCCGCCATTTCCAGGTGCAGCGCCGAGCAGAACTCCGTGCAGTAGAGCGGATACACGCCCGGCTTGCCGGCGATGAAGTGCAGATCTGCGTGCTCTCCCGGCTCAATGCTCACATTGATGTTCTTCGAGCCAATCGCAAAGCCGTGGGTGGCGTCCTTCGCCTGCTCCACATTGGTGAGGTGCAGATGCACATGCTCGCCCTCTTTCACCCGCACGATGTCCGGCGTGAAGTGGCTGCGCACCGCCGTCATATAGACATGCACGCCATCGGCCCGCCGCTCAATGCGCTCCTGGCCGGCCTGCACCGCGTTCTTCGCCACCTTGTGAGTCAGCGGATCAATGCCAATGGGGGTGTAGACCTCGATGGACTTGAGCTTGTCCGCCTTGATCATCTGGGCGTAGTGCGGCTCGCCGATGGGAATCGGCATATCGTAGAGAAGCTGCATGGCCTCGCCCGAGGTGTCAATCAATTGGAAGTTCTGCGGCAGCAGCGGCCCCACATTGTTGAAGCGGTCAATGGCCCACTTGTTCATGGCGACCACATAGCCGCCATCCGGGCTCACCGTATCTCCCTCGGCGGCAACCAGGTGCCCCACATTGTAGTGCACCGGAATTTTCTCAATTACCTGCAGGTCGGAGAGGCGCCACTTCGCCACCTTCGATTCGAGAAACACCGAGGTGTAGGCGAAGCCCTTGTTGTCATACTGGGTGTGCAGCGGCCCCAACCCAATCTCCGCCTGACCGCGAATCGAATCCTCGAAAGAAAGGATGGGCACGCCGTAGGGGTCCTTGCCGACAAACTTCCCGGCGTCAATCAGCGCCTTCACCTTGGCCCAGCTGTAAACCGTGGCATGAGTGTCGAGCTTGCCCGAAACCACCATTTCCTTTCCATCGGGGGTGACATCCACGCCGTGGGGGCTCTTCGGCTCGGGCACGAAATAGAGCAACCCCTCGTCAATGGCCGTCTGCAAGCGGATCACCCGCATGCCGGCAATGCGCTCGGTCTTGCCCGCCGCCACCACCTTCTCTGCGCTGCGCCAGTTGATGATGTGCATATAGTCCATGTCGTTCTGCGACGCGCCGGATTCCATGGGCGGATTGCCCTCCAAGGTGCCGCCCCAGGCCCGTTCGGTGTTGAAGGAGTTGATGAACACCCAGCCGTCGCTGGCGAGCTTGCCGGCATCGGTCAAATCCTGCATATAGGGCGGCAGCTCCATGGCCCAGGATTGCGCTTCCACAATGCGCCCCTTTTCCCGGTCGAACTTCCAGAAAATCACCGCGCCCCGGTATTTCTCGTTGAACTGCTCAATGGGCGCGTAGCCGCCGCCCAAAGGCGCCGGATACTGCGAGGGCTCGACCACATACTCGGTGTTCGGCGTGACGAAAGTTGCGCCGTGATCGGATTCAATCAACCGGCTCGTCACGATTTGCTGCGTGACAAAGTCTTTCAGGCTGATCACCGCCACCCGCGCATTGGCCTTGTCGTTGATGAACAGGTATTCGCCGTCGTAGTCGCCCTTGGTTTCGCTGAGCGCGGGATGGTGGGTGTCCGCCCAGCGCAGTTCCGTGTCGCCGCGGTCTCCGGAGGACAGCAGCGCATTGGTCTGGTCGCCGTAGCCGTAGCCCTGCCAGGGTTCCGGCGTGAAGACGCCGATGACCTTCAGGATGCGCATGCTCGGCACCCCGATGACCATGACCTGCCCCGAGTGGCCGCCCGAGGCGAAGAGCAGATAGTCGTCGCGCCCTCCCGTCGGCGTGTAGGTCTTGAGCGCCGCGCTCACATCGGCCTCGCTGAGGCCGCGGGCGTTCATGAGGTTCAGCAGCCCCCCGTTCGAGCCATCCTGCCCGCAGCCGGACGCCGCCAACAGGATTCCCGCCACCGCAATTGCCAGGATTCGCGCCTTCATTGTCTCCTCCTCCGCCCGGTGCCGGGCGTTTTACTCGGACTTCAAGTTGCGAATGAGGACCACCAGGGCCTCGACAACCTCGGGCTTTCCGGTGAGATCCGGATTGCCCGGCATGGTCAGGCTGCGCCCCACCGCAGCGCCGCCGAACTGGATGATATTGGCGATGTGCGCATCGCTCACTTCTGCCTGCCAGGCGGGATCCTGGAAGTTGCGCGGCGGCGGAGTCAGCGAGGCGGAGCCGGGGCCGTCGCCTGCGCCCTTCGGGCCGTGGCAGGTGACGCAGCGCGTGGAGAAAATCTGCGCCGCCTCGGTTGCGGCGCTGAGCTGCGGCGCAGCAGGCGCTCGCGCGGCCGATTGCACTCCCCGCGCCGCAGGCGGCGATGCCGCGCCGCCGGTCTCCTCCCCGCCGCAACCCAGCACGAGCGCCAGCGCCAGCCCTCCCCACACCTTCCCGGAAACCGCGGCCATCATCGCCCTCCTGATTTTTCGGTTGATTGCCTCTCCCGCCAAGCTGCTCCCCAAAGGCCGCGCGTCAAGCCAAAAAAAATCGGCGGGGCCGCTTCACAGCCAGCGGACGAACCAGCGGCGCAGCGCCTTCAGAACGCGGCCCGTGCGCGACGCGCCGAATGCCTGCTTCGAATCGAGCACCTCGCCATTTTGCGGCGGCTGGTGCGCCTCTTCGGCGAGGGCGCGCAGGGAGGCCAGCACCTCGGGACGGTGGCGCGACAGATCATTCTGCTCGCCCGGATCTTCGCCCAGGTGATAGAGCCACCAGCGGTGGGAAAAACCGAGGCGGCGCGGCGTGCGCAGCGCCTTCCACTCGCCCATGCGCACTGCAATCAGGCGCTTCTTTTCTCCGGCGCGGTCGTCCTCCCAGTAGAGATAGCGGTGCTGGCGCTGCTCGCCTTCCGCCGCGCCCAGCAGCGTGGGAAGCAGCGAAATGCCGTCCACCTGCGGCGGCGTTTCGGCGCCGGCCAGCGCTGCCAGCGTGGGCAGAACATCGGGCAGATAGCCGAGATGGCCGCTCACCGCGCCGGCCTGAATGCGCCCCGGCCAGCGCGCCAAAAAGGGAATGCGCAGCCCGCCCTCGTAGAGACTGCCCTTGCCGCCGCGAAAGCGCGCGCCCGTTTTCGGATCCACATTCGGCGCGAAGAATCCCGCCGGATGGCGGCGGTTTCTGAAGTAAGAGTGGCCGCCGTTGTCGCCGCTCAAAATCACCAGCGTGGAATCCGCGATGCCGAGCTCGCCGAGCAGGTCCAGCACCTCGCCAATGCTGCGGTCGGCCACCGCCAGCAGCGCGGCGTAGCGCTGCGCGTCGCTGCGGGTGTATTCGCCGGGAACATTCCAGCCAATGTCGCGGAAGCGCTGCCAGGCGGGATCGTCCTTGGGAAGCCCCCACAGGCCGTGGGGCGGAGTCCACGGCAGATACAGATAGAAGGGGCGGCCCGCCTGCGCGCGCAGCCAGTCTTTGGCCGCGCGCAGCAGCACGGCGTGGCTGAACGCCGCGCCGCGCAAAATGCCGTTGCCGTTGCCCGGCTGCGGAACAATCTCGCCGTTCTTCACCAGGTAGCGCGGGAACGGGGTGATGGCGTGCAGCGGATGGTAGTAGCCGAAGAACAGCTCGAAGCCCTGCCGTTCGGGCGCGCCGCTGGTGCCGCGGTCGCCAACTCCCCACTTGCCAAAACCCGCCGTGGCATAGCCCGCGCCGCGCAGCACCTCGGCAATGGTCACATCGGCGTCGCGCAGCTGCCGGCGGCGGCGGTTCGAGCGCAGCGCCGTGTGCCCCGTGTGCCGCCCCGTCAGCAGCGCGCTGCGCGAGGCCGCCCCCACCGCCCCCCCCGCCAGAATTTGCGTGAAGCGCATACCCTCTGCGGCAAAGCGGTCTATGCGCGGCGTGTGCAGCCTGCCATGCCCCATCCCCGCCCACTCGTAATACCCCCAGTCGTCCAGCACGATGTGAATGAAGCTCGGCCGCTCCCCCAGCGCGGGCGCGGCGGACGAGGGCGGAGGTGTGGCAGGCGCGGGGGTAGCGGGCGGGGCAAGCGTGGGCGCAGGGGTAGCGGGCGCGGCGGCATCTGCCGCAGCGGGCGGGCGCGGGCCATCGGGGGGATCGGCGGCGCGGGCCGGGGACGGCGCAGCCAGCGCCGCCGCCAGCAGCGCGGCGGCGCAGCACTTCGAAATTGTCGGGCGCTCCACACCCCGACTCTAAACCGCCCGGCGGGGCCGTGCGACCGGCGCAAATCAACCCAAACCGGGCCGCCCGCGGGGACGGGGAGGCTTGCCGGGGGGGGTGGGTGGATTTACACTGGCGCGGATGCAGCCGCGGGCCAGCGTTTTGATCTCGACCTACGAGCAGCCGCGCTATCTGGAGCTCGCTCTGCTCGGCTACGCGCGGCAGAGCTGCCTGGACTTCGAGTTGCTGGTGGCGGATGACGGCTCGGGGGCGGAGACGCGCGCGGTGCTGCAGCGGATGCGCGCGGATTTCCCCGTGCCCCTTTGGCATGTGTGGCAGCCGGACGACGGTTTCCGCAAGGCGATGGCGCTGAACCGCGCGGTGCTGCAGAGCCGGGGGGCGCGGCTCATTTTCTCGGACGGCGATTGCATTCCGGCGCGGGACTTCGTCGCAAAACACATGGGCGCGGCGCAGGGCGGCAAACCGGGCTACGCCATCGGCGGCCACATCCGGCTCGACAAGGCGGAAAGCGGCGCCATCACGCCGGCGCAGGTGCAAAGCGGCGCTTTCGAATCTGCGCTCACCCTGCCGCGCCGCACCCTGTTGCGGTTGCTGCATTACAAGAACCTCTACTACATCGCAATCGGCTGGCGGCGCAGGCCCGCATTTTACGGGCTGAACTTCTCGGTAGATCGCGCGAGCTTTCTGCGCATCAACGGCTTCGATCACAACTACGGCAGGAGCGCCCGGGACGATTCCGATCTGCGCAACCGGCTGACACTGGCGGGCGTGCCGCCCCGCGATATGTGGCACCGCTGCCTTGTCTATCACCTCTACCATCCCTCAAACCGCACTCCGCAGCAGTTCCGCGAGCAGGACGCCTACTACAAGCGCAAGAATCTGCGGCCCGAATCGCCGAACGGTCTGCGCGAGCTCGAAGCCGAAAGCGGCGCGGCGGCGGCCGGGGCATGAGGCGCGGCAAGCCGCGGGGGACGCCGCGCGTGGCCATCATCGGCGCGGGTATGTCGGGCCTGTGCCTCGGCATGCAGCTCAAGCGCGCCGGCAACGGCAACTTCACCATCTTCGAAAAGAGCGACGCCCTCGGCGGCACCTGGCGCGACAACATTTACCCCGGCGCGGCCTGCGATGTTCCGGCCTTCTCCTACTGCTTCTCTTTCGAGCAGAAAACCGATTGGTCCGCAAAGTGGGCGCCGCAGCCGGAGATTCTCGCCTACCTGGAGCACTGCGCGCAGAAATACCAGCTCGGCCCGCACTTCCGCTTCGGCGTCGAGATTGCCGCGGCGCGCTTCGACGAGCAGAGCGGCGTGTGGCGCCTGCGCAGCAGCGGCGGCGAGAGCTTTGAGGCGGAGGTGCTGGTGAGCGGCGTGGGGCAGTTGAACCGCCCCGCCCTGCCGGAGATTCCGGGGCTGCGGCACTTTGCGGGCCAGAGCTTCCATTCGGCGCGCTGGCCGCGCGATTGCGATCTTTCGGGCAAGCGCGTTGCGGTAATTGGCAACGCCGCCAGCGCGGTGCAATTTACGCCCCATGTGGCGCGGCAGGCCGCGCAACTGCACATCTTTCAGCGCAGCGCCAACTGGATTATGCCGCAACAGAACCGCCGGTTCAGCGAAGCCGAAAAGCGCCGCTTCGCGCGCTCGAAACTGCGCACCCGCCTCTACCGCTGGTGGACCTGGGCGAGCTTTGAAATGCGCTGGCCCATGTTCCGGGGCAACCGCTGGCTGTCCCGGCTGGTGCGCAGCGCGGCGCTCGGCCATTTGCGCGAACAGGTGCGCGACCCGGCGCTGCGCAAGCACCTGGTTCCCGATTACCCCATCGGCGGCAAGCGCATGCTGATTTTGGACGACTACTACCCCATCCTCTCGCGCGACAATGTGGAACTGGTGACGGAGCCCATCGAGCGCATCACCGGCGACTCTGTGGTGACCCGCGACGGCCGCGCCCGGCCGGTGGATGTGCTGATTCTCGCCACCGGCTTCCGCACCACCGAATTTCTGACGCCCATGCGCATTGAGGGGCTCTCGGGCCGCACGCTGCAGAACGAGTGGCGCGAGGGCGCGCATGGCTACCTGGGCATTTGCGTCGCCGGCTTCCCCAACTTCTTCATGATGTATGGCCCCAACACCAACCTGGGGCACAACTCCATCATCTTCATGCTCGAGTGCCAGACGCGCTACATTATGGGCTGCCTGCGCGCGCTGCAAAAGCGCGGCCTCAAGTATCTGAACCTGCGGCGCGAAGTCATGGAAGCCTTTAACCAGCGGCTGCAGCACGAGCTGCAGCGCACCATTTGGGCCGCACCCGAGCGAAGCTGGTACAAGGACGCCAAGGGGCGCATTACCAACAACTGGTCCGGCAGCACCGCCCGCTACTGGTGGCGCACGCGGCGCGCCAAGCTGGGCGCTTTTCACGCCGAGCCCCTGGCCGCCGGGGCCGGGCGCGGCGCGGCGGCGGCCCGGGACGCCAGCGGCTAGACTGTGGCGCATATGCGAAGACTGGCCCTGCTGCTGGCCCTCGCGGCCCTGCCCGCCCTGCCCGGATGCGTCGCGCGCTGGTCTGCGCAGGACGATCTGGGGGCGGCGACGGCGCTCTACAAACAGGTGGCGACTGAGGAGAAGCAGCTCGACAAGATCCTGAAGCAGCTCTTCGCCAGCCACCGGCGCAACCTGCTTCCCTATGGCTGCAACCTGCTGCAACAGCACCGCGCCTCCCGGCGCACCATTGCCAATGCGCGGGAATCCATCCTCACCATTACGGATTACTGGATTGACCGGCACATACACCCGAAGAGGGTGAAAGACCTGAAAGCGCTGATGAAGCGCCTGCGCTTCAGCAACTCGCAAATTTACGCTCTTTGCAAAATCTAAAGGAGACAACCATGCACGATCTGGTGATTCGCGGCGGCAACCTGGTGGATGGCAGCGGCGCGGCGGCGCGCGAGGCAGATGTGGCGGTGGACGGCGGCCGCATCGCCGAGGTGGGGCCGGGGCTGGCGCCGGGCAGGCGCGAGCTGGACGCCCGGGGGCATGTGGTTGCGCCGGGCTGGATTGACATTCACACCCACTACGACGGGCAGGTCACCTGGGATTCGCACCTCACGCCCTCGGGCTGGAACGGCGTCACCACTGTGGTTATGGGCAACTGCGGCGTGGGCTTCGCGCCGGTGCGGCCCGGCGAGCAGGAGTTTTTGATCCAGCTCATGGAGGGCGTCGAGGACATTCCCGGCACGGCGCTGGCCGAGGGCATTCGCTGGGAATGGGAGAGCTTCCCCGAGTATCTCGATGCGCTGGAGCGCATGCCGCGCGCGCTGGATGTGGGAACGCAGATTCCCCACGGCGCGGTGCGCGCCTATGTGATGGGCGAGCGCGGCGCGAAGAACGAAAAGGCCACGCGGCAAGACATTGCGCAAATGGCCGCCATTGTGAAAGAGGGGCTGCAAGCCGGCGCGCTGGGCTTCTCCACCTCGCGCACGCTGCTGCACCGCGCGCGGGATGGCGAGGTGGTGCCCGGCACCTACGCAGAAGACGCCGAAGTGCTCGGCATTGGCCGCATGCTCGGCGAGGTGGGACACGGCGTTTTCGAGGTGGCCAGCGACCTTGCGCCCGAGGGCGACGAGCTCGCCTGGATGAGCCGCCTCGGCAAGGAGACCGGACGGCCCGTCTCTTTCGCCTGCCTGCAGAACCCCCTGGATCCGGACCAGTGGAAGCGGCTCATTGCCGCCGTCGAAAAGGATCGCGCCGAAGGCGGCTGCCTCACGCCGCAGGTGGCGCAGCGCCCGGCGGGCCTGCTGCTCGGCTGGGACAGCAGCCTGCACCCCTTCATGCTGTGCCCCGCATGGCGCAGCCTTGCCGAACTGCCGCGCGAAGAGCGGCTGGCGCGGCTGCGCGACCCCGAGGTGCGCGCGGCCATTCTGCAGAGCAAGCCCGAGCTCGGCGACCTGCCCGCCGTGGCGAAAATCGTCACCAGCGGCTTCGGCATGATGTTCCCGCTGGGCGATCCGCCCGAATACGAGCCTGCGCCGGAGCAGTGCATCCAGGCCCAGGCCGCGCGGGCCGGGCAAGATCCGCGCGGCTTCACCTACGACCTGATGATGGAGCGCGAGGGCCGCGGCCTCATCTACCTGCCGCTGCTGGGCTACGCCAACGGCGACTTCGAGGCGCTGCGCGCCATGATGATGCATCCCCATGCCATCTTCAGCCTCTCCGACGGCGGCGCGCACTGCGGGCTCATCGCAGATGCCAGCATTCCCACCTTCCTGCTCACCCACTGGGTGCGCGACCGCGTGCGCGGCGAGCGCATTCCGCTGGAGCGCATCGTCGAGAGCCAGACGCGGCGCACCGCCAGCTTCTACGGAATGCAGGACCGCGGCGTGCTGGCGCCCGGCATGAAGGCCGATGTGAATGTCATCAACCTCGACAAGCTGCACATTCACGCGCCGGAAATGGTGAGCGACCTGCCCGCCGGCGGCAAGCGGCTGATCCAGCAGATCCATGGCTACCGCTACACCATCAAGAGCGGCGAGATCACCTACGAGGACGGCGCCCCCACCGGCGCACTCCCCGGCGCACTCATCCGAGGCCCCCAACCCGCCCCCGCCTGAGCGGCGCGTGGGCCGCCCCGCCCAAACCGCCCCACAAGCCCCGAATGGGGGGGCTTGACAGGGGGGGCTGCATGGGTGAAATTTCTGGCCCCTTGGGGGCAAAGGAGCACAGCATGAAGTTCGCACGATCGCCGCTTCCCTCACTGGCCCAGCTGAAGAAGATGCGCGACTGGGCCTTCTTCGACGGCATGGCCAGCGCCTTCGACATCATGCCGGTCAGCCGACCGCCCATCAATCTGGACATTCCCATCATGGAGGTCCTGCGATCCGACTTCATGACCGTCGCTGACGATTTCGCCAAGGCGCTGGAAGTCGTGCTGGAAGAGGAGAAGCAGCGGAACCCGGCGGCGGATGGCGATGACTGAAAACGGCAATCCCCCCGGCGAGTATCCCGAAGGGGAGAGCGGAAACGACGTTGTCGCGGAGACTCCGGAAAGGCCGGGAGAGGTTCGGGAAGCCTTCGCCACCATCTTGAAAGGCGCGGGCATTCGTCCCTCAAAGCAATCCCTGGAGATTTTGTCAGCGAACATCTCCTTCAAGGGCCCCCTTCCGCATCCGGAGATACTCAAAGGCTACAAACAGGTCGTTCCGGACCTGCCAAACAGGATCGTCGAGAAATGGGAGCGAGAAGGGGCACACAGGCGGGAAACCGAGACAGCGATTGTGCGATCTATCAACATCCGCAGTCACACAGGCCAATGGATGAGCTTCCTGGTGGCGATTTTCGGATTGGCGACGGCGGCAGTCATCGCGTTGCTGAGTGATCACCAGTGGGCGGCGGCGGTGGTTGGATCTGCGGCGCTGGGAGTTCCGCCCCTCGTCTCTCTGCTCCGGGGGCGGCAAGGCGACTAAGGCCCGGTTGCCGGCGGGGTGTAGGAGAGGCCGTAGCCCAGGGGGAAGCGGGGGGTGTAGGGGCTGGTTTGGGGGTTTTGCGGGGGTTGGGTGGCGTCTTGCGGCCACGAGAAGGGGAGACGGCCCTTGAAGTCGTAGCGGGGCTTGCCATCGCCGCCGGCGAAGAGCAGGTCGGCCACGCCTCCGCCCTCGCTGCCCGGCAGCCAGGCCGCCACCAGCGCGTCAGAGTGGGCGAGTTCCTCGCCAATGTGCAGCGGGCGGCCCGACAGGAACACCGAAACCACCGGAACACCCCGCTCATGCAGCGTATGTGCGGCGCGCAGGTGCCATTCCAGGTGCCCGTCGCCGCCGGGCACCGGCACCGGAATGCCCCGCCGGTGCAGGGCGCGGGCGGCGCGCAGATACCATGCGCCCCCCTGCGCCTCGAAATCCAAATCGCCGCGGTCGCCCTCAAATTCGGCATAGGGCGGCTCGCCAAACACCAGAATGGCCACATCCGCCGGCGGAAGCGGCGCTGCGCCGCCGCCGTGAAATTCGGCGCTGCCGCCGCCAGCGGTAACGGCCTGCTGAATGCCGCGCCAAATAGAGGTAGCGCCGGGGAAGTCGGCGTTATCGGTCTGATCGCCCTGCCAGGTGACAGACCAGCCGCCCGCCTGCACGGCGATGCGGTCCGCCGCCTGGCCCACCACCAGCACGCGCTGCCTGGGCGAAAGCGGCAGCACGCCGCCCTCGTTCTTCAGCAGCACCAGCGATTCGCGCACGGCGCGGCGCGCCAGCGCGCGGTGCTCGGGGTGGCCGATCAGGCCGCTCTGCCCGGCCAGCGGGCGCTCTGAGGGGCGCTTCGCATCCAGCAGCCCGGCGCGCAGCTTCACGCGCAGCACGCGCCGCACCGCATCGTCGAGCCGCTCCATGGGAATGCGCCCGGCCTTCACATGGCGCAGGGTGCTCTGGTGCAGCGCCTTCCAATCGTGGGGCGCCATGAACATATCCACGCCCGCCAGCAGCGCCGCCGGGCAGTCGTCCACGCTGCAGACCTTCAGTTGCTCGTGGCCGTTCCAGTCGCCCAGCACCATGCCGTCAAAACCCATGCGCTGCTTCAGCGCCACGGTCAGCAGCGCGTGGTGGCCGTGCAGCTTGCGGCCCTGCCAAGAGTTGAAGCTGGCCATTACCGTCTGCACACCCGCGCGCAGCGTGCTGCGATAGCCCGCGCCGTGCAGACGGGCCAGCTCTGCTTCATCGGCGAGATTATCGCCCTGGTCTTTGCCATTGGCGGTGCCGCCGTCGCCAATAAAGTGCTTGGCGGTGGCCAGCACGCGCCCCGCGCCCAAAAAATCCTCCCCCGGCGCGCCCTGCAGCCCCAGCACCGCGGCCTCGCCCAGGCGGGCCACAATATCGGGCGATTCCGAAAAGCCCTCGTAGGTGCGGCCCCAGCGGTCGTCCTGGGGCACGGCCAGGGTGGGCGCAAAGGTCCAGTCAATGCCCGTAGCCACCACCTCGCGGGCCGTAGCCCGGCCAATCTGGCGCACCAGCTCGGGATTGTTCGCCGCGCCCAGCGCAATGTTGTGGGGAAACAGCGTCGCGCCCCGGACATTGTTGTGGCCGTGCACCGCGTCGGTGCCCCACAGCACGGGAATGGCCGGGCCTTCGCCCGCCGCGTCCATGCTGGCTTCGTAGTAGCGGTCGGCCAGCGCCAGCCAATCTGCGGGGGTGGCGGCCTTATTGAGTCCGGGCCAGGAGCCGCCGCCGTTCAGCAGCGCGCCGAGCCGGTAGCGCCGCAGGTCTTCCGGCGTCACCGCCTGAATCTCGCCCATGAGAATCTGGCCGACCTTGGCAGAGAGGCTCATGCGCGAAAGCAAGCCGTCAATGCGCGCCTCGTCCGAAGGCAGCGGCGGATTCGGTGTGGAGCGCGGCCAAAGCTCCAAGCCGGCCGGCGCGGCCGCCTCAGCCGGCGCGGCGGCTTCCTGAGCGGCGGCGGGCGCGGCAAGGGCAAGCAGGGCGGCGCAGAGCGCCGCCGGAAGGCGGGGCATGGGGGCGGGCACCGGCTGCGCTCAGAAGTCCTTGCGCATTTTGATGCCGTAGCTGCGCGGCGGGGCGAAGTTGGCGCGCAGGTAGCCGGGGCCCGGATCTGACCAGGTGCGCACCAGCTCGTCGGTCAGGTTATAGACATAGATTTCCGCGCCCCAGCGCTGCTCTTCGTTGATGTAGCGCAGCGAGAAGTTCATGGTGGCTATGGCTGTCTGGCCGGAGTGGAAGGCCCCCTCGTCGAAGTTGTTGTCGTTGAAGAAATACTCATCCACAAAGCTCACCGAGAGGAAGGGGCTGATGCGCTGGCCGCCGGGCAGATACCAGTTGTGCTCGAAGTTGATGGTCATGGACCACTCGGGCGACCACGGCAGCTTGTTGCCGGTGAAATTCGTGGGGCGGCGCAGGGAGTTGTCTTCCAGCCTCTGGCTCGTGTCTTCTGCAGGGCAGGGAGTCAGGCCCAGCAGAGCGCGCTCCGGACAGAACCAGCCGTCGTCGCCGTCGGGATAGGTGATCTCCGTATCCAGCCAGGAAATCCAGCCGAAGACGCGGCCGCCCGGCCAAAGCTCCCACCAGTCGAATTCGAATTCCAGGCCCAGAATCTGCGCAGCGGCCAGGTTGGTGGTGAGCAGCGTGCCAATATCGCGCTCCTCGTTTCCCGGACCCGGGGGCCTGGTGAAATCACTCCGCTCCCTGCCGACGACGACCCACTGCGTCCGCTGCATATCTTCGTAATCGCTGTAAAACAGGTTGGCGATCAGATTCAGCTTGCCGTCGAGCAGGGTGTTCTTCACGCCAATCTCGTAGGTGATGTTCTCTTCGGGATCGTAGGGATAGGTAGTGGGCAGCGCCGGGCCGCCGCCGTCTGGATCCACATTGTCGCCGAAGCCGCCCGCCTTGTAGCCGGTGGCGACATAGCCATAGACGAACAGGTCCTCGTGCACCAGGTAGTCCGCCCCGGCGCGCCAAGTGCTCTTGCTCCACTTGGACGAGGCAGTGTTGTCGGTAATGACAGCATTGCCGGCTCGAAGGCGGGCGGGGAAGTTCTCGGCGAGAGAGCCGTCGTTGGGCAGCAGATTGTCGGCCTGATAGCCGATCAACTGTCCTTGATCGTTGTAGGCGCCCGTAGCACCGGTGCGGCCCACAAAGTAGTAGCCATCGGACCAGAAGCCCCTAAAGTTCGGCTGATTCGGATCTTGGAAAAAATTCGGATTCGGGAGCCATGCGCCGGTGGTCACATAATTTCCGCCGCCGTTGTCATTCTTCTCGTCCTCGGTGTAGCGATAGCCGAAGGTCAGATTCAGCTGCTCGCTCACCTGGTAATCGAACTGGGCAAAGACGGCGGTGGAAGTGATCTGCCGGTCCGGCTGCACGAAGGCTTGCGCCAGCGGGCGCACAGCCTCGCAGCAGAAGGGATTTTCCACATCGAAGCGGATGGCGTTCTTCTCCCGCAGATCGAAGAAGCCCGCAATCCAGCGCAATTGGCGGCCCACCACATCGAAATCGCCCTTGAACTGCAGCTCGTGCACATCCGATTCGTAATTCGACCAGCGCGTGGTGAGCTGCAAATCGGTCCAAGGCTGCCGCACCGTGCCGGGAAAGCCAATGCGCGCCAGCGTGTCCGCATCCCGGACCACCGGCGGCAATGCCGGACAATTCGGTACCTGAACGCCCCCCTCATCCCTGGTGCCGCAACCCGCCTCGGGGCGGGTGAAGCCGTAGGCCGGGTGATCGGGATCGGTGTAGAAGCCGCCGTCGCCGTCATACTGCTGGAAGCGATCCTGATCGCCGAAGGCAAAGCGGTATTCCACGGTGATCCACGGCATATCCCAGACCAGTTCCGAGCGGAAAGTAGCGATGCTCATATCAATGCGGCCCGGCACATTCACATTGGTGTAATACTGCGGATGCTCGCAGGCGAAGAATGTCCCCGCCGCCTTTTCGCAATCTTTCAGGCTGATGTTGCCCGCGCCGTTGTCCTGGTAGTGATCGTAGGAAAACAGCCACTTGAAGTAAGTGGAGGGCTGCCACAGCGCAGAGACCCGGTAGGCCCAGCGATTGGAATTGCCGTAGGCGTCTTCGTCGTCCACCGGCCCGGCGCGGCGCTGGTCCACCTGGGGAACGCCATCCCGCCGGATATCGCCCAAATCGTCAAAATCGCCGTCGCCGTTCGCATCGAATTGCAGGTCGTAGCGGTCCCAGTCCTGGTGAATGTAGCTGTCGGTCTTGTCCACCATAAAGCTGGCGCGCAACGCCACATCTTCCAGCAGGGGCAGATTGAACCAGCCCCGCGCCAGCTTGTGCTCGAACTTGCCGAGCTCCACTTCGGCCATGCCGCTCATCTCGGTGAAATCCGGCCGCGCGGTAATGATGTTGACTGCGCCCGAGGTGGAGTTGCGGCCGAACAGCGTGCCCTGCGGCCCGCGCAAAATTTCCACGCGCTCCACATCGTGCATAAGCGCCAGGCCGCCCTGCGGGCGCGGCGAATACATGCCGTCCACATGAATGCCCACGGCGGGATCGCCCAGCTCGGTGAAGTTGTTGGAGGTAATGCCGCGCACGGTCACCTGCACGCCGGAATCCGAGGGCGAGTGGCCCACCTGCATATTGGGAACCAGCGAGGCGAGATCCAGCGCATCCTGCACGCCCTCCCGGTTCAGGGCGTCCTGCCCCAGCGCGGTCACTGCCAGCGGCGTAGCCATCAGGTCGGTTTCGCGCTTGGTGGCGGTAACGACGATCTCCTCAATCCACTCGGGCGCATCGGAGGCCTCCTCGTCTTCCTGCGCCTCCTGTGCGTGGGCGGGGGCGAATCCCCCCCCCCCCCCGAGGGGAAGGGCGAGCCAGAGGCAGGCCAGCAGGCAGCGCTGAAGGGCCAGGCGAAAGGGCGTCGAAGTCATCATTTCTCCTCTCAGGCGAGCTTCACTACAGAGCGGCCCCGAGGCCGCCGCCGGATGTTACCACGCGCGCCGCTCAGGGGGCAGCCGCCGCTCAGGCGGCGGTCAGGAGAATATCGCCCAGAGGGCCAAAATTAGCACCACCACCCCCGCGCTCAGCAGGGCGTCCTGGCGGCGGCGCTCCGGGGTGTCCTGCGCCGCTCCGGGGGCGGGCGGGGCGCCGGGGGCGGCGGCCTCCCGCAGGCCGTATCCCGCGCCGGCGGGCTGCGGGCGCGGCCAGATCAGGCTCACCGCCACCAGCACCGCCACCGAGGCGGCGAAAATGCCGATGGCGATGTGCAGGAAATTCTCATCCGCCAGCGCCCGCAGCAGCGTTCCCTCGCCCAGCCGGCCGGCGCTCATTTCGAGCAGCAGCCGCGAAAGGCCCAGCAGCGCGCCCACCGCCAGCGCCGCCGAAGCGCCCCAGGCCGTGGCCCCGCGCCACAACACGCCGAGCAAAAACACCGCGGCAATGGGCGGCGCAATGTAAGCCTGCACGCTCTGCAGATAAATGAAGAGCGTCCCGCCCACGAGATTCATATTGGGAATCCACAGCAGCGCCAGCCCCACCATGCCGATGGTTGCGAGCTGCCCCACGCGCACCAAATGCGGCTCGCTGGCGCGCGGATGCATGCGCCGGTAGATATCCACGGTGATGATGGTGGAGCACGAGTTGAAGGTGGAAGACAGCGAGCTCATCAGCGCGGCCAGCAACCCGGCAGCCACCAGCCCGCGCAGGCCGCCCGGCAGCAGCGCGGTAATCAGCGCGGGCAGCGCAGCGTCCGATTCGGCGAGCTCCAGGCGGCCGGTGTTCGAGAGCGCGAGGGCAATGACCCCCGGCAGCACGAAGAGAAACAGCGGAAGCTGCTTCAAATAAGCGGCGAAGAGCGCGCCGCGCCGGGCTTCGGCAAGGCCGTGTGCAGAGAGCACGCGCTGCACGATGAATTGATCGGTGCACCAATACCACACCGCCAAAATGGGCGCGCCGAACAAAATGCCCGTCCACGGAAACTCCGGGTGATTCATGCCGCGCCACAGGCTCAGGGCCTCGGGCGCAACCGCCGCGCGCATTCCTTCCACGCCGCCCAGCGCAGAAAGGCCGAAGGCCGAGACGCAGAGCGCGCCGCCGAGCAGAATGAACATTTGCACCATGTCGGTGTAGAGCACCACGCGCAACCCGCCCCATACGGTGTATGCGCCGGTAATGAGCACAATGAGAATCGCGC
Source organism: Deltaproteobacteria bacterium (assembly GCA_028817435.1). GTDB lineage: Bacteria > Myxococcota_A > UBA9160 > UBA9160 > UBA6930 > JAPPPQ01. The sequence continues at coordinate 236,084 of JAPPPQ010000005.1, forward strand.
CGGTCCAGAAAGGCACGCCCATGAGCGTTTCGAAAACAATGCCCCCGGCGGCGATGGTCACCGAAATTTTGGTGAGCACATACCCCACCACCGAAAGCCAGGCCAAATAAGCGCGCGGGCCGGCCGAATAGCGGCGCTCCAGAAACTCGGGCATGGTGAAGACGCCGCTGCGCAGATAAAAGGGCGCAAACAGCCAGGCCAGCAGCAGCAGCACCAGCCCGGCCATAATTTCAAATTGCGCCACCGGAACGCCGCCGCCTTCTTCCACCGGGGCGGCGGCGGTGCCCGCCAGGCCCACCAGGTGCTCGGAGCCGATGTTCGAGGCGAAAATGGAAGCGCCGACGACGAACCAGCCCACATTGCGGCCCGCCAGAAAGAAATCGCGCTGGCTGCCGCGCCCCCGCCGCCCGGCCGCAATTGCCACCCCGAAGACCAGCGCGAAGTAGAGCGCAATCACGCTCCAATCCAGCGCGTTCAAGCTGCCCGTGCCGTCCATGGCCGACAGCCTACTGCGCCCGCCGGGGCCGAGTCAACTATTTAAAACGCTTTCTCCCAGCTTCGAGAGAGGCGCAGGGCGGAATTGATGAGCCCCACCATGGAGTAGGTCTGCGGAAAGTTGCCCCAGAGCTCGCCGCTGGCGGGGTCGAGGTCTTCCGAGAGCAGGCCGGCGTGATTGCGGCGCGCCAGCATATTCTCGAAGAGCGCGCGCGCCTCTTCCCGGCGGCCGCTGTCGGCCAGCGCGTCTATGAACCAGAAAGTGCAGACATTGAAGGCGTTTTCGGGCGCGCCGAAATCGTCGGCGGCGGCGTAGCGCAGCAGGTAATCGCCCCGGCGCAGTTCGCCCTCAATGGCGCGCAGCGTGCCGGCAAAGCGCGCATCGTCCGCCGGCAAAAAGCCCAGGTGATTCATCAGCAGCAGCGAGGCGTCCATGTCTGCGCCGCCAAAAGTGGCGGCGAAAGCGCCGCGCTGCCGGCACCAACTGCGCCGGGCAATTTGCCCGTGCAGCCGCGCGGCGGCAGCTTGCCAGTGCGCGGCGCGCTCTGCTGCGCCGAGCCGCGTGGCAATGCGCGCCAGGCGGTCGCAGGCCGCCCAGCACATCAGCGCAGAAAAAGTGTGCACCTGCGAGCGCGTGCGCAGTTCCCAGAGCCCGGCGTCGGGCTGATCCCAGCTTTCCAGCGCGCGGCGGCCCACCTCTTCCAGCAGCGCAAAGAGCCGCTCGCCGCCGGGATGCAGCAGGCGGTGATCGAAGAACGCCTGGGTGGCGGCCAGCACCACGCTGCCATAGACATCGTTTTGCGTGTGCTCAAAAGCCTGATTGCCAACGCGCACCGGCCCCATGCCCCGATACCCCGCCAGCGCTTCCGCGCGGCGCTCGGCCAAATCGCGCTCCAGGCCAATGCCATACACCGGCTGCAGCCCGCCGTTTGCGCCGGAGACCAGGTTGGCCAGATATTCCAGGTAGCCCTCCATGGTGCGCGTTGCGCCGAGCCGGCCCAGCGCGTGAATCACAAAGTAGGCGTCGCGCAGCCAGCAGTAGCGGTAATCCCAGTTGCGCCCGCTGTGCGCGGCTTCGGGAATGCTGGTGGTGAGCGCGGCCACCACCGCGCCGGTCTCTTCAAAAGAGCAGAGCTTCAGGCTGATGGCCGCGCGAATTACCGCCTGCTGCCACTCGAAGGGAATGGCGAGTGTGCGGCTCCACTCAATCCAGTAATCGCGGGTGCGCTCTTCAAAATCGCGGGCCGTGGCGCCAATGGCCGAGGCGAAGCTCTCATCCGGCCCCAGCACCAGCGTCAGCGGGCGCTGCAGCAAAAACGGCGCGCCGCCCGCAATGTGAGAAACCGGCGCATCGGTGGTAAGGCGCAGCGTGGTATCGCCCCCCACAAAGCGGATGTGATTGGAGCCGCGCGTGGTGGAGGGGTGCTCCTGGCCGTAGCCGAAGCGCGGGCGCAACACAATGCGAATGCGCGGATTGCCGTGCAGCGGGCGCAGCCGCCGCACCAGCATGGTGGGGCGATACACACGGCCATGGTTCACAAAGCGCGGGGCAAAGTCGCGGATTTCAAGGGCCGCCCCGCTGTGGTCGCGCAAAATAGTGACCAGAATGGCCGTGTTGCTGTCGTAATGCTGCTCGCTCTGCGCCAGGCCCTCCAGCTCGACGGCGTAAAGGCCCTCGGCCTGGGCCGCGCCGCCCGGCGGCAAGCCGCCGTTCAGCAGCGCGGGAAAGATGGGATCGGAATCGAAGCGCGGAAAGCAGGCCCAGACCACGCGCCCCAGCCGATCCACCAGGGCCGCCCAGGTGCAGTTGCCCACCACGGCCAAATCCAAATCTCGCCCGCCCTGCAAAGCGTCCGCGCGCATTTCGATATGCTTGCGAAATGGCGGCCAAAGCGCATGGGCGAAAACGCAGCCGGGCGGCAAAAACCGCGCGGGGGGCGCGGGGGGCGAAAAGCGGGCAGCTGGTGGTGCTGAGCAACCGCCTGCCCATTACCCTGCGCCGCGCCCGGGGCAAGCTGCAAATCGAGAAATCCAGCGGCGGGCTGGTGGCGGCGCTGGAGCCCGCCATGCGGCAGCAGGGCGGCGCTTGGGTGGGCTGGCCGGGGGGCGAGCTGCGCGGCGGCGAAAAGCTGCCCCCGCCCAAGTCGGGCGCAGACAGCTTCCGGCTTTCGCCCGTGGGGCTTTCTGCCACCGAGGTGCGCTGCTACTACCACGGCTTTTCCAACCGCACCCTGTGGCCGCTGTTTCACTCGCTGCCAGGGCGCGCAGAGTTTCACCGCAGCGATTGGCAGCACTACGAAGCCGTCAACCGGCGCTTTGCAGAGGCCGCCTGCGAAGTTTCCGGCGAAGCCGACCTGCTGTGGATTCACGATTACCACCTGCTGCGCGCCGCCTGGCATCTGCGGCGGCTGCGGCCCGGCGCGCGCATTGCGTTTTTTTTGCACATTCCCTTTCCCAGTTTCGACATCTACCGAATTTTGCCCTGGTATCGGGAACTGCTGCGCGGCCTTTTGGCCTGCGATCTGGTCGGCTTTCACTGCGCCGATTACGCCAAGAATTTTCTGGATTGCGTAGAGCGGCTGCTGGGCGAGCGCGTCGACCACGACGCCCTGCAGGTGGAGCACGGCCACCGCACCGTGCAGGCGGGCGCGTTTCCCCTTGGCATTGATTACGCCGCGCAGGAACAACTGGCCCGCGCGCAGCGCGCCGCCGCGCCCAACGGCGAGCGGCTGATTTTGGGCGTGGATCGCCTGGATTACACCAAGGGAATCCCCGAGCGCATTCGCGCCTTCGAGCGCCTGCTGGAAATGCACCCGGAGTTTCGAGAGCAGGTGGTGCTGCTGCAAATTGCCGTGCCCAGCCGCAAGCAGGTGACCGAATACCAGGCGCTGAAGCGCGAGATAGACGAACTGGTGGGCCGCGTAAACGGGCGCTTCGGGCGCAGCGACTGGACGCCCATCCGCTATCTCTACCGCTCCATTGCGCCGGACCGGCTCGCCGCGCTCTACCGCGATGCCGATATTGCGCTGGTTACGCCGCTGCGCGACGGCATGAACCTGGTCGCCAAGGAATTTGTGGCGAGCCAGGTGGCGGAGCCGGGGGTGCTGGTGCTTTCGCGCATGGCCGGCACCGCCGAGACCATGCACGAATCGCTGCGCGTCAACCCCTACAACGCCGACAGCGTGGCCGAGAACCTGCACCGCGCGCTGCTGATGAGCCGCGAAGACCGCCTGGCGCGCATCCGCGCGCTGCAGCGCCGCGAGCGCACCAACGATCTGAGCGCCTGGCTGCGGGATTTTCTGGGCGCGGCGCAGCGCGAGCGCGCGCTGCTGCAGCCCGTGAGCTCTGCCAACTTCGAAGAATGGCTCGGCGCATTTTTGCGGGATTTCCGCACCGCGCTGTTTCTGGATTACGACGGGACGCTGTGCGAGATCAGCTCGCACCCCGCGCGCGCGCGCTTGCGCCCCGCCGCGCGGCGCGCATTGGCCGCCTGCGCCGCGCGCAGCGATACCGATGTCGCCATCGTCAGCGGCCGCGCGCTGGCCGACCTGCGCCGCATTGTGGGACTGAAAGACCTCAGCTACGCCGGCAACCACGGCATTGAAATTGAAGGCCCCGGCCTGAAGCCCTTTGCGCACCCCGATTCGACGCACTTTCGCAAGCGCGCCGCCGAGCTGGCGCGGGAGCTGGGCGGCATCCGCGAGCCGGGCGTTTGGGTGGAAGAAAAGGGCGCATCGCTCACCCTGCATTACCGCGAAGCCGACCCCGCGCGCGGCGAAGCCGTGGCGGCGGAAGCGCGCGCGCAAATTTCTGCCGCGGGCTTTCAGCCCCGCGACGCCCACTGCGCCGTAGAGGCGCGCCCGCCCATCGGCTGGGACAAAGGCCACGCCGTGCTGCATATGCTGCGCGCCCGCCACGGCCCCGCCTGGTCCGAGCGCATGCGCGTCATTTATGTGGGCGACGACGAAACCGACGAGGACGCCTTCCGCGCGCTGCAGGGACTCGGCGCCACCTTCCGCATTGGCCGCGCCGACGAGCCCACCCTGGCGCTGCGCCGCCTGCGCGATGTGGGCGCGGTGGAAACCCTGCTGCGCTGGCTGGCCGCCCGCCCCGCCACCGCAACCAGGGGCGCGCGGCGCAGGCGTGTTGTGTAGAATGGCGGGCGAGCTGCCCACCAGCTTTTCATCAACGAACGGAGGAAACCCATGAGCGCGTGTTTCGATCTGGAAGTGAAGGACGGCGTGGCGCACCTGCGCTTCAACCGGCCCGAGCAGTTGAATTCCATGACGCTGGATTTCTGGCGCGAGTTGCCGCAGGTCGTGAATCGGCTCAGCGATTCCGGCGAGGCGCGGGCGCTGGTGCTCTCTTCCACGGGGCGGCACTTCACCGCCGGCATGGACCTTTCGGTGCTGGCCGGCGACGGCCTGGACGGACAGGCCGAAAGCGCCGCGAGCGCAGCCGACCTGGGCCGCGCGCGCAGCCGCATGCGTCAGACCGTCCTGCTGTTCCAGGAGAGCTTCAACGCGCTGGAGCGCGCGCGAATGCCGGTAATTGCCGCCGTGCAGGGCGGCTGCGTGGGCGGCGGCGTAGATTTGGTAAGCGCCTGCGACTTTCGCCACTGCACCCGCGACGCTTTCTTTTGCATCCAGGAAATCAACCTGGGCTTCACGGCAGATGTCGGCACCCTGCAGCGCCTGCCGAAGCTGCTGCCCGAAGGCGTGGTGCGCGAACTCGCCTACACCGGCCGCCGAATGCCCGCCGAGCGCGCGCTGGCCTGCGGCCTGGTGAACGAAGTGCACGAAGACCAGCCGGCCATGCTCAGCGAGGTGCTGAACATTGCCGGAGAAATCGCCGAGAAATCGCCGCTGGCCGTGTGGGGCTCGAAGGAAATGCTGAACTACTCCCGCGACCACAGCATCCGCGACAGCCTCGAATACATCGCCACCTGGCAGGCGGGCATGTTCTTCGGCGGCGATATGCAGGAAGCCTTCCGCGCCCGCAACGACAAGCGCCGCCCCACCTTCGACAACCTCCCCCCCCGCCGCAGCAATATCTAAAAGCTAGAAGCGCAGGCGGGCTTTGAGGAGGAGGTCGTAGTTGCGGCCTGCGGGGGTG
>JAPPPQ010000041.1 GCA_028817435.1 Deltaproteobacteria bacterium
CCGGATTCGCCGCGGGCACCGCGCGCCAGGCCGTTGCCGCGAGAGGCGCTGCGCCGCCCCCGGGTGTTGCGGGACGTGCGCGCGCCCAGGGCGGGACGCGCAGAGTCCCGGGCCGGGCGGCCGCGGGGGCTGCGGCCGGCGCGCACCGCGCGGTGCTCTTCGCCCCTGGGCGGCGCCAGCGGCTCCCAAAAGCTGCTGGGGCGGTCGGCCTGGCCGCGGCAGCGGTCGCACATTCCGCAGGCCCGCGCGCCCTCCTCGCCAAAGTAGTCCTGCAAAAAAACCGCGCGGCAGTTCTCTTCCAGGGCGTAGTTGGCCACCGAGTCGAGGCGCCGGGCGTCCTGGGTGCGCAGCGTCTCGAATTGACCGGCGAGCTGCCGCGCGCGCGGCTCGAACTCATCGGGGGGCACAATGACATGCACCGACTCCGGATCCCACTTCACCAGCCCCGATTCGTCCAGCAGCGCCAGCAGCGCGCCGGTGGTGCGCACACCGAGCTCGGCGGAGAGCGCCAGGGCCTGCTGACTCGGCACCTTCTCTTCCTTCGCCCAGGCCGCCAGCGCCTTCGCCAGGCGATAGAGCTGTTCGGGGCGCACCCGGCTGCGCCCCAACAACGCCTCGTGCACAGCGCGGTCTTCGGAGGAGAAAAGCAGAATGCAATTGGAGCGGCGTCCATCGCGGCCGCTGCGCCCGGCCTCTTGCACATACTGCTCCAGCGAGGCGGGCGACTGGTAATGCATCACATAGCGAATGTCGGCCTTGTCAATGCCGAGTCCGAAGGCGTTTGTGGCCACCATCACGGTGCGGCGGCCGCGCTGCATAAAGCCCTCCTGGCTCTTGCTGCGCTCGGCGGCGGTCATTTTGCCGTGATAGCGGTAGCAGGGAATCTCGAAGCGCTGCAGCACCGCGTAAATCTCGTCCACATCGCGGGTGGTCGAGCAGTAGATAATGCCTGGGCGGCGCACGCGCAGCGCCAGCCGCACCAGCGCGCGCAGCCGCGCACCGGCGGCGCAGTGCAGCACATCGAAGGCCAGGTTGTCGCGGTGCGGCGAGGCCGAAACCACCTGCGGATCGCGCAGGCCGACGAAGCGGTTGATGGCCAGCCGCACCTTCTCGGTGGCGGTGGCGGTGAGCGCCAGCGCCGGCTGCTCGCCAAGGGCGCGCAGGCGCTCGCCAATTTGCAAATACGCGGGGCGGAAATCGTAACCCCACTCGGAGATGCAGTGCGCTTCATCCACCGCGGCCATGGAAATGCCGCCCTGCGCCAACGCCTCGGCAATGTCGGGCGCGGCGAGAGACTCGGGCGTCGTCATCACCAGCACGCGGCCGCCCCCGGCAATCTGCGCCAGCGCCTGCTTGCGCGCCCGGCCCCGGAGCTGCCCATCCAGCTTGAGCACGGGCAGGCCCAGCCGCTGCATGGTCTCGAACTGATCCTTCATCAGAGCCAGCAGCGGCGAGATCACCAGCACCGGCTTGGAGAAAATCAGCGAGGGAATCTGGTAGCAGGCGCTCTTGCCGAAGCCCGTCGGCAGCACCATCAGCACATCGCGCCCGCACAGCACGGCTTCCAGCACCTGGCGCTGCTCGGGGTGCAGCGCGGGAATGCCGAGGCGCCGGGCCGCCTTTTCCATGGCCTCGCGGCGCTGTTCCGCGCTCGCAAGCGGCACCTCGCCCTCGAAAACCGGCCCCGTGGAGGCGACGATTTCGTCCGGGGCCTCCTCGTCCTCCTCTTGCTGCAGGCCGGCGGCCAGCTCGAGCAGCTCGGATTCGCTGGCGCGGTCCAGGGCGATTTCGCGCCGGATCTCCTCGAGGGTGGCCTCATCTATGGGGCCGTCGCGCCAGGCGGACTCGACCTCCGGCGGCAGCTCGTCCGGGGCCGGCGGCTCGCCGGAGGCCGGTTTGGCCCCGGCCCGGCCCTTGGATTGGTCCCGGGGCGTGCGGGCAGCGGAACGGCTGCGCGTGCTGCGAACTGCCAAGCGTTTCCTCGCTGGCGCGGCCCCTTGGGGCGGGCCGCGCAAGGGCGGGAATCTGCACGGGAAGAACTGGACGGCATCCCGGCTACCGGCGCCGCGCCTGTGCATAGGGGCGCGCCGCGCCCCGCCTTTCTACCCAAATCTGCAGGGCTCCGCAACCGCCCGCGCCCGGGGGCTGCGCTATTTTCGGGCGCAGCCGGAACGCCGCCCCGCGCCCGGGAGAAGAGCCATGCACACCCCGCTGGGCGCGCAGTTGCGCCAACAGCCCGCCACCGCCCCGCTGGCCGAAACGCTGGAGGCCATCGCCGGGGCCGGCTTGGTGCTGGCAGAAAAGCTGCGCCGGGCGCGCCTTGAAGATGTCATCGGCGAGGCCGGCGCGGTGAATGTGCAGGGCGAAGCGCAGCAAAAGCTCGATGTGCTGGCCGACGAGTTGCTGCTGGAGAAGCTGTCGCGCTGCTCCGCAGTGGCGGCCTATGCCTCCGAGGAGCAGGCCCGGCCCCGAATGCTCCGCGCAGATGGGCGCTACTGCGTGCTCTGCGATCCCCTCGACGGCTCCTCGAACATTGATGTGGCGGTCCCCGTCGGCACCATCTTCGGCGTGCTGCCCTGCGGCAAGGGCGCTGCGCCAGAGTCCGCGCTGCTGCAGCCGGGGCGCGTGCTGTTGTGCGCGGGCTACCTGCTCTACGGCTCTTCCACCGCGCTGGTGCTGGCCAGTGCGGCGGGGGTGGATTTGTTCGTGCTCGACCCCGGCCGCGGCGAGTTTTTGCTGGCGCAGCGCGGCCTGCGGATGCCCGCCGAGCGCAAGATTTACTCGATTAACGAGGCCAATATCAACGGCTTTGACGGCGGGCTGCAGCGCTGGCTGCATTTCGCTCACGAGAACGGCTACGGCGCGCGCTACATCGGCTCCATGGTGGCCGATGTGCACCGGACGCTGCTGCGGGGCGGCGTCTTTCTCTATCCCGCCACCGCCGCAAATCCCCAGGGCAAGCTGCGCCTGCTCTACGAATGCAATCCCATGGCCAGCGTCATGGAGCGGGCGGGCGGCGCAGCCACGGACGGCGCGGCGGCCATCCTTGATATTGCGCCCGAGGCGCTGCACCAGCGCTGCCCCGTCATCCTGGGATCGAGCGCCGAAGTGGCGCGAGTTTGCGCACACCTTTGCGCATCCTGATCGCGGGCTGCGGCTACCTGGGCGCGGCGCTCTGCGCCGAACTGACAGGGCTGGCCGGGGCGGCCGGGGCGGAAATCTTCGCACTGCGGCGCAGCGCTGCGCCGCCGCCGCCGGGCGCGCGGGCGCTGCGCGCCGATCTCTGCGACCCCGGCAGCCTGCGCGCGCTGCCATCGGGCATTGAAGCGGCCATCTTCGCCGCCGCCCCCGGCAGCGGCGGCCGCGACGCCGCGGGCTACCTGCGCACCTATGTGGAAGGCCCGCGCAATCTGCTGGCCGCCCTGGCGCAGCGCGGCGGCCTGCGGCGCTTGCTCTACATCTCCAGCACCGCAATTTACGAGCAGCGCGACGGCGGCTGGGTGGATGAGGACACCCCCGCCGCGCCCGCGGGCTTTCGCGGGCGGCTGCTGCTGGAAGGCGAGCGCGCGGCGGCGCAGGGCGGCCACCGCTGCATTGTCCTGCGGCTCGGCGGACTCTACGGCCCTGGGCGAAACCGCCTGCTGCGCCAGGTGGCGCGGGGCGAGGCCGCGTTCCGCCCGCGCTACACCAACCGCATTCACCGCGGCGACGCCGCCGGCGCAGCCGCGCACCTGCTGCGCCTGGACGCACCCCACCGCCTTTACCTGGGCGTGGATGCAGAGCCCGCCCCCGAAGAGGCGGTGCTGCGCTGGCTCGCCGCCCAAATGGGAGCGCCCGCGCCGGCCGCCGCCCCGCGCAGCGCGCCCCCCATCAACAAGCGCTGCAGCAGCGCGCGCCTGCAACGCAGCGGATACACGCTGCGCTTCCCCAGCTTCCGCCAGGGCTACGCCGCCCTGCTCGCCCAGACGCGGGGCCGGGGCGCAGGCGCAGGCGCAGACTCAATTGGCGCTCCGCAGCGAGAGTCCTAGCTTCCCCGCGCCATGATCTTCCAGACCGACGACCTGCGCATCGAGGGGCTGCGGCCCCTGCTGCCCCCCGCCATCCTGATGGAGGAGCTGCCGCTCTGCGAGCGCAGTTCCGAAGTGGTGGCGCGGGGGCGCGCCGAAATCGCGCGCGTGCTGCACGGCGAGGACGACCGCCTGCTGGTGGTGGCCGGGCCCTGCTCCATCCACGACCCGCAGGCCGCGCTGGATTACGCAGAGCGGCTCGGCAAGGCCGCCCGGGAGCACAGCGGCGACCTGCTGCTGGTCATGCGCACCTACTTCGAAAAGCCGCGCACCACCGTGGGCTGGAAGGGGCTGATTAACGACCCGCACCTGGACCAGAGCTTCGCCATCAACGACGGGCTGCGCATTGGGCGGCAACTGCTGCTCGGCCTGGCCCGCGCCGGAATGCCCGCGGGCTGCGAATTCCTCGACCCCATCAGCCCGCAGTTCATGGCCGATCTGGTGAGCTGGGGCGCCATTGGCGCGCGCACCACCGAGAGCCAGGTGCACCGCGAACTCGCCTCGGGACTCTCCATGCCCGTCGGCTTCAAGAACGCCACCGACGGCAATGTGCAGGTGGCCATAGACGCCATTGGCGCGGCGAAGAACCCGCACCGCTTTCTCTCGGTAACCAAGCAGGGCGTAGCCGCCATCGTCGCCACCCGCGGCAACCGCGACACCCATGTAATTTTGCGCGGTGGGGCCGGCGGCCCAAATCACGGCGCAGAAAGCATCGCCGCCGTGGGCCAGGCGCTCTCGCAGGCCGGGCTGCCGCGCCGCATCATGGTGGATTGCTCCCACGCCAACAGCGGCAAAGACCACAACCGCCAGCCCGCTGTCGCCGCCGAAGTGGCCGCCCTGGTGGCCGCAGGCGAAGCCGCCATCTTCGGCGTCATGCTCGAGAGCTTCCTGCAGCCCGGCCGCCAGGACTGGAACGCCGCGGGCGACATGACCTACGGCCGCAGCATCACCGACGCCTGCATGGGCTGGGAGCAGACCCTCCCCGTCCTGGCCACCCTCGCCCAAGCCACCCAAAAGCGCCGCACCACCCGCGGGTAATTTGCAGTGCAATCAAGAACCGCCCGAGGTGGCGGATTCGAGGCCGGGGGGGAGGTCGACTTCGCGGCCGGCGGCGCGGTCGGCGTTGATTTGCTGCAGGCGGGTGAGCAGTTTGGTGGGGCCGCCGCTGGAGATCATTTCGGCGAACTGGGAGCGGAAGTTGGAGACGAGGCTGATGCCCTCGATGACCACATCAATGATGAGCCACTCGCCGCTGCGGCGCTGCTTGCGCAGGCGGTAATCGGCGGCCACGCCGTCGGCTTCGCCGCCGCGAATGCGCGTCATTACGGTCACATCGCCCCGGGGTTCCAGGCGCGCGCCGGTCACATCCACGGCTTCCTGGTTGTAGCGGCTGATGCGGCTGCCGTAGCTGCCGGCCAGATACTCGCGGAATGCCACGACGAACTCCGCCCGCTGGGTCTTGTCAAAGCGGCGCCAGTCGCGCTTCAACACGAGCTTGGCGGTGGTGCGGAAATCGAAGCGCGCAAGGGCAATCTCTTCAATGCGCTTGCGCTTGGCGGGCAGGTCCAGCGATTCGTCGCCGAGCGCGGCGAGCACATCGGCAATGGTGCCATCCAGCGCACGGCGCGCGGCGGCGACGGCATCGGCCTGCGCCTCGGCGCGCGCCGGTTGCGCCCATGCCAACAGCGCGCACAGCGCCAGGGCCAGCGCCGCAATCTGCTTGAAGTTCGTCATTCCAGGTCCTCCTCGTCCAGGTCGTCCAAATCGTCTATGTCGTAGAAGTCGTCGTCGGCCGGGGGCGGCGCGCCGTCCCGAATTTGGCGCGCGCGGTTTTGCATCCAGGCTTCGCGCACGAAGACATAGAAATCCACAGAGGTGGCGCGGCTCTCCTCAATTTCTTCCAGCGCCGCCGCCCGCGCGTTCAGAATTCCAGCGCCGCGCTGCGCCAGAAAAGCGGCGTCCGGAAAGTCCGGAAGCAGAAACTGCGGCGAGATGAGAATATCGGCGAAAATGGCGTTGGAGTCGCGGAAATTAGAGGGCCCCAGAAAAGGCATCACCACATAGGGGCCGCCCGGCACCCCCCAGTGGGCCAGGGTCTGCCCGAAATCTTCCGGGTCGTGCTCCAGCCCCGCCATCCCCGCCACATCGAAAAGGCCGCCAATGCCGAGCGTGGCGTTCATGGCAAAGCCCCACACATGCCGAAAGGCGCTGAGCGGCTTCGCCTGCAAAATGTCGTGGACGGCGGTGACAGGGCGGCCCAGGTTGTCGAGAAAATCGGCGATGCGGCGCTGCGCGAAATCCGGCAGCACGAAATCCCAGGCGCGCGCCACCGGCTCCAGGGCGTAGCGGTCCACGGTCTCGTTGAAGGCGAAGACGCGCTCGTTGGTCGCGCGCCAGGGGTCGGGGCCTGCGCCCGTGCCGGCGCAACCGGCGGCCAGCAGCACAGCGAGCAATGCGGCGTAAAGCTTCACTCTTCTCCCCCATCGGCGACGCCGTGCACCAGCCGCCCCACCAGGCTCTCAATGTTCAGCGCGTTCTCCACCATGTCTATCTGATTGCAGGGCGTTCCCGGCGCGGCTTCCGGCGCCACCACTTCGCAGGGTCCCAGCAAATCGTCCTCTGCGCCGGGCTCCAGCGCAATGAACTGATCGCCGAGCAGGCCGGCGGTGCGGATTGCGGCGCTGGTATCCACCGGCAGTTCCAGGCTTGCGTCCACATCCATCACCACCCGCGCGTCCAGGTTCGAGTCGAGCTCGATGCGCTGCACCCGGCCCACACGGACGCCGGAGATCGCCACCGGCGCGCGCGCGGTCAGGCCGCCGATTTCGCGGAAGGTGGCCACCAGTTCCAGCCCCCCGCCGGTGGCGGCCGCCCCGCCCAGGTTGAGCGAGAGATAGCCGAGCGAGGCCAGGCCCACGAGCACGAAGAGTCCCACGATGAAATCGCGCAACGCTGTTGACTGCATGTTTCCTCCGATGGGTTTCTAAAAGCCCCAGAGCGCGGTCACAATGTAATCGGCGAGCAGAATGCAAACCGATGCGGTGACCACGGTTCCAGTGGTGGCGCGGCCCACGCCGGCGGCGCTTTGGCCGCTGGTGAAGCCGCGGTAGGTGGCGACCAGGGCGATGATTGCAGCAAAGACCACATCTTTGATCAGGCTGCCGAGAATATCGGTGCGGAAGGAAATAGACTGCTCCAGGCCCGCCAGGTAGACGCCGTGATCCAGACCCAAAAGCTGCACGCCCACCAGCCATGCGCCGAAGATGGAGAACAGAATGAACAGCGAGGCGAGCAGCGGCATGGCCAGCAGCATGGCCAGCAGCTTCGGCCCCACCACATAGTGCAGCGGATCCATCGCCAGCGTGCGCATGCCGTCCAGTTGCTCGGTGGCGCGCATGACGCCGATTTCGGCGGCCATGGCCGAGCCCGCGCGGCCGGTGACCAGCAGCCCCGTCATTACCGGGCCGAGCTCGCGGATCAAGGTCAGCCCCACCACGCTGCCCAGGCTGGACTCGCTGCCGAAGCGCACCAGCACCCAGTAGAGCTGCAGGCCCAGCACCAGCCCCACCGTCAGCCCCGAGGCGCACACAATGGGCAGCGAAAGCACGCCCGTATCGAAGAGCTCGTGGCTCAGGCGGCGCAGGCGATAGGGCGGGCGCAGCAGCGCCACGCAGGCCACCGCGCCGAAGCGCGCCACGCGGCCCAGCTCCAGCACCAGGCGCGAGACCGCTGCGCCCAGCCGGGCTATCGGGGCAATGGCGCTGTGCATGGTCTCCCCTTCCCTCAACCCGCCGGCGCAGGCGGCGGGGCGAAGGCGGCCTCCTCCACTGCGAAGGCGCCCGCCTCCAGGCGCTCCGCCGGGCGCAGCTCGTGCGAAAGGCAGCGCGCGGCGGCCAGCACATCTTCGAGCACCGGCCGCAATCTGTCGAGGGTCTCCGGCCGCGCCGCCAGCACCAGGCGCTGCACCTCGCGGCCCATCGAAACCGAAGCGCCCGCCTTGGCCTTGTTCACACAGGCCAGCGCCGCCACCGCCGTCTCGAAAGAAAGCGCATCGGCGGGCGCGGCCGCCGCCGCAAAATCTGCCGGGCCGGGCCAGGCCGCGCCGTGCACAAAGGGCTGCCCGGTCTCTTCGGCAAAAGCCCAGGACCAAATTTCCTCGGTGATGTAGGGCAGCACCGGCGCAAAGAGCCGCAGCAGCACCGAAAGGCCGAGGCGCAGCGCCGCCAACGCCGAGCTGCGCCCGGCCTCGCCCGCCGCGCCCCGCGCCCGCGCCTTCGCCAACTCCAGATAGGTATCGGTGAAGCGCGCCCAGAAGAATCCCTCCACCGCCTGCAGCGCGCGGGCAAACTCGAAGCGCTCGAAATCCGCGCTGCTGCGCTCCACCAGCGCGCGCAGCTCTGCCAAAAAAGCGCGGTCCAGCTCGTGGGAAATGCAGCCCGGCGCTGCCAGGCCGGCGGCGGCAGGCCCGGCAAAGCCGACCGGCTGCGAAAGCACGAACTTGGCGGCATTCCACAACTTGGTGGTGAGCCGCCGCCCCACCTTCAGCACATTCTCGTCCAGGGCGGTATCTACGCCGAGCCGCGCGCTGGCAGCCCAGTAGCGGACGCCGTCCGCCGAGTAGCGTTCAATGAGCGGCAGCGGCGTCACCACATTGCCCTGGCTTTTGGACATCTTCTTGCGCTCCGGATCGAGAATCCAGCCGGAGATCAGCACATGGCGCCAGGGCAGCGAGTTTTCGTGCAACAGCGCCTTGGCGATGGTGTAGAAGGCCCAGGTGCGGATAATCTCATGGCTCTGCGGGCGAATATCGCCGGGAAAGAGCTTGGCGTGGCGCTCGGGATCGAGCTTCCAGCCGCTGCCAATTTGCGGGGTGAGCGAGCTCGTGAACCAGGTTTCGAGCACATCGGCCTCGCCGCAAAAGCCGCCCGGCGCGCCGCGCTGCGATTCGGCAAAGCCCGGCGGCGCATCGGTCATGGGATCCACAGGCAGCGATTCTGCAGCGGCCACGATGGGCGCGCTGTGATCCGGCTCGCCCTCTGCGGAAAGCGGATACCACACCGGAATGGGCACGCCGAAGTAGCGCTGCCGGCTGATGCACCAGTCATAGGCCAGGTTCTCGGTCCAGTCCCGGAAGCGCTGCCCCATGTGTTCCGGGCGCCACTGCAGCTCTGCGCCCTTGGCGAGCAGCGCACCGCGCTGATCCAAAAGCCGCACGAACCACTGCCGCGAAGGGAGAATCTCAAGCGGGCTGTCGCCGCGCTCGTAAAAGCGCACCGCGTGACGAATTTCGCGGGGCTCGGAGCGCAGCGGCGCAGGGCGTCCCTCTGCCGCGCCGCCCGCCGCCGCGGCGGGATCGCGCAGCAGCTCCACCACGCGGCGGCGCGCCTGCGGCACGCTGCGGCCCAAAAGCTCTGCATAGGCGCGGTTGGCCGCCGCGGCGTCGCGGCTCACAAAAGGTTCTTCGCCAAAATCCACCGGCTGCATACGGCCGTTGCGGCCCAGCACCTGGCGCAGCGGCAGCGATTGCTCGCGCCACCACTCCACATCGCTCTGGTCGCCGAAGCTGCAGACCATGAGAATGCCGCTGCCCTTTTCAGGATCGGCGCGCTCGCTGGGAAAGATGGGCACCGGCGCCTGGAACAGCGGAGTCAGCGCGCGCTTGCCGAACAGCGCGCGGTAGCGCTCGTCCGAAGGATGCGCGGTCACGCCAATGCAGGCCGGCAACAGCTCGGGCCGCGTGGTGGCAATGACAAAGCGCTGCGGCCCGCCCTCCACAGCAAACTCAATATCGTGGTAAGCGCCCTGCAGCTCGCGGTCCTCCACATCGGCCTGAGAAAGCGCCATTTGGAAATCCACATCCCACATAAAAGGCGCATCGCGCATCTCTGCCAGGCCCTTGCCGTAAAGATCGAGAAAAGAAAGCTGCGCCAACCGGCGGCAGCGCTCGCCAATGGTGGTGTATTCGCTGCGCCAGTCCACCGAGAGCCCGATGCGGCGGAAGAGTTCCAGAAAGGCGCGCTCGTCCTGGGCGGTGACCTGCTCGCACAGCGCGATGAAATCCGGGCGCGAAATTGCGCGCGGCGGCTTCTTGCGCTGCTTGGCATTGGCGGGCGCGAGATCCAGCCCCGGCTCCCGGGGCAGCGCCGGATCGCAGCGCACATGAAAGAGATTCTGCACGCGCCGCTCGGTGGGCACGCCGTTGTCGTCCCAGCCAATGGGATAGAAGATGTTCTTGCCGCGCATGCGCTGGTAGCGGACGATGACATCGGTGTGGGTGTAGGAGAAAATGTGCCCCACATGAAGCGAGCCCGACACCGTGGGCGGCGGCGTATCCACCACAAAGGTCTCGCCGCGCGGGCGCGACGCATCCCAGTGGTAGAGCCCGGCCTGCTCCCAGGCGGCGTCCCAGCGCGCTTCGAGCGCCGCGGCATCGCAGTGCCGGGGCAGCGTTTTCAAATCTACGGTCTTCGGCCCGGACATAAGCAGTGGGCGGGCAGGCTAGCGGAATCGCCCCCGCCCCGCCCCCCGCCCCGGCGGCCCCGCGCCGCCGGGCTATACTGCGGCCATGCACGGCTTCGGCCAACTCGACCTGGCCCAATTGCGCAGGCGCCGCGGCGAAAAGTGGGCGCTGTTTCCGCCGGAGGTGCTGCCGCTCTGGGTGGCGGACATGGACTTTCCGGTGGCCCAGCCGATCCGGCAGCGCCTGCAGCAGGCCCTGGACGACGGCGATCTCGGCTACCCCCGCCACCCCGCGCTCACACCGCTGCGCGAGCTCTTCGCCGAGCGCATGCAGCAGCGCTTCGCCTGGCAAATCCCGCCCCGGCGGGTGGAGCTGATCACCGAGGTGGTGCAGGGTATGCAGGTCGCCGTGCACCAGTTCTGCGCGCCGGGCGATGGCGTGATTGTGCAAACGCCCATCTATCCGCCCTTTCTCGAAACCGTGCACAGCCTGAAGCGCCGCCTGATCGAAAACCCGCTGCGCCACGGCGCAGATGGCTTCGCCATGGATCTGGACGGCCTGCGCGCCAAGGCCAGCTCCAGCGAACGGGCCCGCGTGCTGCTGCTGTGCAATCCGCACAACCCCAGCGGCCGCGCCTTCACCCGCGCCGAACTGGAAGCCGTGGCCGAAATTGCCGTGGCGCATGACCTCACGGTGATTTCCGACGAGATTCACGCCGACCTCACTTATTCCGGGCGCCGCCACATCCCGCTGGCCTCGCTCTCGCCGGAGATTGCGGAGCGCACCCTCACTCTCTACTCGGCTTCCAAGAGCTTCAACCTTGCCGGACTGCGCTGCGCCTTTGCGGCTTTTGGCGGCGATGACCTGCGCGCGCGCTTTTTGCAACACCCGCGCGGTCTGCGCGGCGGCCTTGGCGCACTGGGCCTGCTGGCCACCGAGTCGGCCTGGCGCCACGGGGACGGCTGGCTCGCCGAATTGCTCGTCCACCTGCAGAGCAACCGCGATTTCACCGCCGAGTTTTTGCGCGCCGAAATGCCGGGGGTGGTGCACACGCCGCCCGAGGCCACCTATCTGGCCTGGCTCGATTGCCGCGCTCTCAAACTCGCGCCCTCGCCCTGCGCCTTTTTCCTGAAGCAGGCGAAGGTGGCGCTCTCCGACGGCCCCGATTTCGGCGCGCCGGGGGCGGGCTTCGTGCGGCTCAACTTCGCCACCTCCCGGGCCATTCTCGGCGAGGCGCTGGAGCGCATGGCGAAGGCGCTGCGCTGAGCCATGTCCCGCTCCACGGCGGAGGCTGCGGAAGTGGCGCAGGCGCGGGCGGCGCAGACCGGCGGGCTCTTCGACTGCGGCGGCGATGCGCGCGATGCCGCCGTGGTGGTCATCGGCGTGCCGTGGGAGCCCACCGTCTCCTACCGGCGCGGCGCTTCGCAGACTCCCGGGCGCATTGCCCGGGCCTCGCAGCAAGTGGATCTGCACAGCGAATTGCTCGGCAGAAGCTTCGGCGCAGAGACGGCGCTGACCCTGCGCGAGGATTGGCTGCGCCTGAACGACCATGCCTGCGCCGCCGCCGCGCGCGGCGATTGCGCCGCGGTGAACGCCGCCAGCGCGCAACTGAATGCGGAGCTCGCCGCCGATTGCGCCGCGCTGCACGCTTCGGGCCGGGCCGCCGGCGTGCTGGGCGGCGATCACTCCGCCGCCTACGGCGCCATCGCCGCCAGCGCCGCCGCCCATGGTGGGCGCGGCACGCACGGCGCGCCCGACGGAATTGGCGTGCTGCACATGGATGCGCACTACGATTTGCGCGCGGCCTACCAAGGTTTCGCGCACTCCCACGCTTCGGTTATGCACAATGTGCTCGAAAGCGTGCCCGAAGTGCAGCGGCTGGTTTCGGTGGGGGTGCGCGACTATTCCTCTTGCGAGCGCCAGCGCGCCGAAAAAGATGCGCGAGTGCAGAGCTTCCGCGAGCGCGAGCTGCGCGCCGCGCTTTACCGCGGCCGCACCTGGGCAGATCTCTGTGGGGAAATCATCGAGGCGCTGCCGGCACGGGTGCACATCTCCTTCGACATAGACGGACTCGACCCCGCCCTGTGCCCGCACACCGGCACCCCCGTGCCCGGCGGACTCGCTTTCGGCGAGGCCGCATTTCTGCTCGACGCTGTGGCCGCCTCGGGCCGCCGGGTCGTCGGCTTCGATCTCTGCGAAGTCGCGCCAAACCCCCGCGACCCCGGGGACGAATGGGATTTGAATGTGGCGGCCCGCCTGCTGCACCAACTCTGCGCCCTCGCCTGGCTGGGCCGCAGCGGCTGATCCCGCAGCACGCCCCGCAGTGCGGCGCTCAACCGAGCCGCAGCAGCGCTTCCACCGCCAGCAGAGCCGCATCCAGCCGCGCCGCGCCCGCGGGCGAAGCGCCAGCGGGTTGCGGCGCGGCGCCAGGCGCGGGCCAGCCGCCGTCGGACTGCTGCGCGGCGGCAATGGCGGCGGCCAACTCAGCCGCCTCAATGCGCGCGCCCGGCAGCGCGCGGGCGCGGGCGCGGCAAAAAACCTGCGCCACCTCTACGGCGGAAAATGCGCCGCTGCGAAAACCGCGCTCCAGCTCGCGCCCGCACCACTGCAGCGCCTCATCGGCAATCTCCGATTCCGCAGCCGGAAACGCGGCGAGCAAATGCACATATGCGAGGATTGCAGCGCAGCCGCCCGCGCGCAGCGCCTCGACACTCCAGCGCTCCGCCAAAAAGCGCTCGGCGGCGCGCAACACTGCGGGGCGCGCAAAGGGCGACTTGGCGAGCAGCCCGCCCGCCTCGCCGGTCCGCGCAACGCGCGCCGCCGCGGAATCCTCCGGCGCACCCCAGCCGCCATCCGCACCCTGCCGCGCGATGAAAAACGCCGCCGCCGCCTCGGGAATCGGGTGGTCGAGCAACCCCAGCGCATCGAGCAGCGACAGCGCCCGCAGCGTGCTCGCCTCCCCCACCTCTCCCGCCGCGCTGCCGCGCCAGCCGGCAATGGCGCTGCTGCGCCAATCGGCAATGGCGCCATCGCCCCGCTGCAGTCCGGCGAGTCCACTCAGCAGCGCAGTGGCGTCGCGCTCGCGCAGCAGCGTTGCGAAATAAACGCGGTCCAACTCCGCGCCCTCCCGCGCCACAAACTCCCCCGCGCGCCGCAGCGCCGCATCCAGACTCACCGTCACCGCACCGCGGGGCTCGCGTGATCCGGAAGAATTTGCCGCGCCGCTCGATCTATGCGCCCCATCACGCCGGATTCCCGCAGCGCGCCGCGAATGCGCTCCTCCGCTCCGGAATGCGCCAGGTCAACCTGTGCCGCAACGCGCTCCGCCTCCCGCGCCGCCCTCGCCAATTCCCGGTGCGCGGGGCGCTTCGCATCGTATTTGGGAATCGGCACCGCAGACCAGAAATGCGTGTGGAAGTGCCTCTCCGCCTTTTTTGTGCCCTGATACGCAGCCTGCATGGAACTGGCATTGAGAAGCGCAATGAGAAACAGCGCCTCGTTTTCCGAATCGGCCACCCAGTGATAAAAACTGTTGGACAGACAGCGGTCCTTCCCGCCAAGCAACCTCGCTGCGCGCAGGAAGTCACCGCCCGAAGCGTTGTAAATTACGCGCCGCTTCGCCCGGGAATCATCCAGCGGAAGCTGCCGGCTCAATTTGCGCTGGTAATCAATGCGCCCGAGCAGCGACTCCGGGCTGCGGGCCTTCCGGTTCTCCCCCCAAACCCGCTCTGCCCGGTTCCAGAACTTCCCCAAGTGCGCGGGAAGCGAGCCGGGATTCACCTGCCCCTTCCGGTCCGTGGGAATCACAACCCACCTGTAGCCACTCACCCGGAAAGGCAACAGGTTCTCTCCGAACAGTGCGGGGATCAGCTTCCGCCGCTCCACCCGGCCCCGCAACGGCTCGACCGCCTTCCACGGCGCTTGACTTCCCCGCCTGCAGGTGATTTCCACAACGCTGGGCATTCCCGGAACGGCCCGGCTTTCTGCAGCCACGAGCAACGGGCTGGGAGTCAGCGTGGCGCCCTGGCGAAAGCAGCTCTCCTCGTAATCGCTGGGGCGTTGCGGAAGTGCGCGGGGAATCCGCAGTTGCACCAGCTTCTTCCGCGCATCCCGCCACGGTTCGCCGCGGTCAATGCTCTCTCCCCGGCGATTCTTCCAGGCGCGGGCGCGTGGCAACTTTGCACCGGGGCGTCCCCCCGAGAACAGAACGCAACTCGGCCCGCTCGAAAAAGGCGGTTCCCGCACCTGCGAGAAATCCCACGCCGCGCGCCAGCCCGGCACCGCATTGCGAAATGCCTCCCACTGCCCCGCCCGCAACGCGCCGGCGGGAAGCACCCAGCCCGAACGCCCGCCCGCAGCCGCCGCAACCAGAAAGCGCCGCCGCGCCTCGGGAACGAAAACCGCAGCCAGATCCATGCGCGTCGCCGTCCGCCCCCCCGCCCAGACGCCGTGTTCATCGGCCAGCTCCCGCAACTGCCGCTGGCGCTCCGGACTCATGCCCGCAGCGCTGAACCGCACCCACGGCGGATTGGCGACAATGCGATCCACCTTCGCACGCTCAATGCGAAGCGGCGCGGCGAGGTTGCGGATATACCACTCCCACACATGATTCCCCTCTGCGCCGCGAATCTCGTGCAGAACCAGCAATGTGTGAACCAGCATTTCGCGGTTTTCGGAGGAAAGGCCGCGGCTCCATTTCGCGCGAGCCACGAAGCGCTGCGCCCACTTCTCATCGAGCTGCGCCGCGCCGGGCTGCATGGACGCGTGCACGAGATCCCGGACGATCTCGGAGAAGCGGTCGTGATCCAGCACCTGACGGGGGAAATTCACCACCCTGCCCTGCGGCGTGCGGATGGAGAGGGCGCAATTGGCAGCAAAGGTGAACAGAGGCTCCCGCTGATTGCGCGCCGCCATGCTGTCTCCCTGGTGGACCAGCAGCGCCTGTGCGCCGCCCGGCGGCAGGGCGGGCAGCGCTGCGGCCAGCGTTGCGCGGGACATTTCCACGGCGACGGGGTGAATATCAATTCCCTGCACCAACCGTGCGACCAAGTCGGCGCGGCGCTTTGCGGGAAGCCCGCGCAGTTTCTGCGAAGCGAGAATGCGGCGGGCCGCGTGAAACAAAAAGGTGCCGGAACCGCAGGCGGGATCCAGCACTCCAATTCCGGCGACACTGCGGCCCGGCCTTCCGCTGGCGCGCTTCGCGCCTTCCAGCGCGCGGGCAATCCAATCCTCGTCCAGCACTTCCTCGCAAACGGCTTCGGCCAGCCAGTCCGGCGTGTAATACTCCCCGAATCCGTGCCGCACATCGGGGCCAATCATTCTCTCATACACGGTGCGCAGAGCATCCCGTTCCAGCCCCCGCCAGTCATAGCGGGCCATTCTGTCAATCAGGCGCGCGCACCATGCGTCTCCCTCGGTGCGCTCAATGGCCCAGGACGCAAAGCCCGAACTCAGCAATTCCTCGGGCGCGGGCGGCGCGGCGCTCTCGTCCAGAGCGGCCACAACAGCCCGGGAAACCGCAATCAGCGCGGTGTGAAAGCGAAACAATTCAATCAACTGCAACAACCGGCGCTCATCGGGCAACATACCGGAGCTGCGCAGCATCTGCTTCCAGAGATCGAATTTGGTGCGGTAGGCAGCCGTGCCCTCCGACTTCAACTGAATCTCGGCGAGTTCCTGCACAAAGGGCTGCAACAACCCCACATAGACATCTACGGGCAAACCGAGCTTTCCGGGACGGTCCGGGAAATTTCCCTGAAGCCAAGCGGCAAAGCCCTCGGCCCGATTGAAATCCGCCGCGTAGTGGTGAGAGCGCCGGGGGGCAAGGGCCTGCGCGCGCTGATCCCACTCGTAGGCCCACCACTGCTCGCCATCTGTCAGCAGGCCGCGCCAAGACGCGTGGCGCTCTGCGCCGGGCTGCAACGCATCCAATCTCGCTGCGCGGCGCGCGAAGTGCTCCACATAGCGCTCGAGTTGTCCCCGTTGCGTTTCGCCGGGCCGCGCGCCGGGGCCGGTCGGCTGGGCCTGTCCCCTGGACTTGGTCTCCACGACGAGACGGTGGGAGTGCGAGACGATATCGGCGGCTCCCACTGCGCCAATGGACACTTCCAGTTCAATGTCCTCAATTCCCATGCCTTTCAGCATTTCGGCCGTGTGGTGGCGAATCGAAGCCTCGCCCCGCTCTCTCAAAAGGTCACCCAGCCAGGCGCCCTTGAAGCGCGCTTCCCCCACGGCATCCTCCCACCGGGGCCACCTGCCCGGCGCGGCTCAATTTCGCACCTGGGCGCTGCGGGGGCAAGTGGCGTAGAGTGGGGAGATGGCGAACCGGCTGGCTGGAGAGAGCAGCGCCTATCTGCGCCAGCATATGCACAACCCGGTGGACTGGCACCCCTGGGGCGAAGAGGCGCTGGCCCGCGCGCGGGCGGAGCGGCGGCCGCTGCTGGTCTCCATTGGCTACAGCGCCTGCCACTGGTGCCATGTGATGGAGCGCGAATCTTTCGAGGATGAACAGACGGCGGCGCTGATGAACGCGCACTTCGTCTGCATCAAGGTGGACCGCGAGGAGCGGCCCGATGTGGACAGGCTCTACATGGATGCGCTGCTGCGGCTGCAGGGCCACGGCGGCTGGCCGCTCACCGCTTTTTGCCGGCCCGATGGCAGCCCCTTTCACGCGGGCACCTACTATCCGCCCGAGCCGCGCCACGGCCTGCCCTCTTTTCGCCAGGTTCTGGAGGCGGTGCAGCGCGCCTTTCACGAACAGCGGGAGCGCGTGGATCAAACGGCGCAGCAATTGCTGCGCGTCTTGGCAGAGCGCCCGCGCGGCGCGGCCACGGGAACGCCCGCCAGCGAATTGCTCGTCTCTGCCGCGCGCGCGCTGATGCAGGGGGCCGACCGCGCCCACGGCGGCTTCGGCGCAGCGCCCAAGTTTCCCACGCCCACACAACTTGAAGTGCTGCTGGCGGTGCAGGAAATTGCCAGCCCCGTCGCCACCGCCGCCCGGCTGCCGGAAGCCGAAGCGCAGGACGCGCTGAATCACCTGCTGCTCACCTGCCAGGAAATGTCGCGGCGCGGTTGCTACGACCAGCTCGGCGGCGGCTTCCACCGCTACTGCGTAGATGCGCACTGGGGCGTGCCGCATTTTGAGAAGATGCTCTACGACCAGGGGCAACTGCTGCGAATCTACGCCGAGTTGTGGCGGCGCAGGGGCGGAGACGAGCTGCTGTGGCCGGTGCGCGAAACCGCCGCGTGGTTGCAGCGCGAAATGTGCGGCGCAGAGGGCGGACTCTACGCCAGCCAGGACGCCGACAGCGAGGGCGAAGAAGGCCGCTTCTATGTGTGGACGCCCGCAGAGGTGCAGGCGGTGCTCGGCGAGCCGCGCGGCAACGCCTTCTGCAGCGCCTACGCCGTAACTCACGGCGGAAACTTCGAGGGCCGCTCGGTGCTCTGGGATCTGGCGCGCGGCCCGCGCGCCAATTTTGCCACCGAGCGCGCCGAACTCTTCGCCGCGCGCGCGCAGCGCATTGCGCCGGACACCGATACCAAGTGCCTGCTCGGCTGGAACGCGCTGGCGGTTTCCGGCCTCGCCCATGCGGGCAGCGTCACGGGCGATGGCGAATTGCTGCACTTCGCCGTGCGCGTGGCGAACTTTGCGCGCGAGCGGCTGCGCGGCGAAAACGGCCGCTGGTTTCGCGTCTTTGCCGAAGGCCGTGCCAAAGTGCCGGCTTTTCTCGACGATCTCGCCGCCTGGCTCGCCGCCTGTCTCGACTTGCAGCGCGCGGGCGCGGGATTGCACTGGCTCGCGCTGGCGCTGGAAGTGGCCGGGGAAATCCGCCAGCGCTTTTTCGATTCCGCAGAGGGCGATTTTTTTCTCACAGCCGGAGACGACGACACCCTGCCCCATCGCCCGCGCGGCGAGCCCGATGGCGCCACCCCCGATGCCGGCGGTTTGGCGGTGCTGGGCCTGTTGCGCGCCGCCGCCATTTCCGGGCGCGCAGAGCTGCGCAGCACCGCCGGGCAGGTGCTGGCCACCCACGCCGCCGCGCTGCAACGCGCGCCCAGCGCATTCGCCACGCTGCTGCGCGCAGCGGTGTGGGCCGAGCGCGGCCTGGCCACCGCCGTGATTGTGGGCGCAGAGGACGATGCGCAGGCGCAGGCTCTGGCAACGAGCGCGCGGCAATTGCTTGCGCCCGAAGAGGCCGTGCTGCAAGTGCCCCCCGGCGCGCAGCCCGCAGGCGTGGATGCAGAATTGCTCGCAGGCCGCGCACTGCAGAACGGCCGCCCGGCGGCTTATTTGTGCCGGGGCGCCACCTGCTCCGCCCCCGTCACCCATCCCGACGAACTCGGCGCGCTGCTCTGAGCAAGGGGCGATGAACGAACTGGCGGAGGCTTTTCGCACCGCGCTGCGGTTGATTCTCGAATTCGACCCGGAGCTGGTGGAGATTGTGGCGCTTACGCTGCGCGTTTCCGGCACGGCGCTGCTCATTGCCGGTGCGCTGGGGTTGCCGCTGGGCGCGGCGCTGGGCATTGCGCGCTTTCCCGGGCGGCGCGCGGTGGTGGCCGTGCTGAACGCGCTGATGGGGCTGCCGCCGGTCGTCGTCGGGCTGCTGGTGTATCTGGCGCTTTCGCGCGCGGGGCCGCTGGGCGGGCTGGGTTGGCTCTTCACGCCGAAGGCCATGGTGATTGCGCAGTGCGTAATCATCACGCCACTGGTCGCCGCGCTGGCGCTGCAGGTAATGGAGGATTTGTGGGAAGAATACGGCGAGCTGTTGCGCTCGCTGGGCAGCGGCGCGCTGCGCGCCATTCCCACGCTGCTCTACGAGGGGCGCTTTGCATTGCTGACGGTGCTGCTCGCCGGCTTCGGCCGCGCCATTGCCGAAGTGGGCGCGGTAATTGTGGTGGGCGGCAACATCGCCCATGTAACGCGCGTCATGACCACGGCCATTGCGCTGGAAACCAGCCGCGGCGATCTGCCGCTGGCGCTGGGACTCGGCATTTTGCTGCTGCTCACCGCCCTGGCCATCAACTGCGCTGCCGAAGTTGTGCGGGGCTGGACGCGCCGTGCCGCCTGAGCCGCAGTCCGCAAGATCCGCAATGCAACGGGGCGCGCTGCCGCTGCGCTTCCAAGGCGTCTGCCTCGAAGTGCGGGGGCAGCGATTGCTCGACGATCTTTCCTTCACGCTGCGCGCGGGTTCCATCAGCGCAATCCTCGGCCCCAACGGCGCAGGCAAGAGCCTGGCGCTGCGGCTGGCAAACGGGTTGATTGCGCCGAGCGCCGGCCGCATTCACTGGCAGGGCGGCGCGGCGCGGGCGCGCGCGGCCTGTGCGCTGGTGTTTCAGCATCCGGTGCTGCTGCGTCGCTCGGCCCGGGCCAATCTGGATTACGCGCTGCGCATGCGCGGCGTGCCCGCAGCCGAGCGCGCGCAACGCGCGGCACGGGCGCTGGTCCGGGTGCGGCTCGACGCGCTCTCTGCCCGGCCCGCGCACAGCTTTTCCGGGGGCGAGCAGCAGCGCCTCGCCCTGGCCCGGGCCTGGGCGCTTGCGCCCGAGGTGTTGTTTCTGGACGAGCCCGCCGCCGCGCTGGATCCGGATTCCTCCCGCGCGCTGGAAGCCGCGGTGCGCGAAATGCACGCCGAGGGCGCAAAGATTGTGCTGACCACCCACGATTTGTCGCAGGCAAAACGCATGGCCGATGAGGTGCTGTTCATGCAGGGCGGCAGATTGCGCGAACAGACTCCTGCGCGGGAGTTCTTTGCAGAACCCCGCAGCGCGGCCGCCCGCAGTTTTCTGCGCGCCGAAGGCGCGCTGTGAAAATGACGCGGGCGGGCGCAGAAGTGACGCTGCTGGCACTCGCGCTGGCAGCGCTGCCCGGCGCGGCGCTGGAAGCGCGGGCGCAAGCGCAAAGCAGCGCGCAGGCTGTGCAGGCGGCTGCGGCGCGCAGCATCACTCTGGCCTCGACGACCTCCACTCGCGATTCGGGGCTGCTGGATTTTCTGCTGCCGCGCTTTACGGCGCGCACGGGAATCGCGGTGCGCGTGGTGGCTGTGGGAACGGGCCACGCCCTGGCGCTGGGGCGGCGCGGCGATGTGGATGCGCTGCTGGTCCACGACCGGGATTCCGAGGACGCCTTCGTAGCTTCGGGCCACGGCCTGTTCCGCCGCGATGTCATGTTCAACGACTTCGTCATCCTCGGCCCGGCGGACGATCCCGCCAATCTGCGCAGCGCCGAATCTGCACAGGCCGCACTGCGCCGGGTGGCGGCGCGGCGCGCCCTGTTTCTCTCACGGGGCGACGATTCCGGCACGCACAAAGCGGAACTGCGGCTCTGGGCCAGCGCCGGCATTGCGCCGCGCGCCCATTCGGGCCGTTGGTATCGAGAAACGGGCAGCGGCATGGGCGCCGCCCTCAACACCGCGTCGCAACTCAATGCCTATCTGCTCTCGGATCGCAGCACCTGGCTCGCCTTCAAGAACCCCGGCGGCCTGCAAATTGTGGTGGAGGGAGACCCGCTGCTGCACAATCCCTACGGCGTGCTGGTGGTGAATCCCGCGCGCCACCCCCATGTGCAGGCCGGGGCGGCGCGGCAATTTGCCGATTGGCTCACCGGCGCAGAGGGACAGGCCGCCATCGGCGCGTTCCGCAGCCGGGGCCAGCCGCTGTTTTTTCCGTCCGCCCCCGCTGCGCCCGCCGCGCCCGTTGCACCGGGCGCGCCCGGCGAATAGCCCGGCGCAGCCCGCAGTGGTAGGCTTGCGGCGCGGGCGCGTCCGCCCGCAAAAATCCGCCCCCCAACGGGGCAAGGAGGCACAGCGTGAAGCGCAAGACTCTCGCCGCAGCCCTGTTGCTGGCGGCATTCTTTCAGGCGGGCTGCGTGATCATTGACGATGGCGAAGTGGGCGTCTCCAAGAGCTTCGGAAACATCTCCGAGGCGCCCGTCAGCCCGGGGGTGGCCATCGTGGTTCCCATCGCGCGGCAGGTGGAAGTCTGGAATGTGAAGCTGCAGGAGTTGAAGGAGAACGCCCGGGTGCCCTCCTCGGAGGGGCTGATCGTCGGACTCGAAACCTCGCTGCTCTACCGCGTGCTGCCGGACCAAGCGCCCGAAATCCGCATCCGCGTGGGGCGCGATTACAACAACACGCTCATCACGCCCTACTTCCGCAACGCCATGCGCGATGTGGTGGCGGGCTACCCGGTGCGGAAGATCTACTCCGACCAGGGGCGCAAGGAAATCTCCGAACGCATCCACGGATTCCTGAAGCAAAACCTCAACCCGCGCGGCATTCAGGTGGTGGATGTGCTGCTGCGCGATGTGGAGCTGCCCCAGCGCTTCCGCGAGAGCATTGAGGCGAAGCTCACCGCCGAGCAGAAGGTGCAGCAAAAGCAGTTCGAGCTGGAGCAGGCGCGCAAGGAGGCCGAGATTGAAGTGGCGCGGGCCGAGGGCGCGGCGCAGGCGCAGCGCATTGTCCGCTCCACGCTGAGCGATTCCTACCTGCAATACCTGTGGATCAAAACGCTGAACGAGAATCCGAATGTCATTTATGTGGCGACGGAGGCGAACCTGCCCATCTTCAAGGGCGTGGCCGGGCGGCGCTGACGAATCAGCCGTCCAGGGTCTCGTGCAAAAAGGCGGCGAGCCGGCGCCAGGCGTCGGCCGCCGCCTCGGGGCGATGCAGCGCGGGGCGCGTATCGTTCATAAAGGCGTGCCCCGCGCCGGGGTAAAGAATGACCTCTCCCGCATGGGGAGACGCCGCCAGCCCCTCGCGCAGCTCCAGAACATCCGCAACGGGAATGATCTCGTCCTGCTCGCCGTAGAAGCCGAGCACGGGGCAGCGCAGATCCGGCAGCGCCGCCAGGGGCGCGCGCGGCTTCTTCGCCGCATCGAGTCCCCCGGCATAGCGCAACATTCCGTAGAAGGGCGCGCAGGCCGAAAAGCCCGGCACGCCGCAGGCGGCGAGCAGCGCATATTGCCCGCCCATGCAAAATCCGGTGACGCCAATGCGGCCCGCCACCGCCTCGTGCGCGGCAAGGGCTTCCGCGCCCTCTCGAATCGTCTCGAGCACCAGCGGGTCCGGCAATGCGGCAATCCAGTCCAGCGCTGCCGCCGGATCGCTGAGTTCGGGGCGGCCGGTGCGCCGGTAGATATCGAGGGCCAGCACGGCGAAGCCCTCTGCGGCGAGCCGTCCCGCCAAATCGCGGGTGTGCGCCGAAAGCCCCCAGACATCGGGGAGCATCACCACGCCCGGCTTGGGCGAAGCGCCTTGCGGCAGCGCCAAATACCCATGCGCGAGTTCTGCAGAGGCCATCTAATACTGCTTGATGGCGTCCACCAGGGCGAGCACGCGGCCCTTGGCGTCGCCGAAGATCATCATCGTGTTGTCGTTGAAGAACAACGGATTCTGAATGCCCGCAAAGCCCGGACTCATGCTGCGCTTGATGACGAAGACATGGCGGGCGCGGTCCACATCGAGAATCGGCATCCCCGAAACGGCGCTGCCCTCTTCCCGCGCCAGCGGATTCACCACATCGTTTGCGCCAATTACCAGCGCCACATCGGTCTCCGGAAACTGCGGGTTGATATCGTCCATTTCCACCAGCTTCTCGTAGGGCACACGGGCCTCGGCGAGCAGCACATTCATGTGCCCCGGCATGCGCCCGGCCACCGGATGCACGGCGAACTGCACCTCGACGCCCCGGTTCTCGAGCAGATCCATCAGCTCGCGCACAGCGTGTTGCGCCTGCGCCACGGCCATGCCGTAGCCCGGCACCACCACGCAAGAGCTGGCGTTGCCGAAGATCACCGCCGCGTCCTCGGGGGTGTAGCCCTTGGCCGATGCGCCGCCCCCGGCGGCGGCGGCGGCGGCTTCCGGCGCTGCGCCAAATGCGCCGAACAGCACATTGCCGAGCGAGCGGTTCATCGCCTCGCACATGATGCGCGTCAAAATCAGCCCCGATGCGCCCACCAGCGAGCCGGAAATGACGAGTCCCGAGTTGCCCAGCACAAAACCCGTGGCGCAGGCCGCCAGCCCCGAGTAGGAGTTGAGCAGCGAAATCACCACCGGCATATCCGCGCCGCCGATGGGAACCACCAGCAGCACGCCGAGCAGCAGCGCCAGCCCCACCAGCGCCGCATATTCCAACAGCGAGGCGTTCCCCGTGCCCACCCACACGCAGAGCAGCAGCAACCCCGCGCCGAGCAGCGCGTTCACAATGCGCTGCCCCGCATACACCAGCGGCGCGCCGCCCAAGCGTCCGGAGAGTTTGCCGAAGGCGATCAGGCTGCCCGTCAGGGTGATGGAGCCGATGGTGCTGCCGAACACGATGGCTACCAACTTCACGGCCAGCGCCATGTCCAGCACGGGCGTATTGAGCAGATCGGCGCGCGCTTCGAGCAGCTCTGCGCCGGCCACCAGCGCCGAGGCCGCGCCGCCAAAGCCGTTCAGCAGCGCCACCATCTCGGGCATGGCCGTCATTTGCACCCGGGTGGCCGCCAGCACGCCGATGGACGCGCCGATAATTGCGCCCGCCAAAATCCATTCCCAGCGCAGCACATCCTGCGCGGCGAGCGTGGCCGCCACCGCCACCAGCATGCCCAGTGCGGCCAAGCCGTTGCCGCGCCGGGCGCTGCGCGCCGAGGAAAGCCCGCGCAGCCCCAGAATGAACAGCACGGCGGATGCCAGATAGGCGAGCTGCAGCCAGGTTTCGCCCGCGCTCACGAGCCGCCCTCCCCCGGCGGCTCTTTGCGCCCGCTGCGCCCGCTACGCCCGGCGGGCCTGAACATCGCCAGCATGCGGTTGGTCACCAGAAAACCGCCCACGGCGTTGATGCTGGCGAAAATGATGGCCAGCAAGCCCGCAACCTGGCTGGCGAGGCCATCGGAGGCCACCGCAATCAGCGCGCCGACAATGGCGATGCCCGAAATCGCATTCGAGCCCGACATGAGCGGCGTGTGCAACAGCGGCGGCACCTTGGAGATCACCTCGATCCCCACGAAGAGCGACAGCACCAGCACGGTGAGCGCGACGGCGGGTTCGTCGAGCATCAGCCCGCTCCTCCGGGCGCGGCCGCGCCGGATTCGAGCTGCGCGGCCACCCGGGCGTTGCAGATTTCGCCGCCGCGGGCGAGCAGCGCGCCGCCGGTGATCTCATCGCCGAAGTCCGGGGCGAAATCGCCCTGCGGCGCCAGGTGCTGCAGCAGCGCCACCACATTCTTGCTGAACATCAGGCTGGCGTCGGCGGGCAGATCGCTGGGCAGGTTGGTGGGGCCGAGCACCTGCACGCCATTCACCAGCACTTCTTCGTCCGCGCGGGTGCAAGCGCAGTTGCCGCCGTTCGCCGCGGCCAAATCAACCACCACCGAGCCGGGGGCCATGCCGCGCACGCCTTCGGCGTCCAGCAACAGCGGCGCGGGCCGCCCCGGCACCAGCGCGGTGCTGATGACGATGTCCGCGCGGGCGGCGCGCTCGCCCATCAGCTTGCGCTGCGCGGCGTAGAACGATTCGGACTGCGCGCGGGCGTAGCCGCCCTCATCTTCCGCCGGGCCGGATTCGTGCTCCGGCTGCATGGAGATGCTGCGCGCGCCCAGACTCTCGATCTGCTCGGCGGCAGCGGCGCGGGTATCGTAGGCCTCGACCACCGCGCCGAGCCGCCGGGCCGTGGCAATGGCCTGCAGCCCCGCCACCCCCGCGCCGATCACAAAAACCCGCGCCGGCGAAACCGTGCCCGCCGCCGTGACCAGCATTGGAAACATCTTCGGCAGCCGCGCCGCCGCCAGAATGACCGCGCGGTAGCCCGCCACCGTGGCCTGAGAGGAGAGCACATCCATGGCCTGGGCCCGGGTGCTGCGCGGCAGCAATTCCAGCGCAAATGCAGTGAGGCCGCGCTGCGCCAAATCCCGCGCCCGCTCCGGCTCATCCAAAGGCCGCAACAGGGCAATCAGCGCAGAGTCCGCGCGCAACAGGGCGAGTTCCGCCGGCTCCGGCGGCTGCACCTTCACCACCACCTGCGCTGCGCCGAAGAGCTCCGGCGCTTGGGCGGCGATGCGCGCGCCCGCCTTTTCGTAGTGCGCCGTGGCGGCGGCTGCAGACTCGCCCGCGCCCGCCTCGACCCACACCTCGTGCCCGCCATTCACCAGGGCGCGCACTCCGTCGGGAACGATGGCCACGCGGCGCTCCCCCGGCGCCACTTCCTTCGGAACTGCAACAATCATCGGCGGCGGCACATTAGGACTTTTCTCGCGCTTGCGCCGCCCCCGGCCCGGAAACTTCCCGCGTCGCCGCGCGGGTAAACACCGCCAGCCGCAGCACATAGCGCCCCACCAGTAGCCGCCCATCCACCGTGGATTCAATGGCCTTCTTCGCGCCCTGCCGCTGATATTCCGCCCGCCCAATGGCGTTGATGTGATTCGTCACCAGCAATTCCACCGTAACCAGGCGCAAATCGGGGCGGCCCGGCGCTTCCTGTTGCGCCAGCGGGGTGAGCGTGGCGCTCAAAAACTCGGGAGGCTCGGGGAGCTTCGCGGCGGCGTGCTCTTCCGCGCGCAGCGCCTCGCACAGATACACCGGCGCCAAATGCTTCGCCTGATCCATGCCGAGCAATGCAGCGCACTGCAGCGCCGGGGCGTGATTGTGCACGCCGTAGAGCAGCGTCAGCAGCCCCCAGACGATGTAGCCCGAGTCGCGGGTGTAGTGAGTCTTGGCGAGATTGCCGAGTCCGCGGGTGAGCCACAGCACCTCATCGGGGCGCAGCAGCGCAATGCGCCCGGCGGGAATCACCTCGCCCACGCGGAAATCTTCCGCCACCCGCGCGCCGGGGGGCCGGGGCACGGGGCCACGGGCCTCGGGCAGCCGCGCGGCGGAAAGATCGCATTCGGCCGGGGCGGCCTCCCGGGTATCCAGCGGGGCGGCGCTTTTGGGCAGGCGCCAGCCCGGGCGGCCCTTCACGACGCACTCTCGGGTCCAGCGCAGCGTGGGCGCGCCGCCCGGCGGGCCAATGCGGCTTTGCACCTGCGCCACGCCGGTGCTGGCGCCGGGCGCGCGGAACTTGCGGCCCAGCACCACGGTGTTCGCCTCGTCCGCAAGGCTGGTGGGCGGACGGTGGAACAGCACCCCCGTTGCGCCGAGATTGGCCGGCGAGTTCTCGGACACCGCCGTGGTCTTGCAAAAAGCCGCCAGCT
The DNA here is from genome assembly GCA_028817435.1 of Deltaproteobacteria bacterium. Classification (GTDB taxonomy): domain Bacteria; phylum Myxococcota_A; class UBA9160; order UBA9160; family UBA6930; genus JAPPPQ01. The sequence goes on from JAPPPQ010000041.1 coordinate 26,692, forward strand.
TGTAGTAGATGGGATCGAGGCTCTCCGGCGGCCGCCAGAACAGCGCGCCGAAGCGCCCGGCGAAATCCGCAGGCGAAAGCTCGAGGCCGTCGGCAATGCGCCCGCCCGGCGCTTCCCGCCCCGCCTCGAGATCCTCGATGAACAGTCCGCTCTCTCCGCTCATCGTTTCAGCTCAGGGGTGCAATGCCCTTCACGGATTCCGGGAGCTCGTCGGCGATGCAAACCACGGGAATGCCGGTCTGGGTGTTGTGGTGCATTTCGATGTGCGCCCTGGGCAAATCTTCCCAGGTGTAGATTTCGGAGTGCACGCTGGGGCGGAACACGCTGCCGTAGAGTTCGGTGGCCGCGGCGCAGCCCTCGATGGTTTCGTAGTGGACATGGTCCAGAGTCACCTGCTTCACCGAGAGCAGCGTGGAATTGTAAGCCGCCTGCTGCGCGAGCTGCCAGCCGGCAGAGGTATTGACGGACTGGCGGCCCGCGACGGCCAGCCCCGCATCGAAAACCGGCCCGCGCAGCATATCGCAGACCACATGGAACTGCTCGCCCCCCGTCAGTTTGCGGGTGTGTTCGGCAAAGGCGCGAATATCGCCGCGCCCGGCGAAGCGGTTGAAGCGCTGCTGGTCAATGCCCTCAATGCCGCGCGCTGCCAAAGCGGCCCGGCGCTCGGCGCTGCCCGAGCAGAAGAAGCCGCGGTGCCCCTCGCTGGCGGCGAGCATGAGAAAGAGTTCGGAGACGCCGCCGCCGAAGGCCAGCACATTCAGCCGGGCGCGGCGTTCGCGCGGCACCTTCAGCCGGTAGATGCCGATGGCGCGGCGCCACATATGGTAGGCCGTGGGCGCGCGCAGCGGCAGCGCGGCAATTTCCCACAGGTTGAGCCCGCTGTGCAGCGGCGCGGGGATAATTTGCCACGCGCCCACCACGGCCTGCTTCGCATACCAGCCCACCGAATCCTCGGCGTCGTAGGCCCAAATGCGCTTGGGAAAGCCGTAGGAATCGGGGCCGCCGTTGCAGTGGGTAATGACGATGTCGCCGGGGCGGAAATTGGTCACCGCCGGGCCGACGGCCAGCACTTCGGCGGTGGCGCTGTTGCCCGGATAGATCTTGCCGCCGCGCAGCCGGGCAATGTCCACGGTATCCGCCACGCCGGCGTGGATGATGTTGTGCTCCACCGAGACGGCGAGAATGCGCAAATGCACATCGCCCGGCCCCGGCTCGCGCAGCTCCAGGCTGTCGGCCCGCAGCACCTTCGACAGGTCCAGGGCGGCGAGATCGCCGCCGCTGCGCTCGCGCTCCCGGGCCACGGCGTCGGCGGAAATAGAGTAGGCGGGAACGCTGGGCATCGGCATCCTCCGTGAAATGCGGAAAGCGCGCGGCGCATTGCGGCGCGGCGTGGTAGGTTTCGCGGCGCAAATTATCGCAAAGTTCGCTGCGCCGCCCGGCGGAGCGCCGGGAGAGCCATGCGCTTCTACGAATACGAATCGAAGGCCCTGTTTGCCAGGCACGGCCTGCCCACCGGCGCCGGAAGCCTGGCGCAAACGGCGGAGCAGGCCCGCGCGGCGGCGGCGCAGATTGGCGGGCCGGTGGTGGTGAAGAGCCAGGTGCTCTCGGGCGGGCGCATGAAGGCCGGCGCCGTGCAATTCGCCGACACCCCCGAAGCGGCGGCGCGGCAATTCGAGGCGGTCTGGCCTATCCGCGTAAACGGCGAGCAGCCCCGCGCCGTGCTCGTCGAGGCCAAGAGCGCCGTGGCCCATGAGTTCTTCGCCTCGGTCACCTGGGACGGGCGGCGCAAGTTGCCGGTGCTGCTGTTCAGCGACATGGGCGGCATTGACATCGAGGAAGTCGCGGCGCAACACCCCGCGCATCTCTCCCGCACCCACTTCTCCACCCTGCTGCCGCTCACCGAGCGCAGCGCAAAAGAGGCCGTGGCCGCGGTGGGAATCAGCGGCGGCGATCTGAACCGGCTCACGCCCATCGTCCTGCGCCTGGCGCAGCTTTTTTTGGACTGCGACCTGACGCTGGCGGAGATCAACCCGCTGGCAAAGCTTGCAGACGGCAGCTTTCTGGCGCTGGACGGCCATGTGGAAATGGAGGCCGAAGCCCGCGGCGCACAGCAGGCGCTGCTCGCCGAGCTGGGCATTGGCGAAGACGAGACCCGGCAGGCCCGCCCGCCGACGGATTTCGAGCGCGAGGGCGCGCGCCTCAACGCCGCCGATCACCGCGGCGTCGCCGGCAATGTGGTGGAATTCGACGGCGATCTCGGCCTGGTAATCGGCGCGGGCGGCGGCTCGCTCACGCTCTTCGACGCCGTGCGCCGGCACGGCGGCCGCCCCGCCAACTACTGCGAAATCGGCGGCAACCCCTCGGTGCGCAAGACCCGCAACCTCACCCGGCTCATTCTCGGCAAGCCGGGCGTCGGCAAAATTGCGGTGATGATGAATGTGGTGTCGAACACGCGGGTGGATATCGTGGCCCGCGGCGTCATTCTCGGCTGCCTGGACGCCGGCCGCGACCCCGCCGAAGCCATCGCCATCTTCCGCATCCCCGGCTCCTGGGAGGAAGAGGGCTTCCGGATTCTCGAGAAATACGGCGTCGAGTTCTGCGACCGCAGCGTTTCGATGTTCGAGGCCGCCGGGCGCGCCGTGGCGAAGCTCGGCGGGGCGGGCGCGTAATGTCCATTCTCATTTCGCGCGACACCACCTTCATTGTGCAGGGCATTACCGGCCGCGAGGCCGTGAACCTGGTGCGCGAGAACCTCGACTACGGCGCGCGCATTGTGGGCGGCGTGACGCCGGGCCGCGCGGGGCGCGAAATCTACGGCGTGCCGGTGCACGATTGCGTGCGCGACATTTGCCAACAGCGCGGCGCGCCCGACGGCTCGGTGGTCTGCGTGCCGCCGCGCTTCACCCGCGACGCCGTTTTCGAGGCCATCGAAAACGGCATCCGCCTCATCGTCATCGTCACCGAGAACATCCCGCGCCGCCAGGTGGCGCAGATGGTCGAGCTGGCGGCGTTGCGCGGCGCGCGCATTATCGGGCCGAACTGCCTGGGCCTCATCGCCCCCGGCGAGGCGAAGATGGGCGGCATTGGCGGCCCCGCCGCCAACACCCGGCAGGCCTACCGCAAGGGATCCATCGGCGTCATGTCGCGCTCCGGCGGCATGACCACCGAAATCGCCTCGACCCTCAGCGCCGCGGGACTCGGGCAGAGCACATGCATCTCCATCGGCGGCGACGCCATCGTCGGCTCCACCTACGCCGAACTCATGCCGCTTTTCGAGGCGGATGCGCAGACCGAGGCCATCGCCATTTACTCAGAGCCCGGCGGGCGCATGGAAGCCGAACTGGCCGCCTGGGTGAGCGAGCAGAAATCGCGGCTGCCGGTGGTGGCCTTCATGGCCGGGCGCTTCATGGACGAAATGCGCGGCATGCGCTTCGGCCACGCGGGCACCATCGTCGAAGGCGTAGAAGACACCACCGCGCAGAAAATCCGCCGCATGGAGGCCGCGGGCATCTCGGTGGCTGAACGCATTGAAGAAATTCCCGACCTGTTGCGCCGGCGCCTCGCCGAGCGCCCCACGGAGAAATAAATGCCCGGCACCTTCATCGAAGTGAAAGTGGACGCCGCCACCGCCGCCAATCCCGATCTGGCCCGCCAACTGCGCGAATCCTGCCCCGTGGACATCTTCGCCCAGCGCGAAGACGGCCAACTGCGCATTGTCGAGGAAAACCTCGACGAATGCGTGCTCTGCGACCTCTGCAAGAAGATCGGCCCCAAAGGCGCCGTCCAGGTAATCAAGCTCTACGAGTAGTTGCTCCGCCAGAGAAACAGAAATTCAGTGTTTTTCAGGTGGCTCACCTGGCCCACCTTTTCGCCGCGCAGGTTGTGGATGCCGATCTGCGCGCCGACATAGCGGCGGTAGCCGGTTTCGCGCACAAAGAGCTCGCCGCCCCGGGCGCGCAGCATGGATTCCAGATCGCCGCGACTCAAGTAACCCTCGTCGCTGAATGAAATCAGCAGTGCGGAGGCGTTCAGCGCTTTGAGCAGGCGGCGCATGGCATCGGCGGCGTGCTTTCTGGAATTGAAAACGCTCTTGCGCTCGCGGCAATCCACGCGCTTGCAGGCTTTGCCATAGACTTCGGGCTTGTCCCAACGCACCAGCGTTTCCCAGATGTGATAGTTGGAAAGATAGGAATGCTGATTGTAGGGCGGGTCGAGATACACCAGATCGCCCTGCAGTTTGCGGGCGGCCTGTTCTGCGTCGAGGCCATGCGCTTCGCAGGGGCCACCCGCAGAGCGCGGCTGCACATTCACCATGCGCATTTCCAGATCGTTGTGCGCGCGGTGCGCCCACTGCTTCAGAAACGCCATTTGCAATCCGGTGGTGGAATCCACCCGGTCTGCGGCTTCCATCAGCGAAACCAGCACGACGGCCTTGAGCAGCGGCGGAAGCCCCTTCGCCTCAATCGCCTCCCGGATGGCGTCAATCCGCGCGCCGTTGTGGGGTTGAAAAAACCTGGACCGGCTGCAGAAAGTCTCGGTGAAATACCCCGGCTCGCCCGGCAGAGCGTTGAATTCCCGAATCAGCAGCCGCGCCTCGCGCTCCACCGCCTCCCGGTCCGCTTCGACATAGCAGCGCGCGAGGGTTTCGGCATAGGCGTTGTGATCATTCGCCAGCACCCGGTAGCCCGCGCCCTTCAGCGCATGCCCCACGCGGGCCGTGCCCGAAAACAAATCCACCACGCTGCGAACGCCGGGGACGGCGCGAATTTGGGAGAGGATTTCCGGAACGAGCCTGCGCTTGGACCCGAGATACTTGATCACCGCGTCACGCGGAGAGTTCGAGCATGCGCTCGATGGGGCGCAGGGCTTTTACGCGGATGGGCTCGGGGACCGTGACTTCCGGGCTGAGGTCGCGCAGGCACAGGTAGAGCTTTTCGAGGGTGTTGAGGCGCATATAGGGGCAGCGGTTGCAGGCGCAGCTCTCGTCCATGCCCGGTGCTTGCACCAGCGCCTTGCGCTTGCCGGCCTCGGCCAGGCGCTTTTCAATCTGGTGAAAGACGCCGTCCTCGGTGGCGATGATGAGGGTCTCTGCCGGGCTCTGCACCGAGCGCGCGATGATTTTTGCGGTGGAGCCGATGAAATCGGCCTGATCCAGCACGGCGGCCTCGCACTCCGGATGCGCCAGCACCTCTGCCTCGGGGTGGCGCACCCGCAGCTTGGCGAGCTCCCGCGCGCTGAATTGCTCGTGCACAATGCAAGCGCCCTGCCACACGATCAAATCGTCGCGCCCGAGCTGCCGGCCAATCCAGCGGGCCAAATGGCGGTCCGGCGCAAGCACCAGCTTTTCTCCGTCAAACTGCCGCGCCATGGCGACGGCGTTGGAAGAGGTGCAGATGAGGTCGCTCATCGCCTTCACCTGCGCCGAGCAGTTGATGTAGCTCAGCACTTTTGCACCGGCGTGGCGCTGCAAAAAGGCGCGGAAGTCATCGGGCGGACAGCCATCGGCCAGCGAGCAGCCGGCGGCCAGATCCGGCACCACCACCCGGGTTTCGGGGTTCAAAATCTTCGCCGTCTCTGCCATGAAATGCACGCCGCAAAAGACAATGACCTGGCTGTCGGCGCGCTGCGCGGCCTGGGCCAGTGCGAGGGAATCGCCGACACAGTCGGCGAGATCCTGCACCGCATCCTCTTGGTAATAGTGCGCCAGCAGCAGCGCGCCGCGCTCTTCGCGCAGCTCTGCAATGGCGGATTCGAGGTCTGCCGGAAAGCCGCTCATCGGAGTCTCCTCCGCTCCGGCGCGAGCGCCGCTCCCGCCGGGGCCGCAGAGCGTAGCAAGCCCCCGCCCGCGTGGTAGGCTTGCGGCGGGAGAGAGGGCAAATGGCGCAGCGCAGCAGCCAGAGCGGCGGGAAGCGGCGGGAAGAGGTGTTCAACACCCATCTCGCCATCTTTCTGCGCGGCGAAAACCTCGATGCCGCGGAGGAAAGCCGGACTCTGCGCGGCGTTCCCGATGTGGTGGTGGACCTCGATGGCGCGCGGGTGCTGATTGAGGCCAAATACGATGCCCCCAGCGCAGAGCGCGGCTTGCAAGAGCAGGTGCGCGAGCGCCTGCAAAAGGATCCCAACACCGCCGCGGTGGTGGAAGTCCTCTACCCCGATTCCCTGCGCACCGCAGAGGGCGCGCCCGAAGACAATTTGCGGCAGAGCCGCTTGCGCTGGCGCATCTGGCGGCGCGGCGCGCTTCCCGACAAGTGGGAGAACGGCGCACCCGGCGCGCTGGCCGACGCCCTCTACCGCCTGCGCAGCAACCTCGATACGCCCAAGCGCCTGCAAGAAGCCGTCGCAACCATGACTCACGCCGTAGAGCGCGCCGCCGCCGACCTCGGCCGCCACAAATCGCAGGGCGCGCGCCTGGCCGCAGTCGTGAAAGTGAGCGACCCCGGTTCGGGCCTCAAAATCGCCGCGCTCATGGTGCTGAACGCCCTGGTGTTTCAGAGCCGCCTTGCCAGCCACGACAAGCGCGTCAAAAACCTCGGCGCAAAGCGGGCCGAGCGCCGCGCCGTCGCCGAACACTGGCGCTTCATTTGCGAAAAGATCGGCTATGTGCCCATCTTCCGCGTCGCCGCCGAAGTGCTGGACGCCTTCCCCGACGGCGACCTGGGCCGCGATGTGCTGAACGAACTGATTGGGGCCGCCGAGCAAATCCGCGACATTCGCGGCCACGATTTGGCCGGGCGCGTGTTTCACAAGCTGGTGGACTTCGCCAAACCCCGCGCCGCCTATTACACCTCGCTGCCCGCCGCCGCCCTGCTGGCCTCTCTGGCCTTTGACAAGCGTTTGGGCGGAACCTTGGCGCAGACCGACTGGACCGATCTGGAATCCATCCGCAAACTGCGCGTGGCCGATTTGGCCTGCGGCACCGGCACCCTGCTGCTGGCCGCCGCGCGCGAAATGGAGCGCCTGCACCGCAACGCCTGCGGCTACACGCCCGGCAAATCCGGGGCCATTGAAAAGCCCAAGCCGGAAGCGCTGCACAAGATTTTGATTGAGAATGTGCTGCACGGCTACGATGTGGAATTGACCGCCGTTCACCTGGCCGCGGCGCACCTGGGGTTGCTGGCCCCCGATGCCGGCTTTGACAACATGAACCTGTTTGTGCTGCCCTGCGAAGTGAACGAGAGCGGCATTCAATTCGGCAGCGCAGATTTCTTGTTTGGCAGCGAAGTCAAAGTGCAATTCGATTTGCTCGCCGAAGTTTCCGCCACGCGCCGGGTGGAAGACAGCCGCAGCGGCGCAGGCGTTGTCACGGCCCAATTGCCCAAACTCGATCTCGCCATTCTCAATCCGCCCTTTTCGCGCTCCATGGTCAGCAACAAGATGTTCGGCGATATTCCCACCGAGCAGCGGCGGGAAATGCAGAAAGGCTTGAACAAGCTCCTCAAAGCGCACGAGAGCGAGATTGCCTCCAAGGGCCTGGCGCACTTTTCCGCCTCTACCAGCGCTGGCTTGGGCGCTGTAATTTTGGCCGCCGCCGCGCGCAATTTGAAGCCCGGCGGCCGCCTGGCCGCCGTGCTGCCCGCCGCACTTTGCACCGGCGATGCATGGGCCAAGAGCCGGGAAGTGCTGGCCGAGACGCTGCGCCTGGATGCCGTAGTGCTTTCCCACGATCCCGAGCGCACCAATTTTTCCGAGAGCACATCTCTTTCCGAATGCCTGGTCGTCGCCACCCGCCGGGATTACGCCGAAGAGGCAAAGCGCACCGCCCCCCGGCGCGCTGGCAAAGCGGGTAAAATGCAACGCGGAAGCGCAGAGCACCCCGCCGCATTTCTGCACCTGCTGCATAACCCCGTCGGCGAACTGGATGCAGCCGCCGCGGTGCGAACCGTCAAGCCTCTTTTGGCAGAAAAGCGCAGCGCGCGGCTCGACAGCGAAGCCGACCTGTATTGGGAGCGCGCAGACAGCGCACCTTGGCAGCGCACGCGCTTTGCCTCCCCGCGCTTGGCCGATGATGCAGAACACATTGCAGCGAATCCGAATCTGCATCCGCTTAGCGAATTCGCTGGCGTTGGTCCAGATCCGCGCACAGTCTACGACGGCTTCGAGGATGTCGAGCGCCGCACCGAGTATCCCGCATTCTGGGGCCACAAGACCGAGGAGCGCTGCAGTCTCACTGCTGCTCCCAATATCTTTTTGTCTCCCATATACGAACCGCGTAGCCGTCCCGGCACCGCTAGAAAGCGAGGGCTGCACAAAGACTACCCCGACCACCTCTGGGGTTGGGGCAGCGGGCGTGTCTGCCTGGCTTGGCGTGTTTCGCTCAACTATGTGCGCGTTCTCGCCGTGCTGGTGAATCAACCCGTGCTGGCCAATGTCTGGTTCCCCCTGCGGCTCAAAGACGAAAACGAAACCGCCCTGCAAGCCCTGACCGCCTGGCTCAACTCTTCCTATGCCTTCGCCGCATTTCTGTTGCTGCAAACGCCTACGAACGGCGCATGGACACAAATCAAAAGCCGCCCCACACAAAGCTTCCCCATCCCCAACCTCGCCGACCCCGCCACCATCACCCCCCTAGCCCAAGCCTTCCAGTCCCAAAAGACCGCCACCTTCGCCCCCCTCCCCCAAATCACCACCGACCCCGCCCGCCACGCCCTCGACGAAGCCTGCGCCCGCACCATCCCCAACCTCCCCACCCCCGACCCCCTGCGCCGCCGCATCGCAGCCGAGCCCTTCGTATCCGGCCCCACCCCCCGCCCCCAATCCACCATCTGGGGCCACTCCCCCCCACAACGCGACCTGCTATAACATCCTCGCCCTACCTTCCCCAAAAGGAGACAACGAAAATGGAATCGACTTTCTTCGAGCACATCTACGCTCACAAGTGGAATTACCTGATTGTCGCTTCGGTATTCGCATTCAGATCTATGTTCAAGTGGTTTCTTCAGCGATGGGCACTTCGGTTGGAGTATGAGACCAAGAATTTGACTTATGCCCCGCAGTTCTACACTAGGAACTTCAAATTTGAATTCCGGGCAATCCCAGGAAATACCGGCGTCCAAGAAGCCACGGATATCATAATGAGCGATCTAGCCACCAAGCAGTTTTGGTCTCTACTCAGAGCGCATCGCGCATTGAAAAAGGAGCAAAAGAGGAGACTAAATCAAACTCGCACAAGCAAAGACAACGCATAAGACAGGCACTTAGCCCCCCCTCGTTGCGAGTCCCCCACCCCACCCTGATGCAAGCGGCGGGCGGGGGCCGTGACCGGATGTGTCGCGGAGCCCCAAAACCACCCCGCCCCCTCGCCCCTCCTCCCCCGCCACAAAACCAGATCCCACCCCGCCCACCGAAAGCCACATCCGGACACGGCCCCCGCCCGCCGCTCCCCCGCACAGAGGCAAATTGTGCTACCCACCCCCCAACGGGCGTGGGAGAGCAGATGGCACAGAGCAACGGCCAAGTCGGCGGAAAGCGGCGCGAGGAAGTGTTCAACACCCACCTCGCCATCATCCTGCGCGGCGAAAACCTCGAAGCCGCCGAAGAGAGCCAGGCTTCCTCCGGCGGTTTCCCCGATGTCGAAGTGGATCTCGACGGCGCGCGGGTGCTGATTGAGGCCAAATTCGACGGCCCCGGCGCGGAGACTTCGCTGCGCGGACAGGCGCGCAAGCGCATGGACGAAGACGCCAACACCGCAGCCGTGGTGGAACTCCTCTACCCCGAGCCGCTGCGCACCGCGACGGGCGCGCCCGAAGAGAACTTGCGCCAGAGCCAACTGCGCTGGCGCATCGGGCGGCGCGGCGCAGAGCCGGGGCCGTGGCGCAATGGCGCGGTCATTGAGCTGGCCGACGCCCTCTACCATCTGCGCGGCAACCTCGACGCGCCCCGGCGCTTGCAAGAAGCCGTCGAAACCATGACCCGGGCCGTGGATCGCGCCGCCTCCGACCTCGGCCGCCGCAAGGCGCAGCGCAGGCGGCTCGCCAAACTCGTCAAAGTGAGCGACGACATTGCGGGCTGCAAACTCGCCGCACTTATGGTGCTGAACGCGCTGGTGTTTCAGAGCCGGCTCTCCTTCAAGGACGAGCGCGTGCAGAACCTGGGCGCGCAGCAGAGCGCGCACAAGCGGCGCGACATTGCGGATCACTGGCGCTTCATTTGCGACGAGATTGACTATGTGCCGATCTTCCGCGTGGCGGCCGATGTGCTGGATGCGTTTCCCGACGGCGATTTGGGCCGCAACATTCTCGCGGGCTTGTCCGAAGCCGCAGAGGCCATTCGCGACATACGCGGCCACGATTTGGCTGGGCGGGTGTTTCACAAGCTGGTGGACTTCGCCAAGCCCCGCGCCGCCTACTACACCTCGCTGCCTGCCGCCGCCCTGCTCTCCTCTCTGGCTTTTGACGGGCGGCTGGGCGGCACGCTGGCGCAAGCGGACTGGTCTAATTTGCGCTCCATCCGCGAGCTGCGCGTGGCGGATTTGTCCTGCGGCACCGGCACGCTGTTGCTTGCAGCGGCGCGCGAAATGGAGCGGCTGCACCGCAACGCGCGGGGCCACAGGAGCCTTGCGCCGGAGGCGGAGGCGCTGCACAAGATTTTGATTGAGAATGTGCTGCACGGCTACGATGTGGAGCTTACGGCGATTCATTTGGCCGCCGCACACCTGGGTTTGTTGGCCCCCGATGTGGGCTTTGACAACATGAATCTGTTCGTGCTGCCCTGCGAGGTGAACGGGGGCGGTATGCAGCTTGGCAGCGCAGATTTTCTGTTTGGCAGCGAAGTGCAGGTGCAATTTGACCTGCTGGCCGATGTTTCCGGCACGCGGCGTGTGAAGGGCAGCGGCAATGGGGAGGACATTGCCACGGCGGAGTTGCCGGAGTTGGATCTGGCCATTCTCAATCCGCCATTTTCGCGCTCGATGGGCAGCAACAAGATGTTCGGCGACATACCCCCTGCGGAGCGCCGCGCGATGCAGACGGGCTTGAACAAGCTTCTCAAAAAGCATGAGAGCGAGGTTGCGTCCAAGGATTTGGCTCGCTTTTCGGCTTCGACCAGCGCGGGTTTGGGCGCTGTGATATTGGCGGCCGCCGCGCGGCATTTGAAGCCCGGCGGCCGTTTGGCGGCCGTGCTGCCCGCGGCGCTTTGCACAGGCGACGCCTGGACCAAGAGCCGGGAGATGCTGGCCGAGACGCTGCGCCTCGATGCGGTGGTGCTTTCCCACGATTTTACGCGCACGAATTTCTCCGAGAGCACCAATCTCTCCGAGTGCCTTGTGATCGCCACCCGCCGGGAGTGCGCGGAGGAAAAGGCGCGCAGCACACCCCGCTGCGATTCCAATTCCGATGCATCTGCAGAGGGAACGCACGGTGCGGCGCCGCGCTCCGCATTTTTGCATTTGCTGCGCAACCCCGCGGATGAATTGGATGCCGCCGCTGCAGTCCGCACCATCAAGCCCTTTTTGGCAGATGCGCTCACCACAGAAATCGGCGGAGAAGCCGAGCTTTACTGGGTGCAGGCCGACAGCGCGCCCTGGAAGCGCACGCGCTTTGCTTCTCCCCGCATGGCCGATGGCGCAGGGCAGGTTGCGGCGAATCCGAATCTGCGCGCGCTGGGAGAGTTCGCCGAGATTGGCCCGGACCGGCGGCGAATCTGGGACGGCTTCAAGCAGGCCAAGCGCCGCACTGAATATCCCGCTTTTTGGGGGCACAGCACCGAAGAGCGTTGTGGGCTGAAGGCATCACCGAATATGTTTCTGTCTCCCATCCACGAAGAGCGCAGTCAGCAGGGAACCACTGCAACCCGGGGCCGCCACAAGGACTATCCCGACCACCTCTGGAGCTGGGGCAGTGGGCGCATCTGCTTCGCCGAGCGAGTGCAGCTCAATGTCGTGCGCGTTTTCGCGGTGCTGATTGACGAGCCCGTTCTGGCGAATGTCTGGTGGACGCTGCGTTTGAAGGACGAGAACGCAGACACCCTGCGCGCCTTGACCGCATGGCTCAACTCTTCCTACGCCATCGCTGCATTTTTGCTGCTGCAAACCCCCACGCGCGGCGAATGGACCGGGATCAAAAAGCATCCCGCGCAAAACTTCCCCGTCCCCGATCTTTCCAATTCCACCATCGTCAAAACCCTCGCCGAAGCCTTCGAATCCCAAAAGCAGGCCGACTTCGCCCCTCTTCCGCAACTCAAAGCCGACCCCGCCCGCCACGCCCTGGACGAAGCCTGCGTCCGCGCCATTCCCGGCCTCCCCGATCCCGCCCCCCTCCGCCGCCGCATCGCAGCCGAGCCCTTCGTCGCCGGCCCCAAACCCCGCCCCCAATCCGCCGTCTGGGGCCACTCCCCCCCACAGCGCGATGTGATTTAGCGGCGCGGCGCAGTCCGGGGCGCGGGCTGCAGCACCAGGGTGGGCACGCCGCAGGTGGGGGCGCGCACGGTGAAGACGCGGGTGCCGGGCTTGCGCCCGTCGCGCAGCTCGGAGACCTCGAAACCCGCCCCGGCCAGCCGCGCCCGCGCCGCCGGGGCCGAGTCCACCCGCCAGGCCGCGCCCCACAGCCGATCCCGCGCGCCGGGCTCGGGCGGCTCGCCGAGCCGCGCCGCCACTTCCAGCGTGGCGCCCCCGGTGCGGAAGAACAGCAGGCGGCTGCCCCACTGCGGCGCCTCCCGGTCCAGGGCCAGGCGCAGGCCGAGGCCGTCGCCGTAAAGGCGGCGGGTAGCCTCCGCATCGCGGCTCTGCAGCACCACATGGTCGAGGGCCTGCACCGCGCTCTGCGGCTCGGCCACGGCAACCGCCTCGGGCAGCAGCGCCGCCGGCGAGCGCTGCTCGATGGCGAAGAGCAGCAGGCCCCGGGTCTGCGCGGGCGGCAGCGGGACGCGAGTCCAGGCGCGAAAAGCGCCGCTCTGCGTATCTCGCGACAGCCCCGGCTCGGGCGCGCCGGGGCGCAGGCCGCGCCCGGCCAAAAAGCGCGCACAGGCCGCGGCGTCCTGGGTGCCGAAGGCCAGGCCAAGCAGGCCCTCTCCACGCCGCGCCAGCCACCGGGCCAGCCAGCCGCCCGGCGCGGCGTCCGGCGCAACACCCGGCGCAGGCGCCAGCAACTCCAGGCTGGTGTTGGCGAGGCGGAAGATCGCATTCTCCGTCCCCAGCGCCGGGTGCTCCCCCCGCCAGGAGGGCCGCCGCCCCAGCAGCGCCGCATAGCAGCGCGCCGCGCCGTCGAGATCGGCGACGGCGAGGATCAGGTGATCCAGGCAATGCAGCACCGGGCGAGCTTAGCCCCGCGCGCCAACGCCGCCCGCCGCGGGGCATTGGCCGCAGCGCGCATTTGCGCGATATTTTGCGGACGCGGCTGCGCCGCGCGGCCATTTGCCAACCCCGCACCCGCCACTGCGCGCGAAAGCAACACCATGCCGGACCAGAAAGCGCCCGCGCCCGGCGCGCGGGAGCGCCCGTGGGTGTTCCGCACCTACTCGGGGCACTCCTCCGCCGAAGCCAGCAACGCCCTGTATCGCCGCAACCTCGCCAAGGGGCAAACGGGCCTTTCCATCGCCTTCGATTTGCCCACGCAAACCGGCTACGACGCCGACCACCCCCTGGCCCGGGGCGAGGTGGGCAAGGTGGGCGTGCCCATCGGCCACATCGAAGACATGGAGAAGCTGTTCGAGGGCCTGCCCGTCGAGCGCATGAACACCTCCATGACCATCAACGCCACCGCGGCCTGGCTGCTGGCGCTGTATGTGGCGCTGGCCGAACGCCGGGGCGCAGACATCCGCCAACTGCAGGGCACCACGCAAAACGATATCGTGAAGGAATACCTGTCGCGCGGCACCTATGTGTTTCCGCCCGGCCCTTCGCTGCGCCTTACCGGCGACATGATCGCCTACGCGGTGGAGGCGCTGCCGAAGTGGAACCCCATCAACATCTGCTCCTATCACCTGCAAGAGGCCGGGGCGACGCCGGTGCAGGAGATTGCCTACGCCTTCGCCACCGCCATTGCGGTGCTCGATGCCGCCAAGGCCCGCGGCGATATTCCCGGCGCGGCCATTCCGCGCATCTTCGGCCGCATTTCTTTCTTTCTGAACGCGGGCATTCGCTTTGTGGAAGAAATTTGCAAAGTGCGCGCCATGGCCGAAACCTGGGAGCGCCTGGGCCGCACGCGCTACGGCGTGCAGAACGAAAAACAACTGCGCTTTCGCTACGGCGTGCAGGTGAACAGCCTGGGACTTACCGAGCCGCAGCCCGAGAACAATGTCATTCGCATTGCACTGGAAGCGCTGGGCGTCACCTTCTCGAAGCGCGCGCGCTGCCGCGCGCTGCAGCTTCCCGCCTGGAACGAAGCGCTGGGCCTGCCGCGCCCCTGGGATCAGCAGTGGTCTTTGCGCATTCAGCAAATCCTCGCCTATGAAACCGATTTGCTGGAATACGAGGATCTCTTCGACGGCTCCCGCGTCGTCGAATCCCGCGTGGCCGCGCTGATTGAAGAGAGCGACACAGAGCTGCAGCGCGTGCTCGAAATGGGCGGCGCAGTCGCCGCCGTCGAAAACGGCTACATGAAGCAGCGCCTGGTGCAATCGCAATCGCAGCGCCTGCGCGGCATTGAAAGCGGCGCGCAAACCGTGGTGGGCGTAAACGCCTTTTGCGAAACGGAGCCCTCGCCCCTTACCGCAGCGGGCGCGGCGGGCGGCGCAAACGCCGCGGTGCAGCGCGTGGAGCAATCTGCCGAACGCGCGCAGATTGAGCGCCTGGCCGCCTTCCGCGCCCGGCGCAACGAATCCGAGGTGCGCGAGGCACTGCGCGGGCTGCGCGACGCGCTTTCCGGCGGCGGCAATGTCATGCAGCCTTCCATTCGCTGCGCCCACGCCGGAGTTACCACCGGCGAATGGGCGCAGGCGCTGCGCGCCGTATTTGGCGAATACCGCGCGCCCACCGGCGTTTCTGCTGCGGCGCAGGCGCAGCGCGCCGGGGCAAAGGGCGAAGCGCTGCGCGCCGCCGGGCAGTTGCGCGAACGCGTGCGCGCGCTCGGCGCGCAGCTCGGCCGCCCGCCCAAGGTTTTGATCGGCAAGCCCGGACTCGACGGCCACTCCAACGGCGCAGAGCAGATTGCCGTGCGCGCCCGGGACGCCGGCATGGAAGTGGTCTACGAGGGCATTCGCCTGACCCCCGGCGAGATTGCGCAATCCGCCCGCGACGAAGGCGTGCACCTGGTCGGCCTTTCCATTCTCTCCGGCTCCCACGCGCTGCTGGCCATGGATGTGATGCAAAAGCTGCGCGAATCCGGCGCGCCGCTGCCGGTGGTGGTGGGCGGCATTATCCCCGACGAAGACGCCGACGCCCTGCGCAGCGCCGGCGTGGCGCGGGTCTATACGCCGCGCGATTTCGATTTGACGCGCATCGTCGCCGAAATGGCCGATGTGGTCGCCGAGGCCCACGCTGACTGAGCACCTCGCCCAACGCATTCTGGCGCGCGAGCGCGCCGCCGTGGCAATCGCCCTCAATGCCGCCGACGACGCGCGCCCCGGCGCACGGCGCAAAGCCCTGCAAATGCTCGCGCAAATCGAATCGCAAACCGCGCAGGGCGGCGCGCACCGCATTGGCCTGACCGGCGCGCCCGGCGCGGGCAAATCCACCCTGCTCGGCGCACTGCTGCGCCGCCTGCAAGAGCGCGGCGAAACCCTCGGCGTTATCGCCGTAGATCCCTCCAGCCCGCACAGCGGCGGCGCGCTGCTCGGCGATCGCCTGCGCGCCCGCACCGCACTGGGCAATTTCGGCGGCGCAGTCTTCTTCCGCTCTCTGGCCGCCCGCGACCGCCTCGGCGGTTTGGCCGAAAGCGCGCGCGCCGCCGTGCTGGTGCTCGGCGCAGTTTTCGACACAGTGCTGGTGGAAACCGTCGGCGTCGGCCAAAACGAAGGCGAAGTGGCCGACCTGGTAGATACGCTCATTTATGTGGCGCAACCCGGCGCGGGCGATTTGCTGCAAACGCTGAAAGCCGGCGTCCTGGAGCTCCCCGACCTGGTAGTGGTGAACAAAGCCGATCTCGGCCCCGCCGCCACACAGCACCAGAGCGAACTGCAAGCCGGGCTGGCACTGACCGAACCGCGCGGCGGTTGGCCAACTCCCACCCTGCTGGTCTCCGCACAAAACGGCAGCGGCATCCCCGAACTACTGCAAGCCGCCGACCGCCACCGCGCTTGGTTGCAAGAGCCCGCCTCTCCCGGCGCACCACCCCGCCTGACCGCCCGCCGCCAAACCGGCCGCGACCGCTATGTGCAAAGCGCCCTGCTGCACCGCTACGGCCACTACGGACTCGAAGCCATCGGCGGCGCCACGCAAGTCGCCGCACACCTCGCCCAATCTCCCAACGCCCCCGGCTTCC
Organism: Deltaproteobacteria bacterium; assembly: GCA_028817435.1. Classification (GTDB taxonomy): domain Bacteria; phylum Myxococcota_A; class UBA9160; order UBA9160; family UBA6930; genus JAPPPQ01. Next base: position 43,044 of record JAPPPQ010000041.1, read on the forward strand.
AGTTGCTGCAGCAACTCAGCGCCCGGATCGAATCTGCGCTTACGACTTGAATTGTCTCTGCTCTGGCACCGAGGAGGGCGGCGGGCGGGGGCCGTGTCCGGATGTGGCTTTCGGTTTGCGGGGGCGGGATCTGGTTTTGTGGCGGGGGGAGAGGGACGGGAGAGCGGGGTGGTTTTGGGGCTCCGCGACACATCCGGACACGGCCCCCGCCCGCCGCTTCGCGGCACAGGAGCAAATTGTGCTTGACACTGAAGCCCGCGCTACCGTATGCTCCCGCAAGCCGCCCGAGAAAGGGGAAGCACCAAACCACAATCGCAATTTCCGGGGCCCCCCGGAAAGCCTGAAAAGGAGCCACCGGTATGTTTCAGCCGAAGTCAAAGGCCCTGTTTCTGTTGCCGCTGCTCGCGGCCCTCACTTGGACGACAGGTGCCGTAGCGCAGGATGTCAGCGTTCCCCCTGGGGGGGGGGGGGTGGAAGAGCCCGCCGCCGAAACCCCGGAAATCGCAGAGATTGAAGAGATCGTCGTCACCGGCTACCGCCGCAGTATCCAGGACGCCATCGGCCTCAAGCGCGATTCCGACCTGATTCTCGAGGCCATCTCTGCCGAAGACATCGGCAAGCTGCCCGATGTCAGCATCGCCGAATCCCTCTCCCGGCTGCCCGGCCTTGCCGGACAGCGCCTGAACGGGCGCTCGCAGGTGATCAGCGTGCGCGGCCTGTCGCCGGATTTCACCACCACGCTGCTGAACGGCCGCCAGCAGGTCAGCGTCGGCGACAACCGCAGCGTCGAATTCGACCAGTATCCCTCCGGCCTCGTAGACAAAGTGCTGGTCTACAAGACCCCCGCCGCCTCGCTGCTGAACCACGGGCTGGCCGGCAGCGTCGACCTGCGCACCATCCGCCCGCTGGATCTCGACGACCGGGTCATCTCCATCAATGCCCGCTATGTGCAGAACAGCGAGGACGAGCACAACACGGACGGCACCAACCAGGGAGAGCGCATCAACCTGTTCTACGCCGACCAGATTTTTGGCGATAAGCTGGGCGTGGCTTTCGGCTTCTCCTATCTCTCCAACCCGAGCCAGGGCGAACAGCACCGCGCTTGGGGATATCCGGGAGTGGACGCGGACGGCGATATGGAGGATGACTATCTGGTCATCGGCGGAATCGACTCGCTGGTGCGCACCAGCGAATTGGAGCGAACCGCGTTCATGGCCGTCGCCGAGTGGAAGCCGAACGACAGGCTCTCCGTGGATCTGGATCTGTATTACTCGACCTTCGAGGAAGTCAACCTGTTGCGGGGCCTGGAGCTCGGCCTGCAGTGGGCGGGCGGCGGCGCACTGCAGAATGAACAGATCCGCAATGGCTTCGTGGTCTCCGGCACCTTTCCCAACAGGAACACCCTGGTGCGAAACGATGTGGAGAGCCGCGAAACCGACCTGCTTGCCTTCGGGCTGAACGGCGAATACCGCTTCGGCAGCTGGGTTACGGAGGCCGATTTCAGCTATTCCACGGCCGACCGCGAAGACCAGATCGTCGAGAGCTACTCGGGCACCGGCTACAACAACATGGGCCAGAAGCACGACTTCGTCTTCACCTCCGATGAGCGGGGCACCCGCTTCGCAACCCCGTCGCTGGATTACACGGACGCCAGCCTGTTCGTGCTGACCGATCCGCACGGCTGGGGCGGAAGCAATGTTCAGGTGGGCTATCTGAACGAGCCCGACATTGAAGACGACCTGACCCAGTTCCGATTCATCGCCAAGCGCGAATTCGAAAACAACTTCCTGTTTTTGCGCAATGTGGAATTCGGCGTGAATTTCAGCCAGCGCGACAAGGAGAAGATCGCCAACGAGCACATACTGAGGCTCGGAACCACCACGGACATGATGGGCACTACCACCCAAATTCAGACCAAGCCCCTGCCCCAGAACACCTGGGTCACCAGCCTCGGCTTCCTGGGCATTCCCGGCATCACCAGCTATGACCCGCGGCCGCTGCTCACCGACGGCACCTACGAGTTGCTCTCCAACAACGTCCATCCGGATGTGAACGAGAAGAACTGGAAGGTCGAAGAAGATGTCGTCCAGCTCTATGCCCAGACGGGCATTGAGTCGCAACTGCTCTCCATGCCGCTCAGCGGAAATTTCGGCGTTCAGTTGGTGTTCAGCGATCAAAAGAGCGACGCCCTCGGGGGCAGTCCGGCGGGCTCCATCATTGACCAGTTGCTGCCCGTCTCCGGCGGAAAGGACTACACAGACTTTCTCCCCAGCCTGAACCTCAACCTGCAGCTCAGCGACAACCAGGTTCTGCGCCTCGGTTTGGCCCGCACGCTGGCGCGTGCGCGCATGGACGATCTGCGCGCCAGCCGGAATTTCTCGTTCAATGCGCAGAATGTCGATTCCACAGCTACCAGCGGCTCCGAAGCCTTCTGGGGCGGATCGGGAGGCAACCCCGATCTCGAACCTTGGCGCGCGGATTCCGCCGATCTCTCCTACGAGCTCTACTTCCCCGAAGAGCGCGGCTACTTCTCAGTCGCCGTGTATTACAAGGACCTGGACACCTGGGTGTTCACAAGTGACCAGCCCCTTGACTATTCCCCCTTCGTTCCCTTCCTGCAAGCAGCGGGCTTCGACCCCGCGGTTTCCGTTGGACCCTACAGCGCGCCCCGCAACGGCAGCGGCGGAGACATCCGGGGCTACGAGCTCTCCCTGGCGATCAACGGAGATCTCTTTCACCCGCTTCTCGCGCCCCTCGGCATTGTGCTGAACTACTCCCACAACTCCAGTTCGGTTCGCGCCGAGCCCGGAACTCCCGAGATTCAGCTGCCCGGGCTCTCCCGAAGCATTGCGAATGTAACGGCCTTCTATGAGCAGGCCGGCTTCGCGGCGCGCGTGGCGGGCCGCTACCGCTCCAAGTTCATCGGCGAGCTGCAGGGCTTCGGCGCGGGGCGCGAGTTCAAGGAGGTGAACAACGAATTCGTCGTGGATGTGCAGCTGAGCTACTCCTTCCAAATTCGGGAAAGCAGCAACCTCACGATTTTCCTGCAGGGAACCAACATCAACGACGAGCCTTTCTCCACATTCCAGAACGACGACCTGCGCCAGGTCATTGACTACCAGGAATACGGGGCGACCTGGCTCTTCGGCTTCGGCTACAAGTTCTAAAACGCGCACGCCACCCCGCCGCAGGAGGATCCGCCATGATGCACCGGAAGTGCATTCGCAACCTGGCAACCGCCCTGGCAGCCCTCATGTGGGCCGCCTGCGGCGACCCGCAACCCGCCGCGCAACTGCCGAGTCCCGATGCCCCGGCGCGGACGGAAGAGTTGCGCTCGCCGGACGGGAAGCTGGAAGTCCGCGTTTCCGATGAGGGCGGGCGGCTCCGCTACGCGGTCAATTACGATGGCGAAGCCGTGGTCTTCCCCTCGCGCCTGGGCCTGCTGTTCCGCAAGCACTTTGGCTTTGACGAGGGAATGGCCATTGCAGGCGCAACGCGGCGCAGCGGCGATTCCACATGGGAGCTGCCCTGGGGCGAGCGGCGCAATGTCCGGGATCACCACAACGAGCTGCTGATCGAGGCCCGCAATGGGGCCAGCGGCGAGATTTTGCGCATCCGCTTCCGCGCTTTCGATGACGGCGTGGGCTTCCGCTACGAGTTGCCGAAGCGCAGCGGCGGGCGCATGGATATTGTCAAAGAGCTGACCGAGTTTGCGCTGCCGCGAACCGAGACGCGGGCATGGTGGATCCCTTCCGACCGCCACAACCGCTACGAATATCTCTACCGGACCAGCGGCCTCGACGAAATGGACCGCGTCCACACCCCCGCCACCTTCCGCTTGCAAAACGGCATTCACCTCAGCATCCACGAGGCGGCGCTGGTGAATTATTCCGCAATGTCGCTGCTGCACGAACGGCCGGGGGTGTTCCGCGCGGCGCTGCGGCCCTGGTCCGACGGCGTGCTGGTCAAGGCCGAGCCGCCCTTTGTGACGCCGTGGCGCACCCTGCAAATTTCGCCCGACGCCGTTGGGCTCATCAACTCCGACCTGATCCTGAACCTGAACGAGCCCAATCAGCTCGGCGATGTCTCCTGGGTAAAGCCTGCCAAGTATGTGGGCATCTGGTGGGCCATGCACATACGCGACCGCACCTGGGGGCGCGACGGGGTTCACGGCGCGAGCACCGAGGAGGTGTTGCGCTACATGGATTTCGCCGCAGAACACGGCTTTGCGGGCGTGCTGGTGGAGGGCTGGAATCTCGGCTGGGACGGAGATTGGTATAGCAACGGCGAAATTTTCAGCTTCACCGAGAGCTACCCGGATTTCGATATTGCCCGGATTGCCGCCTATGGCCGCGAGAAGGGCGTGGAGCTGATCGGCCACCACGAAACCTCCGGGCACATCACGAATTACGAGAGGCAGATGGAGGCGGCCTTCCAGCTCTACAAAGACATGGGCGTGACCATGGTGAAGACCGGCTATGTGGCCGACGCCGGAGAGCTGAAGTGGATTGACGAGAAAGGCATACCCCGCTTCGAATACCACGACAGCCAGTTCATGGTCCGCCACCACCTGAAGGTGGTGCAGGCCGCCGCGCGCTACGGAATATCCGTCAACCCGCACGAGCCGGTCAAAGACACCGGGCTGCGCCGCACCTGGCCCAACTGGGTCACGCGCGAGGGCGCGCGCGGCCAGGAATACAACGCCTGGGGCTCTCCGCCCAACTCGCCCGAACACACCGCAATTCTCCCCTGGACTCGAATGCTCTCCGGGCCGATGGACTTCACGCCCGGCATCTTCGATCTGCGGCCCAACGAGCGGCCTCCGGTGCGGGAAGATATGCCCCGGAACAACCGCGGAGACATCGTCCCGACCACGCTCGCCAAGCAGCTCTCGCTCTATGTGGTGATCCACAGCCCCCTGCAAATGGCGGCCGACCTGCCTGAAAATTACGAGAAGCGGCCCAACGCGTTGCAATTCATCCGCGATGTGCCCGCCGATTGGGAGCAGAGCATCGCCCTGGCAGGAGAGATCGGGGATTACATTGCAATCGCCCGGCAGGAGCGGGGCGGCCCAAACTGGTTCCTCGGCGCGCTCACCGACGAGAACGCGCGCAGCGTCGAAGCCGCGCTCTCCTTTCTGGACGCGGATGCGCGCTACCTCGCCGAGATTTACCGCGACGGCGCAAACGCCCACTGGCGCTCCAATCCCTACAGCATTGAGATTGAGCGCCGGATGGTGCGCGCAACCGACACGCTCTCGTTGCAACTTGCACCGGGCGGCGGCGCGGCAGTGCGCTTTGTCAGGCAGTAGCAGGCAGCGCGCATAGCGCCAACAACCGGCGGTCGCTCAGTTGCCGATTTCAACGACGATGACGCCGCGCCCCGGAACCTTAATTTCCCCAGCCAGATTCCAGCGCTTGCCGCTCAGCACTTCGCGCCCGCTCCGGTTGCCCCGAAGCAACTCGGCAAAACGGGCCGCGTCGAGGCGCACCGCCCAGCGGTTCTTGTTGAAGGCCACCATCACGCGCCGCTCGCCCAGGTGGCGAAAATAGACATAGGCGCCCTGCTCCGGGACGAAGTGCGTGAGCGCGCCCCGGTGAATCACCTCGCTGCCCCGGCGCCAGCGCAACAGCTTGCGGAGCCACGCCTGCGCCTTGCGCTGCTTCGATTGCAGGCCCTCGCCGGTGAAGCCGTTGACCTTGTCGGCTTCCCAGCCGCCGGGAAAATCGCTGCGGATCAGGCCGTGGCTGTCGGAGCCCCGATTGTGCATCAAAATCTCGGTGCCGTAGTAAATCTGCGGCGTGCCGCGGACGGTGAGAATGTAGGCAAGCGCCATTCGGAAGAGGTCGAAATTCTCGTTCAGTTGCGTGTAGATGCGGCTCATATCGTGATTGTCCGGGAACACCACCAGCCGCTCGGGGTGGGCGTAGGCGACATCTTTGGCGAGCGCGCGGTAGAGCGGCAGCCAGCCATCGCCGCCGGGAGCATTCAGCGCCTCAACCAGCGCATCCTGCAGGGGAAAATCCATCAGACTGGGGAGATGCGAGACATACCCGTCGGTGTTCTGCTTCCCCGCCTGCCAGTAGGCGACGAACTCGGGATCAAGCTGCCACTCTTCGCCGACGATGTTGAAGTCCGGATATTCCTCCATCACGCGCCGGGTCCACGCGCTCATGAAGTGCTTGTCCGGGTAGGGGTAGGTGTCCATGCGAATCCCGGAGAGACCCAGCGTTTCGATCCACCACAGCGTGTTCTGGATCAGATAGCGCGCGAGAAAGGGGTTGCGCTGATTCAGATCCGGCATGGTCGGAACGAACCAGCCATCCGCAAAGGCGCGGCGGTCGTGCTCCGACGCATGAATATCTATGTTGGCCGTATGCACATGAGAGGTTTGGGTGCGGGCATCTGGCCACAGATTGAACCAGTCCGGGGCGGGAGGATCGAGAATCCACCAGTGCGAAAGGCCGGTATGATTCACAATCATATCCATGATGACGCCAATGCCGCGCTCTTTGGCGGCCTGCACCAGCTCTTGATACTGCGCATTGCTGCCAAAACGCGGATCCACCCGGTAGAAATCGGTGGTGGCATAGCCGTGATAGGAGCTCTCCGGCATGAGGTTTTCGAGCACCGGGTTCAGCCAGATGGCGGTAAAGCCCATGTCTCCGATGTAATCCAGGTGCTTTTCAATGCCCTGCAAATCTCCGCCGTGGCGCCCGAAAAGCTCGCTGCGATCCGTCCGGTCCTGGCCGTCCGGCAGGTCGTCGTTGCCGGGGTCGCCGTTGGCAAAGCGGTCCGGCGTAATCAGGTAAATCGCATCGGCCCCGGAAAAGCCCCGGGCGTGATTGGGCGAGGGATTCTTCTCGTGCAGCGCAAAGTCCCGGCTCGCAACGCGCCGCCCGTTGTGCATGAAGGCGATCTCGAATTGCCCCGGCCGGGCCTTTCCACCGAGGCGAAGCGCAATGAACAGATAGTTGCGGTTCGGCGCTGGCGTGACCTTTTCAATCGCGACGCCCGGGTAGGCAATCTTTGGCGTGAGATCCGCAACCCCCGGCCCGTGAACCAGCAGCTCGAGGCGCGGATCCTTGAATCCCAGCCACCAGTGCGGCGGCTCCAGCCGCTCAATGCGGTAACCGCCCTCCTGCGCCCATGCGCCGCTCCCCAGCAGCAGCGGAAGCAAAAACGAGAACACCGCGAGATGGATTTTCGCCCGCACCGCATGATGATAGCCCACCGCCGCACCGCAGCTAGGACGAGAGATTCAGCACCAGCCGTTCGAGGGCGAGGGTGGGAGTCAGTGCGCCCTGCCCTTTCAGCACCTCGTCCACGGTGTGGATGGCGGCGAGATTGGATTGCAGGCGTTGCGGGTGGTAGCGGTTCGCTTGGGATTCGAGTTTGCGCATGGACCAGGGGCTGCCGCGCGGGGCTGCGCCGTAGCTGGTGCGGGTGAGCTTGCGGAAGTGGGAGGCCAGCGCGCCCAGCAGCATGGGCGGCGCTGCCCCCCCCGCCAGCATTCTGCGCAAAATAGCCAAAGCGTCTGCGCCGCGGCCTTCGCCGATGGCGTCGGTGAGGTCCCAAATGGGCTCTTCGGCCAGCCCGCTTGCGCCTTCCAGCACATGCTCGCGGCTCACCTCTTCGCCCTCGCCGGCCAGCAGCGCGGCTTTCTCCAGCTCTTGCCGCAACAGCAGAAGCTGCGGGCCGGCAATCTCGGCCAGCGCCTCGGCGGCACCAGGCCCCAGGCGAATCTCCCGGCGGCGCGCTTCTTCTGTGGCAAAGGCGGCGATGTCGCGGCTGCGGCGCGGCGCTTCGCAATCTACCCGCGCGGCGGGCGCGGCAAACGCCTTGACCCAGCGCGAGCGCTTGTCGGCGCGGGCCGCCAGCACCACCAGCGTGGTGGCCTGCTGCTCGCGCAACGCGGCCAGCACCTCCACCAGCGCATCGGTAATCTGCTGCGCCCGGGCGCGGCGCGCTTCGGGCTCGCGCAAAATCACCAGGCGGCGCTCTGCAAACACCGGCAACTCCTGGGCGGCTTCGCTCAGTTCGCCGGCGTTGGTGCGCGCGCCATCCAGACGCGTCTCGTTGAATTCCGAAGGCCCGCCGTCCAGCACCGCGGCGCGAATCCCGGCGAGGGCGTCATCCCGATACAGCGGCTCGGGCCCCGCCAGCAGATAAGCGGGGCGCAACTGCCCGGCCGCAAGCTCCTTGCCAAGCCCGGAAGGAGTCAGCACCGCGCCGCTCTGCGCGCTGCGCCTGGCCGGACTCACGGCAGCTCCCGCCCACGCAGGGCATCGTGAACGCGGGCGGCGAGCAAACCGGCCAAGCGGCGCAACGCCTCGCTGCGATTGTTGCGCGCCACTTCCACATCGGCGCTGGCCAGGTAGCGCTCGCTTTCGCGCAATGCAGAGTCGCCCAGCGGCAGACGCGCGCCTCCCCGCCGCGTGATCGAAACTGCAAGCTCCATGCGCACCTCGTATTCCAGCGCCAGCGCCACAGAGGAATACCCGCTTTCGCTGGTTTCCAATGCGCGCACCGCGCCCGCCACCACAAAATCCGCCTGCGCGGGATCTTCCACCAAACGCAGCGCGGCGCTTCGCACAAACTCGCGCGCAAGGCCGTCGGTCACCAGCGCCGCAACGCCCGGCTCAAAGGTATCGTTGCGAAAGCCGTGCAGGGCAACGCGGGCGCGCGGGCCGTTGTGGCGCACCAATTGGTAGCCGCAAGCCTGCACGGCCAGGCACAATACAGCCACCAGAGCGGTCACGAGAAGCGCGCGCCGGTTCACGGCGCAGTTGATAGCACAGCGCGGCGGCGCAAAAACCCGTGCGGCCCGCGCGCAGGCGGGTAGGCTCCCCGGCGGAGGACTCTTGGCGCGCGCGCTCACCGCCCTGTTACTCGGCACACTGGGGATCGCATTTGCGGCGATCTTCGTGCGTTGGGCGCTGCCCGCACCGCCGGTGGTCACCACCTTCTACCGCATTGGCTTCGCCACGGCGGCGCTGCTGCTCTGGCTCGGGTTGCGCGGGCGCATTCACTGGCCGGGCCGGCGGGCCGCGCTGCTGGCGGGCGCGGCGGGCATTTGCTTCGGCGCCGATCTCGCCCTGTGGACCACGGCGCTCACCCTCACCTCTGTGGCCAATGCCACGCTGCTGGTGCATACCACGCCCATTTTCGTCGGCGCCTATGCATTGCTGGCGGGGCGCGAGAAAATCTCCGCCCGCTTTGCAGCGGGTTGCGCCGTGGCGCTTCCGGGGGTGGCGCTGCTGCTGCGGGGCAATGCCGCGCTTGCACAACGCGAAAGCGCGGCGGATGCATTTGCGGCGTGGAGCGCGGCGGAAATTGGCGACGGGCTGGCGCTGGCCGGGGCGGTGTTTTTCTCGGGCTACATCCTGTTGATCCGCTCGGCAAGACAGGGAATGAGCGCGCCCATGGCCGTGGCGCTCTCGGGGCTTTCGGCCACGGCCACAGCCGGCTTCGCCGCAGTGTTGCGCGGCGATCCCTTTCACGGCTTTCCGGCGCAGAGCTGGGCGGCCTTTGCGGCCGCCGCGCTGATCTCGCACCTGGGCGGCGCGCTGGGAGTCGTCTGGGCGCTGGGGCAATTGCGCGCCACCTTCGCCAGCGTGGCGCTGCTGGCCGTGCCCGTTTGCGCCGCGCTGCTGGGCTGGCTGCTGCTCGGCGAAAAGCCGGGGCCGCCGCAATTTCTCGGCGGCGCGCTGGTTATTGCCGGCATTGCGCTGGCCTCGCGCGGAGAAGCCGCGGGCGAAGCTCAGGGATTGAAGCCGCGCTCGGGCCACCAGGGGTAGGGCTCGGGAAGCTCCCGTGCGGGACTCATGGCAAAGCGCGGGGGGCGCTTTTCCAGAAAGCTCTGCACGCCCTCGTAGGCATCGGGAGACCGGCCCATCTGCCGCAGCAAGCGCGAGTCGAGTTCGTGCGCGGCCATCGGGTGATCTGCGCCGAGCATCTTCCACAGCATTTGCCGCGCCAGGCTCACCGAAACGCCGCTGGTGTGCGCGGCAATTTCGCCGGCCAGCGCGCGGGCGGTGGGCAGCAATTCCTCGTGGGGAACCACGCGCGAAACCAAACCGCCTTCCAGCGCCTCTGCCGCCGGGAAGATGCGCCCGGTAGCCACCCACTCCATGGCCCGGGAAATGCCCACCACCCGGGGCAAAAACCAGGAACTGGCGGCCTCGGGAACAATGCCGCGGCGCGCAAAGACAAAGCCGAAGCGCGCGCGCTCGCTGGCGATGCGCAGATCCATGGGCAAGGTCATGGTGACGCCGACGCCCACGGCAGGGCCGTTGACGGCGGCGATAATCGGCTTCTTGCAATCGTAAATGCGCAGCGTGAGGCGCCCGCCGCCATCTCGGGGAATCTGCTTCTGCTCGCCGGCGTCGAAGGTGCCGCCGCCCCGGCCCAGGTCTGCGCCGGCGCAGAAGGCGCGGCCGCTGCCGGTCACAATTACGGCGCGCACCTCGTCTGCGTCGTCGGCCCGCTGCAGCTCTTCCAGCAGCTCTTCCAGCATTTTCGGGTTGAATGCGTTGAGGCGCTCGGGGCGATGCAGGGTGAGTGTCAGGATGTTGTCGCGAAGCTCGGTTTCGAGGGTCTCGTGGGGCATGGGGGCTCCTCTGGGAAGGCGCGCAGAGCATAGCCCCCGGCGGGGGCGTGCGCGCGCCGCCGCAGGCGCCTATAATCGCCCGCCCCGCGGCGGCGCGGGAAGGAGCGGTGACATGGCCATGCCCGGCGGAATCGGCGCAATAGACCTGATGCTGGCAATCGGCGGCGGGGACCAGCGCGGCTGGTATGAGAAATACCGCCCGCTGCTGCGCGACCGCGAGAGCCTCGAGCAGTTTGAGATGCCCGCCAGTATCTTCCAGCTCGAAGGCGAAGCGGCGGCCGTATAGCCCCCGCACCAGCCACCGGAGAATTCATGCGTATCGGAGTCGTCAGCGACACCCACAACAATCTGCGCAATGTCGCGCGCATTGTGGAGATTTTCAACCAGAGCGATGTGGAGCGCGTGGTGCACACCGGCGATATCACCCGAGCCAGCACGCTGGAAGCGCTCTCCGGCCTGCATATGCCGCTCATGGGAGTCTTCGGCAACAACGATGTGGAGCGCGATTCGCTGCTGGGCGCTGCAAAGCGCTTCGGCATGAAACTGGTGGATCCGCCGCTGCGCATCGAGCTGCACGGGCACAGCATTTCGGTGGTGCACGACCCGCTGGATATCAGCGAGGCGCTGACCCGGGAGAGCAGCCTGCTGCTGCACGGCCACAATCACCGGCACATCCAGGAACACCGCAACGGCTGTCTGGTCTTCAACCCTGGCGAATGCGCCGGCATCATGGCGGGCCTGAACGCCGTGGGCGTGGTGGACCTGGCGTCGCTCCGGGCCGATCTGCTGAAATTCTGAAGGAGCGCCGATGAGCGAGCAAAACGATTCCAGCCTGAAGCTGCGCGACCAGGAACCCCAGCGCGAGCAGTTTCTCGAAGAGGCGCTGCAGGGGCTCTCCGCCCCGCGCAAGCAGTTGCCCTGCAAGTATTTCTACGACGAGCGCGGCTCGCAGCTCTTCGAGCGCATTTGCGAACTGCCGGAGTATTACCCCACGCGCACAGAGCTCGGCATTATGCGCGAAGCGGCGCAGGGCATGGCGCAGCGCATCGGCCCGGAGTGCATGCTGGTGGAATACGGCAGCGGCAACAGCCTGAAAACGCGCACGCTGCTGGATTGCCTGGATTCCCCCGCGGCCTATGTGCCCGTCGACATCTCGAAGGAGCACTTGAAGCAATCCGCCGAGGCGCTGGACTCTGATTACCCCGGCCTCGAAGTGCTGCCGGTGTGCGCGGATTTCACCCGCGACTTTGAGCTTCCGCAGCCCGCGCGCAAGCCCCGGCGCCGCGCCGTCTATTTTCCGGGCTCCACCATCGGCAACTTCACCACCGAGCGCGCCGTCGAGATTCTGGAGGGCGGCGCAAAGCTCTGCGGCCCCGGCGCAGGGCTGCTGGTGGGCGTGGACCTGAAGAAAGACCGCGAAACCCTGGAGCGCGCCTACGACGATTCCGAGGGGGTGACCGCGGCCTTCAACCGCAATGTGCTGGTGCGCATGAACCGCGAACTCAACAGCGATTTCGATATCGAGCGCTTCCATCACCGCGCCGTCTGGCGAGAGGACGAGGGGCGCGTGGAAATGCACCTGGTGAGCGAGGTGGAGCAGGTGGTGCGCCTGAATGGCGAATCCATCCGCTTCGAGGCGGGAGAATCCATCTGCACCGAGCATTCCCACAAATACACCCTGCCCGGCTTCGCCAAACTGGCGGGGCGCGCCGGCCTGGCCGTGCGCGAAATTTGGACCGACGAATCCGCCCACTTCAGCGTGCAATACCTCGAGGCCGGAAGCTGAAGCTCTACTTCGCATACGGTTCCAACTTGAAGGCCGCGCGGCTGCGGGAACGCGTGGGCGAGGTTGCGATTGCGGGCGTCGCCGCACTGGCAGAACACCGCCTGAGCTGCGGCAAGCGGGGAGACGATGGCTCGGGCAAGGCGCACTGCGAGCCGCTGCCGGGCGGCGCAGTCTGGGGCGCACTTTACGAAATCAGCGCCGCGCAACTGCGCGCGCTGGATCGCTTCGAGCCCGGCTACCGCCGCGCCGAGGTAGAGCTGGCTTTTGCCTCCGGCGCGCGGCTGCGCGCCCTTACCTATCGCGCCGAGCGCTTCACCGATGACCCCGTTCCCTTCGACTGGTATAAGGCGCTGATGGTCGAGGGCGCGCGCGAGCACAACCTGCCCGCCGCCTACCGCGCACTGCTGGAGGCGCTGCCGTCGCGGCCCGATCCGCGCGGCGCGCACGCGCGCGCAACGGAAGTGCGGCGGTGAGCTGGCGGGAGGAAGTCGAGGGCATTGCCCAGCGGCGGCAACGGGCGCTGGCTCACGGCGGCCCCGAAGCGGTGGCGCAGCAGCACGCCAAGGGACGGCTCACGGTGCGCGAGCGCATTGAGCGCTTTGCCGATGCCGAAAGCTTTCACGAGCAGGGCTCCATCGCCGGCCATTCCCGGCGCGATGACAAGGGGCGCTTGCGCGAGTTTACGCCGGGCAACTATGTGCTGGGCATTGCGCGGGTTGCGGGCCGCCCCTGCGTCATTGGCGGCGAGGATTTCACCCAGCGCGGCGGCTCGCCCACGCCCGCGGGATTGCGCAAGAGCGTCTATGCCGAATCCCTGGCCGTCCATTACCGGCTGCCGCTGGTGCGGCTGCTGGAAGGCGGCGGCGGCAGCGTAACCGGCACGCTGCCCGCACGCGCGCCAAAGGCCGAGGCGAATGCGGCGCAACCCGCGCGCGCCACACAACCCTCCGGCGATCCCGTGCACGCGCCGCCGCGCTTCCGCTCCATCATGCAGGCGCTGGCCACGGCGCCGGTGGCCTCGGCGGCGCTGGGTCCCGTGGCGGGCTTCCCCGCGGCGCGGCTGGTGGCCTCGCATTTTTCGGTAATGGCCAAGGGCACCGCGCAGGTGATGATCGGCGGCCCGGCGCTGGTGGCGCGCGCGACGGGAGAAACCACCAGCAAGGAGCAGCTGGGCGGCGCACAGGTGCACAGCCGCAGCGGCGTGGTAGACAACCTGGCCCGGGATGAAGCGGACGCCCTGGCGCAAATCCGCCGCTTTCTCTTCTATCTGCCCACCAATGTCTGGGAGCTGCCGCCGGTGCGCGCTTGCGAGGACCCGCCGGAGCGCCGCGAAGAGGCGCTGCTTGATATTGTGCCCCGCGACCGGCGCAAAATTTACGATGTCCGCAAGTTGCTGCGCCTGATCTGCGACCGCGATTCGCTCTTCGAAATGGGCGCGGGTTTCGGCCGCGGGCAGGTTACTGCGCTGGCGCAAATGGGCGGGCAGCCGGTGGGCATTTGGGCCAACGATCCGCGCTTTTACGCGGGCGCCATGACTGCGGCAGGCGCGCGCAAGGCGCGCCGCTTTGTGGATCTCTGCGACACTTTCCACCTGCCGCTCATTGCATTTGTGGACGAGCCGGGCTTCATGATCGGCTCGCAGAGCGAGCGCGCGGGCACAATCCGCTACGGCGCAGAGGCGATTTTTGCGGTGCAGCAATCTCGTGTGCCCATGGCCAGTGTGATTGTGCGCAAGAGCTACGGGGTGGCGGCGGCGGCCCACTTTGGGCCGGAGGGCTATGTGCTGGCATGGCCTTCGGCGGAAGGGGGGGCGTTGCCGCTGGAAGGTGGGGTGGCGGTGGCTTTTCGGCGGGAGATTGAGGCGGCGGAGGATCCGGCGGCGTTGCGGGCGGAATTGGAGCGGGGGTTTGCAGAGCGGCGGGATCCGTTTGCGCGGGCGGAAGGGTTTTCGGTGCATGACTTGATTGATCCTCGGGAGACGCGGGGGAGGCTTTGTCGGTGGCTTGAGTGGTGTGCGCCTTTGTTGCGGGAGCAAGTTGGGCCTCGGGGGTATTCGATTCGGCCGTAGGCCGATGGGGAGGCTCTGTGCGGGGGAGCGGCGGGCGGGGGCCGTGTCCGGATGTGGCTTTCGGTGTGCGGGGGCGGGATCT
>JAPPPQ010000018.1 GCA_028817435.1 Deltaproteobacteria bacterium
GGAGCGCGGCGCGCGCCGGGCCGATGGCGCGGCGAACGGCAGGTCTGCCAACGGGAGCCGCCCCCGCCGCCGGGGCCGCCGCCGGGGAGGCCGCGCCCACCGGGAGCGCGCCTCCCGCCGCGGCGATCCCGCCGCTCCCCCGCCGCCTTCCTGATCCGCCGGGCCTGCCCCCGTTTTTGCGCCGGGTTTGTCTGCCGGGTGCGCCTGTGCCGGCCGCCGGATCGCCTGCTCGCCCCGCGCGGGCGTCACCTGGGGTTGCGCGGAGCGCCGCTGGGGTGGCCGGGGCGCAACACTTGGATGCGCCGGGCGCGCCGTCTCTGCGCCGCAAGGGCCGGGCAACGGCCAGCAGCGGCGAATTGCGGCGGCGGGGCTGCGGCGCGGGATTGGCACGACGCTTGCTGCTTATGAAAATCGTCAACCGATTGCGCCCATCGAAGGAAAAAAGCATGACGGCTCGCCGCACACTCTACGAAATCGTTCTCGGCGCCGCGCTGATCGGCGCCATGGCGCTGGCAGCGGCTCCCATCTTCTCCTGATTTCCCGCTGCCGATTGTTTCGCCGCCGGTCCGCCCGCAATGGGCGGCCGGCGGTTCGTGTTACGGGCTACTCTCATAGTTGTGTCTGCGGATGCATCTCTCGCCGTCGAGTGGCTCGGCTGCATTTCCTACGGGGATGCGCTGGCGCGGCAACAGGCGCTGGTCGAGGCGCGCCGGGCGGGGCGCAGCGGCGACCGCCTGTTGCTTCTCGAACATCCGCCGGTGATTACGCTGGGGCGCAGCGCGCAGGCCGGGCATATGCGGACGCCGGCGGCGGCGCTGCGCAGCCGGGGCATTGAGGTGCACGAGGCGCGGCGCGGCGGCGATGTGACCTATCACGGGCCGGGGCAGTTGGTGGGCTATTTGATCGCCGATCTGGCGGCCCGGGGCGCGCGGGATTTGCACGCCTGGCTGCGGCGCATGGAGGCGGCGCTGATGGATGCGCTGGCGGCGCTGGGCGTTTCCGGCCGCCGGGTGGAGGGGCTGACCGGCGTCTTCGCAGGCGATCCCTGCGCCAGGCCGCCGCGCAAGATCGCCTCCATCGGCATCGGCCTGCGCCGCTGGATCAGCTATCACGGCTTCGCCCTGAACGCGACGCTGGATTTGGCGGGCTTCGACGACATCGTCCCCTGCGGCCTGCACGGCGTCTCCATGACCTCGGTGGCGCGGGAGCTCGGCATTGAGCCCACCCCGCTGCTCTTCGCCCGCTGCCGCGCCGCCGTGGGCGACGCCTTTTGCCGGGCGCTGGCATGAGCGCCCCGCGCCACACCGCTTTGCCGGGCGCGCCTTTGGCAGAGGGCGCGGAATTGCCGGCGCGGGAGGACCGGCGCGTGGCGCGGCCCGGCGAGAATCGGCGCGTGCCGCTGCAGCGCGGCGGCCGCCCGGCCTGGCTGCGGGTGCGGCTGCCGGCGGCGTTGACAGCGCCTTCGCCCGCGCCGGAGGGGAAGGCGCGCCGCGCGGGCGCTGCCAATGCCACCGATGCCGCCGGGGTTTACCGGCGGGTGGCGGGGGTGGTGGCAGAGCAGCGCTTGCACACGGTCTGTGCCGAGGCGCGCTGCCCCAATCGGGCGGAGTGCTGGTCGCGCGGAACGGCCACTTTCATGATCGGCGGCGAGCGCTGCACCCGCCGCTGCGCTTTTTGCGATGTGGCCACGGCGCGCCCGGCGGCGCTGGATCCCCTGGAGCCGGCCCGGGTGGCGCAGGCGGTTGCGGCGCTGGGCCTGCGCTTTGCCGTCCTTACCTGCGTGGCCCGGGACGATTTGCCCGATGGCGGCGCGGCGCAAATGGCCGCGACGGTGCGGGCCATCCGCCGCCGCTGCCCCGGCGCGGGGATCGAGGTGCTGATTGCAGACTACAAGGGCTCCGAGGCGGCGCTGCGCTGCGTTCTGGAGGCATCGCCCGATGTGCTGAGCCACAACCTGGAGACCGTGGCGCGGCTGCAGCGCCGGGTGCGCCCCGCCGCGGGCTACGCCCGCTCGCTGGCCGTGCTGCGCCGCGCGGCGGCGCTGCGCCCGGAAATCCCCACCAAGAGCGGCCTGATTTTGGGCATGGGCGAGCGCGCGGAGGAGATTGAGGCGGCGCTGCGGGATCTGCGCGCCGCCGCCGTTTCGCTGCTCACCCTGGGGCAGTATCTGCGGCCCTCGCCGGCGCATCTGCCCGTTGCCCGCTGGGTTGCGCCGGGCGAATTCGAGCACTGGGCGCGGCGCGCCCGGGCGCTGGGGTTTCGGGATGTGGCCTCGGGCCCACTGGTGCGCAGCTCCTACCGGGCCGAGCGGCTGGCGGGCCGCGGGGACTCGTAGCCCGCGCGCGGGGCTGCTAGAATGCGCCCGTGACCGCGCGAGTTGTTTCGGTGAAACGGGCAGAGAAACTCACCTGGGTGGAGCGTCTCTACATCCCCATGATCGCGCAGGGCGTGTGGGTCACCAGTGCGCACTTCTTCCGCAACCTGCTGGGCTTCATCACCGGGCGGCGGCGCGATTTCGTGGTGCAATACCCGGAAGAGCGCGTGGATTACGCCGACGCCTTCCGCGGCATGCCCTGCCTGGTGCAGCTTGCGAACGGCAAGCCCAAGTGCGTGGCCTGCGGCCTCTGCGAGTTCGCCTGCCCGACGGATTGCATCACCATCGTCGCGGGAGAGCTGGTGGACGACAACATCGAGCGCTACCCGGAGCAGTTCGATATTGATATGTCGCGCTGTATGTTCTGCGGGCTCTGCGAAGAGGCCTGCCCCGAGGAAGCCATCGTCATGAGCCGCGAGGTGGAGATTGCCGCCTTCACCCGGGAGGACACGCTGTTTCACAAGGAGCAGCTGCTGGTGCCCGAACGGCTGCTGAAGCGCCGGCTCGGCTTTCTGCGCGCCGAATACGACCGCGTGCACGCGGCGGCGGAGTGAGCGGGTGGAAGACTGCGGCTCCGGCATTCTACAGCGGCTCATCGCCGAGCGCGGCGAGCACCTCGAATCCACCCATGCCCAGCATGGCGATGCCACCGCGCTGCTGCGCCCGGAAAGCCTGCTGGAGGTGATGCGCTTTCTGCGCGACGACTCGGAGCTCGCCTTCAATATGCTCACCGATCTGACGGCGGTGGACTGGCTCGACCGCGCGCCGCGCTTCGAGATGGTCTATCACCTGTATTCGCTGGACTGGAATCACCGGTTGCGCGTCAAAGCCGGGGTGCCCGATGCGCCGGATGCGCCCGCGCAGGTGGATTCGCTCTGCGAGCTCTGGCCTTCGGCCAACTGGATGGAGCGCGAGGTGTGGGATATGTATGGCATTCGCTTCGCCGGGCACCCGGATCTGAAGCGGTTGTTGCTCTACGAGGAATTCGAGGGCCACCCGTTGCGCAAGGACTACCCGAAGGAGCGCCGCCAGCCCCTCGTCGGGCCGCGGAACTGAGCGTGTCCGAAGCCGCACAGCGCCTCGCCGGCGATTCGCGGGGAGATCTCCACAGCGAGCACCAGGTGCTCAACATGGGGCCCTCGCATCCCGCCACCCATGGCACGGTCAAGTTTCTGATCGAGCTCGACGGCGAGAACATCGTGTCTCTGGAGGTCTTCGTCGGCTACTTGCACCGGGGCTTCGAAAAGGAGTGCGAGAGCGGTTCTTGGTATCAGGCGATTCCCTACACGGACCGCCTCAACTACAACTCGGCCATTTTGTGCAACATCGGCTACTGCATGGCCGTCGAAAAGCTGCTGGGCATTGCGCTGCCCGAGCGCTGCGACTGGCTGCGGGTGCTGGCCGGCGAACTCTCCAGACTGGGCGACCATCTCACCCGCTGCGGCGCGGCCTGCCTGGAATTGCAGGCCATGACGCCCTTCCTCTACGGCATTGAGGCGCGCGAACTCACCTGGGATCTGCAGGAAGAGCTCTGCGGCGCGCGGGTCACCTCCAATTACATCCGCATCGGCGGCGTCAAGCACGATATGCCGGGCGATTTTCCCGGCAAGTGCCGCGCGGGCATTGCGAAAATCCGCGCCCTGCTGGCGGATTTCGACAAGGTGGTTACGCAGAACCGCATTTTCGTGGACCGCCTGCGCGGCACCGGCATCATTTCCCGGGAGGATTGCATTCGCTACGCCGTCACGGGGCCGGTGGCGCGGGCCTCGGGCATTGCCCTGGATATGCGCAAGGACGAGCCCTACCTGGCCTATGACCGGGTGGATTTCGATATCCCCATTGGCGAGGTGGGCGACAACTACGACCGCTACCTGGTCTGCGTCGAGGAAATGCACCAGAGCCTGCGCATTATTGAGCAGTGCCTGGTGGCGCTTTCGCGCATGGGGCCGGCCCCCGTGAATGTGGCCGACCCGCGCGTCCGCTGGCCCGCCAAAGACGGCGTCTTCAACCGCATGGAGGAGCTGATTCAGCAGTTCAAGGCGGTGACCGAGGGGCCGATGGTGCCGGCGGGCGAGTGCTACCAGGCCATCGAGTCCGCCAACGGCGAGCTCGGCTTTTATCTGGTCTCCGATGGCACGGCGGTGCCCTACAAAGTGCGCTGCCGCCCGCCGAGCCTCATCAACCTGGCGCCGCTGCCGCTGATGGTGCGCGGCGCCATGCTCGCCGATCTGATTCCCACCTTCGATTTCATCAACATGATTGGCGGGGAGTGCGACCGCTGATGGCGTGGACCCGCGGCGCAGTGGCGCGGCGCTTTGGAAACCCCGATGACCAACTCGGCAGTGTCAACGATCCGCGCACTTTCGAGGAGTTCGAGGTGCGCTGGAACGAGAAGTGGATTTACCGCGACCCGCACGGCGCAGGTTACGACCGCGTGGTGCTGTGGCGCCGCTACGACCTGATCGGCGTGTGGCGCGTGAGCGCGGACGGCGCTTGGGAGCCCGAGGAGTTGTGAGCGCCCCTGGTGTGGCCCCTGGCGCGGCGGGCGGGCCGCCGCCGCTGCGCCCCTTCGGCCTGCGCCTGCACCACGACGGCCGCTGGAGTCACGAGGGGCAGCCCATCGCGCACCGCCGTCTGCGCGAACGCTTCGACCGCTCGGTGGCCTACCTGCCCGGCGAGGGCAAGTTCGTCGTCACCCTGCGGCATTTTCGCGGCGAGATTGAGGTGGAAGAGGCGGCTTTCTTCGTGCGAGAGGTGGATCTTGCGGCTGGGCGGCTGCGCCTCTCCGACGGCAGCACGGCGGCGCTGGCCCCCGCGACGCTCTGCCTTTCGCCCCGGGACGGCGCGCTGCTCTGCCGGGTGAAGCGCAGCCTGACGCCCGGCGGCCTGCTCGCGCGCTTTGATCGCGGCGCACACGCCGAATTGCTGCAGGCCGTGGAGCCAGCGCCCGGCGGCGGCTTTGCGCTGCGCCTGGCGGGCCGCTGCGCCGCGCTTCCCGAGTGCTGCTGGCGGCGGGTTTGACTGCAACCGGGCCGCGCGTTATCAAAAAACCGCAGGCGCCGTAGCCAAGTGGTAAGGCAAGGGACTGCAAATCCCCGATCCCCGGTTCGAATCCGGGCGGCGCCTCCTTCAAACTTCCAGCCCGTTGGGGGGCGAAAGTCTTCGAGTGGCCGATCTCACCGACGCCGCACTCTACGCGCAGGGGCTGCCCCACGCGCTGCTTGCGCGCTTGCGGCGCGAGTCGCCGGTGTTCTGGCACGAGGCGAAGCCGGACGAGGGCTTCTGGGCGGTGCTGCGCCACGACGATGTGATGGCCGTGTCGCGGGACCACGAGACCTTCTCGGTGGCGCTGGGCGGAGTTTTTCTCGCCGACCAGCCGCCCGCCATGGTGGGTTCGCTGCTCACCACCGATCCGCCCGAGCACACCCGGCTGCGCCGCGCGGTGCAGGACGCCTTCACGAACCGCGCGCTGGCGGAGATTGAGGGCTGGCTGCAGGAGCGCGCGGCGGCGCTGATGGATGCGGCGGCCCGGCGCGGGCGACTTGACTTTGTGCGCGAGCTCGCCGCCGAACTGCCGCTGCAGACCATCAACCAGATGATGGCGATTCCGGAGGCGGACCGCGGGCGGCTGCTGGAGCTGGGTGATGCGGTGATTCGCGCGCCCGCGGGCGAGACGCAGCGCGCCATGTCGGAGCTCGGCGCTTACGGCTACCAGCTCGCGCAGCAGCGTGCGGATGCCAGCGGCCGCGACCTGGTCTCGCAAATTTTGCGCGCCGCGCAGTCCGGCGGGCGTCCGCTGGTGGCCGAGGAGTTCGCCGCGCTCTTCATGCAGATTGCGGTGGCCGCCAACGAGACCACGCGCTCGCTGCTCTCTGCCGGCCTGCTCACACTGCTCGAGCGCCCGGAGCGCTATGCGGCGCTGCGCGCAGAGCCCGCGCTGTTGCCCGGCGCGGTGGAAGAGTTGCTGCGCTTCACCACGCCCATTTACCACTTCCGCCGCACTGCGGCGCGCGATGCAGTGCTGCGCGGCCAGCAGATTCGCGCGGGCCAGCGCGTGCTGGTCTTCTACATCTCGGCAAATTTCGATGAGCGGGTTTTCCAGGATCCGCTGCGCTTTGACCCGCGCCGCGCGCCCAATCCTCACCTTTCTTTCGGGTTTGGCGAGCACTTCTGCCTGGGCGCGCGGCTGGCGCGCATGGAGGCGCGCATTTTTCTGGCGGCGCTGCTGCAGCGCTTTGAGCGGGTGGAGCTCGACGGCGAGCCGCAGCGGCTGCCTTCGAATCTCACCAACTCCTGGCTTTCGATTCCCATCCGCGTGCACGAAGCCGCGCGCTGATCCTGCTACGCTGCCCGGCGTGAATCCCGCCACGCCGCACCCCGCCGCCACTGTGATGCTGGTGCGCGACGCCCCAGGCGGAGTCGAAGTGTTTTTGATGCAGCGCCGGGCTGCCGGAGTGTTCGGCGGCCTGCATGTGTTCCCCGGCGGCAAGCTCGACTCTGGCGACGCCGAGGCGGACTGGGCGCAGCGCAGCACAGGCCCCGGCGACGCCGAGGCCAGCCGTATTCTGGGCGTGACGCGGGGCGGCCTGGCCTACTGGGTGGCCTGCATCCGCGAGTGCTTCGAGGAAGCAGGGGTGCTACTGGCCGATGAAGGCGCAGATGCGCTGCTCGAATGGCGCGGCGCGGCGCAGCGCGCGCGTTTTGCCGATTGGCGCGCGCGCCTGAACGGCCGCGAACCGGGAGTCTTCCGCAATATGTGCGAGGCCGAGGGCCTGCGCCTGGCCACGCAGCGCCTCGCCTATGTGGCCCACTGGATCACTCCACAGGATCAGAAGAGCCGCTTCAGCACGCGCTTCTTCGTGGCGCGTGCACCCGCCGCGCAGAGCGCCATCCACGACGGCCGCGAGACGGTGGGCAGCCGCTGGATGCGCCCCGAGGAGGCGCTGGCCGGATTCCGCCGCGGCGAATTGGCGCTGATCTCGCCGACCTTCCGCAACCTGGAAGCAATTTGCGGCTACCCCTCCGCCGATGCCCTGCTGGAGGACAAGCGCCGCCTGCCCCGCGCCACAGGCCAAGCCATCCGCCCCCGCACCGCCCCCGGCGGCGCCTGGGTGGACGAAGTGATCGCAGTGGATGCCGATGGCCTTGAGATTTCGTGAAGCTAATTGGCCGATGCGGTGATCCGCTCGTCCGTTTGGGGGCTCTGGTCCGTGGGCAACGAGTCCTCTTCTCCCACCACCTTGACGCGCACCTTATCGGGGTTTTCGCTCAGAGCCTTTGCCGCTTTTGTGAACGCATCCACGAAGGCGGCCTTTGCGCGGGAGTCAATCGATTCCATTGTTGCCCTCCTCTTGAGTTACTGCGCTGGACGGGCCGGCGCGAGAATGCGCAACGCTCAACGCGGGTATTTGGGACTCATCCTCCGTAATGTCCTTCGAGCCAGCTCAAGTAGCGCATTCTTGTTCGTCTTGATGTTTCTGTATGTGTCTGGATCTACCTCAAGTGGGATGTCATGACGCACTCCATTGACTTTTACCACCAAGACAACCCCTCCTTCCTCTTCCTTGCACACAACGTCTTCAAGGAAGCCCGATGATCCGTCTGGCAGCCAGACGTATTGCATCGGTTTGTCTCCTCTTTGTCAGAACTCGAAGGTGATGTCGGCGCCCCAGGTGGCGGGGTCGCCGAAGATGGCGCCGGCGAAGCCGAGGGCGCCGAAGTCAATGCCGTTCAGGATGTATTCCTCGTCGGTTACATTCTTGCCCCAGAGCGACACCTGGGCCTTGCCGCCGGCGAAGCCGGGGATGTTGGAGAAGGTGAGGCGCAGGTCGTAGAGCGTGTAGCCGTCCTCGGACATGGCGTCGAGGAAGGGGTTGATGGGGGTCCGGTAGGGCGCGGGGTTGCCCGGCAGTGTGCTGACGGCAAACCACTGGAGCTCGCTCACATCGCGCAGGTCGAAGCGGGCGGTCATGACCACGCCCGCCTGGCCAATGGGCCGCGTGCTGTATTCCAGGGCCAGGTTGCCGGTGCGGGTGGGGCGGTATGCGCCCCGGGCGGAGTCCGCCACATTGAGGATTTCGCTGCAGGAGGGCGGGATTCCGGGCGGGGCGTCAATGATTCGGAAACCGCCTGCGCAGCGCGGGTCGCGCACCAGGAACTCGTCGTAATCGTCTATCAGGTAGCCCCAACTGCCGGAGACGCGCATGCCGTCGAAGGGCAGGAGCACGAAATCCACCTCGAAGCCGCTGAGGGTGGTTTCGCCTGCGTTCACCGTAACCGAGGCCGCGCCGCCGGAGCCCGCCAGGAACTGCTGAATCTGGTTGTCGCTGTAATCGGTGTAGAAGACGGAGGCGTTGATTTGCAGGCGGTCCTGCATGAGCAGCGACTTCACGCCGATTTCGTAGGAGATGAGATTCTCCTCGTTGAAGGGCGCAAGCGCGCCGGCGATCAGATTGTTGCGCTGCGTTGCGCCCTGCGCGTTGATTGCCTGGTTGACTGCTGTCTCAATAAGCATGTCCCGGTTCGGCGTGCCCATGGGAATCCCGGCCGCAACCCCCGTCCGAATTCCACTGACCGCCGCCGCGTTGTTGCGGATTCCTGCCGCATAAACCGCTGCCGGCTGCACGCCCAGCAGGCCGCGCGGGTTGTAGCCGCCGGCGTTGTAGCCGGATGAAGCCCGGACATAGGCGTTGATATCGTCGGTGAGCGCGTAGCTGACCGAGGCGGACCAATCCAGCTTGTCGAACTCTGCCTCTTGGGTCACCACGGGAATGCCGGCGATCTTGGGGAGCAATTGCCGGTTGTCCTCGGACCAGCGCGCGCCAAGGGAGATGGTGAGGCGGTCGCCCAGAATGGGCGGCGTGTAGTCGAGGTTCAGGAATGCGCCCCAGTTCCGGGATGCGCCTTCGTAGGCGAAGACGCTCCGGGTGAGCGTGGGCAGTGCGGGCACATTCAGCGTCGCCAGCAGCGGAAGGAGCGCCGCGGCCTGGAATGCCTGCTGCGCAATGGCGGGCAGGGCCTCGATAGCCGCATCGCGCTGGGAGCCGGCGGGCAGGGCGTTGATCTGCGCCAACTGCTGATTCAGCATGGCGTTGGGGCCGAGGGGGCCGCAGACGGCGGCGTCCGTAATTGCGCCAATGCTGCAGGCAGCGGTCCGGATGTTGGCTTCAAAGCCCTGTTGCAGGTTGGCGGGAATGCCCGCTGCCGCGGCGCTGGCCGCCGTGAGCAGGATCTGTTGCGGGTTGTATTCTTCGAAATCCTCGCGGAAGTAGTAGCCGCCGGCCACATAATCGAAGAGCCCGACCGGGCCGAGATCGAGTTCGCCCGTGAACTGCAATTCCTGGCTGATCTGATCCTGGTCCCGGGTGCCGCTGGCGGAGAAGAGCGGGACATTCTGCGGATCCGGCTGTCCGTCGCCGTCCTGATCCGGCGTCAGGCCATAGACAAACCTGGGTTGGTTGGTGGGGCTGGGTTGATCCGGCGTGAAGAAACCGACGGTGCGCTGTTGCCCGGCCGCCGTGCGCAGGTCATAGACCTGGTTCAAAGTCAGCACCTGGTCAAAATCGTTGTCGACTTCGCTGCTGTTCCATTCGCGGTAGGTGGTGATGGACTTGATGGTGACGAGGTCGAGCAGGTTGTATTCGATGGTGAGGTTGTGGCCCGAAACTTCGTGCTCGCTGGGGCCGCCCTCATCGAGGCTGGTGACATCCCGGCGGTCGCTGCTGAGCACCAGCGGCGTGGTCTGCGCGAAGGTGGCCGCCACATCGGCCCGCGCGGCGATCAACTGGAAGTAGGGCGCCCGGGCGCTGAGATCGTGCCAATCGTAGGCGTAGGAGATCTCCAGGTCTTCGATGGGCTGCCAGTTGAAGGCGGCGCGCATGGCGCCGGTCTGGTGGGCGTTGGGGTCGCTGTCGGCATCGGCGAGCGTGTTGTCGAAGGTGCCGTCGCGCTCCTTGTAAAGGGCGGTGATGGTGCCCCGCACGCCGCTGCCCATGATGTCGCCGGTATCTACCCGGGTGCGGGTGAGCAGGTGGTTGAAGCGCCCGAAGCTGAAGGTCTGGCGGACGCCGAACTTCTCTGCGGGCTTGCGCGCGATGAAGTTGATTGCGCCGCCCGCGGCGTTGCGCCCGTAGAGGGTGCCCTGGGGGCCGCGCAGAATTTCGACGCGCTCCAGCTCCAGCAGGTCGAAAATTGCGCCGGAAGAGCGCGCGATGTAAGCGCCGTCCACATAGAGGGCCACCCTGCTGTCCACCGTGAGCAGCGGCTCGCCGTTGGCGATGCCGCGGATGCTGGTGGCGATGTTGGCGGCGGAGCCGGGGGTTTGGGTGGCGAAGGTGTTGGGGGCCAGCGCGGCGAAGTCGTTGGTGTCGCTGAAGCCCCGGGCTTCCAGCTCGGCAGCGCCAAGGGCCGAAACCGAAAGCGGCGCGGTCTGGAGGCTCTCCTCGCGCTTTCGCGCGGTGACCACGATCTCTTCGATTCCCTCGCGGAGTTCGCCGTCCCCGGCCTGTTGCGCCGTGGCCGGAAGAGCCGGTGACAGCAGCGCCACGGCTGCGAGCGCTGCGAAAAGCGATGACACCTTGGACATGGGATGAGCCTCCACCCTGTTTTTTGTATGGGATTGCCCCGGCCCGCCGGGAGTGGGGCCATTTTAGGCGCATTGGCACCCTGAGGGCAAGGGTTTTGCCGCCCTTTGGCCAAAAGCCTGGGGAGAGCGCAGCCTGCCACGAATTGCCGCCCCGCGCCACTCCCCCGCCCCGTTTCCCTGCCCCCGGCCCCCCGGCCCGGCAGGCCCCCCAGGCTCAGCTCCCGGCCAGTTGCGCCACCACGGGGGCGAAGGCCGCCAGGGCGCTGTCGGGGACGGTGATGTAGTGGATGCCGTAGTGCTCGCGGCGGCGGCGGAGCTCGTCGGCCACGGCGTCGGCCTCGCCGAACAGGCCGTGGGGGTGGCGCAGCATCTCCTCTGCGGAAAGGCCCAGAGAGCGGCCCATCTCTCCGGCGATGGCCTCGGCCCCCGGCTGCACAAAGGTGAAGTAAGCGCCGATTTCGAGCTCAATGGCGTCCATGCGCTCTGCGGCGGCCTCGCGCAGCCAGCCGATCTTTTCGGCGGTGGCGGCGGCTGCGCCGGAGTGCACGCCGTCGGGGCCGATGACGCCCGCGCGGTTGTTGAAGTTGAGGCTCACGATGTCCGCCTCTCGCGCGGCCAGCGAGAGGACGCGCCGCCCGCCGCCCCCCACCATGATGGGCGGGTGCGGGCGCTGCGCCGGCAGCGGGCGCGGCGCGAAGCCGTCATAGGCGATGGGCGCGCCATGCGCCGTCCGCGCCGCCTCTGCCTCAAAGGGGGCGTCTGCGCCGCCCATGGTCTGTTTGACGAGGGCGATGGTGGCCGCAAGGCGGCGGATGCGCTGCCCCGGCGGGTCGAAGGGAATGCGCAGGGCCTCATACTCGGCGCGCAGCCAGCCCGCGCCGAGGCCCAGCTCCAGGCGGCCTTCGGAGAGCAGATCCAGCGTGGCCGCCTGCTTCGCCAGCACCACGGGGTGGTGGTAATCCACGCAGAAGACGCGGCAGCCCACGCGCAGGCGGCTGGTGGCCTCGGCGGCGGCCATCATCGCCGGCACGGCGGCGAGCTCCTGCACCGGGTGGCTGGTCTGCTCCACCACGCGCCCCGGCCCCACATAGTGGTCGGCCAGGTGCAGGGCCGAGTAGCCGAGATCCTCGGCCTGCCGGGCGCGCTCGCGCCACTCTGCCGCCGAACTGGCGTTGTAGGACTGCACCGCAAAGCGGAAGGGCCGGGCCAATGAGTCTCCTTTCGTTCAGCCGCCTGTCCGGGGGCGCACCAGAATTTTGATCTCTTCCGGGCTGCTGTGCAGCCGCTCGAAGGCGTCCTGGATTCCGTCCAAAGGGGCGCGGGAGGTGAGCAGCGGCTCGCAGCGCAGCCGCCCATCCTGCACCAACCCCATGGTCACCTCGAATTCTTCCGGCAGATAGGCCAGCGAGGCGACCATGGTCACCTCCCTGGCCAGCCATGCGCCGGGCTGAATTTGCGCCGGGTGGGCGGAAAGGCCGACCAGCGAAACCACCCCGCCCCGGCGCACCAAATCGGCGCTCTGCTGAATGGTGGAGGGCAGGCCCGCGCAGTCGAACACCACATCCGGCCCCACCGCCCCGAAGACGGCGCGAACGCCCTCGGCCAGCGCCTCGCCGCTCGCTTCGCCGTCGCTCGCTTCGCTCGCGGGGCTTGAAGGATCCAGCGCGGTGCACGCGCCGAGTTCCAGGGCTTTGCGGCGGCGCGCGGGGTGCGGCTCAATGACCAGCACGGCGCCTGCGCCGGCTGCCAGGGCGCACTGCAGGGTCAGCAGGCCGATGGGGCCTGCGCCGAGGACGACACAGCCCGCGCCCACGGGCAGCTGCGCGCGGCGAATGGCGTGCAGCGCCACGGTGGCGGGCTCCAGCATGGCGGCGGCCTCGTCAGAGACGCCGTCCTGCACCCGGTAGATGCGGCCGGCGTCTATGGCAATGGCCGGCGCGAAGCCGCCGTGGGGCGCGGCCAGGGGCCCCATGCCCACCAGCCCGGCGAAGGCGGGCTCGCAGTAGGCGCTGTGGCCGGCGCGGCAGGCGTCGCAGCGCCCGCAGGCGCCGGCAATGCCAATGCCGACGCGGTCGCCCTCGCGCACATGCTTCACATCCGCCGGCACGGCGGAGACTTCTCCCATCCACTCGTGGCCGCAAATGGCGGGGTTGTAGGGCTCGCCGCTCAGCCAGGGCTCGAGATCGGTGCCGCAGATGCCGCAGTAGCCGATTTGCACCACCGCCCGCCCCGGCGAGGGCTGCGGCTCGGGAAACTCGCGGTGCTCAATGCTGCGCCGCCCGGTGACCAGCGCCGCCCTCATGCGCCCGTTCCCTTCGCCTGCGGTTGCCCCTGCGGCCGCGGCGCGGCGGATTGCGCCGCCTGCTGCATACTGCGCAGCATCTCTGCCCGGCGCGGCAGGCGCCGCAGCGCGCCGCCGCCGTCTATGTGAATGTTCTCGCCGGTGATGAAGGCCGATTCGCCGCTGGCCAGAAACAGCAGCAGGTCGGCTACATCCTCCACGCCGGGCAGCTCGCCCAGCGGGGTTTCGGCAATCATCGCCTCGCGGACGCCCGGCGTGGCGAAGAGCGCGGCGATCATGGGCGTTTCCACCGTGGTGGGCGAGATGACATTCACGCGCACCCGCTGCGGGCCGAACTCTGAAGCCGCAATGCGCGAGGCGTGGTTGATGCCCGCCTTGGCGCCGGCGTAGGGCGCATAGCCCTCGGCCACCAGCGTGGCGGTGAGCGAGGAGACGGTGATGATGGAGCCGCCGCCGCCCTGCGCCATGGCCTTTGCCATGTGCTGGATGAAGTAGAGCGCGCCGGTGAATTGCACCGCCACCATCTTCTCCACGCGGGCGGGCTCGAGCTCTGCCACTGGCGCGTTGTCCTCGTAACCAGCGGAGTTCACCGCCGCATCGAGCCGCCCGAAGCGCGCCAGCGCCGCCTCTGCCAGCGCCTGGCACTGCGCCCAATCTGTGATGTCGCAGGGCTGCGCCGCAATGGCCCCGCCTGCCGCGCCGCCGCCGGGGTGGGATGCGCCGCCAGAGTGGGATGCGCCGCCGCCGCCGGGCTGGTGCGCGCCGCCGGGCGGGGCCTCTGCGGCGAGCGCCTGCGCCACCTCGCGCAGCTTCTCCCCGCCCCGGGCCGCCAGCATTACCCGCGCGCCCTCTGCCAGAAAGCGCCGCGCCGCCGCCTCTCCGAAGCCGCTCGACCCCCCGGCCACCACCACCACCTTGCCGTCCATGCGTCCCATCCCCCCATCGTGCGCCGAAAGCGCCCGGGTGTCAAAGGGCCTGCGATAAATTCGGGCGCGGCAAGTGCGCGGGGCACGGCGGAGGGGCGGCGGTGAGTGAGGTAAGGGGGAGGGCGCGGTGAAGTGGCAGGCGATCCGGGGCGACATCACGGCGTTGGCGGTGGACGCCATCGTCAATGCGGCGAATGAGTCGCTGCTCGGCGGCGGCGGAGTGGACGGCGCCATCCACCGCGCCGCGGGGCCGGGCCTGCTGGAGGAGTGCCGCAGCATTGGCGGCTGCCCCACCGGCGAGGCGCGGCTCAGCGCAGGCCACCGGCTGCCGGCGCGCTATGTGATTCACACCGTCGGCCCCGTCTGGCAGGGCGGCGCGCGCGGCGAGCCCGAACTGCTGGCGGCCTGCTACGAAAATTGCCTGCTTTTGGCCGCCGAACACGCGCTGCGCCACATCGCCTTCCCCGCCATCAGCTGCGGCGTCTACGGCTACCCGCCAGCGCAGGCCGCCACCATCGCCGTGCAAACCTGCCGCGCCCACGCCGCCCCCAGCCTGCAAATCACCTTCGCCTGCTTCGACGCCAAAATGCTGGCCCTCTACCACCAGCAACTGCAACTGCACGCCCCCGGTGTGGCGACCTTTACTGCTCCGCCCAGGTTTTGATCAGGTGGTGGGCGATGGCGACGGGTGGGGGGAGGGTGAGGGTGGGGGTGGGGGCGTGGAGGGCGCTGCGGATTTCGGAGCGGGGGAACCAGCGCGCGTCTTCGAGTTCGGTGTTGTCCACGCGCAGTGCGGTGCTGGTGGCTTCGGCGTGGCAGCCGAGCATGAGCGAGGCGGGGAAGGGCCAGGGCTGCGAGGCCAGGTAGCGGACGCGGTGCACGCGCACGCCGGATTCTTCGCGCACTTCCCGGGCGACGGCTTCTTCCACGCTTTCTCCGGGCTCGACGAAGCCGGCCAGCGCGGAGTAGAGATTGCGCGGCCAGCCGGATTGTCTGCCGAGCAGGCAGCGCGCGCCGTCGGTCACCACGGCAATGACGACGGGATCGGTGCGTGGAAAGTGCAGCGCGCTGCATTCGGGGCAGCGGCGCGACCAGCCGGCCTGCACGGGGGTGGTGGCGCCGCCGCAGCCGGGGCAGTGGCGGTGGCGCGCGTGCCAGTCCGTCAGGTGGCGCGCCTGTGCGGCGATGGCGGCTTCGCCGGGCGGCAGCAACCCCGCCGCGGCGCGCAAATCCGGAAACTCGGCCGCGCCCTGCCAGCCGTATTCGTTCAGGGGATCGCCGGATTGCGAGATGTCCAGCGCAAAGTGCGCCGCGCCCCCGGCCGCGCCGAGCAGTATGGGCGGCGGCCCGGTGTGGCCTTCCAGCAGCGCCGGCGTGGCCCAGGCCAGGCGCGGAGACTGCGCC
This sequence comes from Deltaproteobacteria bacterium, assembly GCA_028817435.1. Taxonomy (GTDB): domain Bacteria; phylum Myxococcota_A; class UBA9160; order UBA9160; family UBA6930; genus JAPPPQ01. Next base: position 15,591 of record JAPPPQ010000018.1, read on the forward strand.
GCCGGGGCGGATTGCGCCGCGCCGGGCGCCGCTTGAGCCGAGGCGGATTGCGCCGCGCCGGGCGCCGCTTGAGCCGAGGCGGATTGCGCCGCGTTGGCCGCGGCCGCTTGCACGGATTGCGCCGCTTCCGGTTGCGCGGCGTCGGCGCTGCGCATCAGCACGGCGAGGCGCCAGACGGGGAGGATGCGGGCGTCGGCGTCGGCGAGGCGCTCGCGCAGCCAGTCTGCATCGCGCCGCCGGAAGTCGAGGCGATCCAGCGGGCTGCCGGTGAAGGCGAGCTCGACTACTGCGTCACCCGGGCCGGGCGCTTGCGCGCCGCTGCGAAAAAGGCGAGCAGCGCAACCGGCAGCAGCAGCACGGCGCCAAATTTGCCGGGTGCCTCGACGGGCAGCGGGCGCCACCACCACAAAATGATGGCTGCGCCAAGCTGATGCAGCAGGTGGTAGCCGGTCACGAGCGGGACGAGCCGCCGGAAGCGCAGCGCCACGGCGAAATCAATGCCCGCCATCAGCAATTGCCCAAGGCCCATCGCCGCAAAGAGCGACAAAATCACGGCGCCGTTCAGGCTCAGGTCAATCCCGGCAATGCTCGCCGCGCCGCCGTCCGGGCGGAACAAATGAGTGGCGCCCCGAAACAGGTTGAGCGCGCCCATCAGCAGCAGGAAAATCCACGCGAAGCCGTGGCCCCGGTAGTGTTCGTTTCCGAGGGCGGCCGCCAGGCTCGCCGGGGCCGGGGCCGGGCTCTGCTGCGGATGCTCTGCGCCGCCGCTCATCCCGGAAATGTATCATGTCCGCCCCCAAGAGGTTGGGGCCGGATGGGCGATGCTTGGGGCAAAGGGGCGCGGCGTGAACCTGCGGTTGGATCTCGAGATTTTCGGCTGGCTGCTGCTGGGCCTGGGGCTGTTGCAGGGCGCGCCGCTGCTGATGGCGGGGCTTGGCGGCGGCGCGGGCGCGGCCTTTTTGCTCTCGGCCGCGGTGGCGCTGCTGGCGGGGCTCGCGGCCATGTTCGGCGCGCGAGGCGCGCCCCGGCGGCTGCGCACCCGCGACGCCTTTCTGGTGGTGGCGGGCGGCTGGATGCTGGCCTCGGTGTTCGGCGCGCTGCCCTACTGGTTAGCGGGGCAGCTTTCGCTGGCGGATGCGATCTTCGAATCCACCTCGGGCTTCACCACCACCGGCGCGACGGTGCTGGGCGATATTGAGGCGCTGCCCGCCTCGCTGCTGTTGTGGCGTTCGATGAGTCAGTGGATCGGCGGCATGGGCATCATCGTCTTCACCATCGCCATTTTGCCGCTGCTGGGCATTGGCGGCATGCAGTTGTTTCGCGCCGAAGCGCCGGGTCCCATGCACGACAAGCTCACGCCCCGCGTGGCGGATACCGCGCGCCGCCTGTGGCTGGTTTATGTGGGCTTCACGGCCGCGGCTTTTCTGGCGCTGTGGGGTGCGGGAATGTCCGCTTTCGACGCGCTCTGCCACGCCTTCACCAGCATTTCCACCGCCGGTTTCTCGACGCGCAATCAATCCATCGGCGCTTTTGCGCCGGCGGTGCAGTGGGTGGTAATCGCCTGCATGGCGCTGGGCGGCGTGAGCTTTGCGCTGCACTACCAGTGGCTCACCGGGCGCTTCCGGGCGGTGCTGCGCAATTCGGAACTGCACGCTTTTGCAATTTTGGCGGCGCTGTTTTGCCTCGCCATGTTCTGGGCGCTGTCGGCGTGGGCGGTGGAACCCCGGCCTCCGCTGCGCGCCGCGGTCTTCCAGGTGATTTCGCTGCTCACCACCACGGGCTACACCACCGCGGATTACGCGCGCTGGCCGCAGTTCGCGCTGTTTCTGGTGCTGCCGCTGATGGCGCTGGGCGGCATGGCGGGCTCCACCAGCGGCGGAATCAAAACGCTGCGCGTAATGCTCTCCTGGCACAAGCTGCGCGGCGCGCTGGCGCGCATTCTGCACCCGCACCTGGTGCAGCCGGTGCACCACGCCGGCCGCCCGGTGGCGGAGGAAGTGGTCGCCGGTGTCGCCGTGTTTCTGGTGGCCTATGCGCTGGTGGCCTTTTTTGTGGCGCTGATCGTCGGCGCTGCGGGCTACGATGTGCTGACCGCGCTCAGCACCGGCCTCTCCATGGTGGGCAACATCGGCCCCGGCCTCGGCGAAATCGGCCCCGCCGGCGACTTCGGCCACTTTCCAGCCTGGCTGAAGCTGCTGCTCTCCCTGGCCATGCTGGCGGGGCGGCTCGAGATTTTCACCGTGCTCGTGCTGTTCGTGCCCGCCTTCTGGCGCCGCTGACGCCCCCGCGGTGCTGCCGCGCGCTTGACGGGGCCGGGGGTGTGCTTAGAAGTAGCGGCGAAGGAGGGACATCCCATGCGAAGCCAACTCGTTCCCAGTTTGCTCGACCGCTTCTTCGCCGACTTCGACGACGAGGCGCAGGTGGCGCATCCGTTCCGGCCGGCTGTGGACCTGATCGAGCACCCCGACCGCTACGAGGTGATCGCCGATTTGCCGGGCATTGAGCAGGAGGATGTGGAGGTGGAGTTCGCCAACGGCGTGCTGCAAATCCGCGGCGAGCGCGAGGCGCTGCAGAGCGACGCGCGCTACTTCCGGCAGGAGCGCGCCTCGGGCCGCTTCGGCCGCGCCATCGCCTTCCGCGACGATGTGCAGGTGGATCACATTGACGCGGCCTTCCGCGACGGCGTGTTGCGGGTCACGGTGCCGAAGAGCGAGAAGCTGAAGCCGCGGCAGGTGCCGATTGCGGTTCACTAGGCGGAAGCCAGGCCCGCGCGTTCCCCGGCTTGGGGGCGCGCGGGCTGTTTTTTTGTGCCCGGGGCAGGATTCGAACCTGCAATGGCCGTAGCCAGGCGATTTTAAGTCGCCCGCGTTTACCAGTTTCGCCACCCGGGCGCAGTTCAGTCGGTTGGGTTCAGGTGGGGATCGAGTTGGCAGCGCACGGCGTCTTCGCTGCACAGGGCGTCGAGTGTCTCGCGGTCGAGCAGTGTGGTGCGCTGGTAGCCCATATCGGGATTCTGGATCTCGAGGCGGAACAGCTCGCGCGGCCGCTCGAAGATGCGCCGGGCGCGCACGGTGGTGGCCTCGTCGCGGATCTCCTCGCGCAGGGATTCGACGGTGCGCTTCACGCGCAACCTGCCCTGCACCGCCGGATCGAGGGAGGTCTCGAAAGAGCGGTGCCGGCTCGCCACTTTGAAGCTGCCCGGCTGCGGCATGAGGCGGAGCATACTTCAAGCCAGCGAGCAAAGCGCGGCTTCCGGGTGGGCCCGCTGCGGCCCCGGCGATATATTGAGAGGATGGCCGTGGGATTCAGGCGCGGTCCGCCGTGGAGTTGCTGAGCGGGATTCACCCGGTGCGGGAGGCGCTGCGGGCCCGGCGGCGGCGGTTGTTGCGGCTGCGGCTGCGCGCGCCGCTCTCCCGGGAAGGGGCGGCGCTGGCCGCTCTGGCCGGGGAGGCGGGCGCGCCGGTGGAGCAGATTGCCGCTGCGGACTTCGAGGCGGCCAGCGCCGGGCGGCGCAGCCAGGGCGCTCTGCTGGAGGCGGGGCCGCTGCCCGTCCTTGGTGTGGACGAATTGGCTGCGGCGGGCGCTCCCGGCGGGCGCTGTCTGGTGGCGCTGGACGGGGTGGAGGATCCGCAGAATGTCGGCGCCATTGCCCGGGCCGCCGATGCGGCGGGGGCTTCGGGCCTGTTGCTCACCTCGCGCCGCGCGCCGCCCCTGTCTCCCGCGGTGTGCCGGGCCAGCGCCGGGGCCATCGAGCATCTGCCGGTGGGCCGTGCGCCGAACCTGGTCCGCGCCCTCGAGGGGTTGCAGCGCGGCGGCTTTTGGTGTCTCGGCGCGGATGCCGGGGCGGGGGAGCCGCTCTTCGAGAGCCCCGACCGGGCCTGGCAGGGCGATTTGGTGATCGTCCTCGGCGCAGAGGGCCGCGGCCTGCGCCCAGGGACGCTGCGGCGGCTGGACTGGCGGCTGCGCATTCCCGTGGCCGGCGGGGTGGAATCGCTGAATGTGGCCGCTGCCGCCGCCGTGGTGCTCTACGAGCGCCTGCGCCGCCGGGCTCTGGCGGCGGACGCCGCGCCGCCCTGAAGGCCGCCCCGGGTGGTTGCGGGGGCGCGGCGGGGCGCTACTCTGGCGCCGGCCTCGCGCTGGCGTAGCTCAACGGGTAGAGCGGCGGATTTGTAATCCGCAGGTTACGGGTTCGAGTCCCATCGCCAGCTCCATGGGGGAGTTGTCCGGGAGGCGGCAGCGCGCGGTGGAGCGGCTATACTGGGCCGCCGGAAAAGTGGGTGGCCGGGGCGGGGTTCGGCCCGGCCAAGTAGACAGACAGGGGCGTCGAAGGCAGTCCGGGCTGCGGCCGATTGCGCGCGGAAGCGACGAATCGGGCGCGGCGGTGGATTGTCAGGCGTCTCTTTCGCCCTTGAGAAAGGGGTTCAGCGGGGCGGGCGCTCCGCGAGCTTGGAGAGGTACCGAAGCGGTCAAACGGGGCGGACTGTAAATCCGCTGGCTCAGCCTTCGGAGGTTCGAATCCTCCCCTCTCCACCAGGGGCGGGGCATGAGATTGGCGGGAATAGCTCAGTTGGCTAGAGCACGAGCCTTCCAAGCTCGGGGTCGCGGGTTCGAGTCCCGTTTCCCGCTCCAACGCAGCGAGCCGCCCGGCATTTCAGCTCACGTAGCTCAGTCGGTAGAGCACGTCCTTGGTAAGGACGAGGTCACCGGTTCGAGTCCGGTCGTGAGCTCCACACCAACACGAAAGAGGCGAGGAAGCGATGGCGAAGGAGAAGTTCGAGCGGACGAAGCCCCATGTGAATGTGGGGACGATTGGGCATGTGGATCACGGGAAGACGACGCTGACGGCTGCGATCACGCAGCGTCAGGGGAAGAAGGGGCTTGCGGACTTCACGCCTTTTGAGGAGATTGACAAGGCGCCGGAGGAGCGGGAGCGGGGGATCACGATTGCGACGGCGCATGTGGAGTATCAGACGGAGGCCCGTCACTACGCGCATGTGGACTGTCCGGGCCACGCGGACTATGTGAAGAACATGATCACGGGGGCGGCGCAGATGGACGGGGCGATTTTGGTGGTGAGCGCGGCAGATGGGCCGATGCCGCAGACGCGGGAGCATGTGTTGCTTGCGCGGCAGGTGAATGTGCCTCACATCGTGGTGTTCATGAACAAGGTGGATCAGGTGGACGACGAGGAGTTGCTGGAGTTGGTGGAGTTGGAGGTTCGGGAGTTGTTGAGCAGCTACGAGTTTCCTGGGGATGAGATTCCGATTGTGCGCGGCAGCGCGCTGCGTGCGTTGGAGAATCCGGAGGACGAAGCCGCGAATGGCTGCATTGACGAGTTGATGAGCGCGCTGGACGCGAAGATTCCGGAGCCGGAGCGGGTGTTGGACAAGCCGTTTTTGATGTCTATTGAGGATGTGTTTTCGATCACGGGCCGCGGGACGGTGGTGACGGGCCGGATTGAGCAGGGTGTGGTTCACACGAGTGATGAGGTTGAGATTGTGGGGATTCGGGAGACTTCGAAGACGGTGGTGACTGGGGTGGAGATGTTTCGGAAGATTTTGGACGAGGGTCAGGCCGGAGACAATGTGGGGTGTTTGTTGCGGGGGACGGGGAAGGAGGATGTGGAGCGGGGCCAGGTGTTGGCGAAGCCCGGGACGATCACGCCGCACACGCGTTTCAAGGCGCAGGCGTATGTGTTGAAGAAGGAGGAGGGGGGCCGGCACACGCCGTTTTTCACGGGGTATCGGCCTCAGTTTTACTTTCGGACGACGGATGTGACTGGGGTGGCATCGTTGCCTGAGGGGACGGAGATGGTGATGCCCGGAGACAATGTGGAGATGGTGGTGGAGTTGATCACGCCGATTGCGATGGACAAGGAGCTTCGGTTTGCGATTCGGGAGGGAGGACGCACGGTGGGCGCCGGCGTCGTCTCGGAAATCGTCGAGTAGAGGGGAGCGGAGGTGCGTAGCACAATTGGTAGTGCACCGGACTCCAAATCCGGAGGTTGGGGGTTCGATTCCCTCCGCACCTGCCACTTTCCCTGGAACACACGAGGACCATCTTGGAGTTGAACCCGGCAGTCTGGTTCCGCGACGGGCGGCAATACCTGCTCGATGTGCGCTCTGAGTTCCGGAAGATCACCTGGCCGGGGCGCAGGGAATACATGGGAGGCACCATCGGCGTGGTTTTCATCGTCGTGTTCCTCACTGCCGTGCTGGGCCTGATTGATCTGGGACTTTCCGAGGTCCTGGAACTGGTGCTCGGTTGAGCGTGGAAACCGCAATGCCGGCGAAGAAGTGGTACATCGTCCATACCTACTCTGGCCAGGAGGCGAAGGCCAAGCAGTCGCTCCTTGAGCGCGCCCGGACTTTCGGCCACGAGGGAGATTTCGACGAGGTGCTGATTCCCGAGGAGAATGTCGTCGAGGTGGTGAAGGGTGAGAAGCGCACCTCCAAGCGCAAGTTCTTTCCCGGCTACATTCTCGTCCACATGAACCTCACGGACGAAACCTGGCACATCGTGAACGACACGCCCAAGGTCACGGGCTTTGTGGGCGGCGGAAACCAGCCGCCTCCGATTCCGGATGAGGATGTGGCCAAAATGACGGAGCAGATGAAGGAGGGCGCCGAAAAACCCAAGCCCAGGATCCTCTTCGAAGAGGGTGAGAGCGTGAGGGTGATCAGCGGGCCTTTTGCAAACTTCTCCGGCTTTGTGGACGAGGTGTTGCCGGACAAGGAAAAGGTGCGGGTGATGGTGCAGGTCTTCGGGCGGGCCACGCCCGTGGTGCTCGACTACATGCATGTCGAGAAGGCCTGAGAAGCTCCAGAGAGGGAGAGAAATCGAATGGCGAAGCAGGTGATGGCGGTGGTGAAGCTGCAGTGTCCCGCCGGGCAGGCGAATCCCGCCCCCCCGGTGGGCCCGGTGCTGGGGCAGCACGGCGTCAACATCGTGGAGTTCTGCAAGGCCTTCAACGCGCAGACACAGAAGCAGGTGGGCACCATCATCCCCGCGATCATCACAATCTACGCCGACCGCTCCTTCACCTTCGAACTGCGCACGCCGCCGGCGGCGGTGCTGCTCAAACAGGCCGCGGGAATCGAGAAGGGCTCGGGCGAGCCGAACCGCAACAAGGTGGGCAAGGTGACGCAGAAGCAAATTGAGGAGATCGCCGCATCCAAAATGCAGGACCTGAACGCCAACGATGTGGAATCCGCCGCGCGCATCATCGCCGGCACCGCGCGTTCGATGGGCCTGGTGGTGGAGGCCTGAGTATGCCGCAGCGGGGCAAGCGCTATCGCAGCGCCTTCGAGAGCGTGGAGCGCTCGAAGCTCTACCCCCTGAGCGAGGCCGTCGAGCTTTTGCTGGGCTGGCCCCGCGCGGGCTTCGACGAGAGCGTGGACATCGCCATGAACCTGGGCGTGGACCCCAAGCACGCGGACCAGATGGTGCGCGGCGCCATTGTGCTGCCCCACGGCACGGGCCGCGCGCTGCGCATCCTCGCCTTCGCCAAGGGCGAGAAGGAGGCCGAGGCCCGCGAGGCGGGCGCAGACTATGTGGGTGCCGAGGATCTCGCCAAGAAGATCCAGGACGAGGGTTGGCTCGACTTCGAGCGCGTGATTGCGACGCCGGACCTGATGAGCGTGGTGGGGCGGCTCGGAAAGATTCTCGGCCCGCGCGGGCTGATGCCGAATCCGAAGCTCGGCACCGTCACCCAGGACATCGGCCGCGCCGTCGCCGAGAACAAGGCCGGCAAGGTCGAGTATCGCGTGGACAAGGCGGGCATTGTTCACGCCTCGGTCGGCAAGGTCTCCTTCGACAAGGGAAAGCTGCTCGATAACGCCCGGGCGCTGATTGACGCCGTGGTGCGGGCCAAGCCCGCCGCCGCCAAGGGCTCCTATCTGCGGAAGCTCTCGCTCACGACCACTACCGGCCCCGGCATCCGCGTGGATCCGTCATCGGCCGTGCAGGCGGCCTGAGGTTGGCATGCTGAGCTACGCACAGAAGCAACAGGCCGCCGAAGAGCTGCGCGAGAAGTTCCAGCGCGCCGATGGCGTGCTCGTGGCCGATTACCGCGGCCTCGATGTGCAGTCGGTGAACACGCTGCGGCGCGCGCTGCGCGCGGAGGGCAAGGGCCACGAATACCGCGTCGTCAAAAACACCATCCTGCGCCGCGCCGCAGCGGGCCTGTCGGTGGAGGCGCTCAGCGGGCACTTCCAGGGCCCCATCGCCGTGGCGCTCAGCTACGGCGATCCCCTCGGCCTGACGAAGCTCCTGGTGAACTTCGCCAAGGATCACGAGATTTTCGAACTCAAGGGGGGGCTGCTCGACGACCGCGCTGTGGACACCGTCGAAATGGCGGCGCTGGCCGCCCTGCCGAACCTTTCCGAGTTGCGCGGGCAGCTCGTGGGGTTGCTGCTGGCGCCGGCGCAGAAGCTCGCCGTGCTGTTGCAGGCGCCGGGCGCGCAGATTGCGCGTCTGGCCGGGGCGCGCCACGAGCAGTTGCAAAAGGACGGCGTCTGAGTTTTCCGCAAACCGGCGGAAGGGAATCCGCCTGTTTTGAATCACGAGACGAAAGGAAGGTTGAAGGGAATGGCCGACATCAACGCAATTGCCGAGCAGCTCTCGGAACTCACCGTGCTTGAGGCCGCGGAGCTGTCGAAGCTTCTGGAGGAAAAGTGGGGCGTCAGCGCCGCTGCACCCGTTGCCGTGGCGGCGCCGGGGGCGGACGGCGCGGCGGCGGCGGCGGAGGAAAAGGACTCCTTCAATGTGGTGCTGACCTCTGCCGGTGACAAGAAGATCCAGGTCATCAAGGAGGTGCGCGCGATTACCGGCCTGGGCCTGAAGGAGGCGAAGGATCTGGTGGAGAGCGCGCCGAAGCCGATCAAGGAAGGCGTCACGAAGGAAGAGTCCGACAAACTGAAGGAACAGATTGAGGCCGTCGGCGGGCAGGTCAAGGTCGAGTAGCGCCGCCGCGCTGCGCCGCTCCGTTCAACCCCACCCCAACCCGGGAGGAATCTCTTGCCGCAAATCGAGTTCTCCGAGAACGCGCTTCGCATCCGCAAGGAATTCTCGAAGATTCCGCGAATCCTCGAGGTGCCGAATCTGATTGAGATTCAGAAGAAGTCCTTCGACCGCTTCTTGCAGAGCGGGATTGAGCCGGAGAAGCGGGATCCCCGGATCGGGCTGCAGTCCGTCTTCCATTCGGTCTTCCCGATCCACGATTTCAATGACACGGCGCGCCTTGAGTTCGTGAGCTACGCGCTCGAGGAATTCAAATACGATGTGCAGGAGTGTCTGCAGCGGGGCATGACCTATGCGGCGCCCCTCAAGGTCACGATTCGCCTCGTGGCCTGGGACAAGGCCGACGGCGTGCAGACCATGCGCGATGTGAAGGAGCAGGAGGTCTATTTCGGGGAGATCCCGATCATGACCGAGAACGGCACCTTCATCATCAACGGCACCGAGCGGGTGATTGTCTCGCAGCTTCATCGCTCGCCGGGAATCTTCTACGACACCTCCACCTCGACCACGCTCTCCGCCGCCGGCAAGCAGCTCTTTTCCTGTCGGGTGATTCCCTACCGGGGATCGTGGCTCGACATTGAGTTCGACCACAAAGACCTGGTCTATGCGCGCATTGACCGGCGCCGCAAGATCCTGGCGACGGTGCTGCTCAAGGCCCTCGGCTACACCGAGGAGGAACTGCTGGGCATTTTCTACCAGCCCGAAATGATCCGCGTTGACGGCCGCAATCTGCTGAAGAAGGTGGATCCCGAGCTGCTCGTCGGGCAGCGTTGCACCCGGGAGGTGAAGAGTTCCGGCGGCAAGGTCCTGGTTCGCAAGGACCGCAAGTTCACGGTCAAGGCCGTGCGGAACATCGTCGAGGATGGCATTGAGTGGATTCCGGTGGAAATCTCGGATCTGACCCGGGATGACGCGGTCAAGCGCGTGGCGCCGGTGGACATTGTGGACGAGAACACCGGCGAGGTGCTGCTCGAATGCAACCACGAGATCACCATGGCCAGCTTCGAGGAATTGAAGTCGCGCGGCATTCAAGAGTTCCCGCTGCTCTACCTCGACCCGCTTGGCGCCGGTTCGGCCATTCGCGACACGCTGCTCGCCGACCGCACGGTGACGCGGGAAGAGGCGATTATCGAAATCTACCGGCGGCTGCGCCCCGGCGATCCGCCCACCTTGGACATGGCCAACAAGCTCTTCCACAACCTGTTCTTCAACGAGGAGCGTTACGACCTTTCCCGCGTCGGCCGGCAGAAGATGAACCACAAGCTGGGCTTCGACGGCGAGCTGCAGGTGCAGCTGCCCCTCGCGCCGGGCGTCAAGGCGGATGAGGAGCTTCCGCCGGAAACGCAGCGCCTCGGCGAGCTGCGCATTTTGCGCCGGGAGGACATTCTCGAAGCCGTCAAATACCTGGTGGAATTGAAGAACGGCTCCGACCTGAAGAAGCGCGTGGACGACATTGACGACCTCGGCAACCGCCGGGTGCGCGTGCTCGGCGAGCTGCTGGAGAACCAGTATCGCATCGGCCTGGTGCGTATGGAGCGCGCGATCCGAGAGCGTATGTCGCTGCAGGAGATTGAGACGCTCATGCCCCATGACCTGATCAACTCGAAGCCCGTCTCGGCGGTGATCAAGGAGTTTTTCGGGTCGAGCCAGCTCTCCCAGTTCATGGATCAGACGAATCCGCTCTCGGCGGTGACGCACAAGCGCCGGCTCTCGGCCCTCGGTCCGGGCGGGCTCACCCGCGAACGCGCGGGCTTCGAGGTCCGCGATGTGCACCAGACCCACTACGGCCGCATTTGCCCCATTGAGACGCCGGAGGGGCCGAACATCGGCCTCATTGCCTCGCTCTCCACCTATGCGCGGGTGAACGATGACGGCTTCATCGAAACGCCCTACCGCGAGGTGAAGAACAAGAAGGTGGCGAACAAGGCGGAGCATCTCACGGCGCTTCGGGAAGAGGACAAGACCATCGCCCAGGCGAACGCGCCCCTCGATGAGGCCAACAGCTTCGTCAACGATATGGTGATTGCCCGCCGGGGCGGCGAGTTCCAGATGGTGCCCGCCGAAGAGGTGGACATGATGGATGTGTCGCCGAACCAACTGGTTTCGGTGGCGGCCTCGCTGATTCCCTTTTTGGAGAACGACGACGCGAACCGCGCGCTGATGGGATCGAATATGCAGCGCCAGGCTGTGCCGCTGCTGCGCACCGATGCGCCCTTGGTGGGCACGGGCATGGAGAGCGTGGTGGCCCGCGATTCCGGCGTCACCGTCATCGCCAAGCGCGACGGCAGGGTGGTCGCCGCCGATGCGGGGCGCATTGTGATCAAGCCCGACGAGGGGGATGCCGAGGAATCGAATGTGGACATCATCAACCTCGTCAAATACCAGCGCTCGAACCACAGCACGGCCATCAACCAGAAGCCCATCGTGCGCACCGGAGATCCGGTGGTGAGGGGGCAGGTAATCGCAGACGGCCAGGCCACGGATTTGGGCGAATTGGCGCTGGGCCGCAATGTGCTGGTCGCCTTCATGCCCTGGGGCGGTTACAACTTCGAGGATTCCATCCTCATCTCCGAGAAGATGGTGCGGGACGACCTCTTCACCTCGGTGCACATTGAGGAATTCGAGTGCGCCGCCCGCGAGACCAAGCTCGGGCGCGAGGAGATCACCCGCGACATTCCCAATATCCGGGACGAGACGCTGAACGATCTCGACGAATCGGGCATTGTGCGCATTGGCGCCGAGGTCAAGCACCGGGACATTCTGGTGGGCAAGATCACGCCGAAGGGCGAGACACAACTCTCTCCGGAAGAGCGGCTGCTGCGCGCAATTTTCGGCACGAAGGCCGACGATGTGCGCGACACCTCGCTGCGCGTTCCGCCCGGTGTCTCGGGCATTGTGATCGGCGCCCAGGTCTTCTCTCGCCGCGGCGTCGAAAAGGACGAGCGCGCCCGCGCCATTGAAGACGCCGAGATCACCCGGCTGCGCAAGGACCAGACGGACGAGATTGACATCGTCACCGACAACACCATGGAGAAGGTCGCCGAAACGCTGCTGGGCCGGAAGCTGGCGAACCGCATCGCCGACGAGCGGCGCGGCCGCGTCTGGATCGATTCCGGCGAGCGCATCACCCGCGAGAATCTCGCCAGCGTGCCGAAGCGCCGCTGGCGCGATATCCAGGTGACCGACGGCGCGACGCAGAAGCGCGTGAACCGCATCTTGGCTGGGTTGGAGGATCAGACCCGCATCATCCGCGAGGCATTTGACGCCAAGGTGTCGCGCCTGAAGAAGGGCGACGAGTTGTCGCCGGGCGTGTTCAAGATGGTGAAGGTGCATGTCGCCATCAAGCGCAAGCTCTCGGTGGGCGACAAGATGGCCGGGCGCCACGGCAACAAGGGCGTGATCTCGCGCATCCTCCCCGAGGAGGATATGCCCTACCTGGCCGATGGCAGGCCGGTGGATGTCGTGCTGAGCCCGCTCGGCGTGCCCTCGCGCATGAATGTGGGGCAGATTTTGGAGACGCATCTCGGCTGGGCGGCGCGCGGACTCGGCGAGCGGGTGAGCGCCTTTGCCGCCACACCGCAGGTCAGCGCCGCCGCCCTGCGCGAAGAGCTGAAAGAGGTGTATGGCAACCCGGAAATCTCCCGCGCCTTGGATCGCGCGCCGGCGGCCGAGATCCGCGCGCTCGCCGCAAATGTGCGCGGCGGCATCCATATGTCGTCGGCGGTCTTTGACGGCGCGGAGGAAGGGGAGATCCGGGCCGAGCTCGAGCGCGCGGGTCTGCCCGCCAGCGGCCAGACGGTGCTCTTCGACGGCCGCAGCGGCGAGCCCTTTGACGGCGACATCACCGTCGGCGTGCTCTACATGATGAAACTGCACCACCTGGCCGACGACAAGCTCCACGCCCGCAGCACGGGCCCCTACAGCCTCGTCACCCAGCAGCCGCTGGGCGGCAAGGCGCTGTTCGGCGGCCAGCGCCTCGGCGAAATGGAGGTATGGGCGATGGAAGCCTACGGCGCCGCCTTCAGCTTGCAGGAATTCCTGACGGTGAAATCCGACGATGTGCTCGGCCGCACCCGCATATATGAGTCCATCGTCAAGGGCGAAAACGAACTCGAACCGGGGCTGCCCGAAGCCTTCAATGTCATCGTCAACGAAATGAAGGCGCTCGGCCTGAATGTCGAGCTCCCCGAAGACGACACCAACTAACCGGTAGGGGGAAAATCAATTGCGCGACCTCTACAACCTCTTTGAGAAGCCCAAGTCTCCGCTCGCTATCCATGCGATTCGGATCTCGGTTTCGAGTCCGGAGAAGATCAAGGAGTGGTCTCACGGCGAGGTGAAGAAGCCGGAGACCATCAACTACCGCACCTTCAAGCCGGAGCGGGACGGCCTGTTCTGCGCCAAGATCTTCGGGCCGGTCAAGGACTACGAGTGCAACTGCGGCCGCTACAAGCGCATGAAGCACCGCGGCGTGACCTGCGAGAAGTGCGGCGTCGAGGTCATCCAGTCGAAGGTGCGGCGCGAGCGCATGGGGCACATCACGCTGGCCTCGCCGGTGGCCCACATCTGGTTTCTGAAGTCGCTGCCCTCGCGCATTGGGAACATTCTCGATCTCACCCTGCGCGACCTCGAGAAGGTGCTCTACTTCGAGGCATACGCGGTGACCGATCCCGGCGATACGGATATGCAGGTGGGCGAGCTGCTCAGCGAGGAGCAATTCGAAGAGGCGCGGGAGAAGTTCGGCCGCGACGGCTTCGCCTGCGGCATGGGCGCAGAAGCGGTGCGCGAGATGCTCGAGAATCTCGATGTGGAAGAGGAGAGCAAGGTGCTGCGCGCCGAGATGAAGGAGGCCACCAGCGAGGCCAAGCGCAAGAAGCTCGCCAAGCGCCTGAAGGTTCTCGACGCCTTCCGCGAGAGCGGCAACCGGCCGGAACACATGATTCTCGAGATCATTCCCGTGATCCCGCCGGACCTGCGGCCGCTCGTGCCCCTCGACGGCGGGCGTTTCGCCACCAGCGACCTGAACGATCTCTACCGCCGCGTGATCAACCGCAACAACCGGCTCAAGCGGCTGCAGGAGCTGAACGCGCCGGAGGTGATCGTCCGCAACGAGAAGCGCATGTTGCAGGAGGCGGTGGACGCGCTCTTCGACAACGGCCGCCGCGGCCGCACCATCACCGGCCCCAGCAAGCGCCCGCTCAAGAGCCTCTCCGACCTGCTCAAGGGCAAGAACGGCCGCTTCCGGCAGAACCTGCTCGGCAAGCGCGTGGATTACTCGGGCCGCGCGGTGATTGTGGCGGGGCCGGAACTGCGCCTGCACCAGTGCGGGCTGCCTTCGCGCATGGCGCTCGAACTCTTTAAGCCTTTCATCTTCTCGAAGCTCGAGGCGCGGGGCTACGCGGGCAGCATCAAGGCCGCGAAAAAGATGGTGGAGCTCGAGGGGCCCGAGGTCTGGGACATTCTCGCGGAGGTGATCCAGGAGCATCCGGTAATTCTGAACCGGGCGCCCACCCTGCACCGCCTCGGCATCCAGGCATTTGAGCCCGTGCTGATTGACGGCAAGGCGATCCAGTTGCACCCGCTGGTCTGCAAGGCCTTCAACGCCGATTTCGACGGCGACCAGATGGCCGTGCATGTGCCGCTCTCCGTCGAGGCGCAGGTCGAGGCGCGCGTGCTCATGATGAGCACCAACAACATCCTGAGCCCCGCCACCGGGCGTCCGATCATTGACCCGAGCCAGGACATCGTGTTCGGCTGCTACTACATGACGCGCGAGCGTCCGGGCGCGCGCGGGGAGGGCATGCGCTTCGCAAACCCCGACGAGGTGCGCGTGGCCTATGACGCCGCCGAACTCGAAATCCACGCCGGCATCAAGGTGCGCATGGATGGCGAGCTGGTGGAAACGACGACAGGCCGCGTGTTGCTGAAGGAGATCGTCCCAGGGGAAATTCCCTTCGAGATCATCAACCAGGTAATGGACAAGAAGGCGCTCGGCGAGCTGATTGACCAGGCCTACCGCCGTCTCGGCAACAAGGCGACGGTGATTCTCGCCGACCGGCTGCGCACCCTCGGCTACCAGTTCGCCACCAAGGCCGGCCTCTCAATCTGCCTGGACGACATGGCGGTGCCGCCGGACAAGGAGCGCTTCATCGAAGAGGCGCGCGGGCAGGTGGAGGAGGTCAAGAGCCAATACCACGACGGCCTGATCAGCAGCGGCGAGCGCTACAACAAGGTGGTGGACATTTGGGCCGACGCCACCGAGAAGATCGCCAGCCAGTTGCTCGACAATCTCGGGGTGGACATCGTGCGGGACGCGGAGGGCAAGGATCGCCGCGTTCCCAGCTTCAATTCCATCTACATGATGGCCGATTCCGGCGCGCGCGGTTCGGCGCCGCAGATTCGCCAGTTGGCGGGAATGCGCGGCCTGATGGCCAAACCCTCGGGCGAGATTCTCGAAACGCCCATCACCGCGAACTTCCGCGAAGGGCTCTCGGTGTCGCAATACTTCACTTCCACCCACGGCGCGCGCAAGGGCCTGGCAGATACGGCGCTCAAGACCGCCAGCTCGGGCTATCTCACCCGGCGTTTGGTGGATGTGGCGCAGGATGTGATCGTCCGGGCCGAGGATTGCGGCACCGAAACGGGCATTGAGATGGAATCGCTGGTCGAAGGCGGCGAGATCATCGAGAGCCTGGGCGAGCGCGTGCTCGGCCGGGTGACCTTGGAGGATGTGCGGGATTCGGTCACGGGCGAGGTGTTGATTCCCGCTGGCGCCGAGATTGACGAGAGCCGGGTGCGCAGGATTTCGGACGCCGGCATTGAGAAGGTGAAGATCCGCTCGGTGCTCACCTGCGAGGTGGAGCGCGGCGTGTGCGTGCTCTGCTATGGGCGCGATCTCGCGCGCGGCGAGATGGTGAACATGGGCGAGGCCGTCGGCGTGATTGCGGCGCAGTCCATTGGCGAACCGGGCACGCAGCTCACCATGCGCACCTTCCACATCGGCGGCGCGGCGCAGCGGCGCGTGGAGCAGAGCCACCACGAGGCCGGCAGCGACGGCCAGGTGCGTTTCTCCAACCTGCGCACGGCGAAGGGCCGCGAGGGCAACATCATTGCGATGAACCGCAACGGCGAAATCGGCATCTTCGACGCCAGCGGGCGCGAGCGCGAGCGCTACCCCGTCGCCTACGGCGCTTCGATTTTGGTCGGGGACGGCAGCCATGTGAAGCAGGGGCAGGATCTCTGCAAGTGGGATCCCTTCGTCAATCCGATTCTCACCGAGTCGGGGGGCACGGTGAAGTTCGCCGACATCGTCGAGGGCTCCACGATGCAGGAGCGCGTGGACGACTTCACCGGACTCTCCTCCCGGGTGATCGTCGAATCCAAGGATCCGGAGATGCGCCCCATGGTGGCGGTGTTCGGCGAGGGCGATGCGCCCGGCTACCAGGGGCTTTTGCCGGTGGGCGCAGAGCTGCGCGTCAACGAGGGCGAGCAGGTGGTGGAGGGCGACATCGTCGCCACGATGCCGCGCGAGCTGGCCAAGACCAAGGACATCACCGGCGGCCTGCCGCGGGTGGTGGAGCTCTTCGAGGCGCGCAAGCCGAAAGAGCACGCCATCGTGACCGAGGTGGACGGCATCGTATCCTTCGGCCCCGATTCGCGCGGCAAGCGGCGCGTGCTCGTCGCCCCGGACGACGCTTCCGAAGAGCGCGAATACCTGATTCCCAAGGGCAAGCATGTGAGCGTCCACAAGGGCGACCATGTGCGCAAGGGCGATCCGCTCATGGACGGCTCGGCCAATCCCCACGACATCCTGCGCATTGAGGGCGAGTGGGAGCTCGCCAAGTGGATGGTGGACGAGGTGCAGGAGGTCTATCGCCTGCAGGGCGTGCGCATCAACGACAAGCACATTGAGATCATCATCCGCCAGATGATCCGCAAGGTGCGCGTGCAGGATGTCGGCGACACCGACTTTCTGGTGGGCGAGCCCGTAGACAAGGGCGTCTTCGCCCGGGTGAACGCCGAAATGCGCGCCGCGCGCAAGGATCCCGCCACCAGCGAGCCGTTGCTGCTCGGCATCACCAAGGCATCGCTCTCCACCGAGTCCTTCATCTCGGCGGCCTCCTTCCAGGAGACCACGAAGGTGCTCACCGAGGCGGCCGTCTGGGGCCGCACCGACCAGCTCCACGGGCTGAAGGAGAATGTCATCATGGGCCGCCTGATTCCGGCGGGCACGGGCTTGGCGCACCACACGAATCTCGGCATTCGCATCGAGGCCCCCGAGGGCTGGCAGGAGGAATCGGAGGCCCCGGGCGGCCTGTTCGAGACCTCGTCGGCCAATGCCCCGGTGCCGCCGCCCCGCCCGTTGCCGCCCTTGTCCGAGGACTTCGATGAGGATCGCCCCCTGGGGGATCTGCCGGGCTAGCGAACAGCGCCGGAGAGGCGCGTTGACAGGAGCAGCAAACCGCGTAAGAATGCGCGGAGTTTTGGAGAGCCGGGCAGCCCGCTGCGGCCGCCCCGGATGAGCGAGGAAACCCACCCGAGGCTCCCACCGCGAATTTTGCGGGGGCAGCGCTCCGGCCTCCTCGCTCCTGCGGGCGACGCCGAGGGGGGCTTTCTCGCTTTTGACACGGCCCGGGTTGCCCGGGCGTTCCACGCGGAGAGTGAATGCCGACTGTGCAACAGCTCGTGCGCCGGGGCCGCCGGCGCAAGGCGAAGAAGACGAAGTCTCCGGATCTGCTCGGCTGCCCCCAGCGCCGCGGCGTGTGCATTCGCGTCTTCACCAAGACTCCGAAGAAGCCGAATTCGGCGCTGCGCAAGGTGGCCCGGGTGCGGCTCACCAACGGCCGCGAGGTCAACGCCTACATCCCCGGCATCGGCCACACGTTGCAGGAGCACTCGGTGGTGCTGGTGCGCGGGGGGCGGGTCCCCGACCTGCCGGGCGTTCGCTACCACATTGTGCGCGGCACGCTCGATTCCGCTGCGGTGGAGAGCCGCAACCAGGGGCGCTCGAAATACGGCGCCAAGAAGCCCAAGTAGTCATGCCCCGGCGACGCGAAGTCCCGAAGCGCGAGATCCGCCCGGACCCCAAGTTCGGCGACCGCATGGTCACGCGCTTTGTGAATATCGTCATGCTGGACGGCAAGAAGAGCGTCGCCGAGCGAATCCTCTACGGCGCTTTTGACGAGATCGAATCGAAGACCCGCAACGACCCGCTGGCCATGTTCCGCCGCGCCCTCGACAATGTGCGGCCCCGCGTCGAGGTGAAGTCGCGCCGCGTGGGCGGCGCCACCTACCAGGTGCCCGTAGAAGTGCGGCCCGAGCGCGCCTCCTCGCTGGCGATGCGCTGGCTGGTTCGCTCGGCGCGCAGCCGCGCCGGCAAGAACATGCGCGACAAGCTGGCCGGCGAGCTGATAGACGCGGCCAATGAGCGCGGCGAAGCAGTGAAGAAGCGCGAAGACACGCACCGCATGGCCGAGGCCAACAAGGCCTTCAGCCACTACCGCTGGTAGGCGGGCGGCAGTCGCGAGTCGCAGAGTCGAAACCATGGGCAGGCAGACCCCGCTCGAGAGGACGCGCAACATCGGCATCATGGCGCACATTGACGCCGGCAAGACCACCACCACCGAGCGCGTCCTCTACTACACGGGCGTGAACTACAAGATGGGCGAAGTGCACGACGGAGCCGCAACCATGGACTGGATGGAGCAGGAGCAGGAGCGCGGCATCACCATCACCTCCGCCGCCACCACCTGCTTCTGGAAGGACCACCGCATCAACATCATAGACACACCGGGGCATGTGGATTTCACCGTCGAGGTGGAGCGCTCGCTGCGCGTGCTGGACGGAGCGGTGGCGGTGTTCTGCGGCGTGGGCGGCGTCGAGCCCCAGAGCGAGACGGTCTGGCGGCAGGCGGACAAGTATCGCGTGCCGCGCATTGCCTTCGTCAACAAGATGGACCGCCCAGGGGCCGATCTGCCCCGCGTGCTCGACATGATGCGCGAGCGCCTCGGCGCGAAGCCGCTGCCGTTGCATGTGCCCATCGGCAGCGCCGAGGATTTTCGCGGCGTGGTGGATGTGTTGCGCGGCGTGGCCACAGTCTGGGACGGCGCAGATCTCGGCGCTTCCTTTCACGAGGAAGAGGTGCCCGGCGAAGTCGAGGCGCTCGCCGCCGAATTCCGCGAGGCCGCCCTGGAAGCCGCCGCCGATGTGGATGAGGATCTGATGACCCGTTACCTGGAGGGCCGCGCGCTCGCGCCGGAAGAAGTGCGGCGCGCCCTGCGCCGGGCGACCCTGGAGCACGGCGTGGTGCCGGTGCTCTGCGGCTCTGCCTTCCGCAACAAGGGCGTGCAGCCGCTGCTCGACGCCGTGGTGGACTATCTGCCCTCGCCCTCCGAGGTGCCGCCGCTGACGGGCCGCATTCCCGGCGGCAAGGGCGAGGCCACGCGCCGCGCCGATCCCGCCGAGCCCTTTGCCGCGCTCGCCTTCAAGGTCGCCAGCGATCGTCATGTGGGGCAGCTCACCTATGTGCGAATCTATTCCGGCCGCATTGAGGCGGGCGGGCAGGTGCTGAACGCCGCCACCGGCAAAAAGCAGCGCGTCGGCCGCTTGCTGCAAATGCACGCGAACAAGCGCAGCGAACTCGATTCGGCCTGCGCGGGAGATATCGTCGCCGTGGTGGGACTCAAGGGCGTCGCCACCGGGCAGACGCTCTGCCATCCCCAGCACCCCATTCTGCTCGAGGCCATTGAGTTTCCCGATCCCGTCATCTCCATTGCGGTGGAGGCGAAGACCCAGGCCGATATGGAGCGCCTCTCCCATTCCCTTGGGCGCCTCGCCGCCGAGGATCCCACCTTCCGCGTCTCCATGGACGAGGAGACCGGCCAGACCATTCTCTCGGGCATGGGCGAGCTGCACCTCGAAATCCTCACCGACCGGCTGGCCCGCGAGTTCGGCGTGAGCGCCAATGTCGGCAAGCCGCAGGTGGCCTACAAGGAGACGCTGCGCGAGGCGGCGGCGGCGGAAGGCAGCTACATCAAGCAGAGCGGTGGTTCCGGCGATTACGCCGTGGTGCGCCTCGAGGTGGAGCCCGGCGAGCCGGGCAGCGGCTTTGTGTTCGAGAGCGCGGTCAAGGGCGGCGCGGTGCCGAGGGAATACATTCCCGCGGTGCGGCAGGGCTGCGAGGAAGCCTGCCAGAGCGGCGAGCTCGCGGGCTTCCCCGTGGTGGATCTGCAGGTGCGGCTGGTGGACGGGCGCATCCACGAGGTCGATTCCTCCGAGCGCTCCTTCAAGATCGCCGGCTCCATTGCCATGCGCGAAGCGCTGCGCCGGGGCCACCCGCTGCTGCTCGAACCGGTGATGTCGGTGGAGGTGGTGACCCCCGAGGAATTCGTGGGCGTGGTGCAGGGCGATCTGAACGCGCGGCGCGGCGCCATCACGGGCCTCGACACCCAGGCCGGGGCGCGGGCGATCCACTCGACGGTTCCCCTCGCGCAAATGTTCGGCTATGTGAACTCGCTGCGCTCCATGAGCCAGGGGCGGGCCACCTACACCATGCAATTTTCCCACTACGCCGAAGCGCCGGAAGCCTCGGCCCGTGGAATCGTGCGGCGCTACTAAGGGCGTTTGGCCAAAGAGCAGGAGAAAGAAGCGATGGCGAAGGAGAAGTTCGAGCGGACGAAGCCCCATGTGAATGTGGGGACGATTGGGCATGTGGATCACGGGAAGACGACGCTGACGGCTGCGATCACGCAGCGTCAGGGGAAGAAGGGGCTTGCGGACTTCACGCCTTTTGAGGAGATTGACAAGGCGCCGGAGGAGCGGGAGCGGGGGATCACGATTGCGACGGCGCATGTGGAGTATCAGACGGAGGCCCGTCACTACGCGCATGTGGACTGTCCGGGCCACGCGGACTATGTGAAGAACATGATCACGGGGGCGGCGCAGATGGACGGGGCGATTTTGGTGGTGAGCGCGGCAGATGGGCCGATGCCGCAGACGCGGGAGCATGTGTTGCTTGCGCGGCAGGTGAATGTGCCTCACATCGTGGTGTTCATGAACAAGGTGGATCAGGTGGACGACGAGGAGTTGCTGGAGTTGGTGGAGTTGGAGGTTCGGGAGTTGTTGAGCAGCTACGAGTTTCCTGGGGATGAGATTCCGATTGTGCGCGGCAGCGCGCTGCGTGCGTTGGAGAATCCGGAGGACGAAGCCGCGAATGGCTGCATTGACGAGTTGATGAGCGCGCTGGACGCGAAGATTCCGGAGCCGGAGCGGGTGTTGGACAAGCCGTTTTTGATGTCTATTGAGGATGTGTTTTCGATCACGGGCCGCGGGACGGTGGTGACGGGCCGGATTGAGCAGGGTGTGGTTCACACGAGTGATGAGGTTGAGATTGTGGGGATTCGGGAGACTTCGAAGACGGTGGTGACTGGGGTGGAGATGTTTCGGAAGATTTTGGACGAGGGTCAGGCCGGAGACAATGTGGGGTGTTTGTTGCGGGGGACGGGGAAGGAGGATGTGGAGCGGGGCCAGGTGTTGGCGAAGCCCGGGACGATCACGCCGCACACGCGTTTCAAGGCGCAGGCGTATGTGTTGAAGAAGGAGGAGGGGGGCCGGCACACGCCGTTTTTCACGGGGTATCGGCCTCAGTTTTACTTTCGGACGACGGATGTGACTGGGGTGGCATCGTTGCCTGAGGGGACGGAGATGGTGATGCCCGGAGACAATGTGGAGATGGTGGTGGAGTTGATCACGCCGATTGCGATGGACAAGGAGCTTCGGTTTGCGATTCGGGAGGGGGGACGCACGGTGGGCGCCGGCGTCGTCTCGGAAATCGTCGAGTAGAAAGGCGCAGAGCAAGTGGCGGAAATCGCGACCAAGGTCCGCATCCGGATGAAGGCCTACGACTACAAGCTCCTCGACCAGAGCGCCGTGGAGATTGTGGATACGGCCATTCGCACCGGTGCGCGCGTGGCGGGGCCGATCCCGCTGCCGGCGACGATCAACAAGTTCACGGTGTTGCGCGGCCCCCACATTGACAAGAAGTCCCGGGAGCAGTTTGAGATGCGCACCCACAAGCGCCTGATTGACATTCTGGATCCGACGCAGCAGACCATGGACGCGCTGATGAAGCTCGAGCTGGCGGCGGGCGTGGACATCGAGATCAAGCTGTGACGGACGGAGCGGGGCAGTGATGGCGAAGGCGAAGGTGGTCAACCTGGAGGGCGGGCGCAGCCCCGCCGTCGCGCTGGATCCCGCCGTCTTCGAGGCGGACCTGCGCCCGCATCTGTTGCACGCCGAAGTGCGGCGGCAGCTCGCCGCCCGGCGGGCGGGCACCCACGCCACCCGGAACCGCGCGGCGGTTTCGGGCGGCGGCGCCAAGCCCTATCGCCAAAAGGGCACGGGCCGCGCCCGCCAGGGTTCGATCCGCTCGCCGCAATACGCCGGCGGCGGCGTGGTCTTCGGCCCGGTGCCGCGCAGCCACGCACACAAGCTGCCCAAGAAGGTGCGCCGCGCCGCGCTGTGCAGCGCGCTCTCTCTGCGCCAGAGCGAGGGCGCGCTCACCATTGCCGTGGGGCTGTCTCTGGACGAATACCGCACCAAGCGCGTGCTCTCCATGCTCGACGGCCTCGGCGTCTCCGGCAACTCGGTGCTGTTGGTGATTCCCGCCGCCGATCTGCAGCTCGAGAAATCCGCCCGCAACCTGCCCAAGGTGGGCGTGCTGCGCGCCGCCGGGCTCAATGTGTATGACATTCTGCGCCACGAGCGGCTGGTAATCGCGCAGGAGGCGCTCGAACTCATCGGCCGCCGCCTGGGCGCCGGGGAGGTGGCGCCGTGAAGATGCACGAGATCATCCTGCGCCCGCTGGTCACCGAGAAGAGCACGCTGGCCCGCGAGCAGCGCCGCGTGGTGAGCTTCGCCGTGAATCCGCGCGCGAACAAGCACCAGGTCAAGCAGGCCGTCGAGAGCCTCTTTCAGGTGCAGGTGGAGGCGGTGCGCACCATGCGCATGCCGCGCAAGTCGCGGCGGCTCGGCCGCTTCACCGGGCGCAAGCCGGAATGGAAGAAGGCGCTCGTCACCCTTCACGAAGGGCAGTCGGTCGAATTCTTCGAGGGAGTCTAGAGACTTGCCGATTCGCAACTACAAGCCGACTTCCGCTGGGCGGCGCAAGATGAGCGTCTCCGATTTCGCGGAGATCACCCGGGCGCGCCCCGAGCGCTCCCTGGTCGAGGGCCGGGTGGGCGCGGGCGGCGGGCGCAACAACCACGGCCGCATCACGATTTGGCAGCGCGGCGGCGGCCACAAGCGCCGCTACCGCCGCGTGGATTTCCGCCGCGACAAGCACGGCGTGCCCGCGCGGGTGGCGGCCATCGAATACGATCCGAACCGCTCCGCCAACATCGCGCTGTTGCACTACCGCGATGGCGAGAAGCGCTACATCCTCTCCCCGCTCGGCCTGAAGGTGGGCGATGAGGTGATGTCCGGCCCCGGCGCAGAGATTCGCGCGGGCAACGCGCTGGCGCTTTCCGATATCCCGCTGGGCACCGTGGTGCACGCCATTGAGATGAAGCCGGGCAAGGGCGCGCAGTTGGTGCGCGCCGCCGGCGGCAGCGCGCAGCTCATGGCCCGCGAGAACAACTACGCAACGCTGCGCATGCCGAGCGGCGAAATGCGCCTGGTGCACATCCGCTGCATGGCCTCCATCGGACAGGTGGGCAACCTGGAGCACGAGAATGTGCGCATGGGCAAGGCCGGCCGCTCGCGCTGGCTGGGCCGCCGCCCGATTGTGCGCGGCGTGGCCATGAACCCGGTGGACCACCCGCTCGGCGGCGGCGAGGGCAAGTCCTCGGGCGGCCGCCATCCGACCACGCCCTGGGGCAAGCCCACCAAGGGCCACAAGACGCGCCGCAAGGGCAAGCCGTCGAGCCGCTACATCGTCAAGCGGCGGGGCAAGAAGTAATGGCGCGTTCGCTCAAGAAGGGCCCCTTCGTGGATCCCAGCCTTCAGAAGAAGGTGAGCCAGGTGGTGGAGTCGGGCGGCCGGCAGGCGATCAAGACCTGGTCGCGGCGCTCGATGATCACGCCGGAGATGGTGGGCATCACTTTCCAGGTGCACAACGGCAAGCTCTTCATGCCCGTCTATGTGACCGAGAACATGGTCGGGCACCGCCTCGGCGAATTCGCGCCCACCCGCAAGTTCACCGGCCATGCCTCGGACAAGAAGGTGAAGCGGTGATGGCTGGGGTGCGCGCCAAGTTGATGAACTACCGCGTGAGCGCGCGCAAGGCGCGGCTGGTGGCGGACCAGGTGCGCGGCCGCCAGGTGGAGGAGGCGCTCGCCCTGCTGGAGCTTTCGCCGAAGCGCGTGGCGCAGCCCATCGCCAAGCTGTTGCGCTCTGCCGTGGCCGGGGCCGAGCAGAAGAACCTGAACGAGCGCGCGGGCATTGACATTGACAACCTCTACATCAGCAAAATCACCGTGGACGAAGGCTCCAGCATGTGGCGGATCCGCCCGCGCGCGCAAATGCGCGCCAACTGGATTCAGAAGCGCACGAGCCACATCACGGTCGAGTTGGAGGAACACTGAGGTGGGGCAGAAGGTCCATCCCTACGGCTTTCGCCTGGGGACGCTCTATGGCTGGAAGTCGAACTGGTTCGAAGACCGCCGCTACGGCGAGCAGGTCTTGGAGGACCACCAGATTCGCAACCATGTCAAGAAGAAGCTCTACCACGCGGGAATCTCCAAGGTGGTGATTGAGCGCGTCAGCGACAAGTGCACCGTCAACATTCACACGGCGCGCCCCGGCATTCTGATCGGCAAGCGCGGCGCGGAAATCGAGGCGTTGCGCAAGAAGCTCGCGGATTACACCTCGCACAGCATCTACATCAATGTGAAAGAGGTGCGCCGGGCAGAATTGGACGCGCAGCTGGTGGCCGAGAACATCGCGCTGCAGCTCGAGCGCCGCGTGGCCTTCCGGCGCGCCATGAAGAAGGCCATGACCTCCACGATGAAATTCGGCGCCAAGGGCATCCGCCTGGAATGCGGTGGCCGCCTGGGCGGCACCGAGATGGGGCGCCGCGAGCGCTACGCCGAGGGCCGCGTGCCCTTGCACACGCTGCGCGCCAATGTGGATTACGGCGTCGCCGAGGCGAAGACCACCTACGGAGTCATCGGCGTCCGCTGCTGGGTCTTCAAGGGCGATGTGGCGGACCGCAGTCTGCGCGAAGGCGCGCTCTCCCAGCGCGCTCCGGAAGACCTGGCGAGGTAGGACGGATATGCTGCAACCGAAGAAGGTCAAGCACCGCAAGGTTCAGAAGGGCCGTATGCGCGGAAAGGCGTATCGCGGCAGCGCGGTCTCTTTCGGCGAATACGGGCTGCAGGCAGTGGGCAAGGGGCGCGTCACCGCGCGGCAGATCGAGGCCGCGCGCATCGCCATGACCCGCTACATCAAGCGCGGCGGGAAGATCTGGATTCGCATCTTTCCCGACAAGCCCATCGCCAAGAAGCCGGCGGAGACGCGCATGGGCAAGGGCAAGGGCAACCCGGAGGAATGGGTGTCGGTGGTGAAGCCCGGGCGCGTTCTCTACGAAATGGAGGGCGTCGCCCTCGCCGTGGCGAAGGAGGCGTTCCGGCTGGCGGCCCACAAGCTGCCCGTCCCGACGCGCTTCGTGGTGCGGGAGGAGTGGTGATGAAGGCCAGCGAGCTGCACGCGCTCTCGGAGAAGGAGCTGTTGGCGAAGGCGGCAGAATTGCGGGGCGAGCTCTTCGACGCCCGCGTGAAGAAGGCCACCGGCCAGCTCGAAAAGCCGGCGGTGTTGCGCAGGCTGCGGCGCGACATTGCGCGGGTCGAGACCATTCTGTGGGAGAAGCGGGGCGACCAGCGCCCGCATGACGCGGCCGGCCGCAAGGCGGGCCGCGCTGGAGCCAGCCAGTGAAGCGGCGCGGACAGCGGAGGACTCTGGAGGGCGTGGTCGTGAGCGACCAGATGGACAAGACCGTCGTGGTGCGGGTGGAGCGCTTGGTGAAGGATCCCCGCTACCACAAGTATGTCCGCCGCCACTCCCGCTTCATGGCGCATGACGAGCAGAATGACTGCGGCGTCGGCGACCGGGTTCGCATCATCGAGCACCGCGCCATTTCCAAGCGCAAGCGCTGGAAGGTGCAGGCGATGGTGTCGAAGTCCTCGCGGGTTCAGGACGAGGTGAAGGGGCGATGATCCAGTCCGAATCGACGCTGGAGGTGGCGGACAATTCCGGCGCTCGCAAGGTCTTGTGCATTCGCGTGCTGGGCGGCACGCGCCGGCGTTACGCTTCCATCGGAGATGTGATTGTGGTGACGGTGAAAGAGGCGATTCCGAACGCCCGCGTCAAGAAGGGCGAGGTGCGGCGCGCCGTGGTGGTGCGCACCCGCAAGGGGCTCTCGCGCCCGGACGGCTCCTACATTCGCTTCGACGACAACGCCGCGGTGCTGCTGGACCAGCAGCGCGAGCCCATCGGCACGCGCATCTTTGGCCCTGTGGCGCGCGAGTTGCGCGGACGCCGTTTCATGCGCATCATCTCCCTCGCTCCGGAGGTGCTGTAATGCGCCCCCGCCTGTTGGAACGCTACCGGGGCGAGGTGCAGAGCCGCCTGGCCAGCGAGTTCGGCTACACGAACCCGCACCAGGCGCCCACCTTTGAGAAGATCGCGGTAAACATGGGCATTGGCGAGGCGGTGCAGAACCCGAAGCTGCTGGAGCGCGCCAGCGAGGAGTTGGCTCTCATCACCGGGCAAAAGGCGATTTTGCGCCGGGCGAAGAAGAGCGTCGCCAGCTTCAAGCTGCGCGAGGGCCAGCCCATCGGCTGCATGGTCACGCTGCGGGGGCGCCGCATGTGGGAGTTCTTCGACCGCCTGGTGAATGTGGCCCTGCCGCGGGTGCGCGATTTCCGCGGCGTTTCGCCCCGGGCCTTCGATGGCCGCGGCAACTACACGCTCGGCATCCGCGAGCAGATCATCTTCCCCGAGGTGGACTACGACCGGGTGGAGAAGGTCACGGGAATGAATGTGACGATTTGCACAACCGCCGGCACGGACTCCGAGGCGCGGGCGCTGCTCGCCCATCTCGGCATGCCTTTCCGGGAGTAGCGCCATGATGACCGATCCCGTCGCCGACATGCTGACGCGCATCCGCAACGCGGGCCGCGCGGGCCACGCCGAGGTGCGTTGCCGCGATTCGAAGCTCAAGCGCGCCATCGCCGAGGTGATGGTCGCCGAAGGCTACCTGGACGCCGTCGCGCAGGAAGAGCGCGAGGGCAGGCCGGTGCTCTGCATCAAGCTCCGCTACAACAGCGCGGGCGAGTGGATTGTGGACGGCCTGCAGCGCGTCTCGCGCCCGAGCCGCCGCGTCTATGTGGGCGCGGGACAGGTGCCGAAGGTGCTCAACGGGCTCGGCATCGCCGTGCTCTCCACGCCCCGGGGCGTGGTCTCCGACCGCAGGGCGCGGGAAGAGAATGTGGGCGGCGAAGTGCTCTGCGAGGTCTGGTAGATGTCGCGCATCGGGCGAAAGCCGGTGGTGATTCCGCAGGGCGTCGAGGTGGCGCCCGGCGGGGAGTTCGTCGAGGTGCGGGGGCCGCGCGGCGCGCTGCGCGAGCGCCTGCCCCGGCGCATCTCCTGCGAGGTGGCGGAGGGCCAGGTGCGTCTCGCGCGGCCCGACGACCGCAAGGAATCGAAGGCGCTGCACGGGCTGGCCCGCGCGCTGGTGCAGAACATGGTGACCGGCGTGACCGAGGGCTTTGCCAAGGAACTGGAAATCAGCGGCGTGGGCTACCGGGCCGAGAGCCGGGGCGGCAGCCTGCGGTTGCTGATCGGCTTTTCGCATCCCGTGGAAATGCAGATTCCCGAGGGCATTGAGGTCAGCGTGCAGGAGAACACGCGCATTCTGGTGCGGGGCAGCAGCCGGCAGTTGGTCGGCCAGTTCGCGGCCAATTTGCGCAAGCTGCGGCCGCCGGAACCCTACAAGGGCAAGGGCATCCGCTACGCAGACGAGCAGATCCGGCGCAAGGCCGGCAAGACGGCGGTGGGATAGAGATGAAGCGCAAGATCAGGAACCGCAAGCGGGCGGCATTCGAGGCGCGCAAGGCGCGCGTCGTGCGGCAGCTCGGGCGCTCGGCGCGCCCGCGGCTCACCGTGTATCGCAGCGCCCGGCACATCTACGCGCAACTCGTGGATCCCTCCAGCGGCCGCACGCTGGGCGCGGTTTCGAGCCGCAACCGCGAGATCGCCGCCGCGGGCGCCACGGGTAACCTCGAGGCCGCGGCCCGGGTGGGCCGGGCCATTGCCGAACTCGCCCGGGAGAAGCAGATCGAATCGGTGGTTTTCAACCGCAACGGCTTCCTTTACCACGGGCGCGTAAAGGCGCTGGCCGAAACCGCCCGCGAAAACGGGCTCAAGTTCTGATGGAGCGCTCATGAGAATGCGTCAGGCCGAAAGGCTCAATGCGAACGATTACGATCTGAGCGACCGCGTGGTGGACATCAACCGCGTTGCCAAGGTGGTGAAGGGCGGGCGCCGCTTCAACTTCACCGCCCTGGTTGTGGTCGGCGACGGCGCCGGCGTGGTGGGCGTGGGCATGGGCAAGGCGGGCGAGGTGCCCGAGGCCATTCGCAAGGGCGTGGACAAGGCGCGCAAGAGCCTGTTGCGCGTGCCGCTGGTGCAGCAGACCATTCCCCACGGGACCGTCGGGCGCTTCGGCGCGGGGCGCGTGCTGCTGCGCCCGGCTTCCCCCGGCACCGGCGTGATTGCCGGCGGCGGCGTTCGCGCCGTGATGGAATCGGCGGGCATCCGGGATGTGCTCACCAAGACCATCGGCACCAACAACCCGCACAATGTGGTGTTGGCAACCCTGATGGCGCTGCAGCAGCTTCGGGATCCGGAGCAGCGCCGGGCGGAGCTGGCCCGGTGAGCGCGCGCAGCAAGAAGCAGAAGCTGCGGGTGACGCAGGTGCGCAGCGCCATCGGCTACAACCGGCGGCAGCGCGTGATTCTGCGCGGCCTCGGCATCCGCCGCATGCACCACACCGTGGAGATCGAGGACACCCCCTCGGTGCGCGGCATGATCCGCAAGATTCCGCACCTGCTGAAGGTGGAGGCATCCTGAGCATGCTCGACCAACTCAAGCCGAACCCGGGTGCGCGCCGCCGCCGCAAGCGCGTGGGGCGCGGCCCCGGTTCGGGCCACAACAAGAACGCCGGGCGCGGCGTCAAGGGGCAGGGCACGCGCTCGGCGGGCCGGCCCACCTCGCGCCACTTCGAAGGCGGGCAAATGCCCATCACCCGGCGCCTGCCGAAGCGCGGCTTCGTGAACATCCACCGCCGGGAATACGAAGTGGTGAATCTCCGGGATCTGGCGGTCTTCGGCGAAGGCGCCAGCGTGGACACCGCGCAGCTCGCCGAGCGCGGCCTGGTGCGCCGGAAGTCCCGCGTCAAGCTGCTCGGCGAAGGCGACGCGCCCGCCGGGCTCCGCATCCAGGTGCACCGGGCCAGCGGCAGCGCGCGCGCAAAGATCGAATCCGCCGGCGGCAGTGTGGAGCTTCTGCCGTGAGCTCCAGCATTCAGAACATCGGCAGGATCCCGGAGCTGCAGCGCCGCATCCTGTTCACCCTGGGAATGCTCGCCGTGTATCGCGTCGGCGCGAAGATCGCCACGCCGGGCATTGACGCCGATGTGATCCGGCAGACCTTCCAGGGGCTCGAGGGCAGCGTCTTCACGCTGTTCAATATCTTCAGCGGCGGCGCGCTGGAGCAGCTCTCCATCTTTGCGCTCGGCATCATGCCCTACATCAGCGCATCCATCATCATGCAGCTTCTCACCGTGGTCATTCCCTCGCTCGAGGCGCTGAAGCGCGAAGGCGAGCGGGGGCAGCGGCAGATCAGCCAATACACCCGCTATTTCACCATCGTGCTGGCCGCCTTCCAGAGCATGCTGTTGGCCTACGCATTGGAGAACGGGCAGTTCGGCGCTGGCGCGGTGCTGGATCCCGGCTGGAGCTTCCGGCTGACGACGGCCATCACGCTCACCGCGGGCACGGCTTTCATCATGTGGCTCGGCGAGCAGATCACCGAGCGCGGCATTGGCAACGGCATCTCGCTGGTAATCTTCTCCGGCATTCTGGTGACCATCCCGGGCGCGCTGGGCCAGCTCTACGAGCGGGTGCGCAGCGACCAGTTCACGCTGCTCGAGGTGATCTTCCTCTTCGCCTTCATCGTGGCGCTCACCGGCTTTGTGGTGTTCGTCGAGCGCGGCCAGCGCCGCATTCCCATTCAGCACGCGCGGCGCGTCGTAGGGCGCAAGGTCACCCAGGGGGGCATGAGCTATTTCCCGCTGCGCGTAAACACGGCCAATGTCATCCCGCCCATCTTCGCCTCCTCGCTGCTCATCTTCCCCACCACCGTCGCGCAGTTCACCGACGCCAGCGGCACCGTCAACCGCATCTTCCAGGACTACCTCTTCCCGGGCGGCCTGCTCTACAACGGCATCTATGTAGGGATGATCGTCTTTTTCGCCTTCTTCTACACGGCCATTCTCATCAACCCCGACGATGTGGCCGACAACATCCGCCGCTCGGGCGGCTCAATTCCCGGCGTGCGGCCCGGCAAGAGCACCGCGGCCTTCATAGACACCGTGCTCTCGCGCATTACGCTGGTGGGGGCGGTCTATGTCTCGGCCATTTGCCTGGTGCCGGTCTATCTCTCGGATTCCTTCGGCGTGCCCTTCTACTTCGGCGGCACGGCGCTGCTCATCGTGGTGGGCGTGGGCATGGATCTGATGGCGCAGGTCGAAGCCCACCTGCTCTCGCGGCAGTATGAGGGCTTCGTTCAGGGGGCGCGCATGCGCGGGAGGCTGGGGCGGTGAGCGCGCGGCGGCTGCTGATCTTCGGCCCGCCCGGCGCAGGCAAGGGCACCCAGGCGCGGCGCTTGGCAGATCGCCTGGGCGTGCCCCAGGTCTCCACCGGCGATATGCTGCGCGCCTCGGTGGCGGCAGACACCGAGGTGGGGCGCCGGGCCCGCGCCCACATGGACGCCGGCGAACTGGTGCCCGACGAGGTGGTAATTGGTGTGACCGAAGAGCGTTTGGAGCAGCGCGACGCGCAGCAGGGCTTCATTCTCGACGGCTTTCCGCGCACCGTGGCCCAGGCCGAGGCCCTCGACGCGCTGTTGCGGAAGCTGAATGCGCGCCTTGAGCGCTGCATCACCATTTCGGTGGGCGAGGACGAATTGGTGCAGCGCCTGCTGAAGCGCGCGCATCTGGAGCGCCGTTCCGATGACAACGAGCAGGCGATCCGCGTGCGCATGGCGGAATACCGCGAAAAGACTGCGCCGCTGCTCGACTACTACCGGGCCCGCGAGGTCCTGGCCGAAGTGGATGGCCGGGGCAGCGTTGAGGAAGTGGCCCAGCGAATCGAGGAGGCGATCTGCGCATGAAAGTGCGATCCTCAGTGAAGAAGATGTGTGACAAGTGCCGGATCATCCGGCGGCGCGGCGTCGTGCGGGTGATCTGCGAAAACCCGAAGCACAAGCAGCGGCAGGGGTAGGGGCATGGCGAGAATCGCAGGGGTGGATCTGCCGCGCAACAAGCGGGCGTGCATCTCACTCACCTACATCTACGGAATCGGCCGCACCCGGGCGCTGGAGCTCTGCGGCAAGGCCGGGGTGGACCCGGACACGCGCACCGACCTGCTCGGCGAGGGCGAGGTGGTGCGCCTGCGCGAGATCATCGAGCGCGAGTTCCGGGTGGAAGGCGATTTGCGGCGCGAGGTGTCGCAGAATGTCAAACTGCTGATGGATATCGGCTGTTACCGGGGCCTGCGCCACCGGCGCGGCCTTCCGGTGCGCGGCCAGCGCACTCACACCAACGCGCGAACCCGCAGGGGACCGCGCAAGACCGTGGCCGGCAAGAAGAAGGCCCCGACGAAGAAGTAGGCGAAATGGTGAAAAAGGGCGCAAAACGCAAGACCAGGAAGAATGTGCAAACGGGGGTTGCGCACATTCAGTCCACCTTCAACAACACCATCATCACGATCACCGACCAGTCCGGCGATGTGCTGGCCTGGTCCAGCGCCGGGCAGCAGGGCTTCAAGGGCTCGCGCAAGAGCACGCCCTTTGCCGCGCAGGTGGCGGCGGAAGAGTGCGCGAAGAAGGCCATGGAGCACGGCCTGCGCACGATTTCGGTTTTCGTGAAGGGGCCCGGCTCCGGGCGCGAATCCGCGCTGCGCTCGCTGCAGGCCGCCGGACTGCGGGTTTCGCTGATCCGGGATGTGACGCCGGTTCCGCACAACGGCTGCCGCGCGCCGAAGCGGCGCCGGGCCTAGGAGAAAAGAGTCATGGCGCGATACCTCGGCCCCGCCTGCCGCCTGTGCCGGCGCGAAGGGCAGAAGCTCTTTCTGAAGGGCGACCGCTGCAACAGCGAGAAGTGCGCGGTGGATCGCCGCGGCTACCCGCCCGGCCAGCACGGCCAGGGCCGCCCGAACAGCTCGGATTACAGCGTGCAGCTGCGCGAGAAGCAGAAGGTGAAGCGCATGTATGGGCTGCTCGAGCGGCAGTTTTCCGCCACCGTGCACAAGGCAGGGCGCATGCGGGGCCGCGCCGGTGAGAATCTGCTGGCGCTGCTCGAACGGCGCCTCGACAATGTCGCCTACCGGCTGGGCTTTGCGACCTCGCGCAGCGAGGCGCGGCAGTTGGTGAAGCACGGGCACTTCCTGGTGAATGGCCGCAAGGCCACAATTCCCTCCTTTCTGGTGAAGCCGGGCATGAAGATCTCCGTGCGCCCGAAGTCGCAGGAAGTCGCCCGCATCATGGGCGCTGTGGAAACGCTGGACGAGGGCTCTCTGCCCTCCTGGCTCGAGCTTTCCAAAGAGGATTTCGAGGGCACGGTGAAGGCCCTGCCGAGCCGCGAAGACATCGGCATGCCCATTGACGAACAGCTCATCGTCGAGCTCTACTCGCGTTACTGAGCGTGGAGACCAACCAATGCAGCAGGATCTGATTGCAAAGAACTGGCGCCAACTCATCCGGCCGCGCCGCCTCGAAATCGAAGGGGAGGAGTCCGGGGAGCGCTATGGCCGCTTCTGGTGCGAGCCCTTCGAGCAGGGCTTCGGCCAGACTCTGGGCAACGCGCTGCGCCGCGTGCTGCTCTCGTCGCTGCAGGGCGCGGCCATTACCTCGCTCAAGATCGAGGGCGTGGAGCACGAGTTCAGCACCATCCCCGGCGTCATTGAGGATGTGAGCGACATCGTGCTCAACCTGAAAGAGGTGCGGATGCGGATGCATGTGCCGGGTCCGAAGCTCGTCCAGCTCCGCAAGTCCGGCGAGGGCGTGCTGACCGCGGGCGATCTGGCGAGCGGCGATTCCAGCATTGAGATCATGAACCCCGATCACAAGATCGCAACGCTGACCGCCGAGGCGGACCTGGAGGTTCAGTGCACGGTGGACCAGGGCAAGGGCTACCGCCCCGCCGAGAAGAACAAGTACACGGATATGCCCATCGGCACCATCCCCATCGATTCGATCTTCTCGCCGGTGCACAAGGTCAACTACACGGTGACCCAGGCCCGGGTGGGGCGCGAGACCGATTTCGACCGCCTCAACCTCGAGGTGTGGACCGACGGCTCCGTTGAACCGGCGGATGCCGTGGCCTACGGCGCGAAGATTCTGAAAGACCATCTCAGCATCTTCATCAACTTCGATGAGCCCGAGGAATCCCCCAGCGCGGTGCTGGAGGAGCCGGAGCCGATGAACCCGCACCTGTTCCGCTCGGTGGACGAGCTGGAGCTCTCGGTGCGCTCGGCAAACTGCCTGCAGAACGCCAACATCCGCTACATCGGCGAGCTGGTGCAGCGCACCGATTCCGAAATGCTGAAGACCAAGAACTTCGGGCGGAAGTCGCTGAACGAGATCAAGGAACTGCTGGAAGAGATGGGGCTGCAGCTCGGCATGACCATCGAGAGTTTCCCCTCCCGGAAGGAGCTCGAACAGCGCGCCCGCGAGCGCGAGGGCTAGGCCATGAGGCACCGCAAGCGGCACGGCAAGCTCGGCAGGGACAGCGCGCACCGCAAGGCGATGCTGCGCAACATGGTCACCTCGCTGCTGGAGCACGAGCGCATTGAGACCACCGACGCCCGGGCCCGGGAGCTGCGCCGCCTCGCCGACCGCATGATCACCCTGGGCAAGCGCGGCAGCCTGCACGCGCGCCGTCAGGCTCTGGCGGTGCTGCGCAGCAGGGCGGTGGCGGCCAAGCTCTTCGGCGAGCTGGCGGCGCGCTATGCCGAGCGCCGGGGCGGCTACACCCGCGTGCTGAAGCGGCGGCTGCGCACGGGCGATGCCGCGCCGCTCTCCATCGTCGAGCTGGTGGACCGCAGCGAGGCCATCCCCGCCCCGGCGGCGGCGGCCGCCGCTGCCGTTGCGGCCCCTGCCGCCGCCGAATAGGCCGTGGGGCGTTTTGCCGCTCCGGTGCTGGCCGCGGCGCTGGCGCTGGGCGCGGCATGGGCGCTGTTTTCCGCCGAGCGCCCGCCGCCGCCGCTGCGCCCCGGCCAGCCCGCCCCGGATTTCTCGCTGCCCGCGCTCTCCGGCGGCGAGCGCGGCCTGCTGGCGCCGGGGCAGCGCCTGGTGCTCGTCAACTTCTGGGCCACCTGGTGCAAGCCCTGCGAGGAAGAGATGCCGGCCATGCAGCGCCTGTGGCAGGCGCTCGCGCCCGAGGGCTTCGAGCTGCTGGCGGTGTCGGTGGATGCGGGCCGCGCAGAGGTCGAAGCCTTCCGCGAGCGGCTGGCGCTGGGCTTCCCGATTCTGCTCGACCCCGGCAAGCAGGTCGCTGCGCGCTACCAGACTTTCCGCTTTCCCGAGAGTTTTCTGGTGGATGCGCGGGGCGTGCTGGTGGCGCGCTATGTGGGGCCGCGCCGCTGGGACGCGCCGGAATACCGCGCGCGGCTGCGGCGCCTGCTCGCCGAGTCCGCTGCAGATCGTTATGATTCTCCCCCGCGCCCGATAACGGCGGGCGCAACAGCAGGGGGGTGGGGAGCTGGGGAATTTCCGCATCGCGCTCGCCATCGTGATGTTGGCCCTGGGCGTGGCTGCCTGGGACAGCGAAGCGGGGCTGCGCACCTGGCTGCGGCTGCGGGCGGATCTCTCCGCGTCGCAGCAGCGCATTGAGGCGCTGCGCGGCCGCATCGCCGCACTGGACGCCCAGCGCGACCGGCTGCGCGGGGACGCCTTCGCCATCGAGTCGGCGATCCGCCAGGATTTGGGCTTGGCCCGGCCCGGCGAGGTGCTGGTGCACCTTTCGGATCCCGGCGCCCCCGGCCTGCGGAAGCCCTGAGGCCGGAATTGCGCGAGCAACTCATCCGGGCCATTGAGGCGGCGCTCGCCCGGCTGCTGGCCGAGTCGGGCGGGCAACCCGGCGCGGCCGGGCTGCCGGATTTCGCAGTGGAGGCGCCGCGCCAGGCCGCCCACGGCGATTTCGCCTGCAACGCCGCTCTGCTGCTGGCAAAGCGCCTGGGCCGCCCCCCGCGCGAGCTCGCCGCCGGGCTGATCGAGCACCTGGGCGATGCCGGCGGTCTCGTAGCCCGCGCCGAGGTGGCCGGCCCCGGCTTCGTCAACCTGTGGCTGGCCGGGCGCAACTGGCACGGCCTGCTGCAGCGCATTCTCTCCGAAGGGCCGTCCTACGGGCGCTCGCAGGCGGGGGGCGGCAGGCCGGTGCAGGTAGAGTTTGTCTCGGCCAACCCCACCGGGCCGCTCAGCGTGGGACATGGGCGGCAGGCGATTCTCGGCGACTGCCTGGCGCGGCTCTTCGAGGCCACGGGCTGGAAGGTGCAGCGCGAGTATTACTTCAACGATGCGGGCCGGCAGATGCGCGTGCTCGGCGAGAGCGTCCGCGCGCGCTACCTGGAGCAGCTCGGCCGCGCCGCCCCGCCGCCGCAGCAGGCGCTGGACAATGACAGCCTGCCCTGGCCCGAAACGCTGGACGGCCTGCCCGTGCACTTTCCCCGGGACGGCTACCAGGGCGATTACATCGGCGAAATTGCCGCCGAGTTGCGCGCGCAGCACGGCGGCGCGCTGACCGCGGAACCCGGCGACGGCATTTTCCGGCGCGAGGCCCAGGCGCGCATTTTCGGCGAAATCCGCGCCACCCTGGAGCGCCTGGGCGTGCACTTCGACCGCTTCAGCAACGAGCAGGCCCTCTATGCGGAGGGCTGCGTGGAGGCGGTGCTCGACGATCTGCGCGCCGCCGGGCGCGTGCGCCAGGAAGACGGCGCCACCTGGCTGTGCTCCACGGCGCTGGGCCTGCCCCGCGACCGCGTGCTGGTGAAGAGCGGCGGCGAGAGCACCTACCTGCTTCCCGACATCGCCTACCACCGGGAGAAGCTGCGGCGCGGCTTCGAGCTGGTGGTGGATGTGCAGGGAGCGGACCACAAAGACCAGGGGCCCTATGTGAAGGCGGGAATCGCTGCGCTGGGCCTCGATGCGGCGCGCATTGAGTTTTTGTTTCACGAGTTCGTCACCCTTTCTACCGGCGGCAAGGCGGTGAAGCAGTCCACGCGGCGCGCCAGCTTTGTCACCATTGATGAGTTGCTGGAAGGCGGCCCGGACAGCCCCGGCGTTTCGCCCGACGCCTTCCGCTTCTTCATGGTGCAGCGGCGGGCCGGCAGCCATCTCGATTTCGACCTGGGGCTGGCGCGCGAAACCGATTGGACGCGCAACCCGGCCTTCTATCTGCAATACGCCCACGCGCGCACCCATGGCATTGAGCGGCAGGCGCGGGAGCGCGGCATCGCCATGCCCGCCGCCGACGAGCTGCAGGCCGGGCACTTGTCGCTGCCCGAGGAACTGGAGCTGATCCGCAAGCTCGGGGAGTTTCCCGAGGTGGTGGAGCGCGCCGCCGCAGCCCGCGCTCCCCATCATGTCGCCTATTATCTGCGCGAGGTGGCGGGGCTGTGGAATCCCTATGTGCAGGACGCCGCGCGCCACCGCGTGCTGGGCGACGATGCCGCGCAGCGCAGCGCGCGCCTCGGACTCACTTTGGCCGTGCGCACCGTGCTGGCGAACGGACTCGGCCTGCTCGGCATGGGCGCGCCGGAGCGTATGTAATGGCGCGCGCCCGCAACCGCGCCGGCGATTCCGGCTGGCCCGCCGCTCTGGGCGGCGCGCTGCTGCTGGTGGCGCTGGGCTTTGTGCTCGGCATGGTGGCCGGCATTGCCATTGAAGCGCCCGGGCTGCTGGTGGATCACCTGGCCGGCCGCAGCACCGAGGTGTCCCTCGCCCCGGCCGGGCCGGGCGCTGCGGATGCAGCCGCCGGGCCGGGCGCACCGAGCGCACCGGGCGCGCGGGGCGCAGCGGTTGAGGTGGGCGCTGCGCCGTTTTCGACGGGCGCGTCTTCGCTGGCGGCGGCTGCGCCCGCCGGGCGCTCCGCGCCCACTGCCTCCCGCAGCGCCGCCTCTGCCCCCGCCCGCCGCAGCGCGCCC
>JAPPPQ010000015.1 GCA_028817435.1 Deltaproteobacteria bacterium
CCGCCTGAGCGAAGCGCCGAGCCACGGCCTGCCCATTCAGCTTTACGATGCGCATCTGCCGCGCCCGGCGCGGGCGGCGCATTCGCGGCGGGCGCATCGGGAAAGATTGCGCCGAGGCCGCGGCCCAGTGCCTTGCGTCGTCTCGCCATTGGCATTTCTCCCTTCATCGCTGCATTGGCGTTGCGCTCGCCAGCGGCGGCGGATTGCGCGGAGGGCGCGGGTGGTGGGCCAAAAACTCCACCGCCAGCTGGCTGTAAGCCAGCGCGCCCCGGGATTGCGCATCGTAAAGCTGAATGGGCAGGCCGTGGCTCGGCGCTTCGCTCAGGCGGACATTGCGGGGAATCACCGCCTCGAAGACCCCCGCGCCGCCGCTGCCGAAATGGCGGCGCGCCTCGTCCTCCACCTGCCGGCTCAGGTTGGCGCGGTGGTCCACCATGGTGAGGACAATGCCCTCCCGGGCCAGGCCGGGGTTCCAGGTAGCCTGCACGCGCTCGATGGTGGCGAGCAGCCGGGTCAGCCCTTCCAGGGCGTAATATTCGCATTGTAGGGGAATCAACACAGAATTGGCCGCTGTAAGGGCGTTTAGCGTGAGCATACCCAGGGAAGGCGGGCAATCCACCAGGATGAAATCGTAGAGGGGGAGCGCCTCGGCCAGCGCATTGCGGAAGCGATGCTCCCGCTCGGCCACGGTCACCAGCTCGATTTCCGCCCCGGCCAGATCGCCGCTGGCGGGCAGCAGGTGCAGGTGGCCGATGCCGGTGGCGGCGATGGTCTCGCGCAGCCCGGCTGCGCCCGAGAGCACATCGTAGATTTGCCGCGCCGGGGCGCTGGCGCCCAGCGCGCTGCTGGCATTGGCCTGCGGATCCAGATCCACCAGCAGCGTGGCGCGCTCCAGCGCGGCCAGGCTGGCCGCCAGATTGACCGCCGTGGTGGTCTTGCCGACTCCACCCTTCTGATTGGCGACTGCGCTCACCCAGGCGCGCTCGCCCGCGCCCTCCGCGCCGCCGCCGCCGTTCCACTCCACGCCCCTGCCCTCCCGCGCTATCTCTTACCACGCCGGGAAGGCGCAACGCTACCGGGCGATGTTTCACGGGGAACACCATCCATGGACGCTTTCTTGCCCGCGCTTCCGCTGCTGGTCCTGATAACGGCCCTGGTGCTGAAACGGGGGGCGGTGGTGAGCTCCCTGCTCGGCAGCGCGGCGGTGCTGGCGGTCATTTGGCTGGACCGGCGCTACGCCCTGGATTTCGCCGCGGCGCTTTCGACCGATCTGCCGGTGGTGTTGATTCTGACCCTTTCCGTGGCCCTGGTCATTGTGCCGGGGCAAATTCTCAATGCGCTGCTGCAGGCCTCGGGCACCTTGGCGGCCATCGGCGCGCGCATTGAAAGCCTGCGGCTGTCGCGCGTCAAGATGGCGTCAATCCTTATTCTGGGTGTGGCACCAATGCTCGAATCTCTGACCGGCTTCGGGGTCTCGCTGTTTTTCACGGTGCCGGTGCTGGTGCGGTTGTTCAGCCTCAAAAAGGCGCTGCTGCTGTCGCTGCTGAGCATGAACATTATGCCGTGGGGCACGCTGGCGCTGGCCACCTCGGTCGGCGCGCAGCTTTCCGGCGCGCCGTTGCGGGAGTTGGCGGTGATGAGCAGTTGGACGAGTTTCGCGGTTTTCCCGGCGCTGGGGTTGCTGATATTCGTCATTTGCCGCGAGAAAAACTCGCGCTCAACGCCCGACCTGCTCTACCCGCTGCTGGCCGGTGGGGTGTTGTCGTGCTGCCTGGTTTTCTACAACGCCTTCGCCACCCCGGAACTGGCCGGCGTCTGTGCCGGCTTCACCACCGCCGCGCTGGCGCTGCTCGCCGAAATTTTGCGGCGCGGGCCGGGCCTGCTTGCCGCGCCAGCGGCGGGCGCGGGCGAAACCCGCAGCGCGCAGCCGCTGTGGCGCCTGCTGGCCCCGTATCTGGCGCTCATTGCGCTCATCGGCTTGTCCCGAATCACCGCAGTCAACGACGCATTGCAACGCCTCTTCAGCCTCGAAAGCGGCGGTGTCCAATTGTTTGTGTTCACCAGCCCGGGGGTGTTTATTTTTCTCACCGTCCTGCTGATGCGCGCGTGGTCGGCCGCTTACCGCGGTCACCCCGGCGTCTTCCTGGGCGGCGTCAAGCGCGCCGCCTATCCGGTGGCCGGCATCATGCTGTTCGTGGTCTTCGCCCAACTTCACCGCGCCAGCGGCCTGTTCGAAGATCTGGCCGCGCGGCTCGTCGCCCTGAGCGCGTCGGAGATTACTTTCGCCGCGCCGCTGCTCGGCATGCTGAGCGGCTACGCCACCGGCTCCAATGTCGGCGGCAATGCGCTGTTCATGGCACTGCAGAGCGATGCCGGCCGCCATTTCGAGCACGCCCTGGTATTCGCCGCGCTGCAAAACAGCGCCTCCGGCCACGCGGTCTTTCTGTCGCTCCCCATCATTCTGCTGACGCTTTCCATCGCCGCCGCTGGCAGCGGGGACGCTGACCGCAGCCGGGTTCACGCCTGCCAAACCTGGCTCATCCGCCGCGCCCTGCTGTGCGCCCCGCTCATCTACGCCGCGCTGGTAATTCCGTTCCATCTGCTGATTCGCTAGTTTGCGCCCGCACGCCGCATCACTGAACGAGGAGGAAGCGCCATGAGGAACCGGAACCTTTTCGCCTTGGCCTTGCTGCCCTGGCTGCTGTGGGCCGCAACCCCGTCCGCCGCCGCCGCGCAGAACTTGGAAGAGGCGCTGGCCGGCGATCACCGCTCGGCAGAGAACGCCGCCCGCGACCAATACCGCCACCCGGCAGAGACCCTGCGCTTCTTCGGCCTGCAAGAGAATCTGCGGGTGCTGGAGATCGCCCCCGGCGGCGGCTGGTACACCGAGGTGCTCGCGCCGTTTTTGGCGCAGAAGGGGGAGCTGACCGTCGCCTCCAGCGGCAACTACAGCAGCTACAACGACAAGCTGACCGGCGACCCCGGCACCTATGGCCGCGTGCGCGTGGTGCCCTTCTCCCGCAAGCGCCTGCTGCGCAAGCCCCGCTACCTGGAAGAAGTGGCCGAAGGCTCCATGGACATGGTGCTGACCTTCCGCAACAGCCACAACTGGATTCGCCGCGGGGCGGCCCCGCGCATTTACCGGGCCTTCTTCCGCGTGCTGCGACCGGGCGGCACCTTGGGCGTGGTGCAGCACCGCGCCGCGCCCGGCGCAGATGCAGAAACCAGCACAGAGCAGGGCTATGTGCCGGAGGATTACCTGGTGCAGTTGGCCGAACAAGCCGGCTTCCGCCTGCAAGAGCGCTCCGATATCAACGCCAACCCCCGCGACACCCGCGACCACCCCAAAGGCGTATGGACCCTCCCCCCCGTCCTGCGCCTGAAGGACCAGGACCGCGACAAATACCTCGCCATCGGCGAAAGCGACCGCATGACTCTGCGCTTCACCAAGCCCATGCCGTAGGGGCAGCGCCAGCCCCGCCGCCCCAGCGCGGTGTGTTCCCCGTGGAACCCCCCCGTCCGTAACCACCAGGAGAGCTTCCATGGCTGACCTCGCATCTCTGCTTGACAGCGTACGGCTCCACTTGGGCGATTGGGTCGAAGTCTTCACAGCCAACCTCGAGTATCTGTTGCTTTCCGCTGTTCTCGTTTTCCCTGTCTTCGTCACATGGCTGTGGCTACCACTACGCCGCCAATTTTGGAGCCGCCGGTTTTGGGTCAGAATCAACTGCCGCCACCCTAGTGTCCAGAGCTATCTGCCCCAAGAGGTCGATAGGTATATAGCTTCAGTAGTAGATTCAGCAAAGCAATCAGGCAAGATGGCGAGCTTCATTTGGGCGGCAATCACAGTCGCCTTGTCCCTCGGCGTCTTTCAGCAGGGCGTTGTCTTTGCGCGATTCATTGACCGCAGCCTACACGGCCTTTTCGCCCTTGTGGCTGGAGCGGTTGTATGGGTTGCAACTAGGTGGCTGTGGATGCGCGCCCCACTGTGTATCAAAGAGCGGATCGAAGGAGAGCGGAAGCGTTGGATTGATCTTCGGGAAATGGGATATGACGGGTGGAAAGGGTGGGCAGTGTGGGAATTTGAAGATGCAAAATTGCTGAATCAACGCAAACCTGCCCTGCGTGCTGGCGATGAGACAACCGCTTGGGAAATGCTCAAAAGTCCACTAGAGAAATCCTTCTGGGAGATACTCATGGAAAGGCGTGTGCCACATATCTACCAGCTTGTGATACCGACCCCAGAGGGCCCGGGAGATCACCGCCGCCTAGATTTCGCATTGCTTGATCCGAAGACTGGTGAGCCTGTGCTCGGAATCGAAACCGATGAATGGCGTCATTTTGTGGACAAGGACCTTCAATGGAATTTGAAACGGCACGATTTCGTGGGCAAGAATAGGTGCGAGAAGTGCAATGGCCACAATGGCCGGTGTGATTTCACGAAAAACGCCCCCGACGATGATTTCAAACGGGAATTGGAGATATGGAATGAGGTTGGCATCCCGATATA
The DNA here is from genome assembly GCA_028817435.1 of Deltaproteobacteria bacterium. Classification (GTDB taxonomy): domain Bacteria; phylum Myxococcota_A; class UBA9160; order UBA9160; family UBA6930; genus JAPPPQ01. The sequence continues at coordinate 4,511 of JAPPPQ010000015.1, forward strand.
CAGAATTCCCGGTGCATACTGGTTTAGAGGATTGGCCCCCAACGACACGAAGCACCCAGAGAAAATCAAAGAAAACCAGCAACGGATATTGGACGTTGCACTGCGAGAGCGAGACCGGGTTATCAGAGACTCAATCGCCAAAACGAAACAGAGGCATATCCGGAAAGAGAAACGGAAGGAGGCCATGTTGCAATGGCTAACACGCCTTCTGCGCCGCCAGCAGTAGTTGTCTTGGTGTCTGTGCAGTGAGGCGATTGGAAATTTGTTTCGCCGGTGTGTTCCCCATGGAACCCTCTACTCCCGCTCAGGCACGGTGTAGGGGGTGAGGCGGTGGAGTATGGGGGCGAGGGTGGGCTTGTTTTGGGCGATTTCGGCGGGGGTGAGGCCCCGCACTTCGTGGGGAAACACCAGCCAATCGGCGGTCTGGTGTATGTGGTAATCCGGGGCACGGCGGGTGCGGTTGTTGCAGGGCTTGAACCACGGGGCGGCGATGCGGATGTCGCGCGGTGTGTCGTCTCCCGCCCGGGATTGCAGCTCGTCCAGCAGCGCAGCAACGCTCAGGCCGGTGTCGTAGATGTCGTCCACAATCAGCATGGCATCGGTGGCGCGCACGCGCCGGGCCACTTCGCCCAAGCCGCGCACCTCCACGGCCCCGCCGCGCTTGCCCATGCCTCGATAGGAAGATGTGCCGATGGCGAAGTAGTCGGCGCAGATTCCGCAGTGTTGCAACAGCTCGTGCACGGCAATGCCCACTGGCGCGCCGCCGCGCCAGATCGCGGCGAGCCATTTGGGGCGGAAGCCGCTCTCAATCACCCGCGCGCCCAGCTCGAAGGAATCCCGCAGCAACTCTTCGGCGGTGATGTGGCGCTTCTGCAAAGTGTTCCCCGTGAAATGCTACCTGCCGCGCGGGCTCAGGCGGGGGGGGAGGGATTCGGAGCGGGCGCGGGCGTCGGCGAACTCGGGGGCGGCTTCGGGGACTACGAGCACCTGGCGGTAGTCGCCTTCGCCGATGCTGGTGGTGGCGATGCCGGGTGCGCCGCGCAGGGCTTCGTGGATGCTGCGGCGGTCCTGGCTGTTCATCGGGTCCAGGGCCACGCTGCGGCCGCTGCTGCGGGCGCGCTCAGAGGCGCGCTCGGCCAGCCGCGCCAGGTAGTCCTGGCGCTTTTCGCGGTCGCCTTCCACATCCAGCACCACGCGGCGGGGCGGGCCAGCGGGGGCGGACGAGCCCTCCGGCCCGGCCTGCTCGCTCTGCACGCGGGCGGCCTGGTTTGCCAGAAGCTGCAGCGCCTCCACGGCGCGGCCTCCCCCGGCGGCCAGCGCGCGGGCCGCGGGGCCTTCCAGCAAAATCACATCCAGGCCCTGCTCGGCCCGCTGGCCAATCTGGAAGGGGCCGAGGTCCATGCGCTCCAGTGCGCCGCGCACAAACTCGCCGGTGGGGCCCAGCTCGCCCTGGGGCGCGCCCAGCGAGGGCTCTGCAGATGCAGGCGCGGCTTCCCCGCGCACCGCCTCCCCGCGCTCATCGCTGCCATGCTCATCGCCGTATTGTGGGCGGCGGCGGCCTCCGCGGTCGTCGCGCTCGCGCCTGCCCCCGCCGCGCGGGCGCTCGCGGGATTCGCTGCGGCCGCGGCGCTCCCGGGGTGCGCCGCGCTCGTAGCCGCGCGGGCCGCGGCCGCGCTCCGCCGAATGGGACTGGCGGCGGGCGGCGCTGGGCACGGCCACAATCAGCGCGCGGTCGCCCAGGCCGGCGGCCTCCCTGGGGCTGCCGGTGGTCAGGTCGGCCTCCGAGCAGCCGAAGAAGCTGCAGGCCTCGGCAATGGCGGCGGCAGTGCTGTCTGCGAAGAATTCCCGGGCTTCAGATCTGGGGTCGAACATGGCGTCTCCTCGTTTCCACGTTGCGCAATCAGCGCATGCGGTTGGTAATGAGCTGCTGGCCGAGGCCAATCAGCGTGCTGGTGAACCAGTAGAGCACCAGCCCGCTGGCGAACTGGTAGAAAAGCACGGTGAACATAATGGGCATGACGATCAGCATCATGCGCGCCTGGGCGGGCTCCATGGCCGTGGGGGTGAGCTTTTGCTGCAGCGCCATGCTGCCGCCCATCAGCAGCGGCAGCACGCGCACCGGCAAATCCAGGCCGGGTATGGTGAACAGCGCCTCGGGTTGGGAGAGGTCGTCAATCCAGCCGAAGAAGGGCTGCTGGCGCAGGTGAATGGAGCCCTGCAGGGCGTAGTAGAAGCCGATGAAGACCGGAAGCTGCAGCAGCATGGGCAGGCAGCCGCTGAACATCGAGAAGGGACTCATGCCGGCCTCCCGATACACGGACATCATCGCCTCGGATTGCTTCTGGCGGTCGTTGGGGTAGCGCGCCTGCACCTCCTTGATGCGCGGCTGCAGCACCGAGAGCTTCTTCATGGACTTCATCTGCCGCGCCATCAGCGGCGCCATGAGCAGCCGCACAAACAGCGTAATAATGAGAATGGCGACGCCGTAGTTCGGCACCAGGGCGTAGGACGCCGTGAGCGCCCAATTGAAGAAGCGCGTAAGGGCGGGGAACCAGCCCTTCAGCACCGCCTCGTCCAGGTGCGCGGCGGCCAGGTCGGGGCGCTCCAGGCGCTCGGCCTCTTTGGGGCCCAGGTAAACGCGGAACTCCCGATCCAGCCTGCCGCCCGGCGGTATCTCTGCCTCGCGGAAGCGCAGTTGAAGCAGCGCCTCGCGCTCCACCTCCACCGGGTTGAAGGCCACCACGGCCTCGCGGGGGTTGTCCGGCAGCAGCGCGGCCAGGAAGTAGCGGGTGTGAGCGCCAGCCCAGTCCACATCGCCGGCAATTTGCAGCGGCTCGTCGCTGCCGCCGCCGCTGAAGAGAAAGCCCGATGGCGGCACGACGACGAAAACCTCGTTGTCGCCGTCCTGGTGGGCGGCCAGCGTGAATTCGCTGAAATCGTCGCTCTCGCGCGAGCGCGCCGGCCAAATGGTGTTGAAGCTCGGCCGCAGGCTGCGCGCGGAGCCGTTCTCTATCTCGATCCGCAGCCGGAACAGGTAGCGCTGCAGGTCGAAGATGTAGGTCTTGCGGATGTGTATGCCCAGCACCTCCCGGTGGAAGACGAGGGTGCAGGTTTCGGCCTGCGAGCCTTCGGCGGAACGCAGCTCGTCCCGCGCCGCGCCGCCACTGGGGCAGGGGGTTGGCTGCTCGACCCGGTAATCGAGGGCGGACAAATTGCCGTGGCCGAGGCCGCGCAGCGGTGTGGCGAGGGAGAGGGGGTAGCGGGAGGAGGGCGTCGCGATGTCGACGGGCGGCCTGCCGGGGCGGGAGGGATCGTCGTAGCCGCGCAGCTCCCAGCGCAGCAGTGCGCCCCCCCGGCTGCTGAAAACGGCGTCGAAAAGGCCGGTGGAGATGGTCACCCGCTCTTCCGGGAGGGCGGGGACCGGGCCAGCGGCGGCGGACGGCGGGGAGGAGGCGGCCGATTCGGGGCCGCCGATGGGTTGCGCGGCATCCCCCGGCGCGGGGCCGGTTGCGCCGCCTGCGGCGGGGGGTGCGCCGGAATCCACCGGCGTTTCGCGCGCTGGGGCGGGCGATGGCTCGGTGGACTGGATATAGACATTCCAGAGTGCGAGCACCGCAAAGGAAAGGGCGATGAATAGGACGAAATTACGATCCATGTGTGTTTTGGTGGGATTGCGGAACCGGGTCGAAGCCGCCCGGGTGGAATGGGTGGCAGCGCAGGATGCGCCGGGCCGCCAGAATGACGCCGCGCGGCGGGCCGTGCGCCTCAATGGCCTCCGCCGCATAGGCCGAGCAACTCGGCGCAAAGCGGCACTGGCCGCCGAAGACGGCGGACAGGGTGCCAGCATAGCAGCGAATGGCGAAGACGAGCAGCGCAGAGATTGCGCGCCTCATCGCCGGAGCAGTCCGGCTAGCTCCCGGGCGATGCCATCAGCGCTGAGCCGCGCAGCGCCGGGGCGCGCAATCAAAACCAGATCGGTCCCGGGAGGCAGGGCGGCCCGGCGGCGGCGATACCACTCGCGCAACCGGCGCTTCACGCGATTGCGCGCTACGGCATTGCCGACGCGGCGGCTCACCGCCAAACCGAGACCCCCGCGGGCGGGTTGCGCAGTTGCGCCCGTGGCAGAGCGGGAAGGCGCGATCTGCGCGACAAAATGCGCGCTGCTGTGCCGACGGCCCGCGCGCCGCACGCGGATGAAATCCTTGGAGCTGCGCAGCCTGTCCGCCCGCCGGAGCTTCTCATCCCCGCGCGCTGCGCTGCGGTCGGCACTCCCTGCGGGGCAACCCGCCTCCGGCAACACGGCTACTTCACGCCGACGGAGACAGAGAGGCGCTTGCGCCCCTTCGCGCGGCGGCTCTTGAGGACGGCCCGGCCCGAACGGCTGCTCATGCGCGCCCGAAACCCGTGAGTCCGCTTGCGGCGAATGCGGCTCGGCTGATAGGTTCGCTTCATCGCAGGCATCCTACCCCACGCCGCCGCCCGCCGTCAAGCCCCCGCCCCCGGGGGCGCCCCACCGACGATAAATTTCACTCCGGCTGCATTTTTCTGTCGCGGATGGCCATTGCGATGGTGTATTCTCTACTCATCACCGGGGGAGGGGCAGATCCGACAAAAGGCGCGCGCATCGGGCGCGGGTGCTTTTGTAGAAGCGGCAAGGGTTTCGCTTCACTTTGTCGGATGTCGGCTGTTGTGGCTGCCTCTTCTGAATTGCAACACGGGGGAAATAAAGAAATGAAGCTGCAGATCGAACGCGACGAACTCCTGCGCGGGTTGGGCCGCCTGCAAGCGGTTGCCGAGAAGCGCAGCTCCATGCCCATCCTTTCGAGCGCTCTGCTGAGCGCGAACAAGGAGACGGGAAAGCTCGAAGTGGCGGCGACGGATCTCGAAGTGAGCATCCGCAGCGGCCACGAGGCGTCGGTGAAGAAGGACGGCGGCATCGCCGTCTCTGCGCGCAAGCTCTACGACATCGCGCGCGAGCTGCCCTCTGAGCCCATTGTGCTGGAGACCACGCAGAACTCCTACCTGAAGATCAAGTGCGACCGCACGAACATCTCCCTGGCGGGAGCGGATGCCGAGGAATACCCGACCTTGCCGGGCTTCGAGCCGCAGGAACCGGCGGACATGGACTCGGCCAAGGGCGTCAGCATCCACGCGCACATTCTCTCCCAGATGATTGAGCGGACGCTCTACGCCGCCTCGCTGGATGAGACGCGTTACAACCTGAACGGCGTGTTCCTCGAGGTGGTGCCGGACACCGACCGCCTGCGCCTCGTCGCCACCGACGGCCACAGGCTGGCAATGGTGGAGCGCGCGCTGGGCGAGGATCTGAGTTCGCTCACCTCGGGCGTCATCATCCCGCGCAAGGGGCTGGCCGAGCTGAAGCGCCTGGCCGATGAGGAGGATGCCCACGAGATTGACCTCGGCTTCGAGGGTTCCAGTGGCCTCGCGCGCAAGGGCGATGTGCAGCTCGGCATGCGCCTCGTCGAGGGCGAGTTCCCGGCCTACCAGCAGGTCATCCCGAAGAACGCGGATGTGAAGCTGCTGCTGAACGCAGAGCCGCTTCGCAGTGCGTTGCGCCGGGTGGCGTTGCTCTCTGCCGAACGCAGCCGGGCGGTGAAGATGGAGTTCGAGACCAACAAGCTCACCATCTCGTCAAGCAACCCGGATGTGGGCGAGGCGCGGGAAGAGCTGGACATTGACTTCACCGGGGAGGCATTGGCCATTGGCTTCAATGCCAAGTACCTGACGGACTGCCTCACGGCCCTCGATGCCAAGGAGGTCCACCTCGCGTTGAAGGATCCGAACTCCCCCGCGGAGTTGAAGCCTGCCAATGACGATGAGAGCCTGGCTGTAGTCATGCCCATGCGCCTCTGAGCGCAGGGCGCGGGACGGCAGAACGGCGCGAAATTGCGCGCGGCCCGTGCGCGGGCCGCGCGCTTTCGCTAGGCTGCGCGCTGAGATTGGGATGAGTTACGACGCCCGTTCCATCGAGGTTCTCGAGGGCCTCGACCCGGTGCGCAAGCGGCCGGCCATGTACATCGGCACCACCGGGGCCGATGGACTCCACCACCTTGTCTATGAGGTGGTGGATAACTCCATTGACGAGGCGCTGGCCGGTTTCTGCCGCGAAATCAAGGTCGCAATCCACGACGATGGCTCCGTCACGGTGAGCGACGATGGCCGGGGCATTCCGGTGGACGAGCACCCCACCGAGAAGCGCCCGGCCGCCGAGGTGGTTCTCACCACTCTGCACGCCGGCGGCAAATTCGACGAGAAGGCATACAAGGTGGCCGGCGGGTTGCACGGCGTCGGCGTTTCGGTGGTGAATGCGCTGAGCGAGTGGCTGGAACTCGAGGTGCGGCTCGGCGGCAAAATTTGGCGCCAGCGCTTTGAGCGCGGCGACCCCGCAACATCGCTGCGGGAAGCCGGCGAGACCAGCGACACGGGCACAAAGATCACCTTCCACCCCGACGCCGAGATTTTCAAGCAGGGCACGGAGTTCTCTTTCGACACACTGAGCCAGCGGTTGCGCGAGCTCGCCTTTCTGAACGCCGGCGTGCGCATCGCCATCCGCGACGAGCGCAGCGGCAAGGAGCACGACTTCCGTTTTGAGGGCGGCATTACATCCTTCGTCGAGCACCTGTCCCGCGCGCGCACGCCGCTGCACGCGCCGCCCATCTGCCTGTCGGGAGAAAAGAGCATTCCCGGCAAAACGGGCGGCAAGCCGGTATCCATTGAAATCGCAATGCAATACAACGATTCCTACAACGAGAATGTGTTTTCTTTCGCAAACAACATCAATACGGTGGAGGGCGGCACGCATCTCGTCGGTTTCCGCACTGCGCTTACCCGAACGCTGAACCGCCATATCACCGCGCAGCAGAAAGAGGGCGCGAAGGGCAAGCCGCCGGGCAAGCTGCCGGAATCCATCGGCGGCGACGATGTCCGGGAAGGACTCACCGCGGTCATATCGGTGAAGCTCTCCCAGCCCGAATTCGAGGGGCAGACCAAGACCAAGCTCGGCACCCCCGAGGTGCGCGGGTTGGTGGAGGGCTTTCTCTACAAGGAACTGCTGGACCATTTGGAGGAGAATCCGGCCACCGCCCGCGCCATCGTCGCCAAAGTAGTGGACACGGCGCGCGCCCGTGCGGCGGCGCGCAAAGCGCGCGACCTGGCGCGCCGCAAGGGCGCGCTCTCCGACCACAGCCTGCCGGGCAAGCTGGCGGATTGCCAGGAGCGCGATCCGGCGAAGAGTGAGCTCTTTCTGGTCGAGGGCGTTTCGGCGGGGGGCACGGCGAAGCAGGGCCGCGACCGCGCCTACCAGGCCATTTTGCCCCTGCGCGGCAAGATTTTGAATGTGGAGCGCGCGCGTCTGGACCGCATGCTCGGCAACGCGGAGATTCAATCGCTGATTGCAGCGCTGGGTTGCGGCATTGGCGAGGATTTCGACGGCACCAAGGCCCGCTATCACAAGATCATCATCATGACCGACGCCGATGTGGACGGCTCGCACATTCGCACATTGCTGCTCACTTTCTTCTACCGGCAAATGGGCGACCTGATTGACCGCGGCTATGTCTATGTGGCGCAGCCGCCTCTTTTCAAGGTGAAGAAGGGCCGCAGTGAGCGCTATGTGAAGGACGAAGCCTCGCTGCAGGCCTATCTGCTGGATCTGGCGCTCTCGAATGTCGGCATTGAGGCGGGGCCGCAGGGCGCTGTTCTTTCCGCCGAAGCGGCGCGCGAGTTGCTCGAAGCGGCGGGGGAGTATCGGCGGTTGCTGGATCAGCTGGCGCTGCGCCGGGTGGACACCCGCGTGGTGGACGCCGTGCTGCAGTCTCAGGCGCTGGACGAGGCGGCGCTGGCCGACGAGTCCGCACTGCGCGAGCGCAGCGTTCCCGCAATCCGCGCCCGCTTCGAGGCGCTGCATCCGCAGGCGGGCGCGGCAGATTTCGAGGTAGCGCCCGCCGCTGCGGGCGAGGGCTTCGCCATTACCGCCGCCACGCGCAGCGCGGGCGTCCTGCTTCGCACCGTTTTCGACGCCGCTTTTTTGGCCTCGCCGGATGTGCAGCGCGCGCTGGCCGCGGCCCGCGCCTTTCAGGAGCGCTCGCCCGCGCCCTATCGTTTGCGCCCGGCGGGCGGCGCGGACGGCGCGGCGCAGGAGCTGGAGTCCATCAACTCTGCGAACGCGCTGCTGCAGCGCGTGATTGAGCTCGGGCAAAAGGGCCTCGGCATTCAGCGCTACAAGGGCCTCGGCGAAATGAACGCCGAGCAGCTCGCCGATACCACCATGGAGCCTTCGCAGCGGACGCTGCTGCAGGTGAAGATTGAGGACGCCGTCGAGGCGGACGAAGTGTTCAGCACGCTGATGGGCGACGAAGTCGAACCGCGCCGCGAGTTCATTGAAGAGAACGCGCTGCGGGTGCAGAACCTGGATGTCTGAGAATCCCGAGATTCCCGGGCTTGCCCCCGGCGGCCCGGATGGCCCCGGTCCCAACGGCGGCGGGGACGCGGGGGGCGCGGATGGCGGCGCGCCCGCCCATCCGCCGGTGAATATCGAGGACGAGGTCCGCAGCTCCTTCCTCGATTACTCGATGTCCGTGATTGTGAGCCGCGCGCTGCCCGATGTGCGCGACGGCCTGAAGCCCGTGCACCGCCGCATTCTCTACGCCATGCACGACGAGGGGCTGCAGCCCAACCGCCCCTTCATGAAATCCGCCGGTGTGGTGGGCGAGGTGATCAAGCACTACCACCCCCACGGAGAAAGCGCCATTTACGACGCCATGGTGCGCATGGCCCAGACCTGGTCGCTGCGTTACCCGCTGGTGGATGGCCAGGGCAACTTCGGCTCGGTGGACGGCGATCCCCCTGGCGCCTACCGCTACACCGAAGCGCGGCTGCAGGCCCTCGCCACCGAATTGCTGCGCGACATAGACCGCGAGACCGTCGACTTCGCGCCGAACTTCGACGGCAGCGTCGAGGAGCCGAGCGTGCTGCCCGCGCGCTTTCCCAACCTGTTGGCGAACGGCTCGCAGGGCATTGCCGTCGGCATGGCCACCAATGTCCCGCCCCACAACCTGGCCGAACTCGCCGCCGCCGTCCGCGTAGTGGCGGAAAATCCCAACTGCAGCGTGGATGATCTGCTCGCAAAAATGCCCGGCCCCGACTTCCCGACGGGCTCGCTGATCTGCGGCAGCGAGGGCATTCGCCGCGCCTACACGACAGGCCGCGGCCAGGTCGTGCAGCGCGGCCGCGCCGAGATCGAAGAGACCGGCAAGGTCCAGCGCATTGTCATTACCGAGATTCCCTACCTGGTGAACAAGGCCTCGATGGTGGAGCGCATCGCCGACCTGGTGCGCGAGGGCCGGGTGGATGGCGTCTCCGATTTGCGCGACGAATCCGACCGCGACGGCATTCGCGTGGTGGTGGATTTGCGCCAGGGCGCGCCCGCGGAAGTGATTCTGAATCAGCTCTACAAACTGACGCCTCTGCAGACCACCTTCGGCGTCAATTTGCTGGCGCTGGTGGGCGGACGCCCGAGGCTGCTGCCGCTGCGCGCCGCCATTCAGTGCTTCCTGGATTTCCGCCGCGAGGTGGTGGAGCGCCGCACCGCCTACGAGCTGGCCCAGGCCGAGGCCCGCGCCCACATTCTCGAGGGCTTCGCGCTGGTGCTCGAGCACCTGGACGAGGTGATTGCCCTGATTCGCGCCGCCGCCGACACCCCCACGGCCCGCGCGGAGTTGATGGCGCGCTTCGAGCTCAGCGAGCGCCAGGCCCAGGCGATTCTCGAAATGCGCCTGCGCAGCCTCACCGCCATGGAGCGGCAGCGCGTGCAGGACGAACTGGACGAGTTGCGGGAGCGCATCGCCGAACTGCGCGCGCTGCTCGCCAGCGACGCCAAGATTATGGAGGTGATTCTCGAGGAGCTCGACGAAGTGGCGGAGAAGTTCGGCGACCCGCGCCGCAGCGAGCTCACCGGCGCCATCGAGGGCATTGAAGCCGAGGATCTGATCGTCGAGGAAGACATGGTGGTCACCGTGTCGCACCAGGGCTATGTGAAGCGCAACCCGGTCACGCTTTACCGGGCGCAGCGGCGCGGCGGCAAGGGGCTGCGCGGCATGCAGACCAAAGAGCAGGATTTCGTCGCCAGCCTGTTCGTGGCTTCCACTCACGCCACCATACTCTTCTTCACCAACCGCGGCCGCGTGCATTGGAAGAAGGTGTGGGAGCTTCCGCAGCTCGGCCGCGCCGCGCGCGGCAAGGCGCTGGTGAATTTGCTGCGGCTGCGAGAGGGCGAGCGCGTGCAGGCCGCGCTCTCGGTGCGCAGCTTCGCCGAAGCCGCGGCAGATTTCGTGCTGCTCGCCACGCGCAGGGGCCGCATCAAGAAGACGGCGCTGGAGGCTTTCTCCAATCCGCGCCCGGCGGGCATCATTGCGCTCAGCCTGCCGGAGAGCGACGAATTGATCGGCGCGCGGCGCACCAGCGGCAGCAACGAGATTTTGCTGGCCACGCAGGGCGGCAAGGCCATTCGCTTCGCCGAATCGCAGGTCCGCGCCATGGGCCGCGGCGCGGCGGGGGTGCGCGGCATGACGCTTTCGCAGGGGGACGAAGTGGTGGGCATGGAGGTGCTCTCACCGGGCGCGACGGTCCTCACCGTTACCCAAAAGGGCTACGGCAAGCGCACCTCTTTGGACGAATACCGCGTGACCAATCGCGGCGGGCAAGGCGTCATCACCATCCGCACATCGGATCGCAACGGCCCCGTAATCGGCATTGCCCAGGTGGTGGACGACGACGAGGTGATGCTGATTACCGACGCCGGCAAGGTGCTGCGCTGTGCGGTGAAGGGCATCTCCACCATGGGCCGCGCCACCCAGGGCGTGCGGCTGATGGACCGCGCCGCCGACGAGGCGCTGGTGGCCGTCGCCCGCCTGGCCGAGCACGACGCCGGCGCGGGCGGGGCCTGACCCCGCCGCATGGCCGAGCCGGTGAGCGGCCCCCGCGCACAGAGCGAATCGAAGGCCCTCATGCGCCGTGCCCGCCGCCGCATTCCCGGCGGCGTGAACAGCCCGGTGCGGGCTTATGGCGCGGTGGGGGGCGCGCCGCCCTTCATCGCCCGGGGCCGCGGCCCGCGCATTTTCGATGTGGATGGCAACGGCTATCTCGACTATGTCGGCTCCTGGGGGCCGCTGATTCTCGGCCACGCGCCCCCCGCCGTGGTGCGCGCCGTGAAGCGCGCCGCCACCCTCGGCGCCAGCTTCGGCGCGCCCACACCGGGCGAGGTGGAGATTGCCGAGGCGATTTGCCGCGCGCTGCCCGCGGTGGAGCAGCTGCGCTTCGTCTCCTCGGGAACCGAGGCGGCCATGAGCGCGCTGCGCCTGGCCCGCGCCGCCACCGGGCGCAGGAAGATTCTCAAATTCGAGGGCGGCTACCACGGCCACGCCGACGCACTGCTGCTCGGCGCGGGCAGCGGCGTCGCCACCCTTGGCATTCCCGGCTCGCCGGGCGTTCCCGAGGAATTCACCAAGCTCACGGCGCAGGTTCCCTACAACGATCTCTCGGCGGTGGCGGGCGCATTTCGCAATCACGGCGAAGATCTCGCCTGCGTCATCGTCGAGCCCGTGGCCGGCAACATGGGCTGCGTGCCGCCGCGCCCGGGCTTTCTGGAGGGGCTGCGCGAAATCTGCGACCGCCACGGCGCGCTGCTGATTTTCGACGAGGTGATGACGGGCTTTCGGGTGGCCTGGGGCGGCGCACAGCGGCGCTACAAGGTATCGCCGGACCTCACCTGTCTGGGCAAGGTGGTGGGCGGCGGGCTGCCGGCGGCGGCCTATGGCGGAAGCCGCGCGCTGATGCAGCAGGTAGCGCCAGCCGGGCCGGTCTATCAGGCGGGCACGCTCTCGGGCAATCCTCTCGCCGTGGCGGCGGGCCTTGAAACGCTGCGGCAACTGGAGCGCCCCGGCGTTTATGAGCGGCTGGAGGCGCGCAGCACAGCGCTGGCGGCGGGCCTGCGGGCGCGCGCCGAGGCCCGGGGCATTGAGTTTTGCAGCGCGGCGGTGGGGGGAATGTTCGGCTTCGCCTTCCATCCCGGCCCGCTGCGCAACCTCGAGGACGCCCGCGCCGCGCACACCGGCCGCTTCAAGCGCTTCTTCCGCGCCATGCTGGAGGCGGGCATCTACCTGCCGCCCTCGCCCTACGAATCCGCATTCATGAGCCTCGCCCACCGGCGCGCCGACATTGCCGAGACGCTGCGCGCCGCCGAATCCGCCTTCGACAAGGCCGCCCGCGTCCGCTGAACTCCGGCCCCGCTGGCGGCGCGTTGAAGGGGCGGCCGGCGGCGGCTACCATGCGCGCCGCGTGAGCAACCGCCGCAACGACCCGGGCGATTCTTCCGGCGCGGCGGGCAGCCGGGGCGCGAAAATCTTCAGCGGCGCGCGCGGCCTCGGGCGGCGCGAGGCCCGGGCCTATCAGGGGGTATTGGAAGCGGTGTTGTGCGTTCCCGCCGGCGCGCTGCTCGGCTACGGAGTGGATCGCTGGCTGCAGGCCGCGCCCTGGGGCGTCCTCGCTGGTTTGGGCCTCGGCTTCATCGCCTTTGTGCTGGCGGCGGTGCGCTTGCCCGGGCGGCTCTCGCCGGAAGAGCCCGCGCCGCACGCAGAGCCGGCGGAAAGGGAGAGAGAGTGAAGGGGCGTCTCCCCATGGCGGCGGTGCAGCGGCTGCACCTGTTTCTGGCCGCGGGCGTTGCGTTGTTGGCGCTCTTCGGCGGCGGAGATTTCGCCCTCGCAGTGCTGCTCGGCGCGGCCCTGCAGGCGCTGAACTTCCGCGCGCTCTACCGCTTCTCCACGCGCATTGTGCTGCGCGCGGGCGGCGCGGCCCCCGCGGTGGCGCTGCTCGGCTTCGCCCTGCGCCTGGCGCTGCTCGGCGTGGCGATTGTGCTGTCGCTGCGCGCCGGGGCCAACCCGCTTGGGCTGCTGCTCGGCCTTTCGCTGCTGGCCCCCGCCATGGTCGCCGCCGCCTGGCGCGCGCGCCCCGCGCCCATGGCTTCGCAGCCCGGAGAGTCCGCGCCGTGAGTCTGTTCCGCCAACTCGAGACGCTCACCCAGGTGTCCTGGGTAATTTGGTCCGCGCTCTTCGCCGCGGCGCTGGTGCTCGGCAGCGGGCTCGTGGTGCGCGCGCGTCTGGCGGCCGCCGGGGGCGGCGTGATTCCCGATGCGGGTTTCTCATTTCGCAACATCCTCGAGGTGTTGGTGGAAATGCTGGCGGGTCTGGCCCGCGAGAACATGGGGCCGGACTGGCGGCGCTACTTCCCGCTGGTGGGCACCTTCTTCTTCTTCATTCTCATCTCGAACTGGGCCGGTTTGGTGCCGGGGGTGGATGGCGCAACCAGCTCCGCCAACACCACCTGGGCCTGGGCGCTGATTTCTTTTGCCGTGCACCAGTATGTGGGAATTCGCGCCCACGGCTTTCGCTACATCCACCACTTTCTGGGCCCGGTGCTGTTTGACGCAAAGTTTCTGGGGCGCACAATCCATGTGCGGCCGCTGGCGCCGATCTACTTCATCATCGAGGCGATCAGCCATCTGTCGCGGGTCTTCACCTTGGCGGTGCGGCTTCTGGCCAATATGTTCGCCGACCACCAGGTGGTTGCAGTGTGGCTGCTGCTGCTGCCGGCCGTGGTGCCCGCGGTGTTCATGGGGCTGGGCGTGCTGGTCGCCTTTCTGCAAGCCTATGTCTTCGCGCTGCTCTCGATGATCTACATCGGCCTGGCGCTGGAGGAGGCGCACTGAGCGCCGGTCACTGACGCGAACCAACCCAAAAGGAGGGGAAAACTCATGCGCAGGTTCTCAAAGTTCATTTTCTGGTCCATGGCGGCGGCGCTGCTTCCGGCGGCCGCCTGGGCCGAGGGCGGCGGCGCCGATGCCAGCTTCGGCTACGCCATTGGCGCGGGCATCGCCGTCGGCATGGCGGGGCTGGGCTGCGGCATCGGCCAGGGCCTCACCGCGGGCAACACCACGGCGGGCATCGCCCGCAACCCCGGCGCGGCGGGCAGCATGTTCACCAACTTCATCCTGGGAATGGTGCTGATCGAATCGATCTCGATCTACGGCCTGGTGATCGCAATCCTGCTCTGGCTCAAGATCCCCTAGGGCGGTAGCGGCCCCCGGGCGGCGATGCGGCGGCGGCTCTCCCCGTTTCGCCGCCGATACTTGCCGCGACTCCGCCCGGAGGCACGCGCCCGCCGAGAGCACTCCTCCGGTCCCGTAAAAAAGGAGTGATCGTTGTCACGGGCATTGCCACGGGGTGACCTTTCAACCCCGCCGGAGACCGGCGCGGGCCCCACGGCATTTGCCTTCCTGCAGAGCAAGGGATATGCCACTCTCGCAGCGCGCTGCGGCGGCGCGCGCCGCGCGGTTGCCGCGTATGTGAACGGGGGGCGCCGGGTCGCCTGTGAAATCCGGGACACTGATCGCCTTCGAGGGCATTGACGGCAGCGGCAAGTCCACGCAGTTGCCGCGCCTCGCCGCGCGCTTGCGCGCCGCCGGGCACGCGGTGCTGTGCAGCGGCGAACCCTGGGAGGGCTGCGAGGCGGGCCGCCGCATCCGGCGCATGGCGCGCAGCGGCCAGCGCGTCCCGGCGCGCACCGAGCTGGCGTGGTTTGTCGAGCAGCGCCGCGCGCATTTGCGCGAGCGGGTGCTTCCCGCCCTGGAGCGCGGCGAGATCGTTCTGCTGCACCGCTACTACCTTTCCAGCGTGGCCTACCAGGGCGCGCGCGGCCTGGACTGGCGCGAGATTTTGGCGGCGCATCCCGCGCCCGAGTTCCCCGCGCCGGATCTGGTGCTGCTGCTCGACCTGCCCCCCACCGCCGGGCTGGCCCGGGTGGAGGCGCGCGCCGCTGCCGCCGAGCCGGCCTTTGAGGAGCGCGCCTTTCTGGAGTCGGTGCGCGAGATTTTCCTGGCGCTGCGCCTGCCCAGCCTGGCGCGCATTGCCGCGGCGGCCGCGCCCGCCGAGGTGGAGCGCGAAATTGCCCGCTGCGTGGCGCAACGCCTCGCGCTGCCCGCAAACACCGCGGGCGCAGAGCCCGCGCCGGGTTACTCGTAGAGGGCGGCGTCCGGCGTTTTGCGGGGCAGGCGGATGCGCGGAAATGCGCCCAGTGCGAAATCGTCGAAGCTGCCCTGCAGCACCAGCTCCACGGGCAAAATTGAATCCCGCGCGCGCACTGCGCCGTGGCGCTCCCGCGCGGAGAGATAGCTGTAACTGGAATGCGCGCCGGGGCGCAGATCCGGGCGCTGCACCGCGCCGAGCCGCGCGCGCTCGAAGTAGAGATCGCGGCCCGCGTCGTGTTCGGGGAGCGCGTCCGGATCACTGCGCAGCGCGTGCAGCGAAACTTCCTCCAATTGCGCGACGGCGCGGGCCAGGCGCTCTTCGCCGATGCGCTCGCGCTTGCGCACCGGCTCGTCTTTCGCCCGGCCGCTGGGGCCCAGAAAGGCGAGCTCCATGATCCGCCCGCCCAGAAAGCGCAGGCCCTCGGGGTGCAGTTCGCCGTTTTGCGGATCGCCGTCGAGCAACCCGGGCCGCAGCGCCAGCCCCTGCGGCCCCGCCACCGAGGGATTTTCCAGCAGGAAGGCCCGGCTGACGCGGATGCGCTGGGGCGTGGCCTCTGCGATTTCCTTGCGCAGCGCGCGGCCCGCTTGCCGTCCGCCCACGCTGCCGGCGAAGCTCCGCGCCACCTCTGCCAGCAGTTGCATCCGCACATTGCGCCGCCGCTCCCGCAGCGAGGCTTCCAGCGCCTGCCCGGCGGCCCGCTCCCGCAGCGCGGCCCGCTCGGCCTGGTTCCGCAGCCCGCCCGCCTCGGCCAGTTGCAGCGCGCCCACATAATTGCCGCGCGCTTCTTCGTGTTCGAGAAGCCAGGCGCGCAGTTCGCCCGCCCGCTCGCCATTCGGGTGCTGCTCCAGATAGCGCCGCGCCATTACCGCCGGCGCGCGCCGCCCGCCGCGCAAAAAGGGAAAGCGCAGCAGCCGTATCGGCAGGCCGAGGGCGACGGCCAGCAAGGTGGGCGTCTCCGCCAGCCACTCGACGGGCCGGGGCAGATCCCGATCGCGCGCCCCCCCCGCCAGCGGGCCGAAGAGCAGCCAGCGCATGCGATCCGCCTGGTCGGCGCGGTGCGCCACGCGAAAGGCGCGGTAGGGATTGGAGGCCGCGCTGTTCACCAGTGCGGCGGCGTGCCGCGCCATGTTCGAGCGGCCCGGATTTTGCCGGGCCAACCCGCGCAGCAGCCGCCAGCGCGCGGACTCATCGCCGCGCTCGGCGGCGGCCAGCGCCAGGGCGAAGCGCGCCTCGTCCGCGCGCGGTCCGCGCGGCGCCTCCTGCAACAGCGCGCGGGCCGCGCTCTCAATATCGCCATCCGGCAACAGCAGCGCGCTCAGCAGCGCGGCCTCGGCCGCTTCTACCTGCGCGGGCGCGGCGCTCTCAGCCGCGCCGGATTCTGCAGGCCGCGCGCGCCCGGCCCGTTCCGCATCCGCCTGAACTGCGGCGGTCGTGCCTGTGCCGGCCGAGTCCGCGCCAGCCTGAGCTGCGGCGGGCGCGGCAGTGAGGCTGCGGCGCAGTGCCGCGGCGCGGCGCGCCTGGGCGCGGCGGGCCTCGGCGAGCAGGCCGCGCGCCCGCTGCGAATCCGGCGCGTAGCGCAATGCGCGCTCGGCGTGGGCTGCTGCGCGCGCCGCATCTCCCGCGCGCAACGCTCGGCGCGCGCGGCGCAGACTGCGCGCGCTTTCGTTTTCGAGCCAGCGCTGTTGACCGGCTTCCAACCTCTCCAGCAGGTCGGCGGCCTGCCCGGCCTCGGGATTCTCCTCCACGAAGCGCTTCCAGTGGGCCAGGGCCTGCCGCTCACCAGTGGAGAGATCGTCGGCCAAATGCTCGCGCAGGCCGAGCTGCAGCAGGGCTTCGGCGGTGTGCACGGGCAGCACGGTGGGGTTGGCGAGGCCCATGCCCAGCGCCCGGCTCAGCAGGTTGAGCGCGCCGCCCCAGCGTCGCAGCCGGGCCTCGCGCAGCCGCGCATCGGCCAGGGAGAGCGGGTCGGAGGCCACATCCGCCTCCATGCGGCGGCGCAGCGCGGGGGGCAAATCGCCCCGGTTCAGCAGCTCTGCCTGGGCGCTGCGCCAGCGGGGGCGCTCCTCAATCAGCGCGTTGCGCGCGTCGAGGGCCCAGGGCAGCAGGCCCGTCGCCGCCTCGCCCCGGGCCGCGCGGGCGGCGTCCAGCGCCTCAATGTCCCGGACGGCCTGCGCGGCGGCTTCCCGGTCGCCGGCCAGCAGCGCCAGGGCCAGATCCCGGGCCGCCCGGTCGCCCGCTTCGGGGGCGCGCGCCCCCAGACTCGGCAGCGGCTCCAAAGGCTGCGCCGGCGGCGCAGAAGCACCCGTGGCGCAACCGGCGCAGAGCGCGCAGAGCCAAACCGCGCACAAACGCAGTTTGCGTCGCGGCTGCGCCACCCGGCGCGCCGGCCGGGCCTCAGGGCGAGAAGCGGTCACGATCCACCTGCAGCGTGAAGGCGAGGAAGGCTTCCAGACGGCGCGCGGCTTCCAGCTTTTCCAGCGCGCCGTCCTGGTTCGACACCGATTCATAGAGACGCGCGGCGGCCTGGACCAGTTCGGCGAAGCGGGGCGGATCGAAGCTAAGCGATTCGGGCGGATTGCGCCGGACATATTCCCGGGCGAGTTCGGCGTAGAGATCGGCCAGGCGCAGCAGGTGCAAATTTGCGTTCTTGCTCTCGCGGTGCTGCACGGCGTTGCGCTGCAGGGCGGCCAGCGCGCGCACATCGCCATCGGCGGAAAGTCCGCGCGCGGCAGAGAGCCGCAGCGCGCGCTCCACATCGGCGTGCTCAATCTCCTCCCGCGCAATTACCTCGTAATGGGTGCCCGCTGTTTCGCCGCGCAGTGCGGCGAGCCGCGCCCGCCGCTGCTCCAGTTCCGCCGTCTCCGGCGCGCTGGCCGAGGTGTTGCGCCCGCCCGCCTTGCTTTTGCGCGGCGCATCCTTTGCTTCGCCTTCCAGTCCGAGAATCTCCGCCAGCGATTCGCAAATTGCAGCACTGCGCAGCGCCTGCTGTTGCAGCGCGCCCTGCGTGCGCGCGGCGCGCCGATAGGCCGACGCCGCCAGGCCGTAGGCGCGCAGCCGCTCGAGGGCGCGGCCCTTGGCGAAAGCGATGCTTTCCTCCCACGCCCCGGCGCGCAGCGCGGCGGCGTGAGCGCGCTCCAGATTTTCGAGGCGCAGCAGAGAGGCGCGGTAGACATTGCGCCCGGTGAAATCCCGCGCGGGGGCGAAGCGATAGGTATCGTCGGGCACATGGTGGCGCAGCACCGCCACCACCTCGAGCAGACTCTCCGACGGCCCGTAGCGCGGATCGGGCGCGCGCGCGCAGGCGCAGAGCAGCGCGGCGGCCAGCAGCGCCGCGCCCCGCGCGCCGGAGGCGCTCAGGCCGGACGCCTTGCGGCGATGGCGTTCAGCATCTTCTCGGTGGCCACCACCGCGGCGGCGAGCTGGTCGGAATCCACACCGAGGGTGGACCAGTTTTCGCCGCCGCTTTCGCCGCGCCAGGTAATGAGGGTTTCCACCAGCGCGCTGGTGCGGCCGCCGGGGGGAATGCGCACGCGGAAATCTTCGAGCCGCGGGATTTTGAGAGAGAAGCGGCGCACGGCCTTTTTGAGCGCGTTCATGAAGGCGTCGTAGCCGCCGTCGCCGTGGGCTTTGGCGCGGGCGCGCTCGCCGTGATAGGCCACCACCACTTCGGCCAGCGGCAGTTCGCCGCTTTGCAAATGCACCTGGTAATGCTCGACCCGCAGCATCTGCTCGGCCGGCGTCTTCAGCACATCGGCGATGAGAAAGGGCAGGTCTTCGGGCGCGACGCTGTGCTTTTTGTCGCCCAGCGCCACGATGCGCGCCAGCACTTGGCGGCGCGCTTCGGGATCGAGCTCAATGCCCAGTTGCTCCAGGTTGCGCTCCAGCGAGGCGCGGCCCGAGAGCTTGCCCAGCGCATAGCGCCGCGTCCGCCCGAAGCGCGCCGGCACCAGGCGGCTTTCGTAAAGATCGCCCTTGGCGTCGCCGTCTGCGTGAATGCCGGCCGTCTGCGTGAACACATCCGCGCCGACAATGGGCGCGTTGGCCGAGACATCCTTGCCGCTGAAGCTCTGCACCAGCCTTGAGACGGCGAGCAGCCGCGATTCGTTCACGCCGGTCTGGAAGGGGCCGTGGTCGTGCAGCACCGCCGCCACTTCGGCCAGCCGCGCGTTGCCGGCGCGCTCGCCCAGTCCGTTTACCGAGACATGCACGCCCCGGCAGCCGGCCCGTGCGGCGGCCAGGCAGTTGGCCGCGGCCAGTCCGTAATCGTTGTGGCAGTGATACTCGAAGTGCATTCCGGGCCAGTTCGCGCACATCAAATCCACATAGCGCTCGGCGTCGCGCGGCGATTGCACGCCCAGCGTATCGGCCAGGTAAATGCGCGAAACGCGCTGCTCGCAGAGCGTTCGCATGAGCGCAAAGACATAATCCGGCGAATCCTTCACGCCGTTTGACCAATCTTCCAGATAGACGCTGGCGCGCACCCTTTGCTTGCGGGCGTATTGCAGCGTTTCGGCGATGCGCTTGCGGTGGCGCTCCGGCGTCATGCGCAGCTGGCCTGTGCAGTGGCGCTCGGAGCCCTTGGCGAGCAGGTTCAGCGCGCGCCCGCCGGTTTCGCGCAGCCAGTCCACCGATTTGCGGCCGTCGCAGTAGCCCAGCATTTCGATGCGGGTGATCAGGCCCTGCCCCCGCGCCCAGCGGCAAATGCGCCGGGCCGCCTCGCGCTCGCCCTCGCTGATCCGCGTCCCCGCCACCTCGATGCGGTCCACCCCCACATCGCGCAGCAGCGACTTGGCGAGCTGCAGCTTTTCCTCCGGCGTGTAGGCGATCTGCGGCGTCTGCTCGCCATCGCGCAGCGTGGTGTCCATGATCTCGATGCGCCGGGGCTCGCTCATCGCCCCCATCATAACACTCGCCGCGCGTTAGACTGCGCCGCCGTGGCGCAGCGGAATTCAGGGGCGTGGCGCGCGTATCCGGTGGACGCCGCCGCCGCGGGCCTGCGCCTCGATGCCTTTTTGGCCGCGGCGCTGGGCGTATCCCGCGCCGGGGCGCGCCGGGCGCTGCTTTTGGGCGGTGTGCGCGTGGACGGCCGCCCCGCGCCGCTGGCCGCCAAGGGCCGCGCCCTTTGCAGCGGCCAGCGGGTGGAGGTGCAAGCGCAGGCCGCCGCCCCGCCCCGCGCGCTGCGCCCGCTGCCCGCCCCGGAGCTGCCGCTGTGCCTGCTGGCCGAAGGCCCCGGCTGGCTGGCGGTGGACAAGCCCGCCGGCACGCCGGTGCACCCCCTGCTTCCCGGCGAGCGCGGCGCGCTGCTGAACGCCCTGGTGGCGCGCCGCCCGGAGGTATTTGGCGTGGGCGAGGGCGGTTTGCGCAGCGGCGTGGTGCATCGCCTGGATGTGCAGACCTCGGGCGTGCTGCTCTTTGCCACAAACGCGGCGCGCTGGCGCGAACTGCGCGGCGCGTTTCGCAGCCGCCGCATTGCAAAGTGGTATCGCGCGCTGGTGCACGGGCGCATGGAGGGCGCGGGCGAACTGGCGCTGCATCTGCATGTGGCGCAGCACCGCCCCGCCCGCGTGCGCGCCGTTCCGGCGGATGCGCCGCGCTCGCGCCTTTGCACACTGCGCTGGCGCGCCCTTACCCCACTGCGCGGCGCAACCCTGCTGGAAGTGCGGCCGCGCAGCGGCTTCCTGCATCAGGTGCGCGCCTCGCTCGCGCACATCGGCCACCCGCTGCTCGGCGATACCGCCTACGGCGCACCGCCCACCCCCGGCATTTCCCGCCATATGCTGCACGCCGCCCGCATCGCCTGGCGCAACATCCAAGCCGAAAGCCCCACCCCACCCGACTTCACCGCCGCACAAAATGCGCTGGCGCAGATGGGGTAATTGATTCATTTGCCGGTGTGGCCGCTCGCGGTCTCGTGACAGCCGTGACAAAGACACAAGCTGCGGTTGATCCAACCGGCCCAGGCGATGCTCGACGCGCCCAGCAGGTCTCCGGCAATTTGCACGGCGGAGCCGTGATCCAGCCACAAATGCACGGACAGCAGCACGATGAAGCCGGCTATCGTCAACATCACCGGACGGCGGTCGCCGTGAACCGGGTAGGTTGCGAGCACGCCGAAACCAGCGACGACGACGATGACGCCCAGAAAAATCCATTCCGTTGCAGGGGAAAAGACTGCGCCGAACACACCGGACGATAGGTCGTGGTGCGCCGCCAAAAAGGGCAACGCCAGCAGGGCCACCGGCGTGAGCGCGCAATGCACGGCGCAAATGAGCGAAATGAGGGAAGCGGCTCGTGACAGCCTGGCGCCTGCGGCAATCATTCCAATCCTCCGTGGCAATTCGGGCCGATGCATCCGATCCGACGCGGCGGCACCATAGCACGCGGTTCACCGCAGTGCGGCGGCGTGGCGGGCGCGGGATTCGATGGCGGCGAAGTCGCCGGCGCGGAGCAGGGGTGGGGGAGCGAGCCAGGAGGCGCCGATGCAGGCGACATTGGGGCAGCGGAGGTAGGCGGGGGCGCTCTGTTCGGTGATGCCGCCGGTGGGGCAGAAGCGCAGCTCGGGCAGCACGGGGGCGATGGCCTGCAGGAGTTTTGCGCCGCCCGCGCTTTCGGTGGGGAAGAACTTTTGCCGCGCGAAGCCGAGGGCGGCGAGTTGCATCATCTCTGTCGGTGTGGCGGCGCCGGGCAGGGCGGGGACGGGGGCTTCGGCCAGCGCCCGCGCCAAGCCGGGCGGCGCGCCGGGCGCTACCAGAAATTGCGCGCCGGCTGAGACAGCCGAATTGATCTGCGCGGGGCTGCGCAGCGTGCCGCAGCCGATTTTGAGTTCGGGCAACTCGGCGCGCAGCGCGCGGATTGCCGGCAGCGCGGCTGCGCTGCGCAGTGTGATCTCCAGCACCGCAATGCCGCCCGCCAACAGCGCGCGCCCAAGT
The DNA here is from genome assembly GCA_028817435.1 of Deltaproteobacteria bacterium. GTDB lineage: Bacteria > Myxococcota_A > UBA9160 > UBA9160 > UBA6930 > JAPPPQ01. The sequence continues at coordinate 26,538 of JAPPPQ010000015.1, forward strand.
GCAACCGCCTGCGCTGCATCGTCCACCACGGCTACCGGAATCACCGGGGAGAGCGCGAGAATGCGATCCAGCGCCGCGAGCTTTTCACCGCTGTTTGCGCTCTTTGCGTCCGCCGCGCGCACAATCTCCGCCGTTTTCGCGCGCTCAGACATCGGCTGCGCCGTCGCCGAACAAGGTGCTTGCGCCGCGCTCGGCAGAGCCGATGCGGGCGCGGGCGTCGGCGAAGAGCTCGCGGCCCATGCCGTGGCTGTGCGCGGCCAAATTTGCGCGGGCGGGCGCGCGCTGCTCGAAGCCGGGGGCCAGCGCGTTCAGCTTGCCGCCCGCGCAATCCAGCAAAATGGGATCGCCGTCGCGCAGTTTGGCGAGAGCGCCGCCGCACAGCGCCTCGGGATCCAGATGCAACGCGGCGGGCACCTTGCCGGATGCGCCGGACATACGGCCGTCGGTCACCAGCGCCACGGCAAAGCCGCTGCTCTGCAGCGCGCCCAGCACCGGGCTCAGTTTGTGAAGCTCGGGCATGCCGTTGGCGCGCGGCCCCTGAAAGCGCAGCACGCAGACCACATCGTGCCGCAGCCCGCCCGCGCGGTAGGCTTCAATCAGCTCGTCCTGATCATCGAAGACGCGGGCGGGCGCTTCGACGCGCCAGTGCTCGGGCGCAACTGCAGACACCTTGGCGATGGCGCGGCCCAGGTTGCCGGTGAGCAGCCGCAGTCCGCCATCTGCGGCAAAGGGTTCGGCCGCACTGCGCAGCACCTCGGCGTCGCCGCTCTGCGCGGCGGCGGGCCGCCAGCCCAGCCGGCCTTCTTCCAAAAAAGGCGCGCGCGCGTAGCGCGAGAGTCCCGGCCCGGCCACGGTCTGCACATCTTCGTGCAGCAGCCCCGCGGCGAGCAATTCGCGGATGGCGAAGGGCAGCCCGCCCGCGGCGGCAAAGTGATTCACATCGGCGTCGCCGTTGGGATACACGCGGGCAATCAACGGCACCGCGGCGCTCAGTTCGGCGAAATCCGTCCAATCCGTCTCGAGTCCCGCGGCGCGGGCCATGGCCACCAGGTGGATAGTGTGATTGGTCGAGCCGCCGGTGGCGAGCAGGCCCACCATGCCGTTTACCAGCGCGGTTTCATCCAGCACGCGGCCCACCGGGGTGTAGTCGCGGCCGCGGGTCAGTTGCAGCACGCGGCGCGCGGCTTCGGCGGTCAGCGCTTCGCGCAGCGGCGTTCCCGGATTCACAAAGCTCGCGCCGGGCAGGTGCAGGCCCATGAATTCCATCAGCATTTGGTTGGTGTTGGCGGTGCCGTAGAAGGTGCAGGTGCCGGGGCTGTGGTAGCTGGCCTGCTCGGCGCGCAGCAGATCGGCGCGGTCGGCGCGGCCTTGTGCAAATGCCTCGCGCACCTTCGCCTTTTGCCGGTTCGGCAGGCCCGAAGGCATGGGGCCCGCCGGCACCAGAATGGCCGGCAGGTGGCCGAAGGCCAGCGCGGCGATGCACAGCCCCGGCACAATCTTGTCGCAAACTCCGAGCAGCAGCGCGCCGTCGAAGAGATCGTGGGAGAGCGCAATCGCCGCGGACTGCGCAATCACATCGCGGCTCAGCAGCGAGAGCTCCATGCCCGGCCGCCCCTGAGTCACGCCGTCGCACATGGCGGGCACGCCGCCGGCAAACTGCGCCACGCCGCCGGCTTCCCGCGCCGCGCGCTTCAACAGCTCGGGATAGCCGCCGAGGGGCTGATGCGCCGAGAGCACATCGTTGTAGGCGGAGACGATGGCGATGTTTTGCGCCGCGCCGCGCGCCAGCGCGTGCTTGTCCGCCCCCGGACAAGCGGCGACGCCGTGGGCCAGATTGCCGCAAGAGAGCGCGCTGCGCGGCTCGCGCTCTGCGGCGCGGGCAATGCCGTCCAGGTAGCGCCGCCGCCCGCGCCGGCTGCGGCGGCGGATGCGCTCGGTCACGGCCTCAATAACGGGATGCAGATTGGGCATGGCCGTCTCCTCAAGCCGCCCAGTGAAGCTCCACGGGAACGCGCCGCTGGCAGAGTAGCGCGCAGATGGGCAGCGCCGTCTGCTCGCGCCCTGCTGTGCGGGCGGAGCTTTCCGGGGCCGCGCTCTGTTCCAAAGCGCGCAACGCCACTGCGCGCTTTTCGCTTCCCGTGATGGCGATGAAAATGCGCCGCGTTTGCATCAGCGCCGCAAAGGTAAGGGTGACGCGCAGCGGCACGGGGGCGGCTACCGGACTCTCTCCCGCGTGAATGGCGGCGACCAGCGCGCTGTCTGCGGCGTCTGCACCGCGCAGTGCGGTTTTCAGGCCGCGCGCCCCGGCGAACCACGAGAGCGTGTGGCCGTCCGGGCCCATGCCGAGCAGGGCGGCGTCGAAGGGCAGCGCGGCGGCGGCGCGGGTGCAAAGCTCTGCGGCGGCGTCGAAAGGATCGGCATCGCGGGTGTGCAGCGAAATCAACTGCGCGCCCGTTGCGCCGAAGTTGCGCGCGAGCAGAGCGGCGTTGCTGTGGGGGCTGGTCGCGGGGACCCAACGCTCGTCGGAGGGCAGCACGGAGACGCGGCGCCAATGGAGATTGGCGCGGGCCAGCGCGGCGTAAACCGGGTCCGGCGTCGAGCCGCCGCAGGCCACCAGCGTGGCGCGGCCCGCGCTGTCGAGGCCGTGCCGCAGTTCCGCTTCCAGTTGCCGCGCCAGGGCGCGGGCCCAGCCGTCGCGGTCTGCGTGCTCGCGCCACGCGGCGGGCGCGCTCACGGCAGTTCTTCCGACCAGGAGCGGCCGTCGCGCTCCACCAGCGCCACGGCGGCGGAAGGCCCCCAGCTTCCCGAGGCGTAGCCGGCGGGGGCTTCGTCGCCGCGCTCCCAGGCTTCGAGAATGGGCTCCACCCAGCGCCAGGCGGCCTCCACCTCGTCCCGGCGCATGAAGAGCGTCTGATTGCCGCGCACCACATCCATCAGCAGCCGCTCGTAGGCGTCGGGGGTGCGCGACTTGAAGCGGTCGGCGAAGGAGAGATTCAGCGTGGCGGGCTTGATGCGCATGCTGCCGAGGCCCGGCTCTTTCGTCATCAAGTCCAGCTTGATGCCTTCGTCGGGCTGCAGCCGGATCACCAGGCGGTTGGCTTCCAGCCGCCCCGCGCCCGGCTGGAAGATGGAGTGCATGACCGGCTTGAAGGTCACCACAATTTCCGAGGCGCGCACCGGCAGGCGCTTGCCGGTGCGCAGGTAAAAAGGCACCCCCGCCCAGCGCCAGTTGCCGATCTCCGCCTTGATGGCGCAGAAGGTTTCGGTGCGGCTGTCGCCGGGCACATCGTCTTCTTCCGCATAGCCCCGGGCGGCCGCGCCCTCCGCCGCGCCCCGGCGATACTGCCCGCGCACGGTCTTCGCCCGCACGGCGTCGCCGGTAATGGGCCGCAGCGCGCGCAACACCTTCAGCTTCTCGTCGCGCACGCAGTCCGCGTCGAAATCCACCGGCGGCTCCATGGCGGTGAGGCAGAGCAACTGCAGCAGATGGTTCTGCACCATGTCGCGCAGCGCGCCCACATCGTCGTAATAAGCGCCGCGCCCCTCCACGCCCACGGTTTCGGAGACGGTGATCTGAATGTGATCCACGGCGTGCGCGCTCCAGAGCGGCTCGAAGAGCGAGTTGGCAAAGCGCAGCGCCATCAAATTTTGCACGGTCTCCTTGCCCAGGTAGTGATCCACGCGGTAAATCGCGCTCTCGTCGAAGATTGCGCCGACGCCGTCGTTGATGGCCCGCGCGCTCGCCAGGCTGGAGCCGATGGGCTTTTCCAGCACGATGCGCGCGCGCGGCGCGGCGAGGCCCTGCGCCGAGATGTTCTCTGCGATGATTTGGAAGAGCCGCGGCGCGGTGGCCAGGTAGAAGACGCGGATGCCGTCGCCGCGGCCGCGCAGCATTTCCTCCAGCGCATCCCAGCTCGCGCCGGGCACGCCGGCGTCCAGCGTCACATGGAAGAGCCGCTCCGCAAAAGCGCGAAAGCTCCCGGCCTCAAAGCCGTCCTGCGCCGCGCGCTTGAGACCAGCTTCCACCCGCGCGAGAAATTCCTCCCGCGCCAGAGGCTTGCGCGAAATCGCCAGCACCCGCGCGTCATGCGGAAACTCTCCTTCCCGCAGCCGGTGATAAAAGGCGGGGTAGAGCTTGCGCAGGGCGAGGTCGCCCGTGCCGCCGAAGACGATGTAATCGAAGCTTTCCATCTGCATTCCCCGCGCTGCGTTCAGAGGTTTGGGTTTTCGTAAAGCTCGAGCAGCATTCCGCCGCGCAGCGCCGGGCCTTCCAGGTAGGCCCAGCGCGCCTGCAGCTCCGGCATTTCGTGCGACCACACCACCGCAAAGCCCCGGGCCAGCAGTGCATCGCGTTGCGCGTTCAGGTTCGGGACGATGAAGCGGATGTGCTGCACGCCCTCGCCGTGCCGCGCCAGAAATTCGCTGTGCGGACTCTCGCCGGAGACCACCTCGATCAACTCAATCTCGACCGGCCCCGAGCGGCCAAAGGCCAGGCGCAGCGTCACATCCGCCCGCCGCCCGCGAAACAGGCAGCCGCTGAGCGCCGTATCGAGAAAAGTGAAGGGCCCGAAGAGCGGCGCGAAGGTTTCCAGCGCGCGATCCAGATCCTTCACCACATAGCCAACCTGGTCCAGCGGCGGCAGCCCGAGCTCGGCAGCAGTCGCGGCGAGCGAAGCGGCGCTTTGGTTCTGCATCAGCGCTTTCGCAGCAGGGTGAGGCCGTCGGCGATGGGGAGCATGACGCACTCCACGCGGGGATCGGCGGCGGCGCGGGTGTTGAAATCGCGGATGGCGCGGGTTTGCTCGTCCTGCACCGACTCGTCGGCGACGCGGCCCAGCCACAGCACATTGTCCACCAAAATCAGGCCGCCGGGGCGCAGCCGGGGCAGCAGCGCTTCCAGGTAGCCGGGGTAGCCGGTCTTGTCGGCGTCCACAAAGGCCAGGTCGAATTGCTCCGCCTCGGGCAGCGCCAGCAGGCTCTCTTGCGCGGGGCCGAGGCGCAGCGCAATGCGCCCGTCCAGCCCCGCCTCGCGCCAGTAGCGCCGCGCAATCTGCGTCCATTCCTCGGAGGTGTCGAGGCAGAGCAGCGAGCCGTCTTCGGGCAGGCCCCGCGCAATGCAGAGCGCCGAGTAGCCGGTGAAGGTGCCGATCTCCACCGCCCGCTTCGCGCCCATGATGCGGGCCAGCAGCGTCATGAATGCGCCCTGCTCCGGCGCAATCTGCATCATCGAAATGCCGCCCAGCGCGCGGGTCTCTTCCATGAGCCGCTGCTGCAGCGCGTCGGGGGGCGTGCCGTGGGCCACCAAGTAGGCGTGCACTGCGGCGCTGAGGCCGATGCCCTTCGGCGCGGGCGCTTCGGGCACGGCTCAGCCCTCGCCCTGCTGCTGCAAATGCAGCGCGCGGGCCTGCTCGGCTTCGGCCTCGGGAATCATCCCCTTCTGCTGGTAGAGGCGCGAGAGGCCGGTGTGGGCCAGGGGGTCGTCGGGGGTGAGGGCGGTGAGCCGCAGCGCGGCCTCGATGGCGGAATCGAGCTCGCCGCTCTTTTCCAGCGCCATGGCCAGGCCGTTCCAGGCGATGGCGAAATTGGGGTCGGTTTCGACGGCGCGCCGGTAGCCTGCCACCGCCTCGGGCAGGCGGCCTGCGACATAGTGGGCAAAGGCCTCCCGGTAGATGGCGCGCGCTTCGCTCATAGCCCGTTATTATAATGGGGCGGCGGCGCGCCGTCCGCCGCGCGGCGGCGTGCCGCGCCGCAAATTCCGGGGAGGACTTATGCGCAAATTCATCATCTTCCTGATTTTGCTCGGCGGGCTGGGCTATGCGGGCTGGTTCTTTCTGCTGGAAGAGCCGCAGATCGAGAGCGGCAGCACGCTGGTGTTGAAGCTGGAAGGCGAGTATGTGGAGGACAGCGTGAGCGCGCTGAGCCAGCTCATCGGCTCGCCGCCGCAATCGCTGGTGGGGCTGCTCTCGCAGCTTCGCCGGGCCGAGGGCGATTCGCGCATTGAGCGCGTGCTGTTGCGCGTGCGCCACCTGGATATCGGTTGGGGCCAGGGTGGCGAGATCCGCGAGGCGCTGCGCGCGCTCTCCGAGGCGAAGGAGACCGTGGCGCTGCTCGAATACGAGGGCTACGGCAACCTCGAATATTATGTGGCCAGCGCGGCAGACCGCGTAATTGCCAACCCCGCCGCCAGCACGCCCTTCGTCGGCCTGGCCGCCGAGTTCCTGTTCCTCGGCGAGAGCTTCGAGAAGCTCGGCATTGAGTTCGAGTATGAGCGCATCGGCCGCTACAAGAGCGCCGTCGAGGGCTTCGCCGGCCGCCGCATGAGCGACGCCAACCGCGAGATGCAGACCGCGCTGCTCGACGCCATGGAGGCGCGCTTCCTCTCGCAAATTGCCGCCGCCCGCGGCGTGGAGGAAGAGCAGCTGCGCGCCGCCGTGGCCGCCGCCCCCACCTCTCCCCGGGGCATGCGCGAGCACGCGCTGGTGGATTCCGTATCGGACTACGCCGAGGTGCTGCGCGATCTGGGCAATCCGGCGCTGGTGGACGGCGAAACCTGGGCCCGGGCTGCGTCCGAAGCAGAGAGCGCCACGCCTCCCCACCGCATCGCCCTGATCTACGGCAGCGGCGTGGTGGTGACCGGCGAGGCCAACCCCCGCAGCGGGCAGGTGATGGCCTCGGACACGCTGGCCGAGGCGCTGCGCGAAGCCTCGCGGGACGACGGCATCAAGGCCATCGTTTTGCGCATCAACAGCCCGGGCGGCTCGCCGCTGGCTTCGGAGATGATCTGGCGCGCCGTCCGCGCGGCGCGGACCGAGGGCAAGCCCGTCATCGTCTCCATGTCGGATCTGGCGGCCTCCGGCGGTTACTATGTGGCCAGCGCGGCGGACCGCATCGTGAGCCGCCCCGAAACGCTCACCGGCTCCATCGGCGTCTTCGTGCTGCGCCCGGTGCTGGCCGGGCTCTTCGACAAGCTGGGCGTCGGCGTGGATTCCCTCACCCGGGGCGAGCACGCAGATATGCTGCTGCTCTCCGCGCCGCTCTCCCCCGAATCCCGCGCTGTGCTGCGCCGGGATGTGGCGGCGCTCTACGAGACCTTTCTCACCCGCGTGGCCGAAGGCCGCGGCATGGAGCGCGATGCGGTGGACGCCGTGGGCCGGGGCCGCGTCTGGACCGGCGATCAGGCGCTGGCCCTCGGTCTGGTGGACCGCCTCGGCGGCCTGCGCGAGGCCGTGGCGCTGGCGCTGGAACAGGTGGGCGTCAAGCCCGATGCCGAGGTGACGCTGGTGGAGTTCCCGCGCCCGCGGCCCTTCCTGCAGCAGTTGGCCGATCTGGCGGCGCCGCGCTCCCCTTCCCTGGGGCTGGCCGAAGCCGGGCGCGCCGTGCCTTTGGCGCCGCTGCCCGCCTCGCTGCGGCGCTTGCTCCCCGGCGTGGCGCACCTGCAGCCCGGCGCGCCGCTGCTGCTGCCCACCGCCTGGGTGGAAATCCGCTGAGCCCCGAGGCCCCGCCCCGCGCCGCACCGGCGGCAGCCCCGGCGCAAATTGCCGCCGAAGATGGCGTGCTGCTCTGCGCCGAAGCCCACGGCGCGGGCGAGCCGCTGATTCTCTCGCCGGGCTTTTGCCAAACCCGGGAGAACTTCCGCCCGCAGGTCGCGCCTCTCACCACCGCCGGCTTCCGCGTCATTCTCTGGGACTACCGGGGCCACGGCCAGAGCGATGCACCGGCAGATCCCGCCGCCTACAGCATGGAGCGGGTGACCGGCGATTTGCGCTGCGTGCTGGACTGGGCCGCGCCGGGGCAGCGCGCCGTGGTGGGCGGGCTTTCCTTCGGCGGGCTGGCATCGCAGCACTTTGCGCTGGCCCACCCGGAGCGGGTGAGCGCGCTGCTGCTCATTGCCAGCGGCCCGGGCTTCAAGCGCGCCGAGGCCCAGGCCGCCTGGCAGGGGCAGGTGGAGCGGACGGCGGCCTATCTGGAGCGGCGCGGGTTTGCCGGCTACGCCGCCGGCCCGGCCGGCCCCGCCGCCATTGGCCTGCGCCCGGAACTGCCGGCGGCGCAGGCCGCCGCCCGCGCCATCGAGGCTCAGAGCCCGCAGGGCGTCGCCCACTTCGGCCGCCGCGTGGCCGGCCCCGCCCCCGCCACGCTGGACCGGCTCGCCGAACTCGCCATGCCCGCTTTGGTGCTGGTGGGCGCCCTGGACCGGGATTACACGCGGGCCGCCGAGGTAATGGCCGCCCGGCTGCCCAACGCCCGCCATGTGGTAATCGAAGCGGCCGGCCACTGCGTCAACCTCGAGCGCGCCGCCGAATTCAACCGCGCCGTCCTCGACTTCCTGCAGAGCCGCCCGGCCCCCGCCTGACCCGGCCCCCCGCTCCGGACGCGCTCAGCCCGTCTCTGCCGCCGGAGGGCTTAGCAGGGTGGGCAGGCCCTCTTGCACCCGGTCGTTTTCGCGCTCTGCCCGGCGGAACACAGACTCTGCCAGCGGCAGGCGCGGCCGCTGTCCCGCCAGCAAATCTTCGATGGTGGCGATTTGTATGCGCGGAATGCCGCCGAAGTGCGCACTCTCGTAGATTCCTGCGGCCGCAGCTTCTGCGCGCATTGGTGCAGTTGGCTCTTTCAATGTGACAAAGATGCCGAGCGGCGCGTTTTCGCGCTCCATCACACCCTTCAAATCGCGGATCATCGCAACCCCGATATTTGCGCCGCCCTTTACCGAAACGATGACGCGGCCGGTGCGGCGCTTGTCTTCGCGGAAATAAATCAACCCGTCTATGCCGCCGTCTGCGCCTTTCTTCTGGGCCTGGTAGGGAATTGCGTCGAGCAGCGAGAGCGCCCACCACTGAAACTGGTATTTGTCCCGGGCAGCCAGGGCCTTCGCTCCGGCGATATCCTTCGGCGTTCCGTGGACTTCGTAGTGCACACCCGGGAAGGCGTCTTTCAGGCGCTTTTCCACCAGCGAAATGGCGAGATGGGTGATGTCCATGCCAATCCAGGCGCGCTGCAATTTTTGCGCGGCGTGCACCGTGGTGCCGCAGCCACAGAAAGGATCCAGGATGAGATCGCCGGGACTGGAACTGGTTTCAATGATGCGTTCGAGCAGCGCCAGCGGTTTCTGCGTCCGGTAGCCCAGCCGCTCCCGCGCCTGGGAATTGATGGGGGCGATGTCGTCCCACAGCGCCTGCAGGGGCGCTCCCTTGGCCTCGTCCAGATAGCGCTTCAAGCGAATCCCGCCGCTGCGCGTGAAGTGCAGGCGATTTTCCCGATGCAGACGCCGCATGGTTTCGATGGGGTAGCGCCACAGCGAAGTGACGCCCTCGAATTCGTATTCGTAGCCGCCGCCCGAGAGGCCCTTCGCCGTCAGATTGTCGTCCTGCCATTTTCGCCCGTCCGGGTCGGAGAAGCGAAAACGCTTCAGATATTTCTCCGTGTATTGCGCATGAACGGAATTCCAGGTGCGCTGCTCGCTCTTTCCGTAGAAAAGCAGGGTGTCTGTGTTGCGGCCAAAGCGCCTGGAATCGCTGTGCGCCGAAGTTCGCTTCCATGTCACTTCGTTCAGGAAGTGGCGCGCGCCGAATATGGCGTCCATCAGTATCTTCAGGTAGTGACTGGCCGTTGAGTCGCAGTGCAGGTAAATGGAGCCCTCGAGTTTCAGAACGCGATGCAATTCCAGCAGCCGCACGGCCATCATCACCAGATAGGCCATCATGTCGTTCACACCGAGGAAAGAGCGCATGGCCCGCACCATTTCGGAAACCTGCGTGTTTCCGCTTTTCAGAATCTCCGCGTAAGCGCGCTCGCTCTCGTTTCCCCAGTGCCAGGTATCCTCGAAAGCGAGAACCTGTGACTGGCTCTTACCCCCCCCCCCCCCAGGGGAGAATTCGCTAAACAAAACATTGTAGTTGGCGTTGCTGTTGAAAGGCGGATCCAGGTAAATCAAATCCACGCTCTCGCTGGAGATGGCATCGCGCAGCACGGCGAGATTGTCTCCGTAGTAGAGGCGGTTTGCGGGCGGGGTTTCCACGGGGGCAAGGGTATCGCCCCCGCGCGCCGCCCGCACAATCGCCTATTCTCCACCGGGCGGGAGGTGCGGTGAAGATTTTCGAGGCGCTGGACGAGGCGCTGTGCGAGTGGATCGCGCGGCAGCGGGTGTTCTTCGTGGCGACGGCGCCGGGGGGCGCGGCGGGGCATATCAATTGCTCGCCCAAGGGACTCGATTCGCTGCGCGTGCTGGGGCCGCGCGAGGTGGCCTATCTGGATTTCACCGGCAGCGGCGCGGAGACCATCGCCCATTTGCGCGACAACGGGCGCATTGTGCTGATGTTCTGCGCCTTCGAAGGGCCGCCGCGCATTTTGCGCCTGCACGGCCGCGGCGAAGCGGTCGAGCCGCCGCACCCCGATTACCCGGCGCTTGCCGCGCGCTTGCCGCGCGCCGCCGAGCCGCGCTGCATTGTGCGCGTGGCGGTGCAGCGCATCGCCGATAGCTGCGGCTACGGCGTGCCGCTCATGTCTTTCGAGGCAGAGCGCGCGCAGCTTCCCGCCTGGTGCGAGCGCAAGGGCCCGGACGGGCTGCGCGATTACCAGCGCGCCCACAACCTCCAGAGCCTCGACGGCCTTCCCGCTCTGCGCGGCGGATGAGCGCCGTCAGCGCTTCGCGCTTTCGGCTTCGGCGTAGAGGCGCAGGGCGCGGGCGCCGCCCCGGAAGTGCAGGGCGTGCAGGCCGCGCTGCTGCATACGCTCGGCCAAGTGGGCGCTCTTCAGGCCGAACTCGCAGTAGAGCAGGTAGCTGCGCCCGGTGGCGAAGGCGGAGTGGGCGTCCAGGGCGCGGGCGAAATCGAGCTGCAGCGCGCCGGGGTAGTGCCAGCGCTCGAACTCCGGGCGGCTGCGCAGATCCAGCACCACCGCGCCGGGGGGCACCGCGCAGGTCTCAATCTCCGGCAGGCCGGTCTCTTCGGGATCCACGCTGCGCAGGTCCAGGCGCTCCCGCGCCGCCACCGCCCTGGCCAGCAGCGCGGGGTCCAGCTCCGCCTCTTGGTCTTCGATGATGGCGCGGCGCGCGGCGGTGGTGGGGCGGCGCGGAACCAGCGCGCAGTATTCATCCACCACGGCGGAGAGCGGGCCGGTGCCGATGCGGTTCGCCAGCGCGATGATCTCGTCCTTGTTCGCGCCTACCAGCGGGCGCAAAATGGGCAGCTCGCAAGCGGCGCCGATGGTCTGCAGGTTGGCGAGAGTTTGCGAGGACACCTGCCCCAGCGCCTCGCCGGTGGCGATGGCGCGTGCGCCGGTCTCCGTTGCCACGGCTTCGGCGGCGCGCAGCATTTGCCGCTTCAGAATTACCTGCCAGTAGCGCGGCTCGGTCTTCGCCTGCAGCTCGCGCGATACTTCCCCGAAATCAATGGCGTGCAGCACCGGGCGCGCGCCGTAGTTCCAGGCGCGGGCCAGCGCGTGCACCACCCGCAGCGCGCCGAGCCGATGGCCGAAGCCGCCCAGGTTGCAGAAGATGTATTCCAGCTCGATTCCGCGCCGCGCGAGCTGCCAGGCGGCCACCGGCGAATCGAAGCCGCCTGAAACCAGCGCGGCGGCGCGGCCGCCGCTGCCCAGCGGCAGGCCGCCCGGCCCCGGGAGGCTGTCGCAGAAGAAGTAGGCGCTGCCCTCGTAGAGCTCGACGCCGCAGGTCACCTCCGGGTCGCCCAGATCTACCCGCGCCGCGCCGGGCCGCAGCCGCTCGCCCAGCGCAATCTCCACCTCGCGCCCGCGAAAATGGCCGCGCCCCCGGCCCGCGCGGCCGCCCACGCGCCGGGCGCGCACGGCGAAGCGCCGCCCGGCCACGCGCCCGGCGAAGTGCCGCGCGCCCTGCTCCACCACCTCCGCCAGGCTCGCCGCCGGGCCGCGCCAGGCGGGGGAGACCGATTGCAGGCCGAAGACATGGGCCAGCGCCGCCGCCGCGGCCGGGGCGGCCCCGGCGTCCCGGACGCGCACGAAGAGGCGGTCGTGGCGGCGCAGCGCCTCTCCCGCCAGGCCCTCGCAGGCCAGGGCGTCGCGGATGTTGTGCAGCAGCCGTGCTGCAAACTGCCGCCGCGTCCCCCGGGCCTTGGTCGAGACCTCGCCGGAGAGGCGCAGCAGCACCAGCGCTCCCTGCGAATCCCCTGCCACCCGGGCAGAGTAGGCGCGCCCCGCGCCCTCCGCCGCGCCCGGCCTTCCCGCCGGGGGGGCCGCCCCCTGCCGGGCCCTTTGCGGCGGCCTCATTTTTCCCCTTGCGCGCGGCGGCCAAAGGGCAGACAATAGGGGGCAGCGGGCGCCTCGGCGGGCCACCCCCCGGCCACGGCGAGGCAAGGCGCAGCGGGCGCCGCCGGTTCATCGGGGGACCGGGAGACGAGCGGTGAAGCACTTCAATCCCTTCAAGTGGGCCCTTCTCGCAATGGTTGTGGTGGGACTCGGCGCGGGCTGCGTCGTGCCGCCGGCCGATACCGGCGAGTTCCAGACCGGATTCGACCAGGAGGCCGAGGAGTCCACCCCCACCCCCACCCGGGAAGTGGCGGACCTTTCGGCGATCTACTTCGACTTCGACCGGTCGCGGATCCGCGACGATCAGAAGCCCACCCTGCGCGAGAATGTCGCCGTGATTCAGGAGGCGTCCTGGAAGGTCGTCGTCGAGGGACACTGCGACGAGCGGGGCAGCGACGAATACAACCTCGCCCTGGGCGAGCGCCGCGCCAATGCGGTGCGCCAGTATCTGGTGGACAGCGGCGTGGAGCGCGGGCGCATTGACACCGTGAGCTACGGCGAAGCGCGCCCGGCGGTGCAGGGCAACGGCGAGGCGGTGTGGAGCTACAACCGCCGCGCCGAATTCCGCATGGTGGAGGAGTAGGCCGGCGGCGCACCCGGCGCCAATCCCACCATGCCGGTTCACGGCGGAAAGCTCGCAGCGCGCGCGCTTCGGGAGGCGGGCGTGGATGTGGTCTTCACCCTCTCGGGCGGCCACATCATGCCCCTCTATGACGGCTGCCTGGACGAAGGCATCCGCGTGGTGGATGTGCGCCACGAGCAGGCTGCGGTGCACGCCGCCGACAGCTGGGCGCGCTGCAACCCGGGCCGGGTGGGCGTGGCGGCCATTACGGCGGGGCCCGGCGTCACCGATGGCGTGACGGGCATCGCCAACGCCTGGCGGGCCAACTCTCCCATCCTCGTTTTCGGCGGACAGGGGCCGTTTGAGAATCTGCGCCGGGGCTCGCTGCAGGAGATGGACCACCTGGGCGTGGTGCGCCCCATCACCAAGTTCTGCGACGCCGTCTATCAGACCCGGCGCATTCCCGAGTTCGTCGAGCTGGCGGTGCGCCATGCCGTTTCGGGCGTTCCCGGCCCGGCCTATCTGGAGATTCCCATGGATGTGTTCATGGGTTCCGCCGAATGGGAAGAGGCGCCGGTGCCGAAGATCCGCTGCGAGGCGCCGCGCATTTCGCCGCACCGGGACGATGTCCGCCGCGCACTGGAAGTGCTGGCCGGCGCGCGCCGCCCGGTGCTGATGGCCGGCACCAGCGTCAAGTGGTCCCGCGCCGCCGCGGCCATGAACCGCTTCATTGCCGAAACGCATGTGCCCACCTACACCAACGGCATGGGCCGCGGCACGGTGCCGCCGGATTCCCCGGAGTTTCTGAACCGCTCCCGGCGCGAGGCGCTGAAGCAGAGCGACTGCGTCGTGCTGGCCGGCACCCTGCTCGATTTCCGGCTGCGCTTCGGCCGCGCCATCCCGGAGCAGGCGAAGATTGTGCAGCTCGAGCTGGACAACACGCTGATCGGCCAGAATCGCCAGACCGATGTGCCGCTGGTGGGAAACTTGGCCGGCAGCTTCGAAATGCTGATTGAGGAGATGAAGAACCAGAGCCTGCACTTCGATTTCTCGGCTTGGCGCGATGAATTGCGCGCCGTGGAGAACGAGGCCGAGGCGCGGGCCGAGGCGGCGCTGCACAGCGACGAATCTCCCGTGGATCCGCAGCGCATGTGCCGCGAGCTGCGCGACTGGCTCGACACGCTGCGCGATCCCATCGTAATCGGCGATGGCGGCGATATCGTCGCAACGGCCGCGAAGATTCTCCCGGTGCGCGGCGAAGGCGCGTGGATGGATCCGGGGCCGCTCGGCACCCTCGGCGTCGGCATGCCCTTTGCCATTGCGGCCAAGCTCGCGCATCCCAAGCGGCCGGTGGTCATCGTCTATGGCGATGGCTCCTTCGGCTTCAACGGCTTCGAATACGACACCGCCGTCCGCTTTGAGCTGCCCATCATCGGCATCGTCGGCAACGACGGCGCATGGGGGCAGATGATGCGCCCGCAGCTCAACCTCTACGGCGAGGACCGGCTGGCCGCGGTGCTGCTGCAGCGCACCCGCTACGACAAGGTGGTGGAGGCCCTCGGCGGGCACGGCGAGTATGTCACCGCGCCCGGCGAAATCCGCCCCGCGCTGGAGCGCGCCGCCGCTTCGGGCAAGCCCGCCCTGGTGAATGTGGAGATTCGCCAGGACCGCGAATTCAAGGGCGGCATCTACGTCTGATTGCGAGGCGATCCTTGGCCCGCGCTGCTGAGCCCGGCGCGCCGGATGCGGCGTTGCAGCGCAGCGAGACCCATCTCGCGGCGCTGGCGGTTTCCGGCGACGCCTTGCCGAAGCTGGCCGCTCACTGCGGCCCGCTGGCCGTGGTGGATCTCGAGACCACGGGACTCTCGCCCCGGGACGGCGCGGAAATTCTGGAGTTCGGCGCGCTGCTGGTGGAGCCGGACGCGGCGCAGGGCACCACGCTGACCGCTCTGCTGCGCCCGCAGTCGCCGCTGCCCCGCGCCGTCGCGCGGCTCACCGGCCTTGGCGAAGCAGATCTGCGCACTGCCCCGCCGCTGTCCGCGCTGCGCGGCGAAATTCGCGCCGCCCTTTCCGGGCGGACACTGGTGGCCCACAACGCGGCATTCGAGCGCAGTTTCCTCTCCCACCATATTGACGCGAAGCTGGCCGACGCCGTCTATCTCGACACCCTGGACCTGCTCGCCCTGACTCATCCCGACGCGCCGGATCTGCGCCTCGAATCTTTCACGCGCCGGCTGCTCGGCAGCGAGGAGCACCACCGCGCGCTGTGCGACGCCCTCGACACGGCCCGGGTGATGGCGGTGGTGGGCGCGGGCGCAGCGCGGGGCGAGCCGCGCTATCGCACCGCCCGCCACGCGCTCGAGAGCTACGCCCCGGATTCTCCCTGGCTGGCGCTGCTCGGCGGCGCAAAATCCACAGGCGGTGCATGGCAACGGGCGCTGGGCCGCGCGCAGGTGCTGCGCGAGTCCGCGCCGCCGGACGGCGCTTACTCCGAGCCGGGCGAATCCGGTTCCGCGCCCCGCGAAGAGTCGCCGCGCAACGAGTCGCCGCGCGAAGCGGAGGCGCCGGGCGTCTTCGCCGAAATTGCACCCAGCGCGGAATCCCCCGTGCCCTTCGACGAAGACGCCATTGCCGCCGCGCTCGAGGCCGAGGCCCGCGTCCGCCGCTACTTCCCGAACTACAAGCTGCGCCCGGCGCAGATTGAGTTGGCGCGGCGCTTTGCGCGCAACTTCGAGCGCGGAGAGGTGCTGCTGGCCGAAGGCGGCACCGGCGTCGGCAAATCTCTCGCCTATCTCGCCGCGGCGATTCCCTTCGCCATGCAGTGCGCGGAGGGCGAATCGGGCCTGCCCATTCTCATCTCCACGCGCACCAAGTTGTTGCAGGATCAGCTCATGCAGCGCGATATCGCCGCGGCGGCGCAAATGTTGGGATACGCGGAATTGCGCGCCATGTCCATCAAGGGGCGCGCCAACTACACCTGCGCCCGGCGGCTGCGCGCGGTGCTGTCCGAGGGCGGCGATCAGAACATCTTTGCCGAAGATCGGCTGGCCTACGCCGTGCTGGAAGCCAGCGCCCACACCCGCCGCCACGGCGAGCTCGGCAGTGTGCCCGCGGCGGTTTTGCGCCGCTATCGCTTGTTGCGCGGATTGCAGCGCCGCGCGGTGGCGGCGCGGGCCGGGCAATGCACCCGCGAACAATGCGCAAGAGAGCGCAGTTGTCCCATGGGCCGCCTGCGCAAGGCGCTGGACAGCGCGCATTTGGTGGTTTCCAACCACGATCTGCTGCTGCGCTGGCCTCCCGATTACCCCGAGTTCCAGCATGTCGTGGTGGACGAGGCCCACGATCTCTCCGCCGTGGCCGACGAGGTCTATGCCATTGAAGTTGCGCCCGAGCTGGTGCTGGAACTCTTCGACGAAGTTTTCGGCAGGCCCCCGCGCGGCCAGCGCCGCCGCGGCGAATCGCTGCTGCCCGCCGCGCGGCGCAGCGCGCTGGATGCAAGTGCCCGCGCTTGGCGGCGCGCGCTGAGCGCGGACTTTGTCGCGCTGGGCCGCGCGCTCGCAGAGCGCGCCGACAGCTTCGGCAAAATGGATGTGCGCGAAGACATGGATCCCGCGCTGGGCGGCGCGGCTTCCGCTTGCGCGGCGCGGCTGGAAGAGATTGCCGGGCGCGTGAAAAAGGAGTCGAAGGCGGGGACGGAGGATCACGGCCCGGCGCTGCAGCGGGCGGCGGAAGATTTGCGCGAGGCGGCTTCGGGTTTGCAGTTGGCCTTTGAGAAATCGCAGCCCGACGCCGTGGCTTCCTTTGAGAATCTCGGGCCGCCCCACAACCGCTGGCGGCTGGCGGTGCGCCGGGTGTCCCCGGCCGCCGAGTTTCACGACAAGTTCATGGACAAGCTGGATTCCTTTGCCGGCGTGTCGGCCAGCCTTTTTGTGGCGGGCGATGCGGGCGCGGCGCTCGGCGATCTGGACATCGAGGCCCGGGCGGGGGAGCGGTTGCAGCGCGCTTCGCTGCCGAGCCCCTTCGATTACCGCGCCCATATGCGCGTGGCGGCGCTGCGCGGCGGCGCAGATCTGGTCTCCGAAACCACCGAGGTGCTCGAAATTCTGGCGCGGCAGCTCGGCGGCCGCACCTTGGGCCTTTTCACCAGCCTGCGCCGCATGCGCCAGGTGGGCGATGAGCTCGCGCTGCGGCTGCGCGGCGACGGCCTGGAGATCATCGCGCCGCGCGGCGACGCCGACGATCCCGGTGCGCTGGTGGAGCGCTTCGCGCGCTCCGGCGGCGTGCTGCTCGGCGCGCGGCGTTTCTGGCAGGGCGTGGATTTGCGGGGCGACGCCCTGCAGGCGGTGGTGATCGAAAAGCTGCCCTTCGAGCCGCCGACGGAGCTGATGCGCCGCCGCCAGCAGCGCTTCGAAGAGGGCGGCGGCAACGCCTTCGAGCGCTACGGCCTGTGCCGCATGCTGCTGAACCTGAAGCAGATGACCGGGCGGCTGATCCGCAGCGAGCAGGACCGGGGCCTGGTGGTGATCGTCGAGGGCCGCACCGGGAAGTCCTACTTCCGCCGCTTGGGCGATGCGCTGCCCGAAGGCGTGGAGGTCGGCGTCACCACGGCCGGAGAGCTGGCGGCGCTGCTGGGCGAAGTGGGCATTGGCCCCGCCGGCCCGGCCTGATGCGGGTGTATGCTTGGGGCGGGAGGTCGCAGTGGCGGATTTGAGCGGGCGCGTGGCCGTGGTGACGGGGGCGGGGACGGGCATTGGCCGCGCCATTGCGCTGCGGCTTGCGGAGCAGGGCGCGGCAGTGGGCTTGATCGGCAGGCGGGAGTCGCCCCTGGCCGAGGTGGCGGCGCAGGCCGGGCCCGCGCGGGTGGTGGCGGCGGATGTCTCCCGGCGCGGGGCGGTGGATGCGGCCTTTGCCGAAATCGCCGCCGAACTGGGGCCGTTGCACATTGTGGTGGCCAACGCCGGCGCGGGCGGCCCCAACCAGGACGGGCCGGAAGACCGCTGGGACGAGATTCTCCGCGCCAATCTGGACGGTGCCTACTACTGCCTGCGCGCCTTCATGCGCCACATGGCGCCGCCGACGCCGGCAGAGCCGACGGAATCCGGCGCGCGCCGCCACGCCGTCGTCATTTCTTCCTGCGTGGCGCGCTTCGGGACCGGCGGAATCAGCGCATACAGCGCGGCCAAGGCCGGGCAGCTCGGGCTGGTGCGCGCGCTGGCGGTGGAGTGGGCGCCGCAGGTGCTGGTGAACGCCATCTGCCCGGGCTGGGTCGAAACGCAAATGGCGGCGGACCGCATGCGCGAAATCGGCGAGGCGCAGGCCCGCGCCCAGGGCCGAGCGCCGGACGCCGGGAGCGCCGCCGCCGCCCGCGCCGAGCTCATCGGCGCGCTGCCCTTGCAGCGCATCAGTCAGCCGGAGGAAATCGCCGCGCTGGTGGAGTTTCTCTGCTCTCCCGGGGCCGCGGCCTTCACCGGCCAGGCATTCGATCCCAACAACGGCGCTTGGATGGGCTGAGGCCCCTTCCCCTCGGGGAAGCCGGGTGGCTTGACAGGGGGGCAGGCTGGGCGATTCTCCGCCCTTCGGCGGCGCGGCGGCGGTATCCTGCCCCCGGCGGGGCAAGGCGCAGAGCGCCGGAAGGGGAGCAATTGAGCGCGGTTTTCGGCGGCGACTGGGCGCTGATTTTGGGGGGCTCGAGCGGCTTCGGGCTGGCCACGGCCCACAAGCTCGCCGCCCACGGCATGAATTTGTGCATCCTGCACCGGGACCGGCGCGGCGCCATGCGGCGCATTGCGCCGGAGTTCGAGAAGCTGCGCGGCCTGGGCGTCCAACTGCTGACGCGCAACGCCGACGCGCTCTCTCCCGAAGTGCGCGGCGAGGTGCTGGAAGAGCTGCGCGGGGCGCTGGGCGAATCGGGCCGGGTGCGGGTGCTGTTGCACTCCATCGCTTTCGGCAACCTGAAGCTGCTGGTGGCCGCAAAGCCGCAGCGCCGCGCGGTGCGGGCCGAGCTCGCCGCGCGGCTCGGCGTCCCCGAGCCGAAGCTCGGCGAGGCGGTGGAGGCGCTGTTCGGCGAGGGCTGCGCCGAGCTCGCCGAGCTCGCCGATGCGCCGGACTATCCCGCCTATTCCTATCTCGACGCCGACGATATCTCGCGCACCGTGCACACCATGGGCACCAGCCTGGTGGATTGGGTGCAGGCGCTGCACGCCGCCGGGCTCTTCGCCGCCGACGCCCGGGTATTTGGACTCACCAGCGAGGGCAACGCGCTGGCCTGGAAGGGCTACGCGGCGGTTTCGGCGGCGAAGCTGGCGCTGGAAGCGGTGGCGCGCGCCATCGCCGCAGAGTTCGCGCCCTATGGCGTCCGCTGCAATGTGCTGCAGCCGGGCGTTACCGAAACTCCCGCGCTGGCCGCCATTCCGGGCAGCGGCCACCTGAAGGCCCACGCGCTGCTCCGCAATCCCTACCGGCGGCTCACCACCCCCGCCGATGTGGCGAATGTGGTCTACCTGCTCAGCCTGCCCGAAGCCGCGTGGATCAACGGCGAGGTGATTCGCGTGGACGGCGGCGAACACATATCGGGGAGCACGGCGTGACTCTTTACCTGCACGGCATGGGCCACTACCAGCCCGAAACCGAGCTCAGCAACCGCTTCCTGGCAGAGCTGGACATCGGCACCACCGAGGAGTGGATTGTCGAGCGGGTGGGAATCCGCACGCGGCGCACGGTGCTGCCCCTGGATTACATCCGCCAGACGCGCAACCGGGATCTGCGCGCCGCCGCCGAGGCCGCGCAACAGAGCAACGCCGAGCTGGCCGCCTGCGCGGCGGAGCTCGCGCTGCGCCGGGCGGGAATCGGCCGCGAGCGCATCGGCCTGGTGGTGTCCGGCAGTTCCGCGCCCCGGGTGGTCACCCCCGCCGAAGCCAGCTTTGTGGCGAAAGAGCTCGGCATCGAAGCGCCCGTCTTCGATTTGAATTCCGCCTGCTCCACCTTCACGGCGCAGCTCTACGCGCTCTCGCTGATGAATCCGCCGGCGCTGCCCGAGTTCGTGCTGCTGACGCAGCAGGAGAGTCTGACCACGGCGCTGGATTACACCGACCGCGGGAGCTGCATCTTGTTCGGCGACGGCGCAGCCGCCGCCGTGGTTTCCACGCAGGTTCCGGCCCCGGTGCAGCTCAGCCATCTGCATCTCGCTTCAGATCCCCAGGCCGCCGACAAGGTGATGATTGAACGCTGCGGCTACTTCGAGCAGGACGGGCGCGCTGTGCAGATGTTCGCCATCAAGCGCACCCGCGACGGCTTCGAGCATATCCGCAATATGCAGCAGCAGGAGGGCGGCTCGCAGCGCCCGCTGCACTTCATCGGCCACCAGGCGAATCTGCGCGTGCTGGAGCAGGTCTGCAAGCGCTGCAACATTCCGCCGGAACTGCATCACTCGAATGTCGAAACCTGCGGCAACATGGGCGGTGCCAGCGCGCCCTCGGCGCTCTCCATGCACTGGGAAAAGTTCACGCCGCAGGACGATATCGCGCTGGTGACGGTGGGCGGCGGCCTCAGTTGGACGCGCGCACTGCTGCGCTTCGGGCAGCCGTTGTGAGCGAGACGCGCGTCGCGCTGGTGACCGGCGCAGGTGGCGGCATCGGCGCCGCCACGGCCCGGGCGCTGGCCGCCGAGGGCTTCCGCGTCGCGCTGCACTACCGCAGCAGCGAGTCGCAGGCCCGGGCGCTTTCGCAGGAGCTGCCCGGCGCGCTGCTGCTGCAGGCAGATCTCTCCCAGCCCGCCGAGGCCGAGGCGCTGGTGCGCGCACTGCGCGAATCCGCCGGCCGCCTGGATGTGCTGGTGAACAACGCCGGCCACAATGTGAACGGACTCATGCCGGCCATGAGCCTGGAGAGCTACGACGCCGTGGCCGGGCTGGCGCGCGGCGCATGGCTGCTCACCAAGCTGGTGCTGCGCCGCTTCATGCTGCGGCAGAGGTCCGGGCGCATCATCAATGTCTCCAGCGTGGTGGGGCACACCGGCAACCCGGGGCAGGTGCCCTACACCATGGCGAAGGCGGGACTCGACGCCATGACCCGCTCGCTGGCGCAGGAGCTCGCCGGGCGCGGCATTCTGGTGAACTCGGTGGCGCCGGGCTTTATCGAGACCGGCATGACCGCGGAGCTGCCCGAGGAAATGCGCGCGGGCGTGCTGGCCCGGGTGCCGCTGGGCCGCATGGGCACGCCGCAGGATGTGGCGGACGCCATCGCCTGGCTCGCCACCCGCGCCGAATATGTGCACGGCAGCGTTTTGCATGTGAACGGGGGACTCTACGGTGGCTGAGCCGCTGCGCCCCGGCGAAGTGCTGGCCCGGGTGCCCCAGCGCCCGCCCTTCCGCTTTGTGGACGAGCTGATCGAGCTCGGCGACGAGCGCGTGGTGGGGGCTTACCGCTGGGATCCGCAGGCGGATTTCTACCGCGGCCACTTTCCCGGCAACCCGGTGACCCCCGGCGTGCTGTTGGTGGAGTGCATGGCGCAGTGCGGCGTGGTGCCGCTGGCGCTGCATCTCTTTCACCGCGATCTCGCCGCAGCTGAGGCGCTGCGCATGCAGACTCTGTTCACCGACGCCGATGTGGAATTCTCCGGCATCGTCCGCCCTGGGGAGCGCGTGCAGGTGGTTTCGCAACTGGATTTCTACCGCCGCCGCAAATTGCGGGTGCACGCGCGCATGACCCGGGAGGATGGCGAGTTGGTCTGCTCGGGCAAGCTGGCGGGAATCGGGGTGTTGTCGTGAGCGCGGGGCGGCGCGTGGTGGTGACGGGGCTGGGCGTGATTGCGCCCAATGGCAACGGCGTGGCGGAATTCGAGCGCGCGCTGCGCGAGGGCCGCAGCGGCTTGCGCCACCGCGAGGATATGCAGGAGCTCGGCTTCGGCTGCCAGGTGGCGGCGGTGCCGGAGGGCGTGGAGGCGCTGGCCGAGCGCAGCTTCAGCGCCGAGGAACTCTTCGCCATGAACGCCATTCACCGCTACGCGGCGCTGGTCGCCCTGGAAGCCTGGCAGGACGCCGGGCTGGCGCGCCCCGATGCGGCGGATGACCGGGTGGACTGGGACAGCGGCGCCATACTCGGCACCGGCATCGGCGGCATGGACACCATCGGCGACCGCGTCGTCCCCTTCGTCAACGGGAAGAAGGTGCGGCGCCTCGGCAGCACCGCCGTCGAGCAGGTCATGGCCAGCGGAGTCTCCGCCCGGGTCTCGGGCCTGCTGGCGCTGGGCAACCAGGTCAGCACCAATTCCAGCGCCTGCGCCACCGGCGTCGAGGCCATTGCATTGGGGGCGGAGCGCATTGCGCAGGGCGCGGCGGAGCGCATGGTCTGCGGCGGCGCGGAAATCGCCACGCCCTACATTTGGGCCGGCTTCGATGCCATGCGCGTGCTGAGCCGCCGCTTCAACGCCGCGCCCGAGCAGGCTTCGCGCCCGCTGAGCGCGTCGGCGGGGGGCTTCGTGCCGGGGGCCGGGGCGGGCGCGCTGCTGGTGGAGAGCCTCGACAGCGCCCGCGGCCGGGGCGCGCGCATCTACGCCGAACTGCGCGGCGCCGCCATCAACTGCGGCGGCCACCGCAGTGGCGGCAGCATGACGGCGCCGAATCCCGAAGGCGTGCGCCGCTGCATCCGCGCCGCCGTCGCTGCTGCCGGCATTGCGCCCGCCGAGGTGCAGGCCATCAGCGGCCATCTCACCGCCACCGCCGCCGATCCGCGCGAGGTGGCCTGCTGGGCCGATGCACTGCAGCGCGGCCCCGGCGATTTTCCGCTCATCACCTCCACCAAGTCGCTGATCGGCCACACGCTGGGCGCGGCGGGCGCCATCGAATCCGTCGCCGCGCTGCTGATGCTGCAGAACGGCTTCGTGCACGCCTCGCGCAACTGCGAAGATCTGCACCCCGAAATCGCGCCCTACGCCGATTCCGTTCCCCACGAATTGCACAAGGCGCCGGAGCTGCGCCTGCTGATGAAGGCCGGCTTCGGCTTCGGCGATGTGAACGCGGCCCTCGTGCTGCAGAAATGGGAAGACTGAAACCCAGAAAGGAGAGAGACAATGGACGCCAGTGACATTCAGGAGCGCGTGGTGAAGATCCTCACGCCCTATGTGAAGGACCAGGAGGCGCTCGCCAGCGTGAGCGCCGGCACCAACATTCTCGAGGATTTGAAGGTCAACTCGGCCCGCCTCGTGGATGTGGTGCTGGCCTTCGAGGACGAGTTCGACATTGAGATCGCCGATGAGGATGTGGACGCCGTCAACAGCGTCGGCGACTGCGTCGAGCTGATTGGCAAGAAGCTCGGCTGAGCGCCGGCCGCCGCGGGAGGCGAAATGGCGCCGACTCTCTCTGCGGCGGGCCGCCGCGCACTGCGGTTGCAGCGCGCGGTGAGCCTGCTGCTCGCGCCGCTGTGGATTCCCGCCTTCACCGCGCTGATGTGGGGCGCGCTGCGCTGGCGAATCGCAGACGCTGCGCCGCTGCGCCGCGCCTATGCGCGGCTGCGCGCCGAGTCCCGCGCGCCGTTGCTCATCTGCGCAAACCATCTGACCATGCTGGATTCCTTCGTGATCGGCTGGGCGCTGGGCGGCATCGGCTTCTATCTGCGCGATTTCGCGGCGCTGCCCTGGAACACGCCCGAGCGCGTTCACTTCGCCGACACCTGGTGGAAGCGCGCGCTGGTCTATCTGCTGAAGTGCGTTCCCATATCCAGGGGCTCGGCGCGGGGCGAAGTGGCGCTGGTTTTTGAGAAGCTGCGCTTTCTGATGCTGCGCGGCGATGTGGCGTTGGTGTTTCCCGAAGGCGGGCGCAGCCGCAGCAGCCGCGTCGAGGAAGCCAACGCGGCCTACGGCGTGGGCAGGCTGGTGAACTCGCTCCCCGGTTGCCGCGTGCTCTGCGTCTATCTGCGCGGCGCGGGGCAGCACACCTGGACCGATTGGCCCGCGCGCGGCGAGCGCTTCCGCGCTACGGCCCAGTGCATTGAGCCGCAGAGCGAAGCGCGCGGCCTGCGCGCTTCGCTGGATGTCTCCCGGCAAATCGTGCGCCGCCTGGCGGAGATGGAGCGCGCGCACTTCGCCGACCACGGCGCGCCCCCGCAACCCGCGCCCGCCGCCGAAGCCGCTTCCGCTTCCGGTGCAGCCGCCGCGCCCGCGCGAGCTGCTTCTGCCGGTGTTGCAGCCGGAGGTGGCGATGATCGGTAACGATGTCGTGGATCTCGCCCATCCGGCGACGCGCCCCGGCGCGCAGCACCCGCGCTTCGACGCCCGCGTCTTCACCGGGGCGGAGCGCGCCGCGCTGGCGCAGAGCCCTGGGGCGGAGCGCCTGCGCTGGATTTTCTGGGCCGCCAAAGAGTCCGCCTACAAGGCCGCCCGCAAACTCGATTCCCGCACGGTCTGGTCCCCCGCGCGCTTCGCAGTGCAGCTCGAGCCGGCTGGGCCGCGGGAATTGACGGCGCTCTGCGGCGTGGTGCGCCATGGCGCTCTCGCTTTTTCTTTGCGCGTTGAGTCGAATGCCGAGAAGGTGCACGCGCTGGCATTTTGCGCGCGGAGCGCGCCGGACGCGCTTTACTGCGATGGCGTGGAGTCCTGCGCGAAAGGCGTGAAAGCCAGCGCCGCGGTGCGCGCCGCCGCCCGCCGCGAAATCGCCGCATGGCTGGGCGCTGCGCCGGATGCCATTTGCATCGGGCGGCGCGGGCGCATTCCGACTCTGCACATCGCCGGGCTGCCCGGGGAGGCCGCCGATCTCTCGCTCTCCCACCACGGCCGCTTCGTAGCCTGGGCCTGCGAAATTGAGCGCGCGGCGCTGCGCAACGCCCCGCGGCGCGCGGCCAATCACTCCGCCCGGCACGGCGCAATGCGCCGCGTGGAACGCCATGCCGTCTGAACCGCGCGCGCCGGGATTTTTCGCGCGGCTCTCGCGGCGCAAGCGCCGGGCGGCCGAGCCGGAATCGCCGCCGCCCGCCGCACCCGAAGCCGCGCCCGCCGGGCCGCCGGGCTTTGAGCCCATCCAGCGGCTCGCCATTGTGAACCGGGGCGAGGCGGCCATGCGCTGCATTCGCGCGGTGAAGGCGCTGCGCGCGCAAGAGGGTTCGGTGCTGCGCGCGCTGGCGCTTTTCACCGAGGAGGAGCGCATGGCGCCCTTCGTTCGCCACGCCGATTTGGCAGAGCCGCTTTCGGGCAGCGGCGTTGCGGCGTATCTGGATCACGAGGGAATCGCCTTGGCCCTGGCCCGCGCGCAGGCGGATGCGGTGTGGCCGGGCTGGGGCTTTGTCGCCGAGGATGCGTCCTTCGTCGAGAAGATCGAGGCGGCGGGGCTGCGCTTTCTCGGCCCTTCGCCCGCGGCGATGCGCGCGCTCGGCGACAAGATCGGCTCGAAGCGGCTGGCCGAGCGCGCCGGCGTCCCCGTTTCGCCGTGGAGCGGCGCTGCGCTGCCCGATGCGGAGGCGGCCGCCGAAGCGGCGCGGGACATCGGCTATCCGCTGGTGGTGAAGGCCTCCGCCGGGGGCGGCGGGCGCGGCATTCGCATTGTGGAGCGCGCCGAAGATCTGGCGGCGGCCTTCCGCTCCGCCGCGGCCGAAGCCGAGGCGGCCTTCGGCGACGGCCGCCTATTCGTCGAGCAAAAGGTCACCGGCGGCAGGCACATCGAGGTGCAGATTGCCGCCGACCGCCACGGCACAGTGCACGCAGTGGGCTGCCGCGATTGCTCGGTGCAGCGCCGCCACCAGAAAGTGCTGGAAGAAGCGCCGCCCCCCGGACTTTCCGGCGAATTGCAGCAGGCGCTGTGCGGCGCGGCGGTGCGCATCGCCGCCGCCGCGGGCTATGTGGGAGTCGGCACCGTGGAGTTTCTGGTGGGCGGCGGCGAGTGGTTCTTTCTCGAGATGAATCCGCGCCTGCAGGTGGAGCACGGCATTACCGAGGAGACCACGGGACTGGACCTGGTGCAGTTGCAGATTCGCATTGCGCGCGGCGAATCGCTGGCCGGACTGGAGGTGCAGAGCCGCGGCTGCGCCATGGAGGCGCGGCTCTGCGCCGAAGATCCCGAGCGCGGCCACCTGCCCTCCCCCGGGCGCATTGCGCGCTTCGATCCCGCGCTGGGCCCGCGCATTCGCGTGGATACCGGCGTGGCCGCGGGCAGCCTGGTCCCCGCCGCCTTCGATTCGCTGATCGCCAAAGTGATTGCGGCCGGCGAGACGCGCGAAGAGGCGCGCGCGCGGCTGGCCGCGGCGCTGGCCGATACCGAGCTGGTCATTGAAGGCGGCGCCAGCAACAAGGGATACCTGGCGGAGATTCTGGAGCACCCGGAATACCGGCGCGGCGGAGTGGACACCACCTGGCTGGACCGCTTCGGCGCAGCGCGCGGCGCGCAATCGGAGTTCGCCGCGCCGGCATTGCTGGCCGCCGCGATTCTCACCTATCAGCGCCGCCGCGCCGAAATGCGCCTCAACTTCTACGCCGAAGCCGGCGGCATTGCCCAGGCCCCCGCCTCCGAAGGGCAGGAAGTGGATCTGAGCCACGGCGGCGAGCAGTATCGGCTGCATGTATTTGCGGTGGGCGCTTGGGGCTACCGGGTGCATTTGAAAGAGGGCGCGGAAGGGGGAGAAACCAGCGCAGTGGTGCGCGCCACGTTGCGCGAACAGGGCGTATGCGCCGCGCGGCTCGATCTCGGCGGGCGCGCGCTGCGCGTGCTCTACGATTTGGGCGAAGCGGGCCTGCGCGTGGAAGTGGAGGGCCGCGCTTTTGCTTTCTCTTATCAGGCCGCGGGACAGGTGCGCGCCGCCACGCCGGCCATGGTGGTTTCGGTGAATGTGGCGCCGGGCGATGCGGTGTCGGCCGGCCAACTGCTCGGCGTGCTCGAGGCGATGAAGATGGAAGTGGGCTTCGAGGCGCCGGTGTCGGGCACGGTCAGCGAGGTGCGCGCGCGCAGCGGGCAGCAGGTGGCGGCGGGCGATGTGCTGCTGGTCATAGACGCCTCGCCCGATGGCGCGGCCCCCGGCGCGGCGGCGCGGATTCGCCTGGCCGAAGAGGCCGATCCCCTGCAGCCGCTCTTTGCGCCGCGCGCCGGCGAAAAGTTGGGCGAGCCGGATCTGCTGGCCGCCGAGCGCGCGCCCGCCGCGGCCCGGCGCGCCGCGCTGGCCGCGGTGCGCGAAGAGACTCGCCGCGTGCTGCTGGGCTACGACGCAACCCCGGCCCGCGCCGAGCGCCTGGCCGAGCTGCACGAAGCGCCGCTGCCCGACGCGTTGCCGGATTCCTTCTGCCGCGAGCTCGCCAATTTGGGCGAGGAGATCTGCCTGCTGGCGGATCTGGCGGTGCTCTTCGTCCGCTCCCGGGCGGCCTCGGTATCCGGCGAGTCCGGTCCCTCGAATGAGGCGCGGCTGCGTATGTATGTGCGGCGCTTCCGGGCCGGCGGCGCGGGCATTGCGGAGGATTTCCTGGAGCTGGTGCGCCGCGCGCTTTCGCACTACGGCTTGCGCGGACTCGAGGCCAGCGATGCGTTGGAGCGCGCGCTGTTGCGGTTGCTGGCCTCGCAGCAATCCGGACTGCGCGACCGCCTGGCCCGGGCCATGCTGCGCCGCATTGCAGACGCGGCGCGGCGCGGCGTTTCCCCCGGCGCCACCAAGCGCCTGGGCGAGTCGCTCGACTCGCTGGCGCGAATGCGCGGCCTGGTCACCGACCGGGTGGCCGACGCCGCCATCGAGGCGCGCTATCTGCTGTTCGAGCAGCCCGAGATTCAGCGCCGCGCCGAGCACATCAGCAGCAGCGTGCAGGCATGGCTGGATGCGGCGGCGGAAAGCCCCGCGCATCCCCCCGAGAATGTGCTGCGCGACTTTGTGGATGTGCACCGGGGAGTCTTTGACCGGGTGGGCGCGTGGATTGATCACGGCGATGCGCTGCGCCGCTCCATTGCGCTGGCCGCCCATTTGCGCCGCGCCTACTCGCCCATCGCGCCTGTGGAAGCGGCCGCTGCCGAGCCTTTTGTCGCGCCCTTTGTCTCGCGCATGGCGCTGCCGGACGGGCGCTTCGTGCTGGGCGCGGCCTGCACCCTGCGCGGCGCGGACCAAGTGTTGCCGGCGGCCACCCGGCTCATCGAGGTGGCGCGGCAGCAGGGCGGGGCGCAGGCCCGCGCCCTCGAAATCTTCGCGCCGCATCCCGATGCCGATGGCGCAGACGGCGGCGCAGCGCCCGGCGCAGCCGAGCTCGGCGAGCTGCTCGCTCCGGCGCTATCCGGGGGCTTTGCGGCCGAGCGCCTCACGGTCACCTGGCTGCGCCCGGGCGGGCCGGATGTGCATCACACTTTTGTGGCCGATGCGCAATCGGCGCGGGGTTTCCGCAGCGAGGAAGCGCTGTGCGGCTTGCATCCCGAAGCCGCGCGGCGCATTGATCTGGCGCGGCTCTCGGGTTTCGAGCTCTCGCGGCAGCCCGCGCCCGAGCCCATTTACTGCTTCTACGCGCGCGCGCGGGAGGAGCCCGCCGACGAGCGCATCTTCGTGCTGGTGGATCTGCGCTTCCGCTCGCCCGAGCGCGAGGCGCAGCTCCATGTGCCGGCCTTCGAGTTCGCCTTCTACGAGGCGGCGCGGCAATTGCGCGCCGTGCTGTCGCTGCGCGATCCCAAGCGGCGCTTGCAGTGGAATCGCATCGGAGTGTTTCTGGCGCAGCCGGTGTTTCTCGATTCCGGAATCGCGCAGCGGCTTTCGCGCAACCTGGCGCCCGCCACCCGCAATCTGGGCATCGAAAAGGTGGTGGTGCGGCTGGAATTGCTGGACCGCGCCGCCCCCGCGCGTGCCGCCGAGACCCGCGAGTTCGTCATTTCCGATGTGACGGGAATGAACATGACTTTGCAAATGCGCGAACCGCGCCGCGCGCCGCTGCAGCCCCACAGCACTTACGAGAGCCGGGTGGTGGCCGCGCGCCGCCGCCGCCTGGTCTATCCCTACGAGATCATTCGCACGCTCACCGGCGCGGGTGGCGCGCAGGCGGGGTCCGGGGATGCGGCGGGCATTCCCCCCGGCGAATTCGAGGAGTTCGATCTGGATCCCGCCGCGCCCGCCGAAGCCCCCCGCGCGCGCAGCGTTTCGGGCCGCCCCTACGGGCAGAACCGCTGCGGCGTGGTGTTCGGCGTGATTCGCACGGCGACGGACAAGGTGCCGGAGGGCATGCGCCGCGTGCTGCTGCTCTCGGATCCCACCCGCGGCATGGGCTCGCTGGCGGCGGAGGAATGCGACCGCGTGGAGGCGGCGCTGGATTTGGCGGAGCGCGAAAAGCTGCCGCTCGAGTGGATCCCCGTCTCTTCCGGCGCGCGCATCGCCATGGACAACGGCACCGAGAACCTGGACGCCACGGCGCGGGTGGTGCGCCGCATCGTTCGCTTCACCCAGGCGGGCGGCGCGATTCATGTGATCGTCACCGGCGTGAATGTGGGCGCGCAGAGTTACTGGGACGCGCTCTCGACCATGCTCATGCACACCCGGGGCGCGCTGATCATGACGCAGAACGCCTCCATGGTGCTGACCGGAAGCGCGGCGCTGCTGGCCTCGGGCTCGGTGTCGGCGGAAAGCGAGCAGGCCATCGGCGGCTTCGAGCGCATCATGGGGCCGAATGGCGAGGCGCAATACCACGCCCGCGATCTCGCCGACGCCTACCGCATTCTCTACGAGCACTACCGCTACACCTATGTGCCGCCGGGCGAGCGCGGCCCGCGCCGCCATGCCACTCAGGATCACGCCGAGCGCAGCGTCGGCGCAGAGGCCGCCCCCGCCGGCAGCGATTTCGCAACGGTGGGCGAGATTTTCTCGGACCAGACGAATCCCGGGCGCAAGCGGCCTTTTGCAATGCGCGCGGTGATGCAGGCGGTGATGGACCGCGACGGCGGCTGCCTGGAGCGCTGGGCCGCCTGGGTGGGCGCAGAGACGGCCATCGTGTGGGACGCGCATCTCGACGGGCAGCCGGTGTGCATGATCGGAATCGAGAGCCGCAACATCGCCCGCGAGGGCTACCGCCCCCACGACGGCCCCGCCGCCTGGAACGGCGGGACTTTGTTTCCCGAGTCCTCGAAGAAGGTGGCGCGCGCGCTGAACGCCGCCAGCGGCAACCGCCCGGTGGTGGTGCTGGCAAACCTTTCGGGCTTCGACGGCTCGCCGGAATCCATGCGCAAGCTGCAGCTCGAGCACGGCGCGGAAATCGCCCGCGCTGTGGTGAACTTCGCCGGGCCGATTTTGTTTCTGGTGGTGTCGCGCTATCACGGCGGGGCCTATGTGGTGTTTTCCCGGGCGCTGAATCCGCGGTTGCGCGCCGCGGCGCTCACCGGTTCCTACGCATCGGTAATTGGCGGCGCGCCCGCGGCCAAGGTGGTATTCGCCCGCGAGGTGCGCGCGCGGGCCGCGCGGGATCCGCGCGTGCGCGCTCTGGCAGATCGCCGCGGCGCTGCGGGCGAGCGCGGCGACGAGAAGAACTACGAGCGCACCCTCGACGAGGTCACCTTGGAGAAGCAGGCCGAGCTGGCCCGCGAGTTTGACGCCGTGCACACCGTGGAGCGCGCCCGCGATGTGGGTTCGCTGGAAGAGATTGTCCCGCCCCGGCAGATGCGCGCCTGGCTGGTGCGCAAGTTGCGCGAGGAGCTGGCCCGCGCGGGGGAAGGCGCGTGGTGAAGCGCATTCGCAAGAGCCGCGCCCGCCCGCGCCGCCCCGGCCCGTCCCCCCGGCTCGGCCCCGCAGAAATTGAAGAGATGCGCGCCGCAGGCCGCTTCGCCGCGGAGCTGCTGGACGCCGTGGCCGAGCGGGTGCGCCCCGGCGTCAGCACCGGCGAGCTCGACCGCCTGGTGGAATCGCTCACCCGCGCGCGTGGCGCGCGCAGCGCGCCCCACGGCTACCGCAGCGCCGGTGCGCCGCCCTTTCCGGGTCACTGCTGCACCTCGGTGAACGATGTGGTCTGCCACGGCATTCCCGACGACGCCCGCGTGCTGCGCGACGGCGACATTGTGAATGTGGATGTGACGCCGGTGCTCGGCGGCTTTCACGGCGACACCTCGCGCACCTTCGCAGTGGGCGATTCGGTTTCGCCCCGCGCGCGGCAATTGATCGCCGATGCGCGCCGCGCTCTGTGGCTCGGCATTCGCGCGGTGCTGCCCGGCGCGCGCACCGGCGATATCGGCCACGCCATTGCCAGCTTTGCCGAATCCCGGGGCTATGGCGTGGTGCGCGAGTTCACCGGCCACGGCGTGGGCCGCCAATTTCACACCGCGCCCACCATCTATCACTACGGCCGGCCCGGCGCGGGCGAGCCGCTGCTGCCCGGCATGACCTTCACCATTGAGCCGATGATCAATCTCGGCCACTGGCGGACGCAAATTCTCGGCGATGGCTGGACCGCCGTTACCGCCGACGGCTCGCTCTCCGCGCAATGGGAGCACACGCTGCTGGTCACGGAGGAAGGAGTCGAGGTGCTGACTTTGGGCAGCGGCGAAACACCGCCGCTGTAATGCGGCAAGTTGGCGGCTTGGCGGCGGCTCAATCGCGCAGCAGTTGAAGCAGCTTTTCGACGGCGCCGAAGAGCTCGTCTTCGGGAATGTTGAGGGGCGGGAACAGGCGCATGACGGGGACCGTGCCGCCCGCCGGGGTTGGGCCCGTGGTGATGTTGACCAGCACGCCGGCCTCAATGGCGCGCTGCGCCAGAGTTTGCGCGGCCTGGCCGTCGCCGAGCGGCAGGCCGATGAGCAGGCCGCGCCCGCGCGGCGGTCCGGCGGCGCGGGGATGCGCGGCGGCGAACTCGCCGAGCATGGCCAGCAGCGCCTCGCCCAGCCGCGCGGCCCGCGCCGGCAGCTTTTCTTCCTGCACCGCGCGCAGCGTCGCGCAGGCGGCGGCGCAGGCCAGGGGATTGCCCGCGTAGGTGCCGCCGTGATCGCCGGGCGCGACGGTTTCGGCCACGGCCTCGCTGAACATAAAGGCGGCGATGGGAAAGCCGCCGCCCAATCCCTTGCCGAGCACCAGCACATCGGGGATCACACCCTCGTGTTCCAATGCGAGCATACGCCCGGTTCTGCCGATGCCGGTCTGCACCTCGTCCAAAATCAACAGCGCGCCGGCGTCTTGGGTGAGCTGGCGCAGGCGCTGCAGATAGCCGGGGGGGGGCGGGTTCACGCCGCCTTCGCCCTGCAGCGGCTCGACGATGAGCGCCGCGGTGTCGCCGTCCACGGCGGCGGCGGCGGCATCGGCGTCGCCATAGGGCACGAGCACGGGCTCGGGCAGCAGCGCGCGATAGGGGTCGCGGTGCTTCGCCTGCCCCACCAATTGCAGCGCGCCCAGCGTCCGCCCGTGAAAGCCGCCCGTTGCGGAGACGAACTTGCGCCGCCCGCTGGCCCGGTGCGCCAGCTTCACGGCGCCCTCCACCGCCTCGCTGCCCGAGCTGACGAAGAAGCTGCGGGTGAGCGCGGCGGGCGCGATTTCGGTCAGCGCGTCGCAGAGATCGAGTTGCGGCAGCGTGTAGAAGAGGTTGGTGGTCTGCATGAGCCGCCCGGCCTGGCTGCGGATGGCCTCCACCAGCGACGCATGGCTGTGGCCCAGCGCCAGCACGCCCCAGCCCGCCGTCAGGTCCACGAACTCGCGGCCCGCCACATCGCGCACCCGCGCGCCCTGCCCCGAGACGATGGCGACGGGCAGGCGCGGAATGCCCGGCAAGAAGCGTTCGGCTTCGCGCCGGCGGATTTCCTCGAAGTTCAAGCGCGCCTCCTTCGGCCGCGGCCCGCGGCCGGGGCCGGGAGAATCCGCCGTTATGGCCGCCGCGTCAAGCGCTAGGCTTGCCCCGTGGCCGATACCATCCTGCTGCAGGGCATTCAGGTGCCCGCCGCCCTGGGCGTGAGCGCCGCCGAACGCCGTATGCGCCGCCCCGTCACGCTGGATCTCGAAATCGAGACCAGCCTCGCCGCCGCGGGCCGCAGCGACCGCATTCAGCAGACCATTCACTACAAGCGCGTTTTCGAGGTGGTGGAGGATGTCGCCGCAAATCAGCCGCACCGCCTGGTCGAGGCCCTGGGCCAGCGCATTGCAGACGCCGTGCTCGGCAAGTTTGCGGTGGACGCCGTCACCGTGGTGGTGCGCAAGCCGAGCCCCATCGCCGGCGTGCTCGACTACGCCGGCATCCGCATTCGCCGCGAGCGCAGCGGTTGATGGCGGAGCGCGCCGCGCAATTGCGCGAGAACTGGCTCGCATTTCGCCAGCGCAGCGCGGCGCGATTGGCGGAGAGCATGCTGCTGGTGCTGCGCGTGTTGTCCGAAAAGAGCGCGCTGGCGCTGGGCGCGGCGTTGGGCCGAAGCTGGGTGCGGCTCAGCGGGCCGCGCACCGCAGACGCCCGCGTGAATCTGCGCATCGCCTTTCCCGCCTGGAGCGAAGAGCGGCGCGAGTCGGTGCTGCTGCGCAGCATGGAGAACATGGGCCGCAACCTGGCGGAGTTCGCGCGCATCGGCACCTGGAGCGATGCGGAACTTCGCCGCCGCGTCCGCGTCGAGGGCATGGAGCACGCCGAGGCGGCCAGCGCCGCTTCTCCAAATGGCGCCGTGCTGGTGCTGACGGCGCACTTCGGCTCCTGGGAGCTGCTGGCCGCTGCCGCCGCCGCCCACGGCATGCCCATCAGCGCCGTGCAGCGCCCCCGCGACAATCCGCTGCTGGAAGATTTGGTGAGCCGCGTGCGCGCACAGGGCGGCGCAGAATTCATGGCGCGCGGCAACGCGGCCCGCCCCGCACTGCGCGCCCTGCGCAGCGGGCGCTATCTGGCGATTCTCTACGACCGCAACGCCCGCCCCGGCGAGGGCGTCTTCGTGCCCTTCTTCGGCCGCCTGGCCAGCGCCGTGGACGGCCCGCCGCGCCTGGCGCTGCGCACCGGAGTTGCGGTGCTGCCGGCTTTCATCCACCGGGAGCCCGACGGCATTCACCATGTGTGCCGCTTTTTGCCGCCGCTCTTTGCGCCCCCCGGCGCTTGCGCCAATGCCAACGCCGTGGCCGAAAGCGCAAAGCGCTGGACCCGCATCATCGAAGAGCAGGTGCGAAGCGCCCCCGAGCAGTGGGATTGGTCGCACCGCCGCTGGAAGACGCAGCCGCAGGGCGAGCCCGCCCCCTACCGCTAGCCCCGCTGCGCGAAGACTTTCGCGCCTTTACCGCTCGCTATTGCTCGCGGGGCTTGAAAGGATTCGGCTGTTGCAGCGCCGCGCGGAAGCTGGTTTCCATTTCGGCAATGGCTTCGCCGGTTTCCCACACGCCGTCCTTCACCACCTGGCGGGTAATCTGCGGATTGGAAAACAGGCCGATGGCGCCGTTGCCGCTCTCAATTACCTGGCCGTTGATCCAGGCGCTCTGCTCCATGGCCAGATAGACGACGGGGGGCACGACATTGCGCACCGAAATGCGCGGATTGCCGGCGCTGTAATCCATCACCGTGCTCTTTCCCTCCAGACTCGCCGTCATGCGCGTGTAGGCCACCGGCGCAATGCAGTTGGCCGTTACGCCGTAAGCTGAAAGCGCATTGGCGCAGGAGAAAGTGAGTCCGACAATGCCCATCTTGGCCGCTGCGTAGTTCGGTTGGGTGGGCGATCCGTAGAGGCCGGAGCCGGAGACGAAATTGATCAGCCGATATTGCCCGCCGCGATTCTCGCGCCACCAGGCCGAGGCGTGGCGCGTGGTGTTGAAGGCGCCTTTCAGATGCACGGCAATTACCGCATCCCACTGCTCTTCGCCGAGCTTGAAAATCATCCCGTCGCGCAGAATGCCCGCCACATTCACCAGAATGTCGAGCCGCCCGTAGTTCTCAATGGCGGCGCCGATCAGCTCGCCGCACTGCGCAAAGCTGGTCACATCCGCTTCGTTCGCCAGCGCCCTGCCGCCCGCCGCCTCAATCTGCGCCGCCACCGCCCGCGCCGGACTCGCCTCGCCCGCTTCCTCTGCGCCGCCCGGCGCGCCCTGCATCGAAACGCCCAGGTCGTTCACCACCACCGCCGCGCCCTCGGCGGCAAAGGCCCGCGCCACCTCCGCGCCAATGCCCCGCCCGCCGCCAGTCACCACCGCCACGCGCCCCCAAAGCCGCCCGCCGTCCTCACCCATCGCTGTTCTCCCTTTCCGCCTGCATCACGAGTTGGCTGAATCAGATGCGGCGCGTTCGTAGTTGTCGTCGAGTTGGGGGGAAAGTAGCAAGATGGCGGCGATGCGGCGGGCGGTGTCGCTGAGGTGACTGGCTTCCGCCGCGTGCAGGGGGCGGCCCAGGATTTTGTGCTCGCGGTAGGAGAGCCACTTCTTCAGCACGGGGTAGCCGCCGAGTTTGTAATCCCACACGGCGGCGGGGATGCCGGCGAGGTAGGCGTCGGCGTTCAGGTGAATGTGCCAGGCTTCGCGGCCGAGCGGATCGTTTGGTGCGCGGGCGGGAGCGGGCTCTGTGCGGCCGGCGCCGGGCATGACAATGCCGCCCTGTCCGGGGTGGCCCCAGCCCGCGCGCACGGAGAAATCGCCGCCGGACCACTGGCCCCCGCCGCGCTTGGCGGGAGTTGCGATTGGTGCGAGTTCGGGGCGCAGTTTGCCCTCGGTGACGCCGGGGACGGGGGTTTCGGGATCGAGCAGCGCGGCGAGCTCGCGCCCGAGCGCGGCAGAGCGCCGCAAAACCCCGGCGCGTTGTGGCAGCGGAATGCGCGGCCAATCCAGACGCAGCGCGCCTGCATTCGCGCTTCGGTAGGTGGGGCTGTGGAGGATGGCGAGGATGTGGTGGAACAAATCTTCCACACCGAGGCCGCCGCGGAGGCTGTTCAGGTGGCGTGCGGCCATTTCGCTGAGATTGGGAAGCGGCGAGTCCTCCGGAGGACCGCAGGTCGGCAGTCCCTCTGTGGCGCGGAGATAGACAGGAAAAAAGCTCGACAAGCCATTTCCAAAATTGTCGGCAAGGTGTTTCGTATAAGCTCCTCGAGAAAAACTCTCTGCCGCTTGCTTTGCACGAGCTTCCAGCCACAGGTTGCCGTCGAAAACCTGCCTCTTGTAAGTGGCCCGTTTCTCGTCCAGCAATTTTGTATCGGCTTCCCAGTAAATCCAGCGGGTATCGAAGGGGCGGTAGGCGTGGCGGACAAATCCTGCCGGAGTGGGGCCGCCGCGTTCCAGAAGGGTGCGCCGGACGCGCCTCGCGTCGAAGCGCGCCGTGTCTTTCATCACAGCGGGGTGGAGGCGCGCGATCTCTGCGTCATCCAGCTTCTCATCGAAGTAATTGGCGATTCGCGCCTTCAGCCGCTCCAGATCAATATCCACCAGAAACCCGTTGCGGCTGGTCACCACGCCGGGAAACGAAGCGGGCAGCAACTCCGGCAATTTCGGCCAACCGAGGTAATCCGCGCCGACCTGTGCAGGCATGAAGGGCAGGCCGAGCGGCAGACTCGGAACAGCCTTCGCATACAATTGGCCCGGCGCTTGCTTTGCCGTTTCCGTCAAGCGCCGCCGTTTGTCCCGTCCCCACAAATGCCGAAAACCGACGGCGGCCGAGCTCCGCTTCCCGCCCTTCCGCACCAGCAGCGAGATCGCAGTTCCCACCTGAATGCCCTCCCGGCTTCGCTCGGTGGAAAACACGCTGGGATCCGGCTCTCCCTCCGGCGTCCGCTTTCCGGTCTTGTATTTGTCGCCGTTCAGGCAGTCAATGCGAATTGCGTCAAAAGCATCCAGATAGCGCTCGCGCATTCCCGTGAAGCTCATGCCATCCAGCCAGGAGTAATTGGAGATGAAGCACACCACGCCGCGCCCGGTTTGCTCCACAATGCGCCGCTCGGCCATGCGGAAGAAGCGCACATACAAATCGTTCAATCCCTGTCCTTTGGGGCGCCGCACGCGCTGCACGCTGCGGTATGCCGTGCTGAGCTCGCGCTCTTCGCCCATGGCCATGCCGGCAAAGCTGTTGTAGGGCG
This sequence comes from Deltaproteobacteria bacterium, assembly GCA_028817435.1. GTDB lineage: Bacteria > Myxococcota_A > UBA9160 > UBA9160 > UBA6930 > JAPPPQ01. The sequence continues at coordinate 63,281 of JAPPPQ010000015.1, forward strand.
GATTGCCGAGCACGACGAGAATCGGCTTGTTCTGCTTGACGCCCTCCGCCCGAATGCGCTCTTCTTCCAGTTCCGGAAAGGCGAAATCGGGCTTGTCCGTGCGGGGTTCCCAACCGGTCAGCGCATTGGTGAGGTGCACGCCAGGGCGCGCGCCGTTGTCGGGCAATGCGGCATCCAGCGCGCGCAGCGTCAGATCCACTTGCATATGCGCCACCACAAATGGCGCGGGCAAAATCTCGAAGCCGAACAATCGCTCGCAGGCCGCGCGCCGCAGCGCGTCTCCGGCCAGCGCACCCGCTCCCTTTTGCCGCAGCGTTTCGGCCGCGCGCCGCAACACGGCGGCCAGGTAGGCGCCGGTGCCGCAGCAGGGATCGAGCACATAGACGCGCTCATTGGCAAAGCCGTCGGCCACGCCGAGGTCTTCGCGCAATGCGCGGTCCACGCGGGCGACCATGTAATTCACCACTTCCGGCGGCGTGAACCACACGCCGAGCTCTTTGCGCAGATCCGGATCGTAGGCCGCCAAAAAAGGCTCGTAGAAATACTGCACCGCCTCATCTTCAGAGAAACGCCGGAAGAAAGCTCCACGGTCCACGCGATTCAGCGCAGCGGCGGCCCAGTCGAGCACCGGAACCAAACCAAGCGGCCGCAGGCGGGAAGGCGAGGAGACCTGCTCGAAGAGCGCGCTCAAAATTGGCACGCGCAGGTGCCAGGCGGCGGATTGCCAGTCGAAGTTGCGGCTTGGCTGTTGCGCGCCGCGCGCCCACAACACCCAAGAGGAGAAGACGCCGTAAAAGAGTGTCTGAACCAGTGTGGAGCGGAAGAAATGCGCGCCGCGCCGGTCATGCTGAAATTCCACGCCCAGTGCAGCTTCCAGCGCGCCGCGCAACGCCGTCAGGCCGGACAGGTTGCCGCCCGCGCCGACTCGGGCCAGCGCATCCCGTGCGTAGGAGGCCAAAAGCGCCGCGAGATCCTCCGGATCGCTGATGACGCTCTGGTGTGACAGAACCCGGCTCAGGTATTCGCCCAGTTGCACGCCGATCTCAGCGGCGAACTTTTTCGGCTTCTGCGCCCTGCGCCAGAATTCCGGCTCGCTCTCCGCCAACTGGAAGTTTTCCAATTGCCCGGCCTGGCCTTCTGCGTCTTTGCCGATCAGCAGGAATTCCCGGTAATTGGTGACCAGCACCAATCCGTAGCGCTCGAGGTAGCGGCGCACCTGGGCGCTCGTTGCCGTTTTGCGCACAGCTTCGCCGGGAGGCTTCGCCTCAATGACGCCCCGCGCGGGGAGCTTCACCTGGCCGGGTTCCGGCGCTGCGCCCTGGCACTGTTCGGCGGCATACAGGCCAAAATCCGGTTGCCCCGCGCCTGCGTCGCGCAATTGTCCGTTGCAGATGACTTTGGGATTCAGCGCCTCTCCCACGCCGTTCAGCAGGTTCTCCAACGCGCCGTAGTAGGAGAGTTCGTCGGTTGCGCCGCCGCTGCTGCGCACTTCGGCCATGCGGGCGAAGTAGCGCTGGACCAGCGTTGCGAAATTCGCCTTCACGATCCCCCCGCCCTCTGCCCCCGCCAAGCTGGCCCAGGGTGCTCCGGGGCACTTTACCCGACTCAGCGGGGCGGCGCAGTTACAAGACGCGGCGCATCGTATGTGCTGCCGGGGGCGCGGGTGGCCCGGTGGGGGTGCGGTAGCGCCAGGCGGGGGTGGTGGGGGCGGGATCGGAGAGGGCGGATTGGATGGCGGAGTGGTGGGGGGAGAGGGAGCAGGCGGGGTCGGTGGCGGCGGGGTCGCCGAGCAGGGCGGCGGATTGGCAGCGGCAGCCGCCGAAGTCGCGGCTGCGCTCGGGGCAGCTTCGGCAAGGGTCGCGCATCCAGTCTTCGCCGCGGAAGGCGTTCATGCCGGGGGCGCGGCGCCAGCAGTCGGCCAGCGGGCGCTCGCGGACATTCCAGAACTCGAGGCCGGGCAGCGCGGCTGCGCCGTGGCAGGGCAGCGCGCGGCCGTCGGGGGTCACCACAATGTGGGTGCGGGCCCAGCCGCCCATGCAGGGTTTGGGGCGGCCGCGGAAGTAATCGGGCAGCACGAAGAGAATCTCCGGGCGCGGCGATTCCCGGCGCGCGCGGGCTGCTGCCTGCGCCGCGGCTTCAATCTGCGCGCGGCTCGGCAGCAACGCAGCGCGGTTTGCCAGCGCCCAGCCCTGGTATTGCGCGTTGGCCAGCTCCAGGCGGTCTGCATTTTCGCGGCGGGCCAGCGCGATAATTTCCTCTACCCGCGCCAGGTTGTGGCGGTGCAGCACGAAGTTCAGCGTGAGCGGCAGGCCGAGACGCCGCGCGGCCCGGGCAATGGCGAGCTTGCGCGCAAAGCTCTCGGCGCCGGCAATGGCGTCGGATTCTGCGGGGCGCGAATCCTGCAGCGAAACCTGCACGCTGCAGAGTCCCGCGCGCTGCAGCTCGGCGAGTCCGTCTGCGCTGAGCGGCATTCCCGCGGTCACCAGGTGCGTGTAGAGGCCGGCGGCCTCTGCGCGGCGGACGATCTCGGGCAAATCGCGCCGCGCGCTGGGCTCGCCGCCGGTGAGTCCCACATGCACAATGCCCAGCGCTGCCGCTTCGCCGAAGACGCGGCCCCAGTCTTCGGCGGAGAGCGCGTCGGGAAAGTCGCGCAACTGCAACGGGTTCGAGCAGTAGGGGCAGCGCAGTGGGCAGCGGTAGGTGAGCTCCGCAATCAGGTTGAGGGGGCGCGGCGCGGCGGTCACGGCTGCATCTCCAGCACGCCCTGCGCTTCCATGCGCTCGATGAAGTCGTAGACCTCGGCTTCAATCTGCGCGCCGCCGTGCTTTTCGCGCAGGCTGCGGGCAATCTGCCCGGCGCTGTGCTGGCCGTCGCAGGCGCGCAGCACATCGGGGCCGCTGCCGCCGATCTGCACGGCGCGTTCGGGAAGCACGGCGAGCATTCCGCCCGCCGCTGTGTCCTCGCGCAGCCGCGCGGCACGGGCCAGGCGCGGACGGCGGCCGCCCCATTCCACGCCGTCGAGCAACTGCCAGAGAATCTCGCACTTGCGAAGCAGCGCCGCGGCGCAGCGATCTGCATCTGCGGGCGATTGCGCGCGGGCCAGCACAAAGGCCAGGCCCTCGCCGGCGTCGCGGGGCGCTTGCTCGGTGCGCGACAAAAAATAGGCGAGCCCATCTTCGGCGATCCAGCCGTAGTGTTTGCGGAAGGCGGCGGCGCGCTCGGCCAGAAAAGGCCCGGCGGAAAGCTCGGTGAGCGAGGCCGCCACGCTCTCCAGCAGATCGTGCTCGGCGACGAAGTGCACATAGGCATCGCAGGCGCGGCGGACGCCGGGCAACACGCCGCGCAGCGATTCCACATCGCCGCGCTCGAGTCCGCAGGCCTCCGCCAGCTGCAGCCACAACTCCAGCCCGCCCGCCCGCGCGCCCTCCGCGTCGTCGCCGTCGTGGTCGCGGATGCGGCGGATCCAGCCGCGCCGGAACTCGCGGTCCTCTGCCTTGGTGAGAATCAGCCCGTCCTTGATGGGAATGCGCGTCTGATAGTAGTAGCGGTTTTTCACCCAGCGCCGCACTTCCTCGCGGCTGCAGCGGCCGCCGTGCAGGCGCTGGTTGAAGGGATGCAGATGGTGATAGCGCTCGCGCAGAATGCCGCGCAGCCGCGCTTCCAAATCTGCGGCGGCGGCGCTCAAAGCGCAATCTCCATGCCGTCCATGGCGATTTCAATTCCGGCCTCGCGCACCGCCGCGGCTTCGGGCGAGCGCGCGTCGAGAATGGGATTGGTGTTGTTGATGTGGATGTAGAAGCTGCGCCCGGGAAGTTCGCGCAGTGCGGCCAGGCTGCCCTCCGCGCCGCCAATGGGCAGGTGCCCCATGCGCCGGGCATTCGGCGCATCGGGTCGCAATTCGAGCAGCTCGCCGTCGCTCCAAAATGTGCCGTCCACAAAGCGCACTTCGGCTTGGGAAAGCTCGGCCAGCACCGCAGCATCCAGTTTGGAAAGGCCGGGCGCATAGACGAGCCGCCGTCCCGTGCGCCGGTCGGTAATGCGCAGCCCCAGCGTGGCTTCCGGCGAATCTTCGCAGAGCCCGGAGAGCCAGGTGGGCACCTTGCCGGGCAGCGGAAAGAATTGCGCTTCGAGTTCTTTGCCCCGGTCCAGCGCAAAGGGCGCGCCCATCTCCACGGTTTGAAAAGCCGCTTCGAGCAGGCGAAAGGCGGCGTTGTGATCGAGCAGCGCCCGCGCAATCCAGTTTGTGGTCACCACGCGGTAGGGCAGCGCCTCGCGCAGCACCAGCAGGCCCAGCACATGGTCCAGGTCTGCGTTGGTTAGGGCGATGCAATCCACGGGCACCTCGCGGGTGCCGGGGCGCGGGTGCAAACCGGGAAAGCGCGTCCACTGCTCGCGCACATCCGGGCTGGCGTTCACCACAGACCAACGCCCGCCGCCGCTGCCGACGGCGATGGCGGGCTGGCTGCGCGGCGGAACATCGGGATCTCCGGCGCGGGCGCGCTGCGAGTTCGGGCCGCCGCAGTTCCACTGAGGCAAGCCGCCGCCCGCGGCGGAGCCCAGCACGCGCACCCTCACGGCGCGGCCTTTTCCACCGAGATTTGCACCGGTTCGCCCTCCAGTTCGGCGGCGAAACACTGCGCCGGCACTGCATCGGATTCCGGCGCGGCCAGGGACGAGATGGAAGTAGCGAGGGTGTTCTCGCGCACATAATCCTCGAAGGCGGCGACGGCCTCCCGGTATGAGTCGGGAAGCTGCAGGCCAAGGCGAATGCGGTCCGAAACATGCAGCCCCGCCGCGCGCCGCGCCTGTTGCACCACCCGCACCACATCGCGCGCCAAGCCTTCCCGCAGCAGAGTCTCGTCGAGCCGGAAATCGAGCGCGGCGATGGCCTCGCCCGAAGGCAGCGCCTGCAATCCCTGGCGCGAGGCATCGTTGTCTTCCCGGGCTTCGAGTCGCAGATCGAACTCGTTCTTTTCCAAATGCAGGCCCTCCGGTCCGAATTCTTCTCCGGTCACGCGCACATTGCCGTCTGCGTCCTGCTCCCAGCGGCCCTGCTTTGCGGCCTGAATGATCTTTTGAGTCATCTTGCCGAGCCTCGGCCCCAGCGCGCGGGCGTTCACCTGCAGGCGCAGCGAGGCGATGCCCGCGCTGTCCGCTTCGAGCCGCACTTCCTTCACATTCACTTCGTCGCGGATCAGCTCCACAAAGGGCCGCAGCCGCGCCGCGCCCGGCCCGGCGACGGTGAGGGCGCGCAACGGCTGGCGGATGCGCACATTCTCGCGCCGCCGCAGCGCAAAAGCCGCCGAGCAGACTTCGCGCACCTGATCCATGTCGGCGACCAGTTGCGGATCGGCGGGCAGCCCATCCTTTTGAGGATCGGGCCAGTCGCCGAGATGCACGCTTTCTCCCCCGCACAGGCCCTTGTAAATCTCGTCGGTGAGAAAGGGCAGCAGCGGGCTTGCGGTCCGGCACAGCGTCTCGAGGGCGCGCCCCAGGGTGTCGTAGGCGGCCTGCTTGTCCAGGTCTTCGGGGCCGTCCGCATTGCGCGCCCGCCAGAAGCGCGGGCGGCTTCTGCGGATGAACCAGTTGTTGAGGGCGTCCAGATGCGCCGCCACGGCCTGGCAGGCGCCGGCCAGGTCGTAGCGATCCATGCGCTTCGCCACTTCCTCCACCAGCGCGCGGGTTTTGGCGAGGATGTAGCGGTCGAGAATGGCGTGGCTCCCGGCTTCTGCAGCCGCGCCCTCTGCGCCGCCCCCAAGCCGCGCGCGCATGCCATCGGCGTTGGCGTAGAGGCAGAAGAAGTGCCAGGCGCTCCACAACGGATTCAGCACGCCGCGCACCACATCGGCGATGGGCTTGCCGTCCTTCGCCACGGCCAAATCGCTGCCGCGCAAAATGGGCGAGCTCACCAGATACCAGCGCAGCGCATCGGAGCCATGGGTGCGGAACACCTCCTCCGGCTCGGGATAGTTGCGCAGGCGCTTTGAGAGCTTGCGGCCTTCGGTGTCGAGGGCGACGCCGTGGCACATGCAGTTGGCGAAGGGATGGCGGTCGAACAGCGCCGTGGCCAGCACATGCATCGTGTAGAACCAGCCGCGGGTCTGGGCCAGGTATTCCACGATGAAATCGGCGGGAAAGTGCTTCTCAAACCACTCGCGGTTCTCAAAGGGATAGTGGGCCTGGGCGAAGGGCATGGAGCCCGAGTCGAACCAGACATCCAGCACTTCCGGCACGCGCCGCATGGTGCTTTTGCCGCTGGGATCATCGGGGTTGGGGCGCAGGAACTCGTCAATGTGGGGCCGGTGCAAATCGCGGGGCCGCCGCCCGAAGTCGCGCTCAATTTCATCCAGCCCGCCATACACATCCACGCGCGGGTGTTGCGGGTCGTCGCTCTTCCAGACGGGAATCGGCGTTCCCCAGAAGCGGTTGCGGCTGATGGACCAATCGCGCGCGGTTTCGAGCCACTTGCCGAAGAGACCGTCCCGCACATGGCCCGGAATCCAGTTAATCCTGCGGTTCAGCTCGACCATGCGAGCCTTGAAGCGGCTGACCTGCAGATACCAGGAATTCATGGCGCGGTAGATCAGCGGCTCGTCGGTGCGCCAGCAGTGCGGGTAGTTGTGCTCGATGGTCTCGTGCCGCAACAGCGCGCCCCGCTCGCGCAAATCCCGGATGATCTTCGGGTTGGCGTCGAAGACGAGCATTCCCGCGTAATCCGAAACCTCCGCCGTGAAGCGCCCGGCTTCATCCACCGGCACCGGGGCGGGCAGCCCCGCTGCGCGGCAAATCTCCATGTCTTCCTCGCCGAAGCCCGGCGCCATGTGCACGACGCCGGTTCCCTCTTCCACATCCACAAAATCGGCGGCGAGCACGCGAAAAGCGCCCGGCCCGCCTTCGGCGGGCTGGGCCAGCTCTGCAAAGAAGGGAAACAGCGGGCGGTAGCGCCGCCCCACCAGCGCGCGGCCCTTCACGCTGCCCACCTGCCGCGCCGCGCCGAGCTCGGCGGCAAACTTTTGCACGCAGGCCGCGCCCAAAATCACGCGCCGCTTCCCGTTTTTCCCGTCGAGTTCCAGTAGCGCGTAATCGAGCTCGGGCCCCACCGCCACGGCGAGATTCGAGGGCAGCGTCCAGGGCGTCGTGGTCCAGGCCAGCAATTCCGTGGGCAGCGGATCGCCGCCTTGTGAAGGCTCCGGCAGCAGCTCGAAGCGAACGGTGACCGCCGGATCCTGCCGCGCGCGCAGCGAATCATCGAGGCGCGTCTCGAAGTTCGAGAGCGGAGTCTGCGCCGCCCATGAATAGGGCAGCACCCGCGTTCCCTCGTAGAGCAGGCCCTTGTCCCACAGCGTCTTGAAGGCCCACAAAACGCTCTCCATGTAGGGCAGGCCCATGGTCTTGTAGTCGTTTTCGAAATCCACCCAGCGCCCGGCGCGGGTCACCGTCTTGCGCCACTGCCCGGTGTAGCGGAGCACCGAAGCTCTGCAGTAATCGTTGAACTTCTCGATGCCGTAGGCGCGGATGGCGGCGCGGCCCTGCACGCCGAGCTCGCGCTCCGCTTCCATCTCGGCGGGCAGCCCGTGGCAGTCCCAGCCGAAGCGCCGCTCGACGCGGCGCCCGCGCAGAGTCTGGTAGCGGGGCACGACATCCTTCACATAGCCGGTGAGCAGGTGGCCGAAGTGGGGCAGGCCGTTGGCGAAGGGCGGGCCGTCGTAGAAGACGAATTCGTTGTCGCCCGCCGCCCCCCCGGACGAGGCGGGGCGCTGCGCCACCGAGCGCTCGAAGGTCTTCTCGCGCCGCCAGCGCGCGAGCACCCGCGCCTCGATCTCCGGGAAGTTCGGCTGGGCGGGGATTTCCGGGTAGGGGGCGGGGCGTTTTCCCATGGCCTCAAGGTAGCGGCCCTTTGGGTAGGCTTGCAGCGTGCACGACATCGTCTTCTACGACTCCGGTTGCGGCGCCTGCCACCGGGCGGTGCGCTTTTTGCTGGCCCGGGACCGCGCGGGCGCGCTGTTCCGCTACGCCCCCCTCGGCGGCGAGACCTTCCGGGCCCGCGTGCCCCAAGCCGCCCGCGCCGCCGCGCCGGACAGCCTCGCCGTGCTCACTGCCAGCGGCCGCCTGCTGTTTCGCAGCGAGGCCACCGCGCATTTGCTGCGGCGGCTGGGCGGCGCGTGGCGCGGAATTGGCGCGCTGCTGGCGTGGTGGCCCCGCCCCTTGGCCGATGCGGCCTACGACGTCTTCGCCCGCCTGCGCCACCGCGTTGCGGCGCGCCCGGCCGCAACCTGCCCCACCCCGTCTCCCCGTCTCCGCACCCGCTTCGACGGCTAGCGGGGCGCATTCCCTAACATGGCCGCATGGATGGGAGAGTGAGCGCGTTGCCCCGCGCCCGCCGCTAGCCGGTGCCGGAGCTGCCCGAGGTGGAGGTGACCCGGCGGCGCATTGCGCCGCTGCTGGTGGGGCGGCGCGTGGCGCGGCTTCACACCACGCGCAACAGCTACTTCTTTCTCACGCCGCCGGGGCGGTTGGCGCGCGCCGTCGAGGGGCGCGCGGCCTGCGGCCTGGAGCGGCGCGGCAAATACCTGGTGGCGCCTTTGGAAGGCGGCGCGCGGCTGCTGCTTCACCTGGGCATGACCGGGCAGCTCTTTGCCGGCGGCGCAACCAGCATCCGGCTGCTGCGGGCGTCGGCCCGCGCCGCCCTGCCGCCCGAGGCGCAGCCCGCCTTCCGCCCGGACTCTCACACGCATTTGCGCTTCTGCTTCGAGGACGGCGGCCCCGAGGTTTTGTTCCGCGATGTGCGCAAGTTCGGCAAGGTGCAGCTTCTTGCGCCGGGCGAATCCTGCGCGCGGCTGGCGCGGCTCGGCGGCGACGCCCTCGAGATTACCGGCGAGCAGATCTTTCGCGCCGCGCGCGGACGCCGCATTGCGATCAAGAGCCTGCTGATGGACCAGTCCGTAGTGGCGGGCAGCGGCAACATCTACGCCGATGAGGCGCTGTTTTGGGCCGGGGTGCGCCCGCGCCGCCAGGCCGGCCGCGTGACCCGCGCTGAATGCCGCCGCATTGCCGCGGCGCTGCGCCGCGTAATGTTGCGCTCCATTGAAACCGGCGGCTCTTCCATCAGCGACTTCATCGCCCCCGATGGCAGCGACGGCGCTTACCAGGACGAGCGCCGGGTCTATGCCCGCACGGGAGCAGGCTGCCGCCGCTGCCGCCGCCGCATTCGCCGCGTGCTGCTGGGGCAGCGCAGCGCCCACTACTGCCCGGGGTGCCAGCGGTGAGTGCGCTTCGCGCCGCGCCCCCGCGCCGCGCCTGCCACCCGCGTCTCTTGCGCGCCGCGCCCGCGCTGCGGAGCGCGCCGTGCTGAGTCTGGTGGAGCTGCGGCGGGTGGCGGCGTGGCTGGCTGCAGAGCGCGCCGGGGCCCGCGTTTCGCGCATCGCGCAGCCCGGGCCGATGGAGCTGGTGCTGCACCTTTCCGGCGGGGCAGCGCGCGCGCCGGGGGACCGCTGCGCGCTGCTGCTCTCCTGCCAGCCCGGCGCGGCGCGCATCTCCGAGCGGCCCGCCCGTCCGCAGTTTCCGGGCGCGCCGCAAGAGCAGGCGCATTCCACCTCTGGCGCGCAGGCGCAGGCTGCATCCCCCGGGCGGGAAGAGGCCGCGGCGGGCGCGGCGGCGCGGAGCGCGCCGTTGGCGTTGGCGCAGTGGCTGCGGGCGCAATCCGGGGGCGCGCGGCTCTGCGGGGCCGGTGTGTCCGGCGCGGAGCGGCAGGCGCGCTTGCGCTTCGAGGCGCGCGGGGGGAGCTTCTCGCTGATCGTCTCGCTGCTCGGCGCGCGCGCAAATCTCTACGGGCTGGACGGGCAGGAGCGCGTGGTGGCCGCCGCGCGCCCGCTCTCCGAAACGCGGCGCGATCTCAAACTCGGCGCGCCCTGGCGCGATCCGCCGGGGGGCGCGCCGGGGCCGGGGGAGGATCGCTTCGCCGCCGTGGCCGACGCCGATTTGCTCGCCGCCATTGAGCGCCACTACGCCGCAGCGCAGTCGCAGCAAGACACCGCGCGGCTGGCGCGCCGCATTCACCGCGCGCTTCACAGGCAGCGGGCGCGCATGGAGCGCAAGCTGCAACGCGTGCAGGCGGATCTCGCCGCAGAGCAAGAGGCGCAGCGCCTCGAAACGCATGGCGAGCTGCTGAAGGCGCATCTCGGCGGGATTGCGCCGGGCGCGGAGTCGGCGGTGTTCCCCGATTTCGAGAGCGGCGCGCCCGTGGAGATTGCCCTGGACCCAAAGCTCGGCGCGGCGGACAATATGCAGCGCCTGTTCCGGCTCGCGCGCAAGGCGGCCAAGCGCGCGCGCAAAGCCGCCGCCGATGTGGAGGGAGTCCGCGCGCGCCTCGCCGAAAACGCGGCGCTCTGCGCCGAGGCGGAAGCCGCCGGGGCCAGCCCGGCGGATGCGCCCGGCCCCGCCAGTGCGCCCGGCCCCGCCGCGCCGCTCGACGCCGAAGCGCTGCTCGCGCTGGCGCGCCGCCCGGAAGTCGCGCGGCTGCTCGAGCGCCACGCCCCTCCGCCGCCCGCCGCGCCCCGCCGGGTGTGGCGGGTGGGCAAGCGCGAGCTCCCCGCGCGGCTCGTGCCGAAGCGCTACCGCACCGCCGACGGGCTGGAGGTGTGGGTGGGCAAAAGCGATGAGGGCAACGACATTCTCACCACGCGCCTGGCCAGGGGCGGCGATTTGTTCTTTCACATCGAGGGCGACCCCGGCAGCCATGTGATTTTGCGCACCGGGAAAGACGAGCCGCCGCAGGAATCGCTGCTCGAAGCGGCGGAGCTCGCCGTGAATTTCTCCCGCGCGCGCCATGCAACCCGCGCCGCCGTTCACATCGCCGCGGTGAAGGACATCAGCAAGCCGCGGGGCGCGAAGCCGGGCCTCGTCTATGTGCATCGGGGCCGGGCGCTGCGGCTTCGCCGCAGCCCCGAGCGCCTGGCGCGCATTCTCGCCGCGCGCCTGGAGGACTGACGCCGGGCTCAGGGCGCGTCCGGCGCCACGGGCGCGCCGCCGGGGGCTGCGCGGGGCCCGGTGAAATTGAGTGACGCGGCGGCGTGGAAGCCGGGGCTCGCTTCGGGCGCAGCGCCGGGGCGCCAGAGCAGAACCTCGACGCCGGGGGCGGCGCGCGCCCGCGCGAAGGCGGCCTGTCCGGGAGCGGCGATCAACGCAGTGCTCCACGCTTCGGCCTGCGCGCCGCTTTCGGCGACTGCGATGGCAAGGGCGCTCTGTGCCACAGGCTGGCCGCTGCGCGGGTCCACGATGTGGCTGTAAAGCCGCCCGCCGATCTCGCTGAACTCGCCTTGGCTGTCCGAGACGGAAACGCTGCGGCCGCCGAAGGAGAGAATGCCGATTTCGCCCCCCGCGCCGCGCAGCAGCACGCGCCAGCCGTCTCCGCGCGCGAGCAGGCTGCTGCCGCCGAAGTTCAGCAGGGCGCGCGCAATGCCCCGGTCCGCCAGCCGCTCGCCCATGCGGTCCAGGGCGTAGCCTTTGCCGATGCCGCCGAGATCCACCTGCGCCCCTGCGGCCAGGGCGGCGCGGCCGCCGCCGGGGAGCCGCAACCTGCCGGGGCCGACGCGATCCCGCGCTGCTGCGATTTCGCCCGGAGCGGGCAGCGCTTTGCGGAGCAGCGCCTTCTTCCAGAGCGCCAGCAGCGGCCCCACCGTTACATCGAAAGCGCCGCCGGTGGCGCGGGCTGCTGCCTGCGCCTCTTGCAGAATGCGCGCGAGGTGAGGGGGGACGGGCTGCGGCCCGCGCCCCGCCGCGGCGTTCAGGCGGCTCACGGCGCTGTCCGCGTCGTAGTTGCTGAGCTCCGCTTCCAGCGCCGCGCCGAGCGCGAAGCACTCCTCCATGGCGGCGCGGCCGCTGGCCTCGCTCTCCGCCACCAAGGTGATCTCGAGCAGCGTGCCCATCAGCGGACGCCCGTCCCGCAGCGTGACGCCGGGCGCATCCTCCGCCACCGGCGCGGCGCAGGCCAAGGCGAGGGCGGCGGCTACTCCGGCCCGTCCCGGTAGCTCTCCGAAGATCCGCGAAAGACGGCCCACAGCGAGAGCAGAATCAGCGCTGCGAGGCTTCCCTGCAACAGCAGGAAGCCGCCAATTTTGGCCCAGGCGAAGGCCGGATGGACGAAGCGCACCAGCCAGCCCGCGCCCTCGCCGAGCAGCGCCGCGGCGAAGGGCAGTGCGATCAGCCAGGCCTTCACGCGGTTTGCAAGCGGCGTGAAGAGCGCCAAATGCGTCATCACCAGAATCAGCATGCCCATGGCGAAGAGGTGGAAGTGCGCGATTTCGAGCATGCCCTGGTAGCTGCGCGGCGGCAGAAAGCGCTCTTCGTCGCCGAGGTAGTAGGCGGTGACGGAATCCGGCGTGAGGCCCATCTTCTGGAAGTAGAGCAGCGCGTTGGTGAGCCAGAGCCCGGCCACGAACAGCGCGTAGATCGCCACGATGGTTTGCAGCAGGTGGTTGCGCTGCCACTCGCCGGTTACGACGAAGCGCATGGGGCTACCGGCCTCCCGCGCCCGCCGCGGCGGCCGGGCTCGCGGCCGCAACGGGATTGGGCAGCAGCACCTGCCGCAGTGCCAGGGCGCGGCGGACTCCAGCGGTGACGGCCCGCGCCGAGAGCGTGGCCCCGGCGATGCCGTGAATCTCTCCGCCGAGGCGCAGGCCGGGGGCCAGTGCGCGCTGGTCAAATTGCGCGAGCCAGCGCCCGGTCGGCAGGTAATCGCGGGGCTCGTAGAAGGCCAGCACCCGCGCCGCCCGCACCCGCCCGTCGCTTTCCAGCACCACCAGAAGCGCCTCCGGCAAAGTCCGCACCGTATGCAGGTCAATGAAGGCGTGGCCCAGCGCGCGCCCCTCCGCCAAGCCGGTGTGGATGGTGACGAGCCGGCTCGGCAGCGGCGCGCGGGCGAGGCGCTCCACCGCCTGCGCCTGGTTGTCGTCCAGCACCACGGTGCGGCTCTCAATGCGCTCCGCATTCGGGAAGGCCCAATCGAGGGCGTCGCGCCGGCTCATGAAGGCCTCTGCGCCCGCCCCGGCCGGCGCCAGCGCCAACCCGGCGGCCAGTGCCAGCCCGCCACCGCAGCGCGCCAGACGCAGCCGCCGGGACGGCCTGCGCCGCGCCGGGTCCGGTTTTGCGCGATCAGAAGGCAAAGCCAATGCCAATTGAGAGCTCGTCCGTGAGGTCGCCCCCCGCGCTACTGCGCGGATCCAGGCTGCGGTATTCGAGCTTGATCGCCACATCCGGGTGCGGGTGAAAGCCAATTCCCACGGTCTGCACTGTGCGGTCGCGGGAGAGTTTGGCCGTGTAGCCCGCGGGCACCTCGTCCTGCGTGTTCACAAGCTCGTAGCGGAGAAATGGCGCGAGTATGCGCGGGCCGGGCAGCAGATCCCAGGACGCCTCTGCGTAGTAGCCGAGCGTGGCTTCGGCGATGGGCGCGTTCAGCGCCCGATTGTGCGCGCGGTTGAAATTGAGGGCGTTGCTGAGATTGGAGCTGGCGTAGAGCGCGCGGGCGTGGAAGGGGCCGCGGCGGTATTGCGCATGCACTTCCCACAGGTTGAGCCGCGCATCGGGGAGCGTGTCCCCGTTGGCCAGGGTCGTTGAGTGATCAACGCCGCCGCTGAAAAACGAGCCGCCGAGCAGCAGGCCCGGCGCGAATTCCGGCTCCCAGTCCGCGCGCAGCACCAGGGCCAGATCTTCGGCCTTGGCGCGGTTGCCATTTTGCCTTCCGCCGCGGACGCCGGAATCGCTGAAGTTTTCGCCGTCCAGACTGGTCACCACATAAGCGCGCCAGGACAGGCTGCCCCCCGCAAAATCGCCGAAGAATCCCGCGCCGTTCTCGCGCCAGGTGCTCGGCAAAATGCGCCGCTCCACCTCGGGCCGCTGCACTCCGTGGAAGTAGGGCGGCTCGTGGATTTCGTTGACGAAGCCCATGGGCAGCAGCAGCATGCCCGCGCGGAAATTGATCTCGTCGCGCCAGAAGAACTCGAGCGTGGCAAATTCCACCGATACGCTGCCCGAACCCCCACCGGTGTCGCTGGTGCTGGCGTGCTCGAATTCGAGCTCTGAATTCATCACGAGGCGGTCGCTGAATTTGTAGCCAATGTATGCGACGAAGCGCAGAAAGTCGGAGACATTCTGCTTCTGCGGCTCTCCCGAGAAACTCGTGTAATACGCCTCTCCGTAGCCGCCGATGCTGAGGCCGCGCTCGACGCCATAGACCTTCGAGGCCGCCGGGCCGAGCCCGTAGCGGCTCATGAGCTCCCGCTCTTCGGGCACGGCGACCTGCACGCGCAGGCGGTCGAGCTCTTCGGCCAGCACCTCGACGGTGCGCTCGAGCTCGGCGATGCGCTCGCTGCGGCTGCGGGGCGCCTCTCCCGGCGCATCCGCCGCCCGCCCTGCTACGGGGCCGAGCAGCAGCCCGGCGCAGAGCAGCGCCGGGGCGATTGAGACCGGGAGGGCGGCCCGGCGGCGGATTGCGGGGCGATTCACGGAGCTTCTCCCTTGTTGCGGGCGCAGCGGCGCGCGCCGCCGTATTGAAATTGAAAATGTATTTCAATTTCATTTCGGCCGCAACCCCAATTACCCTCTTCACCTCCCGCCGGATTCCCCCTGGGGGGAATCGCCTCTTTGCCCGGTGGTGGCCGGGCGGAGCGCCGAATGCGGGCCGCGGCTCAGCGCTCGGGGGTGAAGCGGACGGGCATATGCTTGATGCCGTGGATGAAGCTGCTGCGCTGGATGCGCACGGGGCCGGCGGGGGCCATGTCGGGCAGGCGGCTCAGCAGCTCGCTGAGAATGCAGCGAAGCTGCATGCGCGCCAGGTTTGCGCCCAGGCAGAAGTGCTCGCCGATGCCGAAGGCGATGTGGTCGTTCTTCTCGCGGCGGATGTCGAAGGTCATCGGGTTCTCGAAGACCTCTTCGTCGCGGTTTGCCGAGGGGTAGCTCAGATAGAGCTTGTCGCCGGCGCGGATTTTCACGCCGCGCAGCTCGGTGTCCGAAACCGCGGTGCGCCCGAAATTCATCACCGGCGGCGAAAAGCGCAGCGCCTCTTCGATGGCGCCGGGCAGCAGGCCGGGGAGATCGCCCATCAATTCCTCGCGCTGTTCGGGGTGCTCGAACATGAGCCGCATGAAGTGCGAGGTGGCGTTGCGGGTGGTCTCGTTCCCCGCCACCGAGAGCAGCAGGAAGAACTGGTTGATCTCCATTTCGCTGAGCTTGTGGCCGTCCACCTCTCCGTTCACATACTTCGAGATCAGCGTGTCGTCGGGCTGCGCGCGCTTTTGGGCGGCGAGTTCGTTGCAATAGACATACATTTGCGCGGCGGCTTCCAGCGGTGTGCTCTCCGCCGGGTGCATATCCGGGTCGTCCGCTCCCACCAACTGATTCGACCAGTCGAAGATCTTCTTGCGATCCTCGTAGGGCACGCCCACCAATTCGCAGAGCAGGGTGAGGGGCAGCTCGCAGGCCAGATCCTCCACGAATTCGCACTCGCCCCGGGCAGCCACGCGATCCACGATGTCGCGGGCGTGGCCCTGAATCACCGGCTCGAGCTTTCGCACCATGCGCGGCGTGAAGCCCCGCTGCACCAGGCCGCGATACTTCACATGCTGCGGCGGATCCATTGCGATGAGGTGCAGCCGCGTGTGCTCGGCCTGCACCGGATCCTCAATGTCCCAGAAAAAGGGCGAGCGCAGGTTGCTGGAAAACAGCCGCGGGTGGCGCGACACATTCACGATGTCCGCGTGCTTCGCCAGCACCCAGAAGCCCGTGCGGCTGCGCGTGTTCTGCGACTTGTGGACGGCGGGGGGCGGGTTCCAGGAGACGGGCGCTTCCCGGCGCAGCATTGCCAGGTAATCGTGAGGCGGTCCCGCGTGCTCCACAAACAGGTCGGGGTCGGTGAAATCCAGGTCTCCGGGATGCAAGGGCATGGCGCTGTCCTCAATGTTTCGGCCCCCGTGCGGCGCCTCGAACGATTCGGACGCTCGGTGCGGCGGCCCGGACGAGCCGTCCATTCTATCGGACTCTCTGTCCGGCGCAACCCCTCCGAAAAACCGCGCCAGGCCCGCCGGGGGAGGCGGCGCTCGGCTATTCTCGCCCCATGCCGCGCATCCCCAAAACCCGCAGAGAGGCCCTGCAGGATTTCCGCACCGACCAGATCCTCGCCGCCGCCCGCCGCGTAATCGGCGCACACGGCTACGCCGAGGTGTCCATAGACCAGATTGCCGAGGCGGCGGGGGTGGCCCGCAGCACCATCTACGCGTATTTCGGGGGCAAGCAGGATGTGCTGAATCAGTGCCTGGCGCAGAACCGCGTGGGGCTCGGCGAGCGCCTGCAGCGCGAGACCCTCGATTCGGGCAGCGTGGAGGACCGCCTGGCGGGCTTTCTCGGCGCGGTGCTGGAGTATGTGGGCGAATACCGCGAATTCTTCCGCGCCGTGGTGGCGGTGCGCGGCCTCGATCCCTTCTTCCAGGAAGAGGCGCGCGAAGCGCCGGAGCTGGACGCCATCCGCGCCGAGAGCGAGGCCGCCCTGGGCACGATTCTCAAAGACGCCCAGCTCGAGGGCATTCTCGTCGCGCAGAGTGCCGACGAGGCCAGCGCGGTGCTGGGCTGTCTGCTCTACGGCGCGCTCATGCGCCGCGCCCACGATTCGCAGCCGCGGCCCGCCAGAGAGGAAGCCCGCATGATGGCCCGCGTCTTTCTCTACGGCATTTCACACCCGGGCTGAAGGAGGATTCCCATGCAACTCAAAGCGGGAGACCGGTTGAAGAGCGCAGTCTGCCAGACGCAGGTGATGGTAATTGCCGCGCCGGCGGGCGATGTCGAGCTCTGCTGCGGCGGCGCGCCGCTGCTTTCGCTGGATGCCGAGGCGCAGGGCGGCGCGCCCGATCCCGGCCACAGCGGCGGCACGCTGATCGGCAAGCGCTATGTGAGCGCCGACGGCAACCTGGAGCTGCTCTGCACCCGGCCCGGCGAGGGTTCGCTCTCGGTCGGCGCTGCGCCGCTCGCCGTCAAGGAGGCGAAGGCGCTGCCGTCTTCGGACTGAGCGCCGCAGCAGCGGGAGACGCCGCATGAATCTGATGACGCTGCTCGAAATGGCGGCGGAGTCCATGGCCGGGCGCGTGGCCCTGCAGTGCGGCGCTGCGCGCCTCACCTGCGCCGGGCTCTTCGCCGGGGCGGGCCGGGCGGCGCAGCGCATCCGCGCGGCGCAGGTGTCGCAGGTGGCGCTGCTCGATGTGGCCAGCCCCGCCCTGCCGCTGGCGCTGTTCGGCGCGGCCTGGGCGGGCGTCCCCTTCGCCCCGCTCAATTACAGGCTGAGCGGCGCAGAGCTCGGCGCGCTGCTCGAGCGCATCTCCCCCGCGCTGCTCATTACCGATTCCGGGCGCGCCGCCCAGCTCGCGCAGCGCCCCGGATTGCAGGTGCTGCCCCGGGATGAATTCATCGCCCACGCGAGCGCCTCGGGCACGCCGGGCGCGGCGGAGGCCGCGGGCGCGCCGGGCGATTGGTCCATGCAGCCGGAGGATCCCGCGGTGCTGCTCTTCACCAGCGGCACCACCGGCGCGCCCAAGGCTGCGGTGCTTCGCCACCGCCATCTGGTCTCCTACATCCTCGGCACGGTGGAATTCATGAGCGCGGCGGAAGAGGAGGCGAATTTGGTCTCGGTGCCGCCCTACCATGTGGCGGGGGTGGCGGCGCTGCTCTCCTCGCTCTACGCCGGGCGGCGCATCGTGCAGCTGGCGGAGTTCGGCGCGAGCGCCTGGCTGGATTGCGCGGAAAGCGAGTCCATCAGCCACGCTTTTCTGGTGCCGACCATGCTGGCGCGCATTGCCGACGAATTGGCCGCCACCGGGCGCGTGGTGCCGCCCACGCTGCGCGCCCTGGCCTACGGCGGGGGCCGGATGCCGCTGCCCGTCATTGAGCGCGCCATGCGGCTGTTTCCGCCCACGGCGAGCTTCACCAACGCCTATGGACTTACCGAGACCAGCTCCACCTTGTCGGTGCTCGGCCCCGAAGAGCACCGCGCGGCGCTGGCGGGGGGCGATGCCATGGCGCGGCAGCGCCTGGCCTCGGTGGGCCGCCCGCTTCCCGGCATTGAGGTGCAGGTGCGCGGCCCCGGCGGCGAAGTGCTGCCCCCTGGCGAGCGCGGCGAAATCCATGTGCGCGGCGAGCAGGTCTCCGGCGAATACCTGGACGGCAACAGCCGGCTGCAGGCCGATGGCTGGTTCCCCACCCGGGACGGCGGCTATCTCGATTCTGCGGGCTATCTCTTCGTCGAGGGGCGCATGGACGACATCATCGTGCGCGGAGGCGAGAATCTCTCGCCCGGCGAAATTGAGGCCGTGCTGCACGAGCACGAGGCGGTCTCCGATTGCGCCGTGGTCGGCGTTCCCGACGAGGAATGGGGCGAGGCCGTGGCCGCCGTGGTCGCCCTCGAAACCGGGCGCAGCGCCAGCGCCCGCGAGTTGCAAACCCATGTGCGCGCCCGCCTGCGCAGCTCGCGGGTTCCCACCAGCGTGCACTTTGTGGACGAACTGCCTTACAGCGAAACCGGCAAGCTGCTGCGGCGGCAGATCCGCGATTTTCTCGCCGCCCCGCCGGAGGCGCAGCCCGAGCCCGCCTCCACTGCGCCCGCCGCCGGAGAGGCCGCGCCCACCGATTCCGCACCGGCCGAAGCGCCCGAGGCGGCCGCAGCCCCGCCCCCCGCGCCGGGCCGGGCCGGGCGCCGCCGGTTCCGCGCGCTGTTGGGAATGGCCCTGCTGGCCGCGGCGCTGCTCGCCGCCTGGTTCGCCTTCAGCCGCTTCTAGTCCACTTGCAGGGGCCGCCCGGTGGCGGGCTCTTCGGCCTCGGCTTCGGGCGGAGGCGGCGGCGCGGGCGTGGCCGCGGCGGGGCGCGGCGGCGCGGGAATGTTCGGCAGATAGGACTGCACCGCTGCGTAGCCGCGCTTCAGGCGCGTGCGCCAGGCGCGCTGGCGGCGCGTGTCTGCGCCGTGTTCGGTGTCGCGGTCGTAGGCCCGCTCGAGCTCGCGGAGCTCGTCTTGCAGCATGCGCATATGCACCGCCCAGCGCTGCTGAAAATCCGCCCGCGCGCGCTCGGCGTTCGGCCCCACGCCGCGAATCCGGCCCAAAACGGCGGCGGCCTTGCGGGTGCTCTCCCGCGCCAGCAGCTCCGCCAGATCGAAGTGCCCTTGCTGGTGGGCCAGCACCCGGGAGGCGTGCCACTGCTCCTGCGTATTCCACCAGGAGCGCCTGCGGGAGAACAGCGGGAAGTAGCGCACCGAAATGGCGCGGACTCTGGATTCTCCCCCGGCACTGGAGAGCGCCACATTCAGCACGCAGCTCATCTCAATGACGCTGTAGGCGGCGGTGAGCCGGCCTCGGGAGTTGATGCTGCGGCGCAGATCGCTGGGGTTGCGGGCGCGGAAATCCAGCCGCACCAATTGGCGGTGGGGAATGTGGTCTTCGTGATTCGAGAGGTCGGGTTCCTCGGAGAAGCACAGCGATTGGCCCCACAAGCCGAATTCGTTGAGCGAATCCTCGAAAATCTGCTGTTCAGCGGGCATGCCGGATTGCTTCTGCAGCTCGCCCCGCGCCAGCGCCTTGCGGCGTTCGAGCTCCATGGTGGCCAGGGTTTCGCTGTCGAATTCCGAAAATTCCTCGCCCCGGCCCAGCTGCTGCAGACGGCGGCGGCGCTCTTCGAAGCGCTGGCGCTGGCGCTGGCCGGGCTCTTCCAGCCTTTCGTCCTGCTGAATGACGGGGCGCGGCAAATCCTCGTTGGTCTGGGGCGCGCCGCCCTGCTCCTGCGCCGCCGCCCCCAGGGCCAGCAGCGCAGCGCCGCAAATCGCAAGCAGTGCAAGGCGCGTGTTCACGGGCGTTCCCTCCTTGCGGTGATTTTTCTGCGCCGCCGGTCAGGCGGTGAGAATGCCCGCCACCCCGAGCAGCGCAATGGACGCGCAGAGATAGGCGCCGGGCAGCCGGACCAGGGCCGTGTGCCCCCGCAGTGCGAAAACGGCAAACACCAGAACGGTTGCCGTGCACATGAAGATGGCCAGGAACGCCAGTTCCACGGCGTCGGGACGCAGCGCCGCAATCGCCATGGCGAGGGCGTAGCTGAGAAACATGATGGAGGCGCAGTGCCAGGTGACGAGGCTCAGCGCCTTGGCCGGGGGCGGCAATTCTGCGGCGGCGAGAATGGCTTTGGAATAGACGCGCGCGCCGCCGACGGCATGGATGGCGAGACTCGCAATCCCTACCAGCGCCGCCAGCCAGAAAAATGTGGACGACATGGCAGCAGAGTATCACGGGCGGGGCGGGTAAAATGCCGGAATGGCCGCGGCGCTTTCGGTTGCGGAGTTGCTGGCTGCGCTGGGCGACCCCGCCTGCGCCGAGCGCTGGTCGCCGCTCTGCGCCGAAGGCGCGCTGGCCGTGGAGTTGTGCGGCGGGCCGCCGCCTGCGCCGGAGTTGCTGGCGCGGCTGCGGCGGCTGCCAGCGGTGACCATCGGCGTCGGCGCGCCCTCTGCCGCGCCGGCTGCGCTGGCGGCGGCGCTGGATGTGCTGGTGGCGGATGCGGCGGCGCTGGCCGCGCTGCGGGCGTCGGTGGCGGCGAATCCGCTGGCGAGCCTGACGCTGGTGCAATTGCTGCGCTGGAGCGGGGCGCTCTGCCCGGCGGATGCGGTGCTCGCCGAATCGCTGGCCTACTCGGCGCTGCAATCCGGGCCGGAGTTCGCCGCGTGGCTGAGGCAGCGCCCGCCGCGCCGCCCCCGCGCGCCGGAGCCGGGCGCGGCGGTGCGGGTTTCGCGCTGCGGCGGGCGGCTGATGCTGCAGCTCAACCGCCCCGCAAAACGCAACGCTTTCTCTGCGGAGATGCGCGATGCCCTTTGCGAGGCGCTGCAGCTCGCGCTGCGCGACGAGTCGCTGCGCAGCGTGGAGTTGCGCGGCGCGGGGCCGGCCTTTTGCAGCGGCGGCGATCTCGACGAGTTCGGCACGCTGCCCGATCCCGCCACCGCCCACGCCGTCCGCAGCACGCGCAGCCCGGCGCTGCTGCTCGCCGCCTGCGCCCCCCGCGTCCGCGCCTGGCTGCACGGCGCATGCGTCGGCGCGGGGGTGGAGCTGCCGGCTTTTTGCGCCCGCGTCGCCGCCCACCCCAATGCCTTCTTTGCGCTGCCCGAAGTTGGCATGGGCCTGGTGCCCGGTGCCGGGGGGACGGCCAGCCTGCCGCGCCGCATCGGCCGCCAGCGCACGGCCTGGCTGGCTCTCAGCGGCGCGCGCATTGACGCCGGCACCGCCCTGCGCTGGGGCTTGGTGGACGAGCTCACCCCCACGCCCCCCGCACCGGCGCGCGAATTTTGAGCGCGGCGGGGCGCTATGCGGCGGCGCTGCTGGCCGAAGCGGGGGCGGAGGATGCGCCGCCGCCGGTGCTGCCGGAGGAAGATCCCGCGGCCGCGTGGGCGCGCTCGGGCGCGCTGGGGCTGACGGGGCGCGAATGGGGGCCGCCGCTGCTGCCGGGTGCGCCCTTGCCCACCTGCGCCGAAGGCGCGCTGGCCGCCTTGTGCGCCCTGTCTCCCAATATGGCGCCGCAGATGCGGGGGCGGGGCGGCGCGCTGCTGGCAGAGCGCGCGGCCGCTGCGGGCCTGCGCCGCCGCGGGCGCACCGCGCCGGGGGGAAGCTGCCGATTGCTCCCCGCCGCCGCCGGCACAGGCTGGCTCGCCGTGAACCTGCCGCGCGGCGCAGAGGATGCGCGGCTGCTCCCCGCCTGGCTCGGCTGCGCGCCCGGCGCCCCCCCTTGGCGCGCCATTGCCGAGGCGCTGGCCGAAACGCCCCGCCCCCGCGCCCTGTCCCGCGCGCGCCTGCTGGGCCTCCCCGTCGCCCCCGCCGATCCGCCGGAAGCGCCCCCCGCGCCGGAGACCGCGGGCGAGGTGCGGATAGCAGGGGGCCAGCCCGCGCATTCCGCAGTAGGCGCAGCGCAGGGCGAGGCGCGAATGACGAAGGGGGCGCGCGCGCAGTCTGCGGCGCGCGGGGGCGAGTCCTGCGCCGACGGGGGCGCGCGCGATTCGCGCTGGCGCGGGCGGCCGTGGCTGCGCCGCTTGCGCTGTGGGGATAGGTCCGCGCCGCGCGCGCCGCACGGAGTGCGCGTGGTGGATCTCACCGCGCTCTGGGCGGGTCCGCTGTGCGGGCGGCTGCTGGCGCAGGCCGGTGCGCAGGTGCTGAAGATCGAGAGCGCGGGCCGCCCCGAGCGCCCGGCGCAGCCCGCTTTCTACGCGGCGCTGAATGCCTGCAAGCGCCGCCGCATTCTCAATTTTGGCAGCGCCGGGGGCCGCGCCGCGCTGCGCCGCGCCATTGGCGAAGCCGATGTGGTGATTGAGAGCACGCGGCCCCGCGCCCTCGCGCAGCTCGGCGTAGATGCCGAGCGCTGGATCGCCGCGCGGCCGGGGCGCACCTGGTGCTCCATCACCGGTTACGGCCGCGCCGCGCCGCAGTGCAACTGGGTGGCGCTGGGCGACGACGCCGCCGCCGCCGCCGGGCTCTGCTGGTGCCTGCCCCTTGCGGAAGCGCCGCTCTTCGTGGCCGACGCCGCCGCCGATCCCCTCGGCGGCGTGCACGCCGCCCTCGCCATTTGCGCCGCCCTGCGCCGGGGGGGCGGCGAGCTGCTGGATGTATCGCTCTGCGCCGCCGCCGCCCGCTGCATTCGCTTCGCCGCCCAAGCGCCCTGCCGCGGCGAGATCATTGCCGGCCGCGGCGGCGCGCTGCTGCGCACCGCTGCGGGAGAAGAGCACGCAATCGCCCCGCCGCACTGAGCGCGCGCGGCGCAGGTAGACTGGCGGCGTGTTGTTGCGCGAGGCGGAGATTGCGGGGCGTGGCATTTGCGATGTCCGCATTCGCGCCGGGCGCATTGCGGCGCTTGCGCCCCGGCTTGCGCCGCGCCCCGGCGAGGCGCAGTTCGCCGCGGCGGGCGGCGCGCTGCTGCCGGGGCTGCACGATCATCACCTGCACCTGCTGGCGCTGGCGGCCGCGCGCCAGTCGCTGCGCTGCGGGCCGCCCGAAATCGCCGATGAATCTGCGCTGCGCCGCGCGCTGGCCGATGCAAAGCCGCGCCGCGGCTGGCTGCGCGGCCATGGCTATTGCGAATCGGTTGCGGGCGAGCTGGACCGCTGGCGGCTCGACGGCCTCGCCCCGAGCGCCCCGCCGCTGCGCATTCAGCACCGCAGCGGCGCGCTCTGGATGCTGAACTCCGCCGCCCTGCGCGCCCTCGGACTCGACAGCCGCGCCGCGCATTTTGCCGGGGTGGAGCGCGATGCTTCGGGGCGCGCCACGGGGCGGCTCTTCCGGGCGGATGGCTGGTTGCGCGCGCGGCTGGGTCCCGCGCCGCCGCCGGATCTCGCGCCGGTGGGCGCAGCGCTGGCGCGCTGCGGAATCACCGGCGTTACCGATGCGACGCCGGACAACGGCCCGGAGGCCGTGGCGCTGATTGCCGCGGCGCAAAAATCGGGCGCGCTGCCCCAGCGCGTCTGGTGGATGGGCGGCGCGCGCCTGCCCGCCGGCGGGGACGGCGCGCCGCGCCCGTTGAAGCTGCTGCTGGACGACTGGGCGCTGCCCGCGCCCGAGGCGCTGGCCCGCCGCGTGGCGTGGGCCCACGCCGCCGGCCGCCCCGTTGCAATCCACTGTGTAACCCGCGCCGAGCTGGCCGTGGCCTGCGCCGCCATTGAGCAGGCCGGCGCGCTGCGCGGCGACCGGCTGGAGCACGCCGCCGTGGCGCCGCCGGAACTCGCCGCCTGGGTGCGGCGGCTGGGGCTGGCCGTGGTTACGCAGCCGAACTTTGTGAGCGAGCGCGGCGACGATTATCTGCGCGAAGTAGCGGCGCGCGACCAGCCTTGGCTGTGGCGCTGCCGCGGCTGGGACGAGCTGGGCGTGCCCCTCGGCGGCGGCAGCGACGCGCCCTTCGGCTCGCCCGACGTCTGGGCCGCCATGGCCGCCGCCACCACGCGCCGCACCGCGCGCGGCGCAGTGCTCGGCCCCGGCGAAGCGCTGCGCCCCGAGCGCGCCCTGCGCCTCTTCACCACGCCGCCCGAATCTCCCGGCGGCGCGCCGCGCCACATCGACCCCGGCGCACCCGCCGATCTCTGCCTGCTCCGCCCCCCCTGGCGCGAAGCCCGCGAATCCCTCTGCGCCGCCCATGTGCGCGCCACCTGGCGCACCGGCAAACTGATATGGAGCGCGGAGGGGTGACCGTCAATCCGTTGCGGTTTCGGCGAGGACCAGTGCGCCGAGGGCGCCGGTGAATTCGCCGTCTTCCAACAGCAGGGCTTCGAGGCCGCGGGCTTGGGTGATTTGCGTGATGATGGTGCGCATGGCGGGGTTGTGGCGCAGGGTGGCGCCGCCGAAGACGAGTTGGCGCACCTCGGGATGGGCGGCGGCCAGCGCGCTGCATATGAGCGATACATTTTCGCCCACCAGGGCGACCAGGGCGTGGGCGATGTCTGCGGGGCTGGGACGGGCTGCGGCGGTGCGGGCGGCTCTGCCGAAGTTGGCGGCGGTATAACCCGGCGGAAACTGCGGATAGATGTCGGAGATATAGAGGTCCACGCTGCTGCGGTCGCCGCGCTGCGCCAGTTCGGCGATTTCGGCGAAGCCGCGGTTGCCGAGCAGCAGCGCGCCGAGTCCGGTGAGCGTGCCGCCGCCCAGCGCGGTGCCGCCGAGCCGCCGCACCGCGCCTTGGCCCACCAGCAGCGCCGAGGTGCCGGTGCCGACGGAGGCGAGCAGGTAGGGGCGCGCGGGGCGCAGGCCGCTGCGCGCGAGCAGCGCCTGGGCGCCGGCGGCCCAGGCGTCGAACTCGGGAAACTGCGCGGCGTGCACTGCGCCCGGCTGTGCCGCGAGTTGCGCGGCGGCGGCCGCTGCGCCGCCGCCGGTGAGGCCCAGCCGCTGCGGGGCGAGCGCCGCGGCGCAGGCCAGCGCCTCGCTCACCGCGTGGGCCGGAAAGAGCCGCAGGTGCAGCGCGTCCGCGCGCGCACCGGCCGCTGCGCCGCGCGCGGCCAGCTTGATCAGGCTGGTCCCGAAATCAATCCCGGCGCTCGCGCTCACGGCTCCGCCCGCTCCGCCCGTTTCGCTCGATTGGCCCGTTCAGCCCGTTTGGCTCATTTGGCTCATTCGGCTCGTTTGGCCCGCTCGGTTTGGCGGCGCGGCTCAGCGCAGAGAGATGGCGCCGTTGGAGGCGCGCAGGCGAATGGGCGCGCCGCCCTGGCCCAAGGTTCCCCGGAGCCGGCCGCTGCGCTCGCGGGCCGATTGCGGAAACTCGCGGGCGCTGCGGATGACTCCGTTGTCCACGCGAATGTCCACATCGCCGTCCACCTGCTCGGGCAATTCCAGGGCGATGCGGCCGTTGCTCGTGACCAGCACGCAGCCGCGCTCATTCAGCGCGACCAGGCTGCAGCGAATGGTGCCGTTCGAGGTGGCGGCATCCACCGAGCCGCGGTGCTCGGCGAGCTCGACCTTGCCGTTGCTGGAGCGCGCGACCAGTTTGCCGCAGGTGCACTCCGTGTGGACCTTGGCGTTCGAGGTTTGGATGGCGATGTTGCCGACCACATCGGAGACGCGCACCGGGCCGTTGCTGGAGCTGAGCCGCACGGCGGCGCGCAGGCCCGAGACGCAGATGCGCGCATTGGCCGAGCTCACATGCACATCGGTGCCGCGCGGCACATGCAGTTTCAGGTCGGCGCGGCAGCGGCGGCTCCAGCGCCCGGGCACATCCACCTCAATCTCCAGCGCGCCGCCTGCGTCTTCGCGGTGCAGCAGGCGGATGTTTTCGGCGAGCCGGCCCGCAGACTCCTCGCTCTCGGCCCGCGCCTCCTTGCGCGCCACCAGGCGAATGTCGCTGCGGTCCTCGCCGACAATCTGGGTGGCGCCGTTCGCGTTGTCGAGCCGCAGCACGCTGCCCGCGGGCAGCGCGAGTTGCAGCGTCTCTTCGCGGCTGGCGGATTTGGTCCAGGGAATGCCCGGCAGCGCGCGCAAAAAGCCGCCGAAGCCAAAGCGCGATGCCAGCGCGGCCAGCAGGCTCCGCGCCTTTGGCACATCGGCGCAGCGCAGCGTCCCGCCGCCGCGCAGCACGCGCAGCTCTTCCGGCGTCACGCCGCCGCCTGCAGGGTGCGCGCGTGTTCGAGCAGGCGCTGCAACACCGCCCCCGCCGGACCGCAGAGCGCCAGGGTGGCCACCCCGCGCAGCTCGCTCTGGTGCGGATTCACCTCAATTACCTGGCCGCCGTTGCTGCGCACCTCCCGGGGAAAATCTGCCGCCGGGAACACCGTGGCGCTGGTGCCCACCACCAGCATGCAATCGCAGCGCAAAACCGCGTCGTAGCAGCCGCGCAGCACCTGCGGGGGAATCGGCTCGCCGAAAGAAACGGTGTCGCCCTTGACGATGCCGCCGCAGCCGGGGCAGTGCGGCGGCAGATTCTCCTCGTCAATGGGGAAGTGCTTGGGGTCGAAGCGCGTGTGGCAATCAAGGCAGCGCAGCTTGTAGTGGTTGCCGTGGATTTCGAGCAGCGCCTGCTGCCCCGCCTGCCGATGCAGGTCGTCCACATTCTGGGTGATGAGGGCTTTGAGGCAGCCCAGCGACTCGAGTTCGGCCAGCGCTTGGTGGCCGGCGTTGGGCTTCGCCCCGGTCAGGGTTTCGTGCAGGCCGCGCGCCCATTCTTCGGCGGGGTTCAGGCGCTCGCGCCAAGCCTTGGCGGGGTCGCGCAAAAAGCGCTGGTAGCCGTCCAGGGGCGGCTCGCCGAACTTCGTCCACAGGCCGCCGGGACCCCGGAAGGGCGGAATGCCGCTTTCCACCGAAACGCCCGCGCCGGTGAGCGCCACGGCGCTTCGCGCCTGGGTGAGCAGGCGGGCGGCCTCGGCAATGGCGGCTTCCAGCGCCGCTTCGATGCGGAACTCCGCCATCAGTGGAAGCCGCCGCGGCGCCGGTCTTCCATGCGCACGGCGCGCAGGTTGCGGCGCATTCGCCAGCGCCGGTAGTGCCAGCGCAGCCGGGAAAGCGAAAGCCCCCGCGCCTCGCCCGCGCGCCACAACAGCAGCCAGCCCACCAGCACGCCGCCGATGTGCCCCGCATGGCTCACCCCCGGGTCGCCGGCCAGCAGCTCCATCAGAAACAAAAAGGGAATCAGGTAAATGGCGCGCAGCGGAATGGGCGGGAAAATGAGCAAAATGGTGCGGTTGGGAAACAGCAGAGAATGGGCCAGCAGCACGCCGTAAATTGCGCCCGAAGCGCCCACCGTGGGCAGGAACCAACTGGCGGTTTCGACCTGGAAGCCCAGCAGCAGGGCGGGCCAGCCGGCGATGATGAGCCCCGCGCCCACGCCGCAGAGCAGGTAGAAGCGCAAAAAACGCCGCGTGCCCCAGTGCGCCGCCACATCCGAGCCGAACATCCACAGCGCGAGCATATTGAAGACGAGGTGCCAAATGGAGCCGCTGCTGTGCAGCCACATATAGGTGAAGATTTGCCACAGCGCGCCCTCTCCCCAGAAGGCCGCAGGGGTGAGCATCAGCCCAAACTGCGTTTGGATCGGCAGCAGCTTCTGCAGCAGATACACGGCGATATTGGCGATCAGCAGGCCCTTGATGACATCGGGGAAAAAGGGCGGGCCGAAGCGCATACTGGTTCCGGATGCGTTCAAGGGATCTCCTGCCGGGGCGGGCGTGGCCCCGGATTCGCAAAGCCTATGCCAATCTGCCCCTGGCAGTCAACGCGCCCCGGCGGCCTGGGGGGCCAGATCGCAGAGGGCCTGGCGGGCGGCTGCCAGGGGCAGCCCGGTCACATCCACCACCGGCAGGTCGAGTTTCAGGGCGCGGGAGAGGCCGCTGAGCCGCCGCCGGCTCTCAGCAGCGCCCCCCGCCAGCACAGCCAGGGGCACCTCGGCGTCGGGCAGGGCCGCAAACCAGGGGTGGAAGCGGCGGAAATCGGCCAGCAGCGCGGGATCTTCCGGCGCGAGGCCGGGGCGGGCGAAAATCCACTGGCTGCGCTCAATGCCGGCGGGATCCCGCCCCAGGGCGCGGCAGGCATCGGCCAGCCGGGCGGCGGCGCGGCGCACAAGGGCGGGCCGCGCGGGCAGGTTTATATTCCAGCCATCGGCGTGGCGGGCCAGCACGGCCAGCAGCCGGGGGCCTGCGCCCCCTACCTCTACGGGCGGCGCCTGCGCGGGGAGCACCCGGGCGCCTTCCAATTGGACGAAGCGGCCCCGGCAGTGCACTGCCTCGCCGGCCCAGAGCCTGCGCATGGCCTGCAGCGTCTCGTCCAGCCATTGGATGCGCGCGGCCACGCCGGGCAGCGGCAGGCCGTAGGCGCGGTCGCCCTGTTGCCCGCCGATGCTGATGAGCAGGCGCTGCCGCCCCGGCGCAATGCGCTCCAGGGTGGCGGCGGATTGGGCGAGCCGGGCGGCGTTCCAGTGATTCACCAGGCGCACCGAGGCGATGCGGATGCGCTGGGTGGCCAGGATCAGGGCGGTCTGCACCGTCCAGCCATCGGGCAGGCCGCGGCCGCCGAGGCTCTGCATGGGCGAGGCGTCGCCGTCCACATAGGCCGCCTCGTAGCCCAGCGCCTCTGCGTGGCGCACCAGCTCCAGCAGCTCCTCGTAGGGAAGCTGCTGCCAGGTCGCCGCAAAGCCCAGCCGCACCGGCGCGGGGCCTCAGAATTCGAGGTTCAGCTTGCGGCTGAGTTCCTTGGCCTCGGCGGCGGCCTCGGCGCTCTCGGTGGGCTCGCTGCCGGCGACGAAGGCGAGCTTCAGCGCGCCCTCGCTTTCGGGGGCGGCGAGCAGGCCGCTCTGCGGGTCAATTTTGACCAGGACGACGCCGCGGGGCGCGGCGAATTCGCTGGGGCGGTGCTGCTTCAGCACCTGCTGCATATATTCGATCCAGATGGGCGCGGCGGCGCGGCTGCCGGTTTCGTTGGGACCCAGCCCCATGCGGTTGTCGTCTATGCCCACCCACACGCCGGTGGCGACCTGCGGCGAGAAGCCGACGAACCAGGCGTCGGTGTTGTCGTTGGTGGTGCCGGTCTTGCCGGCCACGGGGCGGCGCAGCGCGCGGGCGCGGCTCCCGGTGCCGCGCGGGTGCTCCACCACCTGGCGCAGCATCGAGACGGCCACATAGGCATCGGCGGGGCGCATGACAAAGCCCTCGGGCAGCGGCGCGCCGGGGTCGGGCGGCGCGCCCTCTCCCACGCCCGGCAGCGGCCCGGCCTGCTCTTCCTGCTCGGGATAGGCGGCGGGGTCTTCGAGCAGCGCAACCGGCCCGCAGCTGCCGGGCGCGCCGACCTGCGAGTTGGCCTGCGGGCCAGCCCGCGTTCCGGCGGGCAGCGCGGGATCGAGGGGCACATCGCCAATGAGCCGCTGCCCGTTGCGGTCTTCCACGCAGGAAAGCAGGCGCGGTTCCAAGTAGCGCCCGCCCGCGCCGAGCACGGCATAGGCGCGGGTAATTTCGAGCAGGGTCATCGAGCTCGCGCCCAGCGCCAGGCCCATCTTCTTTTTGAGGGGCGAGCGGACGCCGAGCCGGCGGGCGAAGGCGATGGTGCGCGAAATGCCGATCTGGTCGAGCAGGTGGATCGTGGCGTTGTTCACCGAGCGCGCCAGCGCCACGGTCATGGGCAGTGCGCCGAGAAAGCGCCGCCCGTAATTTTCCGGCCGGTAAGGCTCGCCCGAAGCTTCATCTACGCGCACAAAGGGGCGGTCGTGAATGATGGTGGAGGGCGTGTAGCCCGCAGAAACCGCCGCCGCATAAACCAGCGGCTTGAAGGCCGAGCCCGGCTGGCGCAGCGCCTGGGTGGCGCGGTTGAATTCGCTGGCCGAGAAGTCGTAGCCGCCCACCAGCGCCAGCACATCGCCGCGCGCCAAATCAAAGCTCAGCAGCGCGCCCTGCAGGTCGGGAGTCTGGGCGAGGCTGGCGCGCAATCCGTTTTCTTCCTGCGCCAGGCGGAAGGCGGCCACATCGCCCAGCGCGAAAATCTCGGAAATGTTCTGCACGGGCCTGCCCGGCGGCCGCGGCGAATCCGGATCGGCGGGGTGCGCCCAGTCGGCGTCGGCGAGCTGCACATCGGCCACCACCCCCGGCGCAAAGCTGACGCGGGCGCGCTGCTGCGGCTCGTCCACCATCACCACCAGGCCCTCGCGGGTGGCGTCGAAGAAGCCGCGCTCGTCGAGGAAGCTGCGCTTATCGGCGGCGTTCAGCGCTGCGTAGCGCTGCTCTTCGCGCAGCGGAAAGCCGTTGCGCTCTGCGAGCTTTGCGATTTCGTCCTGGAAATGGTCCGTCTGAATGTTGCGCAGGGCGCCCCGGTAGCCGCGCCGCCGCCCCACGGCCTCGACGCCGCCGCGCAATGCGGCCACCGCCGCGTGCTGAGAATCCAGATCGAGGGTGGTCCAGACCTTGAGCCCGGCCTGCTGCACGCATTCGTTCGGGCCTTCCCGGCCGGCGTCGCCGATGCGCGTCCGCCCGCAGACGCGCTCGTCTTCGCCGAGCCGCTCGGCGAGCCGCCGCCGCACTTCTTCGGTGAAGTAGCGCGCCACCGCCTGATCGGCTGCGAAGGCCCTGCGCTCCGCGTGGCTCTGCAGCACCGGCCGCGCCGCCAGCGCGGCTTCGAGCTGCTCGTCGGTTTTGATGAAGTTCTCTTCGCGCATGCGCCGCAGCACAAGGCGGCGCCGCGCCTCGGCGGCCTCCGGGTTGCGGAAGGGCGAGTAGTAGTTGGGCCGCTGCGGCAGCCCCGCCAGCAACGCCGCCTCGCTCAGCGCCAGATCGGACACGCGCTCCTTGCCGAAGTAAATGCGCGCCGCTTCGCCCACGCCGTAAATTCCGCCGACGCCGTAATCGGCCCGGCCGAAGTAGATGTGGTTCAGGTAGATGTAGAGAATCTCGCGCTTGCTGAATTTCTTCTCGATGCGCGTGGCCAGCACAATCTCCTTCAGCTTGCGGATGTAGGATTTTTCGCGCGAAATGAGGAACTGCTTCACCGTCTGCATGGTGATGGTGCTGGCGCCCTGCACCTTTTCGCCCCCGGCCAGCGCCACTGCCAGCGCGGCGCGCAGCATGGCGATGGGGTCCACCCCTTGGTGCTTCCAGAAGCCCGCGTCCTCGGCGGCCAGAAAGGCCAGCACCACGCAGCGCGGAATCTCATCCGGCGGCTCGCCCTCCGCCTCGGGGGCGCTGCGGGCAGCCTCGGCCCCGGCGGGGCTGCATTCGGGGGGCTGATCGGCCAGCGCCACCAGCCGGCGGCGCTCGGTGTGCAGCTCGCCAATTACGCGCCCGTCCCGGGCGAAGACCGTGGTGGTGAGCTTCACATCGCGGTTGTAATCGGCGAGGGATTCGATCTCCGGCAGACCGCGCTCCACCACCAGCTTCCACGCGCCGTATCCCGCCCCGGCCAAAAGCGCCGCGATCACCACCAGCCAGGTGATGAGCCGCAACAGGCCGAGCACTCGAGCCGCCATACCCATCCCTCGCCAACCCCCCGCGCCGCGCAGCGTAGCCAATGACGGCGCGGTTGCGCTACGCATTCCCGCAGAAGGAGGCTCGGCGTGGCGTTGCGCCATTCTGGCGGCCGTGATAGAAAGCCGCGTCCGATAAATGCCGCGCGGTTGCGTCCCCCCAACGGGCTGCTATACAGCCCGCCCACCGGGGGCAGCGCCGCCGGAAAGCAGAGGTGAAAATCACAATGACTACCACCCCCCCCCCCCCGCGGGGAAGCGCCCGTATAGCGCACTAAGCGCGATTTGCCGCGCCATTTGGGCGCGGTGCCTCTCTCAGCCGATATTTTCTTGTGCCTCAGCTCTCGGCCTTGTCCTCGGGGCAGCGCCGTCCGGCGCATGGGCCGCTTCTCCTGCCAGCGGCGAATACAGCCGCGCCTCCTCTCTGGCCGCCGGTCTGGTCTCGGAGTGCGGGGGATATCTGAAAAGCGGCGCGCGCAGCACCGCCAATTGCCTGGAATCGGCGGCCCTGCGGCGCTTCAGCAGCGCGGCGTTGCCCTTCGCGCTGAATTGGGTGGAGGACTCGGGGCAGCGGCTCTTCGGGGAGCGCTTCAGCCTCAGGAACGGCCTGCAATTCGAATTCGGCGAAGGCATCCGGGGCGATGTGGACATGGTGCTCCCGCTGGCGGGCAACCAGGGCAGCGCCATTTCGGGCATTGCCAAAAGCAGCGCCTTTGGCAGGGCGCTCTTTGTTCAGCAGGGCGCCAGCATTTACACCGATGAAGACGGCGTCCGCCGCCACGATATGCGCTTTGGCCTGGTGGGCCGCTCCCCGGCCTGGCGGGGCCACAAGGGGATTGTGGGGCTCTCGCTGTTTCAGCAATACAACCTGGAGCGCGGCCACAGCCGCAGTGTGATGGGTTTGGATTGGACCGGCCCCAAAGCTGCTGCCGCCTTCAATTACTACCTGCCCACCACGGGCTGGCTGGCCAGCAAGCAGCTTGGCTACGAAGAAATCGCGCTGGAAGGAATGGAATTTTCCGGGCGCTTTCGGCTCCCGCACTCTCTGGAGCTGGAAAGCAGCGTGGGCCGCTGGCGCGTTCCGGGAAGCCGCAGCCATTCCCGCACGGCGCGGGCGGGTCTTGCCTGGCAATACAACCGCTGGATTCGGCTGAACAGCCAGTGGAATCAGTCGGGCATTGGCGATGGAAGGCAGAGCGGCTGGTCGGCGGGCCTTCATATCCGCATTCCGCTGGGCGGCCGCGCAGAAGCGCCGCGCCGCCTCCGGGACATCACCCGCTACAAGGGCCACCTCGTAAAAGATCGCGGTGGCCGCGAGTCGGGAGCAGAGGAAATGTGGCGGCCCGTGCAGCAGGAAGGCCGCATTGCAGTTGTGGCGCGCGAAATCGCGGACGCTCACACCGGAGACGGCCAAGCCATGGCCGCGTTCGTCGGCAACCGGATCGGCTCGGGGCAAAAACTGCAGGCCAGGGTTTTCCTCGCCGAACCGGCTCCGGCAGACCGTCACTATGAACTCCGCCTGACGCCGGGCGGCGGGGAAACCCCCGCGGTGGAGGGAGAGGATTTCAATGGTGAGCCTGTGCTGGTCCGCATTCCGAAGGGCAGCAGCGAGAAGATTGTGAGCATTCAACTTCTCATGAATTACAGCTTGAAGAAGCCTCGCAGTTTGAGTCTCAGCATTACCGCTCTCTGATCCATTCCCGCAGCCGCATTCCGCTGGTTGCATTCCCGGAGGACAATGACAATGAACATCACGAAGACGCTCGCAATGCTCGCCCTCGTGTTGGGTTTCATCAGCATCGGTTGCGTGGCGGTTCCGAATGTCAACGCGCAGGCGGACGCCGATTCGCAGCGCATCAGGGATCTGAATGAGCGCATCGCAGGCATGGAAAGGCAACTCAATGAGCAGGATTCCGGAACCAAGTGCCGGGCGGACCGGATCAAGCGCTACGCATACAGGGTCCGCGGACGGGAGATTCCCGCTGGAGAGGACACTCCCGGAAGGCAACCCGACACCCGATTTGACGCGGTTCGGCTTCAGTTGGCCGGAATGGGATGGATTGAAACGACTCAGATTGACATTCCTTTCGACAAGCTGAACGAGCGCCTGATTACGATTTGCCCAGATCCGGAGATAGAGGGCAAGGGTGAGCTTCGATACGGCGGCTACGACGGCGATTACGTCGAGATGTAAGGAGGAAGAAATGAAAATCATCGCCACAGTGCTGGCGGTGCTGATGGTATGCACCGCCAGCATGGCCCAGGAAAAGAGCGAGAAGGAATTCCCTCGCTGCTTCCTGAATGCCTTCAATTTCAGGGACACCTTCTTTTCCAGGGGATTTTCCATGGGAGTGGCCCCAGGAGCGGGAGTCAGCCCCGATTCCGAATTCAGCCCCGATACCGATGGCATCTGGACTGGTGACGATGGGGCCTATGGAGGACGCATCTTCGCCGCCTATGAACACACCCCCTGCCTCGCTGTGGAAGCCTCGGTTGGGGGATACCGAAGGGCAGAGCGAATCGATTCCCGCCCGGAAGCCATGCTCTCCCTGCAATTGGGCGTGGTGGCCAAGATATATCTCGGCGACCGTTTCTCGATTTTCGCAAGGGGCGGGGCGCACAGGTGGAATCTGGACAGCGGCGACTTGGAGATCGCAAACAGGGAGATTGTTCTTTTTGCCGAAGACGATGGAATTGATCCTTTCTACGGCGCTGGAGCCGAAATCTCCACCAGTTCCGGTGCATGGCGTTTTGGAATCAGCGGAACCCGCTATGAACATTCCTACTACGCCAACATTTTTCGATACAACCCCGCAGCCAGGGCATACAATCCGCCCCTGCTCGAAGAAGGTTCGCACACCGATGTAGTCGAATTTTCGATAACGCGGTTCTGGGGAGGAGGCAATTAAATGAAAGTCATGATGATTCTCGCTTGCTTCTCCCTCGTGGCGGGCGTTGCGGGTTGCGGGAGCACAGGAGCGCGAGGTGTCGCCTGTTACCAGGACAAAGTCAGGGACTTCGCCTGGTCTGATGCCTCCGGGGGAGGAAACACCGGCGACAGCCGGCTCGTCTCTGTTCGGCTCGAACTGGCCCGGACTGGATGGGTTGAGGCGGGATTTTCCGGGGACCTCTCATCGAAACAACTGCTTGGCCCTTCGCCGACGGCCACGGTCTGCCCCTCTGGTGACAGCGGCGGCAGCGGCCAAATCCTCATCAAGGGCTACGAAGGCGATTACCTGAAATTGCGCTGACTCTCAGCACCTGGGACAGCGCTGCATCCCGGAGGTGAAAATCATGACGAGACTCACATACGCCCTGTGCATCCTCATCTGCGCCGGTCTCTTCGCCGCCTGCGGCGGGAGCGGTAACAGCAACCCCGAGATGATGATTATGCAACAGAATATGCCGCCGGTGGTTGAGCAAATGATCCCCGACCGGAATCTGGCCGTGGGCCGATCTGGAAATCGGGATCTCGCGAGTGACTTCAGCGATCCCGAGGGCGCAATGTTGACTTATTCGGTCGAATCGACCACGCCTGCAGTGGTCACGGCCAGCACCTCCGGAAACCAGATGACCATCACATCCGTCGGCCCAATAGGAACATCGAATATCACGGTAACGGCAACCGATCCCGGCGATCTGAGCATAGCGCAGACCTTTACTGTGAGTGTCGTCACCAACACTGCGCCAATAGCGGCGGGAACAATTCCTCCTCTGGAAATCGCCACGGGCGCCAATCAAGAGATATTTATGAGCCCCTACTTCACAGATGCGGAAAATGATCCGCTGACATACGGGGCAACATCATCTGACAACGCAGTGGCAACTGTCAGGGCGTCTGGAAATGGTGTGGGGGTTACCGCCGTAAGGGCAGGAACAGCGGATATTACCGTGACGGCAAGCGACCCCGATCGCCTGTCGGCCACGCATATGTTCACTGTAAGGGTTTCTCCGCCGCCCCGAGCCCGAATTACGCCAATGCCAATTATTTCTGCACAGACCTTCAACACCAACGCATCCAGAAACATAGAGCTGTCGGCGCATTTCAGCGGCGGCAGGGGGGCGCTGACCTATAGAGCCACCTCGCTTGACTCCAATATAGCCACAGCCAGCGTTGAGGGCAGTGTATTGACGATTCAGCCGGTTGCGGCAGGGCGGACCTCAATCACGGCAACCGCCACTGATGCAGACATGAACTCTGCTTCGCAGGCTTTCGATGTAGTGGTCTCACTGGCCTCTCCTCCACAACCTGGTCCTCAGCCCACCCCCCCCACCAATCCCAATCCACAACCGCCCACTGTCCGACCGCCCACTACGGTAGGAAGCATTCCCAACATTCTCTTTTTGGAAACCAATCCACAGAGTGTAATTATTGACATCATCAGCTACTTCAGCGATCCTCAAGGCGCCACGCTCACCTATTCAGCGGCTGTTCAAGGCTCTGTCATCCGGACGAGTGTCTCTGGGAGTAGGCTGACCATTATGCAACTCGGCGCTGGCGAAGTGACAATTACTGTGACTGCTGCAAATTCATCTTCGCCAAACCTTTCTGCAACGCAGACTTTTATGGCGCTCGCTACTGGAATCATCGATCTTCATAGTAGAATTCAGGCTAGTAATTATAGAATTCCTGCTAATTATCTGAATGCTTTCATGTATGGTAATTTGTCACCTTCGGATTCGGATTATCAAGATGTGGTCAGAGTGAATCTTTCTCCTGACGTAGTTTACCAAATAGACATGGAGGGCTTCGATACCAATGTGGGAACGCTCTCAGATCCTGATTTGCGTCTTTATTTGTGGGACACCGGAGAATATATTGATCAGGATTATAATAGTGGACAAGGACGCAACGCACGGCTGCAATATACTCCCCAGAACAGAGGTGTTCCAGTGAGTTACGCCTTGCAGATGCGTGAGGGGGGATCTGGAGGAGTTTACAGACTGCGCATCACAACCCCCTGAGCGCCACCCGCTACCAAACGGTTGCTGGCGCTGCCCATCCAGTTGCCACCAGTGCAGGGCGGCTACCACTATGGCGTGGTCAATTTCGCCGCGGCGCAGGCGGGCGGAAATTTCGGCGGCCGGAATCAGAACCGGCAGCGTCTCTCCGCACAGCTCGCGGCCGGGGCGTAGCCGATGGCGGCATGGCTGCGCTAAGCATTCCCGCAAGGAGGCTCGGCGTGGCGGGACGCTTGGTGATGACTTTTGTGATGGATGCCATCGAATCCGTTGACATTGCGGCGGACACCACCTTTGCGCTTATGCTGGAAGCGCAGCGCCGGGGGCACGAGCTGCTCTATCTGCAGCTCCGGGATTTGGGCGTGCGCGGCGGGCGGGCGATGGCGCGGGCTGCGCCCATTTCGCTGCGCCGGGAGCCGGGGCGCCACTTCAGCCTGGGCGAGCCCCGCCAGCTGGCGCTGGACGAGGCGGATTTCGTCTTCCAGCGCAAGGATCCGCCGGTGAATGCGGAATACGCCGCCGCTACGCAGATTTTGAGCCTGTGCCGGCGGGCGCTGGTGTGGAACGATCCGCGCAGCCTGCTCTCGGCCAACGAGAAGCTCTACGCCCTGCACTTCGCCGACCTTATGCCCGCCACGCTGGTTTCGCGGGAGATTCCCGCGCTGCTCAGTTTTCTCGAAGAGCAGGGCGGCCAGATGGTGGTGAAGCCCTTGGACGGCAAGGCGGGCGAGGGCATTTTTCACCTGCGCCCCGGCGATCCGAATCTGCACTCCATACTGGAGCAGAGCACTGCCTTCGGCGCGCGCTGGGCCATGGCGCAGGCATATCTGCCCGAGGTGCGGCGCGGCGACAAGCGCATTTTGCTGCTGGAGGGCGAGCCCCTCGGCGCGGTGCTGCGCGTCCCCGCCGATGGCGAGAGCCGGGCCAATTTCCACGCCGGCGGGCGGGCGGCCCGCGCCGGGCTCGATTCCGGCGACCACCGCATCATCGAGCGCATCGCCCCCCGGTTGCGCCAAGACGGCCTGTTCTTCGTCGGCATTGATGTAATCGGCGGACGGCTCACCGAGATCAATGTCACCAGCCCGACGGGGCTGCAGGAGATGAACGCCCTGGACGGCGCGCGCTACGAGGAGCGCATTATCGAGCGCATCGAGGCGCTGCTCGCCCGGCGCGGCTGAGATTTCCCCGCCCGTCCCCGAAATTACCCTTTTTGCCGCCCGCGAAAAAATGCGGCCCCGCCGGTGAATTTGCGAAATGGCTATTGACA
This sequence comes from Deltaproteobacteria bacterium, assembly GCA_028817435.1. GTDB lineage: Bacteria > Myxococcota_A > UBA9160 > UBA9160 > UBA6930 > JAPPPQ01. The sequence continues at coordinate 100,965 of JAPPPQ010000015.1, forward strand.
GCGCCGGGCGAATTGTAATTCCTACGCCCAGCGGAGACGCGCCACACCCCCGGCCGCCGCCGCTTCCTCCAAAAGGCCCCGCCGTCCCCCCACTGCGGGATTGGCAATCAACCACTCAGGAGGAGGACCCACAATGGCCACGAAGGTGGAACGGGTCGGAATCAAGCGGGCGAAGGACTGGCTCTATTTCCTCGATCGCCGGGGCAACGTGGCGCGGGTGCGCCGCGCGCGCGGCGGCGGCAAGGCCCAGAAGGGCACCCGCCAGGTCGTCGCCAAGGTCGGCGTGGAGAAGGAGGAGGGCTACCTCTACTTCATTGACGGCGACGGCGATGTGTCGCGCGCCAAGATGATGCGCCGCGGCCGCAAGAAGGCCGCGCGGCGCAAGCCGGCGCGGGGCCGGGCCGCCCGGCGGCCCGCCCGCAGCACGCGCAGCGCCAGCGCGCGGAAGCGGACGGCGCGCCGCCCGGCGCGCAGCAGCACGGCCAGGCGCAAGACGGCTCGCCGGCGCTAGCCGGTGTGCGGCCCGCGGGCCCGGGAAGCGGCTACCGCCCCCGGCGCCCGCGGGCACCGCCCGCAATTGCCCGCATGGCCTGGCGGGTTTTTGCCCGGCGGGCGGGCGGGGTGGTAGGATTCCAGGCAGAGGAGGCATCGCACTCTCGCTTGCAATCCGCAGCACAGCACGCCATTGAGGGAGCGCGCCGCCCGACCGGCGAGCGCCCCTATGCCGTCCTCATCGTGGATGATGAGGAGGCGATTACCGAGTCCATCGAGCTCACCCTGGCGGATGACTACCGGGTGTTCACCGCCACGCGCGGGCGCGAGGGATTGCGGATTTTGGAGCGCGAGGAGATTGCGCTGGTGCTGGTGGACCAGGTGATGCCCGAAATGACGGGCGTCGAGTTTCTGGAGCGCGCGGTGGCGATCCGCCCCGAGGCCGTGCGCATGATGCTCACGGGCTACGCCGACATTGAGGCGATCATCGCCGCCATCAACGCGGGCAAGATTTACCGCTATATCACCAAGCCCTGGGAGCCGGAGCAATTGCGGCTCGATGTGCGCAACGCGCTCAAGACCCACGCGCTGCTCGCCGAAAACGCGCAACTGGCCAGCGCGCTCTCCGAGGCGAACGCACGGCTGCGCGCCGAAAACCGCTATCTGCGCCGCGAGGCCCTGCTGCTCGGCGCGCGCCACTACTCCTTCGAGAACATCATCGGCAGCAGCCCGGCCATGCAGCGCGTGTTCAGCGTGATGGAGAAAGTGGCCCGCACCGACGCCACGGTGCTGATCACCGGCGAAACCGGCACCGGCAAGGATTTGGTGGCGCGCGCCCTGCACCACGCGGGGCCGCGCCGCGAGCAGCGCTTCGTCGCGCAAAACTGCGGCGCGCTGCCGGAGACGCTGCTGGAGAGCGAGCTCTTCGGTCACCGGCGCGGCGCTTTCACCGGCGCGCACGCCGACAAAAAGGGCCTCTTCGAGATTGCCGACGGCGGCACCATTTTCCTGGACGAAATCGGCGAGACCGAGCCGGGCATGCAGGTGCGGCTGCTGCGCGTGCTGCAGGACGGCGAGATCCGCCCGCTGGGCGCAAGCGAGCCGCGCAAGACGGATGTGCGCGTCATTGCCGTCACCAACCGCGATCTGCGCCGCGCCGTGGCGCAGGGCCGCTTCCGCGAAGATCTCTACTACCGCCTGCGCGTCGTCGAAATCGAACTGCCGCCGCTGCGCGAGCGCCGCGAGGACATTCCGGAGCTCGCCCACCACTTTTTGGAAACTGCCTGCCGCAAGATGGACCGGCGCATGGAGGCCTTCACCAACGCCGCCATGGAGCGGCTGCAGGCCCATACCTGGAGCGGCAATGTGCGCGAGCTCGAGAACGAGATTTTGCGCGCGGTGGCCCTCGCCGGCGATGAGGACACGCTGCACGAGGGCATGCTCTCCGAAGATTTGCGCGCCGCGGGCGCAGAGGCCGATTCCCCCGCCGCTGCGCCGGAGGCAGGCGCCGATTCGGCGCAGCCCCCCGCCGCGCCGGACGACCTGAACCGCGCCGTTGACGATCTGAAGCGCACGATGATCCAGGACGCCCTTTCGGCCAGCGATTCCAAGACGCAGGCCGCACAGCGCCTCGGCATCCCCCGCCAATCTCTGCAGAAGATGATGAAGCGCCTGGGCATGGACTCGTGACCCGCGCCGCCGCACCGGCCGCGCCCGCGCCGCGCGCGGAGGGAATGGTGGAGATTTTGCACACCGCGAGTTTCGATACGAGCTTCGGCACGCTGCGCGTGGCTTCCTCGCAGCAGGGCGGGCTCGCCTATGTGCAGCTTCCGCGCTCCTGCGGTCGCGGCTTCACGGGCTGGCTGCGCCGCCACGCACCCGGGGCCGAGCTGCGCGAATCCCGCGCGCAGAACCGCGCCGCGGTGGCGCAGCTCTGCGAGTTTTTGGCGGGCCGCCGCCGCCGCTTCGATCTGCCCCTCGACCTGCGCGCCAGCGATTTCCAGCGCCGCGTCTATCGCGCGCTCTGCGAGATTCCCTACGGCGAAACGCGCAGCTACGCCGACCTGGCCCGGCGCATCGGCCACCCCGGCGCGGCCCGCGCCGTCGGCGCCGCCAACGGCGCCAATCCCATCTCCCTGGTGATTCCCTGCCACCGCGTCATCGCCAGCGGCGGCGGCCTCGGCGGCTACGGCGGCGGCCTCCCCATGAAGCGCGAACTCCTCGCCTTGGAGCGCCAATCCCCCCACCCCGGCGACCTGCTCTGACTCTCTCCCCGGCCCGCCCGAGAGCCTGGAAAGGCCCGGAACAGAGCCGGAACTATCAATTATCAATCAAATAATAGTTCATTGCATAGGTGGCCGCAGGTGAAAAAAGGGCACCGTATTCTTGACACGGGAGGTTTTAACTATTAATTTGAAATGAAATAATAATTCATTGCATAGGTGGGCGGAAAATGAAAATCCCTTCAAAACCGGAGACTTTCGAGGCAATTTTGCCGAAATTGAGCGATCCGGCACTCCTTCGGCGAATTGTGGCAGTTCCTGGAGAGGCAGTGGGCCCGGCGCCGGGGGGGAAGTATCGCCACTGGGACACCCTCCGCCGGATCACCCCGCCGGCGGGCCTCACGGCGGAGGAGTGGTGGGCGGCAATCAAATTCGCGCGGTTGCAGACCCGCCGCTTTGTTCCGTTGCGCGACCTGCGGGGGCGCCGCTTCTTTTACACGATGCCCGATCCCGCCCTTGAAATGCTCCACGAGATTGACCAGGGCGCCAGCGGGCGGATCGAATTGCCCGGTTCGATCACGAATCCGCAAACCAAGGACCGCTACCTGCGAAGCTCGCTTATCGAGGAGGCGATCACTTCGAGCCAACTGGAGGGCGCCGCCGCCACCCGGGCGCAGGCGAAGGCCATGTTGCGTTCAGGCCGCAGGCCCGTGGACCACGCCGAGCGGATGATTCTCAACAACTACCACGCAATACAATTCGTCGGCAGGCGAAAGGGCGAAAAAATGACACCGAAGATCGTGATGGAGATTCACCGGATCATTGCAGAGGATACCCTTCCGCCCGATTCTTCCCCGCCCCATTTGCGGCAGCCGGGAGACGGCATTGCGGTGTGGGATGAACGCGATAATCTTAAAGTTCACCAACCGCCGGACGCGAGTGAAATCTCCGGACGCATGAAGGCTCTTTGCCTCTTCGCCAATCGGGGTTCGCAGGAAGGCTTTTTGCATCCCGTGGTGCGCGCCATTCTTCTGCACTTCTGGCTCGCCTATGATCATCCCTTCATTGATGGAAACGGGCGCACCGCGCGTGCTCTCTTTTATTGGTGCATGCTGAGACAGGGCTACTGGCTCGCCGAATTCATCTCCATTTCGAGCATTCTGCGAAAGGCGCCCGCGAGCTATGGCCGCTCGTTTCTCTACACGGAGACGGATGAGGGCGATCTCACCTACTTCATCCTGGCGCAATTGCGGGTCATCTGCAGATCCATTGAGGAGCTGCACGCATATATCGCGCGCAAGACCGGGGAAATTCGCGCCATAGATCAGATTTTGTCCGCCGCCACGGCGCTTAATCATCGGCAGAAGGCGCTGTTGGTCCACTCTCTGCGCAATCCCGGGTTTCGCTATTCCATCGAATCGCATCGCAACAGCCATGTCGTCACATACGCAACGGCGCGCAGTGACCTGCTGGCTCTGGCAGAGAAGGGGCTGCTTGTGAAGACCCGCGCCGGGCGCGCATTTGCTTTTGCCGCGCTGCCCGATCTGGAGGATCGGCTGCGCGCGCTGCGTTGAGGCGCCGTCAGACGGCGGCGAGGGCTTGTCTCAGGTCTGCGATCAGGTCGGCTGCATCCTCAATGCCGCAGGAGAGGCGCACGAGGCTCTCGCCAATGCCGTAGGCCCGGCGCTCCTCGGGGCTGTAATCCCAGTAGGACATGAGCAGCGGCATCTCGACGAGGGATTCCACGCCGCCCAGGCTGGGCGCGATGTAGGGCAGGGTGCAGGCGTCGGTGAAGCGGACGGCGGCGTCGAAATCGCCGGCGATCTCGAAGCTGACCACGCCGGCGAAGCCGCTCATCAGCCGCGTCGCCACGCGGTAATCCGGGTGGCTCGGAAGGCCGGGATACCAGACTTGCCGCACCTTCGGATGCGCTTCGAGCCAGCGCGCCACCGCCAAACCATTTGCATTGTGGCGCTCCATGCGCAGGCCCAAAGTCTTGAGCCCGCGCAACAGCAGCCAAGCGGCGTGGGGATCGAGAATGCCGCCGAGCACGCCGACTGCATTGCGCACCGGCGCCACCAGTTCGGCCGGCCCGCACAGCACGCCGCCGATCAGGTCGTTGTGGCCGCTCAGATACTTCGTGGCGCTGTGCAGCACCAGATCGGCCCCATCTGCAAGCGCCCGGTGGTTCAGCGGCGTGGCGAAGGTGGAATCCACCAGCGTCAGCACGCCGCGCTCGCGCGCGAGATGCGCGGCCTCGGGCAGGTCAATCACATGCAGGTAGGGATTGGTGGGGCTCTCGGTGAAGAACAGGCGGGTGTTGTCGCGCAGCGCATCCTTCAGCGCGATGGTGTCGGCGGGCGGAATCACCGTCGCCTCGACCTGGAGGCGCGAGAGAAACTGCTGCACGAACTGCCGCGTGCGCCGGTAGCAATCGTTGGTAATGACGATGTGGTCGCCGCGCTGGCAGTGCGCCAGAAAAGTGGTGGTGGCCGCGCACATACCGGAGGCGAAGAGCACGGCCTCCTCGGCGCCCTCCAGCTCGCAGAGCTTGCGCTCCACCGCGCGCCAGGTGGGGTTCGAGTAGCGCCCATACTCGTCGCGCGGGTGGCGGCCCTCGGCATAGGCCCGCAGCTCCGCCGAGTCGCGAAACCAGAAAGTGGAGGTCTGGTGGATCGGCGTGGTGAGCGCGTGATCCTGGTGGTGCTTGCGCTCGCCCGCATGGACGGCGCGGGTGGAGCCGCCCGGCGCGTGTCCCGCGTCCCGCGCGCCCTTTTCCCCGCTCTTTTCGCCCGGCTTTTGCATCCCCGGTTTCCTCCGAGGCGAGCGCTTAGCAGTTTCGGGTGCGGGGCCCGGGTGCGTTTGACGGCGGGGTCCGAAGCCGAAGGGTTCTGCAAGCGCCGGAAATCAACCCTGGTTTTGGAGCCGCCCAGCCTAGGCCGCCCCCGCCCGAATGTCAAATCCCCCGGCGCGGCGATTTGGCGCGGCGCTTGGGGGGTGCGATAATCCGGGGGCTTGAGGAGGCGATGGGGAGTTCTCCGATGACCGATCTCAATGGCGGTTCCCAACCTGAACTGAGCGCCGCCGGCGCGGCCAAAAGCACCGGTTTCAGCGATCCCGCCTTCGCCGCGAACAAGTCTCAGCCCATCCACCGCTGGGTTCCCTGGGTCGCGGGCTTCTCGCGGGATTTCGTCCGCAGCGCGCTGGATCGGCATCTGCGCAGGCCGGGGGTGGTGCTTGATCCCTTTGCCGGTGTCGGCACCACACTGGTCGAGGCCAATTTCGCCGGCCACGGGGCCGTTGGCTTTGAGATCAACCCCTATGCGGCCTTTGCGTGCCGGACGAAACTGGGCGCCCGCAGTCTCTCTGCAGATCGCCTGAACGAGGCGGCGGGGCGCTTCCTGGAATTTCACGCCGCCGCCGTGAAGCAGGGGCGCAGCCCGAAGGCGAAGATCCCGGAGGGATTTCGCACGCGCGGCGTCTTCTACAGCCCGAAGGTTCTGCGCAAGGTGCTGCTGGCGCACGATTTCATCGCGCAATTGAAGGACGAGACCATTGCGGATTTGCTCCGCCTCGCCTTCGCCGCCACCATGGTGACCTATTCGAATTACTCCTACGAACCCAGTTTGGGCCGCAAATCCGCAGCCGGGAGGCCGGATGTCGCCGATTTTCCGGTGGCCCGCCACATTGCCGGGAAACTCTACGAAATGGCCGAGGATATTCGGACGCTGCAAAATCAATGCGATGGCAGGGCGCCTGCCGCAGCGGTATTCAATGAGTCCTTTTTCGATTCCTACCGGAAGCTCCAATCGGGATCGGTGGATCTTCTCGTCACCTCACCTCCCTACCTGAATAATTATCACTACAACCGGAATACCCGGCCACATCTCTTCTGGCTTGGCTTCATGCATTCCCCCAAGGACATGAAGCCCCTTGAAGAAAAGAATTTCGGGAAATTCTGGCAAACGGTGCGGGAGAGCGAACGGATTGATCTCGATTTTCCCGTCGAAGACAAAGAGATCGTCGCGTGCCTGCGCACATTGAGAAAAAAGAATCCAAACCGGGGGATATACGGCGGCAACGGCTGGGCCAATTATGCGGCCTCTTATTTCAATGATTGCCATCGCTTTTCGAAGGCCGCCAAATTCGCTCTTCGCAGGCGCGGAACAGCGCTGATTGTGATAGGCAACAGCATTTTGCAGGGCGTGATGATTCCCACAGATCGCTTTCTCGCAAAAATCGCCGAATCCACCGGCCTGGAAGTGGTGGATATTCATATGCCCCGCGCCACCCGCGTCGGAAACAGCATCATTCAATCCGAAGTCCGGGTTGCAAAGGCCAGAAAAGGCCATCAGCTCTACGAGGCTGTCGTTGAATTGCAGAAGTGTTGATCAAGGTGATCGCCGGAGTTTATTGAGTATGGCGACGCTCTTGTAGGTCGGCGAGTGAAAGGTGTGGAGTTGCGGATTGACTTGGATCGGGGACATGGCGTGGAGTTCCCCTTCACACTACCGCACTTCAACCGCTGAGGGCGGTGGTGATGCGGTGGGTGGCGAAGGCGGCGCACCAGGCGGTGAGCAGCAGGGTGCAAAAGGCGAAGGCGGGCCAGCGCCAGGAGTTGGTCTCGCGGCGCATGGCGGCGAGGGTGGAGGCGCACTGCAGGGCGAAGACGAAGAAGGCGAGCAGCGCGGCGACGGTGGGCGGCGAAAAGACGGGCGCGCCCGCGCGGGGGTGGCCGGGGGGGTGGCGATCTGCGCGCACCGCCTCGCGCAGCGACACTTCGTCGTCTTCGGTGGCGGCGTAGATTTGCGCGAGCGTGGAGACGATGACCTCCCGCGCCGCCAGGCTCGCCACCAGGCCCACGCCGATCTTCCAGTCGAAGCCCAGCGGCGCAATTGCCGGCTCGATGGCGCGGCCGATGGTGCCGGCGGCGCTGTGTTCCAGCCGCCACGCCGCCGCTTCTTGCGGGGGCAGCGGCTCGGGCGGCGGCACGCGGGGAAAGTTCAGCAGAAACCACAGCGCAATGGCCGTCAGCAAAATAATGCCCCCCGCCCGGCGCAAGAATGCGCTGACGGCGCCCCACACCTGCCCGGCCAGCAGCCGCAGCGGCGGCACCCGGTAGGGCGGCAGTTCCAAATAGAAGGGCAGGTCTGCGCCGCGCAGCAGCGTCCGGTTGAGCAGCGCCGCCGCCAGCAGCGCGGCCAGCGCACCGGCGAGATAAAGGCCGAGCAGCACCAGCCCCTGCAGGCCGATGGGCCCCCACACCGCCACCGGCGGAACGAAGGCGCCAATGAGCAGCGCGTAAACCGGCAGCCGCGCCGAGCAGGTCATGAGCGGCGAAACCAGAATGGTCAGCAGCCGCTGCCGGGGCGAGGGGAGGCTGCGCGTGGCCAAAATGCCCGGGACGGCGCAGGCGTAGGAAGAGAGCAGCGCCACGAAGGCGCGCCCTTCGAGGCCCAGGCGGCCCATCAGGCGGTCCACCACGAAGGCGGCGCGGGTCATGTAGCCGAGGTCTTCCAGCAGGTGCAGCAGGGTGAAGAGCAGCGCAATTTGCGGCAGAAAGATCAGCACCGCGCCCACGCCGGCCACCACGCCGTCGGCCAGAAAATCCGCCAGCGCGCCGGGTGGCAAAACGGCGCGCAGTGCGCCGGCGCTCCACAAAAAAGCCGCGTCCACCGCTTCCATGGCCGGCGCAGCCCAGGCGAAGATGGCCTGGAAGAAGAGCACCATGAGCCCGGCAAAGAGCAGGGTGCCCGCCACGGGGTGCAGCACCACGCGGTCCACCGCCTCGCTCAGCCGGTGGCGCCCGGGTTTGCGGGTGATGGCGCGGGCCGCGACGGATTCGATCCAGGCGCGGCGGGCCTCGCCCTCTCCGGGTGGCGGCACCGGCGGGCGGGGCCAGCGCTCCGGGTGCGGCAGCAACCGGCGCAGCGCGTCCAGCCCGAAGCCCCTGCGTCCCACCACCCCCACCACGGGAATGCCCAGCGCCGCTTCGAGCCGCTCCAAATCCAGCCCGCCGCGCCGCGCGCGCAGCTCGTCCATCATGGTCAGCACCAGGCACACCGGCAGCCCGGTGCGCAGCACCTGGGCGATCAGCGCCAGCGAGCGCTCCAGAGTGCAGGCGTCGGCGGTGACGATGAGGCCGTCCGGCGGCGGCGCATCGGGCACATGGCCCGCCAGCAGCCGCGCCACCAGCGCTTCGTCCGGGCTCATGGGGTCGAGGCTGTATGCGCCCGGCAAATCCACCACCCGCAGGCGGCGGCCCGCCACCACGGCGTCGCCCTCGCGCCGCTCCACCGTAACGCCGGGGTAATTTCCCACCTTGGCGCGCAACCCGGTGAGCGCGTTGAAGAGCGTCGTCTTCCCCGAGTTGGGGCTGCCGATGAGCCCCAGCCGCAGGGCCGGGGCCTCCGCTGCGCTCACTGCGGCTGAACCTGCACCGCAAGCGCCTCGCTGCGGCGCAGGCACAGCATTCCCCCGCGCAGCTCATAGACGCGCGGATCGCCCAGCGGCGCACGGCGGCGGCAGAGCACCGCGGTGCCCGGCAGCAGCCCCAAATCCTGCAGCCGCCGCCCCGGCGCGCCCCCGCGCTCCACCCGCACGACTACGCCGCGCCCCCCCACGGGGAGCTCCGCCAGCGAAACCACGCCATTCACGCCATTGCCCGCCACGCCCCTATAATGAAATTGAATTTCATTATCTGCCACCCCGGGCGGGGCAGGCGGGGGATCGGCGCGTTCTTTTGGGCCGGGGTGGGACTGTGGGGAGCCGTGTTGCTGATCATCGTTGAGTTGTCCCGGCGGGCCTACAATGACATCATTCGCTACGACCACTGCGAATCGGAGGAAAAGCAATGACTTACAACGAGGTCGTGACCTATGTGGGATTGATCGTTCTCTCTGTCGGTCTCATCGTTGTCTTCATCACCCCCCTCATCCCGGGTTGGCTGGCTTGGCTGTCGAAGGACAAAGACGAGAAACCGAACTAGCATTGGGCTACTCCATTTCGCTGCGGAGTTGGCGGGACATGACATGGTGGACGGCTTCTTCGGGGGCGGCGCCTTCGAGGACGGAGCGGACGGCGAAGCAGATGGGCATTTCCACCTGGTGGCGGGTGGCGAGTTCGCAGACGGCGTAGGTGGTGCGCACGCCTTCTGCAACCTGGTCCATGCCGGATACGATTTCGCGCAGGCGGCGGCCGTGGCCGAGTTCGAGCCCCACGCGGCGGTTGCGGGAGAGATCGCCGGTGCAGGTGAGCAGCAGGTCGCCCATGCCGGAGAGTCCCTGGAAGGTCACCGGGTTTGCGCCGAGCTTTTCGCCGAGCCGGGTGATTTCGCGCAGGCCGCGGGTCATTACGGCGGCGCGGGCGTTCAGGCCGAGCGAAAGGCCGTCGCACATTCCCACGGCTATGGCGATCACATTCTTCAGCGCGCCGCCCACCTCCACGCCGATTACATCGTCGTGGGTGTAGCAGCGGAACCACGGAGAAGAAATCGCGGTTTGCACCGAGATGGCGAAGGCTTCCTGCCGGCAGGCCAGCGTTACAGCCGTGGGCAGGTGAATCGCCACTTCGTGTGCGAAGGAGGGGCCGGAGAGCACGGTGAGCCTGGGGTGCAGGGCGGGCGGCAGCACATCTTCCAGCACCTGGTGCATGAGCATGCCGGTTTCCTCCTCAATGCCCTTCACGGTGGAGACGAGGATGGCCCCGGGATCCATCGCCTTGCCGGCCCGGCCCATCACCTCGCGCACGCCGTGGCTGGGAATGGCGCAAATGACCAGCTCGCTGCTGGCCAGCGCCTCTTCCAGATTGGCGGTGGCGCGGATGCCGGGGGGCAGCTCCACCTCGCTCAGGTAGCGGGGGTTGCGGCGCTCGCGCTGGATGGCGGCGGCCAGGCCGGGATCGCGGGCCCAGATGGCCACATCGCATTCGCGCGCGGCCTGCACGGCGAGGCAGGTGCCGAAGCTGCCGGCGCCCAGAACCGCGACGGGAAGCGGCATGGCGGCCAGTCTAACCGCCCGCACCGCCGCCGTCCGCCGGGGCCGGGGTGCGGGGGACGGGCGACGATCCGCCGGAGCCGGGGGTTGCCAGGCGGCGCGGGCCGGATGGCCCGCCGGGGGCCGCCCCGCCCCGCTGGGCGATGCCGCCTGCCCCCCACCCCCGATTGCTCCGCCCGTGGATTGCCCCGCCCCCGCCCGGCGTTGACGGCGGCGCGCGTTGCGGCTAGCCTGCGGCGCGGTTTTGCAGAATCAGCGCGCAGTTGAACGAACGCGGCGCGGCGAGTGGACGCGCCTGCCGGGCGTCTTTGCATTGCCAGGGAGAGCGTTTTGCTCGCCGAGTTCATCGGCGTCCTGTTGATCCTCGGGCTCGCGCTGGTCGTGGCGGGCCTGATGGCATTGGCCCCAAAGCTGTTGGGGCCCAGGCGCGAATTCGCAGAGAAGCAGGAGCCCTTCGAGTGTGGGGAGCGGCAGATTGTCTCTCCCCACCAGCGCTTCTCCGTCAAGTTCTATCTGGTGGCCATGCTCTTTGTGCTCTTCGATCTGGAGGCGGTGTTCTTCTACCCCTGGGGCGCCCTGTTCCGGGAGCTTGGCTGGTTCGGCTTCGCCGCCATGGGCGTTTTCACCGTGCCGCTGGTGGTGGGCCTGCTCTACGAGTGGCGCAAGGGCGCGCTGGAATGGTGAAGGCGGTGAAGCCGAAGAAGGCGGCGAAGTCCGGCGCTATTTCCGGCGCCACGCGCAAGCGCATCGCCGAAGAGATGCAGAAGTTTCCGCAGAAGCGCGGCGCGCTGCTCGAGGCCCTGCATTTGGTGCAGGAAGAGCTCGGCTGCATTGCGCCGGAAACCGCCCGCGAGCTGGCGGAGATTTTCGAAATGCGCGCGGTCGAGGTAATGGAGGTGGTCTCTTTCTACAATATGTTTCACGCCGCGCCGCAGGGCCGCCACCATGTGCATGTGTGCACCAACCTGCCCTGTTCGCTGCGGGGCGGGCGCTCGCTGCTGCGCCGTTTGGAAGAGCATCTCGGCATTCGCGCCGGCGAAACCACGCCCGACGGCCGCATCACCCTGGGCCGGGAGGAATGCCTGGGCGCATGCGCCTACGCGCCCATGCTGCGCATTGGCGATACCTACCACGAAAACCTGGGCGTCGAGCTCGCCAAGAAGCTGCTCGACTCTCTCGAGTGATCCATGGGCCTCAAAGTCCCCCACACCACGAACTATCTCACCGAGCACTTCGGCGACGACGGCTTTGTCTCGCTCAAGGGCTACGAAGCGCAGGGCGGCTACGAGGCGGCGCGCAAGGCCCTCACCCGCATGCAGCCGGAGAAGCTGATTGAGTTGGTGAAGGATTCCGGGCTGCAGGGCCGGGGCGGCGCGGGCTTTCCGACGGGGCTCAAGTGGTCTTTCATGCCGAAGGACGAGGACCGGCCGCGCTTTCTGGTGTGCAACGCCGATGAGTCCGAACCCGGCTCCTTCAAGGACCGCATTTTGCTCGAGCGCGGGCCGCACCAATTGATCGAGGGCATTTTGATCGCCGCATGGGCGGTGGGGGCGGAGAAGACCTTTCTCTACATCCGCGGAGAATACAGCGAGCCGGCGCGGGTTATGCAGCAGGCCATCGCCGAGGCCGGCGAGAGCGGCTACCTGGGGCAGGGCGCCATGGGCACGAACTTTTCGCACGAGGTGGTGCTGGTGCGCGGTGGCGGCGCTTACATTTGCGGCGAAGAGACCGGGCTGCTGGAATCGCTGGAGGGCAAAAAGGGGCAGCCGCGCAAGAAGCCGCCCTATCCGGCGGAGTTCGGCGCCTTTGGCATGCCCACCACGGTGAACAATGTGGAGACTTTTTGCCATGTGCCGCACATCGTGCGCCGGGGCGCGGAGTGGTTTCGCGGCATCGGCACCGAGAAGAGCCCGGGCACGACGATCTTCGGCGTCTCCGGCCATGTGGTGCGGCCGGGACTCTACGAGCTGCCGCTGGGCACGAGCCTGGAGCAGATTGTCTTCGGCCACGCGGGCGGCGTGCCCGGCGGCCGCGAGATCAAGGGCGTGATTCCGGGCGGCATGTCCATGCCCATTTTGCCCGCCGCAGAGCTCGATGTGCCCATGGCCAACGAGTCTTTGCGCGAGCGGCAGACCATGCTCGGCACCGGCGGCATTATGGTGATGGATGACACCACCTGCATGGTGCGCGTGGGCTGCGTAATCGCGCACTTCTTCCGCGACGAGAGCTGCGGTCAGTGCACCCAGTGCCGCGAGGGCACGGGCTGGATGGAGAAGATTCTGAACCGCATTGAGCGCGGCGCGGGCGAAGAGGGCGACCTTGAGATTCTGCTCGATGTCTCGGCCAAGATGGAGGGCGCGACCATCTGCGCCTTTGCCGACGCCGCGGCCTGGCCCATCCAGGGGTTGCTGCGCCACTTCCGCGACGATTTCGAAATGCACCTGCGGCACCATCGCTGCCCCTTTCACGAGGGCTTCCGGCTGTGACCGTGCGCATCACCGTAGACGGCGCAGCCTACGAGGTGGAAGAGGGCCGCACGCTGCTGCAGGCGCTCGACGATCTCGGCGTGTTGATGAACGGCGTGGAGGTGCCGCACTACTGCTGGCACCCGAAGCTCAGCATTGACGGCAGTTGCCGGCTCTGCCAGGTGGAGGTGGAGGGCGTCCCCAAGCTGCAGATCGCCTGCGACACGCGCGTGACCGACGGCATGGTGGTGCACACGAAGAGCGAGCGCGTGCGCAAGGCGCGCGAGGGCGTGATGGAGTTGCTGCTGGTCAATCACCCCCTTGATTGCCCCATTTGCGACCAGGCCGGCGAATGCAAGCTGCAGGATTACGCCTTTGAATACGGCGTGCAGCATTCGCGCAGCCGCGAGCCGCGCCGCGCGCTGGAAAAGCGCGTGGAGCTGGGGCCCACCATCGTCCTCGATCAGGAGCGCTGCATTTTGTGCCGCCGCTGCGTGCGTTTCTGCCGCGAGGTGCCGGGCACCGGCGAGCTGGTTGTGGAGAACCGCGGCGACCGCTCGGTAATCGCGGCCTTCCCCGGCGCGCCCCTCGACAACGACTACTCGATGAATGTGGCCGACATCTGCCCCGTCGGCGCGCTCACCACCAAAGACTTTCGCTTCAAAATGCGCGTCTGGTTTCTGGACGAATTGCCGGGGGTGTGCACCGGCTGCTCGGCGGGCTGCAACATTCACGCGGGCGTGGCCAACAACCGGGTGTATCGCTATGTGCCGCGGCGCAACGACGCGGTGAACGAGACCTGGATCTGCGACGCCGGGCGTATGTCCTACCGCGAAATCGGTTCGGCGAGCCGCATCCACCATCCGCAAGTGCGCGGCGCAGACGGCCGCCTGACGGCGGCGGGGCTGGGCGACGCGCTGGCCGTAGCCGCCGCGCGGTTGCGCGCCGCCATTGAGGGCGGCGGCGCAGAGGCCGTCGCCGTGCTGGCCTCGCCCCACGCCACCAACGAAGATCTCCTCGCGCTGCGCCGCTTCCTCGCGGCGCTGGGCGCGCCGCCGGAATCCGCGGGAGTGGCGGTGCCCACCGGCGCATCCGACGATCTGCTGTTGCGGGAGGAGAAGGCGGCGAACGCCTTTGGCGCGCGGGCGCTGGGCTTCGGCGGGGCCGACGCCGTCATTGAGCGCGTCCGCTCCGGCGCGGCGCGCGTGTTGCTGGCGCTGGGCCACGACATTCTCGCGCCTGCGCATTTGCGCGGCGATGTTTCGGCGCTGGCGCTGCTCGACGGCGTGATTTTGCTGGATACGCACCGCTCGGCGCTGGAGCGCATCGCCCATGTGGTGTTTCCCGCGCGCCACGCGCTGGAAAAGCTCGGCACCCTCACCAACGCCGCCGGCCGCGTGCAGCGCGTGCAGCCGGTGGTGGAGCCGGCCTTCGCCGCCTGGTCCGAGGGCGAAATTTTGCTGCGGCTCGGCGAGGCGCTGGCTCTGCCGGGCTTCGAGGAGCCGGCCGCCTGGGATCCGCACGCCGTCTCAAAGTCGCTCGGCGAAGAGCTGCCGGCCTTTGCGGGCATTGATGTGGACTCCGTCGGCCACGAGGGCCTGCCGCTGCGGGGAGAATCCGCGTGATTGTCGGCGTCGCCATCAAGATGCTGTTCATCGTGCTGGTGATCATGGGGCTGTTCCTGCCGCTGATCACCTGGGTGGAGCGCAAGCAGGCCGCGGTAATGCAGGACCGCATCGGCGCCAACCGCGCAGATTTGCTGGGCGTGACGGCAATGGGCCTGCTGCACCCCGCCGCCGATGTGGTGAAGCTACTCTCGAAAGAGGACATGGTGCCGAGCGGCGCCAACCGCTTCATTCACCAGATTGCGCCGATGGTGGCGCTGGTGCCCGCCATCATCACCCTGGCGGTGATTCCCTTCGGCGGCGTGTATCAATTCGGCGATGCGACGGTGAGCCTGGTGGTCGCCGATATTGACTGGGGGATGCTCTACATTCTGGCCGTCGGCTCCCTCGCCACCTACGGCGCGGTAATGGCGGGCTGGGCGAGCAACAACAACTGGGGCCTGCTCGGAAGCATACGGGCCTCGGCGCAGATGATTTCCTACGAGGTGACGATGGGACTCTCCATCGTCGGCCTGTTCATGTGCTACGGGACGCTGCGGCTCACCGAAATGGCCGTGGCGCAGGACTCGACCTTCCGCGTCTTCGGCTTTCTCGAGCACATCTTCGGCCTCTCGGGTCCGTGGTTCGCTTGGCTTGATTGGATCACGCTTCCGGCCTGGGGAATTTTTCTGCAGCCGCTGGGCTTCATTTTGTTTCTCACCTGCATTATGGCCGAGAACAAGAGGCCGCCCTTCGACGCGCCGGAGGGCGAGAGCGAACTGGTGGCCGGCTACCACATGGAATATTCGGCCATGCGCTTCGGGCTGTTCTACACCGCCGAATTTCTCGAGGTGCCGGTAATTGGCGCCATTGTCGCGACGCTGTTTCTGGGCGGCTGGTCCATTCCCTGGCTCTCCACCGCCGACATCGTGGGCGCGGTGGGCGGCGCGTTCGGGCAGGGCTTCGCCTCGGGGCTGTGCATGATCTTGCATGTGGGCTCGTTCCTGCTCAAAGTGGTGCTCATGATCTGGTTTCAGATGGCGCTGCGCTGGACGCTGCCGCGCTTCCGCTATGACCAGGTGATGGATCTCTGCTGGAAGATGATCCTGCCCATCTCCATCGCCAACATTTTCATCACCGGCGCGCTGGTGCTGTGGCTGGACGGCTGATGATGGACGGCGCGCTGTTCTTCTACATCTTCGCCGCGCTGGCCGTCGCCGGGGCGCTCGGCATGGTGCTGAATTTCCGCAACGCGGTGGCTGGCGCGCTTTCGCTGGTGGGCACGATGGTGTCGCTGGGTGCCATCTATGTGTTGCTCGACGCCTATTTGATCGGCGTGCTGCAGGTGCTGGTCTATGCCGGCGCCATTGTGGTGCTGTTCCTGTTCGTCGTAATGCTGTTGAATCTGCGCCGCGAATCTTTCAGCGCCGAGCGGCAGCGCGCGGTCAAGCTGGCCGCCGCCGGGCTGGGCGTGCTGGTGCTGCTGGCCTTTCTGTCGCTGCTGCCCGGCGCCTTCCGCGAAGCGGCGGCGCTGCCCGAGGGCTTCGGCGGCTACCGGCAGGTGGGCATGGCGCTGTTCACCGATTGGCTGCTGGCTTTCGAGGCCACTTCGCTGCTGCTGCTGGCCGCGATGGTGGGCGCCGTCATTCTGGCGAAGAGGGACATCGAATGATCGTCCCCATCGAACACGCCATCGCGCTCTCGGCCGTCCTCTTCGCCATCGGCGCCATTGGCGCGCTCACGCGCCGCAACCTGATCGTCATTCTCATGTGCATCGAGCTGATGCTGAACGCGGTCAACCTGGCTCTGGTGGCCTTCTCGCGTTTGCACGCCGATCTCGCCGGCCACATTTTCGTGTTGATGGTGATCGTCGTGGCGGCGGCAGAGGTTGCGGTGGGGCTCGGCATCGTCATCTCGCTGTTCCGCAACCGCGATTCCATGGATGTCGAGGAAGTGAGCCTGCTCAAATGGTAGGGCAATGGTAGAGGCCACAGAAAACGCCTGGCTGCGCTGGATTCCGCTGCTGCCGCTGCTCGCGGCGGCGGTGCACGGAATCTCGCTGGGCTTGTTGCGGCGGCCGCTGCCGCGCCGCGCCACCATCGCGCTCTCCTGCGGCGCGCCCATCGCCTCCTTTGTGCTCTCCTTTGCGGCGCTGATCTCGCTGGTGCGCGCGCCGCTGGGCGAGCGGCTGTTCGTGGACCGCCTCTTCACCTGGATTGCAGCGGGCGAACTCGAAGCCGAAATGAGCCTCGCCCTGGATCCGCTCGCCGCGGTGATGATCCTCATCGTGACCGGAGTCGGCTCGCTGATTCACATCTATTCCATTGGCTACATGGATTCCGACCACCGCGAAGACCGCGGCTTCCAGCGCTTCTTCTGCTATCTCAACCTGTTCACCTTCTCCATGCTGGTGCTGGTGCTCGGCGACAACCTCGTGCTGATGTTTCTGGGCTGGGAGGGCGTCGGCCTCTGCTCCTACCTGTTGATCGGCTTCTGGTTCGCGGAAGATTGGAACGCCTACTGCGGCAGCAAGGCGTTCATCGTGAATCGCATCGGCGATTTCGGCTTCCTGCTCGGAATCTTTTTGCTGTTCTGGGCGCTGGCCGATGCCGGGCAGGCGGCGATTTCCTTTCGCGGCATTGAGGCGGCCTTCCCGGCCATTGCGGAGCAGACGCTGACGCTGCCGCAGTGGCTCTGGTGGCTGCCGGGATTTCCCGAATGGAAGCTGGCGACGCTGATCGGCGTGTGCTTCTTCCTCGGCGCAGCCGGGAAATCCGCGCAGTTGCCGCTCTACACCTGGCTGCCCGATGCAATGGCGGGTCCCACGCCGGTCTCGGCGCTGATCCACGCCGCCACCATGGTGACCGCCGGCGTTTATATGGTGTGCCGGTTGTCGTTTCTCTACGCGGCGGCGCCGGGCGCTTCAGCGCTGATCGCCTGGACCGGCGCAATCACCGCCATCTTCGCGGCGGCCATTGCCATTGCCCAGACCGACATCAAGAAAATTCTCGCCTATTCGACGGTGAGCCAGCTCGGTTATATGTTCATGGCGGCGGGTTGCGGCGCGTTCGGCGCGTCCATGTGGCATGTGGCCACCCACGCCTGGTTCAAGGCGCTGCTCTTTCTCGGCGCGGGCGCGGTGATTCTCGCGCTGCATCACGAGCAGGACACCGACGATATGGGCGGGCTCTGGAAGCTGTTGCCCCGCACCCGCTGGGTGTTTCTCTGCGGCGTGCTCGCCATTGCCGGCGCGCCCTACACCTCGGGCTTTTTCTCGAAGGATGAGATTTTGCTCTCGGCTTGGCTGGCCCACGAGCTGCCCGGCCACAACTGGCTCTACGCCATCGGCCTCGTCACCGCAGGCGCAACCGCCTTCTATATGTTCCGGCTCTTCTTCCGCGTCTTCATGGGCGAGCGCCGCACCCCCTCCGAAAAGCGCTGGCGCGTCCACGAGCCCGGCGATCTGGTCTTCATGCCGCTGGCGGTGCTGGCCGGTTTCTCCATCGGCGGCGGGTTGCTGATCGGCCCCAGCGATGCCTTCGTCGGCATTGCGGGCGCAAACAGCTTCGCCAACTTCATCGGCCCGGTGCTGGTGGAAACGCCCCACGCCGTGCGCCACAGCGAGGAGCGCTGGCTCGCCGTGCTGGCCACCCTGGTGGCGGGCGCGGGCGCTGCCGCCGCCTGGTTGCTCTATGTGAAGCGGCCCGGCTTCCCCGAGCGCATCCGCGCCGCGCTGGGACCGCTGCACCGCTGCTTCGAGCGCAAGTTCTATGTGGACGAGCTCTACGACCGGCTCTTCGTCAGGCCCACGCTGGCGATATCCGATGCGCTGCTGTTTCGCGGGGTGGATGTCCGGCTGATTGACGGCGTGCTGGTGGGTGGGCCGGCCCGCGTGTTGCGCGCCTTTGCCGGCGGCGTGCTGCGCCGCCTGCAATCGGGGCTGGCGCAGGGTTACCTCTTTGCCATGCTGCTCGGCACGCTGGCCATTGCCATTTGGCTGGTGGCGTAAATGGCGCAGTTCGACCAGCTTCTCACCTGGGTCACCTTCGTTCCGCTCTGCACCGGCGTGGCGCTGGTGCTGCTCACGGGCATTGCGCGCGCGCTGGGCGGCGATTTGCAGAGCCAGGTGTGGCGCGGCATCGGCCTCGGCAGCGCGCTGTTCACCTTTCTGGTGTCGCTGCTGCTGTGGTTCTCCTTTCAGCCGGATTCCCCCGACGCCTTTCAGTTCGTCGAGTATGTCCCGTGGATTCCGCAGCTCGGCATTCACTACTTCGCCGGGGTGGACGGCATCAGCCTGCTGCTGATTTTGCTCACCACCTTCATTATGCCGGTGGTGCTGGTGAGCTCGTGGAACGATGTGCAAAAGAGCCGGCGCAGCTACATCTTCTTCATGCTCTTTCTCGAAACCGGCATGATCGGCGCCTTCGCCGCGCTCAATCTGTTCCAGTTCTACCTGTTCTGGGAGGTCATGCTGATTCCGATGTATTTCATCATCGGAGTCTGGGGCGGGCCGCGGCGCGTTTACGCCGCCATGAAGTTCTTTCTCTTCACCCTGCTCGGCTCGCTGCTCATGCTGGTGGCCATTTTGGTGGTCTATCACCTGCATTGGCAACAGACGGGCATTCTCACCCTCGACATCGTTTCGCTGCCGGGCACAAACGCGCCGTCGCTGCTGCAGACCATCATCCCCGTCGGCAGCGTGCCGGGCCTGCCCTGGTGGCAGACGCAGTTCGTGCTCTTTCTGGCCTTTGCGCTGGCCTTTGGCATCAAAGTGCCGATGGTGCCGCTGCACACCTGGCTGCCCGACGCCCATGTGGAGGCGCCCACCGCCGGTTCGGTCATTCTGGCCGCGGTGCTGCTCAAGATGGGCGGCTACGGTTTTCTGCGCTTTGCGCTGCCGCTGTTTCCGGTGGCCGCCGCCGAGCTGGCGCCATGGGTCATGAGTCTGGCGCTGGCCGGCGTGCTTTACGGCGCGCTGGTGGCCATGGTGCAGCGCGATGTCAAAAAGCTGGTGGCCTACTCGTCGGTGGCGCACCTGGGCTTCGTCATGCTCGGCATGTTCGCCCTGAACCCCGAGGGCATGGAAGGCAGCGTGCTGCAAATGATCAACCACGGCATCACCACCGGCGCGCTGTTTCTGCTGGTGGGAATGCTCTACGAGCGCCGCCACAGCCGGCAGATCGCAGATTTCGGCGGCCTTGCCGCGCCCATGCCCGTGTGCGCCGCCTTTTTCTGCATCACCACCATGGCGAGCATCGGCCTGCCGCTGCTGAACGGCTTTGTGGGCGAGTTTCTGATTCTGCTCGGCGCTTTCGAGCGCCACGCGGGGCTGGCTGCCGCCGCCACCTTCGGCGTGGTGCTGGCGGCGGTCTATATGCTCTGGATGTTCCGGCGCGTCTTCTTCGGCCCCGCCGCCAGCCCCGAAAACCGCGCGCTGCCCGATCTCAATTGGCGCGAGCGCGGCGTGCTGCTGGCGATGGTAATTCCGATGTTCTGGATCGGCGTGTATCCCCGCCCGTTGCAAGATCGCATTGAGCCGCCCGTGGCCGCGCTGGTGGAGCGCGTTCAGAACAGCGCGCAGGCTGTGTCCGGCCCGGCCGCGCCGGGCGCTTCGCAACCCGCCGATGCCGCCGCGCGGGTGGCGCGGGAGGAAGCGCGGTGAAGTTCCCCGCGCTCGACATCGGCGCCGTCCTGCCGCTGTTGATCGCCGCCACCGGCGCGCTGGCCGTGCTGGTGGCCGATCTGCTGCTGCGGGCGCACGCGGCGCGGCCCGCGCCCCGCCTGACGCCGGAGCTGGCGGGGCGCGGGCTGGCGCTGCTCTCGGCGCTGTTTCTGGCGGCCGCCGCGCTGTTCTCCGCCGCCGCCATGCCCCACGCGGCGCGAAACTTCAACGCAGATCACCCGCTGGTGCAGCTCGATGCGCTCTCGGCTTTTTGCATGGCCGTGCTCTCGCTGGCGGCCATTCTCGCCTGCCTGCTCTCGGTGAACTACCTGCGCACGCTGCGCATTGCCCACGGCGAATACTACGCGCTGCTGCTGGTGGCGGTCGCCGGAATGTTTCTGCTGGTATGCGCCGTGGACATGATGGCGATTTTTCTCGGCATCGAAATGCTGAGCATTCCGATCTATGTGCTGGCGGGCTTCGACCGCCGCAAGCTGCGCAGCAACGAATCGGCGCTCAAATATTTCATTGTGGGCTCCTTTGCCAGCGCGCTCATGCTCTACGGCATTGCGCTGCTCTACGGCGCCACCGGCGCGACGCAGCTCGACGCCATCCGCGAAGCATTCGATGCAGAGAACCCCTTGGCGATGATCGGCGCGGGGTTGGTGGTGGTGGGCTTCACCTTCAAGATCTCCTCGGTGCCCTTTCACCAGTGGACGCCGGATGTCTACGAGGGCGCGCCCACCTCGGTTACCGCCTTCATGTCGGTGACGGTGAAGCTCGCGGCATTTGCCGCGCTGTTGCGCGTGCTCGGCGTCGCATTCGTTGCAGCGGCCGAGCCGTTGCGCGAAATCCTCTGGCTGCTCGCCTTTCTCACCATGGCCGTGGGAAACTTCATGGCGCTGGTGCAGGACAATGTGAAGCGGCTGCTCGCCTATTCCAGCGTGGCCCACGCGGGTTATCTGCTGATCGGCTTCGCGGCGGCCAGCGCGGATTCCTACGCCGCCGTGCTCTTCTATCTGATGGCCTACGCGCCCATGAATCTCGGCGCATTCGGCGTGTTGATGTGCCTGACCCGGCAGGGCCGGGACGCCGACCGCATTGAAGATTTGGCGGGGCTGGCGCAGCGCAGCCCCGGCTTGGCGGCGGCGCTGACGCTCTTTGCCGTTTCGCTGGCGGGCATGCCGGCCACCGTGGGCTTCCAGGCGAAGTTCCATCTCTTCGTCGCCGCGGTGCGCGCCGAGCATGTGAGCATTGTCGTGGTGGCGGTGCTGACGAGTCTGGTGTCTTTCTACTACTACCTGCGCCTTGTCGTCTTCATGTATATGCGCGAGCCCGGCGAAAACGCGCCGCGCCCCCGGGTGGGAAGCTTCGAGGCGCTCGCCATCGGTTTCTGCGCCGCCGCCGTGGTGATTCTCGGCCTGCTGCCCAACGGCGATTTCGCCGGCCTGATCGGCTGGCTGCGCACTCTCGACTGGGCCCGCGCCGCCGCCCTGCCCGCGCTGCCCTGAGCCCCGCTGCGGCCCTCAGCGCCTGCGCCGCAAAGTGCGGGTGTCGCCGCGGCGGGTGGTGAGGCCCTCGGCGTCGAAGAGCTCCATGAGCGGGACGGCGTATTTGCGGGAAGTAGCGATGAGTTCCTTGTAGCGCGGGGTGTCGAGGCGCCCGTGCGCTTCCAGGTGAGCGCGCACGCGCTCGCGCAATTGATCAACGGCGTCGCGATGAAACCACAGCGCGCCTGCGCGCAGCAGCAAACCGGCGCGCTCCAGGTGGGCGATGGCGTCGCGCAGCTCTGCATCGTCCGCGCCGAACTGCTGCGCCCAGGCGCGCGGCGAAGGCGGCGTCAGCCCCGAGGCGGCGGCGCTGTCGCGCACTTTGCGCACCAGCGCCGCCTGCCGCGCATCCATGTGCGGCGCAAAATTTCCCGCGCGCACCAATCCGCGCGATTTGCTCTGGGAATGGATTTCGCCCCGCGCTTCGAGCTGCGCCAGGGCGAGCTCGGCCGCTCCGCGCTGCGCGCTTTCGGGCAGGCTGCCGCGCAGCGCGCTGCGCGACATACCGGGGCGCATCGGCTCGCGCGCGTGAAAATTGCGCAGCGCGGCGAGCAGCCGCGCCGAAACGGCGGCGATGGCCTCCGCGCAAAAGACGCGCGCCTCTCCGCGCGGCCGTGCCGCCGCGCGCGCAATCTGCCCGCGCGCTTCCAGATCGCCGAGTGCGGACTCGAGCGCGGCGGGTGTTGCGCCGGTTTCGCGGCGCAGCGCGGCCAGCGCGGCTCCGGCGAAGCCGCGGCGCGCAATGCGCAGACGCAACCCCTCGCGCAGATCGCCTGCGGCCAGCGCGCGCAGCTCGCGGACCAGCGCCGGATCGCTGCGCCGCCGCCTCGGCGGCGCGGCATCCAGCACGCGCCCGCCGCCCAAAGTCGCGCTCCCCGCCAGACGCGCAAAGCCGCGCAGCACAAAGCCATCCCCCGGAAGCAGCGGCGCAGCGCCATCGTCGAGATGAATGCGCGCCAGCAACGCGCCACCGCCGGTTGCGCCGCCCGCCCCTCCACCAATCGCGCCGTTTGTGCCGCCCACAGCGAGCGCACTGCCGGCTGCGCCACGCGTGCCACCGCCCGCATCCGCTGCGGGCGGCGGGCCGATGGGGGCGACGCGGGCGCGGCGGCGCGCGCTGCCTGCCAGCAACTCCACGGCGCGCGCGCCGCGGCCGCGGGGTGCTGCGCCGGGCAGCCAGGCGATCTCCGCATCGAAGCACTGCGTCGGCGTCAACGCGCCGGGTGCAGCGAGCAGCATGCCGCGCCGCAGATCGGCGCTGGCGACGCCCTGCAGATTTGCGGCGCAGCGATTGCCGGGCGCAATGCGCTGCACCGCTTCGCCGAAGCACTGCAGTCCGCGCAGCCGCGCGGAAGCAGAGCCGGGGTGAATCTCCACCGAGTCGCCGCAGGCCAGCGCGCCGCCGCGCAATGTGCCCGTCACCACCGCGCCGAAGCCGCGCCGCTCGAAGACGCGGTCAATCCACAGCCGGGCGGGGCCGCTGCGCTGCGCCCGCGCTTCGGCGCGCCGGGCGGTTTTGTCGAGTGCGCGGCGCAGCGCGGGCAATCCCGCGCCGCTCTGCGCGGATACGCAGACGATCTCTGCATCGGCCAGCGCGCTCTCCGCCAGCTGCGCGCGGGTTTCCGCCAGCGCCAGTTCCGCCACCCCGGGATCGGCGGCGTCCATTTTGGTGAGCGCCACCACGGCGTCCCGCAATCCCAGCAGAGTGCAGATGTCGAGGTGCTCTCGAGTCTGCGGCATCACGCCCTCATCGGCGGCCACCGCCAGCAGCAGCAGATCAAAACCGCCCGCACCGGCCACCATGGTGCGCACCAGCGCCTCGTGCCCGGGCACATCCACCACGCCGAGCCGCCGCCCCGAGGGCAGATTGAGGGGTGCGAAGCCCAGCTCGATGGTAATGCCGCGCGCCTTTTCCTCGGGCAGGCGGTCGGTGTCGCAGCCGGTGAGCGCGCGCACCAGCGCGGTTTTGCCGTGGTCAATGTGTCCAGCGGTGCCGAGAATCAACGCGGGCCAATTTTCGAGAGCCCGGTGAAGGGCCGGAGCGCTTCGGGAATGCGCACGCCGCCATCGGCGCACTGGTGAATCTCGAGCAGCGCCAGAATGGCGCGGGCGTTGGAGATGGCGGTGCCGTTCAGCATATGCACCGGCTCGTTGCGCTTGCCGTCCTTGCGCCGGAAGCGGCAGCGCAGCCTGCGCGCCTGATAGTCGGTGCAATTGGAGGCGCTGGAAATCTCGCCCCACGAGCCGCCCGCGCCGCGCCCCGGCATCCATGCCTCAATATCGAATTTGCGGTAGGCCGGCGCGCCCAAATCGCCGGCTGCAATGTCCACCACGCGGTAGGGCAGCTCGAGTCCCTGAAAGATCCGCTCTTCAATGGCGAGAATGCGCTGGTGCATGGCCTCCGAATCCTCGGGCCTGGTCACGGCGAACATCTCCGTCTTGGTGAACTGGTGCACGCGGTAGAGGCCCTTGCTTTCGCGCCCGGCTGCGCCGGCCTCGGTGCGGAAGCAGTGCGAAATGCCGGCGGCCCGAATCGGCAAATCAGCTTCTGCCAGCAGCGAATCCGCATAGAGCCCGCCCAGTGTGATTTCTGCGCTGCCCACCAGGCAGAGATCTGCATCCGCCAGCGAGTAAATCTGCGTCTCTGCGCCGCGCGGATTGAAGCCAATGCCGGCCACAATCTCCGGCCGCGCCAGATCCGGCGTCACATAGGGCGTGAAGCCCTCCTGCAACAGCACCTCCAGGGCGTAGCGCTGCAGCGCGAGCTCGAGCAGCACCGCCTCGTTCTTCAGGTAATACCACTTCTGCCCCGTCACCTTGGCGCCGGCCTCAAAGTCCAGAAGCTCGAGGCGCGCGCCGATCTGCAGGTGATCCTGCGGCTCGAAGTCAAAGCGCGGCGGCTCGCCCCAGCGCGAAAGCTCGCGGGCGTCGTCTTCGCCGCCATCCGGCACATCCGGGTGCACAAAGTTCGGCAGCCGCGCCAGCTCTGCCTCAAAGCGCGCCCGCGCCGCAGCCAAATCGGTCTCGACCCGCGCCACGGCCTCCTTGAGCGCGCGCCCCTCCGCCGCGTGGGCCTGCCGCTCCTCTGGCGAAAGCGCGCGCTTGCCCGCCTGCTGGTGCTCGTTGCGGCGGCGGTTCGCCTCGTTGAGCTCGGTCTGGCGGGCCGTCACCTCGGCGTGCAGGCGCACCGCCGCTTCCACATCCGCCTGCGACCTGCGCCGCCTGCAGCTCTCGGCGATTTCGCCGCTGCGCTCCGCCAAGCTGCGGGGATCGAGCATTGTGCCTCCCGGGAGTTTGCGATTCTTGCGAAGCTACTTCGCGTGCTTCGGCAGCAGCTTCTTCACCAGCGCATCGAGTTTGCCGAGCAGCCCTTTGCGATTCAACTCTTCGAGGATAGCCTTGGTGTCGTTGCGGTTGCCCGCCAAGTCGAGTGCAGCGGCGGCCTCTTCGCAGGCTTTGGCGGCCTTGGCGATTTTCCGGTGCAGAGCGGTTTTCGCATTGTATTGCGGAATGGGAATGCTTTTGAGCGGATTCAGATCGAAATGCCGCAAAGAGGTCTTGCTGGATACAAAAGCCGTTTGCAAAGCTGGGCAGTTGAGGATCCCCATGAGATAAAGAGCCTCGTCCTCCGAGTCTGCCCTGTGGTAGTAGGCGGATTCGGTTATGATGGACTTCTCGAATGGGGTGCCGATTGTGCGCGCGGCGCGGAGGAGATCCGCTCCGGATTTGTTGTAGAGGACTCGCCATGGACCTCCGACTTCCGATATCGGAAGTTGCTTTTTGAGTTTGTTCAAGTAATCAATCCGGCTCAAAAGTGTGGAAAATTCCTGATCCTTGTTGTGTATCTTCCAGAGCCGATCTGCCTTGCGCCAGAAATCTTGGAATTGGGATTTCATGGATTCCGGCTTCAAGCGGTTCCTGTAAATCGGCAGGATGGCGTGTTGGCAACTGTGGATGCGAAAAGGCGCGATGTGCTTTCCGCCGACGATGGGATGAATTCCCGTCATTCCTTGGGGAATTGTCAAGGGCTGAACCTCTTTCCAGACGCCCTTTGTGCTTCGCTTGCAAGAACCGTGGTGGTTTCGCCCGGGCTTTTGGCCCACGACGCACAAGCAGTATGGCAAAATGGTCGCGCCTTGGCGGAATTCCGAGCGATAGTGGCTGGGCTCGGCGCTTGCGCCGAATGCCTCGTAAGGGATCTGTTCGATGTGATCCAAGTATTCTGTCAACGGAAGGAAATTCAACAGATTGCGTTGGTCCTTCGGTATGTCCGGCTTGGTCTTCCAGATGGTTCGGTTTTCGAAGCTGTTGGAAGTGCGTCGCGGCGAGGGTTGCTTCCCGTTCAGGTGCGATATCAATGCACAGCAAGGCAGGCCCGAGAAGGGCGGCGGATTCAGGCTCGACATATCCCAGACATACTTCCAGTGCGGGTGCTTCTTCCGAAAGCCTTGCCAGGGCTGTGCCGTAATGGCGGACGAGGGCAACACCCAACCAGCCCGGCCCTCCTTGGGATGCAGGAAGTGCTGAAAAGCTTCGCAGACAAAGGGGATGGCGAGCTGCGCGTGCGTGGTGTTCTTGCCTCCGATGTGGACATCGTATTCCTCGAGCCGCGCGAGGAGGTCTTCCTTTCGGTCCTGCGTCATCGCGTTGAGTTCCACCCAGGGAGGATTGCTCACAATGCGGCTGGGCTTCAATTGAGTGAGCCGGTTCGGTGCGGCGCAGTTGAGGATATACCACTCCCACACATGGTTGCCCTGCTCTTCGGAGAGCTCGCAGACCTGCCCCATGAGCGTTTGCAGATCCTGCCGGAAGTCATCCCTGCAGCGCGCCGGGATTTCCCGGTCCCAGTCCTCGTTTGCGAGAGCCGCTTGCAGTTCTTCCGGAGTCCGCTTCTCCGCCTCCGGGTCGGCGAAATCCTTGGCAATGTCGGTGATCTTTTTGATGATCTGCAGAAATTTGGAGTGTTCGAGAATTCTCGGAGTGAGATTCAGGTGCTTGCCCGTTGTAATGTCTCGGGGAATGGCGGCGAAATGGCTCTGGAGAGAAATCCGGTGTCCGAAAACATCTCCCTGCGAAATGTGAAGAGCTTCCTCTCCAGATGCGGGCGGCGCGGGCAGCGCCATCATAAGGGTGGCCTTGGCCATCTCAACGGCGACGGGGTGAATATCCATTCCGTGAATGATCTTGCAGATCAGGTTTGCCTTCTCCTTTTGAGTGAGGCCGGCGGCGGCAGCGTGATTCATGATTCGCAGGGCAGCCTGGAAGAGGAAGGTTCCGGAGCCGCACGATGGATCGAGGACGATGTGCTTGCCGGGCTCCCGGATGGCCTTCTTGATCCATGCAGTATCCAGCACTTCCCTGCAGATGGCTTCGGCGAGCCAATCGGGGGTGTAGGCTTCGCCGAAGTCGTGCCGAATGTTCTTGGCAATCAACCGTTCGTAGAGATCCTTGAAGACATCCCGGGCGGTGAGCCGGAAGCTCCACTGGGCGAAGCGGTTTTTCAGTTCGCCGAGAATGGCCCGGCCTTCGCTGTTCCCTTCCATTTGCAGCCAGGCGGCGAAGTGGCTGGGAAGAATGGGGGCTTCCGAGTTGCCGGGGCTCAGCATATGCTGCACAGCGGTGCGGGCGGCGGCGACGAGGAAGGAGTGCCGGGAGAAAATTTCGTGGAGTTGGGGTGCGCTGAGGCCCTTGGCGAGGCCGCTGGCGACGGCCATATCCTTCCAGAGCTTGAATTTGAGGTCGCAGTCCGGAATGCCGGAAGACTTTCTCCACAGAACATCGCTTCGATCATAAAGATCGGCGATGGCGTTGTAGAGGTTGTCCGGCACGGTGATGAGCCCGGGCTTTGCGGGCCTCAGGCCGTATTGCTCAATGGCCTCCCGGATCAACTGGGGGCTGTGAAATGGCAGGGGCCGTCCGTTGTTGAGAGGCTTGGCGACGCCGTGCCCCCGGGCGTAGAGGTAGGCGTTCCGGCCATCGGCGATGAAGCCCATCCACTGGCCATCCCACCCGCCCATGTTTTCCATGGCGCGGAGATACCGGCCGAGCTGGTCCCGCTGCGTCTCGCCCTTCTTGCGGCCGGACGCGTTGGGGTCGGCGCCGGACTTCTTGGTTTCGCCAATCAGAAACCAGGACTCGGAAATCAGGTCGCAGGGGCCGTCGCCCGTGCTGTATCCCAGCCGCACATCCCGGCAGCCGCAGGCCTCCAGCGCCCTGGTGATTTCGGATTTGACATCCTCTTCGCTGCGCGGCTGCGCGGGGATTCCGGCCATTTCTGTCTGTCGAGCAGTCATCCCAACTCTGCGGCGAAGAGCGCTTTCACCTTTTGCCAGGCGTCCTGCGCGGCGGCGGGGTTGTAGCTGGCGCGCTGATCGCAGAAGAAGCCGTGATCGGCGTCGTCATAAACGGCCACTTCGTGGCGCGCGCTCACTTCGGCCAGCGCGGCGCGAACGGCGCTCACCTGGTCGGCGGGAATCATCGAGTCCTGCCCGCCGAAGAGGCAGAGAATGCGGCCCGCAATCTTCCCGCTGCGTCCAACGGTGGAGTCTTTGCCGCCCGGTCCCTGGGGCGCGGCAACGCCCCCGCCGTAAAAGCTCGCGGTGGCGGCCACATCGGTTTCGCAGGCGGTGAGATAGGCCATGTGCCCGCCGATGCAAAACCCCATGGCGCCCACCTTGTGCGCCACGCCCGGCTGCCCGCGCAAAAAGGCCAGGGCCGCGCGGGCGTCGGCGATCATTTCGCCGGCGTCCAGAGCGCCGAGCCCCTCCATGCCCTTCGCCATGCCGGCATCGTCGTAGCCCAGCTCAATGCCGGGCAGCGTCCGGTGGAAGAAGTCCGGGGCCAGCGCCGCGTAGCCTTCGCGGGCCACGCGCTCTGTCACATCGCGGATATGCGCGTTCACGCCGAAGATCTCCATCCACACCAGCACGCCGGGGCGCGTCCCGGCCTCCGCCGGCTGCGCCAGATACCCGCCCATGACGCCGCCATTCACCGCAATCTCGACGCGCTCGCTTCGAATCTCCATTTGCTCCTCCTCCCGCCCAGCGCCCAAGGCGGGCGGTGCCGGGAATCATAGCGCGGGGGGCGCGGCAGGGGCGGGGCTACACTGGCGGGCGGAGAGGTGGCCGAGCGGTCGAAGGCGGCGGTCTTGAAAACCGCAGAGCGCGCGAGCGCTCCGGGGGTTCGAATCCCCCCCTCTCCGCCGGGCCCGCGCTGGGCTATGTTCCCCGCTGGCCGCGCCGGAAATCCGGTGGGAGAGGTGGCCGAGTGGCTGAAGGCACAGGTTTGCTAAACCTGCATAGGGGCAACCCTATCGAGGGTTCGAATCCCTCCCTCTCCGCCAGTCCGGCTCCGGCAAGTCGTGCGCGCATTTGGAGAGGTGGCCGAGCGGTTGAAGGCACGCGCCTGGAGAGCGCGTGTACCCGCAAGGGTACCGTGGGTTCGAATCCCACCCTCTCCGCCACCGCGCCAATGCGCTAGCCTTCCGCGCACGCGCCCGTAGCTCAGTTGGATAGAGCGCCAGGTTGCGGACCTGGAGGTCGCACGTTCGAGTCGTGCCGGGCGCGCCACGCGGCCCCCGCAATCCAGAGCGCGGGCTCAGTGGGTGCGCGCGGCGGCGTAATCGGCGGCGGCGAGCAGGGCGCGGCGGGCGGGGCCATCGGGGAAGGGGGCGATGGCGGCGGCGGCGCGCGCCACATGCTCCTGGGCGCGGCGGTCGGTATCCAGCGCGCCCCGGTGGCGCTGCACCAGCTCGAGCACCGGGGCGATTTCGGATTCTTCCAGCACGGCGCTGCGCTCCGCGGCCGCGCCCGAAGGCTCCGCGCCGGTTGACGCATCGCCCAGCTGCGCGGCGCGGCGGGCGGCGGTTTTGAGCAGCGCGGCGACGGCGTCGCGTTCGGCGGCGCTGCAACGCTTGAGCGTGAGAATGAGCGGGAGCGTCACCTTGCCCTCGCGCAGATCGGCGTGGGGGGGCTTGCCCAGCGCTTGCGCATCTGCGCCGTAATCGAGGGCGTCGTCGCGCAGCTGAAAGGCGAGGCCGAACTCGCGCCCGAACTCGGCCACGCGGCGGCGTTCGGCGCGGGTCACGCCGCCCAAAATTGCGCCGGCCTCGGCGGCGGCGGCGGTGAGCGAGGCGCTCTTGCGCTCAATCACCGCGTGATAATGCGCTTCGCTCACGCCGGGCTCGAAGCTCTTTTCGAGCTGCAGCAATTCGCCTTCGGCCATGCGCGCAATGGTGTCGGCGAAAATCCACAGCACATCGGGGTCGCCGTCCTCCACCACCATGGCCGAGGCCCGGGCGTAGAAAAAATCGCCCACCAGCACGGCGCGGCGGTTGCCCCAAATGGCCCGGGCCGCCGCGCGGCCGCGCCGGGTGTCGGAGAGGTCCACCACATCGTCGTGCAGCAGCGTGGCGGTGTGCAGCAGCTCCACGGCGGCGGCAATCTGCACCCGGCGCGGGCCGGCGTAGCCGCAGAGTTCGGCGGCCAGCATGAGCAGCGCCGGGCGCAGGCGCTTGCCCCCGGCTTCCAGCACATGCTCGCCAATGTGGCGCAGCACGCCGAGGCTCTCGCTGCCGAGCCCCGCGCCGCGCGCCGCGCCGAGCTGTTCGCGCATGGTGGATTCGACCTGCGCCAGGCTGGGGCCGATGCGCCGCAATGCCTCGGCCAGCGCCTGCGGCATGGCCTCTGCGCCTGCGTGCGCGCTGCCTGCGCTCCCGGACATTTCCGAACCTGCCAACCCGCCGGCCGCCGCAGTCCGCCTAGTTTACGCCCCGGGTGGTAACCAGCGTTCCCGGGTTGATGCCGAGGCTGCGCAGCGCCTGCTCCCACAGGTTTTCCAGCGGCGCGTCGAAGACCAGCCGCTTGTCGGCGGGCACCACCAGCCACGAGCCTTCGGCAATCTCGCGCTCCAGTTGGCCGGGGCCCCAGCCCGCGTAGCCCAAAAAGACGCGGGAGCGCAGCGAGGGCGCTTCGGCAATGCGCCGCAGCGCCTCCTTCGAGCGGCTCCAATGCAATCCGGGCAGCAACTCCACAGAGTCGATGCCCTGCGCGCCCTCATCGCCCAGAAGCACCCAGCCGGTGTCCTCGCCCACAGGGCCGCCCCAATCCACGCAGGTGTCGTCGTCGCCGCGCCAGGCCAGCTCCAGGTTGGCGCAGAGCTGCTCCATGCCGTAATCGGTGCTGCGGTTGACGATCAGGCCGAGTGCGCCGTCCTCTTCGTCGTGCCGCAGCATCAACACCACGGCGCGGCGGAAGTTCGGTTCGGCGATGACATCCATCGCCACGAGCAGGGCGGGGGCGAGTTGGCTGGCCACGGGCGGCAGCGTAGCACCCGGAGCGGCGCCTCCCCCTATACTTTTGAGGTGGCGGCGCGGTGGAAGGAATGGGCGGGGCGGCTCGCCCGTCCGGGGGGCGCAAGCTGCGCGGGCCGCGCGCTGCTGCTGGCCGGGGCGCTGGCGCTGCCCGTGGCGCCGATTTTCCTGCCCACCCCCGCGCCCCTTCCCCAGGGCGTGGAGATTGCCCCCGAGGCGCTGCGGCGCTTGCTGCTGCTGGCGCTGCTGCAGAGCCTGGCGCTGGCCTTCCTGGCGCTGGCCTGCGCGCGCTTTGACGGGCGGGGCCTGCGCGCCGGGCTCGGCCTGCGGCGCGGGCGGCTCGGCCCCGCCGATGTGGGGCTGCTGATCCTCGGCATGGCCGCCCTTTCCCATGGCCTGGACCGCGCCCTGGCGCTCGCCGCCCCGGAGCCGGGCGCGTCCCTCTCTTTGCTGAACGAGCTGTTGCGCGCGGCGCGGGACGGCGGGGGAGAGGCGGTGGCGCTGGCGGTGCTGGCCATTGGCATTGCGCCGGGGGTGTGCGAGGAGCTGTTGTTTCGGGGCGCGCTGCAGCGCTGGCTGCAGCGCAAGCTGGCCGCGCAAGGGGCGCGCGGCGCGGCGGGCTTGGCGGTTGTTTGCAGCGCGGCCGTCTTTGGCGCGCTGCATTGGGATCCCATTCACGCCCCGCTGGCGTTTTTGCTGGGGCTTTATCTGGGCGCGGCCGCGCTGCTTTCGGGAGAGGTGTGGACTCCCATCGCCTGCCACATGGCGAACAATCTGCTGGCCGTGGCGGCGGGGCTTTGGCTGCCGTCCGCGCTGCCCGCCGCCGCGCCGCCCGCGGAAAGCGCGAGCGCCCTTGCCGCCGCCTGCAGTTTTCTGCTCTGCATTGCCTGCCTGGTTTGGGTTATGCGGCGGGCGCGGCCCACGAACAGATAGGGCAATCGGCGGCGCGATGGCCGCGGGCGGGGCAGTGTGCGCGGCCAAAGTAGATGATCTGCAGGTGCAGCCGCCCCCAGCTTTCGGGGGGCCACAGCGCTTTCAAATCGCGCTCGGTCTGCACAACGCTGCGGCCGCTGCTGAGCCCCCAGCGCGCGGCCAGGCGGTGAATGTGCGTATCCACCGGGAAGGCGGGGTGCCCGAAACCCTGGCACATCACCACGCTGGCGCTCTTGTGGCCCACGCCGGGCAGAGCTTCCAGCTCCGCAAAGCTTTCGGGCACCTCGCCGCCGTGCTGCGCGACAATTTGCGCCGAAAGCGCGCGCAAATTTTTCGCCTTGGTGGGAGCGAGTCCGCAACTGCGGATGAGGCTGCGGATGCGCGGCACCGGCGTGCGCGCCATGGCCTGCGCCGTGGGCGCGGCGGCGAAGAGTCCCGGCGTTACCTGGTTCACGCGCTCATCGGTGCACTGCGCCGAAAGCACCACCGCCACCAGAAGCTGAAAGGGATCGCCGTGCCGCAGCGGCGGCGGCGCTTGCGGAAACAACCGGTCGAGGATGGCGCGAATGCGCTTCGCCTTGGCGGCCCGCGCGCGGCTCGGCTTCGCCATTGCCGCGCAGCATAACGCGGTGCGGCGCGCTATTCTGGCCCGGCCCAACGCGGAGGAACAAACCAAATGTCTGGCCCCCTTACCGGAATCAAGGCGCTGGAAATCGCGGGCATTGGCCCCGGGCCGTTTTGCGCCATGCTGCTGGCCGATCTGGGCGCAGATGTGCTGCGCCTGGACCGCGCCGCCTCGGTGCGCGGCACTGCGCCGGAAACGCCGTCGCTGGATCTGCTGGCCAGGGGACGCCGCAGCGCGGGGGTGGATTTGAAGCACCCCGACGGCGTCGCCACCGTGCTGCGCCTGGCCGAAAGCGCCGATGTGCTCATGGAAGGCTTCCGCCCCGGCGTGATGGAGCGGCTCGGACTCGGCCCCGAGGTGTGCATGGCGCGCAACCCCGGACTCATCTACGCGCGCATGACCGGCTGGGGACAATCCGGGCCGCTGGCATCTGCCGCGGGTCACGACATCAATTACATTGCGCTGGCCGGCTGCCTCGCGCATTTGGGGCGCGAAGGGCAGAAGCCGACGCCGCCCATCAACCTGGTCGGCGATTTTGGCGGCGGCGGCATGCTGCAGGCGCTGGGCATTGCCTGCGCGCTGGTTTCCCGCGCGCAAACCGGCAAGGGGCAGGTGGTGGATACCGCCATGGTGGACGGCACCGCGCTGCTGATGACCTTCGTCCACGGCTACTACCGCGCCATGGGCTGGAGCGACGCGCGCGGCACCAATCTGATTGACACCGGCGCGCACTTCTACGAAACCTATGAGTGCAGCGACGGCGAATTTATTTCGCTGGGCGCCATTGAGCCGCAGTTTTACGCAGAGCTGCTGAAGCTGGTGGGGCTGGAAGGCGAGGAACTGCCGCCGCAGATGGACCGCAATCACTGGCCCGCCATGCGCGAGCGGCTCGCCGGCATTTTCCGCACCAAGAGCCGCAGCGAGTGGTGCGAGATTATGGAGGGCAGCGACGCCTGCTTCGCCCCCGTGCTGCGCCTGGACGAAGCCTACGACCACCCGCACAACCGCGCGCGCGAAACCTTCGTCGAGGTGGCCGGCATTCAGCAGCCCGCCCCCGCCCCCCGCTTCAGCCACACCCCCGGCGAGATTCGCCGCCCGCCCCCCCACCCCGGCCAGCACACCGACGAAGCCCTCGCCGACTGGGGCCTCCCCCCCGCCGAAATCGCCACCCTCCGCCAATCCGGCGCGATTGCGTGACATTCTGGCAATTTCTTCAGAAGCGGATACCTGGATTTCCTGCTACTGTCGTCCAGCTGACCATTTCGGTTGCTGATGCATTTTCCTGTTATCCGAATTCCATTCCTGCTTCAATTTGCAAGGCAATTCGTAGATATCAATGAGCGTGGCTTCTGTGGCGATATATCCCCGATCCTCTTTACTCATTGTGAACAATGCGACGAGGTGTCGTGCTTCCTTATTCACTTTTGCGGTTTTGATATCGTCAGGTTGTGACAAATAGAAAGTCCTCATGCCCTGATTCTTGCGAAGCGCATTTGCCGATTTGCATTCGATATATGTGAATCTCCCGTATTTGTCGGTCAACAAAATGTCAGGGTATCCAGAGGACTGCTTCTTCCCGATCCTGTTGCGGGGAATTTCGGCCGTGTATCCGCGCAAAGCGCTGAGAGAATTTCGGATGGGCTCCTCTATGAGATTTCCAACCTCATTCGGTCTTGCCGATTGTATGGGATTCCCGTCTATCGTATGTCGAGCGCGATCAAGGGCTTCTAATATGTCCCTGACGAGCTCCGCGTCTTTGGGGTAATTGGTGTTGATCTTGAGGACCGTTTTCCCAAAAATAAACTCGATGACTTGGTGAAGGGGCACTTCATTGCTCATGCTAGATTTTCCTCAGTAGAACGATTCTGTTGGTGTTCGTTCCCTTTTTGTTGTTTTTGACTTTCCAGCAATTTGCGGTTTTCGTGAATTTTTGCTTGTTGATGTAGATTTTCTCCACTTCAAGGCCGATCTTTCCCGCCGCTCTGACGACGCCTTCATCGAGCAAGATTTTGCCACCATGAATGTCGCCAACTTCGAATGCGATGCGCCCTCTAGGCGCTGTGATTCGCTGAAGCTCCATGAGGGTGTCTTGGACAAAGGCCTCCCAGTTCTCTCGCCTTCGGTGCTGAGCGAATTGAATTCGCTTCGGGTTGATGCCGGCAAACCAGCATCTCAGCCAATTGTCCTTGGCGTAATCCGTCACGCTCATGAATGGCGGTGATGTTACGGTCAGATCAATTGAATCGTCAGGAATCCAGTGAAGGCAATGGGAGCTTGAGCACTTAAGAAGTGCTTCATGCTCCATTTCCGGAACAGGCAAACGGAGAAGACTCTTGGTTTTCCGGAGAATAATCCTGTTGACATCTTTCATCTCTGGCTTTTTCCGGTTTTTGGAATTGAGCTTCGCCTGCGTCTCCACCGAGACTGCCTGGTTGGGCGGCATGGTTCGAACGGAGAAAAAGCCCGGTGAATGCCCGCTCATTCTGTTGAGACAGATCATTCGGATCCAGTCATCTACCAAGTCAAGTGCGCCTTCTTTCTCCCTTTTTCGCAGCCATTTTCTGATTGAGATAATGTGTTTCAAGACTTCCGGGTGGTAAAAAACGAGCAATTTGTGGGAATTTGCGCCGATGACGCCATTGCGCGGGATTTCTCCGAGCCTTGCCGCAATGGATTCTATCGCA
This sequence comes from Deltaproteobacteria bacterium, assembly GCA_028817435.1. Lineage (GTDB taxonomy): Bacteria > Myxococcota_A > UBA9160 > UBA9160 > UBA6930 > JAPPPQ01. The sequence continues at coordinate 136,506 of JAPPPQ010000015.1, forward strand.
GGCGGTTGAAGCCGAGGGCGCGTGAGCATAACCGACAGCGGATTGATATCGCTACCAATTGCCCTGCGCCCCATCATGGCCGCTTCAATGGGTGTGGTCCCCCGCCCCATAAAGGGATCAAAAACAGCTTCTCCCTGCTTGCTGAATTGACTGATGAAGAAATTTGGCAATTGCGGCTTGAAACATGCCCGGTAACTGATCTCGTGAATGCTGTGGCACTGCCTCTGCTTTGAGGTCCACAATTCCCCAGTGATGCATTTAGGGTGTCTCATTCGGGATTCCTCCGCCGAGTCTCCGATGATACACGCCTTTGGCCTTTGCGCCAGCCAATTCACACCGGGGCGGAATCGGTGGGTTGGGGGAGATGGGCGGTGCAGTTGAAGAGGGTGGCGCGCCAGGGCGGGCCTTCGAGAATGCTGACGCCGGTGTTGCGCCAGGGCGGGGCGCTGCCGCTGGCGTTTGGCGCGGGGGGCGCGTGGCGCTCCAGCAGCACGGCGCAGACCATGCCGTGGGTGATGATGGCGAGATCGCCGGGCGTTTCGGCGGCGAAATCGAGAGTGCGGCGCCAGGCGCGGGCGACGCGGGCGCGGAACTGCGGCCAGCTTTCGCCGCCGGGGGGGGCGTAGTCCTCGCCGAAGGGCGCGATGCCTTCGGCGCGCAGCTCGGCGTAACTGCGCCCGCGCAACGCGCCGAAGTGGCGCTCGCGCAACAGCGGCTCGCTGCATAGCTCTGCGCCGGTGGCGCGCAACACGGGTTGCGCCGTCGCCTGCGCCCGCGCGTAATCGCTGGCGAGCACCCGCGCCACGCTCAGCCCGGCAAAGCGTTCGCCCAGCCGCTGCGCCTGCTCGCGCCCCCGCGCCGAAAGCTCTGCAGAGGGCCACTGCACCACCCCCGCCGCATTCGATTCCGTCTCGCCGTGCCGCACCAGGTAAATCACGGAGACAGGCTGCCGTAGTTGCGGGCGGCCCAGAAGCCGCGCAGCGATTCGGGGTTGGCGTCTTCGGCTTCGGGGGGGCCGAAGGTGTGCGGGTTTTGCTGCAGGCCGGTGGCGGGGCGCCAGTTGGATTCGCCGGGTGCGCCGTGTTGCGCGAAGGCGAGCCAGTTGTGCTGCATTTCCCGCGAAACGCCGGCGGCGCCCATGAAGAAAGGGCGCAGCAAAGTGTTGCGCCAGGTGCCGAACACCAGCGCGAGTTCCAGCGCGTGGCACGCGCCGAAGCGGCGCAGCGGCGGCGTGTGGGCCGACCATGTGAAGCGGTAGGTGTAGGTATCGGCGCGGCGCGATTGCAGATCGGCGAGGCGCTCGGCGGGCGCGCGGAAGATGCGGTCGGTCTGAAAGCGGCTCCAGCGGCGGCGCGGCGTGCTGTTTGGCATGGCGGCGCGGTAAAGGCCGTGGGCTTCCTCTGCATCGCCGGGAGAAAGCAATCGCGCGAGCCGCCGCTGCAGCATGGCCTCGTCCATGTTGCGGCCGCTGCGGTCGCCGATCAGAAACATATTCCACTCGTCGCGGTTCACGCCGATCAGCAGCGGCACGGCGTGGCCGCGCCCGGATTCGATGAGCTCCAGAGTCGTGGCGGGCAGCAGGTCGCCATCTTGCGCGGGTTGCCAAGGCAGGCCGGGGTGCTGCAGTCCGAGCTTCAGGCTGCTGCGAAGCTGCGCGCGCAACAGCACCCGCAGCGGCGCTTCGCGCAGCCGTGCGGCCTGCGCTGCGGGAACGCCCAGCTCTTCCAGAAAGGTGTGCGCGACGAGCTGTGCAGATTCGGGGCCCGAGCAATTGTGGGCCGCGCCGCTCTGGGCAATGGCGCGCTGGAAGAGTCCGGCGGCGCGCGGCATGGCGAGCAGTGTGGCGACGCTCATGGCCCCCGCCGATTCGCCGAAGATGGTCACATTCTGCGGATCGCCGCCGAATGCCTCGGCGTTCTCGCGCACCCAATGCAGCGCGGCGAGCTGGTCATGCATTCCGCAGTTGGCGGCCAGGTCCGCGCCGGGGGCGAGATCGCCCAGCGCCAAAAAGCCCAGCGCGCCGAGGCGGTAATTGATGCTCACCACCACGGCGTCGCCCGCGGCGGCGAGGCGGCGGCCGTCGTAGAGGCCGGCGCTGCTTGCGCCCAGCACGAATGCGCCGCCGTGAATCCAGACCAGCACAGGCCGCCTAGCGCCGGGCCGCGCGGGCGTCCAGACATTCAGCGTGAGGCAGTCCTCTGCGTTGTTGTCGACGCCGCCGAGCAGCCGCCAGAGCGGCCGGGGCAGCGCTCTCGGCTGCTGCGGCGCGGTGGGCCCAAAGCCGAGGGCGTCGCGCACGCCGCTCCAGGGCTCGGGCGGCGCGGGGGGGCGCCAGCGCCTTTCCGCCACGGGCGGCGCGGCGTAGGGAATGCCGCAAAAAGCCAGCACGCCGCGCTGCTCGCGCCCGCGAATCTTTCCGCAATGGGTCTCGACGACGGCATTCGCACTCAATTTTCGCTACAAACCCCGCTGCAATCCGCTGAATCGCAGCCGCAGCGTAGCAGCCGCGCGCCCTCTGCCCAACCGCCCGCGTGCGCCCGGCCGCGGCCCGCGCCCAAACGAGACGCCGATGAGTGAGCGCCCCTACAATTTCTCCGCCGGCCCGGCGGTGCTGCCCCCCGAGGTGCTGCAAGAAGCGCGCGGGGCGCTGCTCGATCTGGACGGCAGCGGCATCGGCGTGCTGGAGCACAGCCACCGGGGCGAGGTTTTTCGCCGCGTGCTGGCCGAGGCCGAAGCCGCGTGCCGCGCGCTGGCAAACATTCCCGAAGATTACGCCGTGCTGTTTCTGCAGGGCGGCGCTGCCACGCAGTTTCATATGCTGCCCGCCAACTTTCTGCCCGAAGACGGCGTGGCCGATTACCTGGTGACGGGCGCATGGTCGAAGAAGGCGCTGGCCGAGGCGCGCCATTACGGCGCAGTGCACATCGCGGCGAGCGGAGCAAAGGGCGGCTTCCGCGAAATTCCCGGCGCTGCCGAAATCGCCTGCTCTGCCGCGCCGTCCTATGTGCATTTCACCTCCAACAACACCATCTACGGAACGCAGTGGGCGCGCGAACCCGAGCCGCCGGAATCGAGTTGGCTGGCCTGCGATGCATCGAGCGATGTTTTTTCGCGGCCCATCGAAATTGCGCGCTACGGGTTGCTCTACGCCGGTGCGCAAAAGAACCTGGGGCCGGCGGGCGTTACGCTGGTGGTGCTGCGCCGCGCGCTGCTGCAGCGCGCGGTGCGCGAGCTGCCCGCCATGCTGCGCTACGCGCTGCACGCCGAAAACAACTCGCTCTACAACACGCCCCCCGCCTTTGGCATTTATGTAATGGGCCGGGTCTTCGCCTGGCTGCAGCGGCAGGGCGGCCTTGCCGAAATGGCGCGGCGCAATGCCGAAAAAGCGCAGATCGTCTATGCGGCCATGGAGGGCGATTTCTACCGCGCCGTGGCGCACCCCAATTCCCGCTCGCACATGAACGCGGTGTTTCGCACGCCCAGCGCCGAACTCGATTCCCGCTTCGTCCAGGAAGCCGAAGCCGCCGGGCTGCGCGGCCTGCGCGGACACCGCTCGGTGGGCGGAATGCGCGCCAGTCTCTACAACGCCTTCCCCCGCGCGGGCTGCCTGGCGCTGGCCGAATTTATGCGCGATTTCGCCCGCCGCGCTGGATGAAAGGGTTGCCCGGGTGAAGGCGGAGCAACCGGTCACGCGCGCCGCGCCCGCGCCGCTGGACGGCGCGCCCGCACTGACGCGGGAAGCCGATGCGCTGCGCCGCGCGGGTGCCGCTGCGCCGGATGCAATGCTCGGCCGCTTCCGGCGCTGGCTGCGCGGCACGGGCATAGCGCCCTGGCCTCACCAAGAGCGCGCGCTCTCCGAACTCTTTGCCGAGCGCCATGTGGTGCTGCAATCGCCCACCGGCAGCGGCAAATCGCTGGTGGCGTTGGGGCTGCACTTCAAGGCGCTCTGCGAGGGGCGGCGCTCCATTTACACCGCGCCGATCAAGGCGCTGGTATCGGAGAAGTTCTTTCAGCTCTGCGATATTTTCGGCGCAGCACGCGTGGGTATGCTCACCGGCGACGCCAGCATCAACCGCAGCGCCCCGGTAATTTGCTGCACCCAGGAAGTGCTGGCCAACATGGCGCTGCGCGAAGGCCCGCACTGCAATGCGCCCTACGCCGTGCTGGACGAGTTTCACTACTACGGCGACCGCGAGCGCGGCCACGCATGGCAAGCGCCGCTGCTCGCGCTTCCCAACACCGCTTTTCTGCTGATGTCCGCCACCCTCGGCGACACCACCGCCATTGAGCAGCGCCTGCGCGCGTTCAGCGGCCGCGCGGTTTCGCATGTGCACTCGGAGCAGCGCCCCGTTCCGCTGGATTTCGATTACCGCGAAACGCCGCTGCACGAAACCGTCGAGGCGCTGCTCGATGAGAAGCGCGCGCCAATTTATCTGGTGAGCTTCACCCAGCGCGAAGCGGCGCAGACGGCCAGCGCGCTCACCAGCGCCCGTGTGGCCAGCCCCGGACAGCGCAACGCAATTGCCGCCGCGCTGCAGGGCTTTCGCTTCGATTCGCCCTACGGCCGCGAGGTGCGGCGCATTCTCTCTCACGGCGTGGGTTTGCACCACGCGGGGCTGTTGCCCAAGTATCGGCTGCTGGTCGAGCAGCTCGCGCAGCGGGGGCTGCTGCGGGTCATTTCCGGCACCGACACGCTGGGCGTCGGCGTCAACATTCCAATTCGCAGCGTGCTGTTCACGCGGCTCTTCAAGTTCGACGGCGAAAAGTTCCGGCTGCTGCAGGTGCGCGAGTTCAAGCAGATTGCGGGCCGCGCGGGGCGGCAGGGCTTTGACCGGCGCGGCAGTGTTATTTGCCAGGCGCCGGCCCATGCCACGCGCAGCCGCAGGCGGCGCAGGTTTCCGCCGCGCGCGCGCCGCCGCGCCGCGCCGGGGCGCAGCGAAGGCGCATGGGATCGCCGCACTTTTGCAAAGCTCATCAAGAGCCCGCCCGAATCGCTGGTTTCGCAGTTTCGCATTACCCACGGCATGCTGGTGGATGTCCTGCAGCGCGATGCATCGGCAGAGCGGCGCGGCGGCTACGGCGCGCTGGCCGCGATGATTGGGCGCTGCCACGAACCCGCCGCGCGCAAGCGGCGGCTGCTGCGCGAAGCCGCGGAATTGTTCCGCAGCCTGCGCCGCGCCGGCGTCATTGCGGTGCGCGCGGGCCGGGTGCATGTGGCGGAGGAACTGCGGCGCGATTTCTCCATGCATCAGACTCTTGCGCTCTATCTCTTCGAAACCTGCGCGCGCCTCAATTCCCGCGCCCCCGGTTATCCGCTGCAGGTGCTGAGCTGCATTGAGGCGGTGCTGCCGAACCCCGAGGCCATTTTGCGCCAGCAAGTGCGCGTGCTGCGCGACGAGTTGCGCGCGCGGCTGCGCGCAAAGGGCGTCCCCTACCGCGAGCGCAACGCGCGCTTGGCGCGGGTTTCGCACGCCGTGCCCGATCCCGCCTTGCTGGCATTTCTCTCGCGGGGTTTCCGCAGCTTTGCCGCGCAGCATCCATGGGTGAGCCGCGAAAATCTGCATCCCAAGGCCATTGCCCGGGAAATGATTGAGCGCGGAATGAGTTTTCACGATGTGGTGCGCCGCTATCGGCTGCAGCGCATGGAGGGAACCCTGCTGCGCTATCTGGGCGAAGTGCTCACCACGCTGGCCCGCAGCGTTCCGCAGCTCGCCGAAAGCACCGCGCTGCAGGAAATGCTGCGCGGGCTGCGCGATATGCTGCGCCGGGTCGACAGCAGCCTGCTGCGCGAATGGGAGAATCTGGTGGCGGAAGCGCCCGGCCGGCGGCGCTGATGGCGCGGGACGAGAGCCGCTGGCAGCGCATCTATCGGGTGGTGCGGCGCATTCCGCGCGGCCGCGTCGCCACCTACGGGCAGATTGCGCACTTGGCGGGCCTGCCGCGCCGCGCCCGGCAGGTGGGCTACGCCCTGCACGCCCTGCCGCAAGGCAGCCGCGTTCCCTGGCAGCGCGTCCTCAACGCGCGCGGCGAGCTGAGCCCCCGCGCCGCGCCGGATGCGGAGCGCTTGCAGCGCGTGCTGCTCGAAGCCGAAGGCGTTTGCTTCGATGCGCGCGGCCGCGTTGATCTCGCCCGCTTCGGCTGGCGCCCGCGAAGCACCGCGTTGTGAGGCGCGCGCCGTGGCTGCGCGGCTTCGCTGTGGCGGCTATTCTCGCGCGCCCGCCCGGAGGTTCCATGCCGCGCACCCGCAGTGCATCCGCCGCGCCGTGCTCCGCGCCGCGCTTTGCGCTGGCGCTGTGCTTCGCGCTCGCCGGGGCAGCCTCGGCGCACGAGCAGTTGCTCGATGGCATTGCGGCGCAGGTGGGCAGCGAGATTGTGCTGATCTCGGAGGTGATGCAGGTGGCCGGCCCCGCGCTCGATCAGGCGCAGGCGGCCGGCGCGCAGCCCGCAGAGCTGCAGGAGATTCGAGATCAGGCGCTGGACCGCGCCATTGAGCGCGCGCTGATTCGCCAGGTGGTGCGCCGCGCAGAGTTTGACGCCGGCGACGCCGAGGTGGACGATGCAATTGGCAACATCGCCGCCGAGAACGAGATCAGCGTCCCGCAACTTCGGCAGAGCGTCGAATCTCAGGGAATGCCCTACGAGATTTACCGCGAGCGCATCCGCGCGGAGATCGAGCACTCGAAGGTGATGAACGGCATTGTCGCTTCGCGGGTGCGCGTCAGCGAAGAAGAGGTGCGCAAGCGCTACCAGGCCGAGTTCGGCAAGCAGCCCCGGGGCGGCGAGGAGTTTTTTCTGCGCCACCTGCTGTTCTCTTTTGCCGCGCGCGGCGGCGACCGCAAGGCGGCCTGCGCCGCAGCGCAGGCCGCGCGGGCGCGCATTGCCGGGGGCGAAGACGCCAGCGCAGTAGCCGCCGAGCTTTCCGAGGCGAACCCCGAGCGCGGCGGGGCGCTCGGCTGGATTCACCGCCGCGATTTGGCCGGCTGGATGGCGCCCGCGGTGCTGCCGCTGGAATCCGGCGCGCTTTCCGATGTGATTGAAACCGGCTTCGGCTGCAACCTGGTGCAGGTGGTGGAGCGCCGCGAATATCAGCCCGTGACTTTTGAGCGCGCGCAAGATGCACTGCACGGGCGCATCTTTTCCGAGCGCATGCAGGTGGAGTATGTCAAGTTCATAGATGAAATTCGCTCCGATACCTATATTGAGCGCAAGCCCTTTTTCGCCGAAGCGCAAGCGGCGGAAACCGAAGCGGAGGCGCAAACAGAATCGGAAGCCGCAGTGCAGGCGCAGGATGCGGCTGCGCCGGATGGAGGCGATGGTTGAGCGCAAGTTCCACCTGCGGCGCGCCCAGCCACATTGCCGTGCGCGGCGCGCGGCAGCACAACCTGCGGAATCTCGACCTCGACATTCCCCGCAACCGCCTGGTGGTAATTACCGGGCCTTCGGGCAGCGGCAAATCGAGCCTGGCTTTCGACACGCTCTACGCCGAAGGGCAGCGCCGCTATGTGGAATCGCTCTCGGCAAACGCGCGGCAAATTCTGGACCAACTGCCGCGGCCCGATGTGGATTCCATCGAGGGGCTTTCTCCCGCCATTGCCATTGAGCAGCGCGGCGCGCGGCGCGGCGCGCGCTCCAGCGTCGGCACCCTCAGCGGCATTCGCGATTCTCTGCGCCTGCTCTACGCCCGCGCCGGGCAACCCCACTGCTGGCGCTGCGGCGCGGCCCTCACGCTGCCGCGCGCCGCGCACACCCGGCAGGCGCGGGCCGCCTGTGCGGATTGCGGCATCGCTTTTCCCGCGCTGACGCCGCGGCACTTCTCCTTCAACAGCCGCGCGGGCGCGTGCCCGGATTGCGACGGCCTCGGCTGCATCGTCGAAGCCGCCCCCGCGCGGCGGCGCGGCGCGGCGGGCGGCGCGCTTTCCCGTTGCACGCGCCCGGCAACCTGCCCCACCTGCGAAGGCGCGCGGCTCAACCGGCCCGCCCGCCATGTGCTGGTGGCGGGGCTCGCCCTGCACGAACTGGAGCGGCGCAGCATTGCCGAACTGCGCGAATTTCCGGAAGCCGCCGCCCTGCGCGGCCGCGCGCGGCTTATTGCCGAGCGCGTGCTGGAAGAGCTGCGCGAGCGGCTGCGCTTTTTGTGCGATGTGGGACTCGGCTACCTGTCGCTGGACCGTCCCGCGGCCAGCCTGTCGGGGGGCGAAGCCCAGCGATTGCGGCTCTCCGCGCAGGTGGGCGCGCAAATGCTGGGCGTTCTCTACATCCTCGACGAACCTTCGGTGGGATTGCACGCCCGCGACTTCAACCGCCTGATGGAGGGATTGGAAGCGCTGCGCGACTCTGGCAACAGCGTGCTGGTGGTGGAGCACGACGAAGCCGCCATGCGCCGCGCCGACCACATCATTGACCTGGGCCCCGGCGCGGGAGAGCGCGGCGGCGCGCTGGTGGCCGAAGGAACGCCCGCGGCCATTTGCGCCGCGCGGCATTCTCTCACCGGCGATTATCTGGCGGGGCGGCGCAGGCTCGCACTGCCGCGCCGCCGCCCGCTGGAATCTGCGCCGCGCCTGCGGCTGCGCGGCTGCCGTCAGCACAACCTGCGCGGCATTGATGTCGAAATTCCGCTCGGGCGCTTCTGCGCTGTTACCGGCGTCTCGGGCTCCGGCAAATCCACCCTGGTGGAAGACACCCTGCACCGCGCGCTGGCGCGCGCACTGCATCCGCGCGCGCAGGGCGCAATCGCCGAGCCGGGCGCGCACGACGAGCTTTTGGGCGCGGAGCATCTGGAGAAGGTAATTGCCGTGGATCAATCGCCTATTGGCCGGACACCGCGCTCCAACCCCGCAACCTACACCGGCGCATGGGACGGCATTCGCAAACTCTTTGCGCTTGTGCCCGAAGCGCGGGCGCGCGGCTACGGGCCGGGCCGCTTTTCTTTCAATGTGAAGGGCGGGCGCTGCGAAGCCTGCCAAGGCGATGGGCTGCTGCGGGTGGCGATGCACTTTTTGCCGGACTTCTTTGTCACCTGCGAAGTGTGCCGGGGCCGCCGCTACAACCGCGAGACGCTGGAGATTTTGCACAAGGGGCAGAGCATTGCCGATGTGCTGGCGCAGAGCGCCGCCGAAGCGCTGCCCGTTTTTCAGAATGTGCCCGCCGCCGCGCGCCCGCTCCAGGCGCTGGCCGATGTGGGACTCGGCTACCTGCGGCTCGGCCAGCCCGCCTCGGCCCTTTCGGGCGGCGAAGCGCAGCGCACCAAGCTGGCCCGCGAGCTGGCCCGCCGCAACACCGGCCGCAGCCTCTACATTCTCGATGAACCCACCACCGGCCTGCACTTCGCCGATGTGGAGCGCCTGCTGCAGGTGCTGCAACAACTGGTGGATCGCGGCAACACCGTGGTGGTGGTCGAGCACCACCTCGATGTGATCCGCTCCGCCGATTTCGTGCTGGACCTGGGCCCCGGCGCCGGCGCACAAGGAGGCGCACTGGTCGCCGCCGGCCCCCCCGAACAAATCGCCCACACCCCCCAGAGCCAAACCGCCCCCTTCCTCCGCGCCGCCCTGGGCTGATTGTGTTCAGAGCATTGGCTTCTGTTTGCCGAGGGCGGCGCGGGCGGCTTTGGTGTAGGGGACGATGGGTTGGGGCATATCGGGCCGCTTTCCCTGGAAGTGCGCCTCGGCGGACCATACCTGCAACCGGGGGTAGCGCTTGCCTGTCCAAGCGTGAGTCCAGTTTCCCTTGCGGGCGCAGATGCGGCGAATGGTATCGCCGCCGGCTTCGCGCAAGCCAATCAGAATGGCGGCTTCATATGCGCCGTTCAGTTGATTGCCCAGCGCGCGCACATCGTCGGGGCGAATCGCGCCGGATTTCACCTGGACGGCGCCGCGAAGCGGATTCGCACCCTCGCGGTCCGGCCAGAGCAATATACCGTCAACTCCGTCGTCGCCAATCTCGCGGTCATTGGGAACAGCGTCTATGAGACTGCAGGCCCAGCGCTGAAACTCAAAGCGGCCCGCATTCTTGCCGTGCTTTTCTCCCCTTGCGCCCGCGCGCGTCGCCATTTGCCATGCGGCATCGAGGTCTTGCGGCTCCGAGCCGGTGATGTTGTAGAGCGTGCGCCGCGCCAGGTGTTCTGCGCCAGCCAGGTCGGTGGGAATGCCGGAGACGCGGATCTTTTCGAGCAGTTTCTTCCCATAGCGGTCGGCCAAGCGGTGCTGAATCAGGTCTATGGCGAGATAGCTGATGTCCACGCCAATCCAGCGCCTGCCGAGATTCTCCGCCGCATCCACTGTGGTTCCGCAGCCACAGAAAGGATCGAGCACCACATCCCCCTCATTGCTGGAGGCCCGGATCATGCGCTCCAGCAGCGCCAGGGGCTTTTGTGTGTCGTAGCCGAGCCGTTCGGGAGACCAGGTTTGCAGCGAATTGATGTCCGCCCACCAATCGGTCATGTGCGCGCCGCGTTCCAAGTCTCGGGCGGTGTTGTCTATGCTGACGCCGCCCCGGCTTTCCACCAGCTTTTTGGACGCGTCGGAATACTCCATGTATTGGGGATTGAATGCCTTCGCCTTTCCCTTGGAGTAGAAGAAAATTACATTGTGCTTTCGGGCGAAGGCGCGCCGGGGAACGCCGCCCCCGCGAAAACACCAGATAATCTCGTTCGAGATATGCCGGGCGTCGAATACTGCATCGAGCAGAATCTTCAGATAGTGAGAAGCCGTGGGGTCGCAGTGCAGATACAGGCTGCCGCCCGGCTTCAACACATCCCGAAGCAACAACAGGCGCTCGCCCATGTAGAGCAGATAGGAAAGCATCCCCGTGGGCCCCAGAATCTGGCGAAAGCCCTCAATGGCCGCGGTCAATTTCCGATCATCGCCCTGCGCCACGCGCGCGAAGCTGTCCTCGTCCTCCGCATTCCAGGTCCAGAGATCGCGGAATGCCTCGGTCTGCGCGCGGTCCTCGCCCCTGCCAAAGATGACATTGTATTTCGCCTTGGAATTGAAAGGCGGATCCAAATAGATCATATCCACGCTCTCCCGGCCAATCTGCCCGCTTTGCAGGATATCCAGGCAATCGCCGTAGAAGAGGTTTCGGGGGGATGCGCGCTTCACCGATTCACTGCTCCGAGTTGCGGGCGAGGCGGATGCCGCTGTATTGCCAGCGGGCGTCGGGGTAGAAGAAGTTGCGGTAGGTGGCGCGGATGTGGCGCGCCGGGGTGGCGCAGGAGCCGCCGCGCAGCACGAGTTGGTTGGCCATGAATTTGCCGTTGTATTCGCCGAGTGCGCCGGGCGGGGCGGTGTAGCCGGGGTAGGGCGCGTAGGCGCTGGCGGTCCATTCCCAGACATCGCCGTAGAGCTGCAGCATTTCGCACTCTGCGGCGGGAGCGGCCTCGGAGGCGGGGGCGGGGTGGAAGCGCCGGTGTTCGGCGAAGTGGCCGCGCAGCGGGGTGTCTGCGGCTACTGCTTCCCATTCAAGCTCGGTGGGCAGCCGCGCTCCCGCCCAGCGGGCGTAGGCATCGGCCTCGTAGGCGGATACATGGGTTACGGGCTCGGCGGGGTGAACGGGTGCGAGGCCGGCCAGCGTGTAGTGAAACCACGCGCCGTCCTGCTGCCAGTAGAGCGGCGCGCGCCAGCCGTGCCGTTGCACGGCGGCCCAGCCGTCGGAGAGCCAGAGCTCGGGGCGCTGATAGCCGGAGTCGGCCATGAATTCCAGGTATTCGCCTGCGGTCACCGGGCGGCTCGCCAGCTCGAAGCCGTGCAGGTGGGCCAGGTGGCGCGGCCCCTCGTTGTCGAAGGCGAAGCCCGCGCCGCCGTGCCCGAACTCTCGCAGCCCGGCGGAAACGCGCCGCCACGCAAGCGGCGGCGCGCCGTCGCTGCTTTCGGCGCTGCCGCTTGCATCCGCAGCGCCGCCGCGAATGCGTGCGCCGCCTCCACGGCCACGGCCCGCGCTGCCATTGTCTTCGCCGATTTCGCCGCTTGTCGCGCCGCCGCCCGCCGCGTTGCACGCGCCGTAAATGGGGTGCGTGGGGTTTTGCGCCAGCAGGTGCTTGAGATCGGTGACGATCAGCTCCTGGTGCTGCTGTTCGTGGTGCAGGCCGAGCAGGGCCACCCGCGCCAGTTCATCCGAAAGCGCGCCGCGCGTCAGCAGTTTCTCCATGTGCGAGTCCACGCGCTGCCGGTAATCGCGCACCTCGCCGATGCCGGGGCGGGTCACCAGCCCGCGCTGCGGTCTTGCAAACTGCTCGCCCACGCTGTTGTAGTAAGAGTTGAAGAGCACGCGATAGGCGGGATCGCATGGCGCGTGGCCGGGCAGCGCCTTTTCCAGCACAAAGGTTTCGAAGAACCAGGTGGTGTGCGCCAGGTGCCACTTCACCGGGCTGGCATCCGGCATGGATTGCGGAGTCTGATCCTCGGGCGAAAGGGGCTTCGCCAACGCTTCGCTGGCGCTGCGCACCTGGCGGTAGAAATCGCGCAACTCGGCGGCCATGGCGCGAAACATACCGCATGCGGTGGTAGCATTGCGCGGGTGGAAGACGCGCGGGATTCGATGTTGGTGATCGGCGCCAACGGCCACTTGGGCCGGGCGCTGCTGTGCACGCCGGGGGGCTGGCCGGCGCGGGCGCTGGTGCGCTCGGCCCGGGCCGAAGCGCAGTTGCGCGCGCTGCCCCCGCAGTGGCAGCCGCAGATTCACCGCGCGCCGCGCCTGGATGCGGAATCGCTGGCCCAGGCCGGCGCGGGCTGCGCGGGCTTTGTGCACCTGGCCGGCATTTTGCGGGAGACGCGCAGTGCGCGCTATCGGGACGCCCATGAGCGAATTGCCGAGGCGGTGGCCCGCGCGGCGGAGCGCTGCGGCACCCGGCGCATTGTGTGGATCGGCATTCTCGGCGCGGCGGAAGATTCGCCCAACGCCTGCCTGGCCTCGAAGGCGCGGGCCGAGGCAATTTTGCGCGGGGGCGCAACGCCGGTGACGGCGCTGCGCGTGCCCATGGTGCTGGGCCCCGGCGAGCTGGCCGCCGCCGCGCTGCGCCGCCGCGCCCAGGCGCGCGTTGCGCTGCTGCCCAGGGGCGGCGCGAGCCTGGAGCAGCCCCTGGATGCGCGGGATCTGATCGCCGCCATCCGCGCCGCCCTTGCGGACCGTTCGGCGCAATCGCACAGCCTGGATCTCGCCGGGCCGGAGAGCCTGCCCCGCCGCGCCCTGCTGGCGCGGGCCGCCCGCGCGCTGGGCCAAAGCCCGCCCCGGATTCTCCCGCTGCCGCTCGGGGCGCTGCGGCTCTTTGCCGCGCTGGCCGAGCGCCTGGCCGAGCCGCCGCTCACCCGCGCCATGCTGGGCGTGCTGGAGCACGACGATTGCGTGGATCCGCAGCCGGCGCTGCGCCGCCTGGGCATTGCGCTGCATTCTCTGGACGAGACTCTGCGCGCAAGCCTCGGCGCAAGCTCCGCGGAGCGCGCGGCATGAGCGGCGCGCGGCGCACGGCGCTCTGGAAGCAACTGCTGCCCTGGGCCATTTCGCTGGCCTGCTTCGCCTATCTCTACGGGCGCATTGCGCGGGCCGCGGGCGAGCGCGGCGTGCTGCCCTATCTGGCCGAGGTCTTCGCCTCGGTCAACTGGACGGCGTGGCTGGCGCTCATGGTTCCCTATTCGCTGCTGTATCTGGCGGTGGATACGCTGGTGCTGTGGCGCGCGGTCAACTGGTTCAACGCGCGCATTTCCTACGGCAGCCTGCTGCCGCTGCGCGCCAGCAGCTACATCATTTCCATTCTGAACGAACAGGTGGGCAAGGGCGCCATCGCCCTTTACCTGAACCGCCGCGAAGCCGTGCCGGGGTTGCAGCTCGCCTCCAGCCTGCTCTTCATCATGTTCTGCGAGTTCTACTATCTGCTCTGCTGGGCGCTGCTGGGCTGGAATCTCTCGGGAGATTCGCTGCCCGCCGCCCTCGGCGCAATTCCCTGGATTGCCCTCATTGCCGGGCTGTTCTTCGCGCTCTTCGTGTGGTTTTTCCGCGGCGCGCGCTTCAATCGCTTTGCGTCGCGCGGGCGGCAGCTCTTTCACGCCTTTCGCCACGCTCCGGCCTGGCGCTACGGCGTGATTATGCTGCTGCGCTCGCCCGCGCTGCTGGCCGCGGTCTGGGTCTATGCGCGGGCCGCCGAGCTTTTCGGCGTGGAGGTTCCGCTGCTGGATATGCTGGGCGCGCTTCCCATCATTTTCTTCGGCACGCTCATTCCCGGGCCGTTCCGCGCCGCCGCCATTTCGCTGTGGACGGTGCTGATGCCGGAGCAGGACGCGGGCCGCGTCGCCGCCTTCGGCTTCGTGCAGCACAACTTCTTCCTGCTCTTCAACGCCGCCATCGGCCTGCTGTTTTTGCGCCGCGCAAACCGCGCGCTCTTCGGCACGCAGGGCTAGCGCGCGCCTTTGCGCAACAGGGCGGCGGCGCGGTCGAGCATGGAGAGCAGCGTAGAGGCCAGCAGCGCGAAGCCGCCGATGGCCACCCAGTGGGCGGGGGGCCAGCCGAGCTGCAGGCCGTCGCGCACCACGGGCACGCCGAGCAGGGCGAAGTAGGCGACGCCGTTCCAGCGCCCCAATTGGCTGAGCCGCAGCGGCAAGCCGCGCAGCGCGCCCGAGTCCAGCGCGTATTGCAAAAAGGCCAGGGCCACCAGCGGCGCCAGCCAGGGCGTCAGCTCGCCGCGCGCGGCCAGGGCGGCCAGGCCGAAGACGACGAAGCAGGCGTCGCAGGCGTGGTCCAGCAGGCGGCCCAGCGCGCTGGCCGCGCCGTCGCGCCGCGCCAGCCAGCCGTCCAGCAAATCGCTGGCTACGCCGAACCCAAACAGCGCCAGCGCCATGGCGGGGGCGCCCCGCAGCAATGCATCGGCCAACAGCGGGGCGGCCAGCAGGCGCAATCCCGTCAGCACATTTGCCCGCGTTCGCCAGCCGCCGCGCATCGCCGCGCAGCATAACGGGCTACGCTGCCGCAGGCCGCGGCAGGCGCGGAAGGAGGGCGCGGAAAATGCGCGGGCAGAAGCGGCGCGGGCAGCGCAATTGCATTGGGCTCGCCGCGCTGGCGCTGTGCGGCGCTCTTGGCGCATGGGCCTGCTCGCAGGCAGAGCCGGATTCGCAGGACGCGCAGTTGCGCCGGGGCGCGGCCATTTATCGCATCAGTTGCGGCGCTTGCCACCACGCGCAACAGCCGGGCCGGGCGGGACCCATCGGGCCGCCGCTGGCCGGCGCGAGCATGGCACTGCTCGAGGCCAAGGTGCTGCGCAACGAGTATCCGCCCGGCTACCAGCCGCTGCGCGATACCAACAGCATGATCGCGCTGCCGCACCTCGCGCCGGATTTGCCCGCGCTGCACGCCTTCTTGCAGGCCGCCGCGCCCGGCCCCGCTACGGCCGCGCCGCCGCGTTGACGGCGGCGCGGGCCGCGGCGTTCGCGGCATTTGGTGAAAGCTAGACGGTGTGAACCGCGCCGATGACGAAGAGCAGCACGGTCAGCGCGACTCCGGCGTGGATGGTGGAGGTGTGCTTCGCCAGGTAGTTCTGGCGCTTGCCGGTTCCCACCAGCGCGTTCAGCTCCAGCGCCAGCACGGCGGCCAGCACGGGCAGCCAGTAGCGGAGCAGATCGCCCTGGCCGTTTGCCAGCGCTTGCCAGTGGCTCGCCGATCCCATGAAGAAGAGCATGGGAATGGAGAACAGCGTGTTGGTGCGCGAGGCCCGGGCCGCCAGCGCCGCCTTTTCCGGCGTGCCCGCCACGGCCTCGCCGCCCGCGGCCTGCTGCTCGGCGCTCTGAATCACAAAGTCGCGCTGCGCCGGCCAGATTACGAACCACACATTGAACCACATGAGCGTGCCCAGCGCGCCGCCGGTGAGAATGAGGGTCATGTAGGCATCGCCCAGGGTGAGCGGGCCGTGCAGCTTCATCAACACGATGATCCAGCCCGTCAGGAAGGTGAACATGGCGCCCCAGCGGAACCACCACATGGCTTTGGGCATGAGGCCCCGCGTCATGGCGCTCTTTGCCTGCGCGCCCAGATCGGTGGCGAAGAATGGGGTCTGGATGAAGTTGAAGTAGTAGAGAATGCCGATCCAGGTGACGCCGGCCATGAAATGCAGCCAGCGCAGGATGAACTCCCAGCCGGCCATCGTGGTGATGATTTCCATCAGCCCCTCCTTTTCCCTCGCGGGATTCCGGTTTCGCGCGCCGCCGGGCGGCCCCGGGCGCACGCCGCCCGGCCCCCCATTCTATACCGCTTTGGCCCCCGCCGGTGCGGGAAGCGGGCGCGCCGGCCGATTTTTTTTCGCCCCCCGTGGGGCCAAAAAAGGCTGGCGGGGTTGACGGGCGCGCCGGGGCGGGGCAGAATGTCCCCCGGCTGGCAGGACTACATGCGCAGGGTCCCCAGGGCTTCGGGCCCAGCCGGCTGCGTCCCACACCTGAGGATATCCCGCAGATGTATCTCTTGTATCTGAGCGAATCGGGGTCTCACGGCGACTCCAAAAACCTGGTCCTGGCGGGCCTGGCCATCTTCGAGCGCGGCGCTTACTGGCTGCGCCGGGAGCTGGACCTGGCCGTGCAGTCGGCCTTTCCCGACAGCGGGGAGGTGCCGCTGCGCGCCTCGGCCCTGCGCGTGCCCCAGGGCGAGCGCCCGGTGCTGCCCTACAGCCAGATAGACGGCAACGCGCGCCGCGCCCTGCTGGAGCGCTGCTACCACCTGATTGCCGAATCCACCCACCCCCGGCTCTTCGCCACGGTGGTGGAGAAGGAATGGGCCGAATCCCAGCACGATGCCCGCGACCCCTACGAGATTGCCTTTGAAGATTTGGTGAGCCGCTTCGATTTGATGCTGGTGCGGCTGCACCAGGGCGGCAACACCCAGCGCGGGCTGGTGGTGGCCTCCGAGGCGAATTACCGCGAGCACGCGGAATTGCTGGGCGACCGCATTTTGCGCGAGGGCACGCGCTGGTCCGAAGCCCGCAACCTGGCCGATGTGCCCACCTTCGCCCCCGCCGCCCGCACCCGCATGCTGCAGGCGGCCAGCCTCGTCGCCAACGCCGTCTATGGCCGCTACGAAAAGGCGCTGTCCCGGGATTTCGACCGCATCGTCGAGAAGTTCGACCGGGACGGCGACCGGCTGCACGGCCTGACCCACCTGACTCTGGGAAGCTCCGGCTGCTTCTGCCCCGCCTGCGTCTCTTACCGGGCCAGCCGCTCTTTCGATGCCGATGGCCGCGAGCGCCCCCACCGCCCCGACGAGCGCCGGGACGGCGAGCGCCGGGAGGACTACCGCCGCCCCGATGACCGGCGGGACGATTACCGGCGCGGCGATGACCGGCCGCGCCGCTATCCCTCGGCCGACGACCGCCCCCGCCGCTATCCCGATGGCGACCGCCCCCCGCGCCGCTACTCCGACGACCGGCGCGATGGCGAGCGGCGCTACGACGACCGCCGCGGCGACGACCGCCCGCGCCGCTACCCCTCGGCAGACCGCCCCGCCCCCCGCGCCAGCGGCGAGCGCAGCGACTAACGCCGCGCCCGCCCCGCGCTAGTCCGGCGCGCCCGCGCCCTGCGGCGCGAAGTGCGCGCGCTCTGCGATGCGCCGCCAGCCGAGGCGCTGGCACAGGCTGCTCCAGGCCGGGCGATTCACCCCGCGCCAGGCCAGCTCGCCGCGCCGCTGCGGCAGGCCGGGCACCTCGCGCACCAGCGTGGCCAGCTGGCGAATCCGCAGCGCCTGGGCGCGGTGCCCGGCAATTTGCCGCGCCAGACGCTCCGCGCCGCGCACGGGGGCCTTTGCCCAGGCCGCCGCCTCGGCGGGAATGCTCTCAATGCTGCCGAAGGCGGTCAGCGCGGCGGCGGCGCTCTTGCGCCCGTAGCCCGGCACGCCGGGCAAATCATCGGCGGTATCGCCGACCAGGCCCAGATAATCGGGAATCTGCTCCGGGGCCACGCCGAACTTGGCGCGCACGCCCCCTTCGTCCAGCACTGCATCGCGCTGCAGGTCGTAGAAATTCACGCCGGGAGCCACCAGTTGGCACAGATCCTTGTCCGAGCTCACCACCACCACCCGCGCGCCCCCGGCCCGCAGGCGCTGGCACAGCGTCGCAATTACATCGTCGGCCTCGTAGCCCGGCGCTTCCAGCGCGGTCAGGCCCAGCGCCCCGGCCACCTGGCGGCACAGCGCAAACTGCGGCGCCAGGTCCGGCGGCGCTTCCTCGCCCCGGGAGATTTTGTAATCCGGGAAAATCTCGTTGCGGAAGCTGCGAAAAGAGTGATCGAAGCAGCAGGCCGCAAAGCGCGGCCCCCGGCGGCGCAGATAGCGCAGCAGCGTGTTGGCGAAGCCGTAGGCCGCCCCCGTGGGCGCGCCGTCCGGCGCGGCCATTTCGGGCATGACCGCCCAGGCCCGGAAGATATAGACATGGGCGTCGAAGAGATGGACGGCAGGCCCGTCCCCCGGCGGCTCCGGCGCAGCGCCCCCCGGCCCAGCGCCGCCGCGCCCGGGCACACCCCGCCCCGCGCCGTCCCCCGCTGTGGGGGGCGGCGCGGCGGGTGCCCGCTGCGCCGCTAGCGCAGGCGGCTCAGCGCGTGCTGCGTGGCGAAGTTGCGCAGGGGCGGCTGCGCGTCGCCCTCGGTGCCGCCCGTGAAAGGGTTGCCGAGGCCGCCCCCCGGCGCCCCGCCGTTGCCGGCGTTGCCGCCGCCCGGCGCGCCGCCAGAGGGCTTCTTGCGCGCGGGCTTGCGGGCCGGCTTGCGCGCGGCCTTTTTGGGCTTCTTGCGGGCGGCCTTCTTGCGCGCCGTCTTCTTCCGCGCCTTCTTGCGTCCGGCCTTGCGCGCCTTCTTCCGGGCCTTCTTGCGCGTGGCCTTCTTCTTCCGCGCGGCCTTCTTGCGCCCCTTCTTGCGCGAGGTCTTCTTGCGGGCGGCCTTCTTGCGGGCCGTCTTCTTCCGCGTGGACTTCTTCCGCGCCGTCTTGCGGGTCTTCTTGCGAGTCGCCTTGCGGCCCTTCTTTCGCGTCTTCTTCGCCATGGTCAAGCCGACCTCCCGTGGCAATAGCTCGCAAAAAGAGTAGCCGAGCAGCGGCGCGTCTCCAGGGGCGGCCGAAAAATCAACCGGGGGGCGGGGGCGTGGCCAGGCGCTGCAATGCCCGCACCAGCAGGCCGGCCGCAACGGGCAGGGCAATGCAGACGGCATAACGCAGCGCGGCGAAGCGCGCGCCCAGCAGGGGCAGCTCCCAGGCCACAAAGCGGTGCAGGGCCAGCAGAGACCAGGCGCAGAGATAGGCGGTGACCGCGCCCGGCGCTGCGCCGAGCCGCAGCATGGCGGCGGCCAGCGGCATGGACACAAAAGGCCCGGAGGGCGTGAGCGCCCCCGCCGCGGTGGCAATGAGAATGCCGCGCAGCCCCGCTTTTGCGCCCAGCAGCGCCTCCATGCGCGCCTGGGGAATCAGCGCCTGCGCCATCCCCGCCGCCATGAGCGAGACGGCGAAAATCAGCCCGTAGCGCAGCAGGGCGGCAAGGCCCTCGCCCAGTCCGCTGCGCAGCAAATCGCCCCCGCCCCGCCACCAGGCCAGCGCGCAGAGCGCGGCCAGCAGGGCGAGCATTGCGAAGAATTGGCCGTCCAGAATTTGCGGCTTCCTCTCTGCGCCGGGCGCGCCGGGGGGCATTAGTAGAAGGTGCAGCGCGTGCGGTGGCGCGGGCGGGCCTTGATGCGCGCGCTCTGCCCCTGCCACCAGAGCAAATTGTCCAGGCGGCGCGGCGCCACCGGCCAGCCGCGCCGCGCGCAAGAGCCGGCCAGCAGCTCCACCGCGTGCAGCGCCACGGCGCGCAGCTCCACCTCTGCGGCGCTGCCGGATTCAATGAGCTCGCCGGCGTCGCAGCGCGAAATCAGCTCTGCATCCAGCACCAGCACGCCGAGCATGCGCAGCACATGGGGCACCAGGTTGTCGGCGAACAGCGTGAGCTGATCCAAATCGCCAAAGCGCCCGGGGCCGCGCCCGTCAAATGCCTCCGCCAGGTCGGCGGCCGCCAGTTGCGCGCGCTTGTAAAAGGGCAGCGCGAAGCCCTGGTAGCGCGCCACATCCCGGTAGAGCGGCATCTGCGCCAGCTCTTGCACCAGCGCTTCGGCAGAGCCGCCCGCGCGCTCGATGGGGCCGGCGAAGCGGCCGCGGTGTTCGCGCGCCAAAAAAGCGCCGAGATCGCGCAGCGCCTGGGCGAAGAGCTGCATCAGCTCGTCCAGCGGGGCCGTCAGCGGCTGGCCGAAGACGGCGGCGCAATCGGCAGCGCCCAGCTGCTGCAGCGCGGTGGCGCTCCAGGGGCCATGGACGCGGAAGTGATCGCGCAGCGCGGCGGCCAGGGTCAGGTAGCCCGAGCGGCCGGGGCGCTTGTTCAAAAACGGAAACCAGCCCGAGCCGAAGTTCACGGCATTCAGCGTGAGCACAAAGGCCAGGCGCGCAGCCTCGCCGCCGCCCCGGAAGTGGGCGGGATCGCTGCCGCCGGCCTCCGGCCGCTTCCGCGCCAGCACGCCGGCCAGCTCTTCCAGGCGATGGGACGCAATGCGCACATGGCGGGCGCGGCGCGTCACCTCTGCGGCCACCTCGCGCAGCCGCGCGAAGAGTCCCGGCTCCGCCGCTTCCGCCGGGGCGGCCATTACGAGCGCAGCAGATTGAGCGCGCTGCCCGCCCGGAACCACTGCAGTTGCTCCGCGTTCAGCGTGTGCTGCAGCTCGAAATCAAAGCGCCCGCCGTCTTCGCGGTGCAGGGCGGCTTGCACCCGCTTTCCCGCCGCAAGCGCCGCCAGCCCGGTGATGCTGATGCGGTCCGTTTCTCGCACCTGGTCGTAATCCGCGGGATTGCAGAAAGTAAGGGGCAGCACGCCCTGCTTCTTCAAATTGGTCTCGTGAATGCGCGCGAAGCTGCGCGCAAGGACGGCGGCGCAGCCCAGGTGCCGCGGCTCCATGGCGGCGTGCTCGCGGCTGGAGCCCTCGCCGTAATTGTCATCGCCCACCACCACCCAGCGCAGGCCGCGCGCTTTGTAATCGCGGGCAATGGCGGCGAAGTGCAGGCCGCTCTCGCCGCTCAGCAGATTGCGCCCGCGCCCGGCCTCGCCGGTAAAGGCATTCTGCGCGCCCAAAAACATATTGTCGCTGATCTTGTCCAGGTGGCCGCGGTAGCGCAGCCAGGGGCCGGCCATGGAGATGTGATCGGTGGTGCACTTGCCCCGCGCCTTCAGCAGCAGCGGCAACTCCACAAAGTCCCCGCCGTCCCAGGCGTCAAAAGGCGTGAGAAAAGCGAGGCGCTCGGAGTCCGGCGCAATCTGCACCTGCACCCGGCTGCGCTCGGCCGCGGGCGGCGGCGCAAGGTAGCCCGCGCTGCTTTTGGCAAAGCCGTGCTCGGGAATCTCCGGAGCGGGGGCGGGCGGCGCGAGCCGGAAGTGCGAGCCATCCGCCGCTTGCAGTTCGTCCTGTTGCGGGTCAAAAGCCAGCGTTCCCGCCAGCGCGTAAGCCACGCAAATTTCCGGGCTGCCGATGAAGGCCAGCGTTTCGGGGTTGCCGTCGTTGCGCTTCGGAAAGTTGCGGTTGAAGGAGGTGAGAATTGCGTTGGCGTCGCCCTCTTGGATGCCGTCGCGCTTCCACTGGCCGATGCAGGGGCCGCAGGCGTTGGCCAGCACCACCGCGCCGATGGCTTCCAGCGCCTCTAGCTGGCCGTCGCGGCGGATGGTCTGGTGAATCTGCTCGGAGCCGGGGGTGCACCAGAGCTCGGCGCGGGCGCGGATGCCCCGCGCCGTGGCCTGCCGCGCCACATCCGCCGCCCGGGAAAGGTCCTCGTAGCTCGAGTTGGTGCAGCTTCCGATCAAACACGCGCTGAGCTGCGCCGGATAGCCCTGCTTTTCGCAGTCCGCCGCCATGTGCGACGCCGGCCGCGCCAGATCCGGCGTGTGCGGCCCCACAATGTGGGGCTCCAGCCCGGCCAGATCAATCTCGACAATCTCGTCGAAGAAGCGCTCCGGGTTTTCCTCCACCTCGGGATCGGCGCACAGCAAATCGGCGTTTTCGCCGGCCAGGTCTGCCAGTTCGCCGCGCTCGGTCGCCTTCAGGTAAAGCGCCATGCGCTCGTCGTAGGGAAAGATTGAAGTGGTGGCGCCCAGCTCTGCGCCCATGTTGGCCACCGTCGCCTTGCCGGTGCAAGAGAGCGAGTTCACCCCCGGCCCGAAGTATTCCACCACGCGATTCGTGCCGCCCTTCACCGTGAGAATCTCGCAGACTTTGAGAATCACATCCTTCGGCGCGGCCCAGCCTTGCAGCGCGCCCCGCAGCCGCACGCCCACCAGCTTGGGGTAAAGCACCTCCCAGGCAAAGCCCGCCATCACATCCACGGCGTCGGCCCCGCCCACCCCGCAGGCGAACATTCCCAAACCGCCGGCATTGGGGGTGTGCGAATCCGTCCCCACCATCATGCCGCCGGGAAAGGCGTAATTCTCCAGCACCACCTGGTGAATGATGCCCGCGCCGGGACTCCAGAAGCCAATGCCGTAGCGCGCCGAAGCCGTGCGCAAAAAGTCATAGACCTCGCGGTTGCTCACCTGCGCCGCGTCCATGTCCTGCGCCGCGCCGCCCCGCGCCTGAATCAAGTGATCGCAGTGCACCGTGGTGGGCGCTGCGGTTTCCCCGCGCCCCGAGGAAATGAATTGCAGCAGCGTCATCTGGGCGGTGGCGTCCTGCAGGGCCACGCGGTCCGGCCGCAGCGCCAGCCAGCTCTCTCCGGGCGAGAGCGCCTGGCCTTCGGGGTCATCCAAATGCCCCAGCAAAATCTTCTCCGCGCAACTGAGCGGGCGGCCCAGCCGCCGCCGCACCACTTCGAGCCGCTCGCGCAGCCGCGCATACACGCCGCGCACGAGCTCCGGTGTCGTTTCGATGGTGGATATGGGAATGCTCCTTTACAGGATTGCCGCGATGGGGGCGCTCGCCAGGCTCTTTTGCGTGAAGAGCAGCCTTCCGTCGCACGCGAATCCCAGTTCGTCCCAGTCGGTTCGGTTCAGGGCGTCCGCAACCTTGCTCGCGCGCAGTCCGTTTTTGGGAAACAGCGCCAGCATGGAGCCATCGTAAGCTTCCGCTTCGCTGACGAAGAAGGGTTTGGCGTTCCGGGTCTTGCAGTTGACATATACCCGTTCGCCTTGCTGGCTGTGGTAGCCCCGGCCCCACTGCCACCAGTTGGATTCGTCGAAATGCCGCACCCGCCGCCGAAGCAGCGCGCTCTTGTATTGCTCCAGGTAAGTGCAGCGCTTGTTGTAGATCATCTTTCGCGTCTCTCCGGTGCTTCGGGTTGTGGAGCAGACCATTTCGACATTGGCGTGGCGGTTGCTTGCGAAGATGGAGTCCGCCCCGGATACTGCCCCGACTTTTACAGATGCGTAGTCTCCGAGCCGCTCTCCGCTTGCGGGGCTGCTGCCGAACCAGATTTGTCCGTCCTGGCAGCAGAACATCTTTCCGCCCTCGATTCGCCGGCTCTTCCGCCCCTTTTCCCAGCGCCAAATGGCGCAGTTGGGTGTGTAGCCGTCAAAAATCAGCGCGTCTCCGAGTTCCGTGAAGTGCGTAAAGGATCCCTGGGCGGACAGCTCCCTGTTGAGCTTCTTGGCGTTGGTGCTCTTGAGAAAATCCCGGGGCGTGATGAAGATCAGCTCCCCGCCCTTGTCGAGGTGGGCCATGCATTTGGCAATGAAGAACAGGTAGAGGTTGCTGCGGCGGTCGAACCACTCCATGGGAAGCAACCGCTTGGTGGCCTGCTCAATATCCCGGTAGCGGACATACGGCGGATTCCCGATGATGGTTTGGAAGCGATTCTCCAGCGGGTAGGAGAAGAAATCCCCGGCCAGGATGCGCTGGTCCCGAATGACCTTCCGGTCAATCTCAATGCCGATTGCGCCGGGTTCCAGCGCGCTCATGAACGCCCCGCCTCCCGCGCTGGGCTCCAGCACAGCGCCCCGGTTCTTTCTCAGCTTCAGCATTCTGGCCACCGTCCCGGGCGGCGTGAACACCTGCCCCAGTTTGCTGACATTCATGGGGTTTCTCCTGCCGGCATTCTAGCAGCTTCCGCAGGCGGGATTGGGTTAGCATAGGGGCCATGCAGCCGGTTTCGCAGCGCGTTGCGGGCGCGGATGGCTTGCAGCTCCACCTGCTGGAATGGAGCCGCGAGGGCGTGCCGCTGCTGCTGGTGCACGGCTTCGGCAACGACGCGCACATTTGGGACGATCTCGCGCCGCTGCTCGCTCCCCATTACCGGGTGCTGGCGCTGGATTTGCGCGGCCACGGCGATTCCGACCACGACGCTGCGCTGCGTTACCACTACGACGACCATGTGCGCGACCTGGAGGCCGTGGTGCGGGCGCTGGGCATTGCGCGCATGGTGCTCGTCGGCCATTCGCTGGGCGGGCGCACGGCGCTGCTCTTTGCCGGCGCGCATTCCGCGCAGTTGGCCGGCCTGGTGGTGGTGGATACCGGCCCCGAGCACGATGCGCGCGGCACTTCGCGCATTCGCATGGAGGTGGCGCAGCGCGGCGCGGGCGGCGATGGCAGTTTCGCCGATGCCGGCGAATACGAGCGCCTGCTCGCCCACAATTATCCCGCCGCCCCGGCGCGGGTGCTGGCGCGCATGGCCCGCAGCGAGCTGCGCGTCCGGGAGGACGGCCGCTACCTCCGCAAGCTCGACCCGCGCTTTGCCATGCAGCTTTCCGGGGCGCAAGACGCCGCCGCTCAAGAGGCGCAGGAGCGCGAGACTTCGGCGCGGCTCTGGGCCGCCTGCCGCAGCGTCCCCTGCCCCGCGCTGGTGGTGCGCGGCGCGGCCTCCGATGTGCTGGGCGCCGATGCCGCCGAGCGCATGGCCGGGGCGCTTCCGCAGGGCCGCTTGGCCGTGGTGCCCCGCGCCGCCCATTCGGTCATGACCGACAACCCCCAGGGCTTCAACGAGGCCGTCGCCGCTTTCGCCCTGGGCTAGGCAGAGTCCGCGGGAAAGGGGCGCTTCATGGCCCGGTGAAAATCCTGGATGAAGCGGTAGGTGAGTCCCCAGACGATGTGGCGGGCGGGATCGCCCACGACAATGCCCGGCAGTTCCGCGCCGCCGCTGTCCCGAAAGCGCCGCCGGATGTGGCGCGCGGGGTTGGCGAGCTCTTGCAGCGGAAAAAAGAAGGCGTCCTGCACCTCCCGCGCATCGGGGACCAGCGCGCCGGGCGCTTCGCAGTGATAGACGAAGGCCGAAATGATCATGCCGTTGGGCCGCCCGGCCTGCCGCCCCTGCAAATCGTCGAGCCGACAAATGGGGGAAGCGCCGCGCAAATCCAGCCCCACCTCTTCCAGGGTTTCGCGCCGCGCGGCGCTCTCGGCGCTGGCGTCCGCGCCATCCACGCGCCCGCCGGGCAGGGCCATGTGCCCCGACCAGGGATCGCCGCGCTGCTCGGCCCGGTGAATCAGCAGCACCTCGGGCGCGCCGCTCTGCTCGCGCAGCACCAGCGCCACCGCCGCCGCGCGCCCCGCCGCCGTCGGCGCCAGGGCGGGCCGGAAGCCGGACAGCGCGGCGCGAATTTCCCCGAGCGCCGACATCCGCCGCACCATAGCGCCGCCGCCCGCGCGCGCGCAGACGCGCCCGGCCGTTGGCCGCCGCCCGCGCACAGGCGCGCCCCGTCGTTGGCCCGCCGGCCCGCGCGCAGGCGCGCCCGCCCGTTGGCCGGATGGGGCGGGGCGGGTAGGCTGCGCGGGGGTGGCGACTCTGCAAAGCGGCGCGGCGAATCCCGGGAGCGCGCGGCGCATTCTGGCCCTCGCCGCGGAAGACCGCGCGGCGGCGCGCCGGGCGCTGGCGCAGTTGGGATTCCGGGAGCAGGCCGCGCTCATTTGCGCCGCGCCTCTGGCCCGCCGCGCCGCCCTGCTCGATCTGGTGGAATCCCCCGAGCAGGTGGTGCCCGCGCTGCCGCCCGCCGAGCTCTGCTACACGCTGCGGCAAATCGGCCTGGACGATGCAACCTGGCTGATCGCCTGCGCCAGCGAGGCGCAACTGGCCGCCGCGCTGGATCTGGACGCCTGGCGCGGCTGGCTGCCCGATCTCTCCCGCGCGCAGGAATGGCTGCGCGCCATTGCCGAGGCCGGCGAGCCCGCCCTGCTGCGCGCCGCCCGCGCCCTGGATATGGAATTGCTGCTGCTGCTGCTGCGCGCCAGGGCGCAGGTGCTGCTGCGCCTGCAATCCGACGAAGACTGGTCGCCGCCGCCGGGGGGGCAGACCCTGGACGGCGCATTTTACCTGCTGGCGCTGCGCCCGGAGGACGATCTGGCCGATTTGCTGGCCCTGCTGCGGGTGCTGTTTCAGCGCGATTACTGGCGCTACTTCCGCCTGCTGCAGGCGGTGCCCTGGGAGCAGGGGGCCGAAGCCGAAGAATGGGCGCTGCGCTGGCGCAACGGGCGGCTGGCCGATCTGGGCTTTCCCGCCGCCGGGGACGCCAAGCGCATCTACGCCCGGCTCGCCCCCGGCGAGCTGGCCCAATTGCCGCTGCCGCAAGCGCCGCAGCCCCCCGCCCCCGCCGGGCTGCCCGCCTGGACGGCGGTGCTGCCCGCTCCCACCGGGGGCGAAGGCGGCTTTGCCCTGTTCCGGGCCATTGCCGCGCTGCCCGAGCCGGAGCGCCGCCCCCACATTCTGGCCTTTCTGGCGCTGGTAAACCGCGTAGCCGTGGCGGACGAAGCGCCTTTGGGCGAGCCCGAGACCATGCCCCAGGCGCTGCGCAAGGCCGTGGACCGCGCCAGCCTGGGGCTGGAGTTTCTGGCGCGGGAGCACGCGCTCTCATTGGCCGATGCGCTGCGCCGCGCCCCCGCCGAGCGGCTGTTCCAAGTGGGCCACGCCCTGCACGCCAAAGCGGCAGGGGCGGAGGCGCAGGCGGACTGAGGCCCGCAGGCGGCTGCCCGCCTGCGGTTGGCCTACTCAGACATCCACCGCCTTCAGCGTCTTGCGCTTGTTGCCCAGGGCGCGCTCTTCGGCCTTGCGGATCAGGTCGCGCGTGGCGGCATCCAGCGCGTCGTAGAAGTCGCCGCCCACGTTGCACTTCTTCACCAGCGCCTTGGTGCGGGCCTTGGAAATGATCATCTCGCTGCCGGGCTTGCTCTGCGACGGGCCGACATCCACCGCCTTCAGCGTCTTGCGCTTGTTGCCCAGGGCGCGCTCTTCGGCCTTGCGGATCAGGTCGCGCGTGGCGGCATCCAGCGCGTCGTAGAAGTCGCCGCCCACGTTGCACTTCTTCACCAGCGCCTTGGTGCGGGCCTTGGAAATGATCATCTCGCTCCCGGCCTTGCTCTGCGCCATGATGCCTCTTGAACCTCCCACGGCCGGCGGCCTGCGGCCCCGGCCCATTGGCTTGCTACCCCGGCTCTGCCTCCCTGGTCTGACCGCGGCTCGAACGCAATCATAGTAGAAGCTGCTCTGGGGTAGTCAAAGAAATTTTGGGGCTATGCTGGCCCCGTGAAGCGCCTGGATCTGCGCAGCGACACCGTAACCCTGCCCTGCCGGGCCATGCGCCGCGCCATGGCCGATGCCGAGGTGGGCGACGATGTGTATGGGGAAGACCCCTCGATTGAGCGCCTGCAGCGGCGGACGGCGGAGCTGCTGGGCAAGCCGGCCAGCCTGTTTTTCCCTTCGGGGAGCATGGCCAACCAGGCCGCCCTGCGCGCCCACACCCGGCCGGGAGATGTGGTGCTGGCCTCTCGGGATTGCCACCTGCTGCGCTACGAGACCGGCGCGGCGGCGGCGCTCTCGGGCCTGCAGGTGGAGACGCTGGGGGCAGAGGGCGCGTTTGACGGCGACGATGTGCGCGCCAATTTGCGGGCCAGCAGCGACCACACCGCGCCCACCACCGTGCTGGCCGTCGAAAACACCCACAACGCCGCGGGGGGCCGGGTTTTTCCGCCGGCGCGGCTGGAGAGCGCCGTCGCCGCGGCGCGGGAGGCCGGGCTGGCGCTGCACCTGGACGGCGCGCGGCTCTGGAACGCCGCCATTGCCAGCGGGCGCAGCCCGGCAGAGCTCGCCGCGCCCTTCGACAGCGTCTCGACCTGCCTCTCGAAGGGCCTCGGCGCGCCGGTGGGCTCGCTGGTCTCCGGCTCGGCAAAGCTCGCCGCGCGGCTGCGCCGCATCCGCAAAATGCTGGGCGGCGGCATGAGGCAGGCCGGGGTGCTGGCCGCCGCCGGCCTCTACGCCCTTTCGCACAACCGCCAGCGCCTGGCCGAAGACCACGCCAACGCCCGCCGTCTGGCCGAGGGGCTGGCCGCGCTGGGCTTTGCCGTGGAGGCCCCGCCGCAGACCAACATCGTCATGTTCCGGGTCAAGGACCAGGCCGCCTTCGCCCGCGCCTGCGCAGAGCGGGCGCTGCTCATCAACGCCTTTGCGCCGGGGCGCTTCCGCGCCGTCCTGCACCTCAATATCTCCGCCGCCGACACCGCCGAGGCGCTGGATCGCCTGTCCACCATCACCGCCCGCTAGCCCCCGAAAAAAAAACCGCTTGCGGCGGCGGGGCGGGGGGGGTAAGGTGCCCCACTGGTAACGCCCGCCGGGCCCGGTGATCGGGGGGCGCTCTGAAATCAAACCAAGCCAAAGGTCGAGTCCCCCGGGAAACCTGACCCCAAGGCGCGGGCCCCAGCCGCGCAGAGACCCCAATGCCCAAGAAGCTGTATGTGGGCAATCTGCCCTTCCGAACCAATGACGCCGATTTGCAGAGCCTGTTCGAACGCTACGGCGCCGTCATCTCGGCGCGCGTCATCACCGACCGCGACACGGGACGGTCCCGTGGCTTCGGCTTCGTGGAGATGAACGAGGACTCCGCTGCCGACGAGGCCATGCGCGCCCTGGACGGCAACGACTTCGACGGCCGCCCGCTGCGGGTGAACGAGGCCCGCGAGCGCGAGCGCCGCTAGCGCCGCTGGCGGGCGGGCGGCCTCCGCCACTGGCGGGGCCGCCCACTCACAGCCAGCGCGCCTTCTGCTCCACGCCCGTTGCGGCAAGGGCCAGGCATTCTTCGGCGGTGCCCCAGGCCACCGAGCGGTCCTTGCCGCGCAGCGTGAAGAAGTAGAGGTCGTTCTCCTCGATGAAGCCCTGGCCACCGTGCAATTGGTGGCCGGTCATCAGCACCTCGGGCGCAGCCCGGGAGAGCGAGGCTTTGGCCAGCGCCACCTGCCGGTCGTCGGCGCTGCGGCGCTCCAGGGCGTCCAGCACCTCGTAGGTGAGAAAGCGGCTGGCCTCGCAGTGCATGGCCATGTTCGCCGCGTGGTGCTGCACCGCCTGAAAAGTAGAGAGCGCCCGCCCGAACTGCTCCCGCAGGTTGGTGTAGGCGACGGTCTGCTCCAGCGAGACCTCCATGCAGGCCAGAAGCTGCGCGCAAGTGAGCGCGCGGCCAATGCGCACCAGCTCGCCCACGGCTTCCGCCCCGGCGGCCCGCACGGCCCGCGCGCCGTCGTAGCGCACCTGCGCCTGGGGAATCCGCCCCAGCGCCGGCGTTGCCTCGCACTTCACGCCGGGATCGGCCGATTCCACCAGGTAGAGCCCGCGCTCTCCGCCGCACTGCGCCGCCACCAGATGGTGGCTGGCGAACTGCGCGTAATCCACAAAGCACTTTTCGCCGCGCAGCAGCCAGGAAGATTCGCCCGCCGCGGCTGTGCCGGCGGGAAGCGCCTCGGCGGCAATGCCGTAGAAAGAGTCGCCGGACTCCAGAATCGCCGGAGTCACAACGGCCTCTCCGGCCAGCACCCGGCGCAGCAAGCCGCCGCACGGCGCGCCGCAGCGCTGCAAAGTCAACGCAGCGGTCAGCACCTCGGCGATGGGAATCAGCGCGGCGCGGCGCGAGAACTCTTCCACCAGAATGCCCGCGCAGACCATGCCGCCGCCGCCGCCTTCCAGTGCGGCGGGAAAAGGCGTGGCGAGCCAGCCCTGCTTCACCAGCGTGCGCCACAGCGCGGCATCGGCCCGGGCCTCGCGCTCGCATTCGCGCACGCGGTCAAAGCTCAGCTCGCGCTCCAGAAACTGCCGCAGCGTGTCGCGCAGCAGCAGCTGCGTCTCGTCCAGTTGCGGATTCACGAGCGCCTCACCGCGCCATGCCCAAGTGCCGCGCGGCGATAATGCTGCGCTGCACCTCGTTGGTTCCGCCGCCGAAGCGCAAAATGGGCGACATCAGCCAGGTGGTCTGCTGTTGGCCCCCGCAGGCGGCGCGCCCGCCGGCCGCTTCGGTCAGCACGCCGGGGCGGCCCAGCAGGTCCATGGCCAGGTTGGTCAGGCGATGGCGCAGCTCGCTGCCCGAAACCTTCGCCATGGAGGCCAGCCCCGCATTCACATCGTCATCGGCAATGGTCACCGCGTTGCGCAGCGCCAGCGCGCGGTGGCGCTCCAGCTCCATGCGCAGCTCGGCCAAACGGTTGCGCAGCACCGGGTCGCGCAGCTTTTGCGGCGCACTGCGCTGCAGCTCTTCCACCAGCAAATCGTAATGGCGCGCCAAATTGCCGGTGGGCGAAAGGCCCACGCGCTCGTGGTTCAGCGCGTGCATGACGATGTTCCAGCCGCCGCCACGCCCGCCCACCAAATTTTCGCCGGGCACAAAGACATTGTCGTAAAAAGTCTCGTAGGTGGTCAGGCCCGACATACAGCGCAGCGGGCGAATGCTCACGCCCTCGCTGCCGGTGGGGACGATGAACAGCGAAATGCCCTGGTGCTTCGGCAAATCCGGCTCGCTGCGCGCCGCCAGCCAAATGTGCGTGGATTGCTGCGCCAGCGAGGTCCAGATTTTCTGCCCCTGAATCGTCCAGCCGCCCCGGGCCTTTTCGGCCCGGGTGCGCAGCGAGGCCAAATCGGTGCCGGCGTTCGGCTCGCTGTAAGCGATGGCAAAGCAGTATTCGCCGCTCCAGATGCCCGGCAAAAAGCGCCGCTTCTGTTCTTCGCTGCCGTGCACCGCCAGCGCCGGTGCAATGGAGGTGTAGGTGAGGTTGCCGTAGGGCATTCCCCAGTATTCGAAAGTCTCGATCAAAATGAAGCGGTAGAGCGGATTCTTTCCCGCGCCGCCCATTTCCTCGGGCCAGCACATTTGCATCCAGCCCGTCTCTTGCAGCGCGCGGTAATAGCGCCGCATCAGCGGCGTGCCGCCGCCGCCCTCGTTCTCGTGGTATTCGCGCAGCAGTTCCGGCGTCCGCCACTGGCGAATGAAGGCTTCCACCTCGTCCCGAAATGCAAGCTGCTCCGGCGGCCACTGGAAGTTCATTCCTTTCCTCCGGGCGGCGAAGCTAGCGCAGCGCCACCCGCCGCGCGTGTCGTGCGCGCCGCGCGCAAGTCGGCATAGACAAAGCCATCGCGCTCGGTAATTGCGCCGGCTTCAACGGCAACGGCGCGCCGGAACATCGGGCCGCCGCAGGCGAAGGTGTGAAACTCGCCGCGCTCTCCGCAGGGGTCGGCGCTCTGCGGCAGCTCTGCCAGCAGCCTGCCGTCGTAGCTGCGCCCGGCAAACTTGCGGTCAATTTGCTTCGGATCCACGCAGGTCAGCACCGCGCGCAGCCCGCTGGCGATCATTTCTTCCGCAAGCTCTCTCGTGTCGCGGCCCCAGATGGGAAAAATCGCCTCCAGCGGCGTGCCCGCCAGTTGCTTCTCCCGGTAGGCGCGAATGTCTTCCAAAAACAAATCGCCAAAAGCCATGGCGCGAATCCCCTGCGCCGCGAGTTCTTCCAGCGCAACTCCCATGCGCTGTTCGTAATCTGCATTGGAGCAGGGCCAGGGCAATTGCACCATGTGCAAATCCAGCCCCAGCGCAGCCGCCTGCTGCTTCAGCAGTTCTTCGCGCACCGCGTGCATGGCCACGCGGCGCGCATTCTGGTTGATGGTGGTGAGCAGCGCGGCCACTTCGTAGCGCGGGTCTTCGCGCAGCGTCTTCAAGGTCCAGGCGCTGTCTTTGCCGCTGCTCCACGAGAGCACAACCGGAAGGCGCGCGTTCATGCGGGCGGGGCGGGGCGAATGTTCACGGGAATGGCGCTTTGCCGGGCCATGCCGGTGATGGGATCGAAGTGGCGCGCGTTATCCACCAGGCGATTGGTGCTGGCGCCCACTTCGCGCACCTCTTTGGGGGCGGCTTCGGGGTCGCCCCAGGCGTGGGCCATGGAGACCACGCCGGGCGGAATATCGTCGGCGGCTTCGGCCACGCCGAAAATGGCGGCGCGCTCGGATTCAATCTCCACCAGCGCTCCCGGCGCAACGCCCAGCGCGTCCAGATCTGCCGGGTTCAAATATGCCGGATTGGTGCGGCCCTTTTCGCGCAGCGCAGTCAAATCGCGCCCCGAAGAGTTATACACAAAGCCCAAGCGGCGGCTGATGAGCAGATGGCTGAAGCCCGCCCCGTGCGCCCCCGCCCCGTTCGTTTCGCCGCGCACCTCGCGCAGTTCTTCGCAAATGCCCTCGGGCGCAAGCGCCAGACGCGCCTCGCAATCCGCATCGGCGGGCGCGACCCGCACCTGCACCTGCTCGAAAATCTGCCCGCCCCGGCCCTTGCGAATCTCGGCAAAGGGAACGCGCGAGCCCGCCAGCATCATTTCCAGCACCTCTTCCTTTTGCGGGCGCTGCGCCATGGGCAGTTCGCCCCCCGCCAGGCGAATCGGCGATTCCAGCCGCCGCGCCAGTTCCCAGTAAAGCTGCCATTCTTCAATGGCGTCCGCGCCTTCGGGCGGCGCAACCAGCGCGGGCGCGTAGTGGGTGTAGGGTTTCTCATACCAGGTATCGCAGAGAATCGGCACATCGGCG
>JAPPPQ010000038.1 GCA_028817435.1 Deltaproteobacteria bacterium
GCGCCCGGCGCGCGCACCCGCGCCCCGGCGCAACGCACCGCCGCCGCGCCGCGCTCGTCCGCGCCGCCCGCCGGGCGCTTCTCGGTGCAGGTGAGCGCCTTCGCCAGGGCAGATTCGGCGCGGAACATGGCCGATGCGCTGCGGGCGGATGGCGTGCCGGCGCAGGTGGTGGATACGCGGCTCGGGGACGCGCGCTACAAGGTGCGCGTCGGCCCCTTGGCTACGAAAGCGGAGGCGCAGCGCATGGCGCAACGGCTCACCCGCGAGCGCGGGCTCGATACCTGGGTGGTGGCCGGGGAGCGGCGCTGAGTGGACGGCGCGGGGCCTTTGCGCATGAGCGGCGCGAACCGGCGGGTGCTGGTGACGGGCGGGGCGGGCTTCATTGGCTCGCACCTGTGCCGGCGCCTGCTCGACGAGGGCTGCGAGGTGCTGGCTTTCGACAATCTGCTCACCGGCCACCTCTCGAATCTGCAGGCGCTGCTCGGCCATCCGCGCTTTTCTTTCGACCATTACGATGTCACGAACTTCCTGTATGTGGATGGCTCCCTCGATGCAATCCTGCACTTCGCCTCGCCGGCCAGCCCGGCGGATTTCGAGCGGCTGCCCATTCAAATTCTCAAGGTCGGCTCGCTGGGCACCCACAAGGCGCTGGGACTCGCCCGGGCCAAGGGCGCGCGCTTTCTGCTCGCCAGCACCTCCGAGTGCTACGGCGATCCGCTGGTTTCGCCGCAGCCCGAAAGCTACCTCGGCAATGTGAATCCGGTCGGCATTCGCGGCGTCTATGACGAGGCCAAGCGCTTCGCCGAGGCGATGACCATGGCCTACCACCGCCACCACGGCATTGAGGCGCGCATTGTGCGCATCTTCAACACCTTTGGCCCGCGCATGCAGGTGGACGATGGCCGCGCCATTCCCAACTTCTTCACCCAGGCAATTCGCGGCGATGATGTGACGGTGTTCGGCGACGGCGCTCAGACCCGCTCCATCTGCTATGTGGACGATCTGGTGGAGGGCGTCTGGCGGCTGCTGAACGCGGATTATGTGGGGCCTGTGAACATCGGCAGCGATGCGGAAATCTCCATGCTCAATCTCGCACAGCGCATCATTGCGCTGTGCGGCAGCAAAAGCCGCGTGGTGCACCGCCCGCTGCCCCCCGACGATCCCAAAGTGCGGCGTCCCGACATCTCCCTGGCCCGGAAGGAGCTGGGCTGGTCGCCGCAAATTTCCGCCGAGGAGGGGCTGCGCAGAACGCGGGACTACTTCCTGGAGGCGCTCTCCCCTTGAGCACAGATCCGGCGCGCATTCGCAACTTCTGCATCATCGCCCACATTGATCACGGCAAGAGCACCTTGGCCGACCGCATGCTCGAGGCCACGGGCGCGCTCGGCGACCGCGAGCGGCGCGACCAGTTTCTCGACAAGATGGAGCTGGAGCAGGAGCGCGGCATCACCATCAAGGCGCAGACGGCGCGCATGCGCTGGCGCGCTGCCGACGGCTGCGAATACCTGCTCAACCTGATAGACACCCCCGGCCATGTGGATTTCTCCTACGAGGTTTCGCGCGCCCTGCAGGCCTGCGAGGGCGCGGTGCTGGTGGTGGACGCCAGCCAGGGCATTGAGGCCCAGAGCCTC
The DNA here is from genome assembly GCA_028817435.1 of Deltaproteobacteria bacterium. GTDB lineage: Bacteria > Myxococcota_A > UBA9160 > UBA9160 > UBA6930 > JAPPPQ01. The sequence continues at coordinate 1,632 of JAPPPQ010000038.1, forward strand.
GCCAACGCCGCCCTGGCGCTGGAGGCGGATCTGGTGATTTTGCCCGTGCTGAACAAGATTGATTTGCCGGCGGCAGATCCGGCGCGCGTCGCCCGCGAAATTGAAGAGACCATCGGCTTTGCTGCGGACAGCGTGCTGCCGGTTTCGGCGAAGCGGGGCAGCGGCGTCGAGGCGCTGCTCGAGCGCATCGTGCGCGAGGTGCCGCCGCCCCCGGGCTCGGTGCAGGCGTGCTGCCGCGCGCTCATTTTCGACGCCTGGTTCGATCCCTATGTGGGCGTGGCCGCGCTGCTGCGCGTGGTGGATGGCAGCCTGCGCCGGGGAGACCGCGTGCGGCTGATGGCCCAGGGCAGCGAGCACGAGGTTCAGGAACTCGATGTGGTGGATCCGCATCCGCGCCCGGTGCCGGAACTCGCCGCCGGCGAAGTGGGCGTGCTCATCTGCGGCATCAAGAGCATGGGCGAGGTGAAAATCGGCGATACCGTCACCTTGGCCCGCGACCCCGCGCCCGAACCGCTGCCGGGCTTCCGCGAGGTCAAGCCGATGGTGTTCAGCGGCCTCTACCCGGTGGATTCCGACGATTACTCGAATCTCAAGGCCGCGCTGGAAAAGCTGCGCCTGAACGATTCCTCTTTCCGCTACGAGCCCGAATCCAGCGCGGCCCTGGGCTTCGGCTTCCGCTGCGGTTTTCTCGGATTTTTGCACTGCGAGATCATCCAGGAGCGGCTGGAGCGCGAATACGGACTGTCGCTGGTCACCACGGCGCCGACGGTGCGCTACCGGGTCGAGCTGAGCTCGGGAGAGATGCTGGAAATCGAGTCGCCCTCGGCGCTGCCCGCGTCGAACCAGGTGGAGCGCATTCTGGAGCCCGTGATTCTCGCCTCCATCCATGTGCCCCGCGAGTATGTGGGCGCTGCCATTGCGCTCTGCCAGGAGCGCCGCGGGCGGCAGCGCGATCTCAGCGTGCAGGGGCAGCGGGTGCAGCTTCGCTACGAGCTCCCGCTGGGCGAGGTGGCCGCAGATTTTCACGACCGCCTGAAGAGCGCCACGCGGGGCTACGGCTCCTACGACTACGATCTGCAGGGCTACGAGCCGGCCGCGCTGGTGAAGCTCGACCTGCTGGTAAACGGCGATCCGGTGGATGCGCTCTCGCTGATTGTGCACCGCGACAAGGCGCAGGCCCGGGGTTCGGAGTTGGCGCGCAAGCTCAAGGAATTCATTCCGAGGCAGATGTTCGAAGTGGCGATTCAGGCCGCGATTGGCACGCGCGTGGTGGCGCGCACCACGGTGCGCGCGTTGCGCAAGAATGTGACGGCCAAGTGCTACGGCGGCGACATTACGCGCAAGCGCAAGCTGCTGGAAAAGCAAAAGGAGGGCAAGCGCCGCATGAAGAAAGTGGGCTCCGTCGAGATTCCGCAGGAGGCATTTCTCGCCGCGCTGCGCCTTTCGGGCGAGGCATGAGCGCGCCGGGCCCGGAGCGGGACGCGGGCGCAGAGGACGCGCGCCACAGCTTTTTGCGCGACGATCTGCCCACCCTGGCGCTGGCCGTCGCCGTGGCGCTCTTCGTGCGCACCTTTTTGTTGCAGACCTTCTATGTGCCCTCGGGCTCCATGCTGCCGACCTTGCTGATCGGGGACCATGTCTTCGTCAACAAGTTCGTCTATGGCCCGCGCATTCCCGGAATGAACTGGCGCTTTCCGGGGCTGCGAGCACCCCGCCGCGGCGAGGTGATCGTCTTCCAGTTTGCGCGCGGCCCGCGCGGCATTTACCCGGTGGACCGCGCGCCGGATCTGCCCGCCGACAACTTCGTGAAGCGCCTGGTGGGTATGCCCGGCGACCGCGTCGCCTACCGGGGCGAGCGGCTGATTCTGAACGGCGCACCGGTGCCCTGGGAGCCAACGGGGCAGCAATACACCGATGCCGGCGGACGCCGCCTCAATGTCTATATCGAGACACTGGGCGACTGCCGCCACGCCGTCTTCGACGACCCGCGCATCCGCCGCCGGGATATGCGCGAGATCACCATTGAGCCGGGCCGCTACCTCTTCATCGGCGACAACCGCGACCACTCTCACGACGGCCGCATTGTCGGCACGGTGCGCCTGGTGGATCTCCACGGCCCCACCGGGCTCAACTACTGGTCCTGGGACTGGACGGGGGGCTGGCTGGAACTGCTGAACCCCCTGCTGTGGATTGAGAACCTGCGCCACAAGATGCGCTGGGGGCGCATGGGCCGCAGCGTGGACTGCCTGGCGCCGGGCGAAATGCCGAAGCTCTGAGCCCGGGGCGGTTGCTGAAACGGCGTTTGGCATCTGCCTTCCCGCACTTGGCGGCGCGCCGCGCGGGTGGTATGCTGCCCGCCGTTTCGCTCCTTTTAACTCCGTCCCGTGAGGCGGACAAAGGTGCAGCTTGGCCTCCGCCCCCTCCAGCAAAGCGCTACCGCAAGCCCCCGCCGAAGCGCCGCACTCCGCGGTGCTGCTCGCTGACGCCGAGATTCGCCGCGCGCTGTTGCGCATGGCCCACGAAGTGATCGAGCGCAACGGCGATCTCTCCCGGCTCTACCTGGTCGGCATTCCCAACGGCGGCGTGCCGCTGGCCCGGCAAATGGCGCGCAATCTGCGCGAAGTGGCCGGCCTCGACGCCCTCGTGGGTATGCTCGACACCTCGCTCTACCGCGATGACGCGCTCTTGAAAGAGCAGCGCCCGCCTTTGCGGCCCACCGAAATGCCCTCGGCGGTGGACAACCGCGTCGTGATTCTGGTGGACGATGTGGTGAACACCGGCCGCACCATCCGCGCCGCCATGGATGCGCTGCTGGATTTGGGCCGCCCCCGCGCCGTGCAGGTGGCGGCCCTGGTGGACCGCGGTCACCGCGAGCTTCCCATTCGCATTGACTATGTGGGCAAGAACATTCCGACGCAGTCCGGCGACCTCGTGAAGCTGTTTCTCGCGGGGGAGGGCGCTGAAGCGGGCGCACCGGAGGCGGCGATGAAAGTGCTGCTGCTGCGCGGCGCAGCGGGGGAGGGCGCATAATGCAGCGCGGCCTGCTCGGCATTGAGGGAATGGAGCGCGCGGACATTGAGCTGGTGCTCGAAACGGCCTTTCACATGAAAGAGGTGGGGCAGCGCGATGTGAAGAAGGTGCCGACCCTGCGCGGGCGCAGCATCATCAACCTGTTCTTCGAGCCCTCGACGCGCACGCGCACCAGCTTTGAGATTGCGGGCAAGCGGCTCTCTGCCGATGTGATCAACTTCAGCTCCTCGGCTTCGAGCCTCTCGAAGAGCGAGAGCATTCTGGATACCGCAAAAACCCTGGACGCCATGGACCCCGACGCCGTGGTCGTGCGCCACCAGGTGGCGGGCGTGCCCAAGCGCATTGCCGACGAGCTGGCGGCGCCCGTCATCAACGCCGGCGATGGCGCTCACGAGCATCCCACCCAGGCGCTGCTGGATTTGATGACCGTGGTGGAAGAGAAGGGCAGGGTGGACGGACTCTGCGTCGCCATCATCGGCGATATTGCCCACTCGCGCGTGGCGCGCTCCAACATTCACGGCTTTCTCACCATGGGCGCAGAGGTGCGCGTGGCCGGCCCGCCCACCATGATTCCGGCGCGGGTCGAGGCGCTGGGCGTGAAGGCTGCGCGCTCATTGCGCGAAGCCCTCGACGGCGCCGATGTGGTGATGGCGCTGCGCATTCAGGGCGAGCGTTTGTCGGGGGCGGCCTTCCCCAGCATCCGCGAGTATGCGGCGACCTTCGGGCTGGACCGCGCCAAGCTGCGCTTCGCCCAGGACGACGCCATCGTCATGCATCCCGGGCCGGTGAACCGCGGCGTCGAGCTGTCCCACGATTTGGCCGACCGCCGCCCCAGCGTAATTCTCGACCAGGTGCGCAACGGCGTCGCGCTGCGCATGGCCGTGCTCTACCTGCAGGCGGGACGCCGCGCGCGCGCGCAGGAGCCGCGCTGATGGCGCGGGTGCTGATTCGCGGCGGGCGCTTGCTCGATCCCGCCGCCGGGCGCGACGAAGCGGCAGATCTTCTGTTGCAAGACGGCCGCGTCGCCGCCGTGGGCCGCGGCATGGAGGCGCAGGGCGCGGAGCAGGTGGATGCATCCGGCTGCTGGGTCATGCCCGGCTTTGTGGATCTGCACGCCCATCTGCGCGAACCCGGACAGGAATACAAGGAAGACATCGCCTCTGGCGGGCGCGCCGCGGTGGCCGGCGGCTTCACCTCCGTGGCGTGCATGGCGAACACCGCCCCGGTAAACGACGACCCCGCAGTCACCGATTACATTCTCGACCGCGCGCGGCAGGATTCGCCGGCCCGCATTTACCCCATCGCCGCCGCCACCAAGGGGCTTCGCGGCGAGGTGATGAGCGAAATGTCGGCGCTGGTAGACGCCGGCGCCGTCGCCTTCAGCGATGACGGCAAGACCATCATGGACAGCGGCGTGCAGCGCCGCGTGCTGGAGTATTCGCGTTTGGTGGAGCGTCCCGTGATGGTGCACGCCGAGGACTGCGGCCTGGTGCGCGGCGGCGTGGTGAACGAGGGCGCGGTTTCCACGCGGCTCGGTTTGCCCGGCAACCCCGCGGTGGCAGAAGTGGTGCATGTGGCGCGCGATCTCATGCTCGCCGAACTCACCGGCGCGCATTTGCATGTGGCGCATGTCTCGACGGCGGGCGCGGTGGAATTGCTGCGCGAGGCCCGCGCGCGCGGCGTGCATGTGACTGCGGAGGTGACGCCCCACCACCTGGCCCTCAGCGACGAAGCGGCGCTGGGCTACGACGCCAACACAAAAATGGCGCCGCCTTTGCGCTCGGCTGCGGATGTGGCTGCCTGCCAGCAGGGCCTGGCCGATGGCGTGCTGGACGCCATCGCCACCGACCACGCTCCCCACGCGGTGCACGAGAAAGAGGTGGAGTTCACCGCCGCGCCGCCCGGCGTCATCGGCTTCGAAACCGCGCTGGCCGTCGTGCTCGAGTTGGTGCGCGCGGGCCGCCTCACGCCGCTGCAGCTCGCCGCCGCCCTGTCGAGCAATCCCGCGCGCATTCTGCAGCTCGAAGCGGGCCGGCTCGCCCGAGGCGATCCCGGCGATGTGACGCTGGTGGATCCCGAGCGGCGCTGGCGCTACGACCCGGCCAAGGGCCACTCGAAGAGCCGCAACTCGCCCTGGGCGGGGCGCGAGTTCACGGGCCGCGTCGTCGTCACCTTGGTTGCGGGCGAGTTGGTGTTTCACGCCGACCGGGGAGTGCTGCACCCATGAGCGCCCCCGCGCCCGCACGGCTGGCTCTGGCCGACGGCACGGTGTTTCGCGGCGCGGCCTGCGGCGCGCGCGGCGTGGCGGTGGGAGAGGTCTGCTTCAACACCAGCATGACCGGCTACCAGGAGATTTTGAGCGACCCCTCTTACGCCGCGCAAATCGTCGCGATGACCTTCACGCAGATCGGCAATGTGGGCGCGAATCCCGAGGACGACGAATCCCGGCGTCCCGCGCTGCGCGGCTTTGTGGCGCGGGAGATTTGCGAACAGCCCAGCAACTGGCGCGCCCGCGAATCGCTGCCCGCTTTTTTGCAGCGGCACGGCGTGCCCGCGCTCTCGGGCGTGGATACCCGCGCACTGGTGCGGCGCATCCGCAGCGGCGGTTTTCAGAACGGCTGCCTCAGCACCGATCCGCAATTGCAGGACGAGGCGCTGCTGATCGAGCGGGCGCGCGCTGCGCCGGAGCTTTCCGAGCTGGATCTGGTGGCCGAGGTGAGTTGCCGCAGGCCCTACCGCTTCCACGAGGGCGAATGGGCGGGGGTGTCCGGCGAGTTGCCCCGCAGCGCCCGCCCCGCGCCGCCGCTGCGCGTCGCGGCCTACGACTTCGGCGTGAAGCGAAACATCCTGCGCCTGCTCGTCGAGCACGGCTTCGAGGTGACCGTGGTGCCCGCCACCACCCGGCCCGCCGAGCTGCGCGAGCTCGCGCCGCACTGCGTGTTTCTCTCGAACGGCCCCGGCGATCCCGCCGCCGTGCACGGCGTGCGCGAAAACATCGCCGAACTGTGCCGCACCTATCCGGTGTTCGGCATTTGCCTGGGGCACCAGATTCTCGGGCTGGCGCTGGGCGGGCGCACCCGCAAACTCAAGTTCGGCCACCACGGCGGCAATCAGCCCGGCAAAGATCTCGCCACGGGCCGGGTGGCCATTTGCGCCGAGAACCACGGCTACGCGCTGGAAGCCGAATCGCTGCGCCGCGCCGGCGAGCCCGTCGAAATTACCCACCTGAATTTGAACGACGACACCGTCGAGGGCTTCGCCCACGCCGAGCTTCCGGTCTTCGGCGTGCAGTATCACCCCGAAGCTTCTCCCGGCCCCCACGACGCCCGCTATTTCTTCGCGCGCTTCCGCGAAATGGCGCAGCGCTGCGCGGCGGGCGAGCGGGTAAGCGGCGCGGCCATTGCCCGCGCTGCGGTGGCCTGATGCCGCGCCGCGACGACCTCTCGACCATCCTCGTGATTGGCTCGGGTCCCATTGTGATCGGGCAGGCCTGCGAGTTCGATTACTCGGGCACCCAGGCCTGCAAGGCCCTGACCGAAGAGGGCTACCGGGTGGTGCTGCTCAACTCCAACCCGGCCACCATTATGACCGACCCGGAGACGGCGCAGCGCACCTATGTGGAGCCGATGACGCCGGAGACCGTCGAGAAGATCATCGAGCTGGAAAAGCCCGATGCGCTGCTGCCCACCATCGGCGGCCAGACTGCACTCAACCTGGCGGTGGAACTCGCAGAATCCGGCGTGTTGGCGCGTCACGGCGTGCAATTGATCGGCGCGCGGCTCGACGCCATCGTGAAAGCCGAAGATCGAGACGCCTTCCGCGCCGCCATGCTGCGCATCGGCCTGGCGCTGCCGGATTCGGGCTACGCGCACTCTGTCGAAGAGGCGCGCGCCATTCTGGAGCGCACCGGGCTGCCCTCCATCATTCGCCCCAGCTTCACCTTGGGCGGCACGGGCGGCGGCGTGGCCCGGAGCCGCGAGGAATTCGATCCGCTGGTGGAATGGGCGTTGCGGCAATCCACGCGCCACACCTGCCTGATTGAACAGAGCGTGCTGGGCTGGAAGGAATTCGAGCTCGAGGTCATGCGCGATTCCGCAGACAATGTCGTCATCGTCTGCTCCATCGAGAACTTCGACCCGATGGGGGTGCACACCGGCGATTCCATCACCGTCGCCCCGGCGCAGACGCTGAGCGACCGCGAATACCAGGCCATGCGCAACGCCGCCATCGCCATCATCCGCGAAATCGGCGTGGATACCGGCGGCTCGAATATTCAGTTTGGCGTGAATCCCGAAAACGGCGCACTGGTGGTAATTGAGATGAATCCGCGCGTCTCGCGCTCTTCGGCGCTGGCTTCCAAGGCCACGGGTTTTCCCATCGCCAAAATTGCCGCCAAGCTCGCCGTCGGCTACACGCTGGACGAGCTGCAAAACGACATCACCCGCGAGACTCCGGCCAGCTTCGAGCCCACCATTGACTATGTGGTCACGAAGATTCCGCGCTTCACCTTCGAGAAGTTTCCGCGCGCCGACGACCTGCTCACCACGCAGATGAAATCGGTGGGCGAGGCCATGGCCATTGGCCGCACTTTCAAGGAGAGCTTTCACAAGGCGCTGCGCTCCCTTGAAATCGGCAGCGCCGGGCTCGAGCCTCCGGCCCTGCCGCCGGGCGAGGCCGGGCTCGGGCAATTGCTGCAATCCCTCGGCGAAGCGCGCCCCGGCCGCCCCTGGGCGCTGGCCGAAGCCATGCGCCGCGGCGTTTCCGGCGAGGAATTGCACCGCCGCTCCAAGGTGGATCCCTGGTTTCTCGCACAGCTCCGCGAGCTCGTCGAAATGGAGCAGGCGCTCTGCGGCGCAGCGCCCGCCGAGCGCAGCGGCTGGCTGCGCCGCGCCAAGCAGGCGGGCTTCTCCGATGCGCGGCTCGGCCGGCTCTGGGGAATCGCCGAAGGCGAAGTGCGCGCGCTGCGCAGCGCCGCCGGAGTGCGCCCCGTCTTCAAGCGCGTGGATACATGCGGCGCAGAGTTCGAGGCGCACACGCCCTATTTGTATTCGACCTACGAGCAGGAATGCGAGGCGCGGCCCGGCTCGCGCCCCAAAATCGCCATTCTGGGGGGCGGCCCCAATCGCATCGGGCAGGGCATTGAGTTCGATTACTGCTGCGTGCACGCATCTTTCGCGCTGCGCGAGGCCGGCTACGAAACCATCATGATCAACTGCAATCCCGAAACGGTTTCGACGGATTACGACACCAGCGACCGGCTCTACTTCGAGCCCCTCACCTTGGAGGATGTGCTGGCCATTTTGGAAAAGGAGCAGCCCGGCGGCGTAATCGTGCAATTCGGCGGGCAGACTCCGCTGTCGCTGGCTTCGGATCTGGAGCGCGCGGGCGTTTCTATTCTGGGCACCTCTCCCGACGCCATAGACCGCGCCGAAGACCGCGAGCGCTTCGACGCGCTGCTGGAGAGCCTGGGCCTGTCGCGCCCGCCGGGCTTTGCGTCGCGCAGCCTGGCCGAGGCAGAGCGGGTGGTGCAGCGCATCGGCTATCCGGTGCTGGTGCGCCCGTCCTATGTGCTCGGCGGCCGCGCCATGGAGATCGTTCACGACAGCGAATCGCTTTCGCGCTATATGCAGTCCGCGCTGGCGGCTTCGCCGGGCAGCCCGGTGCTGGTGGATCGCTTTCTGGCCGATGCCATCGAGGTGGATGTGGACGCCATTTGCGACGGCGAGCGCGTGGTGGTGGGCGGCGTCATGGAGCACATTGAAGAGGCCGGTGTGCACTCCGGCGACAGCGCCTGTTCGCTGCCTCCCCATTCGCTCTCCAAATCCATGGTGGACGAGATTTTGCGGGCCAGCCGCGCGCTGGCCCTGGAGCTCGGCGTGCGCGGCCTGCTGAATGTGCAATTTGCGGTGAAAGACAGCGAGCTCTTTGTGCTGGAGGTGAACCCGCGCGCCTCGCGCACCGTGCCCTTCGTATCCAAGGCCATCGGCCAGCCCCTGGCGAAGCTGGCGGCGTTGGTCATGGCGGGCCGGAGCCTCGATTCGCTGGGCTTCACGCGGGAAATCTGGCCGCGCCACTTTTCGGTCAAAGAGGCGGTGTTTCCCTTCTCAAAGTTCCCCGGCGTGGATACGGTGCTGGGTCCCGAGATGAAGAGCACCGGCGAGGTGATGGGAATCGATTCCGACTTTGCCCGCGCCTACGCCAAGGCGCAGGTCGAGGCGGGCAATCCCATTCCCTCCGGCGGCCGCGCGCTGTTCTCGGTGCGCGAATCCGACCGCCCGCGCATTGGCGAAGCGGTGCGGCAAATCGCCGACGCGGGCTTTGAGCTGCTCGCCACGCAGGGCACGGCCAAGCTGATCCGCGCGCTCGGCATTCCCGTCGAGGTGGTGCCCAAGGTGGGGGAGGGCTCGCCCAATGTGGTGGAGCGCATCGAGTCCGGAGAAGTCGCCGTGGTTTTCAACACGGTGGAGCCGCGCCCGGCCGCGGTGCGCGATTCCTTTGCGATTCGCCGCGCCGCCCTGCAGCGTGGCATTGCCTACTTCACCACCCTGGCCGCACTGAGCGCCGCCGCCGGCGCCATTCACGCAACCAGGCGGGGAACCATCGGCGTGCGCGCCCTGCAGGCGGTGCACGCCGGCATCGCGCAAAACTCCTCGCCGGGCGCGCGCCGCGCGCCGTAGGATGCAGCGCGCTCCCTTTTACGAAGCGCTGGACGCCGTGCTGCGTCCTTTGGAATCCGCAGGGCAGGACGCTGCGAGTGTGGCCGCTGCCGCACAGCGCGCCGCCGAACTGGCGATTCCCCCCGAGGCCCGCCACTGCTTCAATACAATTGCGGCGCGCTTTGCCAAAGCGCTGACCCCGCAGGCGAAGGAGCAGGCCGCCGCCGCCGCCCTGGAAGCGCTGGACGCTCTGCGCGCCCCCGATTACGCCGATGCATTTTTGTCCCGCAGCGTTGCGGTGCTGCCCGGCGCAGGAACGAAGCGCGCCGAGGCCCTTGCGAAGCGCGGCCTGCGCCGGGTGGGCGACCTTTTGTTTCACCTCCCCACCCGCTACGACGACCGCCGCCGCGTAAGCCGCATCGGCGAACTGCAGGTGGGCCTGCGCGCCACCTTCGCCGGCGAGGTGCTGCACGCCGAATTGGTGCGGCTGCGCGGCCGCCGCCCCATGCTGCAAGCCGTGGTGGGCGATGGCAGCGGCACCATTCAACTCAAATGGTTTCGCGGCGGCGAAGCGCTGCAGGGCCGCATGAAGCCGGGGGTGCGTTTGCGCGTAACCGGCGAGGTGCGCCGCTACCGCTTTGAGAAAGAACTCATTCATCCCGAAATGGATCTGCTGGCTGAAGGCGAGCCGGTTGCCGGCGCTGGCTGGGTGCCGGTGTATGCGGCCATTGAGGGCGTGCCGCCGCGCACCTTTCGCGGTCTCGTCGCCCGCGCCGTCGCCAGCGCTGCAGATCTTGCGCCGGATCTGCTCCCCGATGCGCTGGCCGAATCGCGCGGTTTGCCGCCGTTGTCCCGCGCGCTGCGCGAAATTCACCAGCCGCCGCCCGATGCGGATGCCGAAGCGCTGCAGCAGCGCGCAACTCCGGCTCACGAGCGCCTCGTGCTGGAGGAGTTGTTTCTGCTCGAGCTCGGCCTCGCGCTGCGCCGCGCCACCCGCGCCGCCGAGCCCGGCATTGCCATTGCGCCCGCGCCGAACGCCGTGCAGAGCGCTGTGCGGCACTTTCCCTTTCAACTTACCGGAGCGCAGCAGCGCGCCTGGCGCGAAATCCGCGGCGATCTGGCGCAATCCCATCCCATGTCGCGGCTGCTGCAGGGAGATGTGGGCAGCGGCAAAACCGCCATAGCTGCATTGGCCGCCGTGGCCTGTTGCGCGGCCGGCCACCAGGCCGCGCTCATGGCGCCCACCGAATTGCTCGCCGAGCAGCACATTCAGACTCTGCGCCAGCTTCTTTCCGGCGCGCCGCAAATGCGCATGGCGCTGCTCACCGCCTCGGTGCCCCGCGCCGAATCCCGTGCGTTGCGCGAGCGCCTGGCCGGGGGCGAGGCGCTGCTCGCCGTCGGCACGCACGCGCTGCTGCAGGGATCGCTGGCGTTCCGGCGGCTCGCCCTGGTGATTGTGGACGAGCAGCACCGCTTCGGCGTGCTGCAGCGCGCCGCCCTGGCCGCCGCAAACCCCGATGGCCGGACGCCCCATGTGCTGGTAATGACGGCCACGCCCATTCCGCGCAGCCTGGCACTTACGCTCTACGGCGATCTCGATCTTTCGGTAATGGACGAACTCCCCCCCGGCCGCCAACCCGCGCAGACACTGCTGCTGCGCAGCGGCGAAGGCCGCCGGGTGATGGACCTGCTGCGCGACGCGCTTGACCGCGGCGAGCAGGCATTTGTGGTGTATCCGCTGGTGGAAGAGAGCGAAAACAGCGATCTGCGCGCGGCGACGCAACAGGCCGAGGTGATTCGCCGCGCGCTGCCCGATATTGGCGTGGAGTTGATGCACGGCCGCCAGCCCGCATCCGAACGCGCGCAGGTGATGGAGCGCTTTCGCCGCGCAGAGAGCCGCGTGCTGGTTGCCACTACGGTGGTGGAGGTAGGCGTGGATGTGCCGAACGCCACGCTGATGGTGGTGGAGCACGCCGAACGCTTCGGCCTGGCGCAGCTTCACCAATTGCGCGGCCGCGTGGGCCGCGGCGCGCGCGCCGGCGTTTGCGTGCTGGTGGCGCGGGGTGGCGGCGAAGACAGCGAAGCGCGCCTGCGCGCCATGCTGGAGACTACCGATGGCTTCCGCATTGCCGACGCCGACCTGCGCATTCGCGGCCCCGGCGATTTTCTCGGCACGCGGCAGCACGGCAAGCTTCCCGACCTGCGCTTTGCCGACCTGGTGCGCGACGCCCGGCTCGTCGCCGTGGCCCGCGACGCCGCCCGCGAAACCGTGCACAGCGATCCCGGCCTCGCCCGCCAGCCCACCCTTGCGCGCGCCGTCCAAACCCGCTGGGGCGACCGCATCTCCCTGTTCGGCGTCGGCTGAGCTCAGAAGTTCAGGCGGCCGGTGAGGAGCAGGTCGTAGCTGCGGGGGGTGGTGTCGGCGGCGGAGCCGGTGTGGAGGTCGAGTCCGGCTTCCAGGCCGAGTTGCAGGCCGCGGGGGTTGGCGAGGCGCAGGCCCGCGG
>JAPPPQ010000030.1:0-2908 GCA_028817435.1 Deltaproteobacteria bacterium
CCCTCTCTGGCACGCTTGATGCCTCCTCGTGGGCAGTCACCGGCGACGACCCCGACGGGGACGGCCAGATGACTGCGCCGTCCCTGGACGTCACGTCAGTCGCCGTCCTCGGCTCTGACGGAAACCCCGTGGCCGACGGGACGGCGAGGCCCGCTGAGGGCTCGACGCCGGCAGTCACGCCCACGATATCCGAGTCGGATGGCCGCATGACGCTGCTCATCACGCACGGCGCGCTCGCCTCGACGGCCTCGACGCCCACGGTCCAGTACACAATGCCCGCCGGCGCAAGCCTGCTCGCCGGCGGCGAGGCCATTGGCACGACGCCGGCGCCAGTAGAGGCCGCCGACGGCGTGCCGCCGACAATGTCTGCACAGTGGAACCAGAGCCCCGGCCCGCACCGCTCTATCAACGTCTCGTTCAGCGAGGACGTGCAGGCGGCACCCGGCAAGACAGAGCCGGTGCCCAGAGACTGGTTTGTGGACGCGTGGAATGCGGACGGCGAGAGGATTACCGTGGCCGTCACGGCGCCCTCGTACAGCCTCGCGACGGGCCGCATCACAATCTCGGTCAGCACGGCAGGCTCGCCGTCCATCGACGACATTGACATTACGCGGCCCGTCACGCTCCGGCTCGACGTGCCAGACGGCGAGGCAAACGACAACCGCCGCGGCTATGTCGCCGACAGGGCAGACGCGCCAAACGCGATACCCGACCCGTTCACGGCGCCCGTGCACGACCGTGAGGCGCCGGCGTTCACGGTCCGCACGGCGACTGCCGCCGAGGAGGCCCTCGTCGGCGCCACGACTGACGCTGACAGGGCAGGATCCCAGTTCGTCACGGCGCTGATGACGCGGCCCATGGAGGCGGCCGACTTTGCCTCCACGCCGGCCGGCGCGCAGGCCCAGTGGTCACTCGCCAGGGGCGACGTGTCGTACACGGTTACCTCTGTGGCCCGCGCCGCGGCGGCCCCGCCAGTGCACGACAGGGTCATCGTGCGCGCCTCGCAGCCCGAGCCAGACGGATTCTTTGAGATTGTGGCCCCGCCCGGCCCGCTGGTCCTGACGTACACGGCCGGCGCCGCGCCGCTCACAGGCGCCAACGGCGTGGCCATGGCGTCCCCCACGCGGGCCACGCTTGCCGCAGTGCAGGCGCCAGACCCGTTTGATGCCCGCACGCAGAGCCTGACGCAGACCGTCGTGACCTTTGACGGAGGCAGCCTCTCTGGCACGCTTGACACGCGAGACTGGCGCGTGAGCCAGGAGAACAGCCTCGGCGCCCAGCTCCAGAGGGACGTCACGTCAGTCGCCGCGCTTGACTCCTCTGGCGACGCCGTGGCCGCCGAGACGGCGAGGCCGGCCGCAGGCGCGACGCCGGCAGTCACGCCCACGATATCCGCATCAGACGACCGCACGTCGCTCCTCATCACGCACGCGCCGCTCACGGGCACCGGCGTGAGGCCAGACGTGAGCTATGTGAGCGAGGTCGACAACCTCTCCGAGGGGAGCCAGCCCGTGGCATCGACGGTGACGCCCGTCCGCGCCGCCGACGGCGCCCCGCCGGGCCTCCTAGAGGCCACGCTGGACTCTGCGACGTCAGTCACAGTCGAGCTGACCGAGGGCGTCACGGGGATGACGGCCATACCAGAGTGGACAGTCGAGGGCGCGACAATATCCTTGATCACCGCCGGCACCGCCACGGTTACGGGCACGTCTGTGCTGGAGATACCTGCCTCCACAGATGTCCTCGAGATTGCCCTAGAGGGGACCGGCCTGGGCGACGGCGCGACGCCAGACGTAGAGTACACGGCGCCGACAGGGCTCAACGCCAACTCGATCCTCGACGAGGCCGACACCCCCAACGAGATGAGGTCATCCTCCGTCGAGGCGCGCGACGCCATAGCGCCGCGCATCCTCTCGGCGGCCTTTGACGGCCCGACGGCCATCGACGTCACGTTTAGCGAGCCGGTCAGGACGTCTGGCGACTGGACCGTCGTCCTCAAGTCGGCCCCGACGACCACGCTCACCGTCGACTCGGCCGACGAGGGCTCGACGCCAAGCATTGTGCTCCTGGTGATCGACACGGCGACGCCGCCGCAGGACATGTCCGTGTACACCGTCAGCGCGCCGGCCACGCTCGTGGACAGGGCCACAGACCCCAACACGGTCGACGCCGACGAGGAGAGGGACGTGACATACACGGTGCAGGACACGACCCCGCCGACGTTCACCGTGACGACAGAGTCCGTCGGCAGGTTTAGCGTCGACGTTAGGATCGCCTTTAGCGAGCCGGTCTTTTTGGCCACCGGCAAGGAACTGCCAGTGGCCACGGACTGGCTGATGGAGGTCCTCACGCGCGACGGGCTCCGCGAGCTCCGCGCGCCCACGAGAACTGTCACGTGGGCGCCCGCCGAGCCGACGGAGACGATTAGCGCGACGTCCGTGACGCTCAGGCACGCAAGGCAGGTCGCGCCGGAATCTGTGGCGTTCTCGCCAGAGGCCGAGAACAGGCGGGGCTCCCTCGTCGACGGCAACGGCAACGCGCTCTCCACGGCGGCCGTCCGCGCCGGCGCCGCAGAGGACACGACTGCACCGAGGCTCCTCTCGGCGCGCCTCGTCTCGGCGACCGAGATGCGCGCGACGTTTAGCGAGGACGTCCGGCTCACGTCCGCGGGCTTTGACGCGTCTGACTGGGCGTCGGCTGGCACGACGTTCACCGACGCGCGCGCCACCGGCGAGCAGGTCGTGCTCACGGTGGCGAGGTCCGGCGCGACATCAGTCGCCGACGGGGCCACGCTGTCCTATACGGGCGACTCGGTAACCGACGCCGCCGGCAACCCTGCGCCCTCCGCGACGGGCCAGGCCGCGCCGGCCCTCGTCGACGGCGCGCCGCCGGCGGCGACCTCGGTGAG
>JAPPPQ010000030.1:3084-5242 GCA_028817435.1 Deltaproteobacteria bacterium
CGACCGCACCGCCGGCGTCTGCGCTCTCGATCCAGGACGAGAACGGCGAGACGGCGGCCCGCGCGACGGGCACGCCGGCCCTCTCGCAAACGGGCACCGTGCTCACGTTTGCGACCGCACCGCCGGCGTCAGGCCTGCCACAGGGCGAGTACACGTTCCACGCCACAGTCGGCCTCTCGGACGCAGTCGACCCGCCAAACGCGTACAGGGACCACCTCGCCGTGCCCCCCTCCTTCTCGCGCGACACCGGCCCGACGTTCACGGCCTCCTTTGCCGGCCCGCGGACCATAGTGCTCACCGCAAGCGAGGCCCTTGACGCCACTACGGTAAACCCGCTGACGTTCCGGAGCGTGGTCACGAGCCTCTTCACCGCCCCGCTGGCCGACGTGCCGCTCGTACCCGTGCGCTACTCGGCCGGCTCGCCGCCGCAGGTCGCCATCACGCTGCGCGCGGACGCCGCCGACGGCGCGACATACACGATAACGCCGACCTCGGCGGTATCTGACGCCGGCGGGATGACGTACACAGCCGGGCCGGTCATGGCGACGTACGACGCGGCCGCCGCCGTGCCGTTTGCGGCCTCTACTCGCAGCGCGACGCAGACGGTCGTCACGTTTGGCGCGGCCCTCTCGGGCACGCTTGACGCCTCGGCGTGGATCGTCGCCGAGGGGACCACGGGCAGGGCAGTCACGTCTGTTGCGGCACTCGGCGCCGACGGGATGCCGGTGGCCGCCGAGACGGCCACGCCGGCGGCAGGCTCGACGCCGGCAGTCACGCCCGTGATATCCGCGTCAGATGGCCGCATGACGCTCCTCATCACGCACGAGGCACTCTCCTCGACGGCGGCGACGCCGGACGTGGCCCACGTGCGGCCGGCGGCAGTGCCGGCCGGCGGCCACCTCTCCACTGGCGGAGCAGAGGCGAGCCCCTCGCTGGCCGTGGCCGCAGACGGCGCCGGCCCGACGTTCACGGCCGAGAGGACGGGCACGGACACGTTTGTCCTCACGTTCTCCGAGCCGACTATGGGCAGCATCGTGGCCTCTGACTGGGCAGTAGAGGCCACGGGCGACGCCCCGCCGGTGGGAGTCGCCGTGGGCACGCTCGAGCTCGCCGCGCCGACTGCCGTCACGCTGGGCCTCGCCGGCGACGCGGGCGTAAACGTGCCCCACAAGGTAGAGCCCGCGGCGGCCCTCGTGGGCACCGACGGCGCGCGCGCCATAGCCGCAGCGACGGCGGTCCGCGGCACGGACGCCCCTGTCCTCACCTCGGCGGCGTTCTCGTCGGCCAACAGGATTGGCCTGGGCTTTAGCGCGCCGCTCGCCGAGGCGCCGGCGCTCCTCGCGTCCAGCTATGAGGTGCGCACGCCCTCCGGTGTCGTGGCGCTGACAGAGCCCAACGCCGCCGCAATCCCGCCAATCGTCCCCGTCATCTATGACGACGAGACGCCCCGCTCGATCACGCTAGTGCTGGCCGCCGACGCGGCCGCCGGCGTGGTCCACACGATAACGCCCAGGGCGGCGCTCGTGGGGGCCGACGAGCCGGCCATGAGCGCCGTGGGGGCCGCGACGGCGGTCTTTAACGCCGCCGCGCCGACGCTCGACTCGGCGCTGTTTGGCTCGGCGGACATGATCACGCTGCGCTTTAGCGAGCCGCTCGCCGAGGGGCCGGCAGGCATGGCGTCAAGCTATACGGTCACCATCCCTGACGGCGCCGACTCGGACAGCGACCCGGACACAGTGACCGTCTCCACGGCTGCCCCCATTGGCCAGACGGCGACGCTCACGCTCAGAATCGCCGCCGGCGACGTGCAGGCCGTCGCCGCCGCGCCGACGGTCACGTACGTCGCGCCCCCCACGCGCCCCGAGACGCCGCTGCGCGACGCCGCCGGCAACGTGATGGCCTCGGGCAGCGCCGTGGCCGAGGACAGCGCCGCGCCGGCGATAGAGGCGTCATTCACGTCGCCGACTACGATCACGCTGAGGCTCAGCGAGGCGCTAGTCGCCTCGACGGTGACGGCCGCAAACCTGCGCGTCACGGCGCCAGACGGCACAAACACGCCAAATGACCTCGACTCTGCGCCTGACGTGATCGAGCTCGCCGGAACCAACCCCATATCCTACACGGACGGCTCGCTCGTCCTCCTGATAGAGCTCGCCGC
>JAPPPQ010000037.1 GCA_028817435.1 Deltaproteobacteria bacterium
GATCCGCGTGGGCGGAACCACGGGCGCCGGGCCGGCGCACAGCTCGGCGAGTATCGGGCCGATCGTGCCCATCGCCTCCTCTGCGCTGGGGATGGGAGCCATGCGCCCTCTTGCCCTCTTGACGACTTGCGCCATTCGCGCGGGCCGCCGAACGGCCCTATTTTAAGTCCCGGCGATCCCGCCGGCCCTGGGTCTGCGGCCCGCGCCCCCTGCGGCAGCAGGTTGTTATACGCGCCCGCGCGGGGGCGCGCCCATGAAAGGTCACGCAAGGGCACTAGAGTCCGCCGACCGCGAAATAGCGGCAAACCCAAAAAGCGCGTCCGCGCACGCCCGCAGGGGGGCGGCCCTCATGGCCCTGGGCCGCCACGCCGAGGCGCTGGCCTCCTATGAGCGCGCCAGCGAACTCTCGCCCGAGAGCGCGCGCCTTGCGGCCTCCTGTGCCAAGTTGCTCCACGCGGCGGGCCGCCACGAGGACGCCCTCGCCGCGCAGGCCCGCGCCACAAGGCTCGATCCCGAGAACGCCGAGGGCCAAGTCCACATGGCCTTTATGCTTGACAGGCTTGGACGCCTCGAGGAGGCCCTCGCCGCGCAGGCCCGCGCCACAAGGCTCGATCCCGAGAACGCCGAGGGCCAAGTCCACATGGCCTTTATGCTTGACAGGCTTGGACGCCTCGAGGAGGCCCTCGCCGCGCAGGCCCGCGCCACAAGGCTCGATCCCGAGAACGCCGAGGGCCACAGATACATGGCCTCCATTCTGGACAGGCTCGGCCGCCACGCCGACGCCCTCGCCGCGCAGGCCCGCGCCGTAAGGCTCGATCCCGAGAACGCCGAGGGCCATGGCTACATGGCCTCCATTCTTGACAGGCTCGGCCGCCACGCCGAGGCACTCGAGGCGTACGGCCGCTCTGCCGGCCTTGATCCCGGCGACGCGCGCGCGCACTCTGGACGCGGCGACGCCCTGGCCGCGCTGGGCCGCCACGAGGAGGCAGCCGCAGCGTACGCGCGCGCCGCAGAGATCAACCCGGGCGACATTCGCGCGCACTCTCTTGGGGCGATTGCGCTATCCGAGATCGGCCGCCACGCCGACGCCCTGGCCGCGTACAGCCGCGCCGCAGAGATCGACGCCGGCAGCCCGCTGGCGCACGCGGGCCGCGGCAACGCGCTCTCCGAGCTCGGCCGCCCCGAGGAGGCCCTCGCCGCGTACGACCGCTCCATAGGAATCGACGACAGCCTTGTCATGGCACACTTTGGCCGCGCCTCGGCGCTGCGCTCGCTGGGCCGCCCCGAGGAGGCCCTCGCCGCGCTGGACCGCGTCGTGGAGCTAGAGCCGGGCATCGCCGAGGCCCACGGCAACCGCGGCCTCCTCCTCGCGTCCCTGGGCCGCCACGAGGAGGCCCTTGGCGCCTATGGGCGGGCAGTCGAGCTTGATCCCGGCAATGCCGGAAGCCACGCGGGCCTCGCCGACGCCCTTGACGCGCTCGGCCGCCACGCCGAGGCCGCCGAGGCCCGGCGCCGCGCCGCAGCGCCGGCCGGCGGGGGCGACTGTGGGGCCCACCTCGAGCGGGCAGTCCTCCTCTTTTCCAGGGGCCGCCACGCAGACGCCCTAGAGGCGTACGACCGCGCGATTGGGATCGATCCCTCCCTGGCCGTCGCGCACCACGGCCGCGGCGTTGCCCTCATGGCGCTGGACCGTCACGCAGACGCCCTAGGGGCGATCAGGCGCGCCCTAGAGCTGGATCCCGCGCATCCGGGCGCCGCCTTTAACGAGGGTGCCGCGCTATATGCCCTCGGCCGCCGCGCCGAGGCCGTCACCGCGTACGACCGCGCGCTCGCCGCCGCGCCGCACGGCGACGCCGGCGCGCGCAGGCGGGCAGGCCCCGGCCCGCCGCAGGTTCACCTGGCCCGCGCACTGGCACTCGTCTCGCTGGACCGCCGCGCCGAGGCGCTCTTGGCCTTTGAAAAGACGGTCAGGCTGGATCCCGGCAACGTGACTGCGCACTTTGCGCGCGCCACCGTCCTGCTCGGCCTGGGCCGCCACGAGGAGGCCCTGGACTCCTATGACAGGGCCGTAGAGTCTGGCGACGGCCGGCCCGAGACGCACTGTGCGCGCGCGGCCATCCTGCTCGGCCTGGGCCGCCACGACGAGTCCCTGGCCGCGTACGACCGCGCGATGGAGCTCGGAGACGACGGCCCGGCGGCGCATCGCGGCCGCGCCCTCGCCCTCCACTCGCTGGGCCGCCACGACGAGTCCCTGGCCGCGTACGACCGCGCGATGGAGCTCGGAGACGACGGCCCGGCGGCGCATCGCGGCCGCGCCCGCGCCCTCTCCTCGCTGGGCCGCCACGCAGACGCCCTGGCGGCGCTGGACAGGGCGATAGGGCTGGAGCCTGGCAGCGCCGAGGGCCATGGGCTCAGGGGCGCCGTGCTGGCGGCGATGGGCCGCCACGAGGAGGCCCTTGGCGCGCTCGGCCGCGCAGCCGAGATCGACCCCCGCAGCGCAGACGCGCACGCAGGCCGCGGCGACGCGCTTCTCGGGCTGGGCCGCCACGCAGACGCGCTGGCCGCGTACGACTGCGCGACGGGCCTCGGCGACGTCCGCGAGTCGACGCGCCGCTCGCGCGCGGCGGCCCTCGAGGCCCTGGGCCGCCACGACGAGGCGCGCGAGGCGCTCGCCGGCACAGGGGGCAGGCCCGAGCCGGATCCCGGCCTCCTGGCACTCGAGAGGGCAGTCGAGCTGGATCCCAAAAGCGGTGCGGCCCACGCGTCCCTGGCCTCGGCGCTCGCCGGCCTCGGCCGACGCAAAGAGGCCGCCGACGCGTACGGCCGCGCTGCCGCGCTCGGCGTTGACGACCCTGCGGTGCACCAGGCCCACGCCGAGCTCCTCGGGTCCCTGCGCCGCCACGCCGACGCGCTGGCCGCGTACGACCGCGCAATCGGGATCGACGACAGCGCCGCCGCGGCCCACGCCGGCCGCGCAGGCGCGCTAGCCTCCCTGAACCGGCGCGAGGAGGCACTCGCCGCGTACGACCGTGCCATAGCGCTCGACCCCGACGACGCAGAAAAGCACTGCGAGCGCGGCGAGACCCTCTCCCGGCTGGGCCGGCGCGAGGAGGCACTCGCCGCGTACGACCGTGCCATAGCGCTCGACCCCGACGACGCAGAAAAGCACTGCGAGCGCGGCGAGACCCTCTCCCGACTGGGCCGCCACGCCGACGCGCTTGCCGCCTATGACCGCGCCGCCGAGCTTGAACCCGACGACGTCATGCCCCATATCGGCCGCGCCTATGCGCTCGAGGAGCTGGATCGCTATGAGGAGGCCCTTGCCGCGCGCGACCTCATAGTCAAGCTTGCCTATGGCGACGCGTGGTCACGCAGCGAGCGCGGCGACACCCTCTCTAGAATGGGCCGCCACGAGGAGGCCCTTGCCGCCTATGACAAGGCGATCGAGCTCGAGCCCGATAACGTCGATGAACACGAATGCAGGGGCCGCGAGCTGGAGGCGCTGGGCCGCCACGCCGAGGCCCTAGCCACCTATGACCGCGCCGCAGACCTTGACCCCAACAGCGCGTGGCCGCACGGCAAGCGCGGCGACACCCTCTCAAGGCTCGGCCGCCGCGAGGAGGCCCTGGCCGCGTACGACCGCGCCGCAGACCTTGACCCCAACAGCGCGTGGCCGCACGGCAAGCGCGGCGACACCCTCTCAAGGCTCGGCCGCCGCGAGGAGGCCCTGGCCGCGTACGACCGCGCGATCGAGCTTGACCCCAAGCGCGCCTCGTTCCACCGCGGCCGTGCCACGTCTCTGGGCAAGCTCGGCCGCCAAGACGAGAGGCTTGCCGCCTATGACCGGGCGCTAGAGCTGGATCCCAAGAACGCCCAGACGCACTCTGCCCGGGGCCAGGTCCTGTTTGGCCTCGGCCGCCACGATGAGGCCATCGAGTCCTTTGGCCGCGCAATCGAGCTAGAGCCAGAATCTTCCTCGTGGAAAAACAACATGGGCGTTGCCCTGCTGCGGACCGGCCGCCACGCCGAGGCTCTGGCCGAGTTTGACCGCGCCATTGGGCTGGATCCCAACGACGCCCTTCCGCATTTTGGTCGCGGCGATGTGCTTTTTGCCCTAGAACGCGACGAGGACGCCCTGATCGCGTACGACAGGGCAATAGCGCTTGATACCGACGACGCGCTGTCGCACCGCAACCGCGCCCGCGTGCTGCATGCGCTAGGGCGCCACGAGGACGCCCTGATCGCGTACGACAGGGCGACAGAGCTTGATCCCGACGACGCGGCGGCGCACCTCGACCGCGGTCGCGTACTCTACCTCCTCGGCCGCCACGCCGACGCGCTGGCCGCCTATGACCGCGCAATCGGGCTAAAGCCTGACGACATCGAGAACCACGGGTACAGGGGCCGCGCGCTAGAGGCACTGGGACGCCACGCCGACGCGCTGGCCGCCTATGACCGCGCAATCGAGCTCGACGCCTCTGATGATCGCGCCCATGGCAGCCGCGGCGGTGTCCTTCTCAAGCTGGGCCGCCACGCCGACGCGCTGGCCGCCTATGACCGCGCCGTCGAGCTCGACGCCTCTGGCGACAGCTATCACCGGGGCCGCGGCGACGCGCTTCTCAAGCTGGGGCGGCGCGCCGACGCCCTGACCGCCTACGACCGCGCCGTCGAGCTCGACGCCAACATGGCCGGCGCGCACAGGGGCCGGGGGGACGCCCTGGCCGCCACGGGACGCCACGCCGACGCGCTTGCGGCGTACAGCCGCGCCGTCGAGCTTGATTCCGGCAACGCCGGGGGACACGTCGGCCACGCCACCGCGCTCGGGGTGCTGGGCCGCCACGAAGACGCGCTTGCCGCGTACGGCCGCGCCATCGAGCTCGACGCCAACATGGCCGAGGCGCACGCGGGTCGCGCCGGAGCCCTGCTCACGCTGGGCCGCCACGCCGACGCGCTTGCCGCGTACGACCGCGCGATCGCGCTTGGCGATGACAGCCCGATAACGCGCAGCGCCCGCGCGCTGGCGCTTGACTCGCTGGGCCGCGCCGGCGGGCAGGGCGAGCCCGCGCCGGCGGAGAAAGGCTCGCCAGAGGCCGGCTCGCCAGATGCCCACGTGGCCCGCGCGCTGGCGCTCGGCAGGCAGGGCCGCCACGCAGACGCGCTCGCGTCACTAGAGCTGGCCGCAGGGATGGATCCCGACAACGACAGGATACACGTTGCCATGGCCACGACGCTTGCAGACCTTGGCCGCCCCGGGGACTCGCTTGCCTTCCTCGACAGGGCCGTGTCGCTAAACCCCGGCAGCACAAAGGCCCACCTCCACCGCGGCGTGATGCTCACAAAGCTGGGCCGCCTCGAGGAGGCGCTTGAGGCGTACGGCCGCGCCGCCGAGTGCAGCCCAGGCCTGCCCGTGGCGCACCGCGCGCGGGCCTCTACCCTGCGCGCGCTGGGCCGCCTAGAGGAGGCCGTGGCGGCGTACGACCGCGCCATAGAGATCGAGCCAAACCACGCCGAAGCGCACGCCGGCCGCGCCGCGGCCCTTGACGCGCTCGGCAGGGAGCCAGAGGCCGAGGAGGCGCGGCGGCGATCCCGCCGGCCCTAGGCCTGCGGCCCGCCGGGCGCGCCCAGCGCGGCTACTGCGTCAAACACCCTGGCCGCGCGCTTGCGGCTGTACCCAGAGCCGTTCCAGGCGACACGGTCGACAAACCCTGCCCTCGAGAGGGTCGCGTTGGACGGGCGCATGGCAAACGTCGCCACCTGGAGCCACTCTGTCGTGTGGCCGCGCACGAGGCCCAGAAACTTTTCTAGTATGGCAGGCGAGCCCGCAAACGGGTCATGCCCGCCGCGCGCGTCGCCGCGGTGGCAGACGTCAATTGCGAGATTGGTGGAGAACGCGCCGCTTCCCAAAAAGCAAAACCTATAGCCCATGTCGGCGCCCATCTGTTGCGCAATGTACACGCACTTTTGCAGCCGGTGCTGGACCTCCATGTCCTCAAACTCGCCTTCCAGGACGCCCTCGGAGACGAGAAGGTCGGCAAGCCTAAACAGCGTGCCGACCTGGCGCGCATGCCCGCCGTCGGGGCCGCCCTGCGGCGTGTCCGGGGGCCAGGGCCGCGCCGGGGCCTCTTGGGGCCCCCCGCAGGCCGCAAAGTCATGGTTCAGGGTCAGGCCGTCATGGCTGTACACGCGGGTCACGCTCGCCTGCCTTGGGGACGGCGAGTGCGCATCGTGATCTGCAGTCATGGGCCAGGCGTGGGGGCGGTTTGATAATAAGCGTTTACGGGGTCTGGCCTAGCCGACCATGGCTTGAGCGTTGCTTCTGGTCTCCATGCCCCACATCTAGAAGACGCCTATTTTTTTTCGCGCCGCCGTGATCCTCCAAAAGCCAAGTCGGTCAGATCGAACTAGGCTGATCACCTCACGAGCAAACGAGACGCGCGGCAGCGGTAGCGCCGCTTGACTCTTCCTGCGGAAACCGCCGCCGGGCGTCCTAGCGTCGACGCGCCGCCGTCCCCCCGTGGCTCATAGGCACGGTAGGAAAGCGATAAGCCCTGGGCATGAGCGGCCATGGCGTGTAGGGGCGTCTAGGGGGCGGGGCACACAACGGAGGCTCAAAAACGGTCGACTCTGCCAAAAACTGCGTCTATTCGCGAACCAAAACCCAGATATGCGCAAAGGCTTATAGCATCCTGCATCCGGTTTGAACAATAATGAGGGAGCGGAAAGGCTTCAAGACGCATGAGCCGGGCGAATGCTCGGTTCAACTCACGCAGGCGATTGCATCACAGTATGTCAAAGAGCTAAAAAAGGAGTTTTCGACCAAGACGGCTAGCGAAATTTCGTACCGCATGCCCTTAAAAAGAATGATTGAGTCCATGACCAACAAAAAAATCTTAGCTCAGGTAGAAACTAAAGAAAAAAGCGACATCCAGCTATTTTTGAGAAGACAAGCAACCCAGCCACACTCTAAACAATTAGGTACAATTGAGACAAAAACTATCGAAACCAAACGACGCATATCTAAACTAACTGAGCTTGTTACAAAGAACAGCGCACAATTAAAGAAATATTTACGAAACGAACCAACAATAATGTTTACTAATTATATCGAATTTGCGATTTTAGAATTAAATCCAGAAACAAAAGAAATTGATTGTGTACAAACTGTTAAACTTGTGCCGGCAAAAAATTTTAAAAACAGAAAAATAGACCCGAGCGCCATAGAACACAAAAAGCTAGAAAAACTATTCAGTAATTTTATTCGAAAAACAAATACTATAACACCCATAACAACACAAAAAATGTTAGCGTGCCGTTTAGCCAGTAGCGCAAAGGAGCTTTCGGAAAGTGTTATTGACCGCATGAGAGAATTAAAAAAAATTAAACAAAAGGACATAAAAAATGTGAACGAACCAATATATGTATTTTACAAACAGTACAGGCATCTAACAAAAACGGAGGATCCAAAAGAAATAGCAAATGCGTTTGGACAAACAATATCATGTGGGCTTTTTCTTGCAAAATTAAATGGGGATTCAAATCATCAAAATTTTCGTCTAACTAGAAATATTGCCGCCGCAAACATACCCCGCGAAGTTCCAGTAATTAAAAACATGTTTCAAAGCATAGAAAACTGTGAATTGCCGAGAACCCTAGCAAACACCATCACACAAATTATCGACATATTAAACCAAACAGACATTGACAAAGTCAAAGATGAATCTCCTGACGTATTTTTATATTTCTACGAAGAGTTTTTAAAAGCGTTTGATAAAAAAACGCGAACACGCATGGGCGTCTATTACACGCCAATCGAAGTAGTAAACTACATTTGTGAAAAAGTTAACACACTTCTAAAAAACGAGTTTGGTCGTTCGTTTGGATTTGGGGATGCCAGTATACGCACACTAGATCCTGCAACCGGAACAGGAACATTTCTAGTGCGCGCAATTGAGTTGGGTATTAACGAAAATAATTCCAGTGGCGGGGGGGGGGGGGGTCACGAGGCAACCAAGAAAAATTATTAATAGAAAATTTTGTTGGCTTTGAAATATTAGTGCCACCTTACATAATTGCGCACATGAAAATTATCTCGTTGTTGAAAAAAACAAAACAAGTAAAGCGCAATGTGAACATATACCTTACAAACACGCTGGGATCCTCAGAAGATATGGAAATTGAAATGTTGGGCCCGCTAGCCCAAGAAATAAAACAAACATCAAAAATCAAAAACACGACTCCTATAATGGTTGTGATAGGGAACCCTCCTTGGTCAGCAATTAACAAAACTAAGCTTGATGACAGATTTATCAAAGAGAAAATGGAATCTTATAAAAAGAAAAAAGTTATCGGAACACACAGCTTAGAAGATCCGTATGTTAAGTTCATTCGTTTTGCGCAGCACAAAATTGAAGAAAATGGAAGCGGAATTGTAGGCATGATTGTAAATAACTCATTTTTAAAAGGAATTGGGTTTGAAAACATGAGAATAGATTTAGCTAGAGCATTTGACAAAATTATGATCTATAATTTACACGGAAACCCAAAAATAGACAAACACGACGAAAATATTTTTGATATAACTACTTCAAACACTATAATTATTATGATAAAGTTTCCAAAAGAATTACGTTTAAACAATGGAAACTGTGTAATAGAATATGACGAAATAAAGGGTACTCGCAGCAAAAAATTTGTCGCATTAAAAAATAAAAATAACAATTGGAAAAAAATATATCCCGAAAACACCGGACAATTTTTATTTATCCCACACAAAGCTGACAAAATCTATGAAAAATGGATGTCACTGGATCAAATTTTTTCAAAGCGTTTTACTGGGAGCAACACTCACAGAGATAATTTTGTAGTGGCGTTTGACAAAGACACTCTTGAATCTCGGATCATAGATTTTTTGGATAGTAGCATCTCTGACCAAGAGTTAGTAGATAAATATGATTTGAACCCAGATTTAGATAAAATTAACAAAATACGAACAAAAGCAAGGCGTGAAGGCTTGAAAAAGGATTTGATTCGTGATTATTCGTACCGACCGTATGACTGTAGAATAGCTTATTTTTCACAACATATCATGGGAGCACGCAGAGCTCAATATGATGACGTTAAAGATGTTTTATCGATTTGTGTTCCGAGCTCATCAGGATCTGACCCTTGGTCTGCTGTGCACATAACAAAAGGAATGGCCGACATCAAATTTTGTGAATTTACAATCCCATCTTACATGTTTCCATTGAAATTGAAAGCTCAAACTAGTTATGAAACAAAAATAGACGATATCGAGTATGATAATAGTCTCTTGAAACACGATTATAATTTTACAGACAAATTTGTTCGTTGTGTGGTGAGAAAATATAACAATGGTGTTACTGGAGAAGACGTATTTTATTACATATATGGGATACTTCATTCACCACTGTACAGAAAGAAATACACGCAGTATCTAAAGCGTGAATTTCCTCGCATACCATTTATAAATAATATCGACAACGAACACGGCGATTCCAAATTATTGCTAAAAATTTCATCGCTAGGTAAAGAACTTGCCAACTATCACAGAATGACAAAAACTGTGCAAATACCAAACAACAAAATAGAATGGTCAAAAAATAAGACAATGATTAAGAAAATAGACCCTACGCGTGACGGAGATGTGGTGTCTGTTCGCTTTATGGATTACACTATATCTAATATCCCTCACAACATATGGGACTATAACATAGGGGGAAGAAATGTATTAAGTCATGTTATAGATCGATTTATGTCAAAAAACGACATAAATTTGGCAGATCGCCAGCATTTTTTAAATGTGTGTGGCAGCATTTCAAAAACAATCGAAATTCAAAGCAAGCTTGATACACTATTGTATGATCGTCTATTCAAAAAACGCAACGGCAAGGTGCTATAATTTGACAAGAACGAATAAACTTGCTTGTACATTTTGCAAAAAAGAAATAGAGTGTGATTTAAAATTAAAAAGGGCATACATGCTTGTCAAACTGTTACAAACCACCAAAAACCCTGTTATGATATTGCCAACAGATTATTGCACAACAACTGAGGCTGACATATGTTACGGCGTAGGCGTCGGCATTATTGATGTTAAAGTAATAAAAGGTGATTTGTATATACAATTACCAAAAAAAGATGCGTCTTACACATATAAAATGTTACGTCAACAACATGCGTGCAAAATTCATCACAAAAAAGAAACATCAAAGCGACAAAGAAAACAATCACACACGCCATAATTTGCAGGCAACTATGAGGTTGGCACTTCAAAGTCATAAGGCAAACTAAAGTCTATGCAGTAGGTAAGTCTTGCTGGTTCCCTGGCGGTACCGAGCACCCCTCGCACAGGCATGAACAGACACAAGCTGGGGGCACTACGGAAAGCGCTCCCCACAAAAAAAGAAGCGCCGCATATGTCTAGGATGCCCGACGTGTGCTTTGAACAGAACATAGAATCAAGCGGTGCCTCCCTTACGCTCCAACACGCCCGTGACCACAGCGAACCTGCCCAACACCTCTGCATTTCATGGCTGTGATGCTTGTTTTGTTCTGAGTCATTGCAGCTACAAGTATATACGTCCCCTGTTCGCTGGCCAGCGCGATGACACGGCCACCATGGTGTCCTCTAGGCAAAGTAGGCGACCACGTCCTCGGCGAGGCGAGCAGTCCGGGATCCAACGACCTTTACTGCTCCGATCCCGCAGCCACGAAAGAATTCCATGTGCTTCCCGGGCAGCAGATATGCCCGGGCGACATTCTCACTGTGCTCGGCCAACGCGTTTTCCGCGTTGAGAGTGCCGCAGCATCTGGCGATGGAATGAACTGGGGAAATGTCAGCAGTGGGGCGTATATGGCCTTGACGCCGGCGGATACCACATCGACTCACGGTAGGCGCGGGAGCAATGTCGTACGAGTCACTGGAGCACTGGCAACGTCCATACTTGACGACGGTGCCTCGTGGGGCTGCTGCATGGGAGTTGACCTGCGCGCCGTCGTGGGAAACAAAAGGGTGGCACGGAAGCGCCCCGTCACGTGTTCTACAGACCATGGACTGGATCGCGAGCTATGGCAGCGCACACGCGTAATGTCAGAGGAAGACATGTGCGACAGTGTCCGCAGAAAGGCGTTTCTTGGCAGATTGGTGGAAATACTCTCTGCCAATGGCCTGAACCACGCCCGGCAAGCGCAGGGACACTATGGCAGAATAGAGATCCAGTCTCAAAACCACGCGGCAGGTAAGGTAGCTCACTCTTGCACATCCTAGCGGCCTTGATCCGCGCCTCGTCCGCGCTGCTCGGGGCAAAATCTGCATCATGGAGACTTGACGACCATATGATACTCCTGATGCGGGCGGTTCTGTCCCCGCCTCGCTTCTCGCAGCCCTCCCATGGCAGCAGGCTCACGCCGCGCCCCCGTTCCCAGCCGAGGCTAAAATAGGGCCGCCGCCCCGCGCGCGGCGTGCCGCCAGAGAGCCTAGAGCCGTTCATCGACGTCTCGCCGGTGCGCGAGGGGGCCGCAGCGCATGTCGCGCACGGCGAGGAGCTCCTGGGGCGCGGCAGGCCAAAAGACGCCCTAGAGTCCTTCGAGCGCGCCGTCGCCCTTGACAACGCGAGTGCCGCCGCGCACATGGGCTGCGGGAACGCGCAGGCGGCCCTTGGGCGCGCGGGCCGCGCGCTGGCCTCGTTTCGCTGCGCGGCGATGGCCGGTGCAGGGCACGAGGCGCACGTGTGCTGTGGGATTGTCCTGCTAGAGTCAGGGCGCGCCTCCGAGGCCCTAGAGTCCTTTGGGAGGGCGCTAGAGTCCGGCGGGGGAGCCGACGCGCACCTTGGGCGCTCGCGCGCGCTCCTTGGGCTGGGCAGGCACGCCGAGGCGCTGGGGGCCGCCGACCTGGCGCTCGCCGCGTCGCCGGCCGACGCGTCAGCGCACATTGCGCGAGGGCACGCGCTGCGCGGCCTGGGGGATCACGAGGGCGCGCTTGCCTCCTTTGAGGCCGCCGTCGCCGCCGGGCCGACGGTGGCCTATGCGCACGCGTGCCGCGCAGTCGCGCTGCTGGCCTTTGGCCGGCCCGACAGGGCGCTAGAGGCCGCCGACAGGGCAGTCTCCCTTGACGCGGGCCTGGGCGCCGCGCACGCGGCGAGGGCAGAGGCGCTGGCGGTGCTGGGCAGGGGCGAGGAGGCAGACGCCGAGAGGGGGATGGCTGGCGGCGCTGTGTGATTAGGCGCGACAGGCAAGGAGATTTGGGACTTTGCGCCACGAGGCCGGGAAGCTATTTTTAGCCTGCCTTGCCGCAGCCCCCGCATGGAGAGGCACGAGGCCTTTCGCGAGCTGGGCCTGGAAGGCCACGCCTCGCAGGCCCGGATAAAGGCAAGGTATAACGAGCTCGTCCTAGAGCTGCACCCTGACCGCGGCGGCACGGGCTCTGGGGATCGCCTGAGGCGGGTCACCGAGGCGTACCGAACGCTTTGGGCGCCGCCTCGGCAGGCTGATGTGGAGCGCACGGAGCATCGCGCCTCGGCCGGGGATCTCGCGCGCCGCGGCGACGAGCTCTGCTCTAGGGGACTGTACGGCGAGGCGCTGGCAGCATACGACGGCGCCATAGGGCTGGAGATAGACCGTGCCGCAGCCCACGCAGGGCGCGGCTATGTCCTCTGGGAGCTGGACCGGCCGGACGAGGCGCTCTCGGCCTACGAGACGGCCGTCTCGCTAGAGCCCGAAAACGCCGATCTTCAGGAGCACCTTGGTCTAGCATTTGACAATGTGGGTCGCTACGCAGATGCCCTAAAATGCTTTGAGCGTGCCAAATCGCTTGACCATAACCGTGCCACGGCTCATGATTGCCGCGGCCTTGTCCTCACGAAGCTCGGCCGTCACGAAGAGGCACTAGCCGCACACGACCGCGCCAGGGCGCTGGATCCCGATAGCGCGTGGACACACCGCAACCTAGGCCTTGCGCTCTCCAACCTGGATCGCCTCGACGAAGCTCTTGCCGCATACGACCGCGCCTTAGAGATAAATTCCGACCTTCAAGCAGCACACCATGGTCGCGGCCTGGTTCTCAACGAGATGGCTCGCCGTGAAGAGGCGCTCGCCGCACACGACCGCGCCATCGAGCTGGATCCCGATCATGCGTTGGCGCACACCGCCCGCGCCCATACTCTATCCGAGCTGGGTCGCCACGACGAAGCTCTTGTCGCGTGCAGTCGCGCAATAGAGATCGATCCTAATTCTGCATTGGCATGCACCGTCCGCGGCAACACGCTCTCCAAGCTAGGGCGCCACGAGGCTGCCCTAGTCGCGCATGAGCGCACCATAGCTCTAGATCCCAACTCTGCGTGGGCGCATGAGTCCCGTGGAGACGTCTTAGACTCGCTAGGCCGTTACGATGAGGCACTGTCCGCCTATGACCGCACGATCGAGCTCGACCCCGGCATGGTCGAGGCGCACGTTGGCCGTGCCGGCGCCCTGCTCACGCTGGGCCGCCATGACGAGGCGATCGCCGCATGCGACCGCGCC
>JAPPPQ010000061.1 GCA_028817435.1 Deltaproteobacteria bacterium
TTGGACTCAGCGCAGCAGTAACCACCCCCGGCTCCGAAGCCCCCGCCGGAGGCGCACGCCCCGGCACCATTACCGATGACGAATCCGGCACCGTGTCCGTCGCCCGCACCGATACCGATGGCTTCACCGAAAACGAAGCAGGCGCGGCCGGAACGGCAATCTTCGAATTCACCCTCGCCGGTGGAGAGCTGAGCGATGTTGCCACTGTGAACTTCACGGTGACGGGTTGCGGCGGTTCCAATGAAGACTGCGACGCCGCGGGCACGGAAGATGTGGAGATTGCTGTGGGCCAGACCCAGCAGACCTTCACAATCACGCAGACCGCGGACGATTTGAACGAAGCCGACGAGACCATCACCGTCACCATCACCGACATTGACACCACCGGCACGGTGAGTCCGTCCGCCACAAATGGCACCGTCACCGCCGACCTGGCAGATGACGACGAGCTCACCGTCACCGCCGCGCTCGGCGCGGGCCAGATGGCGGCGGCGGATGAGGGCGACAACATCTCCTTCCGCGTCACGGCCACGGGCGCAATTTTGACCGGAGATGTAACGGTGCCCTTCACCATCGGCGGCACCGGCATTACCGCCGGCGATTACGACATCACCGCGCCCAGCGGCATTGCCACCACCGCCACCGGCGGCACCCTCACCATTGCGAACCCCGGGGATACCTCCACCGAAAACACCGGCACCATCACCCTCAGCCTTTCGGCAGATATGCTGAGCGAGGCGGACGAAGATGTGCAGCTCACGCTCGGCGCGGTGACCACGGTGGGAGGTGTCTCCCCCACCGGCACGCCCAGCGTTACCATCAACGCCAACGAGCCCAGCATGGTGTCTGTGGCGCGCACCGCCCCCGCCGGCACTGGCGATGTGAACGAGGGCGATGCCATCACCTTCACCGTGACCCTCAGCACCAACAGCGGCGGCGCGGTCATGGTGCCGTGGACAGCGGTAATGGGGGCGCAGGCGCAGGAAACGGGCGAGGCGGACAACAGCAATATGGCGCTCGATCTCGCCACCGGGGCCACGGGCGCGACCTCCAGCGTTGACGGCATGGGCAGGACCACGCTGGCAGGCACGCTGACAATCGCCGCGGGCGAGATGAACGGCGCGGTGATGATTACCGCGGCCAACGACGGCCTGGCCGAAGGCCGTGAGACCTTCGTCTTCACCATTACCACCCCGACCGGCGCTGCGGGCAGCGGTATGCTGAGTCTGGGTTCGTCTTCGGTGACGGTGGGCATTGCCCAGAACGCGGCGGCAGCGCACATTGTGGAGGTGGCCGATATCTCCACGCCGGTGAGCGAGGGCGGGACGGCGACCTTCACGCTGACTCTGCCGGATGTTGCGGGCGGCAACGCGCGCACCAACTCGCTGACCTTGACCTACACGGTGGGCGGCACTGTCGAAACGAGCGATTACACCGATTCCACCGGTGGCAGCGTGACTTTCCCGGCCCCCGGCACCGCCGGCTCTGGTAGTCAGGAAGTCGAGATTATGATTACGGACGACATGGTGAACGAGGGCTCTGAGACCCTCGTCATTACGCTGGGCTCGGTGACCATGCGGGGCGGCTCGGCCGTATCCGTGACCAACAGCTTCCCCGGCGGCGCAATTGGCCGCGGCTCGGGTTCGGTCACCATCAGTGCGAGCGATCCCATCACCTACAGCATTAACGATCCCACCGGGACCGAACCGGCGCGCCTTGCCGATGTCTCGACTCTCCTCTACACCGTCACGCTCTCCGGAACCAGCGAGGGGGCTGTGACCATTCCCTTCACCGTCAGCGACGCCGGCACCGCGACCGCTGGCGCTACGCTGGACACGCGCGGCGCGGACTATGTGTCCCCGAGTGCGCCGCTCCAGTTCACGGTTGCGGCGGGCCAGACGACCAATGCCGTTAATATCCGCATAATCGCCGACAACACTCACGAGGAGGACCAGACCGTCATTCTCGTTCTCGGCGGCACGCCCACCCTCGGCAGCGGCGCTGGCATGGTAACGCGCACCTCGACCGAGGCCGATTACACCGGCACGGGAACCATCAGCGGCGACGATGCGCTTGAAGTGAGCATACGCCTGGCGGATGCGATGCAGGGACCGGTGACTGAGGGCGGGTCGGTGGGCCTCCGCCTGTTTCTCAGCGCGGGGGGCTTCGAGGGAAGGAGCGAAGGGGATATTGATGTCACCTTCACCACGGAGATAGCGGCGCAGCTTGGGGATGCCAATACGGGGGCAGAACCCGATCTTGCGCTGCCCCAAAACAACTGCGGAGCCAATCGAGACACTCCGGTTGATGTGACGGTGATGGCGGATGGCAGCGCCACTGGCTGCGTCCGCATCCCGGCGGGCATGACCAGTCTGGATTTCAGCATTGAGGCGCGCTACGACAGCACCGACGAGGACGGCCCGGGCAATGATCTGGGTGACGAGATGGTGACGGTGACGACGACGACCTTTGCGTCCACGCTGGGATCGGGCGCTCCGGCCCTTTCACAGAGCAGCGTCCTTGCTCGCCGATCCGCGACCTTCGCCATCAACAATGTCGATTCGCGCCGCCAGATTTCGGTGGCCGCCAGCGCGGCCACCGTGGCAGAGGTGGATGGCGCGACGGTTGAATTCACCCTCACCATGACCGGCGCGGAAGTGGAAGCGGGCATGGGCTTCGATCTGGACTGGACGATTCTCGACACTTCCACGGCGGTGGCGGCGGACGCCACCGGCGCGCGCAGCGGCACGGTCAGCGTTCCGGCCGGCCACACCGCCACTGCCACCGCCATTACCATCACCTCGTTCACCATCGTGAACGACGAGCTGAACGAAGGCCCGGAGACGCTGGTTCTGCAGATCAGCGAGGCATCGGGCCATTCGCTCACGACGGCGGGCGGCCGCCCCAGCGGCTTCGCCGGCCCGGCCACCACCATTTCCGCGGGCAGCGCCACGGCCACCATTGGCGCGAACGATCCCATCGCCGTTTCGCTGGCGCGCCGCGCGGGCGATGACGGGCGGCTGGTCAGCGGCGACGCGGCGCGCTTCACCGCCACCCTGGGCGCGGCTTCTTCCCCCGGCCTGATGCTCGGCATTACGGCCACGCTGGACGGCAGCGCGGTGGCGGGTGTGCCGGCGCAGGCGGTGACTGCAGGCTCGACCACCTGGGACTTCGAAATCCCGGCCTGCAGCACCACGGTGACCACCGGCTGCATTGACGCCGCCATGGCGGCGGCCAGCGGCGCGGTGGATCTGGATGTTCGGGTGATGAGCGTGACCGGCGCGCCCAGCGGCGCAACGGCCGCGCCCGCAACCGGCGGGGCCGACAGGGTGGAAGACATCAATGTGGCGGGCTGGGAGCTTTCGCTGGCCCCCACCAGCACGCCGAACACCCGCATTCAGGTGGGCGAAGGCGGCGCGCTTGCGCTCACTGCATCTTTGCGCGGCACCCCGGCCCCCACTGCGCTGATGGTTCCGTGGACCGTTGCGGACGGTGTTTCCGGCGCAAGCCCGGCCTGCGGGGCCGATGCCTTGGCGGCGGACTTCATGGGCGGCGCGTTCCCGAGCGGCACGCTGGATCTCTCCGGCCAGACTTCGGGAATGATCTCGGCGCAAACGGCGATGGACTCGGAAGACGAGAGCATGAGCGCCGAATGCTTCACCCTCACCCTCGGCACGCTGACGGGCGCAAACGCGGGCGCAGTGCTGCTGGTGGACGCGGGCCGCGATGAGGTCTCTACGCTTGCCGCCTATGCGGAGATTGCCGATGCGCTGCGCACCATTGCGGCGTCTGTAACCAGCACCACGGTGGAAGAAGGCGGCACGGTGATGTTCACCATCACCATGCGCGGCACGGTGAATCCCACCTCGGCCGTGGAGGTTCCCTGGATCCTCCGCAGCCCCGACGACAGCCTGACGCTCGCGGGCGCGGGCAGCGATTTGGGCGCGGGCGCGGAAGTTTCGGGCACGGCGACTTTTGCGGCGGATACCGTGGTGGAGGGAGTCACGGCGGGGGTGTCGCAAACGGTCTCCGTCGCCATTACGGATGATGCGCTGAACGAAGGCCCGGAGCGGTTGCAGTTCTACATTGACCCTGCCGGGGTGCTGCAAAATGCGGGCGGCCAGCCGGGCACTATTCCCGGCACGCTGGTGAGCACCACCACGGCCGAGGCCACGGTAAGCGCCAGCGATCCCATCGCGGTTAGCCTGGCGCGCCGCGCGGGCGATACCGCGCGGCTGGTCAATGGCGACGCGGCGCGCTTCACCGCCA
This sequence comes from Deltaproteobacteria bacterium, assembly GCA_028817435.1. Lineage (GTDB taxonomy): Bacteria > Myxococcota_A > UBA9160 > UBA9160 > UBA6930 > JAPPPQ01. The sequence goes on from JAPPPQ010000061.1 coordinate 4,270, forward strand.
CCCTGGGCGCGACTTCTTCCCCCGGCCTGATGCTCGGCATTACGGCCACGCTGGGAAGCAGCTCGGTAACGGTGCCGGCGCAGGCGGTGACTGCAGGCTCGACCACCTGGGACTTCGAAATCCCGCCCTGCGATTCCACGGCCACGCCGCCGGTTACCACCGGCTGCCTTGACGCCGGCATGGCGGCGTCCGGCGGCGAGGTGCCGTTGGCGGTTTCGGTGAGCAGCGTGACCGGCCAGCCCACCGGCGCCACGGCCGCGGCCCATGCCACGGACGCCTCGGCGGCCAACATTCCCGTAGTGGGCTGGGAGCTTTCGATTGCTCCCACCGGCAGCCCCACCGCCCGCGAACAGGTGGGCGAGGGCGGCCCCTTTGCGGTGACCGTCACCCTGCGCGGCACACCCGGCCCCGGCGCGCTGATGGCGCCGTGGTCTGTGACCGGCGGCGTTACCGCCCCGGGTCAGACCTGCGCGGCCGCTGCATCGGCGGCGGACTTCATGGGCGGCGCGTTCCCCAGCGGCACGCTGGATCTCTCCGGCGCCACTACGGGAACCATCACCGTGCAAACCGCCAGCGATACGATGGATGAGAGCGCGGGCGCGGAGTGCTTCACCCTGACCCTTGGCACCCTGACCGGCGCGCAGGCGGGCGCGGTGGCGGTGCTGGACGGCTCCAGTGCCGCCTATGCGGAGATTGCCGATGCGCTGCGGACGCTGTCGGCCTCGGTGGTAAGCGGCACGGTGGATGAAGACAGCGTGACGGCCGCGGGCCAGACGGCGAATGTGGAATTCGAAATCACCATGCGCGGCACGGTGAATCCCGAAACGGCCGTGATGGTGCCCTGGACTCTCAGCAGCCCCGACGACAGCCTGACGCTTTCGGCCGGCGGCGCGGGCCTGAGCGCAAGCAGCCTGGCAACCCGCGACCTGGGCCCCGGCGCGAGCGTTTCGGGCACGGTGACCTTCGCCGCAAACACCGATGTTTCGGGGATGGGCAATACCATCACGGTGACCGTGCCGATTGCGCAGGACGCGCTGAATGAAGGGGTGGAGCAGTTGCGGCTTACCATCGGCCAGGTGGAGCGCAATGCGGGCGTGGCCGGCACGCCGGGGGCTATTCCCGGCACGCTGGTGAGCACCCGCACGGCCGACGCCATGGTGAGCGCCAGCGACGACATCACCGTGTTTCTCACGCCCGACCCGAATCAGGGCACGCTGACCGCCGGAGAAAGCGCGCGCTACACGATGAGCTTCGGCACCACGACGGTGAACGGCCAGGTGGTTCCCATTGTGCCCACTACCGAGGTGCGGATTCCGCTGACGGTAATGGTGGGCAGCCAAACGGTGACGCTGGATCCCGCCGCGGCGACTCCTGAGACTGCGGCGGTTGAATCGGGCAACACGGTGGTGGTGCCTTCCGGCTCCACCCAGGTGACGGTGGTGATTCCCGATACGGCGATTGATGCCGGGAGCCAGAGCGGCACGCCCATGCTGACGGTGCAGGCGCAAGCGCCCACCGGCACGCCCGCAGGCGCAGAGGCGCGCGCAGCCACCATGCAGGACGCGGCGGCGGAAACGCAGCGCACCGGCCAGACGGTGACGGCTACCCCGCCCCCCGCGCAGGTGGCAGGCTGGGAACTCACCATCGCGCAGCCCGATTCGGATCAGGCCCCGGAGGGCACCGGCTACCGCGTGACCTTCAGGGTGGAAGGCAATACGGACGCGCTTTCTGACAGCGGCATTCAGATTCCGTGGGCCATCACGGCGCGCCAGGCGGCAAACGGCGATCTACAGGCGAGTGCGGCGGACTTCGGGCCGAGCACCACCACGCCCCCCGCCTACTCCTGCGGCGCACCCGCCGCCGGGGGCGCTTGCATGAGCTTCCCCAGCGGCACGGTGACCATCGCCCGGGGCGCTGATGAAGTGACGACGCTCACCATCAACATCTTCGACGACGGCATAGAAGAGGGCATGACGCCGGAGGGCTTCACCCTCACCCTCAGCCCGCTTATGGGGACGGACAGCGGCCAGACCCAGGTGGCCTCCGGCGGCGTGCAGCTCGGCGCGCTGGCGGTGGAAATTCCCGCCCTGCGCGTGGATCTGAGCGTGGCCAACGCCATTGCGGATGAAGGCGAGAATGCGGAGTTCGTGGTGACGCTCAGCAACTTCAGCGGCGGCGAGCGCACCACCCAGCCCATTGCGGTGACCTTCGCGCTGGCCAGCGGCCCGCAGCCGGGCGGCGCGCAACTTGGCGTGGACTTCAGGCAGCCGGCCTCGCTGACCACCAGCATTGTGGCGGGCGCAACGGAAGGCACGACCCACCGGATTCCCGTGTGGCTGGTGCCGGACGGGCTGCCGGAACCGCCGGAGACCTTCACCCTGAGCGTTACCGCAGCCTCCGGCGGCGGCGGCACCGTGCGCCTGGTGAATGCGGCGGGAGTGCAAACGCAAATTGCCGCGACGGGAACCATCAGCGGCGCAGGGGATGCGGCGAAGCGGCGCAGCGAGCGGGTAAGCACGCTGGTTTCGGTGCTGGATCGCTCGACGGCGATACTGGCCGCGGATGCCATCGGGCAGCGCCTGGATCGCGGGATGCCGGGCAGCGCCTCGCAGTCGTCGCAGCTCAGCATTGCCAACCGCAACCTCATTGGCAGCGGCGAGGCCAACACCCGCGCGGCGGCTTCGGACCTGGGCCTGGCGCTCTACGGCGCGCCCGGCATGGGCGGCGCGGCGGCGGGCCTGCCGGGCAGCGAAGGCGCTGGCCTGGAAAGCGCGGGCGGAGCCTTCGGCGGCTTGGGCGTGGGGCTTTCGGGCGGCGCAAACCAGGGCCGCAACATGGCCCTGCCGAGCCTGGCCGAAATGCTGAGCGGCAGCCGCTTCAACTTCGGCGCGGCGGCATGGACCGACCTGAGCACCCTGGCCAACGATGTGGAGGTGTGGGGCAGCGGCGGCTACACCGACTTGAAGGGCGATCCGCAACAGGGCGGCTCCAAGCTCGACTATGACGGCAACAACTTCGCCTTCTTCGTCGGCGCAGATCGCCCGCTGCGGCCGGATCTGCTGGCCGGTGTGGCGGTGGGCTACTCGGTGGGCGATCTGGACTTCACCGATACTTCCAGCGGCTTCACCACCAAGGGCAACTTGAGCACCTCCATGCTGAGCGTGCACCCCTATGTGGGCTTCTGGCTCACGCCCAACCTGAACACCTGGCTCATGCTGGGCTACGGCTCGGGCAGCGTGGATGTGGACGAGACCGATACCTGGGCCCTGGGCGCAGCCACGCAAACGGCGCAGCGCGATTTGCCGGGCGACAGCGACTCCAATATGTGGATGATTGCAACCGGCGTTGCGGGCCGCGTGCAGGTGGCGGAATCCACCGGAGTGAAGCTGAGCGTGGAGGTGGCGCGGGTGCACAGCGAGCTGGACGCGGCGCGCTTCAGCGATGGCGCGCTGCTGCCGAAGCTCTCGGCGCACAGCCTGCGCATGGGCGGCGAGGCCGAAGTGAACCACCGGGTGCAAATTGGCATGGTGCAAATTCAGCCCTTCGTAAGCGCGCGCATGCGCATTGAAACCGGCGATGCGGTGGAGCAGGGCGCGGGGCAGGAGCGCGATGCGGCCTTCGATGTGGGCGGCGGCGTTTCGGCGCAGTTGCCGGACCTGGGCATTGACGGGCGCATTGCCGTAAGTGGCCAGCTCAACGAAACCGGCCACGAAGAGCGCCGCGTTTCGGTGGATCTGAACTACGACCTGAGCGGCGATTCGCAGGGCCTGACGCTGGCGGTGCAAACGGCGATTCGCCAGCGCAAGTCCGGCCTGCTGAATGGGCTGGGCGTGACCGGGCTGGGCGCACATGGCAGCGCCGTGGGCGGCGCAAGCAGCCTGGGCGGCTCGCTCTCCAGCGGCGTGGGCAAAATGGAGCAGAGCATCAGCGGCGAGATTGGCTACGGCGTGGCCTTCCAGCAGTTTGGCCGCAGCGGATTGCTGACGCCCTACGGGCGCTTCGATCTGGGCCAGAACGACAGCCTCTACGCCGCGGGCCTGCGCCTGAACGCCAGCAGCGGACTGAGCCTGGGGCTGGAAGGCGTGCTCGATCCCGAGGACAGCTATCAGTTGCGGCTGACGGGCCAACTGAGCTTCTGACGGGCAGCAATGCCCTGGAAGCGACGCCCTGCCGCAATCGCCGGGCCGCCGGGAGGCGGCCCGGCATGATAGATCTCTACACCGCCGCCACGCCGAACGGCTGGAAGGCTTCGGTCACCCTGGAAGAGCTGGAACTGCCCTACCAGGTGAAGCCGGTGAACCTGGGCGCGGGCGAGCAGAAGCAGCCGGAGTTTCTGGCCATCAACCCCAACGGGCGCATTCCGGCGTTGGTGGACCACGGCAACGGCGGCTTTGCAGTCTTCGAATCCGGCGCGATCATGCTTTACCTGTGCGAGCGCGAGGGCTCGGGGCGGCTGCTGCCGCAGGATGCCAAGGGCCGCTCGCTGGTAATGCAGTGGCTGATGTTTCAGATGGGCGGCATTGGCCCCATGCAGGGGCAGGCCAATGTGTTTTTCCGCTACTGGGGCGAGCAGCTTCCCGAGGTAATTGCCCGCTACCAGAACGAAACGCGGCGGCTCTACGAGGTGCTGGAGCAGCGCCTTTCGCAGAGCGAGTGGCTGGCCGGCGCTTACAGCATTGCGGACATTGCGAACTATTGCTGGGTGCGCATTCGCGGCTGGTCCGGCGTTTCGGATGAAGGGCTGCCCGCGCTGCAGCGCTGGATTGCAGCCATGGATGCGCGCCCGGCGGTGCAGCGCGGCTGCGCGGTGCCCGAGCCGCTGCAGCTTCCCGATGCCGAGACCGATGCCGAAGCGCGGCGCGAGCAGGTGGTGAAGAGCGCGCGCAATCTGCTGCAGCGCTAGGGAGAATGCAATGCAACTGAAGCCGCTGGATGCGCTGGCCGCAGAGCTTTGCGGCGTGGATTTGGCTGCATTGCCCGGCGCAGTAAACGCGGGCTCTGCCGAAGCCGCGGCGGCGCTGGACGAGATTCGCGCGGCTTTTGTGCGCTATCCGCTGGTGGTGTTTCGCGCGCAGCGCCTTGCGCCGGATTCGCTGCTGGCCTTTGCGCGGCTGCTGGGCGAGCCGGAGGTGCACCCCATCGTCGAGGGCAGCGCGGAGCATCCGGAGGTAATTTGCGTGCGCAAGCCCGCCGGAAAATCCGCCAGCTTCGGCGTGGGCTGGCATTCGGATAACAGCTTTGCGGCGCGCCCCAGCAGCGCCACCCTGCTTTACGCCGAGATCACCCCGGAATCGGGGGGCGATACGCTGTTTTCGGGCATGGAGCCGGCCTGGCAGGCGCTGCCCGAAGCGCTGCGCGCGCAGTTGCGGGAACTGCACGCGATTCACAGCGCCAGCCGCGCCTATCACCCGGTGCTGGTGGGCGCTGCCAAATATCAGCAGGGCGGGCCGCTGCGCTATCGCCACAGCGCTGCGGTGGAGCGCGAGGTTTCGCACCCGGTCATGCGCGTCCACCCCGATACCGGCAATCCGGGCCTGTTCGTCAATCCCATGTTCACCCTGCGCATTGCAGAACTGCCGCCGGAACAGAGCAAGGATTTGCTCGCGCAGCTTTTCGCCCACGGCGCGGCAGAGCAGTTTCGCAGCCGGTTGCGCTGGCAGCCGGGCACTTTGGCCATGTGGGACAATCGCCGCCTGTGGCACTGCGCCCGCAACGATTACCGCGGTGAAGAGCGCGTAATGCACCGCGTGACCTTGACCGGCGAGCGCCCGCGCGGGCCGGCCGCGCCGTCTTCGTAAGCTCGGTGCGCCTGCGGATTCTAATTCTGGACGCCTGCGATGACGCCGGGCGCGCCGCCCTGCAGCGGGTGGGCTGCAGCAGCGCGGGCGAGCTTTACGCCCGCACCCTGCACGCGCAGGGCATGGAATTGGCGCTGGATTTGGGCTTTCCCACCCAGGCAGATTGGCGCGCGCCGCCGCTTGCGGATTACGATGGCCTTTGCTGGACCGGCTCCAATCTCACCATTCACAGCCGCGCCGATGCCGCGGCGGTGGCGCCGCAGGTGGCGCTGGCCCGCGCGGCTTTTGCCGCAGGCGTGCCGCAGTTTGGAAGCTGTTGGGCCGCGCAGCTGGCCGCAGTAGCGGCGGGGGGCGAATGCGCCGCCCATCCGCGCGGGCGCGAGTTCGGCGTGGCGCGGGATATTGCGCTCTCTCCCGCGGGCCGCGCGCATCCGCTTTTTGCCGGCAAGCCACAGCGCTTCGACGCCCTCGCCAGCCACCAGGACCAGGTGGTGTCGCTGCCCCCCGGCGCAAAGCTCTTGGCCTCCAATGCATGGAGTCAGGTGCAGGCCCTGGAAGTGCGCCACGGCGCGGGCGTCTTCTGGGCGCTGCAGTATCACCCCGAATACGATCTGCGCGAAATTGCGCGCCTTTGCGCCATGCGCAAATCCGAGCTGCTGGCCCAGGGCCACTTCCCCGACGCCGCCTCCGCCCGCCGCTTCATGGCCCACGCCGAAGCCCTCCACCACACCCCCACCCGCGACGACCTCGCCGCCGCCCTCCGCACCGGCCCCGAAATCCGCAACCCCACCCTCCGCACCCTAGAACTCCGCAACTGGCTAACCACCCAGGTCAGATCGCCTCGCTTTCGCGCAGGGCGGTGATGCGGGGCCAGTCCCAGCCGAGCACATCGAGCAGGATTTGCTCGGTGTGCTGGCCGAGTTCGGGGGCGGGGATGCGGATGCCGCCGGGTGTCTGGGAGAGGGCGATGGGCAGGCCGACCATGTTGGTTGCGCCGTGTTGGGGGTGGTCGAAGTGGGCGATGTAGCCGTTGGCCTGCATTTGCGGGTCATCGGGCAGGTCTTCCACAGAGTTGACGATGGTGTAAATGAAATCGCCGGGGGCTTGGTCCAGAATGCGCAGCCACTCGGCGCGGGGGCGCGTGGCGAAGGCGGCGTCCAGGGCGGCGACGCAATCGCCGGCGTTGGCGGCGCGGGCGTTCATATCGGCGAAGCGCGGGTCGGCGGCGAGCTGCGGCAGGCCCACGGCGGCGCAAAAATCTGCCCAGTAGCGGTCGCTCTGCAGCATGGCCAGCGCCAGCCAGGCATCGTCGGCGCAGCGGTAGTGATTCCACAGCGGATTGAAGGCGCTGCTGCGAAAGCTGCGCGGGAAGGCGCGTCCGGCCATCAAGCGCATGGAAAGCGACAGGCCCTGCAAAAAGGCCATGGAGCCGAGGTGTGAGACATTGACTTCTTGCCCCACGCCGTGGCGCTCCCGCGCCAGCAGCGCGGTCATAATGCCGTAGGCGAGCATGGCGCCGCCCATTTGGTCGGCCACGCCGCCCGCAATGCCGAGCGGCGGCATATCCGGCTCGCCCGCGGCGTTCATAATGCCCGAGCGCGCCAGGCCCAGGTGGTCGAAAGAGGGCGCGCCGCTCTCCGGCCCGTCGGGGCCGTAGCCGGTGGCGCTGGCGTAAATGAGGCGTGGGTTGCGCGCGCGCAGGCTGGCGTAATCCAGGCCCAGCCGGGCGGCCACGCCCTTGCGGAAGTTCTGCACGAAGACATCGGAGCGCTCTGCCAGCTCCAGCACCACCTGGCGGGCCTCGGGCTTCTTCAAATCCAGCGCGATGGATTGCTTGTTGCGGTTGTTGGCCTCGAAATACCAGTTGAGGTCGCCCGCATGGGCCGCGCCGCCCGCGGCGGCCAGCCAGCGCCCGGGGTCTCCGGTGCCGCGCTGCTCAATCTTGATCACCTCGGCGCCCAGGTCGCCGAGCATGGCCGAGCAGATCGGGCCCTGCTGCCAGATGGTCCAGTCGAGGACGCGGATGCCGTCGAGGGGCATCATCCCGTTTCCCTCCCGTGGGCGCGCCCGGATGATAGGCGAAGCCAGCCCGCGCGGGGCCGCCCGGGGGGCGGGGGCGGGCGAGGTGCCGGGGGGCGGGGGCGGGCGAGTTGTCTATACTGGGCGGGCCGCCCAAGCCCTTGCGGGGCGCCCGCTGGGGCGGTGCGTAGGAGCCTCCAAGCGTGAAGCTGTGCCGCCTGTCCGCATTGGCCGCGCTTTCCGCACTGGCGCTGGCCTGCTCCAGCCCGCCTCCGCCTGTGCCGCCCCCGGCCTCTGGCGCGGCCTCTGGCAGCGCGGGCAGCTCTGGCAGCGCAGGCGCGCAGGGAAGCGCGGGGGCGCAGCGCAGCGCGGGCGCGCAAGGCGCATCGGGGGCGCAGCGCGGCGCTTCCGGCGCAGGCGCGCAGGGAGGCGCATCGGCGCAGCGCGGCAAGAGCGCGCAGGGCGGCAAGGGTGCGCAGGGCGGCGAAGCCTCCGCCCGCGCCGCAGGCGCCTCTGGCAGCGCGGGCGCGGCGGGCTTGCCGGGTGGCGCGGGCTCGCGCGGCGGCGCGGGGGCGATGGGTTCGCCGGGCGGCGCGCGCGGCGACGCAGGTTCTATCGGCGGCACGCCCGGTGGTGCATCCGGCACACCGGGCGGCGCACGCGGCAGCGCAGGTTCGCTCGGCGGTTTGCCGGGCGGCGCGCGCGGCAACGCAGGCTCTCTCGGCGG
>JAPPPQ010000046.1:0-44311 GCA_028817435.1 Deltaproteobacteria bacterium
TCAGCAAGTTCCGCCGCGCCGTCTCTTCGGCCAGGTCCGCCGTCATCGCCACCCGGGCCATCGCCCCACTCGGCACGCCGGTGGGCGCTTGCGCCGTCACCTCAATCATTGCATTGCCGCCGCCCCGGTTCTGCGCGTCAATCTGCGCGGCCGGAATCACCACCGGCGCAGAGGCCATGCCCGGCTGCACCACTACATCCGGCAGCGTCACCGCGGCGCCGCCCACGCGCACCGAAAGCGGCACGGTAATCGGCGTGGTCGGCACAATCGGCACCACCGCGCCGTTCACCGTCGTGGTGCCGAAGCTCAGCGTGTAGATCGCATCCTGGCCGCTGGTCACCGCGCCCGTAGCGGCCGCCGTCAAAAACACGGTGATGTCGTCGCTGGCCGCCACCGTGGCATCGGCGCTGGCCTGCGCAATGCGGGTGCCGGGAACATTGGGATCCGGCTGGCCGCCCGCATCATCGAGAACGGGATCCAGAGTCAGGCGCAGCGTCTCTGCGCCCTCGTTCAGCGCGTCCTGCTGCACCGCCACACTTACCATGCGCGTAATGGGGAGCGGCTCGCCCGTGCCGAAGGTCACCGTGCCGGTTTGCGGGCTGCTCACATCGGATACTTCCACGCTGCGGCCCAGGCCGGAAGCGGGCGCGGCTATGCTGCCGTCTTCGCCGAGGTTCAAGCGCCAGCGCACCTCCACCGGCGTTGTGGGCTGCGCTGCGCCTTCCATGGTGATGGTGAATTCCGCCGTGGCCGTTTCGCCCGCACCGGTAACGCTGTCTTCATTCACCTCTGCCGCCGGGCCGGAGACCGTGAGGGTGCGCAGCGAACTGACATTCTGAAGCTCTGCGGTGGCGCGGTTGTTGGGGGCGGCAGCGGCGGTGACGCTTCCCGCGCCCGCGCTGGGGGTAATGGCGCCGAGCGTTACCCGCAGCTCTTCGTTCGCGTTGCCTTCGTCAATGGAATCGAGGCGCACCGAAAGACGGAGCACCGCGCTGCTATCCCCCGCTGCAATGCGGACGCCGCCGGTGCCCGTGCTATCGGCTACTGCAAGGGCCACCGCCATGCCATCGCAATCCGCAAGCCCGCCGATGTCTGCGCCGCCGCCGTCCATGCCGCCGGTGTTGGCAGGCGTCTGCTGGTTGGCCACCACAACACCCAGGCCGACGCAAATATCCGCCGCGCTGGTCACACTTCCGCTGCCGCCGCTGCGGGTCAGCGCAACGGTGAAATCGGCGGTGGCGCCTTCGCGCACTGCGCCCGTTGCGCCGCCGCTGCGGGCCAGGGTGACGCTGATGTCGTCGTCATCGGTAATCATCACCTCGGCGGTGTTGGCAGAGGCGGAAGCGTAATCTATGGCGCCAACAGTGCCGGGCGTGCCGCCGGTGAGAGTCAAGGTGCGGGTGGCTTCGTTGCGGTCGTTACCAGTTACTGTGACGGTGATGAAGCCGCTGGTTACGGAAGTGTCGGAAGTTCCCAGCGTCAGCGTGCCGCCGGTGGCGTCGGCGGCAATGCCGCCGGGGGCGGTAATGGCAAACTCGGCATTTTCAACGCCGCTGAGGGTAAAGGGCAGAGTCACAGCGCCGCTGCGCGTGCCGCCGGTAATGCCGACGGCAAATTGCACGGTCAGCGAAGCCGACTCGCCAACGCTGGCCGCCTGCATGGGGCTTGCGCGGCGGGCGAAGGTGACGCTGATGGGGTCGTCGTCTGCGATGGTGGTTACTGCCGCCGCGCCGTATGCGGTGCCGGCGGTGGCGGCAGATTCGGCGACGCTGGCCTGCACGCTGAAGGTCTCGGTGGCCTCGTTCAGGCCGTCGCCGGCTATGGTCAGGGTGAAGGTTCGGGTTGCGTTGTTGCCATCGGTGCTGGCGAAGGTCACCGTGCCGCTGCGGTCGCTTGCCGCCGCAAAGTCGGCGTCGGCGGTTCCACCGGTTTGCGCATGGGAGACCGTCCAGGTGACGGTGGTTGCAGCGGTGAAGGCCGCGCCGGCAAGGGTGATGGTGTAGTTGCCGCTTTCCAGATCGGCATCGGTTTCGGCAAGGGTGGCCGGGCCGGTGACTGTGAGGGTGCGCAGCGAATTGGCATTGGCAATGGGCACGGTGACGCGGCGCAGCGATTCTCTGGGGAGCGAGGCTCCGCCCGCGCCCGCGCGCGGGGTGGCGGCGGAGAGAGTCACGGTCATATCTTCATTCGCGCCTTCTTCCAGGCCCTCCAGGCGCGCGAGAATGCTGAAATCGGCGCTCTGCTGCCCCGCCGGAATCAGCACGCCGCCATCGGCGTTGCTGAACCGATCCGAAATACTCACGGCCATGCCGTCGCAATCGGTGATTTCACCCAAGTCCGGGCCGCTCTGGGCGGTGTTGTCGGGCATTTGCGAAAAGACCGTCGTCTGAAATCCGACGCAAATTGCCCCGCCGCTGGTAGCCAAGGGAGAGGTGGGGTCGTTGGCGAGAATGAGCGAAACCGTGAACTCGGCAGAACTGCCCTCGCGCACCGCGCCTGTTTGCCCGGCGCGGCGCATGAACCGAATCCGGACGGGATCGCTGCTGCTGATGCTGGCCGTGCCGCTGCGGGTGCTGTGCAACGCGGGCTCGGCAATTGCGCCGCCGCCACGGGGGTTGCTGATGGTCACGGTGTAGCTCTCCAGAGCCTCGTTCACCCTGTCGTCGGTTGCGGCGATGGAGAGCGTTGCCGTGTTCATTCCGGCGGGAATGCTGAATGTGCCGGTGGTGGCGGCAAAATCCGCGGCGGCGGCCGGATTCACCGTCGGCGAAGCGGTGGGAAAGGTAATGGTCCAATCTACTTGCACCGCCTCGGTGGTGGTGACGCTCTCGGCAAAACTCACCGTGAAATCGGCGGCCTGGCCTTCCACCGCAGTGCCCAGGTTGGTGGTGGGCGGCGCGGTGAGCTGCACGGTCACCGGGCGGTCGTTTGCGGTGATGGTGGTGGCGGCGGGGGCGCCAAAGGCGGTGCCGCTGTCGGCGCTGGCGTCGGCGACACTGGCCTGCACAGTGAAACCTTCGTCACCTTCGCTCAATTGGTCGCCGGCAATGGTGAGGGTGAAGGTTCGGGTTGCGCCTGAGCTGTCGCTTGCGCCGAAACTCACCGTGCCGCTGCGGTCGCTTGCCGCGGCGAAGTCGGCGTCGCTGGTTCCGCCGGTGGCGGCGTGAGATACGGTCCAGGTGACCGTGGTGTCTGTGGTGAAGGCGATGCCGGTGAGGGTGATGGTGTAGGCGCCGCTCTCGGCGTCGGCATTGGTTTCGGTGATGGTGGCCGGGCCGGTGATGGTCAGGCGGCGGCGGGCTTCATCGTCAACGATGGTGGTGGCGGCGGGGGCGCCAAAGGTGGTGCTGTCGCTGGCGGCGGAGTGGTTGACGATGCTGGCTTGCACGCTGAAGCCTTCGTCGCCTTCGGCCAACTGGTCGCCGGCAATGGTGAGGGTGAAGGTTTTGGCCGTGCCATGGAAATCGTTGGTGAAAAAATTGACTGTGCCGCTGCGGTCGCTCGCCGCCGCAAAGTCGGCGTCGCTGGTTCCGTCGGTGGCGTTGTGGGACACGGTCCAGGTGACGGCGATGCGGCTGCTGCCGGCGACCTCGTTGTAGGGAAGCGCGGGGCCGGTGAGGGTGATGGTGTAAGTGCCGCTCTCGGCGTCGGCGTCGGTTTCGTTAATGGTGGCCGGGCCGGTGATGGTCAGGACGCGGTCGCTGGCTGCAATGATGGTGGTTGCCACTGCGGTGTTGATGCCTGCGCCGGAACCGCCGCCGCTGAGGTTGCTGAGGGTGAAGGTCAGTGTCTCGGCGTCTTCGCTGAGCGAATCGTCGGTGATGGCCACATTGATGGTCTGGCTGCCGACGGCGGTGAAGCGCAGGGTGCCGTCGGTGTCTGCGCCGCTGACGGTGTAGTCGGTGGCGTCCACGCCGCTGATGGCCCAGTCCACCATGGCCGGCGTTGCCGAGGCTGTGCCGGTGAGGGCGACGGTGAAGGTTGCGCTGCCGCCTTCGCTCACATTGGCGTTGTCCACGCTGACGGCGAGGCCGGGGTCGTGGGCGACGGTCACGACCGTCCTGTCAATACTGTTTATATTGTTCAAGGTGTCCGTAACCCGGAGGGCGAAGTAAAACATACCTGGCGTTGCCGCGGTGAAAGTAGGGGTGGCGGTGTCTCCGCCGGTGAGGGCGATATAGTTGGGAGCGCTGGTGGGGACAGAGCGGATGTCACCTACATCGCGCTCTTGGATCCACTGGTATGCCACATCGGCGCTGCCGCCGGCGGTGTTGGTGCCGCTGCCCGACAGGGTGACCATCTGACCGGGCGCCACCGTCTGGTCGGCGCCGGCGTTGGCCGTGGGGACGCCATTTCGGTCGAGCACGGTGATCTCGATGGTGCCGGCGCCTGTGTTGCCCACGCTGTCGGTGACAGCGGCGCGGACGGTATAGACAATCACGCGCTGTGCCACCGTCAAATGCGGCGAGCCGAAATCTATATCGCGGCCGTTGCTGCCGTAGCTGCCGCTCAAGGGCAGCGCAGGCGAGGTGGGCGTGGCGCTCCAGGAGACGCGGCTGACCGCATCGCCGTCGGGGTTGTTGACATTTGCCCGGAGGGTGTCGCCGTCGTCCGTATCCGTCGTGCCCTCGTCCCGGGTGGTCGAACCGCCGAAGGGGAGGCTGATGGTCACCGTCGGCGGATCGTCATCGGTGACGGTGATGGCGACAATATCGGTGCCGCTCATGCTGGAAGCGGTGGCGGTGAGCCGGAAATAGTAGACGGTAGAGGTGGTCTGCTCCGGCGCGGTGAAGGTGGCGGTGGCGGTGGCGGCGTTGGTGAGAGAAATGGCGTTGGTGGTGACGGTGCTGGCGGTGGTGGAATCTGCATCCACCTGCGTCCATGCGTAGGTGATGGTGCCGCTGCCGCCGGTGGCGCTGCCGCTCAGGGTGACGGTGGCGCCCTCAATGATATTGGCCTGGTCAGTGCCGGCGCTGGCAGTGGGTGCGGTCTGCGCCCGCGCGCTTTGCGCTGCGAAGGACACCGCGAACAGCGCCCCGGCAACGAGCGCGAGGCACAGGCGGCAAATCCCCCGCCTCACGGCCAATTTCCCACGGGGGGGGGGGGGGGGGGGAGAAAATCTCCCGCTGCGCTGCCAGTTGCACCATTTGCCTCGCCTCCCGTATCACCGAGCCACCCTTCCGCGCCGCGCCGTTTTTCGGCGCCGCTTCACCGGATGCCGGTGTCTCCCCGCATTCTACCCCACTGCGTCCGCCCCCCGCCAGAAATCCACTACCGCCCAGGCCGGGGGGCGGGGCGAGGTTAGAAGTGCAGGCGGCCGGTGAGGAGCAGGTCGTAGCTGCGGGGGGTGGTGTCGGCGGCGGAGCCGGTGTGGAGGTCGAGTCCGGCTTCCAGGCCGAGTTGCAGGCCGCGGGGGTTGGCGAGGCGCAGGCCCGCGGCCCAGCGGGTGTCGGTATCGGCGAGATTGAAGCGGCCGTAGGGGGTGAGCAGGGCGGCGCGGCTGGCGTCGCTGCGGGCGAAGTAGCGGAGCGCCACGCCGTAGGCGATTTCGCCGCTGAGGCTGTGCTGCATTCCCGCGCCCGCGCCGCTCGCGCTTGCGCTGCGCGCGCCGAAGGCGTTGCTGCCGCCGAGGGGGGTGGCAAGGGCGTTGTTTGCGCCGAGCAATGCGCCGCGCAGGCCGCCGTCCGGATTGGAAAGGCCGGTGCGGCGCTGTTGCAGGGCGGTCTGGAAGCGGATGGCAATGCCCTGGCCCAATGCGCCGGGGGCGAAGTTCACATCCAGCGATACGCCCTGCTCTTCGTCACCGGTGTCGTTGAGTTGACGGCGGAAGGCGAAGCGGCCGTCCAGGCCCAAATCGGACCAGGCCGCGGTAATGCCAGCGCCCCAATCCAATGCAGCATTCTCAACGCCCGTCTCCGAGCCGGCGTTATCCAGCCGCACGCGCAAGGTGCCGAAGGGGCGCAGCGAAAGGCCGTTGGCGAACGCAATGCGGCGGCCCGCTTCGGCTTCGCCGCCCAAACGCAAACTGCGGCCGCGCGTCTTCGGCAGCAGCGCGCCGTCGTCAAAGCTTCCAGAATCCACGCGGCTGTGCACACGCGTCAGTGCGAAGCGCAGCTTCAGGTCGCCCGTTTCGCCAATCTGCTGCTTGCCCGAGATTCCGGTGGAGAACATCAGCATGGACGAATCGCCGCCGTCCAGTTTGCGCGAAACCTGGCTTGCGCCGCTGCCTTCGTTCTCTTCAATATCCACGCTGCCTGCGCCGAAGCCGAGCACCAGCCAGGCGTTTGCGTGGGGCGAAAGTTGCCAGCCGAAGTAAGGGTGCACGCTCAGCGCGTCGTTGCTGAGCTTGCCGCGCATTTCAAAGCCGCCTGCGCGGTCGGTGAAGTCCAGATCGCCTGCGGACCAGCCGACTGCGAGGCCGGCGAGCAGGTTGGGAAGCTGGGGCACGATGGCATCTGCGCCGAGGAAGGCTGCAATGCTCTCGCCGTCGTAGGTGAGGCCGCTGCTGCGGGATTCGCTGCGCAAATCCACATAGCCGCCGCTGCCCCAGACTTCGACGCCGCCCGCGAAGTCTGCAAAGCCCGCCAGCACATCCGATGCGGCATTGAAGCTGAAGCTGCTGCCGTTGAGCACCTGGGCCAGGCTCGGCAGGGCGGTGCGCGTTCCCAAGTTGGCCGCGCCTGCCAGCCCCGCGCCGAGTCCGCCAAAGGCAGCGCCCGCGCTGCCGTCCAAAAGGCTGGCCGCGCCCGCGCTGCCGTCCAAAAGGCTGGCAGTGCCTGCGCCGCGGCCCAAATGGCTGGCCGCGCCCGCGCTGCCGCGTCCGGCTGCGCCGTAGAGAGCGAGGCCGATGTTCGGGGCGTGCGCGCCGCCGCCCGCTACGCCTGCCGCGGCCGCGCCGCTGCGCGCTGCGCCGATGAGGTTGCGGTTGGCGAGGGTGAGTTGGGCGGATTGCGCGCCGTCCGTGCGGGGGCGGCTCAGGCGGGTGCCGATGGCGTCGGTCGCAAGCAGCGCGGTCTGCCGATCCAGCACGGTTACGAGTGCGCCTACGCGCTGGCGGCGGCGCGCGGCCTGGTCGGCGTCGTCGGTAATTGCGCCGGTCGCGCGGATCTCATCCGCGACTACGACGGGATCGGCGCTGGGATCGGGCACCAGGCGAATGGTGCCGCCGCCGCCGGTGGCGCCGGTGATGGTCAGCGTGAAGGTCTCGCGCGGCTCCAGCACGCCGTCCAGCAACAGCGGAATTGCAATGGCGGTGCTCGATTCGTCTTCGCTCTCCCCCGTTGGAATCGCAATGCTCGTCTCCGGCGCGGTGTAATCCGCGTCCAAAGTGGCGGTATCGCCGGGCAACGCCGCGCCCGCGGCGTCCACGCCAACGCGGTAAGTCACTACGACGGGCTGAATGGTCGCATCGCCACCCACAAAGCCGCTGAGCGTAAGCCGGAACACGGCGCTTGCGCCCTCCGCCGCCGTGGCGTTTGCAACGCTCAAATTCGCGCGCAGGGCGGGAATATCCACCTGCAGCGCGCCGGGCAATTGCGAACCCGCCGCATATTCCACGCGGCCCGCATCCAGCCCGCTCAACGCGGTGAAGCGCAGCGTAAAGCCCTCGGCGCGAATCACACCGCCCGGCCCCCGGCCCTCGCCCGGATTGTCTGCGCTGTCGTCGCGCACTGCAATTGCGATGGTCTGAATCGTGTTGCCCGCGGCGAAGCGCACCGTGCCGCTGGGCAAAGCCGTGCAGGTTGCGCCCACCGCGGCTGCGCCGCAGGTGTAGCCCGCGGCGCGGGCGAAGTCCGCAGCCACAGCCGCTTCGCCGCCGTCCGAAGCAGCGCGGCCTTCCACCATCCAGGTGAAGCTCAGCCCGCCTGCGGGCGCTTCGGAGCCACCCAACCTGAAGGTAATTTCATAACTGCCGCCCTCCGGCGCTTCCCGTTCCCGGCCGGCGGGCAGCGTGCGCGTCAATTCCCACGACGCCGTCTGCACCGGCGCGGGCAGGTTGGCGCGGTCGGCGGGATCGTTGGGGTCCGGCGCCATTACCATTGCAGTGCCGCCGCTGGGGCCGGGCGCGCCGGTCACGCTGGCCTGGCCCAGCGAGAGCATCGGCGTGCCGCTCTGGCCGGACAAAACCTGCGAAAGAATAGCGGCGGATACTTCCTCCTCCCCCGAAGATTGCCCCGGCGGCACTTCCACCGTGAAGCTCTGTCCGCTGTCCATGCCGTCCACCAGCAGCGGCACCATTACCATCAGCGGCGTGGAAGCGCGCACCGGCACGGGCCGGCCGTTCAGGAAGGTGTTGCCGAGGCTCACCCGGTAAGTGACGCCTTCGCCCGAAACCACCGTGCCGCCGCCCTGCCGGGTAATGCGCAGCATGGCCGGATCGCTGGCCGGAATTACAGCGACGCGCTCGCCGGTGGCGAGTTGCAGGGCGGGCGCACCGCCGCTGCTGCCGCCGCCCAAAGTGCAGACTCCCGTTGCGGGACAGGGATCCGCCACGCGCAGCGCGAGCCCCTCCACGCCCTCGTTCAGCGCGTCCTGCAAAACGGGCACGCGAATGGTGCGGGAGGTGGGCGCGCCCACCGGGAAGCGCAGCGTGCCGCTCGCGCCATCGGCGTTCACCGTGCCGCCGCCCGCTTCGGCGATGCTTGCCGCGCCGAAATCGGGGGTGTGGTCGCCGCCGTGATTGCGCGCGAGGGCCGAGGCGGCGGGAAGGTTCGCGCCGTCTGTGGCGGCGAGAGTCCAGTTCGCCGTTATTTCCTCTTCCAAATCTGCGCCCACTATGCGGACGGTGTAAACCACAAAGACCGCCGCACCGCCGGGCATGGAGGCGCTGTCTTCATCGCCCGTCAAGGTCGCTGCGGAAACCTCCAGCGTGCGCAGGGCATTTACATTCTGGAGCATGGCCGTGGCCGCGGTGGTATCCGCAGTCAGGGCGGGCGCGCCGCTCAGCGCGGTGTGCGTGGCGCCGGTAAGGGCGACGCGCAGCGTCTCTAGCGCGCTGCCTTCGTCTTCGTCATCGAAGCGCACGGGAATGCGCAGCGTTGCGCTGCTCTGCCCGGCGGAAATTACGAAGCCGCCGGTGGCCTGGCTGGTGGCGCTGATGGCGGCGGGGTTTCCATCGCAGCCGCGCACTGCAATATCGGGGTTGGCCGCCGTGTTGGGGTTTGCGCCCGCTGCCAGTGTGGTGCTTTGCGATACCTCGGTGGCGAACCTGACGCAGATATCGCCGCCGCTGGTGGCAGCCGCGCCGCCTGCGGTAAGGGCCAGCGACACGCTGAACTCTGCATCGCCGCCTTCGCGCACGGTGCTTGCCGGGCCGCGAAGGCGGAGGGTGACGGGATCGCTTGCGGCAATGCTGGCATTGGCCGAGGGAGTGGCGTGCAGCAGCGGCGCGGCAATTGCGCCGCCGCCCCGCGCGCCGAGCAAAAGCACGCGGAAGGTCTCGGCGGCTTCGTTCACGGCGTCGTCCGTGGCGGTGATGGGAAGGCGCACGCTGCGCTGACCGGGGGCGATGGAAACTTCGCCGAGCCGGCTCGCAGCCTGGAAATCTCCGTCGCTTGCCGCGCCCGCTGCATCCAGGCCGTCCAGCCGCCAATTCACCACCACTGCCTCGGTGGTCGTTACGGGCTCGGAGAAATTCACCGTGAAGTTGGCGGCGGTTCCCTCCGTCAAAGCGCTGCCCGGCGCGGCGATTTGCAAGATTACCGGGCGGTCGCTTTCGCCAATGGCGCCGTTGGCAGCGGCGGTAATCAGCTCCAGAGACGGCGTCTGCGCGCCGCTGATTCCAGCGCGGCCGCCGACGGCGCACACCCCGTTTGCGGGGCAGGGATTGGCAAGGGTCACCGTCACCGTCTCGGCGGGCTCGTTGGCGCTGTCGTCTGTGGTGCTGAGCGTAATGGTCCGCATTTGCGTCTGCTGGCTGCTGACGCCGAAATTCAGCACGCCGCTGGCTGCGCCGCTGAGATCGGCGGCCCCGGTGGTCACCGCCCAGTTCACCACAAATGCCTCGCTTACCGGCTCGCCCTCCACAGTAACCGTGAACACCAAATCGCCGCCCTCTTCGGCGGATGCGACGGGGGCGTCAATGGCCAGGGTGCGGGCAGAGTTGATGTTCTCAATCTCCACGGCGACCCTCGCGTCGGCGGGGGTGCTGGTAATTACCGGAGTCGTTGCGCCGGGCAGGGCCGGCTGGAATGCGGCGGAAGTGACGGTGACGGTCAGCATTTCGCCGGTTGCGCCCTCGTCCAGATTATCGAAGCGGGCCCTGATGCCGAAGGTGGCGGAGGACTGGCCGGCCGGAATCAGCACGCCGCCTGCGCCGGTGGCGCCAGCCGCGGTGGTGCTGACCACATTGCCCGCGCAGTTGCGCACTTCCAAATCTGCATTGCTGGCGGTGTTGGCTGCGCCGGTGGGGTTTTGCTGGCTGGCAATGGCGGTGCTGAAGGTGACGCAAATGCCCGTGGCGCTGGTGGCCGCGGTGCTGCTGTCGGCAACGAGCGCCAAACTGACGGTGAATTCGGCGTCGCCGCCCTCCACTACCGCGCCGGTTTGGCCGCTGCGGCGGGCCAGGCGGACGGTGAGCGGGTCGCTGGCGGCAATGGTGGCATGGGCGCTGTGGGGAAGGCCGATGACCGGCGCGGCAATGGGGCCGCCGCGTTGATTGGAATTCGGGTCAACGGAGGTAATGCGGATGGTGAAGGTTTCGGGGCCTTCGTTGTGGTTGTCGGCGGAGGGAGTAATGGCAATTACCGCGCTGTTCTGGCCGGCCGCAATTACGGTGTTGCCGGTCAGGCCGACGGCGTCGAAATCCGGATTGCGGGCGGTGTCGGTGCTGATATCGGTGGGCAGGTTGCGCCAGTAAACGGTGATGGGAGCGGTGGTGGTGACATTTTCGGTAAAGCTCACGGTGAAGTTTGAGGCGGTTCCCTCCGTCAAATCGCTGCCCGGCGCGGCGATTCTCAGAGTCACCGGGCGGTCGCTCTCGCCAATGGTCACGCTAATGGCGGAGGGCAACACCACGCCGCCTTCGGAGCCGAGCACGGCGGGGGTGGCGCTGAGCGAGAGGGTGAAAGTTTCGCCGGGTTCGCTCAGCGCGTCTTCTGCGGTGTTGATGCTGAAGGTCCGGGTGGTCTGGCTGCCGGTGAAGGTCAGCGTGCCGCCGGCGGGGGCTGCGCTGCCCGCAAAATCGGCGGCGCTGGCGGGGTTGGTGGCGCCTGCGGCGTAGGCCCAGCGCAGCACAATGCCCGCCGCGCCGGCAATGTCCGGGCCGCTGCGGCTCACGGTGTAGGTTGCGCTGCCGCCTTCGACAATGCTGGTGGCCGGGTTGGTGAAGGAGATGGTATGCGCGGCGGAGAGATAGTTGACCGTTACCGATGCTGCGTTGTTGGGAGAAGCGGCCGCTTCGGCTTCGCCGCCCGCAGCGCCCACATTGATGGTGCCGAGGGTTACGCTCAGGGTCTCGTCCGGGCTGTCGTCGTCGAGGGTCTGCGAGAAGGGAATGCCGAGCGCGATGGCGCCGCTGGTCTGGCCCGCGGCAATTTCAATTCTGCCGCCATTGGCATCGGTGGGCGTGTCTGTGGTGCCGCTGACCGTGTAAGAGACGGTGATGGGCGCAGCCGAGCCGCCCCTTGCGCCGCTCATGCTGACGGTGAATTGCGCCGAAGCGCCTTCGTTTACGGTTGCGGCGTCGGCTGCAATGCGGACGGTGAGCTCGTCGCTGGCAGAAATGGTGTAGGTCTGGCTCGCGCCGCGGCTCATCTGGTTCTGGCCGCTGCCTTCCATTGCGCCCCGCACCTGATCATCGCCAATGGTGACGGTGAGCACCTCGTCGTTTTCGTTCAGCTCGTCGTCGGCAATGCGCAGCAGGGTAACGGCGGCGGGGGCGGTGTTGGCGGCGAAAGTGGCGCTGCCGCTGGCCCCCGAGTAATCCGCGGCAGAGGCGTTGACGGTGGCGGCGTTGGTATCCACGCCGATGGTGTAGGCCACGGTCACCTCGGTGGTGGGGGTGTTGTCCAAAGTAAGCATGACTGCGTCGGCCGGAGATGCGCCCTCGCTCAGGGCGGTGGTGCTGCTGAGCTGGGCGGTGATGAAGTCGTTGGCGGTGATGGTGAAAGTGCCGCTGTTGTTGATCACGCGCAGAGAGTCTGCGCCAATGGCGGCGGTGGCGGTGACGGTGAAGGATTCAGCGCCTTCGTTCAGGGAATCGTCGGTGTCGTCAATGTCCAGGGTGGCGGTGAGCACCGGCGTGACGGCGTCGGCGTCCATGGTCACCATGCCGGTCAGCGAGGTGAGGGCAATATCGTCCACGGTGAAGGCCGGACTGCCGGGCACGATGGTGTAAGACACCACCACATCGCCGCTCGCCGTCCGGCCGTTCAGATCCACGCGAAATTGCACGCGCAGGGGGTTGCCGGTTCCGTCCTCGGGTATGGCGCCACTGCCCGCCACATAAACCACGATTTCATCGCTGTCGTCGTCGGTGATGGTGGTGAAGACGGGGTCGCCGTAGCCGGTGCCGCCATCGGCGGCGGCATCGGCAACGCTGAGCTGCACGCTGAAGCTCTCAGCGCCCTCCGTCAGTTGGTCTCCGGCAACGGTAATGGTGAAGGTCCTGGTCGAGCCATCGACATCTGCGCCGTCGAAGTTCAGCATGCCGCTGCGGTCATCGGCCGCAAGGAAGTCGGCGTCGGCGGTGCCAATGTGGGTCACCGTCCAGGTGGCGACGGTATCTGTGGAAAAGGCTGTGCCGGTGAAAGTGACGGTGTAATCGCCGCTTTCCACGCCGTTTGTGGCGTCGTCGTTTTCGGCAATGGCGCTGGGGCCGGTGATGGTGAGCACGCGGGCTCTGGAATCATCGTCGGTAATGGTGGTGGATGCGGCAGCGCCGAAATCGGTGCCGTCATCGGCCATATCGTCGGCGACACTGGCCTGCACGGTGAAGGTTTCATCGGATTCGCTCTGGTTATCGCCGGCCACGGTGATGCTGAAGGTTCGGGCCGCGCCGTCTTCATCGGCTGCGCCGAAGGTCACCGTGCCGCTGCGGTCGCTGGCCGCGGCGAAGTCGGCGTCGGAGGTGTCGCCGTGTGTCACCGTCCAGGTGACGGCGGTGTTTGCGGAGAAAGCCTGGCCGTTCAGGGTAATGGTGTAATCGAGGCTTTCCGCAGCGGAATCGGTTTCGGCAATGGTGGCCGGGCCGGTGATGGTGAATCTGCGGACTGCGCCGGTGAAGCTCACGGTCACAGACGCCGTTGCGCCGCTGCCGGTCAGCGTGCCGCGGCCGCCGGAGACCGTGCCGAGGGTTACGGTGAGGGTCTCGGTGGGAGACAGCGGGCCCAGCGTCGCGCTTTCGGCGAGCGGAATGGCGACATTCTGGCTGAGCGTCGTGGTCCGCGCGGGGAAAGTGACGGTGCCGGTGGTGGCGCCGACGATGCCGGCGTCGCTGAGTTCGTTCACGCTCCAGGGCACGCTCACCGATCCCTCGGAGGCGTTGTTGATGGAAATGCGGAATACAGCGTTGCTGCCCTCTGCAGCCGTCGGCGGGGTGGGCCCGGCAATGCTGACCTTGACGGGATTGCTGGCGGAGATGGAGACGGTCGCCGTGGTGCTGGAAGACAGCGAGGGGGCGGCGATTGCGCCCCCGCCGCGCACGTTGCTGACGGTGACGATGAAGGTCTCGACGGCTTCGTTCAGGTTGTCGGCGAGGGCGGTGATGGTGAAGTCGTTGCGACCGTCAGTGTCACCAGCGGCAATGAAGGCCGTGCCGGTGGTAGCGGCGAAGTCCGCCGAATCTGCCGGATCCACCGTCTGCGAGGCGGCGGGGAAGGAGATTCGCCAATCCACCTCCACCGGAGCAGTGGTATCCACATCCTCGGCATAATGCAAGCTGAAGCGGTGGGCTATGCCTTCCGCCTGTTCGCCAGTGCCAGTGCCGATTACCGCTCCAAAACTCACAGTGATCGGGCGGTCGCTCTCGCCGATGGTGACGCTGGCGCTGGCGGTGGTGAGGTCGGCTCTGCTTGCGTTGGAGAGTGTGAAGGTCAGCATCTCCTCGCCTTCGCTCAATGCATCGTCGGTAATGGTCAGGG
Source organism: Deltaproteobacteria bacterium (assembly GCA_028817435.1). Taxonomy (GTDB): domain Bacteria; phylum Myxococcota_A; class UBA9160; order UBA9160; family UBA6930; genus JAPPPQ01. Next base: position 14,082 of record JAPPPQ010000046.1, read on the forward strand.
TTACGGACTGGCTGCCGAGGCCGGTGAAACTGAGGGTGCCGTCCGTGTCTGCGCCGCTCACGCTGTAATCGGCGGCCTGCGCGCCGCTCACCGCCCAATCCACCGTAACCGGCTGCATTGCAACCGGGGCCTGGCCGTTGAGAGTCACGGTGAACACCGCTTCCCCGCCCTCGTCGGGGGTGGTGTCGTCCACATTGACGGAAAGCTGGCGCAGGGAATCGCTGTCCACAACCGAAACGGCAACACTGGCAAGTGTGACAGTAGTAGAGACCCCCGTTTCCGTGTGGGAGATGGTGGCCGTGCCGCCTTGGGTATCGGCATCTCCGACGGTGACCGCGTTGACGGTGACCATTTGCGGGGTATCCCAGTTGTTGTTGGGGCCGCCATGAATGAAGGTCAGTGGGCCGCTGACGGTGGCGACCGTTGCATCGCTGGTGGCTGGCGTGACGGTGATCGTGACGGGATCACCGGCCCGAACCTGAAGAAATTCCCAGACCACGGTATAGTTTGCGCTGCTGCCCTCGTTGATGGTCAGGCTTGCCGGCGAAATGACAATTCTCGGTTGAATTGTGTGATGGTAGAAGGTGCTGATGCTGTGAGTCATCCTGCCGCCAATGCTGATATCGTGGAAGACGAAAACCGCCCCGGCATCAAGGCCCTGGGTGAAGGTGATGGTAACCGTCTGCGGGGTGTTCCAGTTGCTGGGGGTGAAGACCAGCGAGGACTTGTCGGCCTGGAGTCCAGCCGGGAGCGGCTCCACAAAATTCCACGCCAGCCGGATTGTCAGCGTCACATCACTTGCAGGCTGGGCGCCCAGCACTGCGGTGTAGGAGTTGCTTGCCTGATTGGTAACGGTGGCCGCAGCAACCGTAATGGTGGGCTCGGGCCGCACGACGATGGTTACGGGCAGGGTGTCGGTGTTTCCCCCCGCATCGGTGGCGGTGTAGGTGAGCGAGGCCACCACTGCGCCCGCCGCGGGGGTGCCGGTGACGGTGCGCGCACTGGCGCTGAAGCTCAGGCCGGAGGGGATGCTTCCCGCCGGAGTGAGGGTGTAGGACAACGCGCCGGAGCCGCCGGTGGCGGCGGGCAAGGTGAGCGTGGTGATGGCCGTGCCGGGCTGGTAGGTCTGCACCGCCACGCTCGCGCCTTCTGCGAAGCTCGGTCCGGTCTGCGCCAGAGCCGGGGCCGCAAGCAACGCCCCGCCCATGGCGAGCAGGAAAGCGAAGCGTTGTGCGGTTGCGGGGTAGCGCGCCGGACGCGCGCTAGGCCGGGTCACGGGGGTTGCCCCCCGGGGAGGGGGGGGTGGAATGGGAGCTCAGCATGATCTGCACCTCTTTAGCTTGGCCTGGGGAGTTACCCGTGGCTCTGCCGAAACCATAGTGGGCCGCTGGCAGGGAAGTCAAGTCTTTTTTTGACCAGGTGGGCTGTTTTTGGCACAGCCGCCCAAAGCCGCCCTGGCTGCCCTAGCTGCGCTTGAGGAGCAGGGTGCGGGGATCGAGGGATACGCGCAGCTTCCCCGCGCCGGGGCTGTCGTGATCTTTGAGGGCGCGCAGGGCCACGGCGGAATGGCCGGGCTCGAGGGCCAGAATGACGGCGAAGCGCCCAGGGGCGATGTCTTCGGGCAGCGCGGCCTGCTCGCCGGGCAGGGCCGCCGAAAGCCACAGCTCGGCGGGCAGCTCCTGGGCCAGAGCGGCCAGACCGTCGAGCTCTGCGCCGCTGGCGGCGGCTACCTCGAAGCCTTCGACGATGAGCAGGCCGGGCCGCGCGCCGGTTTCCTCCGCCACGCGCAGGGCCTCGCGCAGCTTTTCCACGCCGAAGCGGGCGCGGGGCCAGGCGCGAATGGAGAGCAGGCGCAACGCCTCGCCGCGCACCACCGCTTCGTCTTCCAGGCGCGTAGCCTGGGCGAGATCGTCAAAGAGCGTGTCGTAGTGGGCGCGGGTGTGGGCGACGCTGCTGTCCAGCGCCACATGCAGCACCTGATCGCCGCGCAACAGGCCATCGAGGGCCACGCCCACCAGAAAGGGCGTCTTGCCGACGCCGTGCCCCGCCAGCACCAGGCCCAGGTTGCCCCGGCCCAGGCCGCCGTGCAGCCCCCGCTCCAGAATGCGCAGCGGGCTGCGCGCGTTCAGAAAGCCGCGGAGCACCGCTCAGTCCTCGTCTTTGGCGAGGCGGCGGCGATCCTGGAACTTTTCCTCGAGCTCGGCTGCAATGTCGCGGGGCGCGGGGGCGTAGCGCGCAAACTCCATGGTGAAATCCGCCGCGCCGGCGGTGGCAGAGCGCAGGTCGGTGGCGTAGCCGAACATGGCCGCCAGCGGCGCTTCGGCTTCGATTTGGCAAAAGCCTTCGTCCTCGGTGGTGCCGATGACGCTGCCGCGCCGCTGCATGATGGTTTTGAGCACAGCGCCCTGATGCGTTACCGGCGCTTCGACGCCGAGCTTCATGAGCGGCTCCAGAATGATGGGCTTGGCCCGGGCATAGCATTCGCGGAACGCGCCGCGCGCCGCGGCCTGAAAGGCCATGTCGGAGGAATCCACCGAATGGGACTGGCCGTCGTTCACCACCACGCGCAGGCCGAGCACCGGAAAGCCGATGAGCCGCCCCTTCGCCAGCATGGCGCGAAAGCCCTTTTCCAGCGAGGGAATGAACTCGGTGGGAATCGAGCCGCCGCGCACCTCGTTCACAAACTCGAAATCCTCGCCGGCGGGGAGCGGCTCCAGGTAGCCCGCCACGCGGCCAAACTGCCCCGCGCCGCCGGTCTGCTTGCGGTGGGTGTAGTTGAAATCGGTGCGCTGCGAAATGGTTTCGCGGTAAGCCACCTGCGGCGCGCCGGTCACCACTTCTGCGCCGTATTCGCGGCGCATGCGCTCCACATACACATCCAGGTGCAGCTCGCCCATTCCCGAAATCACCGTCTCGCCGCTCTCGGGATCCACGCCGGCGCGGAAGGTGGGGTCTTCGCGCACAAAGCGGCCCAGCGCCTTGGCGATGTTTTCCTGCGACTTTTGCTGCGCGGGCTTTACCGACAGCGAAATGACCGGATCCGGCACATGGACGGCGCTCATGGAGATTTCGACGCTGCCATCGGTGAAGGTATCGCCAAAAGCGCACTCGATGCCGAACAGCGCGACGATATCGCCGCCGGTGGAGCGCTCGATGTCTTCCATCTTCTCGGCGTGCATGCGCCCCAGGCGGCCCACCTTGTGGCGCTTGCCGGTGCGCGAGTTGACGATGTTCATGCCGCGCGCCAGGGTGCCCTGATAAACGCGCACATAGGTAAGCTGGCCGTAGCGGCCGTCTTCCAGCTTGAAGGCCAGCGCCACCAGCGGCTTGTTGGTATCGCTGCTGAGCAGCACCGGCGCTTCGTCGTTGGAGAGATCAATGCCCGTGTTTTCCACATCTTCCGGGCTGGGCAGGTAGCGCGTAACTGCATTGAGCAGCGGCTGCACGCCCTTGTTGCCGTAGGCCGAACCCATGAAGACGGGGGTGAGCTCCAGCGAGAGCACGCCGTTGCGCACGGCCTCGTGAATCAGTTCTTCGGTAACGCGCTCTTCCAGAATGGACTCGGTGAGCGCATCGGAGAACATGGAGACGGCGTCGAGCATCTCTTCCCGCGCCGCTTCGGCGGCGGCGCGCTGCTCTGCGGGAATTTCGTCTTCCACAACCTGCTCGCCATTTGCGCCGCCGAAGCGCAGCGCCTTCATGGAGATCAGGTCAATCACGCCCTCAAAGGCGGATTCCAGGCCGATGGGGAGCTGCATGAGCACCGCGTTGTGCTCCAGCTTTTCGCGCAGGCCGGCGGCGGCGCGCTGCGGGTTTGCGCCGCTGCGGTCGAGCTTGTTGACAAAGGCCAGGCGCGGCACCTTGTAGCGGCGCATTTGCCGATCTACCGTCATGGACTGCGACTGCACCCCCGCCACGCCGCACAAAATGAGCACCGCGCCATCCAGCACGCGCAGGCTGCGCTCCACCTCGATGGTGAAATCCACATGGCCCGGCGTGTCAATGAGGTTGATGCGGTGGTCGTTCCACTCGCAGTGCGTCGCCGCAGAGGTGATGGTGATGCCGCGCTCGCGCTCCAGCTCCATGTGATCCATGGTCGCGCCCGCGCCGTCCTTGCCCTTCACCTCGTTGATGCGGTGGATGCGGTTGGTGTAGAACAGCACGCGCTCGGTGAGCGTGGTCTTGCCGGAATCCACATGAGCGCTGATGCCGATGTTGCGGATATTTGCGAGTTCGCCGTTCATGGAAGTGCCTTTTGTGCGCCCGCACTGCGCCAGGCGGGCGGCGGGCGGAGCGAAGTGAGCGGGCCGGTGAGACCTGGAAAGCGTGGAGAGGAAGAGGCGCGCGGAGCATACGGAGTTTTTGCGGGCTGGCAAGCCCGCCCCTCAGCCGAGCCGTGCGCCGGGGGCAATGCCGGACTCTGCAGCGGGGAGCTTGGGGCCTTTTGCGCGGCGCAGCTTGGCTACGCGCAGCACGCCGCCCCGTGCGGCAATGCGCAGGCTTTGCGCGCAGGAGAGCACCGTGCCGGGCGCGGTGGCGGCGGATGCGGCTTCCGCCCCTTCCGGCTCTCCCGCCGCTTCGAGCCGGCAGCCGAAGAGCCGCAGCGTTTCGCCGCCCAGGCGGGTGTGCGCGCCCGGGTTCGGATCGCAGCCGCGCAGCAGGCAATCCAGCTCTGCCGCCGGGCGCTCCCAGTCAATGCGCGCCACCTCGTCATCTACCAACCCTTGGTGACTGGCGAGGCGCTCGTCCTGGGGCCGGGGCTGCGCCTCGCCCCGCTCCACCAGCTCCACCGCGCGCAGCATGGCCGCAACCCCCGGCTCGTAAAGCTGCTCGAAGTAAAGGCTCGCCGCAGTGTGGTGCTTTTCGATGGCAAAGCCGCCCTGCTGCAGCACGATGGGGCCGGTATCTACCCCCGCATCCGGGCGAAACACCGTAACCCCGCTCTCGCGCTCGCCCAGGATGATTTGCCAGGCCAGCGCGTTGCCGCCGCGAAACTTCGGCAACAGCGACGGGTGAAAGCACAGCGAGCCGAGCCGCGGCGCATTGAGAATCTCTTCCGGCAAAATTTGCGTGACAAAAGCCAGCACATTCAGCTCTGCCCCCAGCGCCGCGTGCTCCGCTACCCGCTCTGCAATGGCCGCCCCGCCCCTGCGCAGCACCCGCGGCCGCAACAGCCGCAGCCCAAGCCGCTGCGCCTCCTCCGCCAGCGCATCCCCCCGCCCCCCCGCCACAGGCGCGGCAGGCGCGGGCGGCGCAAACACCCCCACCACCTCATGCCCCGCTTCCAGCAGGCGCAACAACACATCCCGCCCAAACGCCGCCTGCCCAAACACCGCCACCGATAGCGCCATGCCCCAAAGCTAGCGCAGATAGAGGGAAATATTTTCCCACCTCCCCTTGCCGCCCCCCTCAAAATCCGCCTATCATGGCGGCAAAGAGAGATGCCGGGAGGCCACAAAATTCATGCAGGATGTGAGCAGCGGCCCCACAGGCCCGCACGGCCAAGAGGCAGGTCCGCGATCCGTCCCCAGTGCCAGTGCATCGCATGGCAAGGAGAGGGAGAACGAGATGAACGACGACCTCGTCAAGCAGCTACTCGCTGCAGTCCTTGATCTCAACAAGACGGTTGGCGATCTCAAGCAAACGGTTGGTGGCCTTACGGCATCTGTCGAAGCGCTGAACAAGCGCTTCGACGATCAGAACGAGAATTTCAAGCGGTTGTCTTTGGATGTCCGGCAGGTGCGGAATTGGATCTTCAGGGGGCTCTTGACAGTGATTACGATTGTCTTGACCGCAGCATTGGCCCAATACTGCGGCGTTTCCGACAAGCTCGAAACCATCCGGCAGCTTTTCCCTCTTCAGTAGCCAATCAGCGCAACCCTACCTCTCCCCCACAACCTCCAAAACCTCATCCACCTTCTCGATAATCCGCTCCTGATTCTCCCGCAGCGTCCGCTGGCTCTCCTGCAGCTCCCGCTGCCCCTCCTCCAATCGCCCGACCCTCTCCCGCAACGCCTGCTGCTCCTTCTGCAAAATCTGCTGCCCATCCTCCAGCCGCCCGATGCGGCGGTCCCCCTCCGGTGCAAACCAAGAAAACCCAACGACAAGGGCAATCACCGCGAGGATGAATCCAGGACCGATACGGGGGTCCCAAACGAGTAGCGACTTATTCGTGGGCTGCGCCATTGTCTTCCTCCTCCTTGCTCCCCAATGATAACAGAGAAATTCGCCTGTCAAGCCCCGAGGTTATCACGGCGAGGGAGCCATCAGGGCAGGCGCCAGTGCTTTTCGTAGTGTTGCATGGCCCAAGCTTGGCTGCGCTTGCCCTTCATGGAGTTGCAGGCTTGGCAGAGCAATTGAATGTTGTCGTCCGCATCGGGGCCGCCTTTGGAAGTGGGCACTATGTGGTCCAGCGTGAGGTTGCGCTTCTCAAAGTGAACGCCGCAGATATTGCAATGGCCGCCCTGCTCGCCGTAGAGGCGGGTGAGCAGTGCGCCGTCCGGCGAACGGATCAGCGCCTCGCTGCGCTTCGGCGCATCCCGCCGGTGAATGGGCGGAAACAGCTTGCCGAGTTCCCGCTCCATGCGGGTCATGACCAATTCCGCCGCTTTGGGGCTGACATCAATTCCAATCCACTGCCTGCCGAGCTTCTCGGCCGCAACGCAGGTAGTGGCGCAGCCGCAGAACGGATCCAGCACCAGATCGCCCGGATTGCTGCTGGCCTGAACAATGCGTTCCAGCAGCGCCAGCGGTTTCTGCGTGGGGTAGCCGACCCGCTCTTTGGGAGAGATATGTCCGCCGGAGGGAATGTCGTTCCACCAGTCCTGCGGAATCTTCCCGCGCTGCAGGTATGCCTTGCGGGTTTCTTCATCCTGGAGCTTCCCGCCCCCCTCTCCCCAAATTGCAGGGCGCTTCCCGGAATCGGTGTGAAGGGCCTTGTAGGGAACGCGCACCGCATCGGCGTTGAATGTCCAAACATCGCTGCGCGTGTAGCGAAATACCGTGTCGTGCTTTTGGGGGAAATTTTTCTTCGTCCCGCTCGGGCCGGTGTATGCCCAGATAATCTCATTGCGAAAATTTCCCGGGCCGAACACCGCGTCCATCAACAACTTCAAGCTGTGGCTGATCGTCGGATCGCAGTGCAGATAAATACTCCCCGTATCCTTGAGAATGCGCCGCATTTCAATCAACCGGGGCGCCATGTAGAGCAGGTAGGGCGTATTGCTTCGCTCGCCCACCGCGCCCGAAGCCCGAATCAGCGCCGCAATGTGCGGATACTTCCGCTCCAGCAATTCCATGTCTTCGAATTTCACATCGTCCATAACCCACCAATCCTTGAACGACGCCCCCTCCGCCTCGCTCCCAATCGGCGCTTGAAACTGCTTCTTCTTATTGAAGGGCGGATCCAGATAAATCAAATCCACCACCCCGCTATCCATCCCCCGCATCACCTCCAAATTGTCCCGCGTAAATATCGTCCGATTCGCAACACTCCCCCCGCGCTTCGCACCCCTGCCACCCTTGCGCCTCTTAGCCGCCATTTCTCGCCCCCCAGATCCCCCACACACTAGCGCACCCCACCCCCCACGCCGCCCCGCCCAGCGAGCAGGCGAACCTCTCCACCAGCCGGAATTTTCGGAGATTCCACGGGATTTTCCGGGATTTTCAGCCCCCCATCGCCCACCCTTCCCGCCCCCCCCCCGCGAAGCAGAGAGGACTTGACAACCTCCAGCAGTCCTGCTTCTATGCCCCCTCATGAGCGAGGCAAACACGCCGGGCATCCCCCCTCTATTGAAGGAAGACGACCTCAACCCTGCGGAGAAAAAGGTTCTCAAAGCCTTCCAGAACGGGGAAAGGGAAGTCATCGTTCATCCCAATGGCATCGCAGGCCATCTCCCCAGTCCCGAAAAGTTCACCGAAGAGCATATCCCTGCCCTTATGTCCACTGTAAAAGAGCCTACGGCAGAGGACTGGCAAGGCGAAGGCGCAGTTATCCGCGCCCACTTCCTGCGCAACCTGTTCTTGGGAAACCACGGCAAATTCGATACTCGATTGGTATCAATCTCCTGTGCTCGCATCGAAGGTATGTTGAATTTGGATTATTGCGAAAGCCGCTTCCCTCTCAATTTTTTCTGGTGCATTTTCTCAGAGGGAATCTCATTGCAGGCGGCCGCTATTCCAGAGTTGGCATTGACGAAGTGCCTGATTGGTCAAGCTGGTCAGCCTTCTCATCTTTATGCCCCGCAAGTGCAAGTGACTACCAACGTGTCTCTAAATAGCCAATTTATAGCATATGGCGGAGTATATTTGCACAGCGCGAATATCGGCGGACAGCTAACTTGCGATGGCAGCCATTTCGAAAAAGGTTTGAATGCCCAAAGTTTGGAGACAGGTGGTGCTGTGTTTCTGGTTGACGATTTCAGATCTAACGGTGTGGTATATCTGGACAGTGCGAATATCGGCGGGCAGTTGGTTTGCGAAGGTGGCCATTTCGAAAAAGGCTTGACTGCCCAGCATCTGAAGACAAAGGAATGTGTACTCCTGAGGGAAGGATTCAGATCCAATGGTAAGGTAAATCTGTACGCGGCAAATATAGGTGGTCCGCTTTCCTGCGTTGGCGGCTATTTCAAAGCAGGTCTGATTGCCGAGCACATGAAGGCGGGTGGAGATGTTCTTTTGATGGAAAAATTCGAATCCGGTGGCAAAGTGTATCTAAACTGGGCAAATATCAGTGGGCAATTTTCTTGCACTGGTGGTGTTTTCGAAAAGGGCCTGGAGGCCCAAAATTTGAAGACAGGCAAAGATATGTTTCTGAGGGGCAAATTCGAATCCAATGATGTCGTAGACCTGAATGGAGCAAATATCGGAGGGCAACTAGATTGCACCGGCGGATATTTCAAAACCGGCCTTGTTGCCCAGAACTTGAATACCGACAAAGATGTGTTTCTGAAGGAAGGGTTCGAGTCCAACGGTGTGGTGAACCTGAACGGGGCAAATATCGGAGGGCAACTTTTTTGCCCTGATGGGCATTTCAGAAAGGGTCTGTTTGCAAATGGCCTTCGCTATCAGAGTATTTACCTCGGCGGGGATTGGAGGAACGGTTTGGCTTGGTTGCAACAGATACGAGGGGATGGGCTCCAGCCCTACGAGCAATTGATGACGGCATATCGCCGCATGGGAAACCCCGATTGGGCGCGGGAAATTGGATTTGAGTTGGAGAAGAAAAGGCATGAACGATCCGAGGGCTTATGGCGTGCTTGGTATTCCGTCCTGAAATGGACAATTGGCTACGGCTACAAGCCTTTTCAATCTCTCGGATGGGCTGCGGGGTTGGTGGCGGCGGGCTTTCTCTTGTTCAGCAGCGGCCACAATGGGATTGTATCGAGGTTTGTCCCGCAGTATTTGAAAACGCCCGCTTTCCTTGACAACACCTTCCTCGGTAACGAGTGGATTCCTGCGGAAGTCGAAGCCTTGGAATCGGCGTCTTGGACGCAAAACAGGAAGCCGCCGCCGGATTATCAACCGTTCAACCCCATGGTCTATTCCCTGGAGGCGGCCTTCCCCGTGCTGCCCTTGGGCCAGCTGGATAAGTGGCGCCCAAGTAGCTTGATTCTCTCGGGCGTGCGCTGGATATGGACTTTCACCGGCAGCACGCTGCTGGCTATCCTGGCCCTGTTCGGCGTAGGCGCACTTGGCCCCAACCGGAAGAATGAGGACGACAGTGGGTAGCGAATTGCTGCTGCTCTGGACGCTTGATTACACCGTAGATGAGGGTGGATGGTTCATTGGAAACCTCCGGCAGATTCCCGGAGTCATAAGCCAAGGGAAGACACTCGACGAACTCAAAGCGAACATTCTCGACGCTTTGCTGCTTATGCTGGAAGACGAGCGCGCACAATAGACAGGGTTTTGCTTTTCTCCCACAACCGCGTCACCGCGCGGTGCTGCGGTCGCCTACCTGGCCTTTGACCGTGGCGGGGGCGCCGGCGGCGAAGGTGTGCGGGGGGATGTTGCGTTGCACCAGGGAGCGTGCGCCGATGATGGAGTGCGCGCCGATTTGCACGCCGCGCAGCACGGTGACATCGGAGGCGAGCCAGGCGTGCGCGCCGATTTGCACCGGGGCGCTCTGCTCGGGGCGGGTGGCGTCGAAATCGTGCTGGTCGGCGTCGTAAATGCGGCTGCCAATGCCGATGACGGCGCGCGGGCCGATGGCAACCGATTGCTTGGCGCTCAGCGAACAGCCGTTGAGCAATGCGCCTGCGCCCACCACAATGCGCGCGCCGGGCCAGGCGGTAATTACCACCGGCCCGGCCTCGGTGCGCAGCCATGCGCCCGGCTCCACCACCACTTCGCCACCCTGGTGAATTACAAAAGACAGCGCGGCGAAAATGCGCTCGGTGGCGGCGCCGGCGGCGATGCGAAGCCGCGCGCCCGGCGCAAGGTTGAAGCGCGCCGCCGCAAATGCCGTGGCCGCGCGCGAATGCACCTGCAACCCGGGATGCAGCGCGTGCAGCCAGGCGAGCCGCGCGCGATCTCGAAACTGCAGCGCGCGCAGTGCGGCCGCGCGCAAATGCTGCGCCGCCGCGCGCGCGGCCAAGCTCAGCGGCCCGGCGGCGCTTCGCCTTCGCGCAGCCGAAAGGTGATGAAGCCGTGGGTGGGATCGTAGGGCGAAAGGCCCACCTGCACGCGGTCGCCCGGAATGACGCGAATGCGGAAGCGCCGCATGCGGCCCGAGAGTTGCGCGGTAACGGTCTGCCCCGATTCCAGCGTAATCTGGTAGCGCCCGCCGCCGAGGATCTTGTCCACCGCCCCGGTCGCCTGAATCAAATCGTCTCGCGCCAAAGTTTCCTCCCGCCTGCCCGAGCCCGGCCCGCACAGCCTAGCGCGCGCGCCGGCACAGGGCGAGGCTACGCTGGCGCAATGGCGCTGGCCGATCAATTGCTCGCCGCAGAGCGCCGCCTCGGGCGGGAGCTCGCGCCGCTTGGTTTCGCCGCGCCGGTCACGCACATCTACAACCCGCTGGATTACGCGCGGCGGCCCCACGCGGCCTATCTGCGCCGCTATGCCCGGGCGGGGGTGCGGGTGCTCTACCTGGGCATGAATCCGGGGCCTTTTGGCATGGCGCAAACGGGGGTGCCCTTCGGCGAGGTAGCCAAAGTGCGCGATTGGCTCGGCATTGAAGCGCCGGTGGCGCGGCCGCCGCGCGAGCATCCGCGCCGCCCGGTGCTGGGCTTCGCCTGCCCGCGCAGCGAGGTAAGCGGCGCGCGGCTCTGGGGCGCCATTGCCGCGCACTGGCGGCAGCCCGCGCGCTTTTTCCGCCACAACTTTGTGGCCAACTACTGCCCGCTGATTTTTCTGACGGCGAGCGGGCGCAACCGCACCCCCGCACAACTGCCCGCCGCCGAGCGCGCCCCCCTCTACCGCGCCTGCGACGCCGCCCTGCTGCGGCTGGTGGAGCTGCTGCGCCCCGCCTGGGTGGTGGGCGTGGGCCGCTTCGCCGAGCAGCGCGCGCGGGAGGCCCTGCAACAGCGGCCCGCTGCCCCGCGCATCGGCGGCATTCTCCACCCCAGCCCCGCCAACCCCGCCGCCAACCAAGGCTGGGCCAAACAAGCCGCCCGCCAGCTCCGCGCCCAGGGCATTTGCCAAAGCTGAGCTACCCTGCCCCCCGCCAGCGGCCCCGGAGAGGTGCCGGAGTCCGGTTGAACGGGCCTGACTCGAAATCAGGTGACGGGCTTGCCCGTCCGTGGGTTCGAATCCCACCCTCTCCGCCAGCCGCGCCGGCGGCCTGCTAGGCTGGGGGAGGCGGGCGCTGCGGCCCGCGGGAGGCGGAGCGGCATTGTCTTACCAGGTGCTGGCGCGCAAGTGGCGGCCCCACACTTTTGACGAAGTGACGGGGCAGGCCCATGTGACCACGCCGCTGCGCAATGCCATCCGCAGCGGGCGCATTCCCCACGCCATTTTGCTGACGGGGCCGCGCGGCACCGGCAAGACCACGCTGGCGCGCATTTTCGCCTGCTGCCTCAACGCCGACGGCGGCCCCAGCGATTCCCCCGCCCGGGACAACCCGGCCTGCCTCGAAATCCAGAGCGGCAGCTCGACGGATGTGCAGGAGATTGACGCCGCCAGCCGCACCAGCGTGGACGATGTGCGCGAGATCATCGAGTCGATTCGCTATGCCGCCGCGCCGGGCAAGTGGCGCATCTTCATTGTGGACGAGGTGCATATGCTCTCGACGCCGGCCTTCAACGCGCTGCTCAAAACGCTGGAAGAGCCGCCGCCGAAGAGCCTGTTCCTGTTCTGCACCACGAATCCCGAGAAGATTCCCTTCACCGTAACTTCGCGCTGCCAGCGCTACGACCTGCGGCGCATTCCCACGGCAGAAGTCACGGCGCGGCTGGCAGAAATCGCCGAGGCCGAATCCGTCGAGGTATCGCGCGCCAGCTTGCTGGAAGTGGCGCGGGCGGGCGACGGCTCGCTGCGCGATGCGCTCACTTTGCTCGACCAGCTCATCGCCAGCGGCGGCGGCAAGGTGGAAGACGAGCGCGTCGCCGAGTTGCTGGACTTGATTGACCGCCGCGTGCTGCACGAAATCGCCCGCGCCTGCATGGCCGGCGAATCCGCCGAGGCGCTGACTGCCTGCCGCAACGCCTGGCAGTCCGGCGCAGATGCCCGGCGCTTGGGCGCGGCGCTGCTCGGCGTGTTGCGCGATCTGGTGGTGCTGCAGGTCGCCCCGCAGCAGAATTTGGTGGAGGCGGCGGACGACGAGTTGCAGGCGCTGCGCGCGCTTTCCGAAAGCGCCGAGCCCGCCCGGCTGCGCCGTATGTTCCGCGCCCTGCTGCGCGAGCAGGAAGACCTCGCCTGGGCTCCCGATCCCTTCGCCGTGCTGGAAATGGCGGTGCTGCGCCTGGCCTCGCTCCCCCCCGGCGACCAGGTGGAGACGCTGCTCAACCGACTCGACGCCCTTGAACAGCAACTGCAGGGCGCACCGCCCCGTGGCGGCGCGCCCTCCGGCGGCGCAAAGCCCGCACAGCGCGGCGCACGCAACACGGGCGGCGCGCGCAGCGCGGCCAAGCGCAGCAGCGCGGACACTGCGGGCGCGGGCGCAGGCGCGGCAAACGCAGCGGCAAACACGGCAGCGAACATGGCGGCAAATTCCGCGCCGCCGCCCGCGGCAACATCGCCCGCACCGCCGCCGCACGCGCCAACTCCACCCGCGGCAACGCCACCCGTGCCCGCGCAGACGCCGCCCGCGGCGGATGCGCCGCTGGCCGAGGTGTTCGCGCAGTTCTGCAGCTTCGCCCAGCGCGAAAACCGCGGACTCTTCGCCGCACTGGAAGGCGGCAGCCTGCTGGCGCGCGGCGAGGGCGTGCTGCGCATTGCCCTGCCCTCCGAGCTGGCGGTGCGGCGGCTTGAACAGCGCGCGCGGGAATTCGACGCGGTGTGCGCGCGCTTCTTCGGCGAGCCGCTGCGCACGCACTTCGAGTGGGCGGGCGAAAACGCCGCGCAAAAGCCCGCCAACAACACCGCGCGCGAAAACGCCGCACGCGAAAACGGCGAGTGGAAGCGCCGCGCCCTGGACAATCCCGCGGTAAACGACGCCGCCGAAATCTTCGGCGCCAGCATCCGCGATATCCGCCCGCTTGCGCCGCCGGGAGAAAACCCGTGAGCGAGCTGCCCGACTTCCGCGAAATGCTCGCCCAGGCCCGCGAAATGCAGGGCAAGCTGGAGCAGGTGCAGCGGACCCTGGCGCAGCGCCGCGTGGAGGGCGCGGCCGGCGGCGGCATGGTGCGCGCAGTAGCCAACGGCGAAATGCGCATTCTGGAAGTGCACATTGAGGCCGCGCTCTTTGAGAGCGGCGACCGCGCCATGCTGCAGGATCTGGTGGCCGCCGCGGTAAACGACGCGCTGCAGAACGCCCAGGGCATGATGCAGGAAGAGCTGCAGCGCACCGCAAATTTGCCCGGCGGCGCGTGAAGACTCCGCCGCCCATTGAGCGCCTGGTCGCCGAGCTGCGCAGGCTGCCGGGCATTGGCGAAAAGTCCGCCACCCGGCTCGCCTTCTTTCTGCTCGCCGCCCCCGAGCGCGCGGTGCGCGCGCTGGCCGATGCAATTTTGCGCGTGAAGCTCGAAATCATTCTCTGCGAGCGCTGCTTCGATCTCACCGACGCCTCGCCCTGCCCCATTTGCAAAGACGAGCGCCGCGACGCTGCGCTGCTCTGCGTGGTGGAAGAACCCGCAGACCGCGCCGCCGTGGAGCGCAGCGGCGCGTGGCGCGGCCACTACTTTGTGCTCGGCGGCGCGCTCTCGCCCATTGACGGCATTGGCCCCGAAGATTTGCGCATTGCAGAACTGGAAGCGCGGGTGCGCGGCGGCGCGGTGCGCGAAGTGGCGCTGGCCACCAACCCCAACGCCGAAGGCGACGCCACCGCCCATTACCTGGCCGAGCGCCTGCGCGATTGCGGCGCGCGGCTCACCCGCATCGCCTACGGCATGCCCATGGGCGGCGATCTGGAATACGCCGACCAGGTCACCATCGGGCGCTCGCTGCAGAACCGCAGCGAACTCTCCTGAACTCAGCGCCGCTGCAGCGTGCGAAAAGAAAGTATGGGAAGCGTGGGGGCCAGAATGGGCGCGGCGGCGATGGCCCGGCGCAGCGCCCGGGCCGAGAGCGACGCGCCGCCGCCGATGAAAATGCGGTTGTCGTAGCCCGCCAGGCGAATCTGCACCAGGTTGCGGAAGCGGCGGCGCAGAGAGGCGGCAATGGCCGGCCCCTCGTCAATGGCGTTGCTGGCCAGCACGCCGCCGGGGCACAGGCGCTGCGCCGCCCACGCGAAGGCGGGTTCGGGAATGCCTTGGGGCTTTTGCAGCTCGGCCTGGTTGCCAATGAAGCAATCCTCCAAAATCAAATCAAAGCGCGAGCGGCTGTTCTGCAGAAAATCGCGGGCGTCGGCCCGCACCGCCTCAATGCCCAGCGCGGCGAGTCCAAAGCGGCTCTGCGCCAGGCGCAACACCGCGGGATCAATTTCGACTCCCACAATGCGCGCGGCGGGCGCAAGGGCGCGGACAATGCGCGCCGCGCTGCCGCCGCCGAGTCCCAGCAGCAGCACCGCGCGGCGGCGCTGCACGGGCAGCGCCAGCAGCGCCGCGGCCAAAGCGTCCCACACCGAGCCGGTGGCCGTGCGCCCGGACACCAGGCAGGAGGCGAAGCTGTCGCCAATGCGCAGTTCCAGCCGCGCGCCGCGCCGCCGCACCCGCGCCGGGAGCGCCGCGCCGGGCCGGTAAACTCGCGCCATGGTCCGCGCCTCCGCCGCACAGGCCGACTCTACTGCGGCCGCCACGGGCGTGGCGGCGGTGGCGCGGGTGGCGCTGCCGCTGCCGCTGGATCGGCTCTTCGATTACGCCGTGCCCGCGGCGCTTTCCAATGCAGCGCAGGCGGGCTGCCGGGTGCGGGTCAGCGCGGGGCGCAGGCGGCTCAATGGAATCATCGTGGAGCGCGTTTGCGATTCGCAAGAGCCGAAGCTGCGCGAGATTGAGGCCGTGCTCGATGCGGAGCCGGTGTTGACGGCCGCGCTGCTGGGCGTGCTGCGCGCCGAGGCCGAAGCGCTGCTCTGCCCCATCGGCATTGCGCTGCGCGCCGCGCTGCCCCCCGGCTCTGCGCCGCGCATCAGCCGGGGTTTTGCGGCCACGCCGCGCGGCCGCACTGCGCTGCACGCCGGTGCGCTGCCGGCCGCGGCGCGCGCCGTGCTGGCCGCGCTGGAAAGGGGGCCGCGCAGCGCGGCAGAGCTGACCCGCAAAGCGGGCGCCAGCCCCGGGTTGCTCGCCGGGCTGTTGCGCGATGGCCTGCTCAGCGCGCAATCCATTGAGCGCGGCCCCCGCGCGCGCCCGGCGGTGAAGCGCATCGCCCGGGTTGCAAAAGGCGTGGATGTGGAAGCCGCCTGCGCGAAAGAATTGCGCCGCGCGCCGAAGCAGCGCGAGCTGCTGCGCAAACTGCAAGCCGATGGCCCCACGCCGCTGCGCGAGCTTCGCGCGGGAAATCCCCGCGCCACCGGGCTGCTGCACAGCCTGGTGCAGAGCGGTTTTGCCGCGCTGGAAGAAGCGCCCGCGCTCTCTGCCACCGGACTGCCCGAGGCGGACCGCGCCGTCACTCTGCTGCCGGAACAGCGCGCGGCCTGCGACGCCATCGGCGCTGCAATTGCCGCGCGCGAGCCGACGCCCTTTCTGCTGCACGGCGTAACGGGCAGCGGCAAAACCGAGGTGTATCTGCGCGCCGTGGCCCAGGCCATCGGCGCGGGACGCCAGGCCATCGTGCTGGTTCCCGAGATCACCCTTACGCATCAAATTCTCGGGCGGCTGCGCGCGCGCTTCGGCGACCGGCTGGCGGTGCTGCACAGCGGGCTTTCGCCGGGAGAGCGGCTCGCCCAGTGGCAGCGGCTGCGCCGGGGCGAAGTGGAAATTGCGGTAGGCGCGCGCTCGGCACTCTTTGCACCGGCGCGCGATCTCGGCGTCATTGTGGTGGATGAAGAGCACGACAGCGCCTACAAAAGCGAAGAGGGCTTCCGCTATCACGCGCGGCATTTGGCGCTGCGCCGCGCACACGCCGATGGCTGTCCGCTGGTGCTGGGCAGCGCCACGCCCTCGCTGGAAGTGCGCGCGGCGGCGCAGCGCGGCGGCGTCCGCCATCTGCGGCTGCCGCGCCGCATTGGCGGCCAGCCGCTGCCCGCCGTAACTCTGGTGGATATGGCGGCGGAGCGCGCTGCCCTGCCGCGCGGGCGCAGGCTGATTCTCTCCGGCGCGCTGCGCAGCGCGCTGCGCGAAACGCTGGCCGATGGCGCGCAGGCAATTCTGTTTCTCAACCGGCGCGGCTTTTCGACGCAAATTGCCTGCTTCGCCTGCCAGCATGTGCTGCGCTGCCGCAACTGCGATATCGCCCTGACCTGGCACGCCGCCGCAAACCTGCTGCGCTGCCATTACTGCGATTACGAAATCCGGCCCGCGTCCAATTGCCCCAGTTGCGGCGCGGAAGATTCGGCGCTGTTGGGAGTCGGCACCGAGCGCCTGGAAGAAGAAGTGCGCGCGCACTTTCCCGACGCGCGCATTGCGCGCCTGGATCGCGACACCGCGGCGCGGCGCGGCGCGGCCCGCGCGCTGCTGGCCGGTTTGCAGAGCGGCGAATTGGATGTGCTGGTGGGCACGCAAATGGTCGCCAAGGGCCACGATTTTGCCGGCGTCCGCCTGGTGGGCGTGGTGAACGCGGATTTGGGCCTGCACTTTCCGGATTTCCGCGCGGCCGAGCGCACCTTTCAGTTGTTGACCCAGGTAGCGGGGCGCGCGGGGCGCGGCCCTGCGCCCGGCCGCGTGGTGGTGCAGAGCTACGCGCCGCAGCACTACGCAATTCGCCCGGTGCTGCAGCACGATTACGAGAGCTTCTACGCCGAGGAAATGCGCCAGCGCCAGGCCCACGGGTATCCGCCCTGGGGGCAGCTCGGGCTGGTGCGCATCAGCGGCGAGGAAGAATCCCGCGCGCGCCTGGCCGCCGCCGAGCTGGCGGATCTGGCGCGCAGCGCCGCGGCGGCCTGCGGCGGCTCGGTGCTGGGTCCCGCGCCCGCGCCCATTGCCCGGCTGCGCGGGCGCCACCGCTTTCAGTTTGTGGTGAAGCACAAGCAGCGCGAGGCGTTGCGCCAGGTGCTGCTGCGGGTGCGCGACGCCGCCACCGCGCAACCGGGCGCGCTGCGCATCGGCGTGGATCCCCATCCCCACGATATGCTCTGAAACGCTATCCTCCCGCCATGGCGCTCCGCCCCGTGCTGCAATTTCCCGATCCGCGTCTGCGGCGCCGCTCGCTGCCGCTGCCCGAAGGCGCGCTCTCTCCCGCCCTGCGCGAACTCGCCCGGGACATGATCGAGATTATGTATGACGAGCCGGGCATCGGCCTCGCCGCGCCGCAGGTGGGCGAAGCCATCCGCCTGGTGGTGATGGATACCGATTGGGACAGCGAGGATCCCGCCACCCGCAACCCCAGCGTGCTGGTGAACCCGCAAATCATCGCGCGCCGCGGGCAGCTTACCTGGACCGAAGGCTGTCTCTCGGTGCCCGACTTTCAGGCCGATGTGGAGCGCGCCGAGCATGTGCAGGTCCGCTACGCCGATCTGGAGGGCAAGCTGCACAGCGAAGAAGTCTCGGGGCTGCGCGCCGTGTGTTTTCAGCACGAGCTCGACCACCTCGACGGCATTCTCTTCATAGACCGCATCAGCAAACTGCGGCGCGATGGCTATGTGCGGCGGCGCAGAAAGGCGCTGAAGTTCGCCGCGCCCGCAGCGGGCCGGCCGGGCGCGGCGCTCTGAGTGCGGGGGCTGCGGCTCGCCTTCTTCGGCACGCCCGGCTTTGCCGCGCCGACCCTCGCCCGGCTGCTCGGCGGCGCGCACCCCGTGGTGGCCGTGGTGACGCAGCCCGAACGGCCGCGCGGCCGCGGCCGTCAACGCGCGCCCCTGCCCGTAGCCGCGCTGGCGGCAACAGCCGGCGTGCCGCTGCTGCAGCCCGAGCGCGCGGGCAGCGCCGAAAACCTGGAAGCGCTGGCGGCGCTGGAGCCGGAGCTGGGCGTGGTGGTGGCTTTCGGCCAGTTTCTGCCGAAGCGGCTGCGCGAATTGCCGGCCTGCGGCTACTGCATCAACGCCCACGCCAGTTTGTTGCCGCGCCAGCGCGGCGCAGCGCCCATTCCCCACGCCATTTTGGCGGGAGATGCCGAAACCGGAGTTTCGATCATGCGCATTGCGCGCGAAATGGATGCCGGCCCGCTCATGTTCGCGGAGCGCGGCGGGCGCTCGCGCTTCCGCACGCCCATTGCGGAAGAGGATGACGCCGGCAGCCTCGGCGCGCGGCTGGCGGCGCTGGCCGCCGAAGCCACCGCCTGCGCCGTGGACGCCATCGCCGCGGGCAACGCCGCCTGGACCGGGCAACATCACGCCGCCGCCACCCTTGCGCCGAAAATCGGCCCCGCCGAGGCGCGGCTGGATTTCCGCGCCTCTGCCGAGTCTCTCGCGCGCCGGGTGCGCGCGCTGTCGCCCCGCCCCGGCGCGCAGGCCATGCTCGGCAATTTGCGCCTGCGCATTCTCGCCGCCCGCGCAGAGCCCGCCCCGCGCACGGGCCAAAGCGCTGCGCCGGGCGCGCTGCATTGCAGCGAAGGAGCGCTGCGCGCCGCCACCGGCGATGGCTGGCTGCGCCTGTTGCGGTTGCAGCGCGCGGGCGGCCGCGTTCTCGCTGCAGAGGATTTTTTGCGCGGCCAGCGCATTCCCGATGGCGCGCGCTTCGCCACGCCCACGCCATGAGCGCGCCCCGCCACAACTCGCGCCGCCCGCGGCCGCGCCATGCGCGCGCGCGGCGCAGCGTGCGCAATGCCGCGGGGCCGCAGCGCGGCGCGGCGCCGACCCGGGCGCGCGCCCTGGCGCTGCGGGTGCTGGAGCGCGTCACCCGCGCGGGCGCTTACGCCGACCTGGCATTGGCGGCGGCGCTGCGGGGCAGCGATCTCGCCCCCCGCGACCGCGCCTTCGCCACCGAGCTGGTCTACGGCACGCTGCGCTGGCGCGGGCGCATTGATTACCTGCTGCGCGCGGTGCTGCGCCGCCCCCTGGAAGACCTGGAAGCGCTGATCGCCACGCTGTTGCGCATGGGCGCTTATCAAATTCTGTTCTGCGACGGCGTGCCCCATTCGGCGGCGGTAGATCAGAGCGTCCGCTGCGCCCATGCCACCGGGGCCGGGCGCGGCGCATCGCTGGTAAACGCCGCGCTGCGGCAGCTCGCCCAGCGCGCAGAGTCGCTCCCCCTGCCCGATCTCGCCGAAGATCCGCTGGGCCACCTGGAGCACGCGCTATCGCTGCCGCGCTGGCTGGCCGAGCGCTGGCTCTCGCTGCTCGGCCCCATCGAGGCGGCGGCGCTGGCGGCGGCCTCCAATCAGCCTGCGCCGCTGGTGGCGCGCATCAACCCGCAGCGCACCACGCGGGCCGAATTGCTGCGCGAGCTGCGCCAGCGCATTCCCCTCGCAGCGCCCTGCCGCTACGCCGCCCATGGCATTGTGCTGGGCCACGCCGGCCACCCCGCCCACGATCCCGCCTTTCTGGACGGCCGCCTGAGCGTGCAGGACGAGGCGGCGCAGCTGGTGGTGGATTGGCTCGCCCCCCGGCGCGGCGAGCGGGTGCTCGATCTCTGCGCCGCGCCCGGCGGCAAGACCGCCGCGCTGGCCGAGCGCGTGGGCCCCCAGGGCCTGGTGGTGGCGGTGGATCGCCACCCGGGCCGCCTCGCCCTCATTGGCCGCACCTGCCGCCGCCTCGGCCTCGGCAATGTGCGCAGCCTGCTGCGGGACGCCACCGAAGACCTGGGCGGCCTGCCCGGCGCGCCCTTCGACCGCGTGCTGGTAGATGCGCCCTGTTCCGGCCTCGGCGCGCTGCGCCGCAATCCCGATGCGCGCTGGCGGCTGCGGCCCGGCGATCCCGGGCGGCTGGCCCAGGTGCAATCCGCCATGCTGGCCCGCGCCGCGCCGCTGCTCCGCCCCGGCGGCGCGCTCCTGTATAGTGTCTGCACGCTGTTGCCCGAGGAGAACGAGGCCGTCGCCGCCGGGCTGGGCCTCCAAACCTCGCGCCGCATTCCCGCCGCACTGCGGCCCCTCGTGGACCCGGACGGATATATGCGCACCTGGCCCCACCGACACGGCGCAGACGGCTTCTTTGCCGCGCGCTTCGAGCGCAGCCCATGAGTGGCGCCGCCCTGCGCATTGCGCCCTCCATGCTGGCGGCAAATTTCGGCAAGCTCGCCGCAGAGGCCCGCGCGCTGGGCGAGGCCGGCGCAGATTGGCTCCATGTGGATGTGATGGACGGCCACTTCGTGCCGAACCTGAGCATTGGCCCCGCCGTGGTGGCTGCCCTGCGCGAAGCCACCACTCTGCCCCTGGATGTGCACCTGATGATCGAAGCGCCCGAGCGCTGGGTGCCCGAATTCGCCCGCGCCGGTGCGGACCGCATCGGCGTCCATGTGGAGGCGCTGGACGAAGGCGAGGCGCTGCGGCGCTGCCTGGCGCAGATTCGCGGGCTCGGCGCGCGCGCCTGCGCGGTGCTGAACCCCGCCACCCCCGCCGAGGCCGTGGAAAGCGCGCTGGGCGAGCTGGACCAGGTGCTGGTCATGAGCGTGAACCCGGGCTTCGGCGGACAGGGCTTCATGCCCGAAGTGCTGCCGAAGCTGCGCCGCCTGCGCCAGTGGATTGACGCCCGCGCCCCCGGCGTGGCCCTGGAAGTGGATGGCGGCATCGGCCCCGCCACCATCGCCGAAGCCGCCCGCGCCGGGGCCGATGTCTTCGTCGCCGGCACCGCCATTTTGGGGAGCGGCGATTACGGCGCGGCCATTGCGCAGTTGCGCCAGGCGGCGCAAGCCGCCCGCGCCGGGACACAGGCGGCGGCGCGGGGCGCGTGCTAGCCTCGCGGCAAGCAGAGTTGCTCGGGGCGTGGCGCAGCCTGGTAGCGCGCTTCGTTCGGGACGAAGAGGTCGCTGGTTCGAATCCAGTCGCCCCGACCAGCTCGCCGGACTTCGCTCCGCAGGGGAAGATTTGTCCGCACCGGAAGCCGGGACCGCACTCGGCAGCGCCGCAACCCTGCAGCGCATTGCCGAAGCGCGCAGCAGCGCGGCCACCGCAGGGACTCTGGCCGCGCTGCCCTTCCACAACTTCGCCGAAGTGCTGCGCGCACAGACCGCGCGCGGCGCGGCGGATTGCCTCATTTGGGCCGATGGCGAAACCCGCCGGGTGTTCTCCTACCGCGCGCTGCTGGGCCGCGTCGCCGCGCGCATGGCCAGGCTGCGGCAACTGGGGGTGGAGCGCGGCAGCCGCATCGCCACGCTCTTTCACAATCACCCCGAAGCGCCCATTACCTGCCTGGCCGCCTGGGGAATCGGCGCAGCCGTGGCGCCGCTGAACGCCGCCGAAGAGCCGGAGCGCCTGGCGCAGGTGCTGCGCGCCTCCCGCGTCGGCATTTTGCTGTTCCTGCCCGAATACCGCGCGCTGGCCGGCAAACTGCGCGAGCTTTCGGGCGAAGGGGGCGAAGCGCCCTGGCGCGCGCTGGAAGCCGGCGAAGATCCCCCCGCCGAACTCGAGTCCGCGCTCGCCGGCCCCGCGCCCCAGGCCGATGATCTGGCCCTGCTCGTCTTCACCTCCGGCACCACCGGCGCGCCCAAAGCCGTGCTGCTGGAGCAGCGCAATCTGCTGGTAGATGCCGATGCGCTGCGCCGCTGGCACGGCCTCGGCGAAGATTCGCGGCTCATGTGCGTGCTTCCCGTCCACCATGTGAACGGCTTGGTGGTCACTCTCATTACGCCCTTTCTCGCCGGCTGCAGCACCGTGCTGTGCCGGCGCTTTCAGACGCGGGATTTTTGGCGGCGCATTGCAGACGAGGGCGTGCACATCGTTTCGGTGGTGCCCACCCTGCTGGCCTTTTTGATGGAAGACGCCGAGGGCGCGGCGGGGCTGGAGCTGCGCCGCTTCCGCTACCTGATCTGCGGGGCCGGACCGCTCACCGTGGAATTGGCCCAGCGCTTTGAAGAGCGCTTCGGCTTCCGCATTTTGCACGGCTACGGCCTTTCGGAAACCACCTGCTACTCCTGCATGATGCCGCGCGGCCTCGAAGCCGCCGAGCACGCGGACTGGATGCGCGCCCACGGCTTTCCCGCCATTGGCACGCCGCTCCCCGTCAACGAAATGGCTATTCACAGCGCCGAGGGACGCGCGCTGCCGGAGGGCGAGCGCGGCGAGATTGTGATTCGCGGCGTGAATGTCATGCGCGGCTATGCCGAGCGCCCCGACGCCAACGCCGAGAGCTTCGCCCACGGCTGGTTCCGCAGCGGCGACGAGGGCTTCTTCCGCCGCGACAGCCAAGGCCGCCCCTTCTTTTTCATTACCGGGCGCATCAAGGAGCTGATCATTCGCGGCGGCGTCAATCTCTCGCCCTTTGAGATTGACGAGGTGCTGAACAACATCCCCGGCGTGGCGCGCGGACTCGCCGTGGGCTTTGAGAATCGCTGGTATGGCGAAGAGGTCGGCGCTTGCGTGCTGCCCGAACCCGGCGCAACGCTGGACGAATCCGCCGTGCTGGAAGCCTGCCGCGCCGCCCTGCCCTTTGCCAAAACCCCCAAAGTGGTGCGCTTTGTCAGCGAGCTTCCCGTAACCGCAACCGGAAAATACCAGCGCGGCAAACTGCGCTCCCTGTTCGCCTCTTTTTCCGGGCAGCAGTTCTCCCGCCGCGAGCGCTGACTGCTCAGCGGGCGCTGTTTGCATCGACAAGGCGGCCAATTTTGGCGGGGGGCAGGTGGCCGGCTTCGGCGAGCCAGCGCAGGGTGTCGGTGTAGGTTTCGGCGGCGGGGCGAAAGCGCAGTCCCAGGGGAGCCAGCTCGGCCAGGGTGCGGCTGGCGTCTGCGCCGGGCCAGCGCGTCACAAACTCCATGGCGTCGCGGGTCAGCGGATAATTGAAATCGCGGATGCGCTTGGCGACATCGCCCAAACTGCCGAGCGCGCGGAACAGCGCGCCGGGAATGCGAATGTGGCGCAGCGTCCGGCCGGTAAGCTGCTCCATCAGCGCGTAAATCTCCGGCCAGCGCAGCATTTCTCCGGCGGCGGCATAGCGCCCCGCGCCAGAGGGCTGTTCCAGCAGAATGCGGTGCAAGACAGCCAAATCGCGCGCATCCACCACCTGAAAACCGCCGGGGGTGAGGACGCAAATATCCAGCCAGGAACACACGGCGCGGGTCACAACACCGGGGCCGGGATCGTCGGGGCCGCAAATGGCGGAGGGATAAGTGACGCGGATGGGCGCGCCCGCCTCTTGCATACGCCGCACGGCGCGCTCGGCCGCGGCCTTGCTGCGGGCGTAGGCCGTCTGCCCCCCGGCAATGGGCATATCCAGTGTAAGGGGCGCAGCGCCGGGGCGGAAGAACACCGTCAGGCTCGACACATAAACAATGGAGGGCAAACCGCGCCGCACGGCGCTGCCCAGCACCAACTCCACGCCGCGCGCATTGGTTTCCAGCACGCGGCGCGCCATGGCGCGCCGCATATCCACCAGCGCCGCGGCGTGAAACACGGCATCGCAGCCGCGCAATGCCTCGGCCACGGCGGACTCGTCGGCCATATCGCCCTCGACAATGTCGGCTTCGGGAATCGCCACGCCGTGGGGATCGAAAACACGCCGCACTTTGCCGCGCTCGCGCACCAGAAGCCGCACCCCGTGCCCCGCCGCCGCCAGCGCGCGCACCGTGTGCGAGCCCGCCATGCCGGTGCCGCCTGTGACCATCACCTTCACGGCGGCGAGAATAGCCCGCCCGCCCATAAATCGGAAAATTCAATCGAAAAAGCAATTACAATAGATTAGACAAATGTGCGAAAATGCCGCACACTCCATTCAGCTTCCGGGGCAACGGGAGCAACAGGAGGAAAAGGCAATGAGCAAGGCGCAATCCCCGGGCGAGGCGCGGGAGCAGGTGGTGCAGGCGCTTTCGCGCCTGCTGGCTTCGAGCTACACGCTGTATCTCAAGACCCACAACTACCACTGGAATGTGACGGGTCCCATGTTCACCACCCTGCACACCCTTTTCGAGAGCGAATACACCGAACTGGCGCTGGCGGTGGACGAGATTGCCGAGCGCATCCGCGCGCTGGGCCATCCTGCGCCCGGCAGCTATGCGGAGTTTTCGCGGCTCTCGCAGGTGGCCGAAGCGCAGGGCGTGCCCCCGGCCCTGCAGATGGTGTCGCAACTGGTCGAGGATCAGCAGCTGGTGGCCGATGCGGCCCGCGCCCTGCGCAAGGCGGCCGGCGAGGCGGGCGATGACGCCAGCGAAGACCTGGCGGTGCGCCGCATTGAGGTGCACGAGAAGAACGCCTGGATGCTGCGCAGCCATCTGGAGTGACCGTGGCGCAACCTGCAACCAGCCAGCGCGCGCAGCGCGTTGCCGAGCGCCTGCGGGCGGAAATGCAGGCGGTGCATGTGGAGGTGGCGGACGAGAGCCATCTTCACGCCGGCCACCCCGGTGCGCGCGGCGGCGGCCACTTCCGCGCGCTGATCGTCTCGCCGCGCTTTGCGGGGCTCGGGCGCGTCGCCGCCCAGCGACTCGTCTATGCGGCGCTGGGCGATTTGCTGCAGGGTGAAATCCACGCCATTTCCATGACCACGCTCACCCCCGAACAGTGGCGCGCCGCGCGCGAGCGCGGGTAATTCCGCCGCGCGGCTACGCCCGATTCAGCCGAAGCACGTGAACCATTCCGAAAGCGGCAGCGAAAAACCCGCGGCATTGCGGTGGCCGCCGCCGCCGAAGCCGGCGCAAATTGCGGCGACATCGAAATCGCCCAGCGAATACAGCGAAACTCCGGCGCGCCCGCCGTAAATGCGATAGACGGCGCCGCAGGGCGCGCCGAAGCGCGCGCGGGTCGCCAGCTCGTGGCCAATCTCGGCGCGCTGATTGCGGGCGTTCACCGCCTCCATGCGCACCTCGCCAAGGCGCACCGGGTGCGCGCTTTCCAGCGCGCGCTCCACCTGCTGGCGAAAGGCGCGCAAAATGGGCGCGCCCTCCTGCGCCAGCTCGGCTGCGGGGCGCTGCGCCAACGCATCCCAACTTGCAAAGCTGCGCGGCGCGGCGTCAATGGCCGCGTTGACCGCGTGGCTTTCGGGCAGCACAAAGCGCCACAGGTCGCGATCCTCAATGTAGGCGAGCAGTTCGGGAACAGCCTCGCCGGGGTGCAGCCACTGCCAGGCCAGCACCGCCCCCGAATGCTCCAGATCGAAGTGCACCTCGTGCCCCTGCTCTTCCAGATAGCGGCCCAGTTCCGGGTCGGCGAAAAAGCGGTCGCGCTCGGTCACATGGTGATCCAGCACCACGAGCCGCTCCGCGCAATCGGCCAGCGCGCGCCATGCGCCGGGGGGCGGCGCAATGTCGGCAAACAGCACCTGCGCGCCCCGATACTCGCCGGGCCGCAGGCCATCGCCGTGGCCGCGCGGAATGTAGCGCGCCGAATCGCCCCAGGCGCGCCGCGCGGCCCACGCCGCGCCGAAGCCGTCGGGGCAACCCGCGTGATAAATGCAAAACCGCCGCATGGAGGCCGCAGTATATCTCCTATGCTGCCCCTTGTGCCGCCCCTCGTCTGCGCCGCCGCCGCCTGGGCGCTGCCGCAATCCGCAGACTGGCTGCGCCTGGTTGCGGGATTGCGCCAGCGCCGCGGCTTCTGGTGGCTCGACAGCGCCCTGCCCGGCCCGCCCCGCGGCCTCTACTCCTTCGCCGGCGCCGAGCCCTGGTGCACCGCCCAGCGCCGCGGCGCGCGAAATTTTGTGCAGGTGCACCGCGCGCCGCACTGGCTGCGAAACGCTGCGCCCGCGTCCGCAGGCGGTGCATTCGAGCTGGCGCGGCAGCTGCTGCCGCCGCGCAGCACAATCGCCATCGCCGCAGACGGCGCGCAGCTGCCCTTCATCGGCGGGCTCATCGCCGCCTTCGGCTACGAGTGCGCCGAAGCCGCAAACAACGCGGCCGCAACGGACGCCGCAGACGAGCCGCAAGCGGTGTTGCTCGGCGTAGATCGTCTCTACGCCTACGATCACCAGGCGCAGCGCGGCTTTGCGCTGGCGCTCTGCGCCGCGCAGAGCAAAACGGCCGCGCAACGCGACGCCGACGCCGCGGCAAAATCGCTTTGCAACGCGCTGCCCGATGCAGAGCCCGTGCCGGGCTGGCCGGCCGCCCCCAACACTGCATGGGCGGCGCAGTGCCGCGGCGCGCACAGCGCAGCGCGCGCAAAGCGCTACACGCGCGCAGTCGAACACATCCGCGAGCGCATTATCGCGGGAGATCTCTACCAGGCCTGCCTCACCCACTGCCTCGAGCTGCCCTTTGCCGGCGACCCCTGGGCATTCTACGGCGCACTGCGCGCGCGCAACCCGGCGCCCTTTGCGGCCTATCTGGAATTGCCGGGGATGACTCTGGCCGGCAGTTCCCCCGAGCGCTTTTTGCGCGCCACCCCAAGCGGCGCGCTGGAAAGCCGCCCCATCAAGGGAACGCGGCCCCGAGGCGCAACCCGCGCCGAAGATCTGCGGCTCCGCGCCGAGCTCGAGTCTTCGCAAAAAGACCGCGCCGAAAACCTGATGATCGTGGATCTGGTGCGCAACGATCTGGGCCGCGTCGCCGCAACCGGCAGCGTGCGCGTCTCCGAACTCTTCGCCATCGAGTCCTACGCCACCGTCTTCCAAATGGTTTCGGCCGTGCGCGCGCAGCTGCGGCGCGGCTGCGATGCCCTCGATGCAGTGCGCGCCGCCTTTCCGCCGGGCTCCATGACCGGCGCGCCAAAGCTCGCCGCCATGTCTCTGCTGCGCAAACTGGAAGCCGCGCGCCGCGGCCTCTATTCCGGCGCAGCCGGTTACCTGGATGCCCGCGGCGGCGCAGACCTTTCGGTGATAATTCGCAGCGCCTGCATTCGCAACGGACGCGCAGAGCTGCACGCAGGGGGCGGCATTGTCTTCGACAGCGATCCCCATGCAGAATGGGCCGAGGCGCAGCAGAAAGCGCGCGCCCTGCTCGATGCGTTGGCCGCGGTGCAGCCCCATGCCCCGCTGCGCTAGCCTGCGCCCGAAGGAGCTTGAAGTGCAGCGGGCCCGGGAGATGTTGCAGCAAGCCGCGCCGCGCCGGGTATTGCTGCCCGAGCGCGGCGTGACCCTGGCGCTGGCAGATTGGGGCGGCGACGGGCCGCTGGCGCTGCTGCACCACGCGACGGGCTTTTGCAAGGGAATCTGGGCGCCCATCGCGCTGCAATTGCGGCAGCGCTTTCGCGTCATTGCCCTGGACGCCCGGGGCCACGGCGATTCCTCCAAACCCGATCCCGCCGCGCCGGATTCCTACCACTGGGATCACTTCGCCCTCGACCTGCTGGACCTCGCCCGCATTCTTGCGCCGGAACACGGCGGCCGCGTGGCGCTCGGCATCGGCCACTCCTTCGGCGGCACCACCATGCTCGGCGCGGCCTCCCGGCAGGCCGGACTCTTCGAGCGGCTGGTGCTGGTAGATGCCGTGATTCCCCCGCCCCACGGACAGGCGCAGGCCAACGCAGAACGCAGCACCGCAACGCGCGGCAGCACCGGCGAGCGCGCGCGCGGCCGCTCCATGGTGGAAGCCGCGCGGCGGCGGCGCTCGCAATGGCCGAACCGCAACGCGGCGCGGCAGCGCTGGGCGCAGCGGCCCATCTTCAGCAGCTGGACTCCCGAAGCGCTGGACCTCTACGCCCTGGACGGGCTGCGCGAGCGCGAAGACGGTTCGGTAGCGCTCAAATGCCCCGGCGAAGTAGAGGCGGCGGTGTTTGCCAATGTGCTCAGCGTGGATGTCATGCCCATGGCGCAGCGCGTTCAGGCGCAAACCCTGTGGTTGTGGGCCAGCCAGGGAGATTTCTCCCGCGCGCAATACGATTCGCTCGCCGCGCGCATGGCCAGCGCCCGCGTCGAAACGCTCGAAGCCAGCCACCTCGTAACCATGGAGCAACCCGATCTGGTAGCCCAGGCCGCGCTGCGCTTTTGCGCGGAAGGCGCTTGAATTGCGCGCCGCACAGTGCAACTGGAGCGAGCTGGAAGCGCAGCTCGAAGCCCGCGGCTTCGCCCTGCCCGGCCAATTGCTCTCCGCTCGAGAGTGCGCCGCACTGCGCCGCGCCTTTCGCGACGACGCGCGCTTCCGCGCCACCGTAGACATGGCGCCCCGCCGCTTCGGCGCAGGCTGCTACCGCTACTTCGCCCGCCCCCTGCCACAGGCAGTCGCCGCCCTGCGGCAATCGCTGTATCCGCCCCTGGCGCGCATTGCCAACCGCTGGTGGGCGCGGCTCGGCAAGCGCGAGCGCTTCGAGCCCACCCTGCGCGGCTTTTTGGCGCGCTGCCACCGCGCCGGGCAACAGCGCCCCACCCCCTTGCTGTTGCGCTACCAGGCCGGGGGATACAACCGCCTGCACCAGGATCTCTACGGGCGCATCGCCTTTCCCCTGCAGGTCACCATCCTGCTTTCGCGCCCGCAACTGGATTTTCGCGGTGGCGAATTTCTGCTGATCGAGCAGCAGACCCGGCACCAGGCCCGCGGGCAGGCGCTGAACCTGGCCCGCGGCGAAGCCGTGGTGTTTCCCAACGCGCTGCGCCCCGCATCGGCCCGCGGCGCAGCCCTCCGCGTCCGCCACGGCGTTTCCGAAGTGCAAAGCGGCGAGCGCCTGGCGCTGGGAATCATTTTCCACGACGCCGAGTAAGCTACCCTGCCCCCCATGTCTGCCGTGGGAATGATTCCGGCGCGCTACGGCGCAACGCGCTTTCCGGGCAAACCCCTGGCGCAGATAGCGGGCCTTCCCATGCTGCAGCATGTGGTGCAGGGCGCGCGGCAGGCGCGCAGCCTGCGCGAAGTCATCGTCGCCACCGACGATGAGCGCATTGCCGAAGCCTGCGCCGGCTTCGGCGCGCCGGTCATGATGACCTCCCCGCGCCACCGCAGCGGAACCGAGCGCCTGGCCGAAGCCGCCGCCAACATCACAGACGAAATTGTGGTGAATGTGCAGGGCGACGAGCCGCTCATCGAAGGCCCCGTCATTGACGCCGCAGTCGCCGCCCTGCGCGAATCTCCCGGCGCGCCCATGGCCACCCTGGTGCACCGCGCCGAAGCCGGCGCCATGGCCGATCCCAACCGCGTAAAAGTGGCGCTGGATCGCCACGGCTTCGCCCTCTACTTCTCCCGCAGCCCCATCCCTTTTGCCCGCGGCCCCGTCAGCGCCTGGCAGCACATCGGCCTCTACGCCTACCGCCGCCCCGCCCTGCTGCAAATTGCCGCCCTGCCCCCCACCCCCCTGGAGCAGGCCGAGCAATTGGAGCAATTGCGCGCCCTGGAGCACGGCCTCAAAATCCGCTGCGCCATCATCGAAAACTGGCGCAGCCTGCCCGTAGATGTCCCCGGCGATATCGCCGCCGTCCAGGCCGCCCTCGCCGCCCGCCAGGGGGCTTGACTCGCCGGCGGCCAATAGCCCATACTGAACGCCGATCATTTCGGTGAGCCGGGTAGAATCGCCCCGGTGGGCGCCCGAAAGAGGAGGAGAGGAAAATGCTGCAAAGGTCTGCGTTGGTGCGAGGTTTCTCCCCCCCCCCCCCCCCCCCGCGACACGGGGGCGGGGGGCGGGGGGGGGGGCGGGGGGGGGGGGGGGGGGGGGGGGGGGGGGGGGGG
>JAPPPQ010000046.1:44321-47548 GCA_028817435.1 Deltaproteobacteria bacterium
AAGTGGCGAGAGGGGGGGGTGGGGGGGGGGTTTTCCCCCCCCCCCCCCCCCCGTGGGAACTGGGGCGATGAAGCGTCGGGTGCAGGGGCTGCTGCTGGCCGGGGTGTGGCTGGTTGCGGGGCAGGCGTGGGCGCAAACGACGCCTATGCACACCTTCACCCTCTCTTCGCCAGCCGCCACGGCCGCAGAGCCGGCCTCCAGCAGCAGCACCACCACCTACACCATCCAGCGCGATACCATGACCACGCTGGCGGACGGCGAGGACATCGTCATCTCCGTTTCGGTTGCCGGGAGCGGGAGCAACCCGGCCAGTGCGGCGGATTTCCAGAACTTTATCTTTCCCACCCAGCTTCCCACCGAAATCGTCCGCTTCAGCGGCACAGATCGCACCGGCACTTTCGACTTGCGCGTCATCGCCGACGATTTGAACGAGGGCAACGAGACCTTCACCCTCTCCTTCAGCATTGCAGCGGAGCACATGGATGCTGCCACGGCCAACGGCGGCGCGACCGTGCCGAGCGATTTCACGGTCACCATCACCGATAACGCCAACGACGCCATCGCCGTTTCCATTGCCCAATCCAACACGGACGCGGATATGTCCACCAGCGGCACGCAGGTGAGAGAGGGGCGCGTGGCCATCTTCACCGTCACCCTCAGCCGGGTCAGCATCGCGGCGGTTTCGGTGCCCTACGAAATTGGCGGTGGCGTGGAGGCGGCAGATTACACCGATGCCGGCAGCGGCACCCTCAGCATTCCCCTCGGTGCGGGCGGAATCACCTCCACCACGGGCGTCATTCGCATTGCGCTGGCCTTGGATGCGGACGCCACCGCCGAGGATTTGACTGTAACCCTGGGCACCACGGCCAGCGAATACAGCGCCGCCGGAACCATTGCCCGCAGCAGCACCACCGCCCAGCAGAGCGCCACCATCTCGGTGGTGAGCCGCCCGAGCACGGCCCTGCGCACCCTCACCGTCACCCCCGCCGCCGGGCCGCACCCCGAAGGCGATGCCAACGCCAACCACACCTTCACCATCAGCTTCGCCAGCGGCGATACGGCCTTTACAAGCGAGGCTGCAATCACCTGGAGCATCAACCACGGAAGCACCGATGCCGACGATTTCACCGAGACCACCGGCATCGTCACCATTCCCATGGGCAGCACGGCCGATGTGGATTTCATGGTCACCATTGTCGGCGATAATGTAAACGAGGCCGACGAGACCTTCGGCGTGTCGCTTACCGCGCCGGCCATGACCGAGCTCGGCAACGATGCGGGCGATTCGGCCATGGTGGTCATTGCCGACGACGATGCCATCGTCCTGACCCTGAGCGGCGGCGGCCGGGTGGCGGAAGAAGACGGCAGGGCGATGCTGATGCTGGATTTCGGCGCGGTGCTTTCACGCACGATGGTGGTGCGGGTGAGCAGCGTGATGGACCGCGATCCCAGCACCCCCAATGCGGAACTCAGCGATCTGGGCGGGACCGGGACGGACTGGATTCCTGCCAGCCCTCCGGCCCTGCACAGAGGGCAAATTGGCGTGCCCCTTTTTATGTTTGATCGGGGCGCGGGAGACGACCCGCTGACCGGCACCACCACCGGACAGATTGAGATCCCCACTCTCAGAAACGACAACCACAACGAGGCGAACGAGGTGTTCCTGGTCCAGCTTGCGGCGCCGCCCACTGGCGCATATGGTTCTGTCACCATCGTCGGCGAGCCGCAGGCTTACACCATTGTGGATGACGATGACATGACCCTCAGCGTCACCGCCGACAAGAGCACGGTGAACGAGGGCCAGACGGTGCAATTCAGCTTCCAACTGACCGGCGCGGGGGGCGGAACCCGGGCCGATCTGGATCTGCTCTACACACTGACCGGCGCAAGCGGCTTCACGCCGCAGGTTTCCGGCGACCACAGCGACGGGGTGTTCCGCTTTGGCGACCGCGAGGTGAGCGGCGCCATTGTCGTCACCATTCCGCGCCTCTCCGCGCTGGGCGATTCGGACCCGGACCAGACCCTCACCCTCACCGTCACCTCAATTGAGAGGGCAGACTCCACCGTGTCGCGAGGCAGTGCAGACGAGGCGGACCCCTTCCCCGGCGTCATCCATCTTCCGGATCCGGCCACCACGGATGTCACCGTCAACTTTGTGGACGCCAGGCACTCCTTCGGCTTCAGCAGCCCCACCCGGCGCATCGGCGAAACCGACAGCGATGTAACCACCACCTACACGGTGAGCCGCAGCGGCGAGGGCGGCATGGGCATCTCGTCCGGGGGCAGCATCACCATCACCTGGGCCTACGCCGCGGGCACCACCAACCCCGTCTCTGACATGGATTTCATGGGCGACACCGCCCCCATGGGCGGCACCCTGGTCTTCACCGGCTCGGAAACCTCGGAGACCTTTGACATCGTGACCAAGGGCGACAATCTGAACGAGGCGGATGAGACCTTCACCCTCACACTCAGCATCGCCTCGGGCGACCAGGCCGCCGCCACTACCGAAATGGGCGCATCATTGCCGGCCTCCGGCCTCACCGTCGCCATTGCCGACGACGATACGATTTTCCTCGAGACTACTCCACTTAATCTGAGTGGAGAGGACCTTATGGTGGCCGAGGGCACTGACATCGTGTTCACCGTCACGCGCAGCAGAGCCACGCCGACGGCAGACATCGTATTTCCCTATGGCTTTGTCCCGGCAGGCGGGAGGCGCATCGCTGTCGCCACAGCCGCCGACTACACCGACACCGATGGCGGCAGCATCACCATCCCCAGCAGCATGAGCAGCGGAACCGTCACCATCACCACCACAGACGACGACCTCAACGAGGCCGACGAGAGGCTGCGGGTCGTTTATAGCAGAAGTTGGAGAGAGGCCCCCACAAGCGCAGGCAGGGTCCAGATCTCGAGTTCAGAAAGGCCCTACAGGCTGACCGATAACGACGCCGCCCTCCTGAGCATTGCCGCCAATACCGACAGCACCCGCGAGGGCGGCACGGCGCAATTCACCGTCACCACCGACCACGAGAGCGCGGGCGATATCCGCGTGGCATGGACGGCGGCGGTGTCCAATCAGCAGACACCGGCGAACCCCATGGGCAGTCCCGATCTCGCCGTCACCTCGGGCACGGCCGCCATCGCCGCCGGCGACACCACGGCCACTATCGAAATCCCCGTCCGCTTCGACAATGTGGACGAGGGCGCCACCGCCGAAACCC
>JAPPPQ010000013.1 GCA_028817435.1 Deltaproteobacteria bacterium
CCAATCCCCAAACCAAACGCCGCCACCCCCGCGCCACGCCCGCCGCACCGCCCACACGCGCCACAACGCCTGCCGCACGCACGGCCCGGCCCGCAACGCCCGCGCGAGCAGCGCTCTCGCTCGTTCCCGCGCGCCCACGCCCGGCCCGCTCTGCCACCGCACGCCCGGCCCCGAAGCGCCCGCGCAACGCCCGGCCCGCGACGCGCCCTTCAGCGCATACGCCCGGCCTCACGCCCGCTCCCAGGCGATTCCCCCCGAGTGCGGGGGAGGTGAAGGAAATCGCAGTCACCGACGGCATATCACGCCTCCTTTGTCGCCTCTTTCTCCAACTCTCCGCCCCTGCCAGCCCCGCCCGCCCGTCCAGCCCAAGCCGCCAAACCCTAATGCCAATCCCCACCCCCCGCAACCGCCCCCCCCCCGCCAGCCCGGGGGGCCGCCGCCGGGGGGCCGGGGGGCCGCCCGGGGAGGGGCCGGGGGGCCGCCGGGGGGCCGCCGGCCCGCCTGGGGGGCTTGACGGCCCGCCGGGCCTGTCCCACAATCCACACCCGGAGGGCCTACCAATGGACACCACCATGAGCGGCGGTTTCGACACCCTCAGCGCAGCCAACGACCTGCAGAACGTCGGCTTCAACCGCGAGCAGGCCGAAGTGCTGAGCTACACCATGGCCCGGGCGCATGGCGATCTCGCCACCAAGGCCGACATCAACGTCGTAAAGGCCGACATTGACGCCGTGCGGCGCGAAGTCTCCTCGCTCCGGTCCGTTGTGTTCGGCATGGTCCTGCCGGCTGTGCTGGCGAATCTGGGCCTGACGGTGGCGGTCTTGATTCACCTCCTCTCCGCCTGACGGCACGGGAGCCAGGTTGCGCCCTCTCCCGCCGGGGGCTTGACGGCCCGCCGGGCCTGTGGCAAGCCTTTGGCGGCAGGGCCGGGCGCGGCCCCAGGGAGAGCGCCACAGGGGGAGAGCAGCATGGAGCACCAGGCTTCCTGGATCGCAGAGATTCTGCTGGCCGCAGTGCTTACCGCCACCATCGTTTTCGGCTCGCACCTCTCAACCAAGCTCGACCGAATCGAAGAGGGCCTTACTCGCAACGGAGAGGGCCTCGCCCGAATCGAAGGCCGCACCGAAACCACCCCGCCCGCCCCGCAGGGGGGTTGACAAACCGCCCGAAGCTGCCCCACAATCCAACTCGGAGGCCCTACCAATGGACACCACCCTGAGCGGCGGTTTCGACACCCTCAGCGCAGCCAACGACTTGCAAAACGCCGGCTTCAACCGCGAGCAGGCCGAAGTGCTGAGTCACACCATGGCCCGGGCGCATGGCGACCTTGCCACCAAGGCCGATATCACCGTCGTGAAGGCCGATATCACCGTCGTAAAGGCCGATGTCGCCGCCCTGCGGCGCGAAGTCGACGCCGTGCGAAGCGAAGTCGACGCCGTGCGGCGCGAAGTCTCCTCGCTCCGGATCCTCCTGCTCAGCGTATTCATGCCCTTGCTGGTGCTGATTGTGGGTGCCGTGCTGAAGCCGATCTTCCTCCCCGCCTGAGCGGCACGAAGCCAGGTTGCGCCCCTCTCCCGCCGGGGGCTTGACGGCCCGCCGGGCCTGTGGCAAGCCTTCGCGTAGCGGGCCAGAAGGCGGCCCGTTGCAGTGGGGAGGGAGAACGCCATGAGCGTCCCTGAGCAGGAACGCCCCCTTGGGCAGGAGCGGAGCGTTGTCGTGGAGGGTGGCCTCCGGGTCTCTCGCTTCACGGAGATTCTGGTGCCCGTCCTGCTGGCTCTGCTGACCACACTGCTGGCCGGAATGATCACCGCCGGAATCGCTTTCGGCTTGCACTTCTCAGGCAAGATGGACCGAATCTCAGACAAGATGGATCGGCTCAGCGAGCGCATTTCGCACAACGGAGAGCGCATCGCCAGAACCGAAGAGCGCGTTTCGCGCAATGGGGAGAGCATCGCCCGAATCGAGGCCCTTCTCAACAAACGCCGCGCCGACGCCACCCCGCCCGCACAGCGGAAGAGCGCACAGCGGCGATAAACGAACCACCCCGGAGGCCCAAAGCAATGGCAGACTTGCACCTCTCCGAGCAAGAGATCGCCGAATTGAAGGCCGTTCTCGCCGCCCGTCGACGCGCAGCTTCCTTCCCTTGGTTCGTTTGGCTGAGTATGGGCTTCCTTGTCACCATGACGGCGCTGCTCTCTGCCTATACGGTTGTGCAACTCATCCGCGACCTCACTTCTTGAACGGAGGACCGCAAAAATGGCAAACCCGCATTTCTCCGAGCAAGAGATCGCCGTATTGAGGGCCATTCTCGCCACCCATCGGCTCGAACCCGCCCCGCTGCCGGTCGGCATGGTCGTCTTGTCTGTGATTGCGTGGACGAGCGCCGGCATTGCGGTGGCAACTCTCCTGATCCGCTTCGCCATCAGCCTCGCCACTTGACGCCCCCTCCTCTCCGCCTGAACGGCGGGCTTTCAGGGTTCGAGGGGGTGGCCGGTGCGGAGGGCTTCGGCGGCGGGGCGGCGCAGGTAGCGGGGGTGCAGGGAATCTGCGGATAGCGCGGCGGCGGGGGTTGCGAGGATGCGGCGGCCCAGTTGCGCTACGCAGGCGGCGCGGGGGCGGCCCAGTGGGAGCGGCAGCGGGCGCAGGTCGGGGCGCAGGTGGCAGAGCCGACGGGCGAAATCGGCAGCGCCGGCGTCCAGCACCAGGGCGCTTTGTTGCGGCAACTGCGCGGCCAGGGCCTCGGGGCGATACACAGATTCGTCCAGCACATCGGCGGCCAGCGCGCCGGGGGCAGAGAAGCAGGCGGCATAGACTTCGCCGCGCCGGGCGTCCAGCAGCGCGGCTACGGGGCCGGGCACGCCCTCTGCGGTGGCGGCGCGGGCGGCCAGTGTGGGCACGGCGGCGATGGGGCGGGAATCGGCGAAGGCCAGGCCCTTCAAGGTGGCCAGGCCGACGCGCAGCCCGGTGAAAGAGCCGGGGCCAATGCTGATGGCGAAGCCCGCTACATCGGCCAGCCGCAGCGAGGCCAGCGCCAGCAGCTGATCCAGCGCGGGCAGCAGCCGCTCGGAATGGGGGCGCGGGGAATCCCAGGTGATTTCCACAGCGCCGCCGCTTGAAAGCAGCGCCACGGCGGCCGCCGCGCCAGAGGTTTCAATGGCCAGCAGCGGCCCCCGAAAGCTCAGAGCAACCCCGAAAGCCAGGAGACGAAGCCGGACCAGTGGCGCGAAATGTCGTTCCAGAAGGCGAAGCTCATAAGCGCCACCAGGCACAACAGCCCGGCCTGATTGGCAATGAGCCGGGTGCGCAGGGAAAGCGGGCCGCGCTTGACGCCTTCGATGAGAAAGAACAGCGCCTGCCCGCCATCGAGCACGGGAATGGGCAGCAGGTTCAGCAAGCCGAGGTTGATGCTGATGAAAATGAGCAGCCCCATAAATTGCACCCAGCCGGCCTGCAGCGCGCGCTGGGATTGCCGCGCAATTTCAATGGGGCCGCCCAGGTGAGTGGGCGAAATGCGCCCGGAAATGAGCCGCCACATACCTTCGAGCACAATTCCGATCATCCCCGCGCTGAGCGCGGCGGCGCGGGGCACGGAGTGCAGGGGGTTGAGCACGCGCTCCATGCCCACTGCGCCGGGCAACAGCGTATCCAGGCCGCTGAGGCCGACCACATAGCGCTCGGGCAGCGAGGGGTCTTCGGCCTGGCGCAACACCGGCGCGAGCTCGGCGCGGCCCCGCTCGCCCTGCCGCGCGTATTCGATGCTGAGCGCGCGGCCCTCGGAGGCCATGACGATGTCGCGGAAGGTCTGGAAGCTGCCCACCGGCTCTCCCGCTACGGCGATGATCAAATCTCCCGGCAACAGGCCCGCGCGGGCGGCGGGGAGGTCCGGCGCGACATCGGAGACCATGGTGGAGGCGGGCATTACGCCCAAGGCATCCGGGAGCAGCGCGGGAACTTGCAGGGGCAACAGATCTTCGACGCCGAGGCGCTTGACCTGCAACTGCATTTCGCCGGGTGCGGGGGTGGACTCGACGGCGGCTTCGACGGCGCGGGCGAAATCGGACCAGGATTCGACGACAATATCGTTTACGGTCAGCACAAAGTCGCCGCTGCGCAGGCCGCCGCGGGCGGCGGGGGAATCTTCCCGCACATTCATCAGCGCGCGCTGCCGCGCGTGCTGCAGCCCCGAAAAGCCCACCTGGCTCTGGGAAAAGAAGATATCCAGACCGGCGCGGCGCTGCGGCGTGAGCTCCACCTGCTGCTCTGCGCCGTCCCGCACAAAGCGCACGGCCAGCGTCTGCCCAGGGCGGACGCGCAGCGCGTCTTCGACATCGCGCCAGTCGAGCACCGGCTCGCCGGCCACAGAGAGAATGCGGTCTCCCGGCCGCAGTTTGGACGCGGCGGCCGGAGAGCCGGGCTCCACGGTGCCCACCACGGGCTCGGCGCGGCCAATGCCCACCCCCAGCCACACCGTCAAAATCAGCACCGGCAGCAGCAGGTTCATGGCCGGGCCGGCCAGCACAATGGCGAGCTTCTTCCACAGCGGCTGCGCGAACAAACTGCGGCCGCTGTCGGATTCCTCCTGCGGCGAATGCTGCACGCCGGGATCTTCGCCCAGCATCTTCACAAAGCCGCCGAGGGGAAACCACGCGATCACATATTCGGTTTCGCCCCTGCGCCAGGCCAGCCGATAGCGCCCGAAGCCAATGGGCGGGCCGAAGCCGATGGAGAACTTCAACACCTTCACGCCGCACCACTTCGCCACCAGGTAATGGCCAAACTCGTGGACGGTGACCAGCACGCCGAGCATCAGCGCCAGCGCGTAGAGAAACTGCAATCCGCTTGTGATTCCGCTCATTGCCAAACCTCCGAAATGTGCCGGCGTGCGGCAGCGCGGGCGGCGGCGTCCGCGCAGAGAATGTCATCCAGCGAAGGCGCGCGCCCGCCGGAATCATTGACCTGTTGCGCCTCTGCCCGCAAATGCAAATTGAGCGCCCGGGCGTTGATGGCGGCGATGGCCGGGAAGGGTATCTCTTCCGCCAGAAAGGCCGCCACCGCTACTTCGTTGGCGGCGTTCAGCGCCGCGGGGGCGGTTTCGCCGCCGGCCAGCGCGCGCCAGGCCAGGGGCAAGCAGGGAAAGCGCCCGGCGTCGGGGGCGGCGAAATCCAGCCGGGCCAGCTCGGCCAGGTCGAGGCGCGGCCCGGCCAGCGGCAATCGCTCGGGATGCGAAAGCGCCAGCGCAATGGGCACGCGCATATCCGGCAGCCCAAGCTGCGCCAGCAACGCGCCATCCACAAACTCGACCAGCGAATGCACGATGGACTGCGGGTGCAGCAGCACCGCAATGCGCTCGGGGGGCGCGCCGAAGAGCCAGCGCGCCTCAATGACTTCCAGCGCCTTGTTCATGAGCGTGGCGGAATCGATGGTGACTTTTGCGCCCATTTGCCAGTTGGGATGGGCCAGCGCCTGCTCGGGCGTGGCCTGCGCCATGCGCTCTGCGCTCCAGGTGCGAAAGGGGCCGCCGGAAGCCGTGAGCACCAGGCGCGCCACATCTGCGGGGCGCTGCCCCGCAAGCGCCTGAAAAATGGCGCTGTGCTCGCTGTCCACGGGCAGCAGTTCTGCGCCGCTCTGCTGCATGGCGCGCCGCACCAGCCCCCCGGCCATTACCAGCACCTCTTTGTTGGCCAGCGCCACGCTGCGGCCCGCGCGCAGCGCCGCCAGTGTGGGGCGCAACCCCACCGCGCCCACCAGGCCCGCCACCACCAAATCGCAAGCGCATTCGGCGGCGGCAATCAGCCCTTTGTCGCCGGTGGCGATGGGCGGCGGGGTGACGCCGCAGGCGGCGAGACGCTGG
Organism: Deltaproteobacteria bacterium; assembly: GCA_028817435.1. GTDB lineage: Bacteria > Myxococcota_A > UBA9160 > UBA9160 > UBA6930 > JAPPPQ01. The sequence goes on from JAPPPQ010000013.1 coordinate 5,852, forward strand.
CGCAGCTCGCAGGCGGTTTCGGCATCGGCGACGGCGGCCAGGCCGGGGCGGAAGCGCTGCACCTGCTCTGCCAAAAGCGCGGCGTTGCGGCCGGCGGCCAGCGCCGCCACCTCAAAGCGCCCCGGAAACTCCGCCGCCACTTCCAGGGTTTGCACGCCAATGCTGCCGGTGCTGCCGAGCAGCGCCAGCCGCTTTGCGCGGGGCTTTGCGCCCGTCTCTGCGCGGGCGCTCACGGCGCTGCCGCGCGCAACTGCGCGCCGGTGAGTCCAAAGCGGCGCTCGCGGCGCTGGTATTCCGCAATGGCCGACTCGAAGTGGCGGCGCTGAAAGTCGGGCCACATGACGCCGCTGCACACGATTTCGGCGTAGGCGATTTGCCAGAGCAAAAAGTTCGAGACGCGCTGCTCTGCGCCGGTGCGAATGAGCAGATCCACATCGGGCATTTCGGCCAGATCCAGATGGGCGGCGAAGATTTTCTCGTCCAGCGCGGCGCTGTCGAGTTGCCCCGCGTTGCAGTTTTGCAGCAGCCGCCGGGCGGCGTCCACAATCTCTGCGCGCCCGCCGTAAGAGAGCGCGAAGACCAGGCGCATGCCGTCGTTGTGGGCGGTGCGCTGCACCGCATCTTCCACAGCGGCGCGCACCCGGGCCGGCAGCCGCGACAAACGGCCAATGGCGAGAATGCGGACATTCTTTTCGATGGCCTCGGGCAGTTCGCGGTCGAAGAATTCCTCGGGCAGCGACATCAGCACATCAATCTCGCGCTTGGGGCGCTTCCAGTTTTCGGAAGAGAAGGCGTAGAGGGTGAGCCAGCCGACGCCGAGCTCGCGGGCGGCGCGCACCGTGCGGCGCACCGCCTCCACGCCGGCGCGGTGGCCCTGCGTGCGCGCCAAGCCGCGCCGCTCGGCCCAACGGCCGTTGCCGTCCATGACGATGGCCACATGGCGGGGTGCAGGAGAAGTGTCGCAGCTCAAACCTCGAGAATCTCCTCTTCCTTGGCAGAGATCATTTCGGCAATTCTGGCGATGAAGCCATCGGTAAGCTGCTGAATTTCCTTTTCGGCGCGGCGCCGGTCGTCGGCGGGAAGCTCGCCCTGCCCTTCCAGCTCCTTGAGCCGGGCGACGGCATGGCGGCGCGCGTCGCGCACGCCAATCTTGTGATCCTCGCTGACCTTGCGCACCTGCTTCACCAGTTCGCGGCGGCGCGCTTCGGTGAGCGGCGGAATGGGAATGCGCAGCACCTTGCCATCGCTGCCGGGGGTGAGCCCCAGATCGGCCTGCTGAATGGCGCGCTCGATTTCGGCCAGCGCGCTCCGGTCGTAGGGCGCCACCACAATCAGCCGCGCATCCGGCGCGCCCAAGTTGGCAAGCTGCGAAAGCGGCACCTGCGCGCCGTGGTAATCCACCTGCACGCCGTCGAGCAAAGCGGGGTTGGCGCGCCCGGTGCGCACCTTTTGCAGCTCAATGCGCAGGCTGCGCAGCGATTTGTCCATGGCCGCCTGCGCTTCTGCGGTGGCGGATCGGGTCGCGTCTTCGCCGGGCATGACTCCTCCGTCAGCCGCCCACCGTCGTGCCGACGCGCTCGCCCAACAGCGCCTTGCGAATGTTGCCGGGCAGCGCGGCGTTGAAGACGACGATGGGCAGCGCGTTTTCGCGGCACAGCGCAATGGCCGCCTGATCCATGAAGCGAAGCGAGCGCTGAATCGCCTCGTCAAAGCTGAGCCGCTCGTAGCGCTGCGCGCCGGGGTCGCGCTCGGGGTCGGCGGAATAGACGCCATCTACCCGAGTGGCCTTGAACACCGCCTCTGCGCCGATTTCGGCGGCGCGCAACGCCGCCGCGGTGTCGGTGCTGAAGTAGGGCTCGCCGGTGCCCCCGGCAAAGATCAGCAGGCGGCCCTTTTCCAGATGGCGCAGCGCGCGCCGCCGGATCTGCGGCTCGGCCACCTTGCGAATGGAAAGCGCCGAAAGCACGCGGGTGTTCACGCCGCGCTTTTCCAGGGCGTCCTGCAGCGCCATGGCGTTCATCACGCTGGCCAGCATGCCCAGATAATCGGCGGTGGTGCGGTCCATGCCGCGCGCCGCGCCCTCCATGCCGCGGATGATGTTGCCGCCGCCAATGACAATGCCGATTTGCACGCCGAGCTCCAGCACGCCGGCGATTTCCTCGGCAATGGCGCGAAACGCGGCGGGTTGAATTCCGCCCGGCGAATCTCCGGCGAGCAACTCGCCGGAGAGCTTGAGCAGGATGCGCCGATACGCCGCGCTCATTCTGCGGGCGTCTCTCCCAGCCGGTAGCGGACAAAGCCCGCGATTTGCACCGGCTCGCCAATGCGCGCGGCGGATTCCTCCAGAAACTGCTGCACGCTCTGCTTCGAATCCTTCACAAAGGGCTGCTCCAGCAGACACACCTCGCCGTAAAACTTGCGCAGGCGGCCTTCGACGATTTTCGCCGCCACATGGGCGGGCTTGCCCTCGCCTTCCACCTGCCGCTGCAAAATGGCGGTTTCGCGCTGCAACACCTCGGCGGGAATGCCCTCTTTGGCAAGCGCGATGGGGCTGGGATCGGCCGCCGCCACATGCATGGCGAGATCGCGCGCCAGGCCCGCCACCGCGGGGCCAGAGGCCGCGGTGGCAAGCGCCACCATGGCGCCGAGCTTGCCGCCCGCGTGGATGTAGCCCCCGGCGCTGCCCTGGGGGCCGGCCTCAATGCGCGCATGGCGCTTCAACACGATGTTTTCGCCGAGCTTGCCAATGGCGGCCCGAATGCGCGGGCCGAGCTTTTCCCCGCCGCGCTCCACCTGGCACAGCGCCTCCGCGGTTTGCGCTTCGGGGTGGGCCGCCGCGGTTTCTGCCGCCAGCGCCGCGAGGGATTGGAAATCCGCAGTGCGCGCGACGAAGTCGGTCTCGCAGCCCAGCTCTACCAGCCCCGCCGCTGCGCCGTCCAGCGCCAGGGCAATCAAGCCCTCGCTGGTCTCGCGCCCGGCGCGCTTGGCGGCCCGCGCCTGGCCGCGCTCGCGCAGCAACTCGAAGGCGCGCTCCGCATCGCCCCCGGCATCGCCGAGCGCGCGCTTGCAATCCATCATGCCCGCGCCGGTCTTTTCCCGGAGCTTCTTCACCGCCTGTGCGCTGATGGCTGTCACTTCTCCTCCTCGGTGGGCTGCGCTTCCTGCGCTTCCGGCAGTTTGGGCGCAGCGGGGGTTTCGGCAGCCGGCCCGGCGGCCGGCTCGGCAGCCGGGGGCGCGGGGGTGGCGGGCCGCGGCTCGGCTTCGCGCCGCGCTGCGCCGCCTGCGGAGTAAGAGCGGCCGGCCTGGCGGCGCGGACCGCGCCCGCCCCGGCGCGTGGCGCCGCCGGGGCTGCGCTGAATCTCCACCACCCGCCGTCCCGTGGCGGTCAGCGATTCGCCGCTGGGGGATTCCTCGGAATCCGAAACCAGCCGCGCCTGGTGCAGCGACTCGCCCTCTTCGCAGGCGTCGGCGGCCAGCGCGCAGTAAAGCTGAATGGCGCGGATCGAATCGTCGTTGGCCGGAATCACGAAGTCAATGCCATCGGGGCTGCAGTTGGTATCCACAATGGCCACGATGGGAATGCCGAGCCGCCGCGCCTCGGTCACCGCAATGCGCTCTTTGCTGATGTCAATGAGAAACAGCGCATCGGGCAGCCGCTGCATTTCGCGCAGCCCGTCCAGCGACTTGCGATACTTGGTAATGGAGCGGCCCAGCCACGAGCGCTCCTTCTTGCTGAGTTCGCCAAACTGCTCCGCGTCTTCGGCGGTGGCAAGCTGCTCCTTGAAGCGCTCGATGGACTTTCGCACGGTGCGGAAGTTGGTGAGCATTCCGCCCAGCCAGCGGTTGTTCACATAGAACTGCCCGCAGCGCTCTGCCTCTTGCCGCACCGGCGCTTGCGCCTGCCGCTTGGTGCCGACGAAGAGCACCTTGCCGCCCTGCGCCACCGTCTCGCGCAAAAACTCCATGCCCGCTGCGAGGCGCGGCGCGGTCTGGTCCAGGTCAATGATGTGGACGCCGTTGCGCTCGCCGAAAATGAAGGGCTTCATGCTGGGATTCCAGCGCCGCGTCTGGTGGCCGAAGTGCGCGCCCACCTCTATCAGCTCTCGCACGCCGCCCTTGCGGCGGGGCGCGGCCGCCTCGGGCGCGGCGGCGGACATGGCGGGGGCAGCTGCGGATTCGGCAGCGGCGGGCGGCGCGGGGGCCGCGGTGGGGGAATCCCCCTGGGCATCGGACATGGTTTCTCCTTCGCGGTTTGGCAGCCGCCGCAGGCCGTCGGCCCCCCTACCCGCCCCGCGCAGCGCGGTGCGGGACCGCCGGGGGCGGTCCGCAGCGTGAGAATGCGCGGGTGCATAGCAGATCTGCGCCCCGCGCGCCCCGCCCCGGCACTCAGTTATAGGCGGCGTTGATGCGGATGTAGCCGGGGCTCAGGTCGCAGGTCCAGAGCTGCGCGCGGCCCCGGCCCGCACCGAGGGCGGCGGCAATCTCCACCTCTTTGGCAGCGCGCAGCCGCCGCGCCGCCTGGGCGCGGGCGGCCGCCCCGCAGGCCGCGCCGTGGCGAAACACCGGCACGCCGCAGAGCCGCAGCTCGGCGCGGCGCAAATTCAGGCGCACCTCTGCCGCGCCGACGGTCTGCAAAATGCGGCCCCAGTTGGGGTCGCCGCCGTAAATGGCGGTTTTCACCAGGGGCGAATCGGCGATGCGCCGCCCGGCGCGCAGGGCTTCGTCCGCAGAGCGCGCGCCGCTTACCAGCACGCGCACCAGTTTGGTGGCGCCCTCGCCGTCCCGGGCGATTTCCCGCGCCAGCGCCTCGGCCACCGCGTGCAGCGCATGGCGCAGCGCCCGCGCGCCGGGACTGCGCGGCCCGCGCAAACAGGGGCCGCCCGCCGCGCCGTTCGCCAGCACAAGGGCCGCATCGCTGGTGGAGGTCTCGCCATCCACGCGGACGCGGTTGAAGGTCTGCTCCGCCACCTGCCGCCACAGGGCGCGCAAAAAGGGCGGCGAGACATCGGCGTCGGTTACCAGAAAGGCCAGCATGGTGGCCATTTGCGGGGCGATCATGCCGGAGCCCTTGGCGAGGCCCGCCACCGCATAGCGCCGCGCGCCAACGCGAAAGCGCAAGCCCGCCAGCTTCGGCACGGTGTCTGTGGTCATGACGGCGCGGGCGGCGCGGGGCAGGCCCGCGGCATCCAGGGCGCGCGCCAGACGGGGAATGCCGGCGAGAATGCGCGGCAGCGGCAGGCGCTCGCCAATTACCCCCGTCGAGGCTACCAGCACCTGCCCCGGCGGCGCGCCCACGGCCTCTGCTGCCGCTTGCGCCATGGCCCGGGCGTCGCGCAGCCCCGCCTCGCCCAGCCCCACATTCGCCACGCCGGCGTTGGCGAGAATGGCGCGGGCGCGTCCGCCGCGCAGCCGCTGCCGGCACAGCAGCACCGGCGCGCCCGGCGCGGTGGAGCGGGTAAGCACCCCCGCCGCCGCCGCCGGGCGCTCGCTGGCAATCAGCGCCAAATCTAGGCCCCGGGCCTTCACCCCGCAGCGAATGCCGGCAAAGCGGAAGCCCTCCACCGGCGGCGCGCTGCCAATGCGCGCCGAAATCATCGGGGCGCGGCGGCTGCGCCGCAGCACTTCTTGAACTTCTTGCCGCTGCCGCAGGGGCAGGGGTCGTTGCGCCCCACCCTTCCGGCGCGCCTGGGCGTGCGCCCGGTGGCGCCGCGCGGCAGGCCGGGCAGCGCGGGCGCGGCGGGCGCGGGCAGCCGCGCCGGAATAGTCTCTGCGCCGGGCAGGGGCAGGCGGAACAGCAGTTGCGCCACCTCGGCATCCACCCGCCGGTTCATCTGCTCGAAGAGGCCGAAGCCCTCGCGCTGGTATTCAATCTTGGGATCGCGCTGGGCGTAGCCGCGCAGCGACACGCCCTCGCGCAAGCCGTCCATGGCGTGCAGGTGATCCTTCCACTGGCGATCTGCCACCGACAGCAGAATTTCGCGCTCCAGGCGCGCGAAGCTGGGGTAGCCCACCTCGCTGTGCTGTTCGGCGAGCTCGTCGCAGGCGCTGCGCTTTTGCGAGAGAAAATCCCGCAGCCGCTCCAGCACCGCGCGGCCAAGCTCGTCCTTGTCCCGCGCCGGGCGGCCGGACTCCAGAAAAGGCGGCTCTTCCGGGTGAAAGGCCACGCCGAATTGCGCCGTGAGCGCCGTGGCCAATGCGGCGAGTTGCTGCGGGCCGGGCTCGGACTTCTCGGGCCAGTAATCGCCCAGCGCATCCACCAGCACGCTCTCGGTAATCTCCAGAATTTCCTCGTGCAGGTCTTCGCGGGCCAGAATTTCGCGGCGCTTGCCGTAAAAGGTGCGGCGCTGCAGGTTCATCACATTGTCGTAATCGAGCAAATGCTTGCGGGTATCGAAGTTGCGCGCTTCGACCTTGCGCTGGGCGTTTTCGATCTGCCGCGTGAGCATGCGGCTCTCAATGGCCTCGCCCTCCTGCAGCCCCAGCCGCTCCATCCAGGGCTGCATGCGCTCGGAGCCGAAGATGCGCAGCAGATCGTCTTCCAGCGACAGATAGAACTGGCTGGAGCCGGGATCGCCCTGGCGGCCGGAGCGCCCGCGCAACTGATTGTCTATGCGGCGGCTCTCGTGGCGCTCGGTGCCGAGAATGTGCAGGCCGCCCGCGGCCACCACCTCGCTGCGCTCCGCCGCGCAGCGGCTCTCGAAATCCGCCAGAAACCGCGCGTAGTTGTCGTGCTGGCGGTCGCCGCCGCAGCGGTCCAGCGCGAGCTGCTCTGCGCTGCCGCCCAGCACAATGTCGGTGCCGCGCCCCGCCATGTTGGTGGAGATGGTGACCGCGCCGCGCCGCCCGGCCTGGGCCACAATCTGCGCCTCGCGCGCGTGCTGCTTGGCGTTCAGCACATTGTGGCGAACGCCGCGCTTCGCCAGCAACTTCGAGAGCCGCTCGGAATTCTCGATGGAAATAGTGCCCACCAGCACCGGCTGGCCGCGCTCGTGGCGCTCGGCAATGTCTTCAATGACCGCGCCGAACTTCTCCCGCTCGCTCTTGAACACCACATCGGGCAAATCGGCCCGCAGCATGGGGCGGTTGGTGGGAACCACCAGCACATCCAGATCGTAAATCTTGGCGAACTCCGGCGCTTCGGTGTCGGCGGTGCCGGTCATGCCCGCCAGCTTCTCATACATGCGGAAGTAGTTCTGGAAGGTGACCGAGGCGTAGGTCTGGCTCTCGCTCTGCACCGGAATGCCCTCTTTGGCCTCCACCGCCTGGTGCAGCCCGTCGCTCCAGCGCCTGCCCTTCATCAGCCGCCCGGTGAACTCGTCCACAATCACCACTTCAAGCCTGCGCTCTTCGCCGGGCTGCACCACATAGTCCACATCCCGGCGCTTCAGCGCGTGGGCCGAAAGCGCCTGGTTCACGGCGTGCAACACCGGCAGCATCTGCGGGTCGTAGAGATTCTCCACGCGCAGCAACTGCTCCACCTTGTGCACGCCTTCCTCGCTGAGCGCGGTGGTGCGGTGCTCTTCGTCCACCCAGTAATCGCCGCTTTCCGGCGCGCCGGTTTTGGGATCGGCCTTTTGCCCCCGCGACAGGCGCGGAATTACCTGATTGGCAATGCGGTAAATCTCGGTGTTCTGCTCGGAAGGCCCCGAAATGATCAGCGGCGTGCGCGCCTCGTCAATCAGAATCGAATCCACCTCGTCCACAATGGCGTAGTGCAATTCGCGCTGCACGCACAGCTCGGCGGCGGGCTTCATGTTGTCGCGCAGATAATCGAAGCCGAATTCGTTGTTGGTGCCGTAGGTAATGTCGCAGGCGTAGGAGTTCTTGCGCTCCTCTTCGGAGAGATCGCTGAGAATGCAGCCCACCGAAAGCCCCAGAAAGCGGTGGATTGCGCCCATCCACTCGGCATCGCGGCGCGCCAGGTAATCGTTCACGGTGACCACATGCACGCCCCGGCCCGTGAGCGCGTTGAGATAGCAGGGCAGCGTGGCGACGAAGGTCTTGCCCTCGCCGGTTTTCATCTCGGCAATGCGGCCTTCGTGCAGCACCGCGCCGCCCAGCAGCTGCACATCGAACAGGCGCTTGCCAATGGTGCGCTTCATCGCCTCGCGCACCACGGCGAAGCTCTCCGGAATGAGCGCCAGGGGCGCTTCGCCCTGGGCCAGGCGCTGGCGGAATTCGCCGCTGCGGGCCTGCAGCGCGGCGTCCGGCAGCTTCATCAGCGCCGGTTCCAGCCGGTTCGCGCGCTCTACCAGGGGCAGCAGCCGCCGCAAATCGCGGTCGTTTTTGCTCCCCACAAACTGCTTCAACAAACCCGTCACCGCACCCCCGGTTTTGCAGGGTAGCTCAATTGGACTGGCTGAGCAGGGCGCGGGCGTGGCGGCGGGTGGCCTCGGTAATGCGCTCGCCGCCGGCCATGCGGGCGATTTCGTCCACGCGCTCTTCCCCGGAAAGCTGCGCCACGCCGGTGCGGGTGCGGCCTTCGGCGCTCTCCTTGCTGACGCGGAAGTGGCGGCCGCCCTGGCAGGCAATTTGCGGCAAATGGGTGATGCACAGCACCTGGTGCGAGCCGGCCAGCGCGCCGAGCAGGTGGCCGATGCGCTCGGCTACAGCGCCGCCCACGCCCGCGTCTATCTCGTCGAAGACCAGCACCATGCCCGCGCCGGTGCGGCGCAGCGCGTTTTTGAGCGCCAGGAAGATGCGCGAAAGCTCGCCGCCGGATGCCACGCGGCGCAGCGCCCGCGGTCTCTCGCCGGGATTGGCCGAGAACAAAAACTCGGCGGACTCTGCGCCGCCGCCCGCGCAGGGCAAGCCTTCGGGGGGCGGCAGCGGCTGCAGCGCCACCTCGAAAAGCGCTTCGCCCAGCGCCAGCTCGCTCATGGATTCGCGGGCGGCGGCGGCCAGCGACTCGGCGGCCCGGCGGCGGCCCGCGCTCAATTGCTCCGCCGCCTGCGCGACTTCGGCGCACAGCGTCTCGCGCTCTTTGGCGAGCTCGGTCAAACGCTCATCGCTGCCGGTGAGCGTGGAAAGCTCGGCCGCGGCCCGCTCGCGGAAGGCGAGAATCTCCTGCACCGTGCCCGCGCTGCCGCCGAACTTGCGGCGCAGCTTTTCGAATTGCGCAATGCGATCTTCGACCCGGGTCAGCCGCGCGGGATCGGCCTCAATGCCGGCGGCGTAGCGCTCAATCTCTGCCGCGGCGTCGGCCAGCTCGGTGTGCAGCGACAGCAACCGCTCGGCCAACGGCGCCAGCGCGGGATCGAGTTCGGCCAGCGATTCCACCTGGCGGGCGGATTCGCGCAGCACATCGGCGGCGGCGCGGGTCTCCGGCGCGCCGGGATCGCCGAGCAGCCGGGATACCGCCTGCCCCGCCTCGCTCTGCAAGCGCTCGGCGTGCACCAGCCGCCCGTGCTCGGCTTCGCACTGCGCAATCTCTTCGGGCGAAAGTTCGGCCTCGTCAATTTCGCGCACCTGATAGGCCAGATAATCCTCGCGCCGCGCGCGCTCTTCGGCCGCGCCGCGCAGTTTGGCAATCTCTTCATCGCGGGCGCGCAATTGGCGCACGCCTTCGGCCACGCGCTCGCGTTCGGAGAGCAGCCCGCCGTAGAGATCGAGCAGCCGGCTCTGGGATTCCGGCCGCAGCAGCGCCTGCGAGGCGTGCTGGCTGGAAATCTCAATGCGCTCGGCAAAGAGTTCCGCCAGCGTGGCAATGGGCACCAGCGCGCCGCCCACCCAGGCGCGGCTGCGGCCTTCCCGGGAAACGCTGCGCCGGACGATGAGCTCATGCCCTTCGCACTCCAGGCCGCGCGCGGCCAGCGCGGCTTCCAGCTCGGGCAGCCCGCGGGTGTCGAAGACTGCCTCCACTACGCCGCTTTCTGCGCCCTCGCGCACCGCATCGCTGCGCGCCCGCGCGCCGGCCAGCAGCGAGAGCGCGCCCAGCACAATGGACTTGCCGACGCCGGTCTCGCCGGTCAGCACATTCAGGCCGCCGCCGAACTCCAGTTCCAGGCGCTCCACCAGCGCCAGCCGGTCAATGCGCAGCCGCTCGATCATCCGCCCCCCCAGCCCAGCTTGGCGCGCAGCACTGCGGTGTGACTGCGGCTGCGCAGCGGCGAAACCACAAAGTGCGCGGGCGACGCCGCGGCGCGCACCGCGACGCGATCTTCCGCTTGCAGCGCCACGCCCACCTGGCCATCTACGGTGAGCTGCGCCGTGTGCTCGCGGCTGCGCACCGCCATTTCCAGCGTTGCGCTGTCGGGCAAAACGATGGGGCGCTGCGAAAGGGTGTGCGGGCAAATGGGCGTTACCACGCAGGCCCGCGCGCCGGGCATGAGAATGGGGCCGCCCGCCGAGAGCGTGTAGGCGGTGGAGCCGGTGGGCGTGGCGACGATCAGGCCGTCGCCGTGGTAGTTCGCCAGCGGCACGCCATCGCTCCAGGTTTCGAGATCAATGATGCGCGACAAATCGCCGCGGGTGACGACGGCGTCGTTCAGCGCCAGCGCGCGCAGCAGTTCGCGCCCGTCTTCGGCCGCGCCGTCTGCGCTGCCCGCGCCATTTGCGCCATCCGCGGCATCTGCGCCGGGGCGCCAGGCGCGCACTTCGAGGCGCAGGCGCTGCTCGGTGGCGTAATCTCCCGCCAGCACGCGGTCCAGCACGCCGGGAAGCTCGCCGGGATTCACCTCGGCGAGAAAGCCCAGCGTGCCGAGATTCACCCCCAAAATGGGGACGGGGCGCTCTTCGATGGCGCGCGCCACCGAGAGCAGCGTGCCATCGCCGCCCAGGACGATGAGCAGCTCCGCGCGCTCTGCCATTGCGCTGCGCGGCTGCGGCTCGCAGCCGCACCACTGCGCCGCCTCTTTGTCGGCCAGCACCGCGACGCCGCGCCGGCGCAGTTGCGCCGAGAGATCGCGCGCCGCCGCGCCAGCCTCGGCGGAGTTGGGCTTCAGGCAGAGCCCGACTGCCGAGATCGCTGTGCCTCGTGCCATCCGCTCCTCATCGGCTGTCGGGAAGGCCGCGCTTCGCGCTCTTCCTACCACAACCGCGCCACCGGGGGCAATGGCCTGGCGTAGAATGTCCGCATGGCCACTGATGCGCCGGCGCTGTTTTCCGGCCCGCAGGCGGGCCGCGCACCCGGCGAAACCGGCGCGCCCCTGGCCGACCGCATGCGCCCGCAGAGCCTGGACGAGGTGGTGGGGCAGGAGCACCTGGCCGCGCCGGGCGCGCCGCTGCGCGCGCTGATTGAAGCGGGAACGCTGCCCTCGCTGATTTTGTGGGGGCCGCCGGGCACGGGCAAGACCACGCTGGCGCGTTTGGTGGCCGCCGCGCAGGGGGGCGCGGCCTTTGCCGCGCTTTCTGCGGTAATGGCGGGGCTGAAAGAGGTGCGCGCCATTGTCGCCGAAGCCGAGCGCGGGCGGCGCGCGGGGCGGCGCACCGTGTTTTTTCTGGACGAGATTCACCGCTTCAACCGCGCGCAGCAGGACGCCCTGCTGCCCCATGTCGAAGCGGGCACGGTTACGCTGATCGGCGCCACCACCGAGAATCCCTCCTTCGAGGTCATTGGCCCGCTGCTCTCGCGCTGCCGCGTCTTCACGCTCAAGCCGCTCTCTGAAGCGCACCTTGAAGCGCTGCTGCGCCGGGCCGCCGCAGATGCCGAGCGCGGACTGGGCGCAAAATCCGCCATTGGCGACGACGCCTTCGCCGCCATGGCCCGGCTGGCCGGCGGCGACGCCCGCCGCGCCCTGGGCATTCTGGAAACCGCCGCCGCCGCGCAGCACGCCCGGAACGAATCCGCGCCCTTGGACGCCCGGGCCGTGAGCGAGGCCGCGGGGGCGCGCGCGCCGCTCTACGACCGCGACCGCGAGGAGCACTACAACACCATCTCGGCCTTCATCAAAAGCCTGCGCGCCAGCGATCCCGACGCCGCGCTCTACTACATGGCGCGCATGCTCGAAGCCGGGGAAGATCCGCTCTTTATCTGCCGCCGCCTAGCCATTTTTGCCGCCGAAGATGTGGGCAACGCCGAGCCCGCCGGGCTGCCGCTGGCCCTGGCGGCCTGGCAGGCCGTGGAGCGCATGGGCCTGCCCGAAGGCCGCATTCCGCTGGCGCAGGCCGCGACCTTTCTGGCCTGCGCGCCCAAGAGCAATCGCGCCCTGGTGGCCCTGCAGCGCGCCAGCGCCGCCGCCCGCGAAACCGCCGCCGCGGGCATTCCCCTGCACCTGCGCAACGCCCCCACCCCGCTGCTAAAGGCCGAGGGCTACGGCGCGGGCTATCGCTATCCCCACGATGCGCCGGATGGCTTTGTGCCCATGCGCAACCTGCCCGAAGCCGTGGGCGGCGCGCCCTTTTACGAACCCACCGAACGCGGCGCAGAGGGCGCAATTGCCGCCCGGCTGGCAAAATGGCGCCGCCGCCTTGACTCGCCTTCCGATGCCCACTAGCCTTGCTGACTAGTTGGCTGCGGGGCAGGCCCCGCCCGGAGGAAAAAAATGCAAGACCGGAAGATGCAAGACTGGAAGCTGCAGGACGCCAAGAGCCGCTTCAGCGAGCTGGTCCGGGATGCCGAGAGCGAGCCGCAGGTGGTAACGCGGCGCGGCAAGCGCACCGTGGTGGTGCTGGCGGCGGACGCCTACGACCGGCTGCGCAGCCGCAGCGCCCGCCACGCCCCGGACGCCATCGAGGTGCTGCTGAACATCCCCGAAGGCGACTGGGAGCCCGAGCGCGTGCCGTTGCGCCTGCGCGACGGGCTCTGCGAAGCTGGCGAGTGAGGCGCTACCTGCTCGACACCAATGTGATCTCGGCCCTGCGGCGGCCCGACCGCGCGCCCCGGGTCGCCGCTTGGCTGAGACGCTGCGAGCGCTGGCAGCTTTTTCTGAGCGTCGTGACGCTCGCCGAAATTGCCCGCGGCATTGAACGGGCGAACCGGAAAGACGGCCGCTTCCCTTCGGACCTGAACCGCTGGTTCGACGATCTGCAACTGGCCTACGAAGACCGCATTCTCCCGGTCACCCCCCGCATCGCAAAGCGCTGGGGCCGCCTCTCCATCCAAATTGGCAACAACTCCCCCGACCTGCTCATCGCCGCCACCGCCCTGGAAGAGCACCTGGTGGTGGCAACCCGCAACACCCGCCACTTCGACCCCACCGGCGCCGAAGTCCTCAACCCCGCCGCCACCTAGGGCGGCTCGGCTCGCCAAACTTCATCACTCCCGGTATTCGAATGGATTGTATGTGTCCACAGGGAACTGCGCGAAATCGCGCACATTGCGCGTCGCAACGGTCATCCCGTGAATGAGCGCTGTCGCAGCGATTATGGCGTCCCCGAAGAATTTATTGGGCCTGCCGTGATAGAGCTGCGCCCATTTCATGAAAATCTCTTCGCTGACCGGAATCACCTTGTAGCTGTCCACCACCCGGCCAAGCCAGTTATCCAAGGCTCCCACCATGGCCAAATCTCCCTCTTCGCGCTTCTTCTCAATTCCCAACTGAATCTCTCCAATCGTAAAAGCAGAGAGAAACAGTTGATTCTCCGGCACGCCGACAAGCCACGCCCGCACAGCCTCATCCGGCCTGAGTTTCCGCAACTCGGAAACCACATTGGTATCGAGAAGGAACATCGGTTACTCGAATTCCGGCGGGGGGCGGTGGCTGTGCGGCTCCCGGGGAGGTGCGAGTTCATCGGTGCGGGGATTTGGCGCGAGCAGCAGTTCCTTGAGGCTGGGCCGGGGCTGCGGTGCAAGGGGCAGCTCTGCCGCGTTGCGGGTGAGTTCGGAGAGGCGGAACGGCGGGGCGCTCTCGAAATTGCTCTGGTTCACGCGCAGATAGCGCCAGGGGGTATCCAGCTTCTCGCTGACGCGGCGGCACCACTCGAGCATCGCCTTCTCCTTGCTTTCCGTATCTTCCCACACGCGGCCTTTCGTCTCGATAATCCAGTTCTCTTCCCCGCCCGAATCGCCTTGCAGCACGGCGACCCAGTCCGGGTGGTAGAAGCCGATGGCGCCGCTGGGCTTCAGGTAATCCACGCGGAAGCGGACGCCCGATACGCCCTGCTCTGTGGAGCCAAGGGCGGCAAAGCGCAGCACATCCGGGGCACTGTCGAGGAACTTGGCGAAGTCCTTCTCGAAGTCATTGTAGGTGGCAACGCGGTTGAAAACGGTCTTGCGGGCCTCAAAGAGGGGCAAATTGCGCCTCCAACTGAAGGGGCGAGTCTCGGAAAGGCAGAAATTCTCGCGCTCGAATTCCAGCGGCTTGCGCTCGGCGGTCAACTGCGAAATCTGCCTGGTCAGGTAACGCGCGATTGCATCCTGGATATCCGGCTGCAGCAGATGCTGGCGAATCTTCCCGATTTCCACATCCACCAGCTTGCCGAAACAGCGCTGGCCGACATAGGCATACACAATGGGATACAGCAGCGCGAATTGATTGGGCAGCCCGGCCCGCCTGATCACCTCATTGGCGATATTGGCCAAAATCTCCCGAGTGGGAATTTCACTGTCAATGCTGGCTGGCTCTTCATGCACCTGAACCTGCGGATTGGAGAATTCGAAACTGAGCTTCGCGCAAATCTCGGGCGGCAGATCCTTTTGGTCGTAGATTGGAGACAAATTCTGCAGATTGAGATCCAACAGACTGGAAACGCTGTGCGTGAGAGAGGGCCGGGTAATGGGAATTCCGATATCGTGTTCCATCCGCTCCTTCAGCGGGCGGACAATCTCCGGTTGCCTCGGCGGCTTGCTGACTTCGGCAACGCCGACACCCTCCGCTTCGAGCTGCTCGCGTAGCACATTGAGCAGATTGCTCGTCCCCAGCACCTCCAGTGTCTGCGTCTGATCCGGGCTGATTTCCGCCATGAGGCGCAGCCCCCGGCCTATCACCTGCTCCGGCAAAATTTCGGCCTTGGCGGTAAAGGGGCGCAGGCCGAGCACCACGGTCACATTGCGCACATCCCAGCCCTCGCGCAGCATCATCACGCTGACAATGGCCTTGATCGGGTTGCCCGGCTGGTCAATGTCGCGGGCCTTGCCGAGATCCTCCTTTCGAATTTCGCCCTTGCGGTCCGTGTGAATGACGAGAACCTCGGACTGCTTGAAGCCAAATTTCCGGGTTTTCCAGAGAAACTCCCCAATCGCGTCGGCGTAAGTGTTCCGCTCCGCTATGATGAAGAGGACGGGCTTCATTTCAAGCGCCCGATAGGTCTTCCAGTGCCTCTTCCAGCACTGCACTGCATCCCGGATCCAGTAGCCATACTTCTCGGTCACATTCTCCTTCGTAATGTGGTCGGGAGCCTGCGCGGGCCGGGCGGGATCGCTTTTCCGGTCCACGATGATCGGCGCTTTGACAATGCGGTCTTCCACGGCCTGGGCCAGCGGGTAGTCGCAAACAGTCCAGGGAAAGAACATTCCGTTCTGATCCTTGGGCGTGGCGGAGTAATCCAGCCAGAGCGCCAGCCCCTTCGGCAGTTCCCGGCGAATCTTCAGCAGTGCCCGGCTCCATGCCAATTCCTCGTCGTGCACATGGTGCGCCTCGTCGTTCATCACGACGAGATCTTGCAATTGGCAGATGCGGTCCAGCATGGAAGACAGGCCGGGCGCAGCGGGGTCTTTCGCAGGGCGCGCGCCGACCAGATTTTCCACCGGGTTCTGCGGCGCCTGCTCCTCGCCGCGCGATTCATAGAGCTGGTGGATATTGGTGAGAAACAGGTTGCCCGTGTAGCGGGGATCGGTGGCCTCGCCGCGCAGGATCACATTCAGCGAAAACTCCTTGAGCCACTCCGGAGGCACCAGCGGAATGGCGCGAAATACCCGCCCGTTGGCAAAGTCCTTTTCGAGGCGCTGATAAACAGTGAGATTGGGCGCGACAACGAGAAAATGCCGGGAAAGCGCGGAGCCCGGGATCATGCGCTTGTGGAGGTAGGACCAGACCATGGCCATGGCCATCACCCAGGTCTTTCCCGAGCCGGTAGCCATTTTGAATGCGTAGCGGCGCAGATTGTCCGGCGGCAGATCCTGTTCGCCGGAAGCGCCGATCTCCGGAACGAAGCGGCGAATGAGGCCGCGGCCATCGGGCCGGGTCAAAATATCGAAGCTCCCGGAAACCAGATCGTGCTGGCGGCGGTCACCGTATATCTCAATCAGCGCCTTCGTATCGCGCTTGCCGAAGATCTCCACCAGCCAAATCAGCGTCTCAATGGCCTCGCGCTGGCAGAAGTGGTAGCGGAAGGGAGAGGGCAAGCCCGAAACCTCGTGCTCTTCCTCAAACCAGTAGTGGAACAGGCGGCGGGAGACCTCCGATGCGCCGGGGTAATCCGCATTGCGCCAGGTGTTCACCGCGTCGCGCAACAGCGGCGGCAACAGCAACGGGCTGGGGCGGCGCTCCGGGACCAGGCGCCACTTGCCCTCCCCGCTCTCATCCTTGACCAGATGGGAATCCGGGGGCGTCCAGGGCAGGCGGCCCGCAATCTCGGGCAGGCCGTAGTCGTAGGAAATGACGGGCTGCGCCATTTCTATTTCACCTCCAGATCGAAGGCCCGAGTGGTGTCGTTGCCGAAAATGTCAATGACCTTGACGAGGATGCGGTAGTTGCCGGGCTTTTCGTAGCTGTGCGGCTCGGATTCCAACGAAAGCTTGCGCTCTTTGCGGGTGCGGTAGGCCACCCAGCCCTGCATGAAGGTGTCATTGCGGAAATCCCAGTCCACCGCCCAGTAGTCAATGTAATCGGACCACTGGCTGATCTTGCCGCGAATCTCGGCGGGTATCAATTCTGTGTTGGGGATGACGAATTTGCAGAGAGACACCTGCGCCCCGCGCTGGCCGGGCTGCTCAATTTCCGCCTCCAGATAGGCCAGCTCGAAGAATTGCACATCGCCCTTCTCTGCTGCTTGCTGCTCCATGACTTCGCGCGGAATCTGGAGCAGCGACAACTTGACACCGCGCCTCTCCGCTTCCACCCTCACCAAATCGTTCATGCCCATTCCCCAGTCCCAACCGAGAATGTGCAGATCTTTTTGCTTGAGTTGCAGGCACTCTTCCAGCGCGTCGGCGGCCTGCCTGATGGAAACCGGTGCGTCCACTGCGCCAATGTGGACCAGCGCCCTGCCCTTTTTGCCGTGCAAATGAGTCGATCCGGAAATCGGCTCTGCGCCATAGAGCTTGAGAATGAAGGCGAGATAATCGTAAATCGCCTGCTCTGTGGGCGGCTTGCCCCGGGGATTGCCGAAGGTGACGCCCTGCCAGTATTGCCGCTCGTATTTGCCGAGATTCAGCACCTCGAAAGGCCGGCAGTTTTCGATGCCGAGCATGCGCTTGCGCGCGGTGTGGACGGCGTAGCGCCCCAGATCGCAGGCGATCCAGCGGCGGCCCAACTTCTCCGCCACGGCGGCTGTGGTGCCGGAACCGCAGAAAAAATCGGCGACGAGGTCGCCTTCGTTGCTGGACGCTTTGATTATGCGTTCGAGCAGAGCTTCGGGTTTTTGTGTGGGGTAACCAAGATTTTGAGCAGACCTGACAGCAACCGCTATGTCTTCCCACCAAGTTTCAGGAACTTTCCCCCGCTCCCTATATTTTTCAGTTTGTTCTTCGTCCATTCCCTGCCCGGAATCGAAAGCCTTTCTAAGCGTTTGATTGGGATCTTTGTATGGAACGCGCACATTGTCCTTGTTAAATACCCACTGATTATTTTTGGAAAACCAAAATATTGTGTCGTGCTTCCTGTTGAATTGTTTCATATTTGGAGAACCCGGGCCGGTATAACACCAAATAATTTCATTAATGAGATGTTGTTTTCCAAAAATCTCATCCAGCGCCAGCCGCAGAAACGAATTAACTCGCCAATCACAATGCACATAAATGCTCCCGCTTTCAGAAAGCAATTCGCGCATCAAAACCAGCCGCTCATAAATCATTGTCAAATACGAATCAAAGCCCCTGCCCCAAGTGTCCCGATATGCCTTCTCCTCGATTACCGACGACTCTTTCACAACCTGCTCGCCAGATTCCCCAATCTGCGCCGTAAACGAGAAATCCGCCCCCGTTGCAAAGGGCGGGTCAATGTAAATCAGATCAATCTTCCCGGCGAACTTCTCCAGCAGCGAGCTCATGACCAGCAGGTTGTCGCCCCAAATGAGCTTGTTCTTCCAGCCCTGCTCGAAGGTGTCGCCCTCCCGGCCCTGCCAGGTCTCAAACAGCCCGCTCTGCAGCCCGCCCCGCCGCGCTTCCCGGCTGGCGCGGCTTTCGTGAATCCTCTCAATTACCTGAAAGGGCAGCGATACGCGCGGCGGCTCCCGGAGCGCGCCGTCTTCGGCGAACTTGCCGGGCCAGACCAGCTCTACCCGCCTGATGTCCCGCTGCGCCATGGCTCCCCTTCCCCTTGCCCCGCCCCGCGCGGCGGCAGGGCCGCGCGAGGCATTGCTGGCGGGGCGGACGGGACTCGAACCCGCAACTTCCGGCGTGACAGGCCGGTGCTCTAACCAGTTGAACTACCGCCCCCGCGCGGGCGTTTGTAGCCGATTGGGCGCGCCCGCGCGAGAGCCGGGGCGGGGCGGCGCAACGGGTGGGGGGTGGCGCGGCGCTCAGGCGTGGCGCTGTGGGATGGCGGCGCTCAGGCGCGGCGCAGGTGGGCGGCCAGGCGCAGCAGCAGCTTCATATCGCCCCGCACTTCAATCTGCCCGCGGAGCAAGGCGGCCAGCGGGGCGAGTTCGCCCCGGGCCAGCGCATCGGCGGCGTTGGCAGAGGCGCGCAGCGTGCAGGTGCGGCGCGCGGGGATGGGGCCGGGGCCGAGGCGCAGCGCCAGTTCCCAATCGCCGCCGCCGCCGCCCTCCTCTGCGCCGCCCTCAGCATCGCCCTTCTCTGCGCCGCCGGTGATGGCGAGGCAGATCTGGCCGTCGAGCTTGCGCAGCCCGGCAAGCGCCTGCAGCCACGCCGCGCCGCCCGCGGCCCCGGCGCGCGGGGCGGGCGCAGCGGAATCGGCGCACTTGGCAGGCTCTGCCCCGGCGCGCGGTGCAGAATCGGCGCGGCGCGCGGCGGGGGGGAGTTCGGCGGGGGTGCGGAACAGGCGCGCAGCGGCTGCGCCGAGTGCGCCGCCCCGCCCGGCCCAAATGGCGGCCTGCCAGTCTGCGGCGCGCTGTATGTAGGTGATGTCGCAGGCGCAATCTGCGGCGGGCGCGGCGCGCACCGAGAGCAGGCCACCGCGCAGGCGGCACGCCCACGCGCCGCCTCCTGCGCCTTCCAGGCAAAAGCCCAGCGAAAGCTCGGCCTCCCCCGCACCGGGCAGCGCCCCCGCTTCGGCCAACGCGGCGGGCAGCCACGCGTCAAAGTAATGCTGCGGCGAAACCGGCGCGGCGGGAAACTCGGCCATTCCGCCGCGCTTCAGCCGCGTTCGGATGCGCCGGGGAAGGGGAAGTTGCGGCCCGTGAGATTGGGCGGGCCTTGGTAGAGGGGGGCGAAGCGGCGGATGGCGAAGCGCCAGCCTTGCGGGGTGAGCAGCAGGTCGTCGTGATACACGCCGACGGTGAAGGCGCGCTCGCCGCCGCCGGTTTCGCCGACTTCCGAGAGATACCAGCGCGCCCGGGCGCGGCCGCCCTGCTCTGCGGCTGCGCCGCCGGCTTCGGCGGGAAACTGCACTTCGCCGCTGTGCACCAGCTGAAACACCCAGCGGAAGGTGCCCATTGCCGCCTGCCAAAAGTCCACCAGCGCCCCGCGCCCGCGCACCACCTGGCCGAGCAGATGCCATTCGCCCTCTGCGGTCCAGGTGGCGCCCCAGTCTTCGGCGCTGACGCGGTTGACGGCGTCGGCGTAGCGCGCCACCAGGGCGCGAATCGCCAGTTCGTCCGCCAGCTGCGCGCTGGTTGCCGGCGTCCAGCCGTTGCCGCCGCTTTGCATACGCTCTCCGCAAAAACGCCGGGCGAAAAGCCCGCGCGGGGGGCAGCATAGCGGGATTCGCAATGGCGCGCGGGAAGTGTGAAGCTGGGGGCATGGACGAGGGCGCGGCGGGGCAAAGAGCAGCGCGGCGGGGCTGGCTGCACCGGCTGCGCCACCGCGACCACACCCGGGGCGCGCTCAGCATTTCCATCCTGGCGCTGGCGGTGCCCTCCATTCTCACTTCGCTCGGGGCCATGGGCAGCTTTCAGCTCGTGGAGCTCAAGCTGCTCGGCTGGATGGGCCCCGACGCCATGGCCGCCGCGGGCGCCACAAACCAGACCCTGCGGCAGATGATTCTGCTGATGCTGCTGGGGCTTTCGGCGGCTTCGCAAATGCTGGTGGCGCAACTGGCGGGCGCGGGGCGCATTGGCGACGCCGAGCACATTGCGGGGCAAACGGTGCTGGCCGGCGCAGTGCTGTGGCTGGCGGTTACGCTGGCGGGAATTTTCGCCGCCGGGCCGCTGGTGCGGCTGGTCACCGATGATCCGGCGGTAATTGCGCTGGGCACGCCCTATGTGCGGGTGGCCTTTCCCTTTTTGGCCACGGTGATCTTCATGCAGCTCGCCACCGCCATTCTGGGCGGCGCAGGCGATACCACCACGCCCATGCTGGTGAATTTTCTGGTCACGCCCCTGGCGCTGTTTGCGCAGTGGGCGCTGGGCTTCGGGCATTTCGGTTTGCCAGAGCTCGGCTTCACGGGAATCGCCTGGGGGCAGGGGCTGGGTGGGCTGGTGGGCACGGCGGTGCTGTTGCGCGTGCTGTTCCGGGGCCGGGCGCGGGTGCATCTGCGCAGGCGCCACCTGCTTCCCGATTCCACCGCGCTCAGCGCGCTGCTGCGCAATGCCTGGCAGCCGACGCTGCACTTTGTAGCGCGCAGCTCCATCGTCATCTTCTTCATGGCGCTGGCCGGGCGCATTGGCGGCGAGGCGCAGGCCGCCTACACCATTGGGCTGCGCGTGGAAATG
Organism: Deltaproteobacteria bacterium; assembly: GCA_028817435.1. GTDB lineage: Bacteria > Myxococcota_A > UBA9160 > UBA9160 > UBA6930 > JAPPPQ01. The sequence continues at coordinate 26,723 of JAPPPQ010000013.1, forward strand.
CTGGCCTTTATGGTGGCTTTTCCCATGGCGAACGCCTGCGCCACCCTGGTGGGGCAGAACCTCGGCGCGGGTTCGCTGCCCCGCGCCTGGCGCGCCATCTTCGTCACCTGCGCCATGCAACTGGCGCTGCTGCTGCCCATGGCCTTGGGCATCTTCCTCTTCCGCGGCGAGCTGGCGGCCTGGTTCAGCGACGATCCGCAGGTGACCGCGCTGGCGGCCGAGTATCTCTTCTACTCCGCCATTGCGCTGTGCTTCTACGGGCCTTACTTCGCCGCCTTTCGCGCCATGCAGGCGGCGGGCTCCATGCTGCCGCCCATGCTCATTGCCGTAAGCGTGGCGCTGCTGCTGGGGCTGCCGCTCGGCGTCTGGCTCTCGCGCGGCGAGCTCGGCGCGACGGGCATGTGGATCGCCAGCATGGTCTATGCGCTGGTGAACTGCGCGCTCACCATCGGCTGGCTGCTGACGGGCCACTGGACGCGGCCGCACCGGCGCGCGCAGGAGCGCTGAGGTGCTGGTGGGCGCGGGCGGACTCGAACCACCGACTTCCTGCTTGTAAGGCAGGCGCTCTGACCGGCTGAGCTACGCGCCCCGCAGCGGCGTTATGTTACCGCGCATGGCGCAAATCCGCTTCACGCCGAATTTGCGGCGCCACCTGGAGGCGCCGGATATGCAGGTGCAGGGCGGCGATGTGCGCGGGTTGTGTCTCTCGGAGGACGCGGGGGACAACTGGCGCGCGCAGCGCTTCGCTGGCTGAAATCAGTTCACCCCCGCCGGGGCGCCGGCATCCGGCTGCGGGGGCTGCGGGAGATCGAAGATGGTGGCGATCACATGGTCGCCTTCGCGCAAAAAAGCCCCGGGATCGTCGAGGGAGAGCGCGGCGGCGAGCACCTCGTCCATGTGCTCGACGGGGCGCAGCTTGAGACCGCGCAGCAGGTTGGCGGGAATCTCCTTCAGGTCCTTCTCGTTCTCCTTCGGAATCAGCACGGTATCCACCCCGCCGCGCTGTGCGGCGATGAGCTTCTCCTTGAGTCCGCCAATGGGCAGCACGCGGCCGCGCAGCGTGATCTCTCCCGTCATCGCCACATTGGCGCGCACCGGCACGCGGGTCAGCGCCGAGGCCAGCGCGGTGGCGATGGTAATGCCGGCGGAAGGGCCGTCTTTGGGCGTCGCGCCCTCGGGCACATGGATGTGCAGATCCACCTGCGAATAGAAGTTCGGCACCAGCCCCAACTGCTTGGCGCGGGAGCGGATGTAGCTGAGCGCGGCGTTGGCGCTCTCCTGCATTACCTCGCCGAGCCGGCCCGTAACCACCAGCTTGCCCTTGCCAGGCGTCACGGCGACCTCGCTCTGCAGCATTTCGCCCCCGGCATCGGTGTAGGCCAAGCCAATGCAGAGCCCAATGCGGTCCTCCGCTTCGGCCTCGCCGTGGCGGAATTTGCGGACGCCCAGGTATTTGCGCACCCGCGCGGGGGTAATGCGCACCAGCCGCGCGCGCTCGCGCCCCCCCTTCACCAGTTGCCGCGCCACCTTGCGGGCAATGGAGGCCATGGCGCGCTCCAGGCTGCGCACGCCCGATTCGCGGGTGTAGTAGCGGATCATCTCGATCAGGCCCGCATCGGTGAAGGCAATGTGCCGCTCTTCGAGTCCGTTCTCCCGGCGCTGCTTCGGCGCCAGCCAGTTGCGGGCAATCTGCAGCTTTTCGCTTTCGATATAGCCGGGAAGCTCAATGACCTCCATGCGGTCCTGCAACGGGCGCGGAATGTGGTGCAGCACATTGGCCGTGCACACGAACATCACGCTCGAGAGATCGTAGTCGAGGTCGAGGTAGTGATCGTTGAAGGAGTGATTCTGCTCGGGATCCAGCACCTCGAGCAGCGCCGAAGAAGGGTCGCCGCGGAAATCCACCGACATCTTGTCCACTTCGTCGAGCAGAAAAATCGGGTTGCCCGAGCCGGCCTTCTTCAGGCCCTGCAAAATCTTGCCCGGCAGCGCGCCAATGTAGGTGCGCCGGTGGCCGCGAATCTCGGCTTCGTCGCGCACGCCGCCCAGCGAAATGCGCGCGAAATCCCGGCCGGTGGCGCGGGCGATGGAGCGGCCCAGCGAGGTCTTGCCGACACCGGGCGGCCCCACCAGGCACAAAATCGGCCCCTTCATCTTCTCGACCAGAGACTGCACCGCCAGGTATTCCAGAATGCGCTCTTTGGGCTTCTCGAGTCCGTAGTGGTCCTCGTTCAGCACGCGCTCGGCCCCGGTGATATCCGAGTGCTCCTGCTTGTGCGCATCCCAGGGCAGCGCCAGCAGCCAGTCTATGTAGTTGCGCACGACGGTGGCCTCCGCCGCCGTCGGAGACATCATGTTGAGCTTGCGGATTTCCTTGGCGGCGCGCGCGCGGGCCTCGTCGGGCATTTGCTTCTCTTCCAGCGCCTGCTCCAGTTCGGCAATCTCATTCTTGAAATCGTCGCGCTCGCCAAGTTCCTTTTGGATCGCCCGCATCTGCTCGTTCAGGTAATACTCTTTGTGCGATTTCACCATTTGCTTGCGAATGCGGCCGCGAATGCGCTTTTGCACTTCGAGCACCTCAATTTCGCCCTGCAGCAGCGCGCAGACTTCTTCGAGCCGCTTTGCCGGATCCACCAGTTCCAGCAGGCGCTGGCGGTCTTCGGCCTTGAGCTTCAGGTGCACCGCCAGCGAATCGGCAAGGCGCGAGGCATCGGAAGCGCCCGCGACTGCGCCCCGCACCTCTGCCGAAAGCTCCTTGTTGTGCTTCGCATAGATTTCGAAGTTCGCGTGGGCGCTGCGCACCAGCGCCTCCAGCTCTGCGCCCGGCGCGGCGGGCTCTGCCAGCGGCTCGGCCTGGCACATGAAGCTGGGCTCGGTGCGGGTAATGGCGTGAATGCGCGCGCGGGCGCGGCCCTCCACCAGCACCTTCACCGTCTGGTCGGGCAGCCGCAGCAACTGGGTAATGGCGCCGATGGTGCCGACGCGGTGCAGATCTTCTGCGCCGGGCTCTTCCTGGGCGGCCTTGCGCTGGGCAATGAGCATCAATTCGCGCCCGCCCGCGACGGCCTGCTCCAGCGCCTTGACGGATTTGGGGCGGCCCACGAAGAGCGGCAAAGTGGTGTGCGGGAAGACGATAATGTCGCGCAGCGGCAACAGCGGCAGTTCGCGCAGGCCCGGCCCGCCCGCGCCAGACGGCGCGCCCGGTGCGTCCGGCTTGCCCGGTGCGCCCGGCCCTCCCGCTTCGCCGGGGGCGGCGCCTTCGGGCGCATCGCCGCTGCGGTAAATGGCCATGGCGCCCCGGCTACGCCGATTCCGCCCTGCGCTTGCAGACCACCAGCGGCTCTGCGCCCTGCTCAATCACCTCTTCGCCCACCACGCACTCCTCAATGTCGTCGCGGGAGGGAATCTCATACATCAGGTCGAGCATGGCGGATTCCAGAATGGTGCGCAGGCCGCGCGCGCCGCTCTTGCGCGAGAGCGCCTGCCGCGCCACGGCGCGCAGCGCGCCATCGGTGAAGCGAAGCTGCACATCCTCGAACTCGAAGAGCTTGTGATACTGCTTGGTGAGCGCGTTCTTGGGCTTGACGAGAATGTCCACCAGGGCCTCTTCGTCCAGCTCTTCCAGCGTGGCCATGACCGGCACGCGGCCCACGAACTCCGGAATCAGCCCGAACCAGAGCAGGTCTTCGCCCTGGGCCTCGGTGAGCATTTCGCCCGCGCTGCGCTCATGGCGCTCGCCCAGATCGGCGCCGAAGCCGATGCCCTTGACGCCGAGGCGGCGCTTGATGATGCGGTCCAGCCCCACAAAAGCGCCGCCGCAAATGAACAAAATTCCCGAGGTGTCAATCTGCACGAATTCCTGCTGCGGGTGCTTGCGCCCGCCCTTGGGCGGCACGCTGGCCGTCGTGCCCTCAATGATCTTCAGCAGCGCCTGCTGCACGCCCTCTCCCGAGACATCCCGGGTAATCGAGGGGTTCTCGCTCTTGCGCGCGATCTTGTCAATCTCGTCAATGTAAATGATGCCGCGCTGCGCGCGCTCCACATCGTAATCCGCCGCCTGCAGCAGGCTCAGGATAATGTTCTCCACATCCTCGCCCACATAGCCGGCCTCGGTGAGCGTGGTGGCGTCGGCAATGGTGAAGGGGACATCGAGAATGCGCGCGAGGGTCTGCGCCAGCAGCGTCTTGCCCGAGCCGGTGGGGCCGATCAGCATGATGTTGGCCTTTTGCAGCTCCACCTCGCCGCCGCGGCGCTGGTGCTCAATGCGGCGGTAGTGGTTGTGCACCGCCACCGAGAGCACCCGCTTGGCGCGCTCCTGCCCCACCACATACATATCGAGCACATCGTTGATCTCGCGCGGTTTCGGAATCGGCGCGTTGCTGGGGGATTCCTGCGGCTCTCCCTCGCGCGCGATGATGTCGTTGCAGAGATCCACGCACTCGTCGCAGATGTAGCACGAGGGGCCTGCGATCAGCTTGCGGGTCTCGCGCTGGGCCTTGCCGCAGAACGAGCACTGGCACATGCCGTGTTCCTGCTTCTTCACGATGTGACCTCTGCGGCGCTGACGCCGCCGTTTGACGCGGCGGGGGCTCCCGCGCGGTGGGTTACGACCTCGTCCACCAGTCCGTAATCCCGGGCCTCGCTGCCGGACATATAGTAATCGCGTTCGGTATCGGCGGCGACCTGCGCGAGCTCGCGGCCGGTGTGGTGGGCGAGCACCCCGTTCAGGCGCTCGCGCATGCGCAGCAGCTCGCGGGCCTGGATGTCTATGTCTGCGGCTTGGCCCTGCGCGCCGCCCCAGGGCTGATGAATCATCACGCGGGCGTTGGGCAGCGTGCTGCGCTTGCCCTTCTCTCCGGCGGCCAGCAAAATGGCCCCCATGGAGGCGGCCATGCCCACGCAAAAGGTGGAGACCGCCGGGCGCACATACTGCATGGTGTCGTAGATGGCGAGCCCGGCGCTGACGGGGCCGCCCGGCGAGTTGATGTAGAGCTGAATGTCGGATTCGGGATTCTCCGACTCCAGGTAGAGCAACTGCGCAATCACCAGGTTGGCGACCTCGCTGCTGATGGGGCCGCCCACCAGGATGATGCGGTCGCGCAGCAGGCGGGAGTAGATGTCGTAGGCGCGTTCGCCCCGGTGATCCTGTTCGACGACGATGGGGACCAGTGTCATGGCGCAACGGGCGCGGACCCCGCCTCCTGTTGGATGGGGGGCGGCACGGCCCCGCGCGGCGGCCCCCCGCCCACCCCGCGGCTCCCGGGTCTCATGCCCCGGCCGGCCCGGCGATGCTAGCCACAGAGAGCAGGAATTCAAGCGCCCGCTGGCGGCGGATGCGCCCGCGCAGATCCTCTGCCAGGTGGCGCTCCTGGTAGGCTTCGCGCAGCCGCTCGGGGGCCATGCCCTGCTCCCGGGCCAGCGCCTCGATGTGCCCGTCCAGCTCGGCATCCGATACCGTAATCTCCCGGGCCTCGGCCACGGCCTCCAGCAGCAGAAACTCCCGCACCTCGCGCTCCACATCGGGCCGCCACTCTTCGCGCCAGCGCTGCGCCTGCGCCTGCAGCTCTTGCGGCGCCAGCAGCCGGGCGAACTGCCGGCAGGCCAGCGTGACCCGATGGTCCAGGCGCTGCCGCAGCATGCGCGGGGGAATCTCGAAGGGGGTGCGCTCGGCCAGAGCGCCCAACAGCGCCCGCCGCTGCGCTTCGTCGGCGGCCTGCTCCCGCAGCGCTTCGAGCTGCGCGCGCAGCCGGGCGCGCAGCGCGGGGAGATCCCGCAGCTCCGCATCGCCGAGGCTCGCCGCGAAGGCGTCGTCCAGCGCCGGCAGCTCGCGGCGCTGCAGCCGCTTCACGCGGACGCTGAATTCGGCCTGCTTGCCGCGCAGCGATTCGTCGGGGTAGGCATCGGGAAAGGTGATCTGCAGGCTGCGCTGCTCGTCCAGCACCGCGCCTTCCAGTTGCTCCTCGAAGCCCTGCAAAAAGCGGCCCGAGCCCAGCTCAATGAGCACATCCTGCGCGCTGCCGTTCTCGAAGGGCTGGCCTTCGATGCGGCCGTCGTAATCCACCACCAGGAAGCTGCCGCGCTGGGCGGCGGTGCCCGGCGGCTCGTCCACCAGCACCGCGCGGCGCAGGCGCAGCGCCTCGAGCTCCGCCTCCACCTCTGCCTCTTTCACCGCAATCACGCTGCGCGGAGCGGGCAGGCCCTCCAGAGGCGGCAGCACCATGGGCGGGCGCACCTCCACGGCAGCGCGGTAGCGGAAGGGCTGGCCGTGAAGCGGCGCATCGCTCGAGATGGCGGGCTCCGATACCGGCACCAGGCCGCTCTTTGCGATGGCCTCGGGCAGAGTCTCTTCCAGCAAGCGGCGCTGCGCATCCTGCGCCAGATCCGGGCCGTAGAGCTTCAGCAGCACCCCGTCCGGCGCGCGGCCCAGGCGGAAGCCCCGCACCCGCACGCGCTTCGCCAGCGCGCGGCAGGCTTCGGTGTAGGCCCGGCGCACCCGGCCCTCTCCCACCAAGACGGTCACATCGCGCAGCACCGGGCTGACTTCGCTGATCTCCACGGCGATCTCTTCGGCGATTTCGCTGCCGCCCAAATCCGCAGGCCCTCCATGGGAATGCTGTGAAGAGCCGCGCCGGCCCGCCCGGCTGGCCCGGCGGTGCCGGGGACAGGATTCGAACCTGTATGTCCTCTCGGGACGGTGGCTCCTAAGGCCACTGCGTATGCCCGTTCCGCCACCCCGGCGCGGACGCGCAAAGTTAGCGCAATCCACCCCCGGCGGCGGCAGTTCCCTATGCTCGCCGCCGCGCGCCGCCGCGCCGGGGCCGGGGCGAGCGGCCCGCAGAGGGGGATTCGTGGCACTGACCCGCCAACTGCGCTTCCGGCTGCTGCTCTCGGCAATCCTGCTGATCGGCTGCGGCCAGGCCGCCCTTTACGCCCACAACCTGGCCCTCAGCAAAACCTTCCGGGGAGAGTTCATTGCCGGCGAGCTGGGCAAGAGCGACCGCCAGCAGCTTTACCAGCGGGGCGTGCCGCTGGCGCAGCACGGAATTTGGACCCACTACGGCAGCCACACCAGCGCCAACGCGCCCTGGGTGCCGGGCAGCTTGCAGACGCTGCTGACGGGCGCGCCGCTGGCGCTGTGGTTCTCGCCCTACGCCCCTATCTTGCTGATCCAACTGCTGCATCTGGCGGCCTTCCTGCTGCTCGACAATTTTGTGCGGCGCGTGTTTCCCGGCACCGGCGTTCGCCTGGCCCTGGCCGCCGCTTTCTGGCTGAGTCCCTGGCGCCTCTACGAAAACACGCTGTGGAATCCCGCCTGGCTGCCCTTCGCCTCCGCCCTGCACCTGCTCAGCGCCTGGATGTTGTGGCAAAAAAACTCCGCGCGCTTTTGGTGGACGGCGCTGCATATGCTCGCCATCGGCTTCGCCATGCAGGTTCACCTCTCCTTTGTGCTGCTGGCCGGCCTCTCGCTCTATTTGTGGTGGCGCGGGCTCGCCCGGCCGCACCCCGGCGGCCTGCTCTGCGGCGTGCTGCTCACGGCGCTGAGCCTCATCCCCTGGGCGCTCGAAGCGCTGCGGGATCCGGGGCTGCTGCTGGGCGACAACTGCGAGGGCAGCGGCAATTACCTGGGCCGGGGGCTGGTGACCGTGGCGCCGCTGCTGAAAGCCCTCGGCTACTGGTTCCGCTACGGCTCCACCTGGTTCACCGATTCGCTGATGGCGCTGACGGACGGCCTCGCCCTGCAGCGCTTTGCCTGGCTCGGGCCGTCCTGGGCCGCCCCGCTCTCCTGGCTGTGGCGCGCCGCGCTCGTTCTGGTGGGCGCGGCGACCCTGCTGCTCTCGGTGCAGTCCACCTGGCTGGCCTTCCGCCGCACCCGGCGCGAGTTGTTCCGGCGCGCGCCGGTGCAATCGCCGCAGCAATGGGCGCTGCTCTACGCCATGGGCGCCTGCCTGATACTGCTGATCTTCGCCGCCCTTTCGCCCATCTACCTGCAATTCTGGCAGGTGGCAATTTTGTTTCCCGCCGCGCTGCTGCCGCTGCTGTGGCGCTGCCCGGGCTGGGCCGCAGCGCATGGCCGCCGCTTCAGCGGCGCGCTGCTGGCATTGGCGCTGTTTCTCTCGCTGGTGAATTGGGCGGCGGCGCAGAGCTCCCCGCAATACTCCCGGCGCTTCAATCTGCAGAGCCAATTTGAAATGCATCTGGCGGATGGCGTCTACGACGCCAAACCCCGCCGCATCGCCAAAAATTGCACCCGGCGCTGAGATTCCCGGAACAGCCGCAAAAAGGCGTAGCTCCACACGCCCAGCGCGCACAACCCGATGTGCCCAAAGCTCGCCAGCGCACTGGAAGCGGCGCTTCCCACCAGGCCCCGGGCAGTCAGCCCCATCAACAGGGTGGCCGGAAGCAGCACGGCCAGCCCGGCGCGGGAAATGCGCGCGGGCCGCAGCAAATCTGCCCAGCACCACAGCAGCAGCCCGTAAAAGGCGATGAAGTGCGGCTTGGAAGACACCGGCCCGATCAGCACAAAAGCGCCGTAGCCCAGCAGCGCCAATGGAAAAGGCGCGGGCCTGCGCAGCAAGCAGAGCAGCAACAGCGCCGCGCCAAAGGCCGCGCACCAGAACAGGAAAGCGCCCGCACCCGTGGCAAAGGGCAGCCAGCGCAGCGCAATGCGCGTCAGCGACTGGTTCAGGTAGCCGCTTTGCATCGCCGCCCACCAGGCGGAATCTTCGGCCTCTGCGCGCGCTTCGCCCCCGTGGCGCTGGCCGCCGGGGGTGGCGAAGTTGAAGCGCAAAAAATCGCCGAGGTGCCCCCGCCCGCCCGGAGGCAACAGCAAAAAGCGCTCGATTTCGCCGCCGGGTTCGCTCACCCGCTTCGGCATTGAGAAGGCGGCCCCCGGCGCAGCGCGGAACTCGGGGCGCAACAAATCCGGCGCGAGCAACAGCGCGGCCAGCGCGGCGGCGAAAATTCCCGCCGCCCGCCAGCGCCCCCGGAACAGCGGCAGCAACACCAGAAAAGCGGGATTCGCCTTCAGCCCCGCCGCCAGCGCCCAGCACCCCGCGCCCCAGAGCTCGCGCCCGCGAGTCCAGAGCGCGGCCCCCGCCAGCACCGCGCAAAACACCAGCCCGTCCATTTGCTGATTGTCGAACACCGCCTGGGCGAAGCGCAGACTGCCGATAAGGGCCGCGGCGATGATCAGCGCCCGGCGCGGAGTCTGCGGCGGCAGCACTTCGCGGTGCAAAAGCCGCACGCCGAGCCACAGCGCCGCGCAGCTCAGCAGATAAAAGGCAATGCGGCCCGCCGCCTGCGGAAGCAGCGCCAGCGGCGCCAGCAACATGGCCAGCGGCGGCGGATAGGTAAAGGCGTTGTCCTCGGAGACATAGAGCGCCGCGCCCTGCAGCCAGCGCCGCGCCGCCGCCAGAAGCACCTCGAAATCCGCATCGTCAAAGAGCAGCCGCGACAAATTGAACGCAAACCAGAGCGCGGCGCAGAGCCACAGCGCCAGGCGCGGCCCCCGCGCGGTGAAAAAACTCACCGCGCCACTTTCCAGGTGTAAAAGGAAGAGATGGAGTAATTCCAGACAGCGCCCACGGCAATGCCGGCGGGCACCGCCAACAGCGAAGACAAACCCGCTTTGTCGTGCAGAAAAGTGGCGAGGGCAATGTTGGCAATGGCGCCGATGCTGCAGGCCAGCGAAAAAGAGAGCCAGCCCCGCAACAGCGCCCAGCCGCGCAGGCGCGATTCGCCGAAGGTGATGCGGTTGTTCACCAGAAAGTTGAAGCTCAGGGCGACTCCCACCGCGGCGGTCTGCGCGTGCACAAACGCTGCGCCGAGAAAAATCCGCGCAGCGGCGAAGACCGCCGCGTGCACCGCCACGCCCAGGCCGCCCACCAGCGAAAAGGCCAGAAAGCGCAGCGGCAAAATGCCGCCCATGCGCTTGTCGAGCAGCAGCAGCAACCCCTCCCACAGCACCTGCCCCGAGAGCTTGCTCTGCCCGCTGTGCCGGGTGCGAAAGCGGTAGGGCAGCTCCCGCAGCGCAACATTGCGGCGCAGCGAACTCGCAATGTCGAGCAGAATTTTGAAGCCGATGCCGCTCAGGCGGCGCGCCGCTTCGTCAAAGGTCTCGCGCCGCAATGCGAAAAAGCCGCTCATGGGATCGCTGAGCGCGGCCCCCGGCAACAACAGTTGCGTGGCGCGGCTCGCCAGCCGGCTCAGGCGGCGGCGCGAATCGCTCCAATTGCCGACGCCGCCGCCCTCCATGTAGCGGCTCGCCACCACCAGCTCCGCCTCGCCGGAATTGAGCGCGTGGAACATGCGCGGCAACAGCGATTCGTCGTGCTGCAGATCTGCATCCATTACCGCCACAAAGGGAGCGGCCGAGGCCAGCACCCCTTCCACCACCGCGCTCGACAATCCGCGCCGCCCAATGCGGTGAATCATGCGCACGCGCCCATCCCGCCGGGCCAGTTCCCGCAACACCTCCCGCGTGCCGTCCTGCGAATCATCGTCCACAAAAATCACTTCCCACGGCACGCCGCCGAGCACCTGCGCCAGCCGCGCCACCAGCTCCGCCACATTCCCGGATTCGTTCAGCGTCGGCACCACCACCGAGAAGCGCGCCGCCTGCAGAGCATCCATTCCGGCTTCTGCCCTCCCAATCCACCGCGCCTGTCCGCACCGGAGTGCGTGGTGAGCGCGCCAGGGCTCGAACCTGGGACCGGCGGATTAAGAGTCCGCTGCTCTACCAACTGAGCTACGCGCCCGCACGGCGAAAACTAAACCCTGCCGCTGCAAACTGCAAGCCCTGCCATGCGGCGGCGGAATTATCCGCCGGTGGGCGGACCGTAACCGCCGCCGCCGGGAGTCTCGATGCGCAGGCGGTCGCCCGGGGCCAGGGCAATGCGCGCGCGGGCGGCAAGCGCAGTGGCGCTGCCGTCTGCGCGCAACAGCGTGTTGCGACCCACCGCGCCGGGGCCGCCGCCAGCCAGCCCCCAGGGCGCAACCGCGCGGCGCTCGCTCAGCAGCGACGCCTCCACCGCTTCGGTGAATTCCAGTTCGCGCAGCAACCCGTCGCCGCCGCAAAAGCGCCCCGCGCCGCCGGAACCCCGGCGCAGCGCAAAGCGGCGGACAATCACCGGCGCGCGCGCTTCGAGAATCTCGGGATCGGTGATGCGCGTGTTGGTCATGTGCGTGTGGACGCCGGAAGCGCCGGCGAAGCCCGGCCCGGCCCCCGCGCCGCCGCCGATGGTCTCGTAATAGCCGAAGCGCGCGTTGCCGAAGGCCAGATTGTTCATGGTGCCCTGGCTCGCCGCCGCGCGGCCCATGGCGCCCAGCAGCACATCCACAATGCGCTGCGAGGTTTCGACATTGCCGCCCACCACCGCCGCCCCCGGCGGCGGATCGAGCAGCGAGCCGGGCGGCACGCAGATTTCAACCGGCAACAGGCAGCCGCCGTTCAGCGGAATGCGCTCGGCCACCAGACAGCGCAGCACATAGATCACCGCGCTCTCCACCACCGCCCGGGGCGCATTGAGATTGGAAGCGCGCAGGGCAGCCTGCGATTCCGCGGCGGGCGAATCCGGCGCGGCGATTTGCGCGGCGGCGCTGCCGCTGAAATCGAGGCGCAGGCGGCCGCCCTGCACGCGCAACTGCACGCGCAGCGCAGCGCCGTCGTCCAGGCGGTCCTCGAATGCGCGCTCTCCGTCGCCGAGCTTTGCGATTTCGCGGGATACCTTGGCCCCCGCCGCCTGCTGCAGTTGGCCCATGGTGATGCGCACCGCAGCGAGGCCCTGCTCCGCCACCATTTCGCGCAACAGCGCTTCGCCGCAGCGGTTGGCGGCGACCATCGCCTCGAGGTCTGCCAGGTTGTCCTCGGGATTGCGCGCGGGCCAGCGCGCGCTCTGCAGCGCCTCGCGCACGCGCGCTTCGTGAAACACGCCATCGCGCAACAGCGGAAAGGCGCGCAGCACCACGCCCTCTTCTTCCAGCGTGCGCGAGTGCGCGGGCATGGAGCCCGGCGAAATGCCGCCGATATCCGCCTGGTGCCCGCGGCTCGCCACAAAGAAGTGCAGCGCGCCAGCCACAAACACCGGCGAAACCAGCGTGACATCCGGCAGGTGCGAGCCGCCTTCGGCGGGATCGTTGGTGACGATGGCATCGCCCGCCCGCAGGTCGGGAATCGCGCGCCGCACCGCCCGCACCGTCGCGCCCATGGCCCCGAGGTGCACGGGAATGTGCGGCGCGTTCGCCACCAGCCCGCCGCCGCTGTCGAACACCGCGCAGGAATAATCGAGGCGCTCCTTGATGTTGGTGGAAACGGCCGTGTTGCGCAGCACCGCGCCCATTTGCTCGGCGATGGACATGAAGCGGTTGCCGAAGACTTCGAGCCGCACCGGATCTGCCTCGCGCAGCGCCCCGTCCGATTGCGCGGCGCGCGAATCCGCTTGCGGCGTTTGCGGCGCTGGCGAATCTTCCCGGCGCGTTGCGGCTTGGCCGGTTGCGGCCTCATCGGTCAACACGAGCAACCCGCCCGCGCGCTGCTCGGCGCAAAAGCCCGGATCGAGCAGCACCGTGCCCGCGCCTTCGAGCAACAGCGCGGGGCCGGAGATGATGTCGCCATCTGCCAGCGCTTCGCGCGCGTAGATCGGCGCGGACAAGCGGCCTGCGCCGGGAAACCACACCGAATCCCGGCCCAGCGGCCGGGGCGCTTCCGCCCGCCGCGCTGCGCTTTCCGCTTGCGGCGGCGCGCGCATGGCCGCAGCGGCAAAGTCCGCCTCGGCGGCGCGGGCGCGGATGCGCGCGTTCACCACCTCGACGGCGCGCTGCGGGCGCACATAGCCAAAGCGCGCGCGGTGCGCTTCGGCAAAGGCGGAGAGCCAGTCGCCGCCAGCGGGCGCGGCTACGGCGAGCGCGGTCTCTGCGCCCCGGTAACGCAGATCGAGAAAGCGCTCCACGCGCGGCGGCGCGCCGCCCTCTGCCGCCAGCGCGGCGCGCGCTTCGGCTTCGAGTTCCGCCAGCGCGGCCAGGCAAGATTGCGGCGCGCGCCCGCCGGATTCCAGCGCCACGCGCCCCACATCGCGCTGCCGCTCCCAGGCCAGTTCGGCCACGCCAATGCCGTAGGCGGAGAGCAATCCCGCCAATGGATGCAACAACACGCTGCGAATGCCGAGGCGCCGCGCCACGGCGCAGACATGCTGCCCGGCAGCGCCGCCAAAACCCACCAGCGCAAAGCCGCGCGGATCCACGCCGCGCCCCACCGAAATTTCGCGGATGGCCTGCGCCATGTTCGCGTTGGCAATCTCGATGAAGCCCGCGGCAATTTCGTCCGGGCTGCGCGGCAACTTTGCCGCGCGCAACGCTGCGGCGAGCGCTTCGATGGCCCGCGACACCGGCGCGCGCTGCAGAGGAATGGGAAAGCGCTCCGCCCGCAACCGCCCCAGAAAAAAGTTGACATCGGTGAGCGCCAGCTCGCGCGCAGAATCGCGCCCGTAGCAGAGCGGCCCCGGGTCTGCGCCCGCGCTCTCCGGGCCCACGGTGAGCCGGAAGCCGTCGAAGCGGCACAGCGAGCCGCCCCCCGACGCCACGCTGTGAATGTGCAGCATGGGGGCGCGCACCCGGACTCCCGCCAGCGCCGTCTCGAAGGAGCGATCCGTTTCGCCGTCCACCACCAGCGAAACATCGGTGGAGGTGCCGCCCATATCGAAGCCGATGGCGCGGGCGCAGCCGGCCTCTGCCGCTACGCGGGCCGCGCCAATGGCGCCGCCGGCCGGCCCCGAAAGCAGCGCCGCCGGTCCGCGAAAATGCGCGGCGTCGGTGAGTCCACCGGAGGACTGCATGAAGCGCAGCCGCGCCCCCGGCAGCGCCGCTTCGAGCCGCCGCACATGGGCGCGCAGCAGCGGCGTGAGATAGGCGTCGGCCAGGGTGGTCTCGGCCCGGGCCAACAGGCCGATTTCCCGGGCGGTATTTGCCGAAGTGGCGATGTAAGTAAAGCCCGCCTCCCGGGCCAGCGCGGCGACGCGCTCTTCCCAAACGGGATTGAGATAAGCGTGCGCGCCCGCCACAGCCAGCGATTGCAGCCCGGCGTCGCGCGCCCGGCGCAGCGCCTCCCGCGCCGCCGCTTCGTCAAAGGGCTCGAGCGCAACGCCGGCGGCATTCATGCGCCCCGGCAACTCCAGCGACAGCGCGTGCAGCGGCGCGGGCTTTTCGATGGCCAGCGCAAAGAGTTCGGGCCGCTGTTGCGTGCCGATACGAACCAGATCGCCGAGGCCGCAGTTGGTAACGAAGGCGCAAGCTGCGCCGCGCCGCTCCAGCAGCGCGTTGGTGGCGAGGGTGGTGCCGAGCTTTACCGTGCAGGGCGGCAGCGCTTCGCCGGGCCGCCAGCCCGCCGCCTCGCGGAGCAATTCCCGAATGCCCTGCAGCGGCGCCTCTTCGCTCGAGAGCAACTTGCGGGTGTGCAGCGCTCCATCGGGCGCGCGGGCGATGCAATCGGTGAAGGTGCCCCCGCGATCCACCCAGAAAGACCAGCCGCCCCTCACCCGCCGCCCCCGCAAAAGCCAGGCCCATCCATGGCGGGAGCATAACAGCGGCCCTCAGCCGCGCCGCCGAAGCAGCCCGGCGATTTGCAACAACGCGCGGGTCAACAAGGCGCGCGTCGGCGCATCACCAAAGCCCGCGAAGAGCGGCAGCGCCACAGCGAACCAGACCGCGCTTACCAGGCCGGTCTCGGCCAGCGCCAGCAGCCAAATTGGCGCGGCGGATGGCGCGGAGCCGGCGGCGAAATTGGCCAGCGCGGTTTGCAGCCAGGGCGCGCACTGGCCGTGCAGCCAGGCGGCGAACAGCGCGGCGGTGGCGGATACGACGGCGCTGCGGGCGAAGCCAAAACCGAGAGGCAGCAGCCGCGGCGCGCCGTGCAGACGGCGCGCCAGCGCCGCGCTGAACAGGGCGTTTGCGCTGATGGCAATGGCACCCGCCCCGGCCAATCCGTTGACGCCGGCGCTGCGGGAAAGCGCGGCATAGAGCGGGATGGCGAGCAGCGCCACGGCGCTTCCCAGCAGCATGGGCCGCCAGGTATCGCCGCGCGCGTAAAAGGGGCGCACGGCGACGGTCTGCAGCGCCCAGCCGGGAATCGCCAGCGCAAAAATCTGCAAAGCGGCGGCGACCGGGGCCGCATCTTGCAAACTGAAAGCGCCGCGCACATAGACCAGCCGCACCAGCGGCTCTGCTGCGCACCACAACCACGAGCCGGCCAGCACCCCCAGCGAGAGCACCACCTGCATGGTGCGCTGCACCAGCGCGGCGAGCTCTGCGCTGCGCCCCTGTTCGTGCAAACGCGAGAGCGCGGGCAGCGCGGCTGTGCCCACGGCCTGCCCCACCAATCCCACAGGCGCCTGCATGAGGCGGCGCGCGAAGATCAGCGTGGCAATGGCGCCGGTTTCCAGAGCGCCGCCGAACCAGCGGTCGAACCACTCGTCCACCGTCAACAGGGTCACGCCGGCCAGCAGCGGCAGCGCCAGCGCGGCGAAGCGCAAAAAGCCGGGGTCGCGCGGCGCAAAGCGCAAGCGCCGCAGGCGGATTGCGAAGCGCCACCGCGCCTCCCAGAGCGCCGCGCCCAGCGGCCCCAGCGCCGCGCCCACCAGCGCGCCCCAGGCAAAGCCCGCAACGCCCAGCGCCTCGGCTCCCAGCAGGCCGAAGGCGATGATGCACAGGTTGTAGATCAGCGGCGCAGCGGCCTGGGCGGCGAAGCGGCCGTGCGCCATCAAGCGCGCGCGCAGCAGCCCGCCCGCCACGAAGAAAATTTGCGCAGGCAAAACGATGCGCGTGAGCCGCACCGTCAGCGCCTGCTGCTCGGGCGGAAAGCTGCCGAACTGCAGCGCGATCAACGGCTCGGCGAACACAAACAACAGCACCGCGGCCAAAGCCGCCAGCGCCGTCAGCGTGCCGAGCACGGTGTGAAAAAATGCGCGGGCGGAGGCTTCGCCATCGCGCTCCAGCGCGCGGCGGTAGAGGGGAATGAAGGCCACCGAAAGCGCCGCCGTGGCCAGGATGTGGTTCAGCAGGTCGGGAAGCTGAAAGGCGGCGTTGTAGGCGTCCGCCTGCGGGCCGCGCCCCACCTGCGCGGCGAGGGCAATCTCGCGCAACAGGCCCAGCGCCCGCGACAGCAGCTGGCTGCCGCCGAGCAGCAGTGCGGCAAAACCAATGCGCCGTGCGGCTTCCGAAATCTCCGCCCCCTTGTCCCGCCAGCGTAGCGGCCCGCGCCGGGAGGGGAAATTGCTAGCTTCGCGGCCATGAAAATCGCCTTCGTGTGCGGCGGCGTGGTCGCCTACCCGCCGCTCGGCTATGGCGGAATTGAATTGGGCGTGTGGAACTACCAGCGCGTGCTGCAAAAGCTCGGGCACGAAGTGCAGGTGGTCAATGTCATGAAGGGGCCGATGCCATGGCGCAGGCTGCAGATCGTCCGGCAATTGAACGCCGGTGCGCCCGATTGGGTGCACATCAAGGTCTCCAAATTCTTCAAGCTGACGCGCTGGCTGCGCTGTCCGCAGGTGGTGCTTCAGGACCAATCCCCCGATGCATTCTTCGCAGATTACGCGCAGATTCACCGCGCGCTGCGCGAGAAGGCGCAGATTATCTGCCTGTCTCCGCGCATTCGCGACAACTACCTGCGCGCGGGGGCGGATGCCGCGCGGCTTCATGTGATTCCAAACGGACTGCCGGTGGCGGAATACCACTGGGCGGCAGAGCCGAAGTTTCCGGAGCGCTCCATCTGCCTGGCCGTGGTGAACCGCAGAAAGCGGCAGCACCTGCTCTGCGGCCTGCCCGGCCTGGACTTCGCCGGCCCCATTGAGGATGGCGCGGGCTTCCAGCGCGATCACTGGCTCGGCGAGTGGTCCAAAGAGACCATCCGCCGGCACCTGACAAACTATGCAAACTTGGTGCTGCTGAGTGAATCCGAGGGCCACGCGAACGCCTGCCTGGAAGCGCTGGCCTGCGGACTCGGCCTGGTGGTCTCCGAGGCCGGCGCGCAAAATCTCAATACCTCCCTGCCCTTCATTGAGGTGATTCCCGAAGAGCGCATTCCGGACCGGGATTTCACCGCCGCCGCCATCGCCAGAAACCGCCGCATTGCCCGCAGCATGCGCGCCGAAATCCGCAGCTATGCCGCGCGCAATTTCGAAATTGAGGAGCTCGTGAAACGCCGCTATCTGCCGCTGCTTCAGGCGCTCGCCGGGAAGCGCTGAATCCGCCCCGGGGTGCTACGCTGGCCGCCGTGAAGCTGCTGGACCGCATTGAGCGCGTGGGCAACGCTTTGCCCGATCCGGCCACCCTGTTCTTCGGGGGCGCGCTGCTCGTCATGGGACTCTCCCACTTGGCCGCGCTGGCCGATTGGGAGGTGACGAAGACCGTGAGCCAGGCGGGTGCGCAGGTGCAGGAATCCGTGCGCGCCCGCAGCCTGTTGAGTGCCGACGGCGCTTACTGGGCCGTCTCGAGCCTGGTGGACAACTTCAAGAACTTTCCGCCGCTGGCCATCGTGCTGGTGGGCATGCTCGGCATCGGCTTGGCCGATCGCACCGGCTTTATCGGCGCGCTGTTGAAGGCGCTGCTTTTGGCGGTGCATCCGGCCGCCCTCACGCCCACGGTGTTCTTCGTGGGGGTGATGTCCTCGCTGGCGCTGGACGCCGGCTATGTGGTGCTGCCACCGGTGGCGGCCGCGCTTTACGCCGCGCTGGGGCGCTCGCCGCTGGTGGGCCTGGCTGCGGTCTTCGCCGGAGTCTCGGCGGGCTTCAGCGCCAACCTGTTGGTAACGAGTCTCGACGCCGTGCTGGCGGGCTTCTCCGAGGCCGGCGCGCACATTCTCGATTCCGATTACGCCGTGGCGGCCACGGCCAATCTCTACTTCATGATCGCCTCCACGGTGCTGCTCACGGCAGTGGGCTGGGCGGTCACCGCGCTGTGGATTGAGCCGCGGCTCGCCAAGCGCCCGGCGGCAGAGGGCGGCCCGCGCGCCGCCGCGCAAACCCAGGCGATCAGCGCCGCAGAGCGGCGCGGCCTGTGGGCCGGCGGCGCGACGGCGCTGGCGCTGCTGCTGCTTTACGCCGCGGCCATCGGGATTCCCGGCGCGCCGCTGCACGGCATGGACGGGCGCTTTCCGCGCTGGGTGGCGGCGATTATTCCGCTGATCTTCATCGGCTTCTTCGCGCCGGGCCTCGCCTACGGCATCGCCACCGGCAATTTGAAGAGCGACCGCGATGTGGCGCGCACGCTGGGCGACACCATGAGCGCAATGGGCGGCTACATCGTGCTGGCTTTCTTCGCCGCGCAGTTCATTGAGTTCTTCCGCTATTCGGGGCTGGGCGAAATGCTTGCCATCCGCGGCGGGCAGGCGCTGGCCCGCGCCGATTTGCCTGCGCCGCTGCTCATGCTCTGCTTCGTGGGCGTGGTGTCGCTGGCCAATCTGGCCATCGGCTCCATGAGCGCCAAGTATGCATTCTTCGCGCCGGTCTTCGTGCCCATGTTCATGCAGGTGGGCATCAGCCCCGAGTTGACGCAGGCCGCCTACCGCGTGGGAGATTCCATCACCAATGTCATCACGCCGCTGAATCCCTACCTGGTAATTGTGCTGGTGTTTCTGCGGCAGGTGGTGCCGCAGGGCGGCATTGGCACGCTGATTGCCCTGATGCTTCCCTACGCCGGCGCCTTTGCGCTGGCCTGGGGCGTGCTGCTGATCGGCTGGATGCTGCTGGGCCTGCCGCTGGGCCCGGCGGGCCCCTTGCACTACGCGGCGGGCGCGCCATGAACGCCGCCTGGCTCGCCGTCGCAACGCTCGGCGTCTTTGCGCTGGCCTACCGCTTCTATGCGCGCTTTCTCAGCACGCGCATCTTTGCGCTGGCAGATTCCGATGCGGTGCCCGCCCGCCAGTTCGAGGACGGCGTGGATTTCGTCCCCACCCGCAAATCGGTGTTGTGGGGGCACCACTTCACCTCCATCGCCGGCGCAGCGCCCATCGTGGGTCCCGCCATCGCCGTCATTTGGGGCTGGCTGCCCGCGCTGCTCTGGGTGACGCTGGGCACGGTGGCCATGGGCGCCGTCCACGATTTCTCAGCGCTGGTCATCAGCCTGCGCAACCGCGGGCGCAGCATCGGCGACATTGCCGGCGCGGTGGTGGGGCCGCGCGCGCGGCTGCTGTTTCTGGCGCTGATCCTGCTGCTGGTCTGGATTGTGCTGGCGGTCTTCGCCTACATCATCGCCACGCTCTTCGTCGCCTACCCCGGCGCCATTTTTCCCATCAATGTGCAAATTGCCGTGGCCATGCTGCTGGGCTGGGCCGTCTATCGCCGCCGCCTGCCAATTCTGGTGCCCTCGCTGCTCGGCTACGCGGCGCTCATGCTGGCGGTCTGGTTTGGCGATTCTTTCGCCGCCGCCTTCCCGGTGCTGTCGCAAATCCAGGTCGGCCAGTGGGTGGTGATTTTGCTGATCTACTGCTTTGTGGCGTCGGTGCTGCCGGTGTGGCTGTTGTTGCAGCCCCGCGATTATCTGAACGCGCACCAACTCATCACCGGCCTGTCGCTGCTCTGCCTCGGGCTTTTCGTCGCCGGCCCGCTGGTGGTGGCGCCCGCCATCAACCCCAATCCCGCCGGTGCGCCGCCGCTCATTCCCTTCCTGTTCATTACCATCGCCTGCGGCGCCATCTCGGGCTTTCACGGACTGGTGGCTTCGGGCACCACCGCCAAACAGGTGCAGCGCGCCAGCGATGCCCGGGCCATTGGCTTCGGCGGAATGCTCGGCGAAGGCGCGCTCGGCATGATGGCCGTGCTCGCCTCCACGGCGGGCTTCGCCAGCTTTGCCGATTGGCAGACTCACTACGCCAGTTGGGGCGCGGCCAACGGACTTTCGGCCAAGCTCGAGGCTTTTGTGAACGGCGGCGCAAGCTTTGTCTCCGCCCTCGGCATTCCGCAGACCACAGCGGCCACCTTCATTGCCGTCATGGTCATCGCCTTCGCCGCTACTTCCCTCGACACCGCCGCGCGCATTCAGCGTCTGGTCATTGGCGAACTCGCCGGCGGCGCGCTGCGCGGCCGCGCGCCCGGGCTGCGCGCGCTGCTCGGCAACCGCTACGCCGCCGGCGTCATTGCCGTCGGCGCGGCCATGCTGCTGGCCCTGACCCAGGCGGGCGGCCAGGGCGGGCTGATTTTGTGGCCGCTCTTCGGCACCACGAATCAATTGGTGGCGGGCGTAACATTGCTGGTGGTTTCGGTATGGCTGCGCAAACAGGGGCGGCCCGTCGCCTTCACGCTGCTGCCCATGTGGATTGTGGCCGGCGCCACCCTCGCCGCCATGATCTCCGAGCTGGCGGGCTACCTGGCACATTGGCCGGAGCAGTGGTTGCTGGCGGTAATGGGCGCCATTGTGCTGCTCTGCGATCTGTGGGTGATCTTCGAGGGCTTCCGGGCGCTGCGCGGGGCGCGCCCGCGCGAATGACGGCGTCCGGCCCGGCGCTGTTGCCGCGCCCGAGGCGAATCACCCCGCTGCCCGGCGCGGGCGCGCCGAAAGACGCGGCGGTTGAAGTGCAGCAGCGCGCCGAACTCGGCGGCGAGGCATTCACTTTGTACACCGGCGGCCCGGCGGTGCAAATCGCGCACGGCGGCGCGAACGGTTTGCGCTATGCGCAGCAGTGCTTCGCGCAGTTGCAAAGCAATGCGGGCGCGCGGCTGCCGGCGCTGGCCATAGAAGACTCGCCGGATTTTCCGCTGCGCGGCTATCTGCTCGATGTGAGCCGGGACCGCGTCCCCACCCGCGAAACCCTGGCGCTGTTGGTGGAGCGGCTGGCGCTGTTGCGCATCAACCACCTGCAGCTCTACACCGAGCACGCCTTTGCCTACCGCGGCCACAAAGAAGTCTGGCGCGACGCTTCGCCCCTGGACGCCGCCGATGTCGCATGGCTCGACGGCCAATGCAGC
Source organism: Deltaproteobacteria bacterium (assembly GCA_028817435.1). Classification (GTDB taxonomy): domain Bacteria; phylum Myxococcota_A; class UBA9160; order UBA9160; family UBA6930; genus JAPPPQ01. The sequence continues at coordinate 47,671 of JAPPPQ010000013.1, forward strand.
GCAGCCGGCATTGAGCTCTGCGCGAATCAAAACACCTTCGGCCACATGGGGCGCTGGCTCAAACTGCCCCGCTACCGCGCCCGCGCCGAAGCGCCGCAGGGCGTGCAGACGCGTCTGGCCGGAACCCTCGCGCCCGCCACCCTGGCGCCGAACGAGCAGAACGCCGCCTTTGCGCTCTCGCTGTGCCGCGAACTGCTGGCGCACCACAAGAGCCGCCGCATCAACATCGGCTGCGACGAGACCTTCGAGCTGGGGCGCGGCGCATCGCAACAGGCCGTGCGCGCGCGCGGCCGGGCTCATGTGTTTCTGGAACACCTGCAGCGCCTGTTGCGCGGCCTGCACGCCGACGGCTGCGAGGTGTTGTTCTGGGGCGATATGCTGCGCGGCCATCCGGATTGCCTGCGCGCGCTGCCGCAACGCGACTGCATTGCGCTGGCCTGGCACTACGAAGCGCCGGATCCGCACGCCGCGCTGCCCGCCGGGTTGCGCGCGCTCTTTGAAGATCTCGGCGTCGACATCTCGCCGCAGCAATTGCGCGGCTTCGAGGGCCATGTGCGGGCCTTCGCCGAATCCGGCCTGCCCTTTTGGGTGTGCCCCGGCACCTCCACCTGGAACACGCTGATCGGGCGGCTCGACAACGCCCTGGGCAACCTGCTCGACGCCGCCGAAACGGGCCTGGCCCATGGCGCGCGCGGCTATCTGGTGGCGGACTGGGGCGACAACGGCCATATGCAGCCGCCCGCGGTATCGCTGCCGCCGCTGGCCTACGGCGCAGCCGTAGCCTGGTGCAGCGCAGCGAATCGCGATCTGGAAGTCGCGCCCCTGCTCGACCGCTTCGTGTTTCGGGATCAAGCGGGCGTTTTGGGCGGCGTCCTCGATGAACTGGGCCGGCTGCACGCGCACACCGGGCAGCGCGTCTACAACGGCAGCCCGCTGTTTACCGAGCTGACCGGCGCGGGCCGGCTCGGCCGGACGGGTGACGCCGATGGCGGCGGCGTCGCCGCCGTCATTGAACAACTCGATGGGGCGCGGGCGGCGTTGTCTCGAGCGCGCCCCGCCTGCGCGGACGGCGAAATCACTGTGCGCGAAGTGCAGCAGGCCGCGCGGCTGGCGCGCCACGGCGCATGGCGCATCGCGCGCGCGGCGGGTTTTGCGCGCCCCTCCGATGCTGAATTGCGCGCAGACCTCGAGGCGGCCATTGCAGAACAGCGCGAGTGCTGGCTCGCGCGCAGCCGCCCCGGCGGACTTTCCGACAGCCTGGCGCGGCTGCAGAAAGTGCTGCGCGAATACGCACTGTGAAAAATGAAGCGGAGGAAACTCAGCGGCCGAGGTGTTCGAGCACGGCCTGTGTCAGCGCTTCGGGGGTGAAGCCGAAGTGGGCGGCGAGATCGGTCCAGGGGGCGGAAGCGCCGAAGCCCTTCATGCCGTAGATCAGGCCCTCGCGTCCCACCAGGCGGCGGAAGCTCTCGCCCCGCGCGGCTTCCACGGCCACCGCGGGAACGCCGGGCGGCAACAAAGACTCGAGATAGCCGGGCTCCTGGGCTTCGAGCAATTCGAGACAGGGCACCGAGACCACCCGGGCGGCCACGCCGGATTCTCCCAGCGCCTCGGCGGCGCGGCAGCAGAGCGGCGTCTCCGAGCCCGAGGCCAACAGCACCACATCGGCGCGCGCGCCGGTGTCGCGCAACAGGTAGCCGCCGCGCCAGACATCCTCCGGCGCAAAAGGCGCCTTGCGCTCGAAGGCCGGCACCTTTTGCCGCGTAAGCGAGAGCGCAACGGGCCCTTCGGCGCGCTGCACGATAAAGGCCCAGGCCATTGCAGTCTCCACGCCATCCGCGGGGCGAAACACCGCGAGGCCGGGAATTGCGCGCAGGGCATCCAGGTGCTCGACGGGCTGGTGTGTGGGGCCGTCTTCGCCCACGAAGATCGAATCGTGGGTGAAGACAAAAGCGGCGCGCAGCTTCATCAGCGCCGCCAGCCGCAGCGCCGGGCGCATGTAATCGCTGAACACCATAAAGGTGCCGGCAAAGGGCAACAGGCTGCCGTCGAGGGCCATGCCGTTGGTAATGGCGGCCATGGCGTGCTCGCGGACGCCGAAGTGAATGTTCGCGCCGGCGAAATCGCCCGCGGCAATAAAGCCGGAGGCCGAAAGGGTGGTGTTGTTGGAGCCGGCCAGATCGGCGGAGCCGCCGATCAGCAAACCGGGCGCGGCGGCGGCAATGCGCTGCAGCACCGCGCCGGAGTGCTTGCGGGTGGCGTCGCTGCCCGTTGCCGCATCGCAGAGCTGCGCGGCGAAATCGCCGGGCACGCTGCGCGCGCACGCGGCCTGCCAGCCCTGGGCGGACTCGGGCTGCGCGCGCTGCCAATCTGCAAGCCGCGCATCGCGCTCTGCGCGCTCCGCCGCCTTGGCGCGGATGCGCTCTGCCAGATATTCGCGCACTTCCTCTGCCACGAAGAAGCGCCGGGATTCCGGCAGCTCCAGATTGCGCCGGGTCTGCGCCGCGAGCTCTTCGCCCAGCGGCCCGCCGTGGGCGCGGGCCTGGCCGGCCCAGGGGCTGGTGCGGCCAATCTCGGTGCGCAGCGCAATCAGCGAAGGCCGCGCCGCTTCGGCCCGCGCCGCGCGCAGCGCCGCATCAAGTTCCGGCACATCCTCGCCATCGGCGCACTGCACATGCCAGCCCTGCGCCGCAAAGCGCTTGGGCACATCTTCGCCAAAGCACTGCGCCGTGGGGCCGTCAATGGTAATGCGGTTGTCGTCGTAGAGGACGATGAGGTTGCCCAGCCCCAGGTGCCCGGCCAGCGAGGCGCTCTCGTAACAGACGCCTTCCATCAGGTCGCCATCGCTGGCGACGGCGTAAATGCAGTGATCGCCCGGCCCGCCGCCGCCGGGAAAGCGCGCCCGCACCGCCTGGCCGGCCAGCGCCATGCCGACGGCGTTGCCGAAGCCCTGCCCCAGCGGGCCGGTGGTCACCTCGACGCCGGGAGTCTCGCCGAATTCCGGGTGCCCCGGCGTCCGCGAGCCGAGCTGGCGAAAGTTCTCAATCTCGTCCAGCGCCAGGCCGTAGCCGAAGAGATGCAGCAGCGCGTAGAGCAGCATGGAAGCGTGGCCCGCCGAGAGCACGAAGCGGTCGCGCAGCGGCCAGCCGGGCTCTCCGGGATCGAAGCGCAGGTGCTGATCCCAGAGCTGAAACACCGGGCGCGCCAGCCCCAGCGGCGCGCCGAGGTGGCCGATGCCCGCCGCCTCCACCGCATCCACGGTGAGGCCGCGAATGGTGTTCTCGATCTTCCGGCGCGTTGCTTCGCAAAGTTCTGCCGACATCTTTCTTTCTCCTCAACTTTGCCGCGCGGGGCGGGCCTGCTGGTCGGGGTGGTGGGATTCGAACCCACGACGCGGATCCCCCAAAGATCCGGCTCTGGCCACTGAGCTACACCCCGAAGGGGGCCACGCTTGGCCCGCCGGATTTTATCACGGACGCCGGGCGCTCTCCCCCGCCAGGTGGCCGAGCTCGGGCAGCACGAGCTTTTCAAGGGCGGTGCGGATGGCGCCGCGCGAGCCGGGCAGCGCAAAAAGCAGCTTGCCGCCGCGCAGCCCGGCCAGGGCGCGGGAAAGCAGCGCGGCAGCGCCGATCTCCTGATAGGAGAGCACGCGGAAGAGCTCGCCGAAGCCCGGCAGCTCGCGGTCCAGCAGCGGGCGCAGCGCTTCCGGCGTCACATCCCGGGGCGCAATGCCCGTTCCGCCGGTGAGCAAAACGGCGCGGCAATCTCCGGCCAGCGCGCGCAGCGCCGCCGCGCGGATTTCGGCGGCATCGTCGGCGACAATCTCGCGGAACACGACGCGGTGCCCCGCCGATTCGATCAGCCGCACCAGCAAATCGCCCCCCGCATCGGTTTCCAGGCTGCGCGTATCGCTCACCGTGATGACGGCGCAATCCACCCGCTGCGGCGCTTGCGCGCGGTGCCGCGCAACGCTGGCCGATTCGCCGCCGCCACCGCCGGACTCGCCGGAGGCGGGCATTATGGCGTCTCCTCCACCCACCAGGCTCCGTCCACCGCCACCTCCTTCTTCCAGATCGGCACGCGCTCTTTGAGCGCGTCTATGGCAAAGCGGCAGGCTTCGAAAGCCTCGGCGCGATGGGGCGCGGCGGCCGAAACCACCACGGCAAGCTCGCCCACCTCCAGCCGCCCGGTGCGATGGGCCATGGCCACCCGCACCCCCGGCCACTTGGCCGCGGCCTCGTCGCAAATCTCCTGCATGGCCCGCTCTGCCATGCCCGGATACGCCTCGTATTCCAGATGGCGAATGGGCTGGCCGCGGGATTCTCCGCGCACCGCGCCCACAAAAGTGACGATGCCGCCCATTGTGGTAGAAGCAGCGGCCGCGCCGCCCGCCCGCCTCGCCACCTCATCCGGCACCAGCGGCGCTTGCGAAAGGGTGCACTGCGGCTCTTGCCCGCCCGCCACGGGGGGCAGAAAGGCCACCTCGTCGCCCTCGGCCAGCCGGCACGCCTCCGGCGCCAGTTCGCGGTTCACCGCCACGCGCAGGCGCGTGCCCAGCGCGCCGAAGGCCGCGTGCTCCCGCTCCAGCTGCCCGCGCAAATCGGCCACGCAAGCGCCCTCGGCCAGGGCGATTTCAAGCTCCCCCGCCCCCACCGCCTCGCGGATTGATCCGAAGAGCCGCACCCGCACCTGCACCCCCCAAAACTACCCGCCCGCCGCGCCCCCCGCGACCGCCCCCCTTCGCTCCAAACGCAGGGGGACGCGGCCAGCGGGGTGGCTAGAATGCAGCGGGGGGAGACGATGAGCGCAGGCGGCAGCGGAGATTCCGGCGCGGGCGCGGACGGCGCATCGGGAGCGGAGCGGCCGGCGGGGCGCGTGGCGGCGAGCCGCCCGGTGGCGGTGGGCCGGGTGCGCCATTACTTCCCGCGGGCGGGCGCGGCGGTGGTCACACTCTCGGACGAACTGCGCCTGGGCGATTGGGTGCACATCTGCGGCGAGCACAGCGACTTCGTGCAGCGCGTTTCGAGCCTGGCCCGGGACGGCGAGCCGGTGCGCCGGGGCGGCCCTGGGCAGGAGATTGGCCTGGCGCTGGAAGAGCGCGCGCGCCCCGGCGACCGCGTCTTCCGCATGGACAACTGACGCCCGGAAATCGCCCCGCAGGCCGCCCTTCCCTATGCTGCCGATGATGCTTGCGGGGGAAGCGGAGGCGCGCGCACTGCTCGCGCAGAGTCTGCGGGCGGGGCGGTTGCACTCCGCCTACATCTTCGCCGGCGGCGGCGAAGCCCCCCGGCAGACCGCGCTGTGGTTCGCGCGGGCACTGGCCTGCACCGGCGCGGCTTCTGCGGATGCAGCGGACGCAGCCGCAGCAGACGCGCTGCCCTGCGAGTCGTGCCCCGCCTGCCGCCGCTCGCGCCCCGAGGCAGAGCCGGTAGCGCTGGACGGCGCTGGCAAGAGCGGCCCGCTGCTGCGCCATGTGGGCAATCACTCCGACCTGGTGTGGGTGGAGCGCGGCGCGGGGGATACGCGGCTGCGCATCGGGCAAATCCGCGCCGTGCAAAACGAGTTTCGCCTGCGCCCCATGGAGGGCGGGCGGCGCGCTGCCATCATCGCCGATGCCGAGTGGCTGAATCAGGAGGCGCAGAACTCGCTGCTGCGGCTTTTGGAAGAGCCGCCGCCCGCCACCAGCATCGTGCTGGTCACGGCGCAGCCCGCCGGGCTGCTGGCCACGGTGCGCTCGCGCTGCCAGCGCGTCCGCTTTCCCGCGGCCCGCATGGCCTCGCCCCTTGCGCCGGATGCGCCGCCCGAACTGCGCGCGCAGGCCGAGCGGCTGGCCGCGCTGCCCAGGGCCGGCGTCCCCAAGCTGCTGGATTGGGCCGAGGATTTTCGCGGCCCCCGCGCCCCCGCCGCCGCGTCGGTGACCGAACTGCTCGCCACCGCGGCCGCCTGGCTGCACGACACCACCTGCCGCGCCGCCGAGTCCGGCGAATCCGGCGCGCCGGTGCAGCGCCGCCTGGCCGCCTGGCACACCCTGCAAAGCTGCCGCAAAGCGCTGGCCCAACGCAACGCCAACCCCCAGATGGTTGCAGAGCGCGCCCTGTTCGCGCTGCGGAATCTCCTGCCGTGAGCGCGGCCTTCGCCATTACCACGCCCATTTACTATGTGAACGGCGCGCCGCACATTGGGCACACCTACACCACTTGTGTGGCCGATACCCTCGCCCGCTGGCGGCGGTTGCGGGGCGAAGAGGTCTACTTTCAGACCGGCACCGATGTGCACGGCGACAAAGCCGTGGAGGCCGCTCTGGCCGCGGGCGAAGCGCCCGAAGCCTTCACCCGGCGCATGAGCGCGGAGTGGCGGCAGACCTGGGACGAGCTCGGCATTGCCTACGACCGCTTCATCCAGACCACCGACGCCGATCATGTCGCCGGGGTGAAGCTGATTTTGCAGCGGCTGTGGGAGCGCGGCGAAATCACCTTCCGCGAATACGAGGGACTCTACTGCGTGGGCTGCGAGCGCTTTTTGAGCGACCGCGATATGCAGGACGGCCTGTGCCGGGACCACGAGCGCGCGCCGGAACTGCGCAGCGAATCCAATTACTTCTTCCGCATGAGCCGCCACTTCGGCTGGCTCGCCCGCACCCTGGAAGAGCAACCCGGCCTGATTCGCCCGGCCCGCTACAAGGCCGAGGTGCTGGGAATGATTCGCGACGACAGCGGACTTTCGGATCTGTGCATCTCGCGGCCCCGGCAGCGGCTCGCCTGGGGCATCGAATTGCCCTTTGACAGCAATTATGTCTGTTATGTGTGGTTCGACGCGCTGCTCAACTATCTGGTCGGCTGCGGCTTCCCCGAAGATTCCGGCTGGGAAGCGCGCTGGCGCAACACCCACCACCTGATCGGCAAGGATATCCTGAAGCCCCACGGCGTGTTCTGGCCCACCATGCTGCACGCCGCCGGGCTGCCGCTCTACCGCAGCCTCAATGTGCACGGCTTCTGGAACATGGAAGACCGCAAAATTGGCAAGAGCCTCGGCAACATGGTGGATCCGCGCGTCATGAAGCAGCGCTACGGCTTCGAGCCCTTCCGCTACTTCCTGCTGCGCGAAATGGCCTACGGACAGGACGGCAGCTTCAGCGAAGCCGCCCTGGCCCGGCGCATTGACGCCGATCTCGCCAACAACCTGGGCAACCTGCTCTCGCGCACCCTCGATATGCTCGCGCGCTACTGCGGGGGCCGCATTCCCACGCCTCCGGGGCAAGACGGCGCTTCCACGGAAGGCGAAGCAGAGCGCCAACTGCGCGAAGCCACCGCCGAAACCGCTGCGGCCGTGGACCGCTTTGTGGAAGAAGTCGCGCTGCACCGGGCGCTCGAAGCGATTTTTGCGCTGCTGAATCAGACAAACCGCACACTGGAGCAATGTGCTCCCTGGAAGGCGGCCAAGGAGGGCAGGCAAAAGGATGTGGAGGAAATTCTCCGCACCTGCTGCAATGTGCTGCGCGCTGCGGGGCTGCTGCTCGCCGCCTTTTTGCCCGAGGCCGCTGCCGAAATTCTCTCGCGCCTCGGCGCAGCTTCCGCCCTGAAAACCGCGCGCCTGCCCGAAGACGCCGCGGCCTGGAATGCGCTGCCGCCGGGAACCCAAACCCGCAAGGCGCCTCCCCTCTTCCCCCGTGCGCCGCGCCCGTGAATCCAGCCGGCAATCGGGTAAACTGGAAACTCCATGGCCAACGCCGAGACACTGCTGAATGCCAAGCTCGCCGACGCGCTGCACAAGCTGCGCCGCAAGACCTGGCAGAGCGTGGACAGCGAATCGCTGCGATACCTGAGCGGCGGCCGCCAGCCCGATGTGCTGATTCGCGTGGACAGCCGACGAGACGCCATTATCGAAACCGAAATCGAGGGCAATCCCGACAAGGACGCCGTGAAGCGGCTGCAGGAATGCCTTGCCGACGAGAAACCGGTGAGCGCCGTCGCCGCGCTGAATTGGCCCGGCCGCTTCCGGGAGATTCCCCAACACGCACTCCTCGAAGCAATTGAAACGGCAACCGATTTGGAAATGGCCGTGCATCAGCACAGCCACGGGGAAATCATCCGCACCCCGGAACACAATTTCATTTCGATGAATCTGCGCAACATGGCGGCGCTGATTGACCATATCGCCCACCCCATGGACGCCATTGACCAAGCCGCCCGAATTCTGATGGCAGCCGCCCAGAGCACGGCAGAGCAAATCAAACGCCACAGGTTTCGTTCATGGCCTGGCATCGAAGAGACCATGCATCAAAAAGAGGATGCTCGGGTTCACCGCATGGCTGGCAGCATTATTGCCAACGCTCTGCTTTTTCAGGGGAGCATCTCCGGAATGGAAGGCCCCGGCAGGCGCCGCATACGCGCCAGTCAGGAAATGCTTCAGCGCGGGAACAGGTCCCGCCAGGACGAGACGCTGGACGAGTGGGCATTTATTCTGACCATCAACTACTGGCCGATTTTCGAAATCGCCAGGCGCTTGATTGGGCCTCTCGAGGCGCAATTGGCAGGCGATATGCTTGAGCGGCTGGCCGAAGCAGCCAGGGCCATCCAGGATCTCGGCGCGCACGCTTCCCAGGATTTCACCGGCCTGGTTTTTCAGCGCCTGATTGCCGACCGCAAACTGTTGGCGACTTTCTACACGCTCCCCGCTTCCGCGGAATTTCTCGCTGAACTCACCATGCCCCGCCTGCCGGACGAGCAGCTTCGCAACATCCGCATTGCAGATTTCGCCTGCGGCACCGGCACACTGCTGCAGGCCACCTGCCGCAAGGCCGCAACCCGCATTCTCGAAAACACCGATGCCACCCGGGAAGAAATCCACAAAGATATGATGGAGCGCATGGCAACCGGCCTCGATGTGCTGCCTCCGGCGGTGCATCTCACGGCCACTCTGCTTTCCGGCACCTATCCGGACATTCCCTACGAAAAGACCAACATTCACCTGATGGCATACGGAAAGGTGGCGGACCTCCCCGGCCTGCACATCGGCTCGCTGGGAATGCTGAGTAAAGAGCCTCCCTTTTCCATCGGCGGCATTCCCGGCCCGCCCACCGAAACCACCAAACGCAGCATGGCCGGGCAGTCCGGAGACCCGCGCCCCATTGAAGCCGATGACGCCAGCTTCGACTGGATTGTGATGAATCCGCCCTTCACGCGAAACACCAATCACGCCGCCGAGCGCGCCGGGATTCCCATGCCCGCTTTCGCTGGCATGAATACCTCCGAAGCCGAACAGCGCATTATGACGGAGAATCTGCGGCAGATTTACAAGAAGCGCGCCAGGCCCTACGCGCACCACGGCAATGCGGGGTTGGCGACGCCCTTCATGGATTTGGCCCATTCCAAGATGAAGCCCGGCGGCGCGCTCTCCATGATCCTGCCCCTGAGCCTCGCCAACGCGCAGGACTGGACGAATGCCCGGGCTGCCCTCGCCCGCTGGTTCACGGATGTGAAAATCGTCGCCATTCGCCAGGGCCACCCCGAGGGCTTTTCTTTTTCTTCCTCCACCGACATGGGCGAGTGCATCTTGGCCGCCCGCAAGCGGGACACACTGAATGGCCCGCGTTGCAAATCGCACCAAACGGCCCAAGCCATCGTGCTGCACGAACCGCCGCGAATTCCACTGCGGGCCTTGCTCGCCGCACAGCAGATCCGCGCGGGGCAGCCCGGCGATGCCGCCACCACTTTTGAATTCGAGATACACGAGGATGGCCGCCCTTGGGGCACGGTCACAACGGACGACCTCGAATTGCTGGAAATGGCCGCAGAGCTGAAGAACGGGCGGCTCAACGGATTCGAAATCCCTATGACGAGTTTTGGCGAGATTGGTTTTCTTCAGCCTTACACATTTGACATTGTGGGAACAGAGGAGAAGCCGAGCGGTTTGCACCGAGGCCCCTTCGAAAAGAATGTGCCCGTCAAGCCTGGCACAAATCCCCGGTATCACAGCCTTTGGCGCCACAATCACAAATTGGAGAGGGCTCTCACGAGGGACGAATCCTATACCGATAGCCTTGAGCCCAGAGGGTATGTATCTCCCAAATTGCAAAATGAGAACCAGAAGCGAATCAGTGAGCTATGGAAACTGCGCAGCCACATCCACTGGAATCTCGACTTCGGATTCAACGCTCAAGCCACCCCGTGCATTCACACGGAGCGGGCGACGCTCGGAGGAAGGGCCTGGCCCGGCTGCCAGTTTCACAATCCCGCCCATGCTTCGGCTTTGCTGCTCTGGATGAATTCCACGCTGGGCTGCCTCTCTTACTGGCACCAGAGCAACCGCCAGCAGCCCGGCCGCGGCAGCATTCACTTCAAGGCCGCGGCCTATGTGCCCTGTTTCGATTTCCGCACGCTCAGCGATGGGCAACTGGACAAAGCCGAAGCGCTGTTTCAGGAGCTGAAGCGCGCGCCCATGCTGCCCCTGCACCAGATTGACCAGGACCCGAACCGCAAGAAGCTGGACGAGCGCTTCTATCGGGAAGTGCTGAAGCTCCCCGACTCGCTCCACGAGCCGGAGGGCTTTCTCGCAGCCGTGCGGGAAAAGCTGGCGCGCGAGCCTTCGGTGCGGGGAACGAAGGGGGAGTGAGAAATGTGGATTGATTCGCACTGCCACATCACCGCGGACGAGTTCGGGGAAGACCGCGAGGCGGCGCTGGCGCGGGCCGAGGCGGCGGGGGTTTCGACGCTGATTGCCATTGGCGCGGGCTACGGGGTGGCGCACAATGCGCGGGCGGTGCAGCTCGCGGCGCAGGATGCGCGGGTCTTTGCGACGGCGGGCGTGCATCCGCACGACGCCGCACAACTGGATTCCGCAGCAGAGCAGCAACTGCGCCAGTGGCTCGGCGCAGCGCGGGTGGTGGCGGTGGGCGAGTGCGGACTCGATTACTGGTATGAGCGCGCGCCCCGGGCGGCGCAGCGCGAGGCTTTTGCCCGGCAGGTTGCGCTGGCCCGCGAGCTGGGGCTGCCGGTTTCGATTCATGTGCGCGGCCGCGGCAGCGCCGCCTACGACGAGCTGCTGGAGATTTGGCAGCGCGAGGGCGGCGGCGAGGTGACGGGCGTGCTGCACTGCTACACCCACGACCTGCACTTCGCCCGGCGCGCCATGGAGCAGCGCCTGGCGATTTCTTTCTCGGGCATTCTCACTTTCAAGAAGAGCGGCGCGCTGCGCGAGGTGGCTGCGGCCCTGCCCCTCGAGAACCTGCTGGTGGAAACCGATTCGCCGCTGCTCTCTCCCGAAGGGCAGCGCGGCAAACGCAACGAACCCGCCCGGGTGCCCATGGTCGGCGCTGTGCTGGCAGAGGTGCAGCAGCGCCCGCTCGCCGAGGTGGCCGCCGCTACTTCGCAGCGCGCCAGGGAGTTGTTCCGGCTGCCCGGCTAATTTCCCTCAGCCCGGATCGGCTGGATCGGCCGCATCCGGCGCGGGGTCTTCGGGAAACTCCGGGGCTTCGGCTGCGGGCGCATTGGAGGGGAGATAGGCCGATACCTCACGGGGCAGATCGTCCAGCACATAGTCGGCGATTTGGAAGTGGCGGCCCGCCGCCGTGCGCGCATAGCGGCGGCCCGGGCCGGCTGCGCCGCCCACAGTCAGGCCGAAGTTCTCGTCGCCGCTGGCCAGGCGAAACGCCACTTGAAATGCGGGGAAATCGAAGCCCATTTGGGCGGCCGGCGGCGGGGAATCCACGAAAGCCTCGGCGCGCAATTCCCAGAACACCTCGATCAGTTCGGAAATAGCGCCGGGGTCGGCCTCTGCCTCCTGGGGCTGGATAAGCCGCCATTCTTCCGGATCCTGCTCGTCCCGGGCAATTTCGACCTGTCCGCCGGGCCAGCCCGCGCGGATCCACACCACGGCGGCGCGGTCGAAATCGAGAATGCGTCTTTCGCGCAACTCATCCAGATTGCGGCGGAAGGCGTTGAGTCCGTAGGTGGGCACCACATAGACGCGATTGGCCGCGCCGTCGGTCACATAGGTGTTGCGGCCCGCCGGAGCGGCGTCGCCAATGTGCAGTTCGTAGCTGCCGCCCTTGGTCTGAAAGCGCAGGCGCGGCTCTGCGCCGAGTCCGTAACTCGAAAGCGCTTCCAGGGGCACTTCGGGATCGCCGGGAGAGAGAATGCGCTCGGCGGAGAGTCCGGCCAGCGCTTCGGCCATGCCGTCCAGCGAGGCGCTGTCGGCCTCGGCGGCGAGAGGCTCCATCAAGCGCCAACTGCGCGCGCCGCGCACAATGCGCACCGCCGCGCCGTCCTCGGTCTGCAGCGAAAGCGACACAATGTCGCCCGCTTCGATGCCCGGAAACACGCGCCGCAGCGCGGCCTGCTCCCGTGCCGCCGCGCCCCGGGTTTCGTAATACCAGGTGAATGCGCCCAGGGCGGCCACCAGCGCGGCGAGCAACAGCGTGACCCGCGGATTCACGGGGGCCCCTCAGCGCCCTGGTGCCCGGCGCCGCGACCACCACGACCAGACGCCCAGCAACGCAATGGCCTCGGGCAGCAACAACAGCGCGAGAATGCGCAGAGTCTGGAATGTAGTGGCGCTCATTTGCAAGCGGCTGGGGCGCGGCGGCTCGGGGCGAATGGCAATGGCCTCGACATCGCCGAGCAGCCAGTTCACCGCGTTCAGAAAGAAATCGCGGTTCTGGAATTCGTGCAGCCAGCGGTTGCTGGCGAAATCGGAATCGCCCACCACCACCAGGCGCGCGCCGGAGAAACTCTCCGGCTCTTCCGGCGCTTCGCCGCTTTCCACTGCATCTCCGGCCGCGTCTGCAGCGCCGCCGGGTTTGGCAGCGGCGCTGCCGGCCACGGCCAGCGGCAACGGGCCGGGCTGGTCCGCGCCCTCGTTGAATTCAGATTCCCCCGACTGCGAGAGCCGCGCGCGGTCGCTCTCGTCCCAGGATTCCGTGCCGGTCTGCACAATCCACTCGAAGTAGCTGCCGCGCTCGCCTTGCGCCGGGCGCACACTGCGCGCCACCGGGAAGATGGTCAAATCGCGCAGCGGCGCGGTAACCGGGTGCTCGGCATATTCCTGCACCAGCGGCGCAGTCGGCTGGCCGTAAAGTCCGGAGACCAAATCCACCACAATGCCGCCGCCCAGCGAAACCCCCCAGGCGGACAAATCCCGCGTCAGCCCGCCATCGGAAACGGGATCGAGCAACAGCAGCAGCGCGCCGCCGCCCGTCACCCAGTTGCGCAGCGCCGCGCGCTCTGCCGCCGAATAGCGGCGCTCGGGACCGGCGGCCACCACCACATTGGCGTCGTCGGGAATTTCGCCCCGGGCCGGCAGCAGCAGCGCCTCCACCTCGTAGTTTTCGCCCTGCAGCGCCATGACGGCCTCGGCGTAGCCGGTGGGCGCGCTTGCGCCTTCGCCAAGGGCGGCGCGCTCTCCCCGGCCCGTGAGAAAGTAGACCTTGCGGCGGCCGCTGCGGGTGAGTTTGACAATGGCGTTGGTAAGCCCCTGCTCGTCGAGCTCGCTCAGCGAAACCGTGCTGCCGCCGCCGCGCAGAAGAATCAACCCGCTGCCCACCTGCGCGCCGTCCACGCCCAGCTCCTTCAGCCGTCCGGGCTGGCCATCGGGATCCACAAACTCGTAGGTGAAGCGGCCGCCGGCGGCCTCGGCATAGCGGTTCAGAAAATCGCGCACCGGCTCGCGCAGCGCAGATTGCACCACCGCGGTGGCGCGCATGGTCTCGTCCAGGCCCTGCAAAATTTGCACAGTCTGGCCGCTCAGCGAGTGGCTGCGCGCTTCGGTGAGATCGAAGCGATGGTGAATGCGCGTGGAGAGAAAAGCGAGCAGCACGAGCAGCAGCACGCCGAGCAGCGTTTGCAACAGCACGCCGCCACCGTGGCGGCCCGCGCGGCGCGCGCCGCCGCTCTGCATGCGCGCGCGCAGGTGTTCCAGATTGCCGCCCAGCGCCAGCGCCAGCAGCGCCAGGCCCAGCACGGCGTTGCCCACGGTGAACCAGAAATCGAAGCTGGCGATGTAAATGACCCTGCCGCTGAAGCGCAACAGAAAGGGAAAGGAGATCAGCCCGAAAATCAGGGCCACCGCACCCAGCCAGCCAATCAACACCGCGCCGCGCTTCATCTCAGCGCCACCGCAGCGATTCGACCGACGCCTTCGTGAGCAGCAGGAAGAGCGCGATCATGAAACCAAAGTAGGCCAGCGCCCGGGTGTCGAGCAGCCCGCTCACCAGTTGTTCGTAGTGGTGCTGGGAAGAGAGCCAGCGCAGCACATCCACCAGCGCCGGAGGCGTGCCCGCCCCTGCGCCGCCCAGAATGCTGGCCACAAAGCCCACCACCCACAAAATCATCAGCAAAAACCAGCCGAGCAAAAAGGCGATGAGCGGGCTCTGGGTGGTGCTGGAGGCAAAAGAGCCGATGGCCGCATAGGCCAGGCCGAGCAGCCACAACCCCAACAGCCCGGTGAGGGCGCGGGGCGCTTCGGGATTGCCCGCCACAAAGAGCAGCGTCGTGAGCAGCGCCACCGCCACCGTGAAGATGGTAACCAGCGCCGCCACCGCCAGATACTTGCCGAGCACCAGTTCCCAGGTGGTAATGGGGCTGGTCATCAGCAATTCCTGCGTGCCCTGCGCCTTTTCGTTTGCGAAAAGCCCCATGGTGAGGCCGGGCACCAGAAACCAGAACAGCAACAGCAGCATTTGGTAGTAGCCGGAGAGAACCCAGTCGTTGATGTTGAGATCCGGCGGCGCTTCCATTTGCCACTGCGAATCGTAAAAGCTGCTCGCCTGCAGAAAGCTCTCCACATGCAGCAGAAAGAAGAAGCCCGCCATGAGCGTGAACAGCACCAGCACCGCGTAGGCCACCGGCGAGGTGAAGTAAGCGCCGAGCTCGCGGCCGGCAATGGCGCGGATGTGCCTCACTGCGGGGCCTCTGCGGCCTGCGCCGCTGCGTTCTCTTCTTCGCGCAGGGTGAGCTGCACAAAAATGCTTTCCAGCCGCTGCCCCTCCTTGGTAATCTCCGCAAGCGGCTGATCCAGCACCTTGCGCCCGCGGTGAATCAAAATGACGCGGCGGCAAATGGCCTCCACCTCGGCCAGAATGTGGGTGGAAAGCACAATGGTCACCCCCGCGCCGCCCTCTGCGCCCTCGCCGGGCGCGGCCAGGCCCTCAATCAGCCGGCGGATTTCGCGGATTTGAATGGGGTCCAGCCCCGCGGTGGGCTCGTCCAGAATGAGCACGCGGGGCTCGTGCACAATGGCCTGGGCCAGCCCCACCCGCTGCCGATAGCCCTTGGAGAGCGTGCCGATGGCGCGGCGCTCTTCGCCGGCCAGGCCGCAGCGCGCAATGGCGCGGGCCACGGCCGCGCTGCGCGCCGGCCTCGGCACATCCTTCAGGTCCGCCACATAGGCCAGATAGCCCTGCACATCCATCTCGGGATACAGCGGCGGATTCTCCGGCAAATAGCCGATGGCGCGGCGCGCGCTGCGGGGCGCGCGAAAAATGTCGTGGCCGGCAATGCGCGCGCCGCCATCGCTGGCCGGCAGCGCCCCGGCCAGAATGCGCATGGTCGTGGTCTTGCCCGCGCCGTTGGGGCCCAGAAAGCCCACTACCTCGCCGGCGCGCGCCGTGAAAGAAATGCCCGCAATCGCCACGAAATCGCCGTAGCGCTTGACCAGGCCGCTGGCCTCAATGGTGGGCGAACTGGCGTCCATCACCGGGCAGAATAGCGGCAGCGGGCGGCGGCGCGCACCCCCATCAGCCCTGGCGGCTCACAATCAGCCACTGGTAGTGCGAGGACGAGCCGGGCACCGCCCCGCCCTGCCCCTGCTCGTAGACCAGCGTGTGGCGCGAGTTCGCGCTCTCCACAATGCGGCGGAAGGCGGCGATCTTGCGGGCGGGATCGCCGGGATTGAGGCCGTGGAAGACCAGCTCGGCGCGCGGCTTCACATCCAGCACATTCAGCAGCAGGGTCGCCAGGGTGAAGACCTTGCCAATGCCCTCCACCGCCTCCACCGAGAAGCGCGGCACCTCGACCTGGTCGAGAGAGATGCTGTATTCCAGGCGCATGGCGGCGCAGAGTGCGCCGGGCGCGGCGCGTTGTCAAGCATCCCGGGGCTGCAGGCGCAATCCCTGCAAGCGGATGAAGCCGCTGGCATCGGATTGCACATAGTCATCGGCGGGGCCTTCGTCCTCGAAAGAGGCCCGCGCCTGAGAGTAGAGCGAGACGGGCGAGCGGCGCCCGGTAACCTGCAGGCCGCCCTTGTAGAGGCGAATGCGCGCCTCGCCGCTCACATTCGCTTGCGAGGCCGTCACCGCCGCCTGCAGCATCGCCATTTCGGGCGAAAACCACAGCCCGTTGTAGATCACCTCCGCAATGCGCGGCGCAAGCCGGTCGCGCTCGTGCATCACCTCGCGGTCCAGGGTGATGGACTCGACAGCGCGGTGCGCGGCGTGCAGCAGCGTGCCCCCCGGCGTCTCATAAACGCCCCGCGATTTCAGCCCGACCATGCGGTTTTCCACCATATCCACCCGCCCCACGCCGTGCGCCCCGGCGAGCCGATTGGCCCGCTGCAAAATTTGCGCGGGCGAGAGCCGCTCGCCATCCAGCGATACCGGCGCGCCGCGCTCGAAGCCCACCACCACCTCGGCGGCCTGGTCCGGCGCTTGCTCGGGGTTGGCCGTCATCACAAACATCGCCGCATCCGGCGCGCGCCACGGATCTTCCAAAATGCCGCCCTCGAAAGAAATGTGCATGAGATTGCGGTCCATCGAATAGGGCTTTTCAATGCTGGCGGTAATGGGAATCTCAAACTTTTGCGCATAGGCCATGCAATCGCTGCGCGAGCGCAAATCCCACTCGCGCCAGGGCGCAATAACCTGCAGCTCCGGCGCAAGCGCCCGGAAGGCCAGCTCGAAGCGCACCTGGTCGTTGCCCTTGCCCGTGGCGCCGTGGGCCAGCGCATCGCAGCCCAGCTCGCGCGCCACCTGCACCTGGTGCCTGGCAATCACAGGCCGGGCCAGCGCCGTGCCGAGCAAGTAACTGCCCTCGTAAATGGCATTCGCCTGCAGCGCCGGAAACACAAACTCGCTCACAAACTCCTCGCGCAGGTCGCGAATCACGCAATCCACAGCGCCGCTGGCCTTCGCCTTCTCCGGCAGGCCCAGCAACTCCTCTTCCTGCCCCACATCCGCGCAGTAGGCCACCACCTCGCAGCCGTAGGACTCGATCAGCCAGCGCAAAATTACCGAGGTATCCAGCCCGCCGCTGTATGCCAGGCACACGCGCTTCGCCATGTCTTCCTCCCCGCGCCAAACGCCCCCGCAACATAACGAAGCCCGCGCCCCACGGCGAAGCCCCCTCAGCGCCGCAACTTCCGCTGCGCCCGCCCCGTCAACCCGCCGCGCGGCGGCCGCCGGTCTGCATCCCGCGGCGCGGGAAGCGCCGTTGCGGGAATGCAATCCCCCGTGGCGGCGGCATCCAGCGCGGCGTTGAGCTCGCCCGCCAGCGCCGCCGTGTGCTCCAGAGTCCAGAGCAATTGCAGCAGCCCATCGGTGAAGCGGTGGTCCCATTTGCGGGGGCGAATCTCATCCAGCTTCGATGAGCGGCGGCCCGCGCCCTTCCGCAACCGCCGCTTGATCCACTGCTGCACGACTTTGTAGCCGGAGACTTCGTATTCCCAAATCTCTGGTGCAACCGGGCCGAAGCGTCCGGTCAACTCGGGGCCAGCGCCGATTCGGATTTCGCGCGCGATGGAATCGTAATTGCAGGCTTCGGGATACTCGTCTTCCCCGCCGGGAACGGCCTTGCGACAGCGGGCCTTGCCCTGAACCGGCGTCCCGCGCTTTCCGCGGGGAGCGCCGGGCAGGCCGGTTTCGGGGGACAAACGCGCTCCATGGGTGTGAAGCCAGATAAGGTGGCGGCCGAGCCGCTCTGCTCTGCGGAAGAGAGCGAGGTCTTTGGTGATGGGAATGCGCGGCCCCGGCGTTTCCAATTCTGCGGCAAAGCGCGCGGTGTAATCCGACGCGGCGAGCAGCGCGTAGCAGTAGGTGAAAAGATCCGTCGCGCTGATTTCGGCGGCGTCTTGGGATTCGCCGCGCAGCTCGCCGTTCAGCGCGGCGATCAACTCAGGCGTGACATTGGGTTGGGTAGCCGCGGAATCGCGATAAAGGGGGATAACGTCTTTGCCGCCGAAGGAACCTCGGAAGTAATGTCCATCCGGTATCAGATTTGTCACAACAGCGGCGGGGCCTTTCCCAAGTATGCCGGTCAACAGACTGGTCATAAATATCTGATCGTTACCCAAGGTCCGCAACAATTCCGGGCGAATCATATCCCCAAGCCGATTGTCCAGAAAGGCACGGTGGTCATCGAATGCACGATAGGAGTAGGAATAGACGGACGGCGGTAGCGCGTCCATACCGAGCTCTGCAAGCGGTTCGAGGGATTCCCCATTCAAATCAGAGTATGAGATCTCAATCTTTCGGTCTCGAGTTTCCTTAAATGCAGCCCTCCTTTCCTCAATAGAGAGATTCATGAATTCCTTCCAGCGCTTTTGCAACACATCTTCAGTCTCTGCAATAGGCCAGGTCCTCCCGAATTTCGATCCCGTATGCTGCCACGGAAAGAGACTGGTAAGCGCAGGCCAGCGAAAGTAATCCCCTTTGCTCTCGGGTTTGAAGGGCGTATGCCAATCTTTGGGGCACATTTCCCAATTCACACTGGTGAAACGCATAATTCGATTCAATGCGTCAAATTTCTGCCTGCGCGAACCTTTGATTTTTGCGTAGCGCACTGTTGCCGGCGTTTCCCGATCTCCACATCCCTTTCGCACTCCGATAGCGATGGCTACGGGTGTCTGAATGTCAAACACATTCTCCGTCTTGCGCGCGCCCAAATTTCCGCCTTCCAAATCCAACAGCCAAAGCTCATCGAAAATCTGTCGCATAACCTCGCGCATTCCCGCAAAACCGGGGCCAGTCAGGTAGGAAGAAGCGGTAATGAAGGAGACAATGCCACCATTGGGATGCGATTCGAAGAGCTTCCACAACGCCCAGCGCCAGAAATACACATAGACATTGTAGAGATTCACCAGATGCACCCCGCCGCCGCGCTCCCGCACCGGCTGCAGAAAATCTTCGAGAATCGGGCGGCGCTGCTCGGGAGACAAGCCCTTTTCGTCGCGCCCGTAGCGCACCCAGCCGCCCTTGCGCGCGCTCTCGTCGCCGGACTCTTTGTGCTCCCGCTCATAGGGCGGATTGCCAATGCAAACCAGAATGGTCTCCTCGGCTTTCACGCGCTGCGCCAGCTTCTGCTCCTCGACCAGCGGCCGGTGCTGCAGTGTCAGCGCTTCGGGCGGCGTGGTCCAGTGACTCTGCAAAGTGTCGGCCAGATAAATCTGCGGCCGTCCGCCGGGCAATTGCCCCCCCGCCGCCTGCAATTCCCGGGAAAGCCGCAAATGCGCCACCGCATAAGGCCCCATCATAAACTCGAAGCCGTAGAGATTCCGCGCGACGAGGCTGGCGCGTTCGGGAACCGCACCTTTGCCATGCTTCCTCTGCACCAGTTTGAGCGCGTGCTGCACGGCAGCGACCAGATAAGCGCCGGTGCCAGCGGCGGGATCGAGAAAAGTCACGCCCTCATCGGCAAAGGCCAGCGGCTTGCCGAAGCGCCGATTCAGCAGTTCCGAAACCAGCCGCACCTGGCAATTCACCACTTGGTGCGGCGTGTAGTAAGCCCCGGACTTCTTGCGAAGCTTCGCATCGTATTCCGCCAAAAAGCCCTCGTAGAAATGCAGCCAAAGCTCATCATTGCCCCTGGCCCGCAGCGCAGTGGGCGATGCCGCGCTGAGCGCGCGGGTCAGCAAATCCAGCCCCAGGCCGATTTCGGCGCGGGCTTCGAGTTGCCCCAGCACGCGCAGCACTTGCGCGAGCAGCGGATTGTCGTTTTCCAGAGCAATGGCCGCCGCCTCGGTGGAGTGCACATCCGCGCCAGACAGGCGCGCGAGCAACATGGCGTAGGTGAGCGTCTGCGTATAGGCATCGGCGAATTGGGCATCGTCGGCGCTGGGAAACAGCGAACCGCGCCACTCCCCCGCCAATTGCGAAATGGCGGATTCCGGCTGCTGCAAGGCGGCTTCCACATCGGCGCGAATCATCTGGCAAATGGGCGCGAGAAACTTCGCCAACTGCCGGGGGCGGGTGGGAACCATGGGTTCCCAGTTGAGGAAATCAAATAACATCTCGCGCAAGGCGTTCTCGTCAGAGAACGCCCGCGGCCCGCGCACCACCTCGCCGTTGCGGCACAGGCAGAAAGTGTGGCCGTCGCTGTAAAGCAGGTTGGGCAGAGCAGAGAGCCGCTTCCACTGCTCCCTGTTATGGCGGCCCTTGAAGCGGCGCGGATCGCTGCCCGCGCCGGGGGCCTTCAATTCCACATAGCCGCAGAGCAGGTTATTCACCGCAACGCCGATATCGGGGCGCGCGCCGATTCCCTCGGCCCGCGCTTCCGGCCTGGTTTCGGCCTTGTGCCCGAGCGCTGCCGCAGCGCCGCGCAGCACGGCAGCTACCGGCTCCTTCAACTGATCCTCCGGGGCGGCAGATATGGTCGGGCGCTTTGCGTCCTGCGCCTGCAACACCGCCGCGAGTTGCTGCAGCGCGCTGCGGAATTGCTCGCCCCCCGCAGCCGGCGGGTTGCGCTTCCCGGATTTGGATTCAGCCATGGATTGCCTCAGCCCGCCGCGTCTTCCCGCAGCAGCAGGGTGCCGACGCCCTCGTCGGTGAAGATTTCCAGTAGCAGGGCGTGCAGAATGCGGCCATCTACAATGTGGGCGCGCTGCACCCCGCCGCGCAGGGCGGCCAGGCAGCAGGTGACTTTGGGAATCATGCCGCCTTCAATCACGCCTTCGCCAATCAATCGCTGCGCTTCTTCTGCGCCGAGTTGCGAGATGGTTTGCTGGCCCGCGCCGCGCACCCCTTCCACATCCGTCAGCAAAATCAGCTTTTCGGCGGCGAGCTTTTGGGCGATGGCGCCGGCCGCCTCGTCGGCGTTGACATTGTGGGGCAGGCCGGCCTCGTCCGCCCCCAACGGCGCCACCACGGGAATGCGCCCGTGCTCCAGAGCCGCGCGGATGGGCGCGGCGTTCACCGCCACCACTTCGCCCACGCGCCCCAGCGCCTCGCTGCGGCGGCGCACCTGCAAAATTCCGTCCCGGTCGCCGCGCAGGCCCTCGGCCTCGCCGCCCGGCCCCAATGCCTGCGCAATGCGCTCCACAATGGCGCGGTTCAATTCGCCGCCCAAAACCTCTGCCACCACCTCCATGGCGGCGTCGCTGGTGGCGCGCAGGCCGTTGACAAAGCGCGATTCGATGCCGCGCGCCTCCAGTTCTCGCGCAATCTGCGGCCCGCCGCCGTGGACGATGACCGGGCGCAGGCCAATGTGCTTCATCAGCACCACATCCACGGCGAAGGATTCGCGCAGCGCGGCGTCGTTCATGGCGCGGCCGCCGGACTTGATGACGAGAATCTTGCCCTGAAAGCGCCGCATATAGGGCAGCGCCTCCACCAGCACGCGGGCTTTGTCAATCCACTGCTGCACCATCGGCTCAGAGTATGTAGCGGGAGATATCTTCATCCCGCAGCAGGCCCGCCAGGCGCTCCTGCACGAATTCTGCATCCACCTGCAGCGAAGCGCCGCCCCGGTCGGGGGCGGTGAAGCTCAGCTCGTCGAGCAGCCGCTCCATTACGGTGTGCAAACGGCGCGCGCCAATGTCGTTGCCGCGCTCGTTCAGTTGCGCGGCAATGGCGGCAATGGCCTGCGCGCCTTCCTCGGTGAAGGAGAGCTTCACATCTTCGGTTTCGAGCAGCGCCTGGTATTGCCGCACCAGCGAATTCTTCGGCTCGGTGAGAATGCGCGCGAAATCGCCGCGGCCCAGGCTTTCGAGTTCGACGCGAATGGGGAAGCGGCCCTGCAGTTCGGGGATCAGATCTGCGGGCTTGGCCGCGTGGAAAGCGCCGGCGGCGATGAAGAGAATGTGATCGGTGCGCACCGGGCCGTGGCGGGTCTGCACTGTGGAGCCTTCGACAATGGGCAGCAGGTCGCGTTGCACGCCCTCGCGCGAAATGTCCGGCCCGCCGCGCGCCGCATCCGCCCGGGCTGCCACCTTGTCCACCTCGTCCAAAAAGACAATGCCGCCCTGCTCCACGCGCTGCACGGCGCGCTCGCGGATTGCGTCCGAATCCACCAGCTTGCCGGCCTCTTCCGAGGCAAAGGCCGCCAGCGCGGCGGGCACTTTCATGCGGCGCTTGCGGCTGCGCCCGCCGAACAAATCCCCGATCAAATCGCGCATTTGCGCGCCCATTTCTTCCAGGCCCTGCGGCGTGAGCACCGAGAGCGAGGGCGCATCTCTCGTGGGCGCCACCTCCACTTCCACTTCGCGGCCGTCGAGCTTTCCATCGCGCAACATACGGCGCAGCTTGGCGCGGGTTTCGCCGGCGCTCTGCGGTGTGGAGTCTGCGCCCGGCGCGCCCGGTGTGGCGGGCGCGGCAGAGGCGGGCTGCGGCAACAATGCGTCCAGCAAGCGCTCTTCGGCGCGCTCCTGCGCCCGCTCCATGACCGCGGCCTTTTGCTCGGCGGTTTCCATGCGCACGGCCAAATCTGCCAAATCGCGCACCATGGATTCCACATCGCGCCCCACATAGCCCACCTCGGTGAACTTCGAGGCTTCCACTTTGATAAAGGGCGCATGCGCCAGCTTCGCCAAGCGCCGCGCAATCTCCGTCTTGCCCACGCCGGTGGGGCCGATCATGATGATGTTCTTCGGCGAAATCTCGTCGCGCAGCTCGCCGCGCACGCGCTGCCTGCGCCAGCGGTTGCGCAGCGCAATGGCCACGGCGCGCTTCGCCTCGCGCTGCCCCACCACATAGCGGTCCAGCTCCGAGACGATTTCGCGCGGCGTCAGCGAGAGCCGCGGCGCTTCGGGCGCGCTCACGGCAGCGTCACCACCTGCACCTGGTCATTGGTGTAGATGCAGATTTCGGAAGCCAGCACCAGCGCCTCCCGGGCGATTTCGCCAGCCGCCAGCTCGGTGTGGCGCGCCAAAGCGCGGGCGGCGGAAAGCGCATACGCGCCACCGGCCCCCACTGCAGCGATGCCATCGTCGGGCTCCAGCACATCGCCCTTGCCCGATACCACCAGCAGCGCCTGCGGGTCGCCCACCAGCAGCATGGCCTCCAGACGGCGCAGCACGCGGTCGGCGCGCCAATCCCGGGCCAGCTCCACCGCCGCGCGGCGGACATTTCCGGGGTGCGCTTCCAGCTTCTCTTCCAGGCGCTCGGAGAGCGTCAGCGCATCGGCGGCCCCGCCGGCAAAGCCCAGCAACGCCTCGCCCCGCTCGGCCCGCCGCACCTTGCGCGCCCCCGCCTTCACTACGGTATCGCCCAGGGTCACCTGCCCGTCCGCCGCCAGCGCAATGGAATTGCCGCGCAGCACGCCCAGCACCGTGGTGGCCCGCAAGCGCTGCACTCAGCCCTCCGCCCGCGCGGCGGGCGCAGCGGATGCGGCGAGCTTGGCGGGCTTGGCGGGCTCGCCGCCGGGCGCGGCCGGCGCGCCGGGCGCGGCCCCGCCTGTTGCGGGATTGGGAGAGCGGCGGGCGCGGGGGTGGGCGCTGTCATAGACGGCGACCAGCCGCTCCGCCGAAACGGCGGTGTAGCGCTGGGTGGTGGAGAGGCTCGCGTGGCCCAGCAGTTCCTGAATGGCGCGCAGGTCTGCGCCCATATCCAGCAGATGAGTGGCGTAGCTGTGGCGCAGCCTGTGCGGGTGAACCCGGCCCGGCAGGCCCGCCTCCAAAGCGCGCTTGCGCAGCCGCCGCCGGACATCGCGGGGATCCAGCCGCCCCGGCGCAGCGCCGCGCCGCCCGCGCAGCGACGGAAACAGCGGCTCGGCCAGCGCGCCCCGGTGGCGGCGGGCATGGAGCCAGCGCTCCAGCGCCTGCCGCGCCTGCCCCGGCAGAGGCAGCACGCGCTCTTTGCCGCCCTTGCCCCACACGCGCACCACCCCGCTGTGCAAATCCACATCGCGCACATCCAGCGCCACCAGCTCGCCCACCCGCACGCCGGTGCCGTAGAGCAGCTCGAACATCGCCCGGTCGCGCAGCGCCGCCGCGCCTTCGGCAGGCGCGGCAGAGCCGGGCGCTGCGGAGGCGGCCTGTGCGGCGCTTTCGGCGGCTGCGCCTTGGGGCGCGCCGTCGAGCAGGGCGTGGCAATCGTCCACCGGCAGCGGCTTGGGCAGGCCGCGCGGGGCGCGGGGCGCGGGAATGCCAATGGTGGGATCGGCCCGGCACGCGCCGCCGCGCACCAGGTAGCGGAAGAAGCTGCGCAGCGAGGCCAGCTTGCGCCCCAGGGTGGCGGGGGATTGCCCGCCGTGGCGGGCGGCCAGAAAGCCGCGCACATCTTCGGCGCGCACCGCTTGCGGGCCGCGCCCTTCTCCCACAAAGGCCGCGAGCTGCCCCACATCGGCGGCGTAGGCGCGCCGCGTGTGGGGCGAAAAGTTGCGCTCTGCGCGCAGATGCCGCTCGAAGCCGTCGAGGGCCGCCGCCCAGTCCAAAGCCAAGTTGCCTCCCGCGCGCGAGCATAACCATTTCTCGCGGCGCGTTGCTCAGCGGGGGGCCCAGCGGCCGTCGCGGCCGCGGCAAATCAGCCCTTCGATTTCAAGCTGCGCCAGCGCGGCGGCAATTGCGCCGGGGGCGGCCTCCAGCAGCGCCGAAAGCTCTTCCTCATCGCGCGGCTCCGTCCGCAGCGCTTCCAGCGCGCCGCGCGCCAGCGCATCGCCGGGCGCGGCGGAGTCTGCGGGCGCGGTGGAAGCGGCGGGCGCGGCGGCGGCGGCGGCGGCGGAAGGCGGCGCTGCGCCTTTCTGCGATTTCGCGCGCGGCGCGGCCTTGCGGCGCGGCGGGGAGAGGCCGAGCTGCTCCAGCAAATCTGCCGCCGCAGTGAGAGGCGCAGCGCCATCGCGCAACAGCCGGTGGGGGCCTTCGCTGGTGGGGCGATCTACCGGGCCGGGGACGGCCCAGACATCCACCCCCTGCCGGGCGGCGTGGTCGGCGGTGGTGAGCGAGCCGCTGCGAATGCGCGCCTCTACCACCACAACCGCCTCTGAAATGGCGCTGATGAGGCGGTTGCGATAGGGGAAGTGGTAGCTGCGCGGCGGCGCGCCCACGGGAAACTCGGAGACCACCGCGCCCTGCCCCGCCACCCGCCCGGCCAGGCCGCGGTGGGCGTTGGGGTAGATGCGCTCGGGGCCGCAGGCCAAAAAGGCAATGGTGGCGCCGCCGGCTTCCAGAGCGCCCTGGTGGGCGGCGGCATCCACCCCCAGCGCCAGGCCCGAGACCACCACCAGCCCGGCCCGCGCCAGCTCTGACGCAAACTGCCGGGCCACGCGTTGCCCGTAGGGCGTGGCCGCCCGCGCCCCCACCATGGCCACGCAGCGCGCCAGCAACAGGCCCGGATTGCCGCGCACGAAGAGCAGCGGCGGCGCATCGTCCAGCCGGGCCAGGCGCGCGGGGTAAAAGGCCGAGCCCAGCGGCACCCCGCGCACACCGGCCTGGGCCAGAGCGCGCAGCAGCGTCTGCGCCTCGCCCGCGGCCAGCGGCGCAACGCCGTGAGAGCGCGCCAGCGCCGCCACATCAGCGGGCGCGCCCGCGCCCGCGCCGAGCTGGCGAAACGCCGCGGGCAGCCTGCGCGAGCGCGAAAGGCCGAAGCGCCGCTGCACGGCAAGCCACGCCAGGAAGGCGGCGCGCTCTTCCGGCGCCGCCTCCCGGGGATCGAACACATCCATCGCCGGACTTCCCGGGACCGCGGGAAGCCCCGGAGATAGCACGCCCCCGCCCCGCCGCCACCCCGCCCCGGCGGGCGGGCGGCCGGGGGCGGCCAGCGGCGGCGGCAATGGCAGCCGGTGGGCGGCCCGCCGGGCGGGCTTCAGTTCAAGGCGACGCTGACGAGTTTGGAGACGCCGCGCTCTTCCATGGTCACGCCGTAGAGCACATCGGCCACTTCGATGGTGCGCTTGTTGTGGGTGATGAGCAGGAACTGCGAATCGGCGGCCAGCTCTTTCACAATCTCGTTGAAGCGGCCGATGTTGGCGTCGTCCAGGGCGGCATCTACCTCGTCGAGCAGGAAGAAGGGCGCGGGGCGCACCTGAAAGACAGAGACCAGCAGCGCCAGCGCGGTCATGGTCTTTTCGCCGCCGGAGAGCAGGTTCACGCTCTGCAGCCGCTTGCCCGGCGGCTGCGCCATAATCTCAATGCCGGCTTCCAGCACATCTTCGCTTTCGGTAAGCGAAAGCGCGGCGCGCCCGCCCTGAAACAGCCGCGGGAAGTTCTTGCGGAAGCGCGCATCTACCTGCTCGAAGGTTTCGCGGAAGCGGCGGCGGCTGCTGCGGTTGATGCGCGCAATGGCGTCGCGCAGCCGCGTCACGCTGCCCTCCAGATCGCCCCGCTGCTCTTCCAAAAAGCGGAAGCGCTCGCGCAGCTCCTCGTGCTCCTCAATGGCACCGAGATTCACCTCGCCGATGGACTCGATGCGCTTGCGCAGCGCGGAGAGCCGCTCGCGGCGCTGCCCGCGGCTCTGCGACAGCAGCTCCGCCAGCTCGCGCGCCTCCCGCGCCTCGCGCGCCGCCTGGCCCGAATCCTGCGCCGCCGCATCGGGCTGCGCTTCGGCGGCCGGCTCTGCTGCGGCGGTGCGCTGCGCTTCGTCCGCGCCCTCTGCGCCCTCGGCGCGCTGCGCTTCGGCGGGCGATTCCCCCTCCGCGCCCTCTGCGCCTTCCGCGCCGGGGACGGGCGGGCGCCAGTGATCGAGCGCAATGCCCCAGCGCTCCAGCACCGCTTCCTCCAGATGCTGCAGGCGCAGCTCCAACTCGCGCGCGGCCAGTTCGGATTCCTGCGCCTCGCCGCGCCGCGCTTCCAAATCGCCCCGCGCGCTGCGGGCGCTCTCTTCCAGAGTGCGCACAGATTCCGCCTCGCGCTCGTAGGCGTCGCGCTTCTGCTCGCTGCTCTGCCGCGAGGCTTCCTCTTCGCGCAGGCGCAGGGCCAGCGCAGACTCGGCCTCGGCAATGGAATCTCGCAGCGCGCCCCGGCGCTCTTCGCCCGCGGCAATTTCGCTCTCGCGCTGCGCAATCCAGCCCCGCGTCTCTTCGGCGAGGTTCGCCGCGCGCTCGAAACCCGCGCGCAGCCGGTCGCGAGATTCAGCGCGGCCCTCGCGCTGCACGCGCTGTTCGGTAGCCAGCGCTTCCAGCCGCGAAAGCTCGCGGCTCGCGCCCGCGGCGCGCACGCCCAGCGCATCCAGTTGGCGCTGGCGCTGCACGCGCAAATCGCGGGACTCGGCCAGCTCGCTCTGCAGCCCCTGGGCCTCGGCCTCCAGCCCTTCGGCTTCGGCGAGCCATCCGTCGCGCTCAGTGGCCCGCCCCTGCTGCGCCTCGTCCAGCGCCTTCACGCGCTCCTGCGTCCGCTCCAGATCCTTTTCGCGGGTGGCGACGGCCAGCGCCGCCGTGTGATGGCGATTGCGCAGGTTGTCGAGCTCTTCCGCAGCGCTGTGCAGCGCCGACTCGGCTTCGGCGCGGCTCTGCGCGAGCGCCTCGGTTGCGGAATCCAGTTGCGCCACCTCGCGCTCCAGCTCGCGCACCTCGCGCACGCGCGAAAGCGGCCCCGGCGAATCCGCGCCGCCGCCGCGCACCACGCCGTCCGGCGTCAGCACATCGCCGCGCCGGGTGACAAAAGTCGCGGCAAAGCGCTGCGCGCCGTGCTCCGGAAGCGCCTCGGAAAGATCGGCAACCAAGCGGACGCGCCCCAGCAGCGCGCGCCCCACCGCCTCAAAACCCGGGCGCAGCTGCACGAAGTTGAGCAGCGGCTCGCCGGGCGCAGCCGCCAGCTCTGCGGCGGGCAGAGACTCGGCGCTTGCAGGCGATTCTCCGGTTGCGGGCGGCGGGTCGAGCACCAGCACGCCGCGGCCGGCGGCGTTCTGATGCAGCGCCTCCAGGGCGCGCAGGGCGGGCGCGCCGGCGGCCACCACCGCGCCTTCGGCGCACTCGGCCAGCACCGCTTCCAGGGCGCGCTCGCATTCCGGCGTTGCCTCAAAGCCGTCGCGCACCAGGCCGCGCAGGCCCAGTTCGCCCCCGGCCCCCGGCGCTTCCAAAAGCCGCCGCACGCCCTGGCCAATGTCCTCGCGCCGCGCCAGCAACTCGCGCAGCGAAGCGAGGCGGGCGCGCCGGGCCTCGCCGTGCTCGCGGTGCTGGCGCAGTTCGCCGTCCTGCTGGCGCAGGCGCTCGGCGGCTTCGGCGTGGCGCGCAATGGCGTCGCGCAACAGGCCCATCAGCCGCTCGCGCTCGGCGAGCAAGCCGCGCAGCGCCTCTTCGTTTTCGCCGTGCTCGCGCTCGGCGCGCGCGCCCTCGGTGCATTGCAGTTCCAGCTGCTCATCGGCGCCGCGCAGACGGCGCTCAATTTCGGCGCGGCGCTCGGCAATGGCGGCAATGCGGTCTTCGGCACGGGCAATGCGCGTGTGCGCCTCGACCAGCGCCCGGTTGCCGGCATCGCGCTCTTGCTCGGCAGTGCGCAGCGCCTGCTCTGCCGCGCGGGCTTCGTCTTCCGCCGCCTGCGCCGAAGCAGATTGCTCGGCCAGCGCGGCCTCCACCACCTCCAGCTCGGCGGCCTGCTGCGTCCGCTCTTGTTCGGCGGCCTGCAACTGCGCCTGCAACTGCTCGCGTTCGCGGGCGCGGGCTTCGCCGGTTTCCGCCAGCGAGGCGCGCTCGCGGCGCTGGTAGGAAATCTGGCTCTCCAGCTCTTTGATGGCGCCGCGCAGTTGCAACAGCGCCTCGTTGCCCTGGCTCAAAATGCGCTCGCGCTCGGCCAGCGCAAGGCGGCTCTGTTCGAGCCCCGATTCGCATTCGGCCAGGCGCGACTCTGCAGCGGCGGCGGCATTGCGCAGCTCGGTCAGGCGCGCGCGGCCCGCCTTCAGCTCCGCCTGCAAATCGGCGCGCTCGTCGGCGGAAAGCGAGAGATCGAGATGGCGCTGCATTTCGCGCAGCCGCTTGTAGCGCGCGGCGCGGCGCGCCTGCCTCTCGATGGAAGAAATTTGGCGGCGGATTTCGCCGAGGATGTCGCGCACCCGCAACAGGTTGCGCCCGGTGGATTCGAGCTTGCGCTCGGCTTCCCGGCGGCGCGCCTTGAACTTGGAGATGCCCGCGGCCTCTTCAATGAGCCCGCGGCGATCTTCCGGGCGCGCCGAAACGATCTCGGCAATGCGGCCCTGCTCCACAATGGTGTAGCCCTTGGTGCCAATGCCCGTATCGCGGAAGAAATCGAGCACATCGCGCAGGCGGCAGGGCGTGCGGTTGATGAGATACTCGGAATCTCCCGAGCGGTAGAGGCGGCGGGAGATTTGAATCTCTGCGTAAGCCGCGAAGGCCGGGGGCGCCACGCCGTCGGAGTTGTCGAAGGTGAGCGTCACCTCCGACAGGCCCACCGGGGCGCGGGCATCGGAGCCGGCGAAGATCACATCCTCCATGCCCTTGCCGCGCAGGCGGCGCGGCGATTGCTCGCCCATTGCCCAGCGGATGGCATCCACCACATTGGACTTGCCGCAGCCGTTGGGGCCGACAATGGCCGTAATGCCCGCGCCGAAAGAGAAGGAGGCGCCGGAGGCAAAGCTCTTGAAGCCCGCGATCTGCAGCGACTTGATCCGCAAGGTGTCCTCGCTCCCCTCGCGGGGGCCGCGGGAGGAGGCGCGGGCCACGGGGGGCGGGCAATTCGCCGTTTACGCTTTCGGGGGGCTGGCCCCGCCATTCTTACACCCCCCACCCCCCAAGCGCAACCACAAATTTCCGCCTCCCGCCCGGCCCCTGACGGGGCCGCAGGGGCCGCCACAAGGGCCGTGGGCCTCCTCCGGGACCGGGCCGGGGGCCGTGGGGTCGCTACAAGAGCAGTTGGGGCTAATTTCGAGGGGTGGGTTGACGAAAGGCACAGGCGGAAGCAGAATCCCGGGGAGCACCTGAGACATTCGCCTGCCGTCCATTCAAGGCTCTGCGGGGCATGGCAAGGCCCTGCCGGGAACAGTGGCGCGGGGGAGGTGGCGGCCCCCCAGGCGCTCACGTTCGTGTCTCTCGGCGGTCCGTCCCGAAAGCAGCCAGGGAATTTGCCAATTTTGCCCTCCGGGGCAGCCAGGCGCCCACCTGCCCCTCCCTGCCCGAACGCGCCCCAAAGCTCGTAGCAATTCACAGCGCGGCAGAGATTTCCGCCCCCCGCCTCCCTCCGCCGCAAGGGCCGGAGGGGCCTGATTTCGGGGGTTGACAGAGGCGGGCGAAAAGGGGCACATTCCGAGGCGTGAGCGCCTGAGACACACCAATTCCGCCAGCCGTCCATCCCGAGTGCGAACAGCCCTTTGCGAGAGGGGCCGTTTGCCGATGGCGCGGGGGGGTGGCGGCCCCCCAGGGCTCACGCTCCGCCCCTCTTTTTCGACCCGCGCAATTTCCTGATATCGCGAGGCCGCGCGCGGTGTGCTGTTATCAAGAACAATTCTCGCTTGCCCTTCTGGGCCTGCTTGACAACGGCCATCCAAATCTTTGCTCCCTCAATCCAAAGCACGCGAACACCCGGACGATTTTCAATTTCAGTCCAGTTGCAGCCCTCTCTCAGCAAATTCGCAATGCGCCGCCAATCCTCATCGGAAAAACCCCGAAAACGATCGTGGCTATCGGTGGTCTGCCCAGAAAGCAGCACATCCCGTGGCTCCCCGGCGCTCGGGAGACGCAACTCCTGCAGGCGGCGCGGGGAGAGCGTGGTGACGACGAGCGCAGCAGGGTGCTCGCCCCTCGCACGCGCCGCAGCCAGCGCTTCTACCGCCTCAGCAAAGCCCGCATCGCGCGCAGTCGGCGGCACTTGGAACTCCCGGAAGCCGCTTGCAGCAATTCACAGCGCGGTGGAAGGGCGGGGGTTGGTGTGTTGGAGGTGGTGGAGGCGGGCGTAGAGGCCGTCTTGGGCGAGGAGTTGGGTGTGGTTGCCGGTTTCGCGGATGCGGCCCTGGTGCAGCACATAGATGCGGTCCACATCGCGGATGGTGGAGAGGCGGTGGGCGATGACCAGGCTGGTCTTGCCCTCCATGAGCACATGGATGCCGTGCTGCACCAGCGCCTCGGTGGCGCTGTCTATGGAACTGGTGGCTTCGTCCAGCACCAGAATGTCTGCGCCGTGGGCAAGCGCGCGGGCGAAAGAGAGCAATTGCTGCTGCCCCGCTGAGAAGTTTGCGCCGCGCTCGCGCACCTCGGTGCGGTAGCCCTCGGGCAGTTGGCGAATGAAGCGGTCGGCTTCCACCGCGGCGGCGGCGCGGCGAAGCTGCGCGGTGGAGATATCCTCGCGGCCCAGCGACAGGTTCTCCTCAATGCTGCCGCCAAACAAAAACACATCCTGCAGCACCGTGCCGATGCGCCGCCGCAATTCGCGCTGGGGCAACTCGCGGATATCCACTCCGTCGAGCAGAATGCGGCCCTCCCCCACTTCGTAGAGCCGCGTCAACAGGTTGATGATGGTGGTCTTGCCGGAGCCGGTGGGACCCACAAAGGCGGCCTTTTCGCCGGGGGCAATGTGGAAGGAGAGATCGCGCAGCACCCATTCGCCATCGCCGTAAGCAAAGCCAACGCGCTCAAAGACAATCTCGCCGCGCGGCCCGGCGGCGCGCGCAACGCGGCGCGGCGCGGGGGCATCGGCAATGGCGGGCTTTGTGTCGAGCAACTGCAAAATGCGCTCCAGGCTCGCCATGGCCGATTGCATCACCGAGTATTTCTGCGAGAGATCGCGCAGCGGCATGAAGAACATCGTCATGATTCGCAGAAAGAAGAAGATGGTGCCGGCGCTGGCGCTGCCAAATGCCTGGGCAATGACAATGGCCGCGACCAGGCCGCTGGCCAGTTCCACCACCGAGAACAGCGCGGAGTCGTAGCGGATGCTCTGCAGCCAGGCGTCGCGGTGCGCGCCGTTCAATGCTTCGAAGTGCTGCTGGCTGCGGCGCTGGCGGTTGAAAAGCTGCACCACCTTCATGCCGGTCACGCTCTCCTGAATGTTCGCGTTGAGCCGCGCCAGAAAAATGCGCCCCCGGCGAAACGCCTCGCGCACCTTGAGGCGGAAGATCACCATCGCCAGCGCCATGGGCGGCACCACCAACAGCGTAAACAGCGCCAGCCTGGCGTCTGCCAAAAACAGCACCACGGCAAAGCCCACCATGCGCAGCACATCGGTAACCAGCAGCACCAGCCCGGCGCTGAACATCTCGCCCAGGTGCTCCACATCGCTGGTCGTGCGGGTCACCAGGCGGCCCACCGGGTGTCTGTCGAAAAATCCCATGTGCAGCCGCTGAATGTGCTCGAAGACCTCGCAGCGCAGATTGCGCATGGCCGCCTGTCCGGTGCTGACCATGACCAGCAGTTGCGCGTATTGCAGTGCGGCGAAAAGCGCGTAGCCCAGGCAGGCCAGGCCGCCCAGCCACCAGAGCGGCGGCACGCCCGGCGGCGGGGACAAAATGGCCATGAGCCACGGCGGCCCCCCGGCTGCCGGCGCCTGCTCCAGTGCGACGAGTCCGCGCTCTGCCAGCACCGGCACAATCTCGCGGTCCAGCCCGTTCTTGATGACCCAGGCGGGCGCAATCTGCGCCAGAAACATCGGGAAAACCAGGAACAGCGTGAGCAGCACCTTGCCCCGGCTCGGCGCAACCCAGCGCCACAAACGCGCGAGCAGCTTGCGGTCTATGGCCTTGCCAAGGGCGTCCTCTTCGAATCCAATGGCGGCGGCGCTCACTTTGCGGCTCCCAATGCATCGAGTCCGCTGGCAAGGCGGCGCTCTTCCTGTTGCTCGCGCAACAGGCGCGCGTAAAGTCCGCCGGCAGCGGCGAGCTCCCGGTGCACGCCGCGCTCGACAATGCGGCCTTCGTCGAGCACGACAATCAAATCCGCTTCGCAAACCGTTTCGACCCGCGAGGCCACGACGACGACGCTGCGCCCGGCGAAAATTTCGCGCAGGTTCTCCTGAATGGCGGCTTCGGTCTGCGCATCCACCGCCGAAAGCGTGTCGTCCAAAACCAGAATACCGGCTTCCTTGGCCAGTGCCCGGGCCAGCGCGGCGCGCTGCCGCTGTCCGCCCGAGAGCATCACGCCGCGCTCGCCCACCAGCGTCCGGTAGCCCTGTGGAAGCTCCAGCACATCGCGGCTCAGTTGCGCGCGATCTCCGGCCCAGCGGACCAGGCGGTGGCGCTCTGCCTGCGAAAGCGATTCCGGCAGCCCGTAGGCGATATTCTCATCGAGGCTCATCGAGAACAAAAACGGATCCTGCGGCACAAAGGCGATGGAGTTGCGCAGTTCGCGCAGCGGAATGCTGTTCACATCGCGCCCATCCATGCGCAGCATGCCCTCCTGCGTTTGGTAAATGCGCGGGATCAGCGAGGCCAGGGTGGTCTTGCCCGCGCCGACGGGGCCGACAATGCCCACCACCGCGCCCCTGGGAATGCGCAGCGTAATGTCCTGCAGGGCGGGCGGGCGAGCTTCGCTGCCGGGATAGCGGAAGCAGAGGTTGCGGAACTCAATCTCTCCATCCAGCCCGCCGCTGCGGGGTGCGCGGGGCGTGGAAGCGGCAGGCGCATCGGCAATGGCGGGCTGCAGCGAGAGCACCTCGTCTATGCGCTGCATGGAGGCCGTGCCGCGCTGCACCAGCGTGAAGAGCCAGCCCATGAAAAAGAGCGGCATGGAGAGTTCGGTGTTGTAGAGCACAAAGGCGAAGAATTCGGGAACGCCCATTTGTCCGGACAGCATCATGTTGCCGCCCACCACAAAGATCATCAGCAGGCCGATGTTCGGCAGCAAGCCGGTGAGCGCGGGCATACCGCCCTGCAGGCGGGCGGCGCGCATGGAGCGCTCGTAGAGATCGCGGCTCAGCTTTGCGAAGCGGCGGCCGGTCGCCGCTTCCACGGCGTATGCCTTGATGACGGCAATGCCGGAGATGTTCTCCTGCATTTGATTCGACATTTCCGCCAAGCCCTCTTGCACCGCCAGGTTGCTGGCGTGCATGGAGCGGCCGAAGCCGCGGGCAATCAGCACAAAGAGCGGAATGGGCAACATGACCCAAACCGTCAGTTCCGCGTTCAGGTAGAACATCATGCCGATGGCGGTGACCAGCATGACGGGAGTTTGCGCCACATTCAGCAGGCCGAGGCCGAGCAGCAGCCGCACCGCGGTGAGATCGTTGACCGCGCGGCTCATCAGGTCTCCCGTGCGCCAGGTGCGGTAGAAAGATTGCGGCATACGCAGCAGGTGCGCGAAAAAATCGTTGCGCAGTTGAAATTCAATCTCGCGGGCGGCGTTGAACACCAGCACGCGCGAGAAGTAACGCACGCCGGAACGCGCCACGGCCACCCCCGCCACGGCCAGGCAGCGCAACAGCACCTGCGGCGCCGGCTCCCCATCTACCAGGGCCGCAACCGCCCACAGCACCGTCAGCGGAAACAGCGCAAAGACCGCGGCATAAGCCAGTGTGGCCGCAACGCCCCACAGGTAATCGCGCCGGTTGCGGAGGATGTAGCGCCACAAGCGCCGGAACATTCGGCGGCGATTCCCGGCTATTGCAGCGCGCGCCTGCGCCGCATCCGCCCCACCCGCCCCCGCGCCGCGCACTGCGGATTCCGCCATCAGCCGCGGCACCGGTTGGGGTTGCCCCGGCGGCGGCCGCGATACCAGGCCGCCAGCCGCGCGCGCGGAAGGCCCAGCGACCAGCCCGCCAGGGCCAGCGTGTTGCGCCACACCGTGCGCGCCACGCCCCGCTCCAGATAGCGGCGCGCCGAGGTGGTGACTGCGCTGCGCAACAGCGCGAAACCGCCGAGGCGCTGGATGCCGCGCACCAGATCCAGATCTTCCATAATGGGCGCTTGCGGAACGCCGCCGAGTTGCATCAGCGCGCTGCGCCGCACAAACACAGCCTGATCGCCGTAGGGAAGCCACAACAACCACAACCGCAGGCGCAGGCCCCATTCCACCCAGCGCAGCGCAAGGCGGCGCTCGGCAAAGCGCAGCGCAAAAGCGCCCCCTGCAATGCGGGGATTCGCAAGCGCCTGCCGCAGCGCATCGGCGTAGCCCGCGGGCAGCCGGGTATCGGCGTGCAAAAACAGGATGGCATCCGCGCCGACGCCGGCGGCTTTGGCGCCGGCCTGCATTTGCCGCGCGCGTCCGGGCGACGCGCGCAACACCCGCGCCCCCGCCGCGCGGGCCCGCGCCGCCGTCGCATCCACGCTGCCCCCGTCCACGACCAGAACCTCCACCCCGGCCGCACGGGCGCTCTGCACAGCCGCGCAAATGCCGTCCGCTTCGTCGCGCGCCGGAATCACGACGGCGATCCGCACTTCACCCTCTTAGCACATTCAAGCGCGGCGGGGCGGCTCAGCCGAGCAGGCGGGCGACCCGAGTCTCGACCTCGGTGGCGGCGCTGGCATCGGCCAGGGCCTCCCGAATGAGCTTGCGGGCGCGGGTGAAGTAAATGCCCTCTGCCAATTTCACCTTGGCGGCTACCGCCTCGGCGCGGCGGGCGGCATCGGCAAGCTCGGTGTGCAGGGAATCCCGCGCATCGAAAATGGGAATGGGCAGGTTGAAGACATACTTGTCGAAATGGCGCGCGCCCCACTGCCCCCGGGCCTGGTAGCGCTCCACGCGCTTCCGCAGCGTCTCGCTGTTCAGAATGGCGGTGAGATAGCGCGCCTCGCGCAGAGTCCGGCAGGCGCAGTAGTAGAGCGCATGCTCCACCACGCAGTTATCTGAGCCGCGGAGAACGGCTGCACATGGAAGTGTGCCGGAGGCCGAATACACTACGCGCAGTTTGGCAATCGGAAACTGCGAGGAGAGCTTTCTGTAGTAATCGAGCTTCTTGATGAAAGTAAGGTCGCCTTTCCTGTGCGTATTCCAGAATATCTCTGCCTCTTTCAACCAGAGGGACAAAAAGCGATGCCCGTCCTTGCGCGCGGCGGCGGAGTCGAGCAACACGCCGAGTTCCTCATCCCAGGGAATCACTCCCTCGAATCGGCGCAGCAAGCGGTAAGGCGCGATGGATTCTCCCAACAGCACAGGACGCAGAAACTCCGCTTCGATCATGCCTTCCAGTGGCTGCAGATTCTTCCAAGGCGCTTTGTCACTGTTGCCGACGCGGCTCCGCACATAGGGCACAACGGGAGACTGCAGAATTGGCCCTGGCGGGGAAGTGCGCTCAACGAGAACGAGGCGCCGCGGCACCAGTGAGGCACCGTTCCGGAAACGGCTGCGGTAAGGCGAGCCGGTATCAGATGATGGCGCACTCGGCCAGGCGATTTCGCTCTCTCTCAACACCCGGGCCGCCTGCTCCCCGCTGGCGTCGCGCCGGGGCAATTGCCCGGAAAACGCGCGCAAGTGGCTCGGAAGCGTGTGCTCAGCCGTCGTCTTCGCCTCTTCTGTGCTGCGCAAATGGGCGAAGAGCACGCAGCAGGGCACGGGAAACAGCGGCTGCACATCGGAATCGAATCGCCAGGCTTTCGAAAAGCGCAACACCAAGCCATTCGATTCTCCGCGCTGTGCAATAACGCCTGCGCGAAACTTCCCGTAGGGTGCGCGGCTCAGGGCGGCCAGTGGCATGACCAAGGCAATGCGGCCCTTGCGGCGCATATAGAGCGCCGCCGCGCGGCTGAAGAAATAGGCGCTCATATCCTGCGCTGGGGCCGATTTGCCGCCAACCCAAAGCCCACCCCTCTCGCACTCCCGGCGAAAGGTGCGTTGCATTGCGGCATTCATGGCTTGGTAGGCCACCCAAGGCGGGTTTCCGATAACCACATCGGCGCGGTGCTCCTCGGTGGCGAGCCACACCGGGCGCGCGGCGTTGCGGGCGACATAGCCCCAAATGTGGTTGCGGCTCTCGTTGCAGAGCTGCAGCAGATTTTCGTAGGTGTCGAGCAGCGTGGCGCGCTCATCTTCGTTCAAGCCGGGCTGGTGCTGCAACCAGTCGTCCATTTCGGAAGACGGCGCGGTGCGCTCGCTGTGCTCCAGCATCACTTCAATCAGGCCGTCAAAAATATCCCGGCCAGCGGCGCTGGAGGGAAAGCGCAGATGCCGGGAGGATTCGCCGCCCTCCCCCGGTGGCACATAGACTTCCAGATTGTCCCCCGTCTTGAACAGGCCGCCTTCTCCTCCGTTGACAACATCCCACTGCAGCGAGTCGCCCAAATAGACGGGAACATTGAGATCTCTAGAGCGACTCTGCTGCAGCGCGGGCATGAGCGCCAGCACATAGGTGATGCGCGCGAAAATGACGGCGACGGGATGCACATCAATGCCGGCGATGTTGCGCGCGCAGCGCGCGACAGCCTCGGCGGGAGAGACTCCGCCCTCTTCCGCCGCCGCCAGCAATTTCCGGATTGCGTGAAACAGGAAAGTGCCGGAACCGCAGGCGGGATCCATTACGCGATCCCGCAGCGGATCTGCAATTGCCGCTTCACAGACACGCGCGGCCAGCCAATCAGGCGTGTAGTATTCGCCCAGGTCGTGGCGCGCCGCCGGGTCAATCAAGCTCTCGTAGAGCCCCTTCAGAATATCGCTCTGAATGTCGTGCAGCCGGAATCGCATCGCTTGCCGCGCGATGGTCTGCACCAGCGCGCCGCCGCCTTCGGCCTGCAAAATCCAGTCAAAGAAATCGGACTCGACGACGCCCGAGATTCCAAGATCGCGAAACGCTTTCCCTCCCAGCAATGCCGCGCCGTCATCGGGGAAACTTCCCGCCAACGCCGCCCAGGCCACGGATTTGGCGACGGCGTTCAAGTAGGTGTGCTGGAAGAACAGCCGGTCGTCGCCCACTTCTGCGCCGTAGGCCAGGCGCAACAGGCGGCGCCACAGGTCGCGCTTCAATCGCGATTCGGGGCGCGCGCCCACTTCGCCCCATAGCGACTCAATTTCCAGCATGGCGCGGGCGAAGGTGGCGCTCTCGCGGCCCAGTTCCTGGCACACCACATGAATATCGGGAGAGAGCTCGTCCTGCATGACGACAACGCTCTCCAGCCACACCAGAAATTCGCGGGGCTGTTCCGGCGAAGGTGAAAAGCCGCCCAGCGGGTGCAGCGCGTCGCCGCGCGTTGCGAAGGTTTCGAAGCGCGCGCCGTCCGCGGCAATGCCGATGTAGCGCTCGCCGGTTTTGGACTCTCGCGCCGGCAGGTAGCGGCCAAGTTGCTTCTGTGCCTCGCCCGCTTCGTGCCGCAAATCGCTCTTGAACTCAAATATCGTGCGGCCCAGCAGGGCGTCCACCGCGCCGCGCGCCTCGGGAATGCGGCGCTCGAAGTCAATCTGCGAACTCGCCGCGCCCAACCCGTCAGTCAGCAGCCGGTGCACCAGCGCGCGCACTTTCTCGTGCCCGGGCCGGCCGCAGAGTTCGGCCACAATGCCGCGCAGCGTTTCCCCGTCCACGCTCCTCTCCCCCAACTCCCCGGCGGCCCGCGCCGCCGCAACGGCGAGCATAGCCCAGCGCCCGGCGGCGGCCCGCAGGCCGGGCGCGGGCGTGGTAAAGATTCCCCGCACACAACCGGCGCAGAAGGCGCGGAAGGCGCAGGAGGAACCCATGGCTCGGGAACTCAAGCTCGGTCTGCAGCTCGGCTACTGGCAGGCGCAGCCGCCGGAGGATATCGCCGGGCTCTGCCAGGAGGCGGAGCGGCTGGGCTACGACATTGTCTTCACCGCAGAATCCTGGGGCTCCGATGTCTTCACGCCGCTGACCTGGGTGGCGGCGCACACCCGCCGCATTCGCCTGGGCACGGCGGTGGCGCAGCTTTCGGCGCGCACGCCGGCGGCCACAGCCATGCACGCCCTTACTCTGGATCACCTTTCGGGCGGACGCCTGTCGCTGGGGCTCGGCGTCTCCGGCCCGCAGGTGGTGGAAGGCTGGTATGGGCAGCCCTTCGCCAAGCCCGTCTCCCGCAGCCGCGAATACATCGGCATTATCCGCCAGATTTTGCGGCGCGAAGCGCCGGTGCAAAACGAAGGCCCCCACTATCCCCTGCCCTACCGCGGCGAAGGGGCATGGGGCATGGGGCGGCCGCTCAAGCCCATCACGCACCCGCTGCGCGCCAATTTGCCCATTTTGCTGGGGGCCGAAGGGCCGAAGAATGTGGCGCTGGCCGCCGAGCTCTGCGACGGCTGGCTGCCCCTCTACTACTCGCCCTTCCGGCAAGAGGTCTATGCCGATTCGCTGCGCGGCGCAAAGCCCGGCTTCGAAATCTGCGCCGGGCTGACTTTCCGCATTACCGGCGATGTGCAGAGCGGGCTGGCGCCGGTGCGCACCGCCATCGGCTTCTACATCGGCGGCATGGGTTCGCGCAAGCGCAACTTCCACAAAGAGCTGATGGCGCGCATGGGCTACGAGGCCGAAGCGGAGGAGATTCAGCGGCTCTTTCTCGGCGGAGATCGCGCGGCCGCCATTGCCGCGGTGCCGGACGACTTTTGCGACGAGGTCTCCATTGTGGGGCCGCCGGAACGGGTGCGCGAGCGCC
This sequence comes from Deltaproteobacteria bacterium, assembly GCA_028817435.1. Lineage (GTDB taxonomy): Bacteria > Myxococcota_A > UBA9160 > UBA9160 > UBA6930 > JAPPPQ01. Next base: position 87,200 of record JAPPPQ010000013.1, read on the forward strand.
TGGACGCCTGGCGCGACACGCCGGTGACCCACCTGCTGGTCTTTCCCGGCAGCCGCGAAGAGCTGCGGCGCATTGCCGAGCTGGTGCTCGGCTGATGCCCGCGGGGCTTTCAATATGCTAATTCTCCGCCAGTGAGCGCCCGCCCGAGCAACCGGAAGAAGCGGCCGGAATCGGCCCCTGCAACCCATGCGGCGCCCGCCTATGCGGAAGCCGGGGTGGATCTGGGGCGCGACGAGGAATTCGTCTCCACCATTGCGGAAATCTCGCGCAGCACGCTGCGGCCCGAGATTCTCTCCTCCATCGGCGGCTTCGCGGGGCTGTTCAAAGCGCCTGAGCGCTACCGCAACCCCGTCTTCGTGGCGGGCGCAGATGGCGTGGGCACCAAGCTCAAGTTCGCCTCGCTGCTGGGGCGCTACGACACCATCGGCATAGATTGCGTGGCCATGGTGGCCAACGACCTGGTGGTGCACGGCGCAGAGCCGCTGGTCTTCCTCGATTACCTCGCCATGGAGGGGCTGGACGAGCCCATCGCCACGCAAATTTTGCGCGGCGTGGCCGAGGGCTGCCGGCGCGCGGGCTGCACCCTGGTGGGCGGCGAAACCGCCAATATGCCCGGCTTCTACGCCCAGGGCGATGTGGAACTGGTGGGCTTCGGCGTGGGCGTGGTGGAGCGCGACCGCGTGATAGACGGCTCCAGCATCGGCCAGGACGATGTGCTGATTGGCGTGGCCTCGGGCGGGCTGCACAGCAATGGCTTTTCGCTGGTGCGCCGCATTGTGGAAGAAGGGCAGCGCCAGGGCGCGCTGGAATTGCGCAGCGCGCCGGACTCTCTCAACACCACGCTGGAAGCGGCGCTGCTGGCCCCCACGCGAATTTATGTGAAGAGCGTGCTGAACCTGCTGCGCGATTTCGATGTGCACGGCATTGTGCACATCACCGGCGGCGGCTTCGCCGGCAACATTCCGCGCGTGTTGCCAAAGGGCGTGCGCGCGCGCATTGATCCCGCCGCCTGGCCGCGCCCGCCCATCTTCGGGCTGCTCGCCCGCCACGGCGGCATTGACGAAGGCGAAATGCTGCGCGTCTTCAACTGCGGCATTGGCCTGGTGCTGGTGCTGCACCGCAAGCAGGCCGACGAGGTGCGGCAGCGGCTCGCCGCGCTGGGCGAGCGCGCCTATCTGATTGGCGCGGTGGAACCCAAGGGGCCGGGCGACGCGCCGCTGCTCTTCGCCCCGCTGGGCGACGCAGGGCGGTGACGCCGCGCCCGCCGCGCGCCCGCCGCGCAGACGGCGGCTGAGATGGCGGCGCGTTCCGCAGCCAGCCCGCGGCGCGCAAGGCGCTGGGATGTGCTGGTGCTCGGCAGCGCGCTGCCCGGACTGGCCGCGGCGGTGCGCCTGGCGATGGGCGGGCTGCGCGTGCTGGTCGCCGAAGAGCAGGCGGCGTCGCGCATTCCCGATGTCCTGCGCGAGCCTTTTTTTCTGCCCGCCGGCCCGGCCCTGGAGGGCTGCCTGCGCGCCTTCGGCCTGCCGCCCATTGAGCGGCGCGGCCTGCAGGTGGATGAGATCGCCTACCAGGTGCTGTTTCCCGACGCCCGGCTCGATGTGGGCGTGCCCGCCATTACCACCGACGAGCTCGAGGCCTGGGGATTTGTCGCCAGCGCCGCCGAGGCGGAAGAGCTGATGGCCGAGCTGGCCGCCGCCGCCCATCTGGAGGCCGAGGCTCTGCTGCGCGCCAACTTTGTGCGCGCCGGGGCGCAGCGCCCCACCCCCGCCGCGGTGAGCGGCCCGCGCGGCCTGCCCCGCTCGCTGTCCCGCGCCGAAGGCCGCCTGGGCGATTTCGTTTCGGCGCAACTGCTCGGGCTGGCGGAGGATGTGCCGGGGCGGCCCTCCAGCGAGGCGCGGGCGCGGCTGCTGGGCAGCGCGCTGGGCGGCGGCGCGAGCTTCCGCAAAGCCGGGGCGAGCCTGCGCGGCCTGCTGCGCCGCCGCCTGGAAGCGCTGCACGGCGAGCTGCGCAGCCTGAGCGGCCCCTTCGCCATTACCGAGCTGGGCGACGCCCCCGGCATTGCGCGCATTGGCCACGGCGACGCCTGGCTGGGGCGCGCGCTGCTGCTGAACGCGCCTTCGGCGCGCCTGGCCGCCGCGCTGCGCGGCTGGAAGAGCGATGTGCCCTCCTTTCTCTCAAAGCGCGCCGCGCGCCGCCGCCGCCTGTCGCTGCTATTGCGCGTGAAAGAGAGCGAGGTGCCCGAGCCCCTCGCCCGCCGCGCCCTGCTCATTCCCCGGCAGGGAGAAACCGGCCCGATCCGCCTGAGCCGCCATCCTTCAGCGCGCAACGGCGAAGTGGAGCTGGTGCTGAGCGCCGTGGTGCCGGACGATGCGAAGCGCGAGGCGGAACAGGCCGCGCAGTTGGTCGAGGCCCTGGGCGATCTGCTGCCCGTGCTGCGCGACCGGCTGCGGCCCGCGTCGCCGCTGCCCCGCCCGCTGTGGGACGACGAGGCGCTGCGCGTGGAGTCCGGCTCTCACGGCTGGCCCGACAGCGTGGATCTGCGCGTGGGCGGCCGCCGCCCCATCTTCCGCCTGCCCCGCGAGCAAATGGCGAGCCTGGGTGCAGAGGGCGAATTGCTGCTGGGCTGGCGCGCCGGCGACGCCATCCGCGAGGAGCTCTCCTAAGTCAGCCCCCGCACCAGCCCGCGCCAGTTGGCAATGCGCTGCTTGGCGCCTTCCAGCAACAGGTAAAGGGCGGGCACGGTGTAAAGGGTGAGTCCGCCGGCCACCGCCAGGCCGAAGACCAGGCCGGTGGCGAAGGGGCCGAACACCGGGTGCGTGCCGCCTGCGCCCAGCGCCATGGGCAACAGCCCGGCAATGGTGGTGACGCTGGTGAGCACGATGGGGCGGAAGCGCACGCGGCAAGAAGCGCGCACCGCCTCCACCGGCGAAAGGCCGCGGGCGCGGCCGCGATTCACGAAGTCAATCAGCACCAGGGAATCGTTCACCACAATGCCGGCCAAACCAATCACCGCATAAATCACATACATGGTGAGCGCGTAGCCCAGCAACCACATGCCGAAAATTACGCCGATGTAGGCGAAGCTGATGACGCTCATCACCAGCAGCGGCTGCGCGTAGGAGCGGAACTGCGCGGCGAGAATTGCGTAGATGGCAATTACAGCCAGCAAAAAGGCGCTGCCGAGTTCGCCAATGCTGCGCTCGGTGGCCTGCCCTTCGCCGCCGAACATCAGCGACACGCCGGGCCAGCGCGCGGAAACATCGGCAAAGCGCGCCTTCATGGCGCTGTTGGCGGAGAACGAGGTGGCGTTTTCGCCATCTACATTGGCGCGCACGGTCACCACCCGGCGGCCTTCGTAGTGCGCGAGCGAGCGGTAGCTGCGGTCCACCTCAATGCGCGCCACATCGCCGAGCTTCACGCGGCCGCCGGTGGGGGTGCGAATCTCCACCTCGAGCAAATCGGCAAAGCTCTGCCGCTGCGCCTCGGGCAGCATGACGCGAATGTCCACATCTTCGTCCGAGCCGGGATCCTTGAAGGTGGAAGAGACCAGGCCGTCGTTGGCGGCGCGCAGCGCCAGGCCCACATCCTGGAAGCTCAGGCCGTGCAGCGAAGCGCGAGCTTCGTCGAGCCGCACGCGAAATTCGCGCGGGCCCAGCGGCGTGTTGTCCTGAATGTTGTAGATGCCGGGAATGGTGGCGAGCTCGGCCTTGAGTTCGCCCGCCACTTCTTTCGCCAGGCGGTAATCGTCGGCGGCCACGCGAATCGCCACCGGCCAGCCCACCGGCGGCCCGTTGCGAATGCCCACCACATAAATGTTCTCTATGTCGGCGCTCGCGTCCACCAGCGGCGCGACTTCGGCGCGCACCGCTTCCAGCACGCGCTCGGGCCGCGCCACATTCTCCCGGGTGTTGGGAAAGCTCACGACGGTGACGCCGTAGTTCGCGCCCATGCGGCGCGAGAGCTCCTCGAATTTCATGCCGATGTTGGCGGTGTAATCGGTGAGCGTGCCGCCCATGCCCCGCAGCGCCTCATCCACCTGCCCCATGGCGCGGGTGGTCTGCGCAATGCCGGCATCTATGGGCGCGTCCAGGTTCACGAAAATCTGGTCGAAGTCCGACTTGAACAGATCCACCTGCACATGCCTCGAAAGCCCGCAGGAAAAGAACAGCGCCGCCACGCAGGCCGCCAAAAACACGGCGCGGTGCCGAATCACGGCTTCCAGGCCGCGCAGGTAGACGCCCCGGGCGCGGCCCAGCAGGTCGTCGGCGCGGCTGCGCAATCGCGCCGAAAAGCCCAGCCAGCCGGCGGGCGGCGCGGCCTGCGCATCGCGCCCGCGCCGCCGCCCCCAGTCCAGATAGTGGGCGGGCAGCACAATCAGCGCCTCGAGCAGCGAGCCGCACAGCACGACGATGACGGCCTTGGGAAACAGCGAGAAGAACTCGCCGGGGGTGCCGCTGACCAGAAACATCGGCATGAAGGCGGCGATGGTGGTGGCCACCGTGGTAATTACCGGCCACATGACCTCGCGCGCGCCCTCAATAATGGCGCTGCGCAACTCCTCCCCTTCTTCAATGTGCCGGTAAATATTCTCGATGATGATGATGGTGTGATCCACGAGCATGCCCGAGACCATGACCAGGCCGATCAGCGAGAGGCTGTTGATGCCCATGCCCAGCGAGGGAAACAGCGCAAAGGCGAACAGAAAGGAAAAAGGCACCGCCAGCAGGGCGAGCAGCGCGCTGCGGAAGCCGACGCTGAGCCACAGCACGGCGACCACGGCGACGACTCCGATCAGCAAATTTGAGCGCAGCAGCGCCATGCGCGCATTGACGAAATGCGAGGTATCCTGGGTGATGGTGATTTCGACGCCGGGCGGCAGCAACGCGCGGAACTCTTCGACTGCGCCGCGCACGCGCTTCACCACGCTGCGCACATCGCTGCCGGATTCGTGAGAGACGCTGACGAAAATGGCCGGCGCGCCGTTGTAGCGCCCCGCCTGCACCTGCGTCTCGAAGCCCGGCTCGACCCGCGCAATTTCGCCCAGCGTCACATGGCGGCCCTGGGCGTCTTTTTTGATGACGCTGGCCGCCAGCGCCTCCGGCGTGGTGAAGCTGCCGAGTCCGCGCACGGCGATCTCGCCCCGCGTTGCATCGAGAAAGGTGCCCGCCGGAATGTTCTGATTGTTGCGGGCAATGGCCGCCGATATTTCGGGAATGGTCAGATCGTATTGCAGCGCGCGCTCGCGGTCCAGCAGCACATGAATTTCGCGGTCCCGCGCGCCGAGCATCGTCGCCTTGCGCACATCCAGCAGCCGCTCAATTTCGCGCTCCAGCGCCCGGGCAATTTCGCGGATGGCGTGTTCGCCCACGCCGCCTATATCTGCCACCGCCACCAGGCAGGGCGCACGCAGCTCGCCCACCGAAAGCTCGCGGATGGTGGTCTCCTTCACATCGGCCGGCAGATCGGCGACGCGGTCTATGGCGGCGCGCAAATCGGCCAGCGCGCTGGCCTGCCCGGAATCCGAAAGGCTGAAATCCCACTCGACGCTGATGCTCGAAAGCCCGGCGATGGAGCTGCTCTCCAGATCGCGAATGCCATCCACATCTTCGCGGATTTCCCGCTCCAGCCGGGTGGTCACCAGGCGCTCGACCTCATCGGCAGATGCACCGGGCCAGGAGGTGGTGACGATGGCCTCGTCAAAGGAAATATCGGGATAGACCTCGACGGGAACCCGCGAAAATCCGAACAGCCCCGCCACGATCACCCCCACGAAGAGAATGTTCACCAGCACGGCCTGGCGGACGGCGAACTCGGGCAGGCTCACGAGCCCCCGCTTCCCGCAGCGGCGGGGGTGGCGCGCGGCGGCTCGGGCGCGCCGAGTGCGGCGCGGGCCGCTTCCGTTTCCACCATCGCTTCCAGCTCCGCCTCTGCCTCAATGCGCACCGCTGCGCCGTCGCGCAGCGCGCGAATGCCGCCCACGGCAATGCGCTCGCCGTCGCGCAGGCCCGACACCACCTCGACCTGCCCGGGCCGGAAGGGAATGTCGCGCACCTCGACGGGCTGCCGCCGCACAATGTCGCGCCCGCCCTCGCGCCGCAGCAGATAAACAAAGCGGACGCCGAACTCGTCAATCGCGGCGTCCCGGGGAATCGCGCGCATGGGCTCGGGCGCGCCGAGCTGCAGAGTCACCCGCGCCACCATGCCCGGCAGCAGGCGCCGTCCGGGGTTGTCGAATTCAATCTCCACCGGGAAGCGGCGGCTGGCCGGGTCGGCGGCTGCGCCCACGCGCAGCACCTCGGCCTCGAAAATCTCGCCGGGATAGGCGTCGAGCTCGGCGCGCACGGGCTGCCCCACCTTCAGCGCCACCACCTCGCGGTCGCTCACGCCCAGCTCAATGCGCACGGTTTCGAGGTCCAGAAGCTCCGCCGCCAAATCTCCCTCGCGCAAAAACTCGCCGGCCTCCACCGGAAAGCGCTGCAGCACGCCGGCAAAGGGCGCGCGCAGCTTCTTCTTGCGCAACTGCGAGCGCGCCTCGGAGAGATTCGCGCGGGCCTCGCGCAGGTTCGCCTCCGCCACCCGGGCGTCGTTCACCGCCTGATCCAGGCGCGCGGCGCTGGCCACATCGCGCTCGGCCAGCCGCTGAAAGCGCGTGCGGGCGTCCCGGGCCAGGGCGAGCTGGCTCTCCGCCCTGGCTACGGCGGCCTGCCCGCGCTCCACGGCCACCTCGGCCAGCAGCGGATCCACCTGCAGCAGCAACTGCCCCTCGGCGACCGAATCGAGTTCGGCGGCCCCCACCCGCAGCACGCGGCCCCGCGTCTCCGAGAGCAGCGAGACGCGGCGGCGCGGCTCCACCACCCCCGAACTGCGGGTCTCGCGCTGCATGGGACGGGGGCGCAGGGCCAGGGCGCGCACCGGCGCAGCCGTGGACTGCTCGCCCGCCGCGGCCACGCGCCGGGGCTCCGGCGCTGCGGCAAAGAGCAGCAGCGTCGCCGCCACGAGCAGCGCCGCGGCCCCCACGAAGAGCCAGAAGGCTCGCGGGCGGCGGCGCAGCTCCCCGGCCAGTTTGCTGAGGCGTGCGGTCATGGTTCTCGCTGCGGGCGCTCAGCCGGCCGCGCCCGCGCAAATTCCCGGGCCTCCCCGCCGAAAGCGGCGAAAAAGGCGCGAATTTCCCGGCGGAGACAGCACAGCAGAGCGCCGCAAAGTAGCACAGCCCGGAAACCCGGTTTTTCTCCGCCGCAGGCCCATCCGGAAGATTTCGCATTTTGATGGTAAATCCCCACGGTAAAGGAGATTTTCAATCCCCCCGGCTGATATTTGAGCGCGAGCGCAGAAAATGCTGGAAATTTGCCGCGCAAAATAAGATGATGCGCGGGCCGCTTCGGCGGCCACCCGCTCCCCCCGCCCGAACCGCGCCGGCTTCCACGGGAAGCCCGGCCTCTCCGCTGGCAGTTGCCGGCGACGGGCTGCGGGCTCGGGCGTGAACCCCGCAGGGTAACCGGGGTTCCCAAGCCGCCCGGCTGCCGCAAACCCCGGGCGGCGGGGGGCTGGCCCTGCGATTGCCACGGAGCGAGCCAAAACCCGATGAAAACGATGAAGCGGATGAAGCTTGAGGACAAGTTCCGCGCCGCCACCGCCCCCGAAAGCGCCGGCAAGGCCCGGGGGGCCTCGCCGCTGGCCACCGCCGCGCTGGATGCCGCCCGCGACCGCCGCCCGCTGGAATCCTACTTCCAGGAGATCGGCGGCACCCGGACGCTGACGCGGGAGGAAGAGGTGCTGCTGGCGAAGGAGCTGGAAGCGGCTACCGGCGAGCTGCGCGTCGCGCTCTACGCCATTCCCGCCACGGCCCATTACCTGGTGGAGCGCTGGGATTACCTGCGCGCCATCTCTCACACCGGCGCCAAGCTCTCCGAATCGGTGACCAACGAGGACAACGCGCAGATTGCCGAGCGCGTGGGCCGCTCGGTCATGCAGCTTCGCCGCAACCTGAAGCGCCGGGACGAGATTTTGACGAAGGGCGGCGCCACGGCGACGCAGTTCACGCGCAACGACCAGGCCATCGCGCGCTGGATGCAGCGCGCGCACCTTTCGCTGGCCATGGTGGGCCTGCTGCGCGAGCGGGTGCGCGAGCTCGAGCGCCAGGCGCGGCGGGCGCGGCGCGGCACCCGCCGCCTGCGGGAGATTGAGGCCAGCGCCGGCCTGCCCCGGGAGCTGCTGTTCGAGCGCATCTCCGTGGTGGAGCAGTGCCAGGAGCGCATGAGCGCGGTCAAGAACACCTTCATCGAGCACAACCTGAAGCTGGTGGTGGCCATCGCCAAGGATTACCGCAACCTCGGCCTCTCCTTCCCCGATCTGATTCAGGAGGGCAACCTGGGGCTGATTCGCGCGGTGGAGAAGTTCGACCACCGGCGCGGCTTCAAGTTCTCCACCTACGCGGTGTGGTGGATCCGCCAGGCGCTGGTGCGGGCCATCCAGAACCACTCGCGCACCATCCGCCTGCCGAGCCATGTGCACGACCGGCTGCAGCGCAGCCAGCGCGTGAAGGCGGAACTCACCAGCCGGCTGGGGCGCGAGCCCACCCCCCAGGAACTCGCGCCGGTGCTCGAAACCGACACCGAATCCCTGGAACAGCTCACCCGGCTCTCGCGCGAGGCCATCTCGCTGGAAAGCCCGGTGGGCGGCACCGAAAAGAAGATTGAGGACATGGTGGCCAGCGCCGACGCGCAGATTCCCGAAGAGGGCCTGGACGACGACCGGCTGCGCCAGGGCGTCGGCAATCTGGTGGACGCGCTCTCGAAGCGCGAGCAGTTGATCCTGCGCCTGCGCTACGGACTCGGCGGCGAAAAGGGCCGCCCGCTGGAGCAACACACGCTGGAGCAAATCGGCAGGGCGCTGGGCCTGTCCCGGGAGCGCGTGCGGCAACTCGAAGCCCGCGCCCTGCGCAAGCTGCGCGAAACCCTCCCCGCCCTGCAGCTCTATCCCATCCTCGAACCCTGAGTCGAACCCTGAGGAGTCGAACCATGTGCGGCAGGCTGAAGCTCACTTTCCGGACTCATGGCAGCGGCATGGCGAGAATCGCAGTGCTGGCGCTCGCCGCTCTGTTCTCGGGCTGCGCAGATGCGGCGGCGGAGACGGGGCGGGCCATCTCCTCTGCCTATGCGCCGGGGCCTTATGCCGTGGGCGTGCAAAGCAACTTCGTCAAGGATTTCTCCCACACCTTCGACGGCTGGGGCGCGCAGTTCAAGAGCGACCGCTACCGGGAACTGCTGGCGCGGATTGACGCCAGCGGCGAGCCGAGCACGACGGTCACGAATATCTATTACCCCTCGCCGCCCGGCGATGTCCGGGTTGCGCGCCGGGCGGATGTGCACCCTTCGGCGCTGTGGGCTGCCCGCAGCGGCCGCCGCCAGACCACGCTGGATTTGTTCATGGGCGACAAAGCCCTCGCCCGGCAAATGATGTTCTTCTTCCAGCGCCGCCACAGCTTCCAGAGCTTTGTGGGCGCGCCGCTGGCCGAAGGCCGCTTTCCGCTGGTGGTCATGGTGCACGGCCTGGGCGGCGGCCTTTCCAACTGGAACCGGGCGGCGGAATACCTGGCGAGCCACGGCTACATCGCAGTGACTCTCGCCTACTCCTCGGACAGTTCCGACACGCCGGTGTTTCACGATCCCAACTCGTTCTTTGCCAAAACCGTGGACTCCGGCGAGCGCCTCAAAGCCTACAAGCTGATTTCCCGGGAGAGCCCGGTGTTCATTAATTTCTTCAGGTTCCTCTACGGCTTCCAAGGCGAAGCAATTGACAGCCCCGGCGACATTCCCGATCCCGCCACGCTGCGCGCGCGCCGGGGCGGCGGCCTTGAAGCCGCGCAGATGATGGCCAGGCTCTTCGAGCAGCGCCTCGAGGATCTCGGCGCGGTGCTGCGCGAGATGAAGGCGCTGGACGGCTCGGCAGAGAGTTGCCGCGCCGAACTGGAAGTGCGGGGAGTCAAGAAGGAGCTCTGCGGCTTCTTCACTGGCGCAGTGGACAGCGAGCGCGTCGGCGTCATGGGCCATTCGCTGGGCTCCATCACCGCGCAGGCCGCGGCGGCTTTTTTGCCCGAGGTAGATACCGCCATCGGCTTCAACAACGGCCTGCCCCGGCGCTGGGAGCCCTATGGCGGTTTTCCCAACCGCTCAAAGCGGCCGCTGCCCGACGGCGTGCCGAAGCCCCTGATGCTCGTCATCGGCTCCGACGACGCCTTTGTGCATATGGTTTTCCGGGATATTCACATGAAGTGGTTTGAGCAGGCCGGCGGCGACCTGGACGAAACCTATCCGCTGGAAATTGAGCGGGCCTGGCCCACGCCGGACAACCCGCAGCCCATTGCCCGGGCGGCCTACGAGCGGGCGCTGGGTGCAAAGGCGCTGATTATGTTCCGGGACCAGGGGCACGAAACAGCTACCGACGATGAGTTGGATCCCGAAAAGCCGGGGCGAAAGGCCACGGGCCGCCGCGTTCCCTTTACGCGCGACGCGGGACCGTTCTGGAAGCTCGAGAAGTTCAAGATCCGGCCTTGGGTGCGGGATGAAGGCGGGGATATCTTCCTGCCGCACCAAATGCGCAACTACTTCATCACCGCCTGGTTCGACTGGCAACTCAAGGGCGATGCGGCCGCGCGGGCGAAGATTGCGCAGCACCCCTTCCAGAACGGCGTGCAGATGCTGCTCTCCGAAGGCGTCTCCCCTCCCTGATCAGCGCGGCTGCAGGGCGAGCCAGCTCAAAAACAGCGCGGCGGCGGCGAAGCAATACCAGGCGAAGTGGTGAAAGCGGCGGGTGCGCAGCAGGCGGACGAAGAGCCACAGCGCGGCGAGTCCGGCGAGCAGGGCGCAGGCCGCGCCGATGCCGAGATCGAGCAGCCGGGCGGGGGGCGCGGCGAGAATCTCGGGCAGCGAGAGAGCGGCGGCGCCGGCAATGGCAATGGCGCCCAGCAAAAAGGAGAACTCGCTGGCGGCCAGCGGCGCCACGCCGACGGCCAGCGCCATGACCACCGTGGCGCCGCTGCGCGAAACCCCGGGCAACAGCGCCAGCGCCTGCGCCAAGCCGATCAGCAGCGCCTGCCCGAAGCTGGGCATGGCGGCGCGGGCCTGGGGCAGCGTCCAGCGGGTGCTGAGCAGCATTGCGCCGGTGAGAAAGAGCAGCCCCCCCGCCACCCCCGGCGCTGCGAAAACCAACTCCACCTGGGGCCGCAGCAGCAGCCCCAGCAGGGCCGCCGGCGCGCTGGCCAGCGCCAGCCGGGCGGCGTAGCCCAGGGCGCGCGGCTCTCGGCGCAGGCAGCCCAGGGCCAGCCCGGCGATGCGCGCGCGGTAGTAGCAGAGAATGGCGAAGAGGCTGCCGGCGTGGACGGCGATTTCGAAGAGGATGTCCTCGCGCGCCCGCCCCAGCAGCGCGGCGGCCATGACCAAATGGCCCGAGCTCGAAACGGGCAGGAACTCGCTCAGCCCCTGCAGCACGCCCAGCCAGGCGGCCTCAATCCAATCCACAACCCCTCCCCCGCTCGGCGGCCCCGGCCCCCGGTTGCTGCCGCCGCCGCCTGGCGCGCTAGGATAACGCCCATGCGAAACAACCTCGGCTTGTTTTTGACCAAGCGCTGCCAGCTCGGCCCGCGCCGCGAGGCGCTGGTGGAGGTGGAGCGCGGGCGGCGCTTCAGCTACGCCGAGCTGGAGGCGCGCTCCAACCGCACGGCCAACGCGCTGCGCGGCCTCGGCGTGGGCCCCGGCGACCGCGTTGCGATTTTGATGATGAACAGCGCGGAGTTCGTCGAGAGCTACTTCGCCATTGCCAAGCTCGGCGCAATTATGGTGCCGCTCAACTGGCGGCTCACCCCCGATGAGCTGGAGTTCATTCTGGGCGACGCCGGCGCGCTGCTGCTGCTCTTCGGCAGCGAGTTCGACGACTGCGCCGCCGAGCTGCAGCGCCGCGCGCTGCCGGTGAAGCTGTGGGTGCGCGCAAAGTCCAGGGAGGCCGGGCCGGGACCCGGCCCTTCGCAGGATTACGACGAACTGACCGCAGCGGCCAGCGACTCGCTGCCGGAGATCGGCGCAGAGGGCGATGACGACCTGTTCATTATGTACACCTCCGGCACCACGGGGCTGCCGAAGGGCGTGGTGCACAGCCACGACACGGTGATCGCCGCCAGCACCACCATCCTGATGACGGCGGATATGCGCCACAACGACCGCTATCTGGCGCTGCTGCCGCTGTTTCATGTGGGCGCGCTCACGCCGCTCATCAACTGCGTGCACCGGGGCTGCGCCACGGTCATTTTGCGCGCCTTCGATCCCTCGCTGATCTTCCCCACCATTGAGCGCGAGCGCATCACCACGGGCCTGGCGGTGCCCGCCATGCTGCGCTTCATGCTGGCCGCCGGCAATCACGAAGCCCACGACCACTCCATGCTGCGCTGGCTGATGAGCGGCGCAGCGCCGGTGCCGGTGCCGCTGATCGAGCAATTCGCCGCGCTCGGCATCGAGATTCACCAGGTCTATGGGCTCACCGAATCCTGCGGCCCGGCCTGCCTGATCAGCCCCGAAGAGGCCATCGCCAAGGCGGGCTCCACCGGCCCGGCCTTCTTCCACACCGAGGTGCGCGTGGTGAACGACGCGGGCGCGGATGTCGCGGAAGGCGAAATCGGCGAAGTGATTGTCCGCGCGCCCCATGTGATGAAGGGCTACTGGAACCGCCCGGACGACACCGCCGAAACCATCCGCAACGGCTGGCTGCACACCGGCGATATGGCGAGCCTCGATGCAGAGGGCTTCGTCTATATCCAGGACCGCAAGAAGGACATGATCATCAGCGGCGGCGAGAATGTGTATCCGGCGGAAATCGAGAACCTGCTCTCGGGCCACCCCGATGTGGCGGATGTGGCCGCCATCGGCCTCCCTTCGGAGAAGTGGGGGGAATCCCCCGCCGTCATCGTGGTGCCGCGCCCCGGCGCAAAACTCGACGGCGATGCGCTGCTCGATTACTGCCAGGGCAAGCTCGCGCGCTTCAAGCAGCCGAAGCAGGTGGAGTTCGTCGAGGAGATTCCGCGCAATCCCACCGGCAAGATTCTGAAGCGGCTGTTGCGCGAGCGCTTCCCCGGCCCGGCCCCCGAGTAGCCCCAGTGATCGTCTGCTGCCTCGATCTCGAGGGCGTGCTGGTTCCGGAAATCTGGATCGGCTTCGCCGAACAGAGCGGCATCGAAGCGCTGCGCCGCACCACGCGGGACGAGCCCGACTACGACCGGCTCATGCGCTACCGCCTGAACATTTTGGCCGAGCGCGGCCTGGGGCTGCCGGATATTGAGCGCTGCATTGCCGGGCTGCAGCCGCTTCCCGGCGCGCGCGAATTTCTCGACTGGCTGCGCGCCCGCTGGCAGGTGGTGATTCTCTCCGACACTTTCTACCAGTTCGCGCGCCCGCTCATGGCCAAGCTCGGCTGGCCCACGCTGTTTTGCCACGATCTCGATAGCGACGCTTCGGGCCGCCTCACCGGCTACCGCCTGCGGCAGCCCGACGGCAAGCGCCGCGCCGTGCAGGCGCTGCGCGCGCTGAACTTCCGTAGCATGGCGGCGGGAGATTCCTACAACGACACCACCATGCTGGCCGAGGCCGACGCCGGCGTCTTGTTCCGCCCGCCCGATTCTGTGGTGCGCGAGTTCCCGCAGTTTCCCGTAGCGCGCAGCTACGCAGAGCTGCGCGCCGCCTTCGAGCAGGCGGCCAAATCGCTGGACTGAGCGCCACCCGCAGCCGCGCCCGCCTCGACATTGCCCACACCGGTGTTGCGCACGAGGTCCACCTTGAACATACGCAGCCCGGCGGGCTGATAGGTGAGCACCAGCGCGCGCCGGGAATCGCCCGAAGCATTGGGCTGCGAACCGTGCACCGAGTGGGGCGAGAAGAACACCGCGCCGCCGGCGGGAAGCACAATCGCCTCGGCGGCGGATTCGTCGAAGTGCGCCGGGTGGGTGAACAGCGGGCCCAGCACGCCCTCTCCGCTGCGCCCCGGCAGCGGGCCGCGCCGGTGGCTGCCGCGCACCAAACGCAGGCAGCCGTTGTGGGGCGCGGCGGCATCCAGCGCCAGCAGAACATTCGGCAATTGGTCCAGGTGATTGCAAAAATGCATCCAATAAGGCGAATCCTGGTGCCAGCCAAAGCGCGAGCCCACCCGGGGCCGCTTCAGGTTGAGCTTGTCGGTAAACAGCGCCACCGGGCCGCCCACCAGATCGCGCATGGGCTCGACCAGCCGCGCATCGTCCACCAGCGCTTCAAATACGGGGTGCAACGCGTGAAAGGGCTCGATCACGCGAATCGCGCCGAAGCGGCCCGGCGCGCCGTGCTCGAGCTGCACCGTGGCCGCGCGCCCCGCAATGCGCGCTTCGGCATAGCCGTTGCCGTCAATCTCGTAGCGCTCTGCACCGCAAAGTGCCGCATCGGCGCGCGCCACCACCTGCTCCGCCGCCTCGCAGAGCCGCGCCACCTCGCCCGGTGCAAAGACCCGCCGCCGCAAAAAGAAGCCATCGCGCTCCCACGCCCGCCATTCCGCCGCCGAAAGCCCGTGGCGCCTGGCGCCGCCCCGCGCCCTGCCCCGTGCGTGTTGCGCCGCCTGCATCCCGTCTTCCTCCAGCAACTTTTCACCGCCCGGATTGCGCCGGGGTTTGTGGAAAGACGAAGATGCGGTTCAGCGTGAAGGTCGCGACGGGCACGATGACCAGCGCCGCTGCCAGCCCGGCGAGGTAGTGGCCGCCGATGCCATAAATTACCAGGGCATTCACGGCCTGGTTCAGCACCAGGCCCAGCAGGCTCACGCACACAAAGCGCGGCACGGCGAAGCGCACCACAGCAGCGCCCCGGAAGGTCCAGCGGCTGCTGCCGAACCACGACACCGCAAAGGCCAAACCGTAACCCAGCGCATTGGCGGGCAATGGAGAGGCTGCGAACCACTCCACCAGCGCGACGACGGCGGAGAAGTGCACCGCCGTGGCCAGCACGCCAACGACTCCAAACCTGCCGAATTGCAGAATCAGCCGCAGCAATGGCTCAATCCCCACGATTGCCAAAGTCCCTCCGGCCCACAGGCCCGCGCATAGTGGCGGGCCGCGCCAGAGCGCGCAAGCCCGCGCTTTCGCGCCTGGACGCTCTCTGCGGGGCTTTCGGCCTTTCACGCAAATTTCACATGAAAATGCGGCGGGGGCGCGGGGGCTGCCTAGCCTTTGCTGACCGGGAATCTCACGCAGCCGCGCAGAGCGGCGCAGGGAGGAACCATGAGCAATGCGGCAATTGCGAAGCCGGCCCCCGAGGCGGAGCGCCACAACTTCACCGAGCAGGACGGCTGGCTGACACAGACGGCCTTCGTCTCCCGCTCGATCTACTGGGGCATCCACGCCTCCACGCTGCTGGTGTTGTGGGTGGGCGCGCCGCTGCCCGCCGTGCTGCTCTGCGCCGCCACCTATGTGGTGCGGGTGCTCGGCATCACCATGGGCTACCACCGCTACTTCGCCCACAAGAGCTTCCGCACCAGCCGCGTCTTTCAGTTCGTGCTGGCGTGCATCGGCTGCTCGGCCACGCAGAAAGGCCCGCTGTGGTGGGCCGGCAACCACCGCCGCCATCATCGCTACGCCGATGGCCCCGGCGATCCGCACTCGCCCCGCCAGGGCTTCTACTACGCCCACCAGGGCTGGGTCTTCGATTCGCGCTGGGACGGCACGCCCATCGAGGGCATCCGCGATTTCGCGCGCTTTCCCGAACTGCGCTGGCTCAACAAGAATCACTGGATCGCGCCCCTCTCCCTGGCTTTTCTCTGCTACGCCATCGGCGGCTTCGCCGGGCTGGTGTGGGGCTTCTCTGTCTCCACCGTGCTGCTCTGGCACGCCACCTACATGGTCAACTCGGTCTCTCACCTGCTGGGCAGCCGCCGCTACGAAACCGGCGACGACAGCCGCAACAACCCCGTCGTCGCCCTGCTCACCATGGGCGAGGGCTGGCACAACAACCACCATTACTACATGGCCTCCGCGCGCAACGGCTTCTACTGGTGGGAGATTGACATTACCTGGTATCTGATCCGCGCTCTGCAGGCCCTGGGCGTGGTGTGGGATGTGAAGACGCCGAGCCGCCAGATTCGCGACGGCGGCGAGCGCCGCCGCCAGCCCTCCGCAGCGGCGCAAGCGGCCTGAACGGCCGGCGGTGGGCGCTGCGGGCGCGGGCCGCGATCTCGAAGCGCTGCGGCGCGAGATCGGGATCGGTTGCTATGCGCGGCACATTTTTCTGTGCACGCATGGCGATTGCGCCCCCGAGGCGGCGTCGCAGGAAGCCTGGCGCTACCTGAAAACCCGGCTGCGCCAACTGGGGCTGGCAGATGCCGCGGGCGGCGTCTTCCGCAGCCGGGCGAGCTGCCTGCGCATTTGCAAAGAGGGACCCATCGCCCTGGTGTATCCCGAAGGCACCTGGTATCGGCGCTGCACGCCGGATGTCCTGGAGCGCATTATCCAGGAGCACCTGCTCGGCGGGCGGCCCGTGGCCGAGCACGCCTTCGCCGCCAACCCGCTGCCCGCCTCAGAGTGAGGCGAGCAGGCCCGCCACCTGCTCGGCAATGGCGGGGGCGGCGGTAAGCCCCGGCGATTCGATGCCGATTAGATTGACGAGTCCGGGCAGTCCCCGCGCGGATTCTTCGGCCACGACGAAATCCCGGAAGCTCTCCCCCGGCCCCGCCAGCTTGGGGCGGACGCCGGCCTGGTCGGGCGAGAGCCACTCGGCCCGCAGCCCCGGCAAATAGCGCCCCGCCGCCGCGGCAAACTGCGCCGCCTTGCCCGCCTCTACGGCGTAATCCGGCCGGGCCACATAGTTGGCGTCGGGGCCGAGCAGCACGCGGCCTGCCAAATCCAGCGTGATGTGCACGCCCAGCCCCGCACGCCCGTGAATGGGATACACCAAATGCGAAAAGCGCAGCGGCGCGGCGGGCGCCAGCGCGAAGTAATCGCCTTTGCAGGGATGGATGCGATACCCCGCGGCCGCCACCTCCACGCCGGCCAGCGCCGCCACGCGGTCCGCCCAGAGTCCGGCGGCATTCACCACCGCCGCCGCTTCCACATCCGCCAACTCAAAAGCCGCGCCGCCAACGGCGGCCGCGGGCGCGCCCTGCCCCGCGCCCGCCTCCGCAGCGGGCGGGGTGTGGAGGGCGGGCGGCACAGCGCCACTGCGGGCCGTGATGCGCCAGCCCCTGGGCGCGCGCGAAAGCGCCAGCACCTCGCAGCCGAAGAGCAGCGCGCCGCCGGCGGCCTCGAGCTCCGCGGCCCAGGAGAGACACAGCGCGTGGGCATCCACAATGCCGCTGCGGGGCGAGAGCAGCCCGGCCCGCGCGCGCACCGCGGGCTCGCGCCCGGCGACGGCTGCACCGTCGAGCATTTCGAGACCGGGCGCGCCGTTGGCCTCGCCCCGGGCACGCAGCGCTTCCAGCGCTGCAATCTCCTGCGGCTCGGTTGCGACCACCAGCTTGCCGGTCTGACGGTGGGGAATGCGCAGCTCGGCGCAGCGCTGGTAGAGCAGCTCGCGCCCGCGCACGCAGCACCTGGCCTTTTGCGAATCCTCCGGATAGTAGAGGCCGGCGTGAATTACCTGGCTGTTGTGGCTCGAGGTTTCCCGGGCCAGGGCGGCGTGGCGCTCCAGCACCAGCACCTGCCGCCCCCGGCGCGCCAGCTCGGCGGCGCAGGCGAGTCCCACAGCGCCCGCGCCCACCACCACCACATCCACCGCCTCCGCCGAAGCCTGCAGCGCGCCCGCGGCGGGGCGAAGGTTCACGGGCGGCGGAGCCGGGGCAACAGATCCAAAAAGGCCCGGCGGCGCTCGGGAGAAAACGCCAGCACCAGGAAGGAGAGCAACAGGTAGAGCATCGTGAAGGTGTGGCGCACTTCCGGAAACACCAACTGCGTGGCGAAGAGCAGCGCCAGCGCCAGCGCCTCCCAGCGCGCAAAGCGGAAATCGCAAATGACCACCAGGGCGAAGAGCGACTGCGCCGAGGTGAGCCAAAGCTCCCAAACCTGGCGCGGCTCCAGCTCCAGACCCCAGCGCATCGGCGCGCCATTCTTCACCTGCAGCAGCCAGAATGCAATGCAGTAGGCGATGGGCAGCGCGCCCACCAGCAGCGTCCACTGGTTGACCTTCGAGGAAATCAGCGCGCCGATTCCCACCGAGCCGCGCAGCCGCCAGGCAAAGAGCAGCGCCACCAGAAACTCCGGCGACTCCGAGGCCAGCGGCGCCACCCACTGCACCAGGATGAACTCATCCACCCCGTAGTCCTTCCCCACCTCGACCAGCCCGTGGGCGAAGGGCTCCGCCGCCAGCAAAATGGCGCCGGTCGCGTAGAGCAAAATTACCAGTATGGAAAGGCGGCGGCCGCGGGTGCTGGTGCGCGCGTCAATCCAGGCGGCGGGACCCACCAGCGGCGCCTCTTCCCGGTGGCCGCGGGCCGCCTGTTTCGCGTAGCCGAAGAAGATCAGCAGCAGCACCGCGGCGTCCACCAGCCCCAGCCCGCCCAGCGGAATCAGGAAGGAGTAAAAAGTGGCGAGCAGCAGAAAGCGCATTTCGAGCTGGTGGTGGCGGGCAATGGCGAGTTCCCGCCCCCCCGCGCGGCGGCAGGCCAGCAACACCACCGCGGCCCAGCCCAGGCCGATCAGCAGCCGGTTCGCCCCCGTCATGTTGGCGATGGTGTATTGGGCATATTCGGGATTCCGGGCCGCGATGACGGCGTAGGAAATATCCACCGCGTATTCCGGCAGCACCGCCACCAGCGCCAGGATCATCAGCGCCAGCGATTGCGGAATGTCGCGCTCGGCCAGCTCCACCCCCCAGGAGAGCAGAAAGGCCGCGCCCAGAATTGAGAAACCCGAGCAGAGCGCCACCAGCAGCGGATCCAGCTCATCGCCGCCGCTCAGCCAGAGCAGCAGCCAGGGCACGGGCAGCAGCACCGAGAGCGCCAGCAGCGCCAGGTGCCGCGGCGAATCGGCGGCGCGGCCATTGCCGGGGGCGGGGGCGGCGGCGCTCATGCCGGCTCCCCGAAGGCCGCGCTGTAGCGGCGGGTGAAATCCTCCGGCGTGAGCTGCAGCCCCTGTGTGCCGGGGCATTCCACCTGCAGCGCGCCGAGCAGGCTGCCCATGCGCGCGGCGCAAGAGAGCTCGAAGCCGCGGCGCAAGCCGTGCAGCAGGCCTGCGCGGTAGGCGTCGCCGCAACCGGTGGGATCCACCACCCGTTGCGCCGGCAGCGCCGGCACGCGCTCTCGCTCGCCGCCCCGGCAGAGCAGCGAGCCCTCCGCCCCCGAGGTAATGATGGCCGCGCCCACCCGGGAGAGCAGCGCCGCCTCGCTGAGCCCGCTGTTCTTCAGCGTGAGGCGCCACTCGTAATCGTTCACCACATAGTAAGCCGCGCCCTCGATGAACTCGACCAGTTCCTCCCGCGTCAAGAGCGGCAGGCCCTGCCCCGGATCAATCAGCACCGGCGTGCCGCGGGCTTTCAGGCCGCGGGCGTGCTCGACCATGGCGCGCTTGCCGTTGGGCGACACCACGCCGATTTCAATCGGCTCCGGGATTCCCCCGATTCCCGCCTCGTGGGCGCGGTCCATGGCGCCCGGGTGAAAGCCGGTGATCTGGTTGCCGTTCTGGTCGGTGATGATGTAGGCGCCGGCGGTGGACTCGCCCTCGATGCACAGCAGGTGATCCCGGCGGATGCCGTGGCGGTCGAGCCAGGCGGCGTAATCGCCGAAATCCGCGCCGCCCACGGCGGCCAGCAAAATCGGCTCCTCGCCCAGCAGCCGCAGGTTGAAGGCGATGTTCGCCGCGCAGCCGCCGAAGGTGCGGCGCAACTCGGGCACATGAAAGGCCACATTCAGCACATGAAGCTCGCCGGGCAGAATCACATCCTGGAAGCAGCCGCCGTAGACCATGATGTGGTCAACCGCCACCGAGCCGGAACACAGAATCGCCATCCACTCCTCCGCCGCACGCAACCGCAGCGCCCGCAGTTTGGCCGCAGCGCCGCCGCCCGTCAACCGCCTTCTGCAGAATTGGCGCGGGGCGGTAGAATGGGGCGGAATGCGCATCCCGAACCTCTACGCCGGCGGGCGCCCGGTTTTCTCCTTCGAGTTCTTTCCGCCGAAGAGCCAGGCCGGCCACCAGGCCCTGCTCCGCACCATCGCCGAGCTGGCGCGGCTCGAACCGGGCTTCGTCTCGGTCACCAGCCACCCGCGCGGCGAAACCCGCAACCGCACCGCCGACCTGGTGATCCAGATCCAGGCCGAGCTGGGCATCACCGCCATGGCCCATGTCACCTGCATGCACCAGGCCCCGGAAGCGCTGCTCGAGACCCTGCAGCGGCTCGAGGCGCAGGGCATCGGCAATGTGCTGGCGCTGCGCGGCGATCCGCCGCCGGAGCCCGCGCCTGCGCCGGCCAGGGGCGGCTTTCGCCACGCCAGCGAGCTCGCCGCCTTCATCCGCAGCGAGGGGCTCCATCTGGCCATTGGCGGCGCCTGCTACCCCGAAAAGCACCCCGAAGCGCCGAGCTTCGAGGCCGACCTCGACAACCTGAAGCGCAAGCTCGACGCTGGAGCCGAGTTCCTCATCACCCAGCTTTTTCTCGACAACAGCCACTACCTGCGCTTCCGGGAGCGCGCCGCCGCCGCCGGCATCACAGCGCCCATCGTCCCGGGCATCATGCCGATGGTGAGCCACCGCAACCTGCAGACGGTCATGCGCCTCTCGCCGGGCTCGGAGACTCCCGCCGCGCTGCGCCGCGCCCTGGGCGAGGCCAAAAACGACGGCGAGGCCCTTGAAATCGGCGTCGAGTGGGCCACGCGGCAGTGCGCCGGGCTGCTGGAAGCCGGCGCACCCGGCGTGCACTTCTACACGCTCAACCGCTCTCCCGCATCGCGCCGGGTGCGCGAAAACCTGGCGATTTGACGCAACGGGGGAGGCAAAAGCAAATGGGCGAAAGGGGCGAAGCGCTGCGGCTGGGCGTGCTGCTCTCGGGCGAGGGCACGGGGCTCGAGAACCTGCTCGCGCGCATTGAGGCGGGAGAAGTGCCGGCCCGGGTCGCCGTGGTCATCGCATCGCAGGCGCGGGCGGGCGGGCTGCGGCGCGCTTCGCTCCGCGGCGTCCCCGCCGTCGCCGTCCCGCGCCGCCGGGGCGCGGCGGGCGCAGCGCCCCGCGCCCTCGACGAGTTCAACGACCGCATCCACGCCGAACTCGAAAAGCACCGGGTCGAGTTCGTCGCGCTGCTCGGCTTTCTCTCGCCCTTTCAGCCGCGCGGCTACCTGGGCCGCGCCATCAATGTCCACCCCGCGCTGATTCCCGCCTTCTGCGGCCCGGGGATGTTCGGCAGGCGCGTTCACGACGCGGTGCTGGCGCGGGGCGTGAAGCTCACCGGCGCGACGGTGCACTTTGTGGACGAGGAATACGACCACGGGCCCATCATCATGCAGCGCGCGGTGGCGGTGGAAGCCGGCGACAACAGCGAAACGCTGGCCGCCCGGGTGCAAGCAGTGGAGCGCGAACTGGTGCCGGAGGTGATTCGCCTCTACGCCGCCGGGCGACTCGAGATCCAGGGCGCGCAGGTGCGCATTCACCCGGACTGAATGTTGCAGAATGCTGCAAACCGGGCGGGATTTTCCCGGAAAATCCTCTTTGCGCGGAATGCGCGCTCGAAAAAAAGTTGCAGCACAGCGCAAAATATTTCGCTTTTTTGCTTGACGGCGCAAAAAATACGCTGTTAGGCTGGCTTGTGACTGCGGCATGGTGCCGCAGCGTTGGCGGAATGAAGCCCCCTCGCTTCATTCCGCATTCCCCGCTCGGCGGGAAACACCAACCATTGGGGGGTGAAATCAAATGGCAGCACGCAAGAAGGGCCGCAAGAAGACCCGCAAGAAGGCCGGCCGCAAGAAGGCGACGCGCAAGAAGGCGCGGAAGAAGGGCCGGAAGAAGGCCACGCGCAAGAAGGGCCGCAAGAAGGCGGCGCGCAAGAAGGGCCGGAAGAAGGGCCGCAAGAAGGCCGCAAACGGCCGCCGCAAGAAGGGCCGGAAGAAGACCCGCAAGAAGGGCCGCCGGAAGAAGGGCCGCAAGAAGGCCGCGAACGGCCGCCGCAAGAAGGGCCGCCGCAAGAAGGCCGCAAACGGCCGCCGCAAGAAGGGCCGCCGCAAGAAGGCCCGCAACGGCCGGCGCAAGCGGGCCGCAGGGATGGAGGGCTAGCCTCCCCGAGAGGCGAAGCTCCGGAAACCTCCAGCGGGAGGTCTTCGGACCCCGGCCGGCTTGCCGGCCGGGGTTTCCTCTTTCCGGGGTTATGCTGTATAGTCCGGCGCGCCCGGCCCGGCCAATCCCGGCAACCCACAGGAGGCAAAGTGGCCCGTATCACCATCGAGGACTGCACGGCCAAGGTTCCCAACCGCTTCAACCTGGTTCAGCTCGCCGCCAAGCGCGCCAAGCAGCTCAAGCGCGGTTCGCGCCCCATGCTGCAGGCCGAGGAGAACAAGGCGGTGGTCGTGGCGCTGCGCGAGGTGGCGGCGGGCTACATCTCCCCCCACTACGGCGAGGAAGCCGGCGAGGAGTGAGGCCGTAATGCCGAAGGGCTCGCTGCGCCGCATTATCCCCGTGGGGGCCGTGCTGCTCGGCCTGATCGGCCCGGCCTCTGCGCCCGCTCCGGCCAGCAATCTCGAAGACGCGCCGGAGAGCGGCGAGCTCGAGGTCTCCGAAACGCCCGTCATCGAAGACGGCCCCCCCGCCGTGCCCCTGCAGAATCTGCTGCAGCTTCCCTCCCGGTCCAGCTACGGCATTGAGCGGCGCGGCGGACTCACCCAGGGCGAGTGGAAGGCGAGCTTCGAGGAGGTGGAGGAGCTGCTCGCCGCCGAACAGAGCGCCCTGGCCGAAGCGGAGCAGCGCATTGCCGAAGCCGCCGGGGAGAGCGCCCCGTGGCAGGTGGCGCCGCCGGTGCCGGGGGCGCAGAACAGCGAGGAAAACACGCTGGACTTCAAGACGCGGCAGGAGATCCGCCGGCGGCGGGCGGAGATTGAGCGGCTTGAGGAACGGCTGCAGAAGCTCGAAATCCAGGCAGACCTGGCAAATGTCCCCGAATCGTGGCGCTGAACCACAGCGGCGGACGAAGGAGAAAGCATGGCCAATCGGGAACCGGGGCGGGGCGGCGTGGACAAGGTCGCCATTCTCTACATTCTGGGCGGCATCCCCGCCATCGTCGGCTTCGTGGTGCTGCTCTTTGCGCTGGTGAACTGGATTCCGTCCATCCCCGCCTGAACCGCCCGTGCGCTCACCCGGGCGCGCCCTGCCCCGCCTGCGCCCGCCCCGCCGCGGGAAGCTGCAGGTAGCGCGAGAGCCAGGCGGTGCCCAGGTAGAAGGGCAGCGTATCCACCAGCGCCACCGCCAGCTTGAAGATGTAGGCGGAGAGGATGAAGGTCAGCAGTTGCGGCAGCAGCGGCGCGGCCGCATCCACCGGCAGGCCCTGCGCCCAGAAGTGGACGATCAAAATCACCGAGGTGGTGTCCACCAGCTGGCTCACCAGGGTGGAGCCGTTGTTGCGCAGCCACAGGTGGCGCCCCCGGGTCAGCCGCTTCCAGAAGTGGAAGAGATGCACATCGCAGAGCTGGGCGGCCAGGTAGGCGATCATCGAGCCGGCCACGGCGCCTATGGTCAGCTGGCGGATGCGGAAGAAGGCGTAGTCGTAGGCGCCGGGATCGGGCAGGCCCGCCGTCAGTTGCGGCGCAGGCGGCAGCACGCCCCCCAGCCAGACGATGAACACCACCCAGCAGTTCAGCGCCAGCCCCACCCACACCACCTGGTTCGCGCGGCGCCGCCCGTAGAGCTCGCTGATGAAATCGGTGCACAGGAAGGTGACGGGATAGGGCAGCACGCCCACCGCCAGCACAAAGGGCACGCGCAGGCCGAAGAGCTCGAAGGAGAAGTCGAGAAAGCGCGATACGCCCAGCACATTCAGCAGGGTCATGGAGCCGAGAAAAAAGCCCGCCAGCACCAGAAAGACGCGCTCGCGCCGCTCCTGCACCACTCTGTCCAGCGTCTCCACGGCGGGAGAGTAGGCCATCGGGCGGCGCGCGGCAGGGGTTTGCGTTAGCATGGGCCGGCGAAAACGGGGAGGTGAGGACGATGACCATGCGGCAGGGCAATGGACTGGGCCAAACGGGCGGGGCAAATTTGCTGCCGGTGCTGACCAAGCAGCCGGACCACCCCTGCTTTCAGTGCGCGAAGTGCTGCAAATACATGTCCGTCGAGATTGACGCGCCGCGCACCATGCGCGATTACGACCACATCGTCTGGTATCTCTACCACGACAAGGTGTCGGTCTTTGTGGACTGGGAGTCGGACTGGTTCGTGCTGTTTCAGAGCCCCTGCGAGCACCTGAACGCCCAGGGCATGTGCGGCGTCTATGAGAAGCGCCCCGCCATTTGCAAGGACTTCGACTGGCGCGAGTGCGAGAATCACATGACGCCCGAGGACGGCCCCGCCGACAAGTGGCTCTTCGAGAGCGCCGAAGACTTCATGGCCTGGCTCAAAAAGCAGCGCCCCAAGGCCCACCAGCGCTTCATGCGCTTCCTGCGCCGCCGCCACGAATCCGGCGAGGAGCCCGAGCTCAAGCGCATCAGCGCAAAGCGCGTGCGCGCCCGGCGCAGCGCGCGCCCTGCGCCTGCATGAGCGGCCTGGACCCCGAGCGCCTGCGGGACTACCTGCGCGGCCTCTTCGGCCACCTCGAAGGCGCGCTGACCGCAACGCTGATCTACCTGGGCGACGCGCTGGGCCTCTACCAGGCGCTGGCAAGCGGCCCCGCGGACAGCGGGGAACTCGCAGCGCGCACCGGCCTCTCCGAGCGCTGGCTGCGCGAGTGGCTCTACAACCAGGCGGCGGCCCGGCTGATCGAGCCGCAGCCCGGCGGGCGCTTCGCCCTTTCGCCGGAGGGCCGCGCCGCGCTGGCCGATGAGGATCACCCCGCTTTCTCGGCCGGCTCCTTCAGCGGTTTGCCCGCGCAGCTCGCCGTGGCGCCCCGGCTGCGGGAATCTTTCCGCACCGGCCTGGGCCTGCCCTACGACGCCTTCGGCCCCGAAGGCGCGCGGGGCGTGGAGCGCGGCTTCGCCCCCTGGCTGCGCCACGCGCTGGTGCCCCTTGGCATCGGCGCCATTGAGGGCCTGCCCCAGCGCCTGGAAGCCGGCGCGCAGGTGGCCGATGTGGGCTGCGGCGCAGGCGCAGCGCTGCTGCAGCTGGCGGCGGCCTTCCCGAACTGCGAGCTGCACGGCTACGAAATCTCGCGCCACGCCCTGGAGCGCGCCGAGGCGAAGCGCAAGAGCGCCGACGCGGGCAATGTGCACTTTCACCACGCCGAGCGCGAGCCCCTGCCCGGCGATGGCCGCTTCCACCTGGTGCTCACCCTCGACTGCCTCCACGATATGGCGCAGCCCCAGGCCGTGATGGAACAGATTCGCCAAGCTATTGCAGCGGATGGCGTGTGGCTGATCGCCGATATCAAGTGCTACCCGACCTTCGAGGAGAATCTCGAAAACAATCCGATGGCCGCAATGATGTATGGCTTTTCCGTGCTCTCCTGCATGTCTTCCGCACTCTCGGAGCCCGGCGGCGCGGGGCTCGGCACCCTCGGCCTGCACGAACAGAAGGCGCGGGAAATGAGCGCCGGGGCGGGCTTCACCCGCTTCCGCCGCCTCGAAATCGAGCACCCCATCAACGCCTTTTACGAGGTGCGGCCCTAGCCCCTACTTGATCTCGATGGTCGCATCGAGGGTGATGGAAATCTCGCTCATGCCCTCCGGGAGGAGGGGCGCCACCGCGCCCTCGGGCAGGCCCATCACGCCCAGATTGCGGTCCAGCGGCGTGGCATCGCCGACAATGAGATCCACCAGGGTCCAGTCACTGCGGCCCAGCCCCTGCGCGATGAGATTCGCCCGGGAGCGATACATCCCCAGCGCCTCGGCAATCAGCTCGTCTTCGACGCGCCCGAGGGTTTTGGGAGAGACGCCCATGCGCAGGTCGTGCAGCACCAGCCCCGCGCCCTGCAGCTCGTCGAGCAGCGCGCCGAGCGCCTCCAGATCGCCGCTCTCCAGCTTCATGGACTGGTTCACCCGCCAGCCGACGATGCGCCCGGAGGCAGGGGAATCGCGGTCATAGATGGGATGGGTGCGGTAGCTGCCGTCCGAGGCGATGACGCCCGGCGTCCGCTTCGCCAAGTCGAGGGACGAGACCAGGCGCTGCCGCGCCGCCGCCGCCAGCTTGGCCGGATTGCGGCCCTGCTGCACCACGCCGATGTCCGCCGTCGCCCAGTCGTTGGCGACCTCGCGCCGCGCCTCGACGCGGAAGCTCACGCGGTTGCGCGCATCGTCCTGCCCCGCCGCCGCCACCGGCAACAGCGCGGCCAGAGCGGCCACGGCGAGCGGCAACCGCCCCGCCCAGCGCGCCCAAGGCATCGGCTGCGCCACGCCGCCTAACCGGCCCCGGCTCCGGCGCGCAATTCCGCTGCGGCGTCCAGGACGGCGCGGACGATTTTGTCGTAGCCGGTGCAGCGGCACAGATTGCCGGCCAGCCAGTAGCGCACCTCGCGCTCGCTGGGATCCTCGTTGCGCTCGAGCAGCGCGCGCGCCGCCACCACAAAGCCGGGGGTGCAAACGCCGCACTGCAGCCCGGCGTGCTCCAGCAGCTTCCGCTGCACCGGATGCAAGCGCCCCTGCTCGGCCACGCCCTCGACGGTGCCCACCTGGCGGCCCTCTGCCTCGGCGGCCAGCACCAGGCAAGCGCAGACCAGGCGGCCATCCAGGGTCACCGAGCAGGCCCCGCAATCGCCCGTGGCGCAGCCCTCCTTCACCCCGGTCCGGTGCAGCACATCGCGCAGCGCGTCGAGCAGCGTGGTGTGGGGATCGCACAGGAACTCCACCTCCTCGCCGTTGATGCTGGTTGCGATATGCAGCTTGGCCATGGTTCAGCCTCCCTTTGCGGCGGCGCGGCGGGCGGCAATGGCCAGCGCGCGGCGGGCCAGCACGCCCGCAACATGGCGGCGGTATTCCACCGTGCCGCGTTTGTCGTCAATTGGCCGCACCGCCGCGCGGGCCGCCTCGGCCACCCGGGCCAGAGCGGCTTCGTCCGGCGCGGCGCCAACCAGCGCCCGGCCAAGCTCTTCCAGCAGCAGCACCCGGGGCGCCACAGCGCCCAGCGCAATGCGCGCGGCGGCAATGCGCCCCTGCGCATCCAGGGCAAGGCTCACCCCTGCCCCGGCCACGGCAATATCCATCTCGCTGCGCGGGATCAAGCGCAGGTAGGCATCGGCGCTGCGGGGCGCGGGAAGCGGCAGCCGCAGAGCCACCAGCAATTCGCCCGGCGCCAGCGCATTTTCGCCGGGGCCGAGGCAGAAATCCTCCGCGGCCACAAAGCGCCGCCCGCCGGGGCCGGCGATTTCGCAGCGCGCGGCGGCGGCTACCAGCGCGGGAACCGTATCCGCCGCCGGAGAGGCGTTGCACAAATTGCCGCCCAGACTCGCGCGCCCCTGAATCTGCTCGCTGCCGATCAGCTCGGCGGCCTCCACCACCCCCGGCCAGCGCTCGCGCAAATCGGGGTGCTCGCGCAGCGCCGCCGCGCTGTGCGCCGCGCCAATGACGCACTCTTCCTTCTCAAAGCGCAGCGCCTGCAGCTCGGGAATGCGCTTCACATCCACCAGCACGGCGGGGCGCAGGCCACTGCGCATTTGCACCAGCAGGTCGGTGCCGCCGGCCAGCACGCGGGCGTTGGCGCCGTGGGATTCGAGCAGCGCCACCGCCTCGGCAATGCTGTGCGGCACCGCAAAGACGCGCCCGCCCGCAGCCGCTTGCGCGGCCCCCGCCCCCCCGGAAATAGGCGGGAGAAAGTGCAGCTCGCTGCCCGCCGCAACGGGCTGTTGCGCCGCGCCCGGATGCAGCTCGCCGTCAATGGCGACGGCAAAGCTGCCGCCCAGTTCGGCTGCGAAGCCGGGAAAGCGCCGCTCCAGCTCGCGCAAAACGCCGCCCACATTGTGCGCCGCCACCAAAGCGCGCTCGGCCCCGCCGGCCAGCGGGCGCAGGCCGCTCGGGATCACCACCGCAATGGCGCGGGACTCCGCTCCCTCCGCGCCGCGCGCCCCCTTCACAGAAAGGCTCACTCCTGCAGCGCCGCGAGCAGGCGCGGGGGCGAAATGGGCAGCTCGGTCATGCGCACGCCCGTAGCCTGGCGCACCGCGTTGGCCACCGCCGACAGCGGCGGCACAATGGGCGTCTCGCCGACGCCGCGCACACCGTAGGGATGGGTGGGGTTCGGCACCTCCACCAGCACCGTGTCAATCATCGGCAAATCGCTGGCCACGGGCATGCGGTAATCCAGGAAGCTCGCGTTATCCAGCGCGCCGTTTTCGTCGTAGAGGTATTCCTCGTTCAGCGCCCAGCCGATGCCCTGGGCTGCGCCGCCCTGCATTTGCCCCTCCACATAGGCGGGGTGCACGGCGCGGCCCGCATCCTGCACCGCCGTGTAGCGCAGCACCTCGACGCGGCCCGTGTCGGCGTCCACCTCCACATCGCACAAATGGGTGGCGAAGCTCGGCCCGGCGGCGTGCGGGGTGAGCTGCGCCTGGCCGTTGATGGGGCCGCCCGTGGCCGACATACGCGCGGCAATCTGCGCCACGCTGAGCGGATCGCAGTCGAGGCCGGAGCCCTCGGCGGGCAGGCAGCGGCCATCGGCAAAGACCACCTGCTCCGGCTCGCACTCCCAGAGCTTCGCCGCGCGCCGCCGCAGTTCCGCCGCCACCTGGCGGCAGGCCTCAATCACCGCCATGCCGGTGGCGAAGGTGACGCGGCTGCCGCCGGTGACATCGGTGTAGGGAGCGGCCTCGGTATCCGCCACCAGCGGGCGCACCTTGCCGACCTCAATGCCGAGCTCTTCGGCGCACATAATCGCCATGGAGGCCCGGGAGCCGCCGATATCCGGGTTGCCCGTCACCACCACCGCGCCGCCGTCCTCGGAGAGATGCACCTCCGCGCTCGAGGACAAAGTGGCGTTGAACCAGAAGCCCACCGCCATGCCGCGCCCGCGCAGCGCGCCGGGGGGCGAATCCGCCCGCTGCGTCAGCGGCGCCTTGTAGTGCGGATGGGCGCGCACCGCCTCCAGCGTCTCCACCAGGCCGATGGCCTTGAAGCGCGGGCCGTAGGGAAGCTGCGTGCCCTCCCGCGCGGCGTTGCGCAGCCGCAGCTCCACGGGATCCAGCGCCAGGCGCTCCGCCAGCTCGTCCAGCAGCGATTCCAGCCCAAACGCAGCCTGCGGCGCGCCGGGCGCGCGGTAGGCCGTGGTCTTGGGCTTGTTGCAGACCACATCGAAGCCCTCGACGAACAGGTGCTCAATATCGTAGGGCGCGAAAATGCACATGGCGCCCATTTGCACCGGCGAGCCGGGAAAAGCGCCCGCCTCATACCAGAGCCGCGCCGAAGCGGCGGTGATGCGGCCCTCCCGCGTCGCGCCCACCTTCACCTCCACCTTCGAAGCGGGGGCGGGGCCGGTGGCGCGGAACACCTCCTCCCGGCTCATGACCATCTTCACCGGGCGGCCCGAGCGGCGCGAGAGCAGAATGGCGAGCGGCTCCATATACACCGTCGTCTTGCCGCCGAAGCCGCCGCCAATCTCGCTGGGAATCACGCGAATCTGCGAGTGGTCCATGCCCAGCACCCGGGCCGAGAAGTTGCGCACCGCAAACGGCCCCTGGGTGCAGCACCAGACCACGGACTGCCCGTCGCCATCGGTGCGCGCCAGCACCGCGTGGGGCTCGATGTAGCCCTGATGCACCGTCTGGGTGCGGAAGCTCTTTTCCAGCACGATGTCGGCCTCGGCGAAGCCGCGCTCCAGATCGCCGCGCGCAAACTCCACCCGGGCCGCAATGTTGCCGGGGCCGTTCGGCTCCATGCCCTTGGGCGCGCGGCCCTCGTGCAAAATCGGCGCGTTCCCGGCCAGCGCCGCATCCAAATCCACCGCCGGCGGCAGCGGCTCGTAGTCCACCTCAATCTCCGCCAGCGCGCGCTCGGCGATTTCCGGCGAAACCGCCGCCACCGCCGCCACCGCATGGCCGTGGTAGAGCGCCTTCTCCCGCGCCAGCACATTGCGCGAGAGATCGGCGAAGTTGATGGCCCCGCGCCCCGGCGCCACCTCGGGCAAATCTGCCGCCGAAACCACCGCCTTCACGCCCGGCAGCGCCGCCGCCCGGCTCACATCCACCCCGCGAATGCGCGCGTGGGCGTGGGGGCTGCGCAACACCTTGCCCCACAGCATATCCGGGAACGCCTGATCCGCGCCGAAATCCGCGCGCCCCGTCACCTTGTCAAAGCCATCCGGGCGGATGGGCCGCGTGCCCACCCAGCGAAACTTCTGCTCGCCCTGCATCGCTCCTCCCTCTCTCCCAGCCACGGGCCGCGCCCCCCAGCGCCGCCCCCGCTCCAGGCGGCGGAGCTTACCCCCTCCGCCCCGCCCCCGCCCCCGGGCGGTAGGGCCTCAGCCCTCCCGAGGGGAAACTGCGGGCCGGGGCGGCTGGGAGGGATCTTCGAGGAAGCAGCGCGATTGGCCGCCGGAGGCGCAGTCGTAGAGGGGCGGCTTTTCCCGGCGGCAGCGGTCGAAGGTTTTGGGGCAGCGGGTGTGGAAGCGGCAGCCGGGGGGGGGCGCGGCGGGGGACGGGACATCGCCCAGCACGCCCAGCGCACAGTGGCGGCGCTGGGGATCCACCGAGGGCGCGGCGGCGAGCAGGCCCTGGGTGTAGGGATGGGCGGGCGCTTCGAAGATGCGCCGGGTGGGGCCGCGCTCGACGATCTGCCCCAGATACATGACGGCTACCTCATCGGCCAGATAGCGCACCACCGAGAGATCGTGGGTGATGAACAGGTAAGCCAGGTTCAGTTCGCGCTGCAGCTCGCCGAGCAGATTCAAAATTTGCGCCTGAATGGAGACATCCAGGGCGGACACGGCCTCGTCGCAGATCACCAGCTCGGGTTCGACGGCCAGCGCGCGGGCAATGCCAATGCGCTGGCGCTGCCCGCCCGAAAGCTCGTGGGGGTAGCGCCACAGGTGATCGGCATCGAGCTGCACGCGCTGCAGCAATTCCACCACGCGCTCGGTGCGGCGGCGCGGACCGCCGCCAATGCCGAAGGAGCGCATGCCCTCTGCCACCAGATCGCGCACGCGCATGCGGGGGTTCAGCGAAGCCATCGGATCCTGAAACACAATCTGCATGCGCTGCCGGAATTGGCGCAGCTCCCGCGAGGGCTGCGCCAGCAAATCCACGCCGTCAAAGCGGACGCTGCCCGCTTGGGGTTGCTCCAGCCGCAGAATAGAGCGCCCCACCGTCGTCTTGCCGCAGCCGGATTCGCCCACCAGCGCCACCGTCTGCCCCACGCGCACCGTCAAATCCACGCCATCCACAGCGCGAATGTGCCCCACCACGCGCCGCCGCAACCCCTGCCGCACCGGAAACCAGGTGCGCAGCCCCTCCACCTCCAGCAGCGCCGCGCTCACGGGTGAACCTCGTATTCAGACAAATCAATCTCGCCTTCAGATACCAACCAGGAGAGCTCATCGCCATCCATGAGGTGAATTCCAAACCGAGCCGCTTCCTCCTTTGCCGACGAGGTGAAAACCGAAGTGGTCAAGAAGACCCCCGTCTTGGCGTTATTCAGCTTCATTGCCTCGTAAAACTCGCGAATCGATGAGGCGTCAACCGAATTGCCTCCGGCATAGCGCACTGCCTGCATATAGACTGGAAAAATCTCCGGCGGGGCATCGTAAACGCTACCGCTTTCAACGTCACCAGTGTGATCCAACAACCCAACGTCACCTCCCAAGTCGAATATGCTAATCAGAATCTGGCCAGCCATGCTATTGAATTCAAAGCGATTCAACCTCCGTATGCGTTCAAGCTTTTCCTCCACGTCGCTCGTAGGCAGCGACATTTCGGCTTCCACTGTGGGCGCTGGGGAGCTCGCAGCATCACTAACCCGCCGCCAGCACCACGAGTATTCAGATATCAACTGAATGATCTCATCGCCATCCACAAGGGAAATTCCCAGCTTCCTTGCTGCGCTTTTTGCATCCTTGGTGAACCCCGAAGTAGCGAAGAAGATCCCCTCATCTCCGTCATACTGCCTTATTGCCCCGGAAAATCCATTAATATCAGGCCCCCCAACCCGCCTTCCGCCGGGTTCCCAACACTTCGCTTGCACGCAGATGGTCCGTTCCTTATCCAAATGAATGACACCGTCCACACCCTTGTCCTTGTTTCCGGTTACCTCCCCGGCTTCGGCAGGCAGATCGTGCTTGGCAAGCATCAAATCAACAGCCAATTGCTCGAAAATCTTAGGCTTAGGAGCCAGCAGCCTTGTGATATCGCCAAGCTTAAGGCCCTCTACCACATCAGCTTCTTGGCGCTCGACGGCGAAGCAGAAGGCGCGGTGCCCCGGACCCACCTGCGTGGCTTCGGGAATCTGCGCGGCGCAGGGGTCGAAGCGCTCGGGGCAGCGGGTGGCGAAGCGGCAGCCGGTGGGCCATTCCGAAGGCGGCGGCACCACGCCGGGAATCTCTTCCAGACGCTCCCCCGGCCGGGCCAGCGACGGCATGGAGCGCAGCAGGCCGCGGGTGTAGGGGTGGCGCGGCGCGCCGAGCAGCGCTTTGCGCGGCGCTTCTTCGACGATGCGCCCGGCATACATGACGGCGACGCGGTCGGCGAGCTCGTTCACAATGCCGAGATCGTGAGTGATGAGCAAAATCGCCGTGCCGAGATCGCGCTGCAACTCGCGCAGCAGTTCGAGAATCTGCGCCTGGATGGTCACATCCAGCGCGGTGGTGGGCTCGTCGGCGATCAACACGCGGGGCTCTGTGGCAATGGCCATGGCAATGCACACGCGCTGCTTCACGCCCCCCGAAAGCTGGTGGGGATAGGCGTGCAGGCGCTGCACCGGATCGGGAATGCCCACCTTGGCGAACAACTCGGCGGTGCGCGCCCGCGCCGCCCTGCCGCTCACCCGCGCGTGCAGCCGAATCGCCTCCACCACTTGGCTGCCCACCGTGGCAACCGGCGACAGGCTGGTCATCGGCTCCTGAAAGATCATCGAAAGCTCGCCGCCGCGCACCGCGCGCATGGCGGGCACCGGCAGCGGCAACAGCTCGCGCCCGGCCAAACGCACGCTGCCCGCATCGGTGCGGCCGGGCCGCGGCACCAGGCGCATCAGCGCCAGCGCCGAAACCGATTTGCCGCTGCCCGATTCGCCCACCAGCGCCAGCGCCTCTCCCGCGGCAATCTGCAAATCCAGCCCGTCCACCACCGGCGTCCGCGCCGCCGCCGCGCCGGGCGGCGCGGGAAACGAGACCCGCAGCCCCTCGGCCTCAAGGGCCGCTGCGCCCTTCGCCGCGGATGCAGCGCTCATGCGCGCTCCCGCAATGTGCGCGGATCGAGAATGTCGCGCAGCGCATCGCCCACATAATTGACGGCGAGCAGCAACCCGAACATGGCGGCACCGGCGGCCGTGATGTTCCACCAGATAATCGGATCCCGGGAAAGTTCATTGCGCGCCTGATCAATCATCTGCCCCCAGCTTCCATCCACGCCAATGCCAAGGTAAGCCAGGATGGTCTCCGAAAGCACCAGACTCGAAAACAACAGCACGAAAGTCACAATGACCAAATGCATGAGGTTTGGCAGAATGTGGCGGAACAAAATGCGCAAATGCGAAGTCCCCAGCGCGAGCGCGGCCTGCACATAGTCCAGCTCGCGCAGCTTCAGCGTTTCGCCCCGGGCCACGCGGCACAGCCCCACCCAACTGGTAATGCCAAGCGCCACGCAGACCTGCCAGGTGCCGCGGCCCAGCACAATTACCAGGGCAATGAGCAGCAACAGCGAGGGAATGGAGGCCAGCGTGGACATGACGAAGAAGACGATATCGTCCAGGCGGCGGCCGAAGTAACCGGCGGTCACGCCGAGCAGCAGCGCCAGTGGAATGGTAATGGCGCTGGTGAAGCCGCCGATGAGCAGCGCCACCCGCACGCCCTTGAGCGTCCGGTGCAGCACATCCCGGCCCAGAATGTCGGTGCCGAACCAGTGACCGCCGGGCGCGCGCAGCGGCTCGTCGCCGTAGAAAGAGCCGCGCGCCAGGGGCGCGGAATAGCTGCTCTCGCGCGGCGTATCCGCAAAGGCGCGGTCAATCACGCTGCGCGCCTCGTGGGCCGAAAGCGAGTCCTCGCCCGCCCCTGCGCCGCCCACCCAGGAAAACGAATCGAGCAGCGCCACCGCCACATACAGCGCAATCACCAACAGCGAAAAGCGCCGCCGCCGCCACAACTCGCCCAGGGCCTCGGACCACATGCGGTTGCGGCGGAGGAGAAGGAAGGCGAGCGGAGCGCCAACGAACAGCAGCGCCAGCACCAACAGATTGGCAAGGATGTGCGATTCCATTCGTTACTCCAGCCGCACGCGCGGGTCCACAAAGGCGTAGGAAATATCGGTGGCAATTTGCCCCCCAATGAAAGCCAGCGCGCCAATGAACACCATCACGCGCAGCGTGGCGAAATCGTTGTTGCGAATGGCATCCACGGTGAGCGTCCCCAGCCCCGGAATGCCGAAGAAGGATTCCAGCAACAGCGAGCCGACGAAGAGAAAGGGAATCGCCAGCACCACCCGCGTCATTACCGGGATCAGGCTGTTGCGCAGCACATGGCGCAGCATCACGCGCATTTCGCCCGCGCCCTTGGCCCGCGCCGTGCGCACATAATCGCGGCCCGTCTCTTCCACAAAGACGGTGCGGTAAAAGCGGACATCGCCGCCCACCACGCCGAGCAGCCCCACCAGCACCGGCAGCGCCAAAAAGCGCGCCACCACAACGGGCGCGGGATCAAAACCCGAGATGGGAAACCAGCGCAGCAATTTGCCGATCAGAAACTGCCCGCCGATGATGTAGAGCAGCAGCGAGACGCTCATGCCCAGCACGCACAAAAAGACTCCCGTCGCATCTATGTAGGTATCCCGGAAAAATGCGACGAAGAGCCCGAACAGCAGCGCAATGACCAGCCCCACCAGAAACAGCGGCACCGTGAGCGACAAGGTCGGCCCCACGCCCTCGGCAAGGCGGCGCGCAATGGGCGTATCGTCGGTGTCGCTTCGGCCAAAGTCAAAAGTCAGCATGCGCGCGTAGTGGTCGAAGAGCTGGTTGTCCGCCGGCTGCTGCCAGGGCCAGAGCGGGCGGTCGTAGCCGTGGCTGGCAATCCAGATGTCAATGGCTTCCTGCCGGGCCTTTTCGCCCAGCGCGCGGCGCGCAATGTCCTCGGGCTTCGCCACGGCAAAGAACAGCACAAAGAGCAGCAGCAGCACGCCAAGCACCACCAACACGCCGTAGCCGAGCCGCCGCGCAACGTAGGCCAGCATCTACTGCCGCTCCCGCAAAAAAGTGCGCACGCCGGGCACCAGCGCGGCCAGCACCAGCCCGGCCAGCGCATAGGCAGGCCAGGTGAGCGGCTCGTTCCACGAAAGGCGCAGCGCCGCGCGCCGTTCGGGTTCAATATCGTAATACTTATACATGGGATGGGACATACCGAAGGGCTTGACATTGTGCAGCCAGCCATGGGAAAGCTGGTAATCCACCACATGGTAGAGCTCAATCCAGGGCCGCTCCTCTTCGAGAATCTTCACCATTTCGCCAATCAGCCGCTGCCGCTCGGCATCGTTGCCGCGCAGCGCCATTTCGGCAAAGAGCTTTTCGTAGCGCTGGTCGCAGAAGTTTGAGGTGTTGGGGCCGCCCGCGGTGGAGCGCCGCATATCGCAGGTGAGCAAAAACAGGAAGTTTTCGGGATCGGGGTAGTCCGCCGACCAGCCCCAGAAGAAAATCTGGTAGGCGAGCCGCTCCACCTTGGCCTGAAACTCGTTGTAGGTGGTGGCTTGCAGCCTCACATCCACGCCGATCTTGCGCCACTCATCCACAAAATACTGCCGCTCCAGAAGCTGCTGCGAGTTCAGCGTGTAGGTATCGAAGCTGAGCCGCAGCGGGCTGCCCGTGTCGGGATCAATGCCGCCGGGATACCCCGCCTCAATCAGCAGCTCGCGGGCGCGGCTGCGCTTGGCGTCCTGCTGCTGCCGGTAGGGGTTCCGGTAATCGGGGTTGTAGCCGAAGATCACCGGCGGCAGCGGCGTCTGCGCCGGCACGCCGCGGCCGTTCAGAAACAGCTCAATCCACGGCTCCGAACTCACCGCCAGACTCAGCGCCTGGCGCAGCTTGCGCCCGCGCTCTCCGGCGGGCGCGCCGAGCACCGGATCTTCCATGTTGATGCCGAGGTAGAACACCGAAGGCGCCACGCTGCGCGCCAGCCGAATGCCGCGCTGGCGCATCTGCGGCGAGAGCCGGTCCGCCTGGATCACCTGGTCGAAGCTCTCCTTGATAATGCTCGAAGCGTCGTAATAGCCCTGCAGAAACTTGTTGAAGCGCGGAATGCTCTCCTTCTCCAGGCGAATCTCAATGCGGTCCAAAAAGGGCAGCGC
The DNA here is from genome assembly GCA_028817435.1 of Deltaproteobacteria bacterium. Classification (GTDB taxonomy): domain Bacteria; phylum Myxococcota_A; class UBA9160; order UBA9160; family UBA6930; genus JAPPPQ01. The sequence goes on from JAPPPQ010000013.1 coordinate 123,766, forward strand.
GCGCCCCCGGTAAGCAGCGCCGAGCAAATCTCCCTCTGCGTCGCCCGGCGCGCCGCGCTCGGGATAGCGCGCGCCCAGCGCATCGGGATGGCGCAGCCCATACCAGTGCGGATTGCGCTCCAGCACCAGACGCAAATGCTTGTTGTATTCCCGAACATAAAAAGGCCCCGTGCCCACCGGATGATCGGCGAAGCGGTCGCGCCCTTCATTGCCGTTGTAGAATTGCACCGCCTCCCAGGCCACCGGCGTCGTGAATTCCATGGCGAACCAGTAGAGAATCTGCGGATAGGGACGCGCCAGCGTAATTTCCAGTTCGTAGCGGCTCGGCGTGCGCACGCCCTCCATGCCGCCCAGCGCCGCATACTGCTTGTGGGCGGGAAGCTCGGCAAAAGCGGGGTCGAGCTCGCGGCGGAGAATCAACCGCTCGCGGAATTCGCGGAAGCCCTGCACGGCAGAAAACGCGTCGGTCACCTGCACCTTCAGCGCCGGATCTGCCAAACGCATGAGCTGAAAAGCCACATCGGCAGAAGTCGCCTCGCGGCTGCGGCGCCCTGCCCCGCCCAGCTCGAAGCATGGATCTGGCCCGAAGCCAATGCCGCTGCGCATTTCGAAGCGATACCGCACGCGCCCATCCTCAAGCCGCTGCGGCTCGGGCACCGCCCGCGCCAGGCCCGGCCCCAATTCGTAGGGGCGCTTCAAATAGTGATACTCCAGCAGCGAGTCATAGACGCTGCCGGTGACCTTGTGCGCCGAGACATTGTAAGCCTCGGCGGGATCCAGCGTGCGGTGCGCCTCCCGGAACACCGTGTAGTAGATCTTGTGCGCGGCATCCCCCGGCGGATAGGGATCGTTGCTGCACGCCGCCGCCAGCAACAGGGCCGGAAGCAGCGTCCGCGCCAGGGCGCGGGCGCGGATGTTGCGGGCGCGCTCGCTCATTTTTCCGCCTCCCGCCCGGAGGATACACCCTTCCGCCGCGCCGAGAGCCGAAACACGCCGGGGGAAAATTCCGGGGCAAGCTCCACCTGGCGCAGGGTGAGCCGGGCGCGCGCGCCGCTCTGCGGAATCCGCAGCTCCAGGCGATGGGGAAAAGCCGCGCCGCCTGCGGTGCCGCGCCAGTCGTCGTAGTGCACCTGCAAATGCGCATTGCCGCCGCAGCGCCCCGGCTCTCCCGGCGCGGCCCAGCACAGCAGGCGCAGCCGCCCCCGCCGGTCAAAGCGCGCGGCGAAATCGGCGAAGCGCAGCTCCAGCGCGCCGCGCGGGCCAGAGCGCGCGCCGCGCAAACGCTCTGCGCCGGGCAAAAGCGGCGCGGCCAGCAGCAAGCCCACGGCCTGCTCCGGCGCAAGCGGCAGGCCCAGGTCGCGCAGCAAATCTTCGTGAAACTCGCCCCGCGCAAGCCCGCGCCTCCCGGCCCGGTAAAGGTCGTAGTGCGCGCCGTCGGTAGCCAGCGCCAGCGCCCGCCCGCCCAGCGGGCCGATGGCCTCCACCCGCAGCCGCGCGGGCCGCGCAACCAGCACCAGCAAATCGAAGAAGCTCTCGCCCCGCTCCCCCGAAAGCCCAATGCGCGCCCGCCCGCGCAGCGCCGAAACCGCTCCGGCCCGGGATTGCGCCTCTGCCAGCACCTGCTCTGCGCGCGCGGGGTTCGCCGGCAGCGAAAAGGATTCCGGCGCCGTCCGGCAGCCGGCCAGCGCCAGCCACAACGCGGCGCAGCCCAGTGCGGCGCGCTTCACGGCTTGCCGAATTCGACGCGCAGGCGGTCGAGCTTGCCGCGCAAATCGGGTTGCTCGTCCTGCCGGGGCTTTTGCCGCAGGGCCTCCTCATACATTTGCAGCGCCTCGCGGCGGCGGCCGAGCAAAAAATAGGCGTCGCCCAAGTGCTCGGAGATCACCGGATCGCCGCCGCCGCCAATGCGCTCTGCCGCCCGCTTCAATTGCACCACGGCGCGCCGCAACCAAACGCGCCCCTCGGCCACGCGCCCCGCCTCAATAAGCGGCCGCGCGCGCATATAATAGACCCAGCCCAGGCTGTCGAGAATGTGCCCCTCTTCGGGGCGCTGCTTCAGCGCGCGCTCAATCAGCGCCTCGGCCTCGTCCAGCCGCTCGCCGCGCTCGGCCCAGGTGTAGCCAATGTAATTGAGCGCATCGGCGTGATTGGGATCGCTCTCAATGGCGCGGTGCATCACCTGCAGCGCGCGCTCCGAATCTCCGGATTCGCCGTGCAGCAGGCCCAGGTTGTAGAGCACATCGGCATCCCGCGGCTGGCGGCGCAACATGGCTTCCAGCCCGGCAATGGCGGCGGGCAAATTGCCCGAGCGCGAGAGCAACCCCGCGCGATAGAGCTCGACCCTGCGCAGCGCCGCCGCATTGGCAGGCCGCGCCCGCACCGCCCGCGCCGCCTTCGCCTGCGCCTGCTTCGCCTTGGCCCGGCGAGATTTCCCCCGCGCGCGGCGCGGCTTCCACCTCGCGCCCTCCCGTGCCGGCGCGCCGTCCAGCACGGCCAAAGCGCGCTCCGAATCCCCGCGCCCCTCCCAGATAATCGCCGCCTGCAACCGCGCATCCAAATAGCGCTCGCTGTCCGGCGGAATATCCGCAAAACGCGCCAGCGCGGCTGCATCATCGCCCAGCCGCCGCCGCGCCACGCCCAGAAAAAAAGCCACCTCCGACATCCCCGGCTGCAAGCGCAGCGCGTGGGAAAAGCGCCGCGCCGCGGCCGCCCATGCGCCCGCGGCGTAGTTGCTCTCCGCCAGCCGCAGCACCGCGCGCAAATCGTTGGGATAGCGCGCCTCCACCCGGGCAAAACTGCGGTCCGATTCCTCGCGGCGGCCCAGCGCCAGCTCTGCTTCGCCCCGCGCCAGCAAAGTGGCGTGGTGATCGGGATAAATGCCCAGCACCTCTCGATACACCGCCAGCTCGCCCTCGCGGTCACCGCGCCAGCGGCGCAGCGAAGCCAGTTGCCCGTAGAGCACCAGGCTGCCCGGGCGCTGGTGCAGGCCCTCGCGCAGCGCCTCTTCCGCCGCCTTGCCGTCGCCCAAACTTTGCTCGGCGCGGGCCAGGGCCAGCGGGCCGCGCAGCGCATCGGGCTCTGCCTCCACCAGCCAAGCCGCGGTATCGCGCGCTTCGGCAAAGCGCCCGGCGGCGTGCAGCACCGCGTAAAGGGCCGAGGCCGCATCCGGATTCAGCGGCGCGCCGGCATCGTTGGTAAGGGTGCGCCGCGCCGCTGTCAGGTCGCCCCGGGCGGCGTAGAGGCCGCCCAGCAGCACGCGCAGCTCCGCATTCTGCGGCTCCACCTCCAGCGCGCGCTGCGCATAGCGCTCTGCCTGCGCGCGCCGATCCAGCGCCAGCGAAAGCTCTGCCAGCCGCCGCAGCAGGGGCGCAGCCTGCGGATCTTTCGAGAGCGCGCGCTGGTGCGCGGCCAGCGCCTGCGGCAACTGCCCCGCGCGCTCGTGCTCCAGCGCCACCAGAAAGTCCAGCTCCGGCGGATCCTCCGCCGCCGGGACGCCCCGCCCCCCGCCGGTGGCGCAGCCCGTCAGCGCCAGCAGCAGCGCCAGCGATGTCAGGCGCGCCGCAACGCCGGGCGCGGCGGCGCGCCTCAGCACGAGAGATACCCCCCCGTCTCCAGGTGCGAAATCAGCGCGCCCACGCTCTCTTCCACACTTTGCCGCCCCGTGTTGAGCACCAGCTCCGGCCTCTCCGGCTCTTCGTAGGGCGCGGAAATGCCGGTGAACTCGGGAATCTCCCCCGCGCGGGCCTTTTTGTAGAGCCCCTTCGGATCGCGCTGCTCGCAAATATCCAGCTCTGCCTGCACATAGACCTCGATGAAATCTCCCGGCGCAAACAGCGCCCGCGCCGCCTGGCGATCCGCCCGATAGGGCGAAATGAACGAGGCGAAGACCAGCACCCCGCAATCCACAAACAGCTTCGCCACCTCGCCAATGCGCCGGATGTTCTCGCTGCGGTCTTCCGGCGAAAAGCCCAAGTTGCTGTTCAGCCCGTGGCGAATGTTGTCGCCGTCCAGCACATAGGCCAGCCGCCCGCGCCGCAGCAGCGCTGCCTCTGCCGCCACCGCCAGCGTGGACTTCCCCGAGCCCGAAAGCCCCGTGAGCCACACCGCCGCCCCGGCCTGCCCCAGCAGCGCCTCTCGCTCCCCCCGCCCCACCTGCCCCTCATGCCAGGTGAGATTCGCCGCCTTCCGCTCCGCCACCCCCCCATCATGCCCCAACCCGCCCCCCACCGCACCCCGCCTCTTCCCGTCCGTTATTTCACAAAAAACGCTCTTTCGGTAATAAGATTCCCAATCCCTCAAAATGTGTAAATAACTCTCCTCGTTATTTACACATTTGCCCCTATTTGTTATCAAGTCTCCACTCCACGCCCCAAAGTAAAATAAGGACAACCCCGATGAACCGCGGAATGACCGGAGCCTGGGAGAGCACCGCCGTAGCGGGCGAGGCCGTGCGGGCCTTCGTGCCCCGGCCGCTGCCCCCCGCGCCGCCCCTGGCCTTCGATTTGCCCCTGCAGCGCCAGCAAGAGCAGGCGCTGGTGGCGCTGGGGCGGCTGGACGCCATTGGCGAGCTGCTGCCCGACCCGCAGCTCTTCTTCTACCACTACATTCGCCGTGAGGCCGTGCTCTCCTCCCAAATCGAGGGGACGCAGTCCTCGCTCTCCGACCTGCTGCTGCGCGAGGCCGCCCCGGCCCCCGGCTTCGGCGATGTGCGGGAGACCTCGCTGGCCGTGGACGCGCTGGAGCACGGCCTGCAACGCCTGCGCGGCGGCTTTCCCCTCTGCAACCGCCTGCTCTGCGAAATGCACGGCAGGCTCATGGCCCGCAGGCGCGATCTCAGCAAGCGCCCCGGCGAATTTCGCCGCAGCCAAAACTGGATTGGCGGCACGCGCCCCGGCAACGCGCGCTTTGTGCCCCCGCCGCCGCAGGCCGTCGCAGACTGCATGGCCGCACTGGAGCGCTTTCTGCACGACCAGAGCACCCCCGTGCTCACCAAAGCCGCCCTGGCCCATGTGCAGTTCGAAACCATCCACCCCTTTTTGGACGGCAACGGCCGCATCGGCCGCCTGCTCATCACCCTGCTGCTGCATCACGAGCGGCTGCTGCGCGAACCGCTGCTCTACCTGAGCCTGTTTTTCAAGCGCAACCGGCAGCACTACTACCATCTGCTCTCCGAAGTGCGGCAAACGGGAAACTGGGAGAGCTGGCTGGCTTTCTTCCTTACCGGCGTGCACGAAGTTGCAACCGAGGCGGTGGATAAGGCGCAGCGTCTCACGCAGCTTTTCGAATCCGACCGCGCGCGCATCAACGCCCTCGGCGCACGCGCCGCGGCCTCTGCCCTGGCCGTGCACCGGCAATTCTGCCACCACCCCTACGCCGCAATCAAAACCCTCGCCGCCCAAACCGGCCTGGCCTTTCTCACCGTGCAGCGCAGCATTGAGCGCCTGGAAAAGCTGCAGATCATCCGCGAAACCACAGGCCGCCGCCGCCACCGCATCTTCGCCTACCCCACCTACCTGCAAATCCTCAACCAGGACACCGACCGCCCCGGCGAGGAAGGCTACCCCGCCGCACCTTGACGCCGCGCTGTGGGCGCGGTAAGCCTTGCCCCGCAGCACCCGGCCAGAGGCAACCCGCATGGCAAAACCCAACTTCAAGAATCGCACACTCTACCACGGAGACAACCTGGATTTCCTCCGGGGCATGAACTCCGAAACCGTGCATTTGATTGCCACAGACCCGCTACGAAACCACCCCGCCTATGCGAGAAATCGACACGCTCCCCACCGCACCCTTCGCCTCACACTCTCCGGCCAGCCCGACATCCTCATCGGAATCCACACCGGCTCCCCCCCGACATCCGCGAACGCTGGCTTCCCACCGGGCTAACACAGACCACTCTTAAGAGCAGTTTCACCACCAAAATCACTGCCCTCCAACCCCTCTCCCAATGGCGATGAGGGAGCCCGGCCCCGGGGTGAGATCGGGCCCCGGGGCCTGCTCTACTCTGCTTTACCGAAGCCCCCAGTTGCGCGAGGGTGCGGGCTCGGCGTCTTCCTGCTTGCGCGAGGGTGCGGGCTCAGCGTCTTCCAGCTCCACCAGCGTGGTCTCGCCCTTGAGGACGAGATAGGGCCGCAGCCGCTCCAGGCTGCGCTCACCGATGCCGCGCACATCGGTGAGCTGCTCCACGCGCTTGAAGCCGCCGAGCTGCTTGCGCAGCGCGACGATGGCCGAGGCGCGTGCCTCGCCCACGCCGGGCAGCAGGATGAGCTGCTCGACGCTCGCCGCGTTCAGGTTGAGCGCACCGCGCAACTCGCCGGCGATCAGCGGTTGCGCGCCCACCAACAGCAGGGCCAGAGCCAGCCCCGCCGTCCGGGGCAACGCGCTGCGCCGGGCCATCCGGCACCTCGCGCCGCACCCCGCGAGCCGGGCGCGCTGCGCCAGGCCCAAGCGGATCGTCCGAAGGTTCAGATCCATCGCTTGCACTCCTTTGATTGTGAATTGGATCGGCGAAGGAAGCTCCACACCCCAAGTGTAACCTCCCCACAGGGCGCAGTCACCTTCACCCCTCTACCCCGCCCTCAGCTTTGCGGCCTCCTCGGCCAAGCGTTGGGCGGCGGTAAGGACTTCTTGCCGTATGGTGGGGTGGCCTAGGGCCAAGCGGAGGGCGCGGTGAAATGCGGGGGGCCGCAAGCGCGGAGGACGGGGGAGGATTTGGGGGTGGCGCTTGCGCAGGCGGAGCCGGTGGAGAGGCGAGGTCTTTGAGTTGGGGGATCAGGGCGTCGGCGAGTGCGCCTTCGATGCCGAGGTTGAAACTGCCGGGCAGGCGGCTGCGGACCTCGGCCAAGGGCCGCGACGCGCCAATTTTGCTCGTCTGCATCGAGCATATGCTCGAAGCCTGGCTACTGGCCGACGAAAGGGCCTTGTCAGCGACCATCCCCCCCAAAGCCCACCCCGCCCGCGTGCGGGTAACCGCCCCCGGGGGAAACCCCGACAAAATCCAAAACCCCAAACGCAGACTGATAGAGGCATTCCAACGCCACAGCGGAAAGCCCTACAACGACCGCCTGCACGCCGCCCAAATCGCCCGCGCCATCCCCGACTGCACCCGCCTCCGCCACTCCCCCAGCTTCCGCCACTTCGCCAAAGCCCTAACCCGCGCCCCCCTAAAAACCCACTGCTAGCCCCCTGCCCTGCCTCTATATCCCGCCATATCCTACCAAATCCCCGAAAATCCCACCAAAAATCCCCCCAGCGCCCCTCTCCCAAAAAATCTCACCTCCCAAGCAAAATAAGCCTTGACAAATCCAAGCGCCCTAGGCAGACTCTCCTGGAGCCACTCGGGCCAACCCAAAGCGGCCCAAGTTGCCCCCCAAACTCACGATCACGGAGAACCAATCATGGGCGGTGCCGCAGAAGAGACCGGGCAGGCTTGGAAGCCGATCGCAGGCTTCTTGGACTGGTTGTCTCCCTCGAGAATCACTGCTCTCTATGCACTTGCCCTCGTGGCTTCTGCCATAAGCGAATTCGGCATATATTTCCCGACACTGGGCATCTCAGTCTACAAGGCACCAATCACAATCTCAGATGTAATTCGCGGTTCGGCAATTTGGTTTCCGCCTTTCTTTATCGCCGCCATCGTAGCACTTGCCATTTCTTGGTTTGCCAATTTTGCTCCAAAAATTAACCATAGACTAGGCGCAATGAATGCGATGGGAAAAATTTCTGCGGCAGCCGGGATGGCGGTGGCAGTATGTGCACTCTTTGCTCTAATGTCCTATACGGGTATGTATTCGATCTCACACTGGATTTTCGAAGGAGAGCTCGCCCAAAGCGGGAAGGGTTTTTGGCGCGATTTTTGTCGATCTCTGTTCATATCGATTTGGACTGCACCGATTTGGGCTTTCTCTATTTTGGTACTTTTTGGTTATTTTCTCAGCAACCCTAAAACACCCAATCGGATTCCCTATATGCTCTTTAACTTTGCATACTTCGTTATTTTTTCCTACTTCATTGGGTATTTTATATACTTCAAAGCTGAATTCGACCAGACAAAAGCATCAACGACACAAAGCCAACCTATCCTGATCAGGAGTTTTGAGAAGTCTCTTCTGATTGCCCAATGTGGAAACTTGGAGTTTCGAAATGTAGACCAAGTAGACCGCCTAAGTAATAAGGGTGGCAAAATTGTCGTCATACTCAAAAACGCAGATGAGAAATTCACCTGCCCGCCAAATCAGGAACAGGGGTAAATTCTTCGAATCTCCCCCCTACCTACCCTTCCCGCAGCTTCGCAGCCTCCTCTGCCAGGCGCTGGGCGGCGGTGAGGACTTCTTGCTCGGTGGTGGGGCGGCCTAGGGCCAGGCGGAGGGCGCGGTGGATGCGCTCCTTGGGGTGGCCGCAGGCTTGGAGGACGGGGGAGGGTTCGGGGGTGGCGCTGGAGCAGGCGGAGCCGGTGGAGAGGGCGAGGTCTTTTAGGCGGGGGAGCAGGGCGTCGGCGGGTGCGCCTTCGATGCCGAGGTTGAGGTTGCCGGGGAGGCGTTGAGGGCCGGGGGGGGGGCCGTTGCGCTCGATTTGCACGCCGGGCAGGGCGGCGCGCAGGGTGGATTCGAAGAGGGTGCGCAGTTCGGTAAGGCGCTGGGCTTCGGCGGGGCGTTCGGCGCAGGCCAGTTCGGCGGCGCGGGCGAAACCTACGCACAGGGGGGTGGGCAGGGTGCCGGGGCGCAAGCCGCGCTGTTGTCCGCCGCCGTGCAGCAGCGGGGCAAGGCGCAGGCGGCGGCCGTTGCGGCGGCGGCGGCGAATGTAGAGCGCGCCTATCCCCTTGGGGCCGTAGAGTTTGTGGGCGGAAAATGAGAGCAGGTCAATGCCCAGCGCCTGCACATCCAAGGGGATTTTGCCGACGGCTTGCGCTGCGTCGCAGTGAAACAGCACATCGCGCTCTGCCGCAATGCGGCCAATCTCGGCCAGGGGCTGCAGCGTGCCGATTTCGCCGTTGGCGGCCATTACGGATACCAGCACGGTGGCCTCGCCAATGGCGGCGGCAACATCGGCGGGCGAAACCAGGCCCTCGGAGTTGACCGGCAGCACGGTCACGGCTGCGCCCTGTTTGGCCAGCGCGGCGCATGGCTCCAGCACGGCGGGGTGCTCGGTAGCGACGGTGACAATTTGCGCCGCGCCGCCCGCCCCTTCCGGCGCACCCGACTTGCTCGATACGCCCTGGCCCGCCCCGCCTGCAACACCACCCGCGCCACCTGCCCCGCCCCGCGCATTGGCGGCGAATGCGCCGCACAGCGCCAGGTTGTTGCTCTCGGTGGCGCCGGAGGTGAAGACAATCTCCTCCGGCTCGGCTGCGCCGATGGCGGCGGCGAGCCGCTCGCGCGACTCTTCCACTGCGGCCTCGGCGCGCCAGCCGTAGCTGTGGGTTTGGCTGGAGGCGTTGCCGAAGTCTTCCCGCAGCCACGGCAGCATGGCTTCCAGCACCCGCGCATCCAGCGGCGTGGTGGCGTGGTAATCCAGGTAGATGGGGCGCGCGCCTGCGCGCTGCACGGCGAAAGGCCCGCTACGCCCCGAAGGACTGCCCGCAACCGCAGGTGTTCGTGGCGTTGGGGTTGTCAATCTTGAAGCCGGATTCCATCAGCGAATCCACATAGTCCAGCTTGGTGCCCACCAGGTAAAGCGCGCTCTTCTCGTCAATCAGCAACCGCACGCCGGCGCTCCGCACTTCGCTGTCGTGCTCTTTCACCTGGTCGTCAAACATCAGCCGGTATTGCAGCCCGGAGCAGCCGCCCCCCACCACCTGCATTCGCAGCGCGTGGCTCTCGGCCTTGCCCTCGGTATCCAGCAGGCGCTTGATTTGCGATGCGGCGTTTTCGGTCACGGTCACCAGTTCCATGTCTCCCCTCCCGGCCCGCCCAAACTGCGGCTGGCCCGCCAAAAACCTGGCGCGCGAAAATTAGCAATCCACCCCCGCCCCCGCCCCCGCCGCGCCGGGCGGCGCAAGCCACAAAAAAATCTCGAGGTTGCCGCGGGGGCCGGGCAAACGGCTTTCGGCCTCGCCCAAGGGCGCGTAGCCCAGAGCTGCGGCGCAATCGCGCACCCGGGCCACGGCGGCCCGGCGAACTCCGTCCTCCCGCACCACGCCGCCCCGCCCCACCTGATCGCGCCCCGCCTCAAACTGCGGCTTCACCAGCACCAGCGCCTCGGCCTGGGGCGCAAGGGCCGCCAGCCCCGGCAGCAGCAGCGTGGCAGATATAAAAGACACATCCACGCACACCAGGCCAATGGCCGCCGGCTCGAAATCCGTAATTTGCTCGGGCCGCAGGTGACGGGCGTTGGTGCGCTCCAGCACGCGCACGCGGGGGTCGCTGCGCAGCCGCCAGTCCAGTTGGCCGTAGCCCACATCCACCGCCAGCACGCTGCGCGCTCCCGCCTGCAGCAGGCAATCGGTAAAGCCGCCGGTAGATGCGCCCAAATCCACGCAGTGGCGGCCCGCGGGGTCCAGGCCCAGGTCGGCCAGCGCGCCGGCCAGCTTTTCGCCGCCGCGGGAGACAAAGCGCGGGGTGGATTGCAGCCGCAGTTTCGCCTCGGCAGAGACCAGCGCGCCCGGCTTTTCCATGCGCGCATCATTCACCAGCACGCGCCCGGCGCGAATCAGCGCCTGCGCCTCGCTGCGAGAGCGCGCCAGCCCGCAGCGCAACAGGCGCAAATCCAGCCGCTCCCGCGAAATCAGAGCAGCTCGCGCAGCGCGCGGGCCATGCCCGCGCTGTCCAGCCCCAGCTCGGCGTGCTGCGCCGCGGGGTCGCCGTGCTCTATCAAGCGGTCGGGAATGGCCAGGCAGCGCACGGCAGCCGAAACCCCCGCGCGGGCGAAGAGCTCCAGCAGCGCGCCGCCAAAGCCGCCCGCCGCGGCGTGCTCTTCTACCGTCAGCACGGCGCGCACGCGCCGCGCCGCGCGCAAAATGCGCGTTTCGTCCAAAGGCTTGGCAAAGCGCGCGTTCAGCACCGCCACGCTGCTTCCTTCGGCGGCGAGCTCTTCCGCCGCGTGCAATGCGTCGTTCGCCCGGGTGCCGTAGGCCACAATCAGCGCGTCATCGCCATCGCGCAGCAGCTCTGCTTCGCCCAGCGGAATGGCGCGCAGCTCTGCATCCAGCGCAACGCCGAAGCCCGCGCCGCGCGGATAGCGCAGTGCGGCGGGGCCGGGGTATTCCAGCGCCGTCTTCAGCATATGCTGCAACTCGTTCTCGTCCTTCGGCGACATCACCACAATGTTCGGCAACGCGCGCAAATAAGCCAAATCGTAAAGGCCCTGGTGAGTCGCGCCGTCCGCGCCCACCAGCCCGGCGCGGTCCATGGCAAAGGTCACATCCAGGTTCTGCACGCAGACATCGTGCACCACCTGGTCATAGGCGCGCTGCAAAAAGGTCGAATAAATCGCCGCCACGGGCTTCATGCCCTCGGCGGCCAGCCCCGCCGCAAAAGTCACCGCGTGCTGCTCGGCAATGCCCACATCGTAAAAGCGCTTGGGAAAGGCGCGCTTGAACATATCCAGGCTGGTGCCATCGGCCATGGCCGCGGTAATGCCAATGATGCGCTCGTCCTCTTTCGCCATGCGAATCAGCGTTTGCGCAAAGACCTTTTGGTATTTGGGCGGCCCCGGCGTGGAGGGGGGAAACTTGCCGGATTCCACATCGAATTTGCCGACGCCGTGATAGCGGAAGGGATCGCGCTGCGCGGGCTCGTAGCCGTAACCCTTGGCGGTAAGCGCGTGCACCAGAATTGGCCCGTCGCCGTTCTCCAGCATGGCCTTCACATTCTGAAAAGTTTCCAGCAACACCGGCATGCGGTGGCCCTGAATAGGCCCCACATACTTGAAGCCCAGCGCCTCGAAAAGCATGCCGGGCGAAAAGAACACCTTGATGGATTCCTCCGCCTTTTGCGCCCAGTGCAGCATATCGCCGGGCAAACCGCCCAAAAACTCCTTGGCCCAGCCCTTCACGCGCCGCACCAGCGGGGCCGAAAGCTTGCGCGAAAGATAGGAAGACATGGCGCCCACATTGGGCGAAATGGACATCTCGTTGTCGTTCAGCACCACCACCAGGTTCTTCTGGCGCAAATCGCCGGCGTGGTTCAGCGCCTCGAAGGCCATGCCCGCGGTCATGCCTCCATCGCCAATCATGGCAATGGCAATGCGCCGCTCGCCGCGCTGCGAAAATGCCTGCGCCATGCCCAGCGCGGCAGATATGGAAGTGCCCGCGTGCCCCGCGCCAAAGTGGTCATAGCTGGATTCGCCCCGGCGCAGAAACTTGCCAATGCCCCCCTCTTTGCCAATGCGCTCAAAGCCGCTGCGCCGCCCCGTCAGCATCTTGTGGGCGTAGCCCTGGTGCCCCACATCCAGCACCAGGCGGTCGCGCGGCGTATCGAAGGTGTAATGCAGCGCCGTAATGAGCTCGACTGCGCCCAGGCTGGAAGCCAAATGGCCGCCGCTCTGCGAAACGCGCTGCACAATCTCGGCGCGCAATGCCCGCGCCACCTCCGCCGCCTGTTCCGGCGAAAGCGCGCGCAAATCTGCCGGCGATTCAATGCGCGAGAGCAGCGCGCGGTCCGCGCGCTCCGTGCCCGTTGCGAAATTGTCCGCGCCGCTCACCGCTCCCTCTGCAGCGCGTAGCGCGCCAGCGCGCGCAGCGCATCGGCCTCGGGACCCAAATCTGCAATGCGCTTGAGTGCGGCTTCCAGCAGCGACTCTGCGCGCTTGCGCGCGGCGGGCGCGCCCAGCACCCGCGCCAAAGAACAGGGCTCGGGATTCTCCTGCGCGTGGTCGAGCAGGTCGTCCACAATCTGAAATGCAACGCCCACCTGCTCGCCGAAGCCGCGCAACCGCGCCACTAGTTCCGGCCCCGCGCCGCCCAAGCGCGCGCCCGCCGTCAGCGCCGCCGCAATCAGTGCTGCGGATTTGCGCAGGTGCACCGACTCCACCGCCGCCGCCTCCGCCGCGGACGCGCCGGGCTCACCGGCGGGCGCGGAGGAAGCCGCCGCGCCGAATGCCACGGCGGGGGCGTCGCCGATAATGCCGGCGAAGGCGAGATCGTCGCACTGGCCGCCGACCAGGTTGCGCGGGCCGGCTGCGGTAGCGAGATCGTGCAGCGCGCCCAGCACAGCGGCCCGCTGCGCTTCGCCCTGCGAATCCGCGCCGGCCGCCCCAGCCAAGCCAGCCGCGTTGGCCGCCCCAACCGCGCCGACCAAGCCGGCCGCGCCAGCCGCGTGGGCCGCCCCAACCGCAGTGGCCGCCCCAGACTCGTTGGCGGCGCGAATCAGCGCCTCGAAGGCCAGCGCCTGCAGCGCATCTCCCGCCAGCAGCGCCACGGCCTCGCCGAAGCGGGCGTGCACGCTGGGCGCGCCGCGCCGCGTGGGCGAGTTGTCCATGCACGGCAAATCGTCGTGAATGAGCGAGTAGGTGTGCAGCAGCTCGACCGCCAGCGCCGCGGGCAGCGCGCGCTCGGGGGGCGCGCCCGCCGCCTCGCAGGCCGCAAAGGCAAAGCCGGGGCGCAGCCGCTTGCCCCCCGGCACCAGCAAATGGCGCATGGCCTCGTAGAGCACCTGCGGCGCGCCATCTGCCGGCGCCTGCGCGGCCAGGTGCGGATCGAGGCGCGCAGCGCAGTGGCTCAGGTAATCCAGGGCGTCCATTAAAAAGGATTCTCCGTCTCGTCCGCGCCGTCTCCGCTCTCGCCGGATTCCTCGAAGGGCGCGCTGCGCAGTCCGTCTCCGCTTTCCACCAGCTGCTCAATGCGGCGCTCGGCGTCGCCGAGCAGCGCGGCGCAGCGCTTGGAAAGGGCGACGCCCTCCTCAAAGGCGGCCAGCGCCGCCTCCAGTTCCAGGTCGCCCGCCTCGAGCTGGGCGACGATCTCTTCGAGGCGCGCGAGCGCCGCCTCGAAGGGCAGCTGCGCGGCGGCCTTCGGCTCACTCATTGCGGCAAGGCTACCACGCCCCCGCCGCGCGCCGCCCCTCCCGGCGGGCGGCGGCGGCGGCTCAGCCCTCCGGTGCTTCGGCGCGGCGGCCCGTCACCCGGGCGTCCAGCTCGCCCCGCGCCAGCCGCAGCCGCAGCCGCGCGCCCAGCGATACCCGCTGCGCCGAGCGCAAAATGCCGCCGCGCGGGCCGTGGACGATGGCGTAGCCCCGGGCCAGCACGGCCAGGGGCGAGAGCGCGTGGAGCCGCCCCGCCACTTCGGCAAGGCGCGCGGCGGCGCGGGCGCGGTTGCCGCGCGCGGCGCTTTCCAGACGCGCGGTAAGAGGCTGCAGCGCGCGGCGCAGCACCGGCGCGCGGGCGCGGGCTTCGCGCAGCAGCGCGTGCTGGGCCGTGCGCAATCGCTGCCGCTGCGCCGCAAGCTGGGCGCGGGGCGCGCGGGCGCGCAGTGCGGCTTCCAAAGGGTTCAGCCGCCCGGCGGCGCGCGCCGCAGCACTGCGCGCGGCGCGAATCAAATCTTCGCGCGCGGCGGCCCACTGCCCGGCGGCATTGGCGCAGCGGCCCTGCGCGCCGCGCGCCATGCGCGCGGCCAGCGATTGCAGCGCGCGGCGCAATTCGGCGCGGTCGGGCAGCGCCAAATGCACCGCGGCAGATGGCGTGGGCGCGCGGGCGTCCGCCGCCAAATCGGCAATGGTCACATCCACCTCGTGACCAATGCCCGCCACCACCGGCGCGCGCGAATTGCGAATGGCCCGGGCGACCACTTCGCTGTTGAAGGGCTGCAGGTCTTCCAGCGAGCCGCCGCCGCGCACCAGCAGCACCACATCCACATCCGAAACTTCGCAGAGCGCGGCCAGCGCGGCCGCAATCTCCGACTCGGCCTCTGCGCCCTGCACCCGGGTGGGCGCGAGCAGCAGCGGCGCAGCGGGAAAGCGCCGCCCGCTTACCTCAATCACATCGTGAATCGCAGCGCCCTGCGGCGAACTCACCACGCCCACCCGGTGCGGAAACCTGGGCAGCGGGCGCTTGCTGGATTCGTCGAAGAGCCCTTCGGCTTCGAGCCGCGCGCGCAACTGCTCGAAGGCAAGCTGCAGCGCGCCGCGCCCCACCGGCTCGACCCGCCGCACAACCATCTGCAAATCGCCGCGCGCAGCATACACGCCAATGCTGCCCTGCAGCAGAACTTCGAGCCCTTCTTCCAACTCGAAAGGAATGCGGGCGGCTGCGCCCCGGAACAACGCCGCGCGCAGTTGCGCCGCATCGTCCTTGAGGGTGAAGTAGCAGTGGCCCGAGGCGGCGCGGTGCAGATTGCTGAGTTCGCCCACCACCCACACGCTCCCAATCGCCTCTTCCAGCAGCGCGCGCAGGCCGCCGATCAGCTCCGAAACCCGCAGGGGCTGTTCGCGCGCCGCGCCGGGCGGCTGCACAGGCTGCGCCATTCAGGGCGTGGGAGCGCGGGAATTTTGCGGGGCCTCCGCAGTGCGCGCCCGGTTGCGCGCTTCGCGCTGCTGCCGAATGCCCTCGAAATAACTCCAGCTCTTCAACACCTCCAGCGCGCGGGCAAGCTGCGCATCGTCGCGCAGGCCGGGATCCCAGGCCGCTTCCTCGTCATCGGCATCGGCATCGGCTTCTTCGCCGCGCGCATCTTCTTCTTCGCCGGCGGCGGGTTCGCTCTGCTCGGCCGGAATATCGGGCGCAATGCCGGTCTCTTGAATAGAGCGGCCCGACGGCGTGTAGTAGTGCGAAGTGGTAAGGCGCAACGCAGCTTCGCCGCGCAGCGGGTAGAGAGTCTGCACCGAGCCCTTGCCGTAGGTGGAAGCGCCCACCAGCATGGCCCGCCGGTGATCCTGCAGCGCGCCGGCCACAATCTCCGAGGCGCTGGCGCTGCCCTCGTTCACCAGCACTGTCATTGGATAAAAGCGCTCGCCCTCGGGGTGCGCGAAGAATTCCTGTGTGTCTTCCGCACTGCGCCCCCGGGTGGAAACCACCAGGCCGTGGTCCAGAAACAAATCAGATACCGACACCGCCTGTTCGAGCAGCCCGCCGGGGTTGTTGCGCAGGTCCAGCACCAGCCCGCGGAACTCGCCCCCCGCCTCTTTCAGAAGCTCTGCGTGCAGCGAGCGCAAATCTGCAGTGGTGCGCTCCTGAAACTGGCTGATGCGCAGATAGGCGTAGCCCTCTGCGAGAAAGTGCCCGCTTACCGAATCCACCCGCACCAGATCGCGGCGCAGCGAGTAATCGCGCGGGCGCTCAAAGCCCTCGCGCCAAATGCGCAGCACGATGATGGTGCCGCGCTTGCCGCGCATTTGACGGGCGGCCTCGTGCAGCGGCATATCCTTGGTGCTGCGGCAGGGGTCTTCCCAGTCTTCCGGCACCACCGTGGGGCAGATTTCGACGATGCGGTCCCGCGCGCGAATCCCGGCCCGCGACGCCGGCGTCCCCAAAATGGGCGACACCACCTCGACAAAGCCCTCCTTGCCCTTCGCAATCTCAATGCCCAGCCCGTGAAACTCGCCCCGCGCATTGATCTGCATCTCGCGGTAATCCTCGGGAGAGAGATAGCTGGAGTTGGGATCGAGCTCATCCAGCATGCCCCGCACCGCGCCGCGCAGCAGTTCCGCTTCGTCCAGCTCTCCCACATAGCGCTCGCGGATAATGCCCAGCACATCGCTGAACAAGCGCAGCTCCTCATAGCTCGCCCGCGAAAGGGCCGCGCCCGGGATCACCCCGAACACCACCGCCGACACCGCCACCCCCGTCAGCGCCCCCACCGTCAAAACCATCGAACGCAACACCTTGCGCGCCCTGTGCGACATCCACTTCCTCCCCGGTTCCCCGGAAACCGCCGCAGGCCCGTGCCGCCCGCGCCGCTCCGCCCCACTATTCTAGCCGAGCCCGCCCCCGCCAGTCCACAGCACCTTGACGGCGCGCCAGGGGCGCGGCAAGCTGCGGCCCCCCGCATGGCAAAGCCCAATTTCAAGAATCGCACGCTCTACCACGGAGACAACCTCGATTTCCTCCGGGGCATGAACTCCGAATCCGTGCATTTGATTGCCACAGACCCGCCCTTCAACAAAGCGCGCGACTTCCACGCCCTG
The DNA here is from genome assembly GCA_028817435.1 of Deltaproteobacteria bacterium. Lineage (GTDB taxonomy): Bacteria > Myxococcota_A > UBA9160 > UBA9160 > UBA6930 > JAPPPQ01. Next base: position 140,817 of record JAPPPQ010000013.1, read on the forward strand.
CCGGGCAGCGCCGCCGCCGGCGCCAGGTTTCAGGACCGCTGGAGCTGGAAGCAGGATGTGCACCCGGAATGGGTGGACCAGATTCAGGATGATTGGCCCGCGGTATGGGCGGTTATCGAATCCACGCGCAGCGCCAGTGGCGAAGGCATGGCCGCATTTCTCTGTTTCATGGGCGTGCGGTTGATGTCCCTGCATCGGGTGTTGCGAAAAGACGGGAGCATTTACCTGCACTGCGACCCCACGGCGAGCCATTATCTCAAAGCGCTGATGGATGCCGTATTTGGGCAGGAAAATTTCCGCAACGAGATTATCTGGCACTACGGCCTGGGGGCCGCAAATGTGAAAGATCACTTCCGCAGGAAGCACGACAACATTTTTCTATACAGCAAATCCGCAAACTACACATTCAACATTCAGCGAGGCGCCGTATCCGAGGCGCAGGAAAATAAATACCGCCACACAGACAAAAAGGGACGCTATATGCTTTCCTACGGCAAGAAATATTACCTGAAAGGCGGCCCGGTTCTGGATTCCGTATGGGAAATCCCCTCCATATCCCCCAAAGCCAAAGAGCGCACCGGCTACCCCACACAAAAGCCCCTCGCCCTCTACGAGCGCATCGTCAAAGCGTCGAGCAATCCCGGCGACTGGGTGCTCGACCCCTTCTGCGGCTGCGCCACCACACCCCTTGCCGCAGAGCGCCTGGGCCGCCGGTGGGTGGGCATGGAGCTGTGGAAACGCGCACACGAAGTCCTCCTGCACCGCCTGAGCGCAGAGCACTTCCAGGGCGAAGTCCACTACAATACCGCCCCGCCGGTGCGGACGGACTGCACACGCCCCTCCGCCCCCGGCCAGAGGCAATCCGCATGGCAAAGCCCAACTTCAAGAATCGCACGCTCTACCACGGAGACAACCTCGATTTCCTCCGGGGCATGAACTCCGAGTCTGTGCATTTGATTGCCACAGATCCGCCCTTCAACAAGGCGCGCGATTTCCACGCTACGCCGGACAGCCTTTCGGCGGGCGCAAAATTCCAGGACCGGTGGAATTGGGACAAGGATGTGCACCAAGGCTGGGTGGATCAGATTCGGGATGACTGGCCTGCGGTGTGGGCGGCCATAGACCTGGCAAAAGCCATCTACGGGAAAGACATGGCGGCTTTTCTCTGCTTCATGGGAGTGCGGCTGATCGAAATGCAAAGGGTGCTGCGCGAAGACGGAAGCATCTACCTGCACTGCGATCCCACCGCTTCACACTATTTGAAGGCGCTGATGGATGCAATCTTCGGCAAGAAGATGTTCAGAAATGAGATTGTATGGTGTTACTCGGGCGGCGGGATTCCCAAGAAGGATTACCCCAGAAAGCATGATGTGATTTTGCGATATACCAATTCGAATCAACGCACTTTCAACATTGAGCGAAAGCCCTATGCAGAAAACACGCAGCAGGTGGGCATTCACAGCACCTACTCGGGCGCAGACAACAAAATTGACCTGAAACGCGGCACGCCCGTAACAGACTGGTGGAACGACATACAAACGACAACAGGGTGGAGCCCGGAAAACACCGGCTACCCCACACAAAAGCCCCTCGCGCTCTACGAGCGCATCGTCAAGGCGTCGAGCAACTCCGGCGACTGGGTGCTCGACCCTTTTTGCGGCTGCGCCACCACGCCCCTTGCCGCAGAGCGCCTGGGCCGCAGATGGGTGGGCATGGATTTGTGGGAACGCGCGCATGAAGTCGTTCTGGACCGCCTGGGTGAAGAGCGCTTGGATACGCCCGGAAAGCGCGGCGGCCTGCTTCCCCGGGGCGAAGTCCATTACGAAACCACCCCGCCCGTGCGAAAAGACGATACGCCCCCCGCCGCCCCTAGGCTGGAAACGCCGACGAGGCAGGCGCGTGAATCCGCTATGAGCCGCGCCGAAATGTTCAATACCCTTATTGAGCGAAACGGCATCATTTGCGCGGGTTGCAACCGCCGCTTCGACGATCCCCTATACCTGGAGCTGGACCACATCCGCCCCCGCGCCGACGGCGGCAGCAACGACCTGGACAACCGAACCCTGCTCTGCGGCCCCTGCAACCGCATCAAATCCAATACCCTCACCCTCTCCGGCCTCCGCCGCGAAAACAAAAAGCGCAACCGAATGGCCCAATAGAAAAGGAGAACGCTATGCAAAACGGAGAAGGCGGAGAGATCGAAAAGTTTGAGCCGGGCTTCTGGGAGAAATTCAGGAAGCGGGTCGGGAAGTATGCCCGGCATTACAGCGATGCAGAATTCTGGAAGAAGTCTGCGAAGTTCGCCAAAAAGACCGGGAAGGGGGTGCTGAAACCCGCGTTCACTCTCTTTCACGCGGCGCAGGATGCCGATACGCCTGCTTGGGCGCGGGCTACGATGGTCGGGGCGCTGGGGTATTTCATTTCGCTGGTGGATGCGATTCCGGACATTACTCCGGTGGCCGGTTATACCGATGATTTGTGGGTGCTCGCCGTGGCTACCGTTGTGGTCGCAGCGCATATCAAGGAAGAGCACAGCGAGAAGGCGGTGGAATCTCTCAACCGCTGGCTCGGCGAGGATTCCTGATGTTCAGCGGGCGGGGTGGGTGGTGGCGCTCCACCAGCCTCCGGTCCAGGAGTCTAGGCCGGCGGCGAGTTCGGCGGCGCGCAGGGCGAGGCGGACGGCTTTGGGGCTGCGCAGGTCTTCGAGGGCGGCGCGCTCTAGCAGGACGCGCTGGCGCTCGAAGTAGAGGTGGTTCACTTCGTCCAGCACCTCGTCGCGCAGCTCGATGATTTCGCGGAGTTCGCGCGAGACATCAATTTCCTCGGGGTGATAGGCGGTGTCGCCGAAATCCCAGGTAAGCCGTGCGCCTGCGCCGAAATCGCGGTCGCGGTCCCAACTCGTGCTGTTTAGCGGGCGATCCATATAGACACGGTTCGTCGCAACCTCGCTCGCCGCAAAATCCCAGTCGCGCCCGCCGCCGTAGTTGCCGCTGATTTCCAGAGTCGGCAGCCAGCCGCGGCCGCGCACGCGGCGGCGCAGACTGCGCAGGCGCTTCGATTCCAGCCCCGCGTAGCGCAGCGCGGCGCGCTGCACCTGCTGAATGGGCGGATCGCCGGGGTGGCGCGGCGCGGCATCGGCCCTGCCCGCGCCGGGCATTCCCCACCACGGGCCGCGCGCGCCCGCGGCGGCCAGCGCCCAGCCCGGCCCCGCCACGGCCAGCGCGCCAATGCTGCGCGGGCCGGGCACGCGCCGCCAGGGGCCTGCCAGCGCGGGCGCGGCCAGCAGCCCCGTTTGGCTGGCGAGCCACACTTGTCCGCCCGCCAGCGCAATGCGCGAGGCCGCCGCCCCAGGCGGCAGCGCCGGGCGATGAGCGCGCCAGCGCCCGCCCTGCTCGCGCCGCCACAGCGCGCGCTCTCCCAGCGCCAGCGCCGCGCCCCCATTGGCAAAGACATCCAGCACTCGCGCGCCGAGCTGCACCTGCCGCCCGCGCCCCTCCCGCGCATCGGCGGCAAAGGCAATCTCGTAAAGCGCGCCTTCCACCACGGCGAGCAGCACGGCCGCTCCGGGCTGCCAGGCCAGCGCCGTGGCCTCGCCCCGGGGCGCGCCGCCCCCCAGCGGACGGCGCGCGCCATTTCGCAGCCAAAAAATGCCCTGCGCCGTGGCGGCAAAGACGCCTTGGCCGGTGGGCAGCACCCGCAACACGCGCCGGGCCGCGCCCGGGGCGGGGCCGCGGTCCAAAGCCGCGCCCCCGGCCAGCTCGAAAAGCCCCTCCTCCGTCGCCAGCCACAGCGCGCCGTTGCCGTCGAAGGCCAAATCGTGCACCGGCGCGCCGCGATAGACGCGCTGCGCAGCGCGCCCCCCTGCGGGACGCCCCAGCCACGCGCCCCGGGCATCGCCCACCGCCAGCTGCTCTCCCCGCGCATCCACCGCCACGGCCAGCGCGCCTTCCGCCCGCTCAAAGCCCCGCGCCAGCTCGAAGCGCCAATTCTCTGCCGGCGGCGGAGCCGCGCCCGCGCCCGCCCCGCCGCACGGCAGCGGCGCTGCGAGCAGCGCCAGCATCAGCCAGCGCAGCGGGCGCACCCCCACGGCGCAGCGCCGCGCGGCGCACCGCCGCGCGCACGGCATTTGAGAGAAACTCCGCGACATACCGGGGGCTTCCGCAAGCCGCGTGCCAAGATGCGCCGCCGCCCCACCCCGACGCCCGCGCGCAAAAAGCCCTCTCTACCCCCACAACCCGCGCGAGGCCCGCCGCCTGCAAACGCGCGGCGTGAACGCGCGGCGCGCCCCCGCCCGTGAACGCCAGTCCCCCCAACGCAGCGTTCAGCCAGCCGCAGACGGGCAGCGGGGCGGCGCTGCGGGCGGCGTGTGATAAAGTGCGGCCCGCGCCCGGCCACTTCCGCAATCGCAACCGCAACCACAACGAGGTCCCAATGCCCCGACGCATCGCCCCCGCCGCCATTGCCCTGCTCGCCCTGTTCGCCGTGCTGGCGCAGGGCTGCAATGTCCCCCTCATCCCCGGCATCTGAGCGGCGGCTTCCGCAGCCGCCCCCATCAGTGGGGGCCGTAGGCCAGGGCGAGAATCGCGGCGAGCATCAGCAGGCCCGCAAGGCAGCCGAAGCCCGCGAGCCACGCGCCCCGGCGGCGGCCCCCGCGGGTTGCGTAGAGCGCGGCCAGCCCCAGGGGCAGCGCGCCGCACCCCAACAGCGTCCCATACAAGAACACCCAGCGGAAGCCGACCAGCGGCGAGGCCGCCTCCAGCGGCAGTGCCGCGGCAATCGCTATCAGACAGGCGGCGCCCCAGCTTGCGGCCAGGACGGCGAGCTTCGAGCGTTGGGCGTTGCCAGACACGGGCTTAGTTAACTCGCTGCGGCGCGGCTTTGCGGCCGGGCGGCGGGGCGATGTTCCAATCGGCCCGCTCGGCCTGGAGGCCCGGCAGGTGTAGCAGATTCCACAGGGCCGCGGCGCAGCGAACCGGGGCGCGGGCTTGACCGGCGCAGGCGGCTAAACTGCGGGCAATGCGTCTTCGCCCCGCACTTGCCCTCGCCGCAGCGCTGTGGGCGGCCGGCGCGCTGGCCGCCTCTGCCGAAGAGGCGGATTCCGGTGGGCAGCGCATTTACCGCTGGATAGACGAGAACGGCATCGCCCATTACACCACCGATCCGGCGCGCATTCCCGCCCCGCTGCGCGACCGCATCGGCAATCCCAAGGCGCTGTCGCAAAAGCCCCTGGAAGCCCGCGCGCCGGATTCTTGGGCTGATTTGGATGTGGCGGCCAGCGCCGCGGACGCCGAAGACGACGGCGACGAAGCGGGCGGCGCGGAAGGCGGCGAGCCGGGTCTGCTGGGCGAAAGCGGCGGCGCGCAAGAGAATGGCGGCGCGGCGGATGACGGCGGCGAAAGCAATGCGGCAGCGGAAGACGGCCGTGCCGAAGCGGAAGCGCCCGGCAACGCGCGCGGAGAAAGCGAACTTCGCAGCGAAACGCGCGGGAGCGAATTGCGCGGGAGTGAATTGAATGGCGGCGCGTGGCAAAGCGGGCGGCGCGGCAACGGGCGCGGCTTGAGAATGCGCGCAGCGCGGCAGCGGATGCGCGGCGGCGCAAACATTGCGCCGGGCTTTGCAACGGGGGCGGCCTTTGCAACGAGCGCAGCTTTTGCAGCAGGTGCAGCGGGCAAAGCGGGCGGCATTCGCCTGGCCGGGGCAAGAGCAGAGTCTGCGCTGCAGCCGAAGCGGGAGCGGCGCGCCGAACTCAACGCGCGCATTGCAGAATTGGAAGCGCGCATTGCAGCCGAAGAGGAAGAGATCAAGAGCCGCATCAGCGCGCCGGACACAGCGCCCGCCGCAGACGCCGCAGACGCCGCAGACGACGCCGGCGATGAAGCGCTGCTTGCGCGGGCGGCGCGGTTGCCGGGGTGGCTGGAAGAGCTGCGCGCGCTGCGCGAGGAGCGGGCGGCGCTTTCGGACGGCGGCTAGGCCATGCAAATCGTCGCACTGGCGGGCGGCGTGGGCGCAGCGCGCTTTTTGCGCGGGCTGCTGCGGGCCGCGCCGCCCGGGCAAATCTGCATCGTCGTCAACACCGGCGACGACCGCGAATTCTACGGCGTGCAGGTTTCGCCCGATCTCGACATCGTCACCTACACACTGGCCGGTGTGGTGGACGAGGCGGCGGGCTACGGGTTGGAGGGCGACAGCTTCGCCACCGTGGAAGCGCTGGCGCGGCTGGGCCACGCAACCTGGTTCCGTTTGGGCGACGGCGATTTCGCCACGGCGCTGCACCGCACACAGCGCCTGCGCGCGGGCGCGGGGCTGGCGCAGATTGCCGCCGAAATCTGCGCCGCCTACGGCGTGGCCGCGCGCATTTTGCCAATGTCCGAAGCGCCCTGCCCCACCTTCGTAACACTGACAGACGGCCGCACCTTGCACTTCGAGGAATACCTGGCGCGGGAGGGCGCGCCGGATTCGGTGCGGGGCGTGGATCTTTCCGCCGCGCGCCGCGCCGCCGCTGGCCCCGGCGTGCTGGACGCCCTTGCCGCCGCCGATGCAATTTTGCTGTGCCCCAGCAATCCCGTCGTTTCCATCGGCCCCATTTTGGCCGTGCGCGGCGTGCGCGATGCACTTGCGCGGGCGCGCGCTCCGGTGGTGGGCATTTCGCCCATCGTCGGCGGCGCGCCGGTAAAAGGCCCCGCCGATAAATTGCTGCGCGGCATTGGCGCAGAGGTTTCTGCGCGCGGCGTGGCCGAGCTTTACCGCGGCCTGTGCGATGGCTTTGTAATTGACGAGCGCGACCGCGCGCAGAGCCGGGACATTGAAGCGCTGGGCATGCATTGCCTCGCAACCGATACGCTCATGCGCGACGCGCAAATCTCCCGCGCGCTGGCCGAAAGCGCCCTCGAACTGGCCCGCACCATTGCTTCGCGCAAAACTGGCCCGCGCCAAACTTCGCGCAGCGCGCCGCACAAAACTGCGCCGTGGTTGCCGGAATGAACGGCGCGCTGGTGCCGGTGAAGGGGTTGTTACGCGGCGAGCCTCTGAACCCGGCGCTGGATGCGGCGGCGGCCGGCTGGGCCGATCCCGCCGGGGCGCTGCTGGTGGTGCTGGGCGATGTGGCCGGGGCGGCCAGCGCCGAGTTGGCCGCCCTCTTCGAGGCGCTGGACGATTTGGGCGGGCGCGGCGCGGTGCTGGCCCCCGCCCGGGACGGCGGCAGCGCCGCACTGCTGCGCCGCCCGCCGCACTGCAATTGGCTTGTGGAGCCTCTTGCGGACATTGCGATAAAATGATATAAAGCTTGGACACGTGCGGCCAAAAAAAACCGAGGTTAGCCATGCCCGAATCGAAGTGGATTGAAGACCAATTGGACAAGCTGCCGAACTGGATTCGGTGGATAACAATCGTCCCCGTCGCTCTTAGCACTAGCGTAATTGCTTTTTTTGGGTATTACATCCTGACATCTGCAACTACTGCTTGCGTGACTGGTACCATTATCAGCGATAGCCCATTTCTAAATCTTCTAATAACATCTAGTGCCAATGCCGTTAGCGGCGTTGTGTTTGCACTGTCCGTATACTACGTTGCTCCAAGCAAGAAAATAGAAACGGCCCTCACTATTTCAATCATATGCACCGCAATAGGATTGTATGCATTTCTCTTTCATTCGCCTTTTCATTCGTCTGTAATTAATTGGCAAAAAATCGTTTACGGGATTTCAGCCGCTGCAGGAGTCGCATACGCTCTTCGAGTTTGCTTCAAAGGAAAGGAATGAGAAAATGATTTATATGAGAATCATTTCTGCATTTCTCCTCGTCATCATTCTCGGGTGCAATGACAGTGGTATCTCCACGAGCAATGTGGACTTGACATATTGCCTGTCTCCGGGTCAGAATTTTCGAGTTTCTCAAGAGACTACTTTTACACATACATCCCAAATAGCGTATTATTGGAAAATGAACAACGAGGACCAGTGGACGTCCATCGAGCAGTGCTGGCCTACGTCTGTTCTGACATCTATATCTTCTCGATCCCGAAATGGATCATACAGATGCTTGGTCAAGATCGGGGTTGGAGAATACGACTCATGGTGGCGTCCTCTCGACAAGCTTGTCTACGAACTCAGCTCTCACATTCAAATCAGAGACGAAGAGACACAAAAACCAATGAGGAATATCAAAAATTTGATATTTGATTGTCGGCCACTCTAACGAATATAGGCGAGACTCAAAAACGAGGTAAAAAGCTGTGAACAGCGCATTGGTGCCGGTGAAGGGGTTGGCGGCGGGGAAGTCGCGGCTGCGGGGCGCGCTGGCGCGGGAAAAGCTGCCCGCGCTGACGCTGGCGATGTTGGGAGATGTGCTGGAAGCGCTGCGCGGCGTGGAGGCCATCGGCCGCATTGGGGTGGTGACTCCCGATGCGGCGGTGTGCGACGCGGCAAAGCGCGCCGGGGCGGAGGGATTGTTGCGCGGCGAGCCGCTGAACCCGGCGCTGGATGCAGCGGCGGCGGACTGGGCCGACCCCGCAGGCGCCTTGCTGGTGGTGCTGGGCGATGTGGCCGGGGCGGCCAGCGCCGAGTTGGCCGCCCTCTTCGAGGCGCTGGACGATTTGGGCGGGCGCGGCGCGGTGCTGGCCCCCGCCCGGGACGGCGGCAGCGCCGCACTGCTGCGCCGCCCGCCGCACATTGTGCCGAACTGCTTCGGCGCGCAGAGCGCCCGCGCCCACCGCGAAGCCGCGCGGCAGGGCGGCGTTTCTTTTCGCCAGCTCGAGCTGCCCTCGCTGGCAATTGATCTGGATTGCCGCGAAGACATCGCCGCACTGCTGCAAAGCCCCGGCCCCGCCCGCCGCACCCGCGCCCTGCTCGCCGAACTCGGACTCGCAGGCGACGCATGAAGGAACTCCACTTTGCGCCGCTGCGCGGATTGCCGGAGATTGCGGCGGGGGCGAATCTCGCCGCGCTGCATTTGGAAGCGCTGCGGCGCGCGGAGATTGCACCGCAGGATGGCGTGCTGGTGCTGTGCCAAAAGATCATCTCCAAAGCCGAGGGGCGCTGCGTCAATTTGCGCGAAGTGCAACCCGGCCCCGAAGCGCAGGCGCTGGCGCGGGAGTTTGCGGCCTTCGACAAGGATGCGCGCCACCTGGAAGTGGTGCTGCGCGAAACGCGGCGCATTGTGCGCAAAGGCCCCGGCGTGCTGATCTGCGAGACGCATCACGGCTTTGTCTGCGCCAATGCCGGCGTGGATCTCTCGAACACCCCCGGCGACGATATCGCCGTGCTGTTGCCCCGCGATCCCGATGCATCCGCCCGGCAATTGCGCGGCGCGCTGCTCTCGGGGGGCGGCGCTGCACCGCTGGGCGTCGTCATAACCGACACCTTCGGCCGCCCCTGGCGCGAGGGCCTGGTGGATGTTGCGCTGGGCTGCGCCGGCCTGCCGCCTTTGGACGATTTGCGCGGCGGCCGGGACCGGCGCGGGCGGACCCTCAGTGTGACCACCATGGCCGTGGCGGATGCACTGGCCGCCGGCGCCGGGCTGTTGATGCGAAAGGATGCGGGCCTTCCCTCGGTGTGGGCCAGCGGGCTGGATTTCGCACAACTCAACAGCGCAGCCCAAGGCATTGGCGCCACACTGCGAAATGCGGAGACGGATCTGTTCCGCTGAGCGCTTCGCGGCTTCACGCGCAATTTGCGTTCACAAATGCGCAGACACCGCGCGCCACAGTTCGGGAATGCCCTCGCCGCTGCGGGCGGATGTGGGCGTGACCTGTTCGGCGGGCACCGGGAGCGCAGCGCGCAGCTCGGCCAGGCGGCGCACCCGCGCGCCGGGTTTCAACTTGTCCAGTTTGGTCAGCACCAGCAGCACGGGAATGCGGCGGTCGTGCAGCCATTCCACCAGCAGCGTCTCGTCTTCGCCGGGGTCGCGGCGCACATCTTGCAGCAGCACGGCGGCGCGCAGTTCGCGGCGGCCCGACAGATAGCGCTCCACCAGCTTTTGCCACTTGCCGCGCTCGCTCTGGGGCAAACGCGCGTAGCCGTAGCCGGGCAGATCCACCAGCAGCAATTCGCGGTCGCTGCGCCGCACCTTGTAGAAGTGCAGGAGCCGCGTCTTGCCCGGCGTGCCGCTGGTGCGCGCCAACTGGCGGCGCTGCACCAGCCGGTTCAGCAGCGAGGATTTGCCGCAGTTGGAGCGGCCCAGAAACGCAATCTCGGGCAAGCCGCCGCGGGGATAGCCCGCGGGGCCCGCTGCGGTGGCGACGATTTCCGCGCCGAGGATCTTCACTCTGCCGCCATGCTACCATGCAGCGCGGAGGAGAAGCAGATTCCCATCCCCGTCCACATCATCTCGGGATTTCTCGGCACGGGAAAGACCTCGCTGATTCGCCACCAATTGCAGAGCCGGCGGGACGAGCAGCTCGCCGTCATCGTCAACGACTTCGGCGAGGCCAGCCTGGATTCCGCCACGCTTTCGGCAGAGGCGCCCTTCAGCATCGAGAACATTCCCGGCGGCTGCCTGTGCTGCACCGCGCCGGAGGGCTTTGTGGACGCCCTGGGCGCAGTGATCGAGCGCGGCGCAGAGCGGCTGCTCATCGAGCCCACCGGCCTGGCGCGCCCGCAAGATTTGCTCGACACCATCCGCCGCAGCCCGCACCGCGGCGCCCTGCAACTCGCCCCCGTGGTGGTGCTGGTAGATCCGGCGCGGCTCGGCGCAGAAAGCGCGGCCGAGCGCGAGCTGCTGGCGCTGCAGACCGGCGTGGCCGATGTGCTCGTCGCCAACCGCAGCGATCTGTGCAGCGATTCCGATCTGGCGCGCTTCGATGCACTGGCGGCGAGCCTGTGGCCGCCGCCCCTGGCCGTGCACCGCACCCGCCACGGCCGCATTCCCGCCGCGCTGATGGAATGGCCCGCGGGCGAAGGCGCGCGCCTGCCCCGCAACAACGCGCCCGCCGCGCAAACGGCGCAAACGGCGCGCGATTCTCGGGAAGCGCAGGAAGCGCATGGCGCGCAAGAAGCACACGCGCACGGCGATTTTGCCGCGCGCTCCTGGCGCTGGTCGCCCGAGCTGGTCTTCGACACCGAGCGCCTGCAGCGCGCCATCTTGCGTATGCGGGAGGGACTCGCCGGTGCAAAGCTGGCGCGCTTCAAGGGAATCTTCCGCACACAGGAAGGCTTTTTGCTGTTGGAAGCGGCGGGGGGCGAGTTGCATCGCAGCGCCAGCGCGCACCGCCGCGACAGCCGGGCCGATGCCATCTTCGAGGGCGATGCCATCGAAGCCGCCGCCGGGCGCGCCGCCAATTGGCTGGCGGGCGCGGTGCTGAGCCAGCGCGAGCTGGCCGACCGCGCGCAGCAATTGGAAGTCGCGCTGTCCGGCGGCAATGTGCGCATTTTGCGCCGCGAAGATCTGCAGGCGCTGCCCGGCGGCATCGGCGATGTGTCGCAGCTCTTTCCAAAGCGCGCGGGGGCGGCGGCGCGAATGCAAGCGCTGTGCGAATCGCTGGCGCTGCCGCAGCATGGCAGCGCCGTGGTCTGCGCCGCCGACGGCTTCGCCAGCGACTCGCTGCCCCTGAACGCGCTGCGCCAGGGCGTGCTGCTGCACAGCCTGGCGAATGCACCGCTGCCCGCAGACAAGGGCGGCCCCTTCCGGCTCATGCTGCCGCCGGATACCCCCGGCGCGCCATCGAATTGCGCGAATGTGAAGTGCGTCGTGCGCATCGTCATCCGCAGCGAAGCGGCCGGCTGATCATGCCCCGCGCAAATGCAAACGGCGCAGTGGTCACGCGCTTTGCGCCCTCGCCCACCGGGCATCTGCACGCGGGCGGCGCGCGCACCGCGCTGTTCAACTGGGCGCTGGCGCGCAGTCAGCCCGGCGGGCGCTTTCTGTTGCGCATGGAGGATACGGACCGCGCGCGCTCACAGGCGGCGCTGGCAGAGAGCATTCTCGCAGATTTGCGCTGGCTGGGACTCGATTGGGACGGCGAACCCGTCTTTCAATCCGCGCGCACCCCGCATTACCAACGCGCGATTGCAGAACTGCTGGCGGCCGATCTCGCCTATCCCGCCTTCGAGACTCCCGGGGAGCTGGACGCCATGCGCGGCAAAGCGCGGGAGCACAGTCCCGGCGGAGGCTTCAGCTATCACCGCCCCCCAAACTGGGATCGCGCGGCGGCGCTGGCAAAAGCCGAAGCCGGCGCGCCCCATGTAATTCGCCTGCACCTGGCCGCCGTGCTCGCGCTCTGCGGCGCGGAGCGCGAAATCTTCGCCGTGGAAGACCAGGTGCTGGGCACTGTGGAATTTGCCGCGGACGCCTTGGACGATTTTGTGCTGCAGCGGCAGGACGGCGGCGTCACCTATCACCTGGCCGTGGTGGTGGACGACGACGCGCAAGGCGTGACCCATGTGCTGCGCGGCCAGGAACACCTCGCCAACACCCCCCGACACCAGGCGCTGCAGCGCGCTCTCAATTTGCCGCGCCCGCACTACGCGCATTTGCCGGTGATTCAAAATCCCGACGGCTCGAAGATGTCCAAGCGCGACCGCGAGAAAGGCATTGCGGTGGATATTGAAGACTTCCGCCGCCAGGGCGTGCTGCCCGAAGTGCTGCTGAATTTTCTGGCGCTGCTCGGCTATAGCCCCGGCGAAAAATTGCCGGACGGCCGCGACCTGGAGCGCTTCAATCGGGAGCACCTGTTGCGCCACTTCTCCCTCGCCCGCGTGGGCCGCGGCAACGCCCGCTTCGACCGCAGCAAGCTCGCCGCCTTCAACCAGGACAGCATTGCAGCCCTCCCCCCCGCCGAATTCAAAGCGCACTGGACCACCTGGTGCAACCGCTACGCCGAAGATGCATGGTCCGCCCAAGCACAAAAGATGGGCGAAGCGCGGCGCGCGCTGTTTTTGCAGGCGCTGCAGCCGCGCAGCAAGAGTTTGGCCGATCTCACGGCGTTGGATGGGCCGGGGGCTTTTGCGCTGTTGAAGACACATGAGTTCGCCTACGACGAAAAGGCCGTGAGCAAGTGGCTGCGGCGCGGCGAGCCGAGCGGGCTGGAGCGGCTGCGCGAATTGCGGCCGCTGTTGGCAGAGCTCGCGCACTTTGATCCCGAAAGCATTGAGGCCGCCGTGGCCGGCTTTTGCGAGGCGCGCGGCATTGGACTCGGCAAAGCCGCGCAACCGCTGCGCGTGGCCGTGACCGGCGGCGCATCGAGCCCGCCTTTGGGCATCACCCTCGCCATCCTCGGCCAGACCGAAACCACAGCCCGTCTGGACCGCTGCCTTGCGGAAATTGGCGGGGCGCAAAACTCCGCCCGAAAAGACTCGGCCTGAAAAATTACCCCGCAGTTGCGGCGCGCATGCGGGCGAGCAGGCGGTCGCGCTCGCGCTGCATTTGGGCGGCGCTCTGCGCTTCGACATTGAGGCGCAACAGAGGTTCGGTGTTCGAGGGGCGCAGGTTGAACCACCAATCGTCGTAGCGCACCAGCAGGCCGTCCATCCAGGAAATTTCGCGGGCGTCCTGGCATTCGGCGGCGATGGTTTCGAGCAGCGCGCGCATTCCGCCAGCCCGCCCCGGCCCGTCCACCGCAACGCTGATTTCGCCGCTGGCGGCGTAGCGGCGCAGCGGCGCGATCAGTTCCGAGAGCGGGCGCGCGCATTGCGCCAGCAAATCCAGCAGCGCCACAAAGGCGGCGAGTCCGTCGTCGGCAATCAAGCTGGCGCCGAAGCGAAAGTAGAAGTGCCCCGACAATTCGCCGGCGAAAATTGCGCCGCTGCTGCGCATTTCGGCCTTCACAAAGGAGTGGCCCACCCGGCACATCTTCGCCACGCCGCCCGCCGCTTCAATGGCCTCGGGCGTGGCGCGGCTGCTGCGCAGGTCGTAGAGCACCGTGCCCCCCGGCGCGCGGCGCAATTGCGAGCGCGCCAGCAGCGCCGTCATCAAATCGCAGGGAACCGGCTCGCCGCGCTCGTCCACAAAAATGGCGCGGTCGGCGTCGCCGTCAAAAGCCACGCCGAACAATGCGCCGCTCTGTTGCACCGCGGCGCAGAGATCGCGCAGGTTCTCCGTCTTCAGGGGATCGGCCGGATGATTGGGAAAGCTGCCGTCGGGCTCGAAGTAGAGCCGCTCCACCTGCAGCGGCAGCTCCGCCAGCAGCGGCTCCAATCCCACCGCCGCCATGCCGTTGCCGCAGTCAATGGCCACCCGCGCCTCGGGGCATTCGCCCCCCGCCGCGCGCAGGTGGCGCAAATACCCCTCGCGCACATCCACCGCGCGCCGCTCTCCCGGCGCAGGCGCGGCGGCGGGCGCGGGCGTGAGCGCGGGCGGCGCATCCGCTGCGTCCGCCGCGCCCGGCTCTGCGGCGAACTGCGCGCAGAGCGCCTCGATCTCGCGCAGGCCGCTGTCGCCGCCGACGGGAATGGCGTGCTCGCGGCAAATTTTGAAGCCGTTGTATTGGGCGGGATTGTGAGAGGCGGTGAGCATCACCCCGCCCCGCGCGCCCAGCGCCTCGACGGCGTAGTAGAGCATGGGCGTCGAGACCAGGCCCAGATCGAGCACCGCCCCGCCCTGCTGCAGAATGCCCGCCACCAGCGCCTCGCCCAATTCGGGAGAGTGCGGGCGCGCGTCGCGCCCCACCGCCAGCGGCCCGCCGCCCAGAAACCGGGCCGCGGCGCGGCCAATGCGCCGGGCCAGCGCCGCATCGAGCTGCTCCGGCACCAGCCCGCGAATGTCATAGGCTTTGAATACGGACATGGCCGCCATACTACCCGAAGCGCTCCCCGCGCCCGCCCCGCGCCGGGGCTTGACCGGCCCGGCGGACAGGGGCAAGCTCTCCCCATGGTTCCCGGCATCGGCCTCGGCTGGACAGAGGCGGCGATCATCGGCCTGATCGGCGTGGTGATTTTCGGCGCGCGGCGTCTGCCCGAGATTGGCAGCGGCCTCGGCAAGGCCATCAAGGGCTTCCGCGCGGGGCTCGGCGGCGCAGAGCCGGAAGAGCTCCCCGAAAAGCGCGAAGTGTCCGAGGGAGAGCCGCAGTAGCCTCCGCGGCCTCCGCAGCCGGGGGCAGCCCGCTGCGCAGCATTCTCTCGCGCCGCCTGGTGGTGGTGACCGGCAAGGGCGGCGCAGGCAAGACCACGCTGGCGGCCGCGCTGGGCCGCGCCGCCGCCGCGCGCGGGCTGCGCGCCCTGGTGGTGGAGACGGGGCGGGACGAGCACCTGCCCCGGCTCTTCGGCTGGCAGGGGCAACCCGCCGGCCACGCGGGACTCGAGCTACCCGGCGGCCCGCGGCTCATGCACCTCTCGCCCCACGAGGCGCTGGCCGAATATCTGCGCTTCGAGCTGCGCGTGCCCCTGGCCGCCACGCGCCGCCTTACCGGCGGCCCCATGCGGGCGCTGCTGGCCGCCGCGCCGGGTTGGCGCGAGCTCATCACCCTGGGCAAGTTGTGGCACCTGGAACGGCAGCGCGGCGCGGCGGGCCTGGACCTGATCATTCTCGACGCCCCGGCCACGGGCCACGGCCTGGCTTTTTTGGATGCGCCCCGCGCCGCCACCAGCGCCCTGCGCGGCGGCCCCCTGCGCCGCCACGCCGAGTGGGTCGAGGCCCTCGTCTGCGACGCCGAGCGGACGCTGCTGCTCCCCGTGGCGCTGCCCGAAGAGACTCCCGTGCGCGAAACCGAGGCGCTGGTGCGGCGCGCCCGCGGCGAGCTCGGCATTGCCGTGGATCGGGTGGTGGCCAACGCCGTAGAGGCCGATCCCTTCCCCCCCGGCCTGGCCGACCTGGACGAGCGCCTGGCGGCCCTGCCCCAGTCTCTGAGCGGCGCGCCCTCTCCCCGCGACATGGCGCGCTGCGCCGCCCATCTGCGCCAGCGCCGCGCCGCACAGGCAGAGCGCCTGGCGGCCCTGGCCAATGCCACCGCCCTGCCCCTGCTGCAACTGCCGCGCCTGCCCCAAGCCGTCCGCGGCCCCGAGGGCCTGGATCGCCTCGCCGCCCCGCTGCTGGCCGAGCCTCAACCCTGGCCGCAGGCATGACGGGCGCCGCCACAAGCGCAGGCGCATCGGGGGTGGAGGGCGCGGCGGAGCTGGTAGCCCGGCGGCGGGTGGTGGCCTGCGTGGGGCCGGGGGGAGTCGGCAAGACGACCCTGGCGGCGGCGCTGGCGCTGGGCGCGGCCCGGCGCGGGCGGCGCGCGCTCGTGGTCACCGTGGATCCGGCGCGGCGTCTGGCCGATGCGCTGGGCCTGCCCGCGCTGGACGACCAGCCGCGCCGGGTTCCCGTCTCCGGCGCGGCGGGCGCGCTGTGGGCTCTGATGCTGGATTCCCGCCGCACCTACGACGCGCTGGTGGCGCGCCTGGCTCCTAACGCCGACACCCGCGCGCGCATTCACGCCAACCCCATCTATCAGCGCATTTCCCGCGCCCTGGCCGGCAGCGTCGAGTATGCGGCGATGCTCAAAGTCTTCGAGCTGCAGAGCCGCGCGGACCTCGACCTGGTGGTGGTGGATACGCCGCCCTCGGCCCACGCCCTGGATTTTCTCGATGCGCCGGCGCGGCTGCTGCGGCTGCTGGACAGCCCCGCCCTGCAGTGGCTGGTAAATCCCGCCCTGCGCGCCGGGCGGCTGGGCTGGCGCTGGTTCCGGCGCGGCGGCCAGCAAGTGCTGCGCGCGCTGGAGCGGGTGACGGGGCTGGCCTTTTTGGAAGATCTCTCGGAATTTCTGCTGGCCTTCGAGGGAATGTCCGGCGGCTTCCGCCAGCGCGCGCGGGCGGTGCAGCAGCTGCTGTTCGGCCCCGATTGCGCCTTTGTGCTGGCCAGCGGCCCCGGCGAATTGGCCGCCGCCCAGGCGCGGGATTTTCTCGCGCGCCTGGAAGAGCGCGGCGCGCACCCCCAGGGCGTGGTGCTGAACCGCCTGCGCACTTTGCCCGGCCCCGGCGGATTGGCCGAAGCGGCCGAAGGCGCAAAGTCGGCCGACGCCGCGCGCGCGGCATTGCGGGACGCCTTCGCCGCGCGCTTCGGCGCAGAGTTCCCCGCAGATGAGGCCGCCGCCGCTTCGCTGCGGCTGTGGCGCAACGCTGCCGAAGCCGCCGCCCAGGACGCCGCCGCCGCAGCCCCGTTGCTGGCCGACGCCGAACGGCTCGGCGCTTTCGCCCGCCGCATCCCCGAATTCGCCGCCGATGTGCACGACCTCGCCGGCCTCGCCATTGTGGAGCAGCACCTGTTCGCAGACCGCGAATCGCAAAACCGCCATGCAGGCGGCGGCGCGGGCAATGGCGCAGGCGGCGCAAGCGGCGGGCGCGAAGCGGGGCAGCCGGGCTAGTTTGCGGGGGTGAGCGAAGCGCCCCACGACACCGTAGAGCAGGCGCTGGCCAGGGCGCGCCGCCACGGGCTCGCCGCCGCGGCGGAGGCGGCGGCCGCAGTGCAGGCGCTGCTGGATGCGGCGCTGCTGGCGGGCGAAGACACCGCCCAGGGCGGACTCGCCGCGCTGCGGGAGGCGCTGGAAGGATTGCGGCGGCGGCTGGATTCCGACGGCGGCTTCGACGCCGGCGCAATCTTCAATCGGCTGACCGCCACGCTGGACGAGGAGATTCGCCGCTGGGAGCGCAAGAGCCGGGAGGACGAGAGCGGGCGCGCGGTGCTGCGCGCCCTGCTGGCCCTGCGCGAATTGCTGTGGGAACTGCGCAGCCGCCGGGAGTCCCGCCGCGCCGATTCCCCCCCCCCCATGCGCCCCCAGCGCGTTCCCGTAGAGGACTGACGGCACACCCCGTCGCCAAAGTGTCCGCTTGCGTCCGCCTGTGACCTGGCGCGAATTGCCCCGGCTGGCGGAAACCCTCCGCCATGCAAGCGAAGCACTGCGGGCGAATGGCGGCCGGCGCGCTGGCGCTGGCCCTCGCCTGGGCCCATGCGGCGGGGGCGCGCGACGACTGCGGCGAGCCGCAGCCGATTCCCGAGCGCGAGAGGGAGGCGAACGGCCCGGAACAGCGGGTGGTGTGCAACGCCGCAAGCGAGCGGAGCGCGGACGCCTTCAACAGCGCGGACGGCATTTTGTATCGCGATCGCGCCGGGCTGGAAATCATTGTGGACGCCGCCACGCCGGTGCAGCAGATCGCCAATCTGAATCAGCAGGGCAGCGCAACACTGCGGGTGAACGCGGGCGCGGTGGCGCAACAGCATATGGTCTCGGGCGGCAACCTCTTCGACTACGGCGCTCTCTACGCCTGGAGTTCCGACGGCGCGGTGCGCGTGGAAACGGCGGCGGGGGTTGCGCTCTCCACCGAGACGGGGCGGCGCGAGGCGGTCTATGCCCGCAGCGGCAGCGTCCGGCAGCGGCTCTCGGAGAGCCGGCGTGCAGTGAATGCAGAGCTCGCGCGCATTGCGGCGCGGCCCACTGCGGCGGCGGAGCAAGCCGTGCGCGTGACTCTGGGCGGCCCCGTTTCGACTTCGGGAGTCAGCGCCAACGCCGTCTTCGCCTACGCCGAAGAGGGCGGCGCGGTCCGCGTGGAGACCACCGCGCCAGTTCGCGCCACGGGCGCAAAGCAGCCGGGCCTGGCCGACAACCGGCGCGAGCGAAACAACGGTTATGGCATCGCCGCATGGAGCGGCTTGGCAAACGGCGCGCTGCTCGGCCCCGGCGGCCCGGTGCGGGTGCGCGCCTTCGGCGGCGTCGCCACCCGGGCCGCCCATGGCGCGGGCATCTATGCGCGCAGCAGCGGCGGCCCGGTGCAGGTCGAAACCCGGGGCGCCATTTCCACGCAGGGCTGGCTGAATGCGCCGGAGGGCGCGCTTTTGATCGGCATGGCGCCGGGCATTGCGGCGCAGGGCTTCGGCGCGGGCAGCGAAGCGCTGGTGCAGGTGGATTCCCGGGGCGCCATTACCACCGGCCTGCGGAGCCGCCCAGGCTTGGGGGCGGAGTCTCACGGCATTCGGGCCGAGGCCGCGGGGGCCCTGCGAAGCGCGCCGGTTCGCGTGCGCGCGGGGGCCATCACCACCTGGCCCGAACGCTCCCACGGCATTTACGCCAGCAGCCTGGGGGCACAGGCCGGCGGCGCGGTGACGGTGCGGGCCTTCGGGCGCATCGAAACCCGGGGGCCGGGCTCCCACGGCATCTTCACCCAGGCCAGCTACGGCGAAACGCACATCCGGCTCGCTTCCAGTGCGGCGGTGGAGGCTTTCGGCGCGGGGGCCGCCGCTCTGCGGGCAGAGAGCATTTTGCCCGACGGCGCGACGGGCACGCCGGGGCGGCTGCGCATTGTGCTGGAGCAGGACGCGCTGCTCGCCGCGCGGGGCGCTGCGGAGCACGCCATCGCACTGCGGGGCGGCCACGGCGAAATTGAGATTGCCGGGCGGCTGCACGGCGCGCTGCTCGGCGGCGCGGGGGACGACACCCTGCGCGTGCTGCCCGGCGGCGCATGGACGCTGCTCGGCGACAGCGACTTCGGCGGCGGCCGCAATGCGCTGCACAACGCGGGCACGCTGCAGGTGGGGCGGGGGCACAGCCTCGATGCGCTGGAACTGCGCGGGCTCGATTCCTTCACCCAAACCGGGTCGGGGCAACTGCTCGTCAACATCGCCTCGCGCAACGGGCGCGGCGATTCGCTGGACCTCGGCGGCGCGGCGGTCTCTTTGGCGGGGCTGCTGAAAGTCACCGATCTGGACTACGCCCCCGGCGCGCTGACGCTGGATTTGCTGCGCACCACCGGCGCGCTGGATTTTTCGGCACTGCGCGTGGAGCGCAGCGCGGTGCGCCAGGGCGCTCTCGGCATCGTCAACACCGGCGACGCACTGCAGGTGCAACAGCCCGCGCCTGCCCCGCCCATGCCGCCCGCGCCGCCGCAATCCGCGCCCGCGCCGCCCGCGGCCCTACCCTCGGATTCTGCGCAAATCGCGCCCCTGCCCGATTCGCAGCCTCCCACGCCTGACTCGGCACCCGCGCTCCCGCCCGATTCGCGGCCTCCCGCACCCGCACCGCCCGCGCCCACTTCACCCGTGCCCGCGCTGGGAGCGGACGGCGGGCGCGGGGGCGTGTTGCGGGTGCTGCACACCACCGACTACGCCCCCGCGGCGCTGGCGGCCGATCACCGGCAAATCGGTGCCTATCTAAACCGGCTGGGCGGGGCGGATCCCGACGACAGTGAGACAGGGCTGCTCGGCGCGCTGGCCGGCATTGCCGGGATGGACGCCTACGCCCGCGCCCTGGACCACCTGAACCCCGCCGGTTACGGGGCGCTGCTGCAGAGCGCCTGGTGGGCGCAGAGCGCCTTCGCCGCCGAGTTGTTGGCAGATTGCGGCGCGGGCGAGGGCGGGCGCTGCGGCTGGCTGCAGCCGGGAGCGCGGGGGTTGCGGCGCAGCGCCGCGCCGGGCAAAGCGCCAGGAGAGCGCTTCGGCTTCGCCGAGGACGCCCCCCGGTTGAGCGCCGGACTGCGGCTGCCGCTTCCCGCGGGTCAATTTTCGCTGGGCGCGGCTGTGGAGCAGAGCGAACTCGAAATTTTCGCCGGGGCCGCCGGGCGGGCCGGGCGGCGCTGGGGCAAAGGCGAGGGGCTGCGGCTGTTGGCCGGGGCCGCCTTCAGCGGGGGGCTCCCGCGCCGCAACACCGGGCGCGGCCCGCGCCGGGCGCGGCTGGAGTTGGGCGGCGGGATCGGCGGCGGCTACGCCCGCCACGAAATCTCCCGCCAG
Organism: Deltaproteobacteria bacterium; assembly: GCA_028817435.1. Taxonomy (GTDB): domain Bacteria; phylum Myxococcota_A; class UBA9160; order UBA9160; family UBA6930; genus JAPPPQ01. The sequence continues at coordinate 161,438 of JAPPPQ010000013.1, forward strand.
CACGGCGCGGGCCTGCGGGTGCAGAGCGCGCCCCGCCTGCACTGGGCGGGCGGACATTTGCGGGCCGCCCTGCATTTTGCGCCGGGGGGCTGGGCGCTGCGGCCGCAAATCGAGGCCGCCGCCCTTTTCGCCCAGGCCGCAAATCTGGACGAGCGCGGGGAGGCAGGCCCGGCGGGACTCGCCATCGCAGACGCCGAGGCCCGCTGGCTGGCGCTGCGCCCGGGCCTCTCTGTGGCAGGCGAGCTTCCCGCGCCCCTGGGCGCGCTGCGCCTGCACCTGGCGCTGGGCGCGCGCTGGCTCCCCAGGGCGAATGCGCCGCGCTGGCAGGCGCGGCCGGCGCAAGCGCCCGGCGCGGCGGGAGATTTCGCGCTGCGGGGCGGCGCGCCCGAGGCGCTGCTGGCCGAATGCGCCCTGGGATTGGCCTGGCAGGGGCCGCGCCTCGCCTTGCGGCTGGATTATCAGGCCGCCCTCGGGGCGCAGACGCGCCTTCACAGCGGCGGGCTGCGGCTGCAGTTGCGCTTCTGAGGCAGCGCCGGGAGCGGGGCCGCCCCGGCTGGCCCCCCGAGCGACGCCCCGAATGGCAAATTGAAATTTGCCATTCGCCCGTTGCAGGTGGTATTGTGGGGGGCCGCGCTTCGGGGCTTCCCGAAGGGCACTGGCCCTGCCTACCAATTCCGGAGGAAATGCAGATGAATCTCCTGTCGCCCGCACCGCGGGCAGAGCGACAGCACCGTTGCAGTCAGCGCGGAGCATGGATCGGGCGGGCAGCGGCCCTCTTCGCCGCCTCGCTGCTGGGCGCATCGCTGGCCGCGCCCGGCGCACAAGCCCAAGGCCTGGCAGATTACGACCTGTTGCTGCAGGGCGCCTGGTGGGCGGACCGCAGCTTCGCCGACGATCTGCTCGCAGGCGACTGCACGCAGGTGCGGTCGGACGAGGCCGGGCGTTGCGCCTTCCTGCGCATTGGCGGCCGGGTTTTCAACCGCAGCGAGGATTCGCAACAGGGCAGGGGCGAGGTCGAGGAGGACGCCGCGGGCTTCGCCGCGGGCTTCCGCCTGCCCCGGGAAGAGGGACACACGGTCTCCCTGGGCATGGCCTACGAGACCAGCGATGGCGAGCTGGCCCTCAATGGCGAGGCCACGGGGCAGCGCCTGCTCTTTGGCGCCGCCAGCACCAGTCAGACGGGGAACTGGAACCTGGGCTACGCCCTCAATGTCGGCTACGCCCGCCACGAAATGCGGCGCGGCGTCGCCATGGGGAGCGCGCCGCAGAGCGATCCCCGGGTGGTGCTGGCCGGGGGCCATGTGAGGTTCGGCAACCGCTACGCACTCCCCTCGGATTTCGCCGGGCTCAAGTCCCTGGAGCTGCGGCCCAGCCTGCACAGCAGCGTCCTCTACGCAAAGGCCCAGCGCATGAGCGAGAGCGGGGGCCAGAACCTGCAGATCAACGATCTGGAGGAGCTCTACCTGGTGTTGCGGCCCAGCGTGGAGCTGCGCGGCGCAGCCCCCGATCTGGGCGGTCTCTCCGTGCAGCCCTATCTGCAATTGGGCTTCGCCTGGTTCGCCGTCGGCTCCGAGACCGACTTCATCGGGCGCGACGCCAGCGGCCCGGTATCCGGCACCGGCAAGTTCGATTCGATCCTGGCCGAAGGCGCATTGGGCGTGCGGTTGTCCGGCGAGCAGGCCGCCCTGGGCTTGGGTTACGAGGGCTCCTTCGGCGGCGATTCCACCTCCCACCGCGCCATGCTGCGCTTGGAACTGGCCTTCTGAGCCGGGGCCGCAAGGGCCGCAAAGCGGCCCCAGATCGGGGGGGCCGTGCTCATCAAGCGGTATGCGAACCGCAAGCTCTACAACACCGAGACCAGCAGCTACATCACCCTGCGCGGCGTCGCCGATCTACTGGAGCAGGGCCAGGATGTGAAGGTGGTGGACAACGAGACGGGGGAGGACATTACCTCCGTCACGCTGTCCCAAATTCTGGCGGATGCCGAGCGCGGCGGGCGCGATGTTCCCGGCAGCCTGCTCTCGGAACTGGCCCGGCGCGGGGGAGACGCCCTCTACGGCGCACTGCGCCGGGGCATGGGCGACGCCAGCGAGAGCTTCGAAGAGCTGCAGCACAGCCTGCGCCGCCTGCTGGAGCGGGGCAGCGGGCGCAACTGGATCGCCTTCACCCCCCCCGACTTCGAGAAGGTGGTGCAGCGCAGCTTCGAGCGGGTGGCCGAACTGGTGGATCTGCCCCGGCGCTCGGATATCCGCGCGCTGACCGAACGCCTGGACCGGCTCATCACCCTGCTCGAAAGCCGGGAGCCGCCCCGAAGCTGACTGGCGCGGCGGCAGCCGGCGGCCGGCTGGTTGTGTCCGCTTCTGTCACAAGTGGCGGAAGCGCATCCACGGCGCTGCAAAAGACACAGGATATGGCTCTGAGATCGCGCAATTTCCACAATATATTGTGTGTGTAACGAAATATCGCCCCAGTGGGATTTTTTGCTTGCCCGGTGGGGAGAAGTGGGGCAAAGTGGCCGCCGGTGGGGAGAAGTGGGCAGCAGGGAGCTGCCCGCCCCAAAACGCGGAGAGGGTGAAATGGCGGCGACCGGGCGCTTTGCCCACACGATGGACGCCAAGGGCCGCATCGCCATTCCCGAGAGGCTGAGAATGGAAATCACGAGCCAGGACCAGAAGCCGCCGGTGCTCGCGCCCTGCGTGGACGCTCCCGCCATCGCCATTTACCCCGGCAGCCGCTGGGAGGAGATCGAGCAGAAGCTGGGCCACCTGCCGGGCACTTACCCGGAGGTGCAACAGCTCCGCCGCCTGCTCTCCTCCGCAGAGGATTGCCCCATTGACGCTCAGGGGCGGCTGCGCGTTCCGCAGTCTCTGCGCGAGCACGCCAGGCTCTCCCGGCTGGTGACCATTTCCCGCCAGGCCGGCGGCTCGCGCATTGAGATTTGGGACCGCGCCCGCTTCGAGGAAGACATCGCCACGGCAGATGGGCAGCAGATTTCCCGGGTCGTGGCGGATTTGACGGAGACACGGGGCCTGGAAGACCTGGGCCTCTGAAGAAATCCACACTGGTGAGAGGGAGGACTGGGGGGCAACCCCCGGACAAGACGAGAGGGACGGGGTCTTCCGGGGCCCCACTGCTGAGCCGGCGATCGTTGGGGGGCGTGACCCGGCTCGGCGAGGGGCCCCGGAGGCCCCAATCCCGCGCAATGCGCGGATTGGGGCCGCCCTGCTCTCGGCGCACTTCCCCTCCATTCCACTAATCCCCCGATTGGCTTGCTCAGACCGGCGGCAGCGGAGGCTGTCTCCGGTAACGCGGACCGGGGTGACCGGCCCGCGAGAGACCGGGGCGCAGCCCCACAAAAAGCGGGCTTCGAGCGGATGCCGGGCTCGCGGCGAGCTCTGCCATCCAAATCCAGCACCAACCCGTTCTGCTCGACGCCTGCCTCGAACTGCTGGCCGTCTCCAGGGGCCGCCTGTTCGTGGACGGCACCCTGGGCGATGGCGGCCACGCCGAGGCGATTCTCGCCCGCAGCGCCCCCGACGGGCGCTTGCTGGGGCTGGACCGCGACCCCGAGGCCATCGCCGTTTCGGCGCAGCGCCTCGCCCGCTACGGCCCCCGGGCCGAGCTGGTGCACGCCTCTTTCCGCGACCTGCGGGCCGTCCTCGAGGCCCGGGGCATCGCCCGGGTGGACGGCGTGCTGCTCGATCTGGGCGTCTCCTCCCGCCAGCTGGGCGAGGCCCGGCGCGGCTTCCGCTTTATGCCGCTCCCGGGCGAAGAGCAGCGGGAAGTGCCGCTGGATATGCGCATGGATCCCTCATCGGGGCCGACCGCGGCGCAACTGCTGGCCCGCGCCAGCGCCGCGCAGCTCGAGAGCTGGCTGCGCGATTACGGCGAACTGCCCGCTGCCCGCCGCCTGGCCCGGCTGCTGGTGGAGGCGCGGCGCAATGCGCCCCCGAAAACCGCCGCGGAGCTGCGCGCGCTGGTGCAGCGCGCCGGCGCAGGCCGGGGCCGCCGCCACCACCGGGCCACCCTGGTGTTCCAGGCCCTGCGCATTGCCGTCAACGACGAGCTCGGCGCTTTGAAGGAGGGGCTGGACGCGGCCATTGAGGCCCTGGCCGAGGGCGGCCGGCTCTGCGTGCTCTCCTATCACTCTCTGGAGGACCGCATCGTCAAGCACCGCATGCGCGACGAGGAGCGCGGCTGCGTCTGCCCGCCCGTCCAGCCGGTCTGCACCTGCGGGCGCAGCGCCCGGTTGCTGCGGCTCACCCGGCGACCGCAACGGCCCGGCGCTGCCGAAGTGCGGGACAATCCCCGCGCGCGCTCCGCCCGGCTGCGCGCCGCCCAGAGGCTGGCCGCCTGATGCCGCGCATTCCCGAAAACAGCGCGCGGGCCCATCTGCGCCTCATCCACGGCGGCGCAGACACCGAGGCCAGCGGCGCAGATTCGCCGGCGCCCCGCGCGCACCCGGCCGACGAGGCGCAGAGCGCGGAGCGCGAGCCCGCCGCAGCGCGCACGGCGCAACGCAACGAGAGCGCGGAAAGGCGCAAGAGCGGCGGGGCGCAGCGGCGCAAGCGCGGGGCGCGCGTGCGGCGCGGGGCGCTGGCGGCGCGGGGCGTGGGAGCGGCGC
>JAPPPQ010000035.1 GCA_028817435.1 Deltaproteobacteria bacterium
CCGGACCGTACACCGTGTACGTGGCAAACACGGACGCCCGCGAGATCAGGACGTACCTGCCGGACGGGACGTCCTCTGGCACGTTCGTCGCGGCCGGCGGCGGGGGTCTCGGCAGGCCGTGGAGCGTTGTGTTCGGGTCGGACGGCCACCTCTACGTCTCTGACCACAGCGGCAGCGCCATACGCCGCTACAACGGGTCGACGGGCCTGCCGATGGGGTCCGGGTCCGACGCGGCGACTGACTCGCTGTGGGCTAGGACGTTGTCACGGCCGTACGGGATGGCCTGGAACGGCGAGACGCTGCACGTTGCGACGTACGGCGGCATCGAGCGGTTCAGCCTCGCGGGCACGTCGCTGGGCACGTTTGGCCAGGCAAGCAGGACGCCCACGGGCGACGCGCCTGCCGCGGCCAGCCTGGCCTACCCCTACGACGTGGCGTTTGGCGGGGACAGGATGTACGTGGCGGACAGGGGAAACGACAGGATCGCGTACTACTCGGCGTCCACTGGGAAGTACCTGGGAGCCGTGTCGTCCAGGACGTCGGCGTTCACGACCGTGGAGCCTTCGGGCCTGGCGTGGCGGGGCAGCCTGTACCAGAGCGGCGGAGACGCCGGGCAGGTGAACAGGATCGCCACTCCCGCGCTGACGCTGGAGAGGTCGTTCTCCGGCACGCACATAGACGAGCCGTTCGGCATGGACGTCGCGCATGACGGCAGCGTGTACGTGGCCAGCAAGGACACGGGCAGGGTGGCGGTGATCAGCGCGGCGGGCGTGGTAACCCGCCTGGTCTCCTCGAGCCTCGACGACCCGCGCGACGTGGCAGTGGGCCCGCGCTACGCGCCGGCCCTGACCCCTGGCGCCGCAGGCGCCTCAGGCGCGTCTGGCGCCGGAGGCGCCGCAGGGGGGCAGGGAGCGCAGAACTCCGAGCCGGAGCTCGAGGTTCTCGTGGGCGGCAGGCCCGCCGGACCGGTCGTCGACCTCGCCGCGTCGACCGGCACTGCTGGCGTCTCCGTGCGCGCGACGGACGCCGAGGGCAACGCCGTGTCGATCTCGATGGCGGTGCTAGAGACGGCTCTGGCGGGGGGCGCGACGCCCGCCTCGCCGCCGGCGCTCACGGACCACGGTAACGGCACGGCGACGCTGACCGTGGACGGGTCGACACCCGGCGAGTACCTTGTAGAGCTGTCCGCGTCTGACGCGCACGGCGAGGAGTGGGACACGTACATAATCCGCGTGGCGCCGGCCGCGGGGCCGTCATAGCCGTGCGGGCACCGCCGCGACCGCCGTTATCTGCGCGCTGGCAGCCGCCGCGGCTTGGGCGGCGCCGGCCTTGCCTGGCCCGGACAGGGCGCGCCCGTGCCCGTGTCTAGTCACACAACACCATCCTGCGGGGCGCAGGCCGCCAACCGACGAGGGCGGCGACCCGACAGGGGACAGGGCGCTGGGGCTCAAGGACGGCGTACAGTCCGAGGAGAGAAATGTGCTCTAGGCCGGCGTCAAGACAAAAGAGCCCGAATGGCCCGGCATCCCGGGGGCTGCCCCGGACGATCTGCCGCTCCGCGCTCCTAGAGGCCGCCTGCCGACAGTTCGAGCTCTCCGGGTGGTCGCTTGAGCGCCTCCACTCAAAGGCGAGGATCACCATAACCGCAGGCATCGCGGCCCTCAGCGTGACCACGGTTGGCCTGGAGGGACCTGCCGCGCTGCCTGCCAAGGATGCCCTGAATCGCGTGACGCCACCAAAGCCGCCCTTTGGATGGCTTGCGCACCAGATGATCGCCGCCGCCATGGATGGAATCGCGGCTGACCTCCTGCCCGTTATCGCCCTCAAGGGCTGCCAGCCGCACCAAATGCATGCCTTGGGCGAGTTTGAGCTTGTGACCATGGGCGAGTCACGCAAGATGTCCAAGGGCGTTCTGGGCGAGGTGCGCGAACACCACCAAGATGTGCAGAGTCGCCATTGAGGTCACGGTGCAGGCACCCTCGACGCTTGGGCAGGCCGCAGCGGGGCTACGGATCTGCCACGCCGCCCACAGCAGCGCAGGCCATGGCCTCGCGACTAGCGCCACGGATCCCGGGACTGCCAGTCTCGTCAAGAGCCGCCCCGGGCCCTCGTGGGCGGGCCATTTTTATGTGACCCTCCCCGTGCCGCACGCAGGCGTGATCGCAAGGGTTCCTGTGGAGTCAAGTCACCTGGCCTCCGTCGGGCATGACGGCGATGCGCTGCTCGAGATAGAGTTCACCGACGGGTCGGTTTACGAGTATTACGGCGTGCCCGCGTCGGTCTACCACGGGCTCCTCGGCGCCGCCTCGAGGGGAAAGTACTTTGAGGCGCACGTCAGGGGCAGGTTTGACTACAGGAGGGTTGCCTGAGGGTGCATGTCAAGAGCGTCTCGATCAGGAACTACCGCTCGCTAAGCAATGTCACCGTCAAGCTTGACGGGCTCACGACCCTCATCGGACCCAACGGATCCGGAAAGACGTCCGTCCTCAGGGCGCTGGAGCTCTTTTCTGTCGACGCGCCGCCGGTGACCGCGGGGGACTTTAACGACGGGGGAGAGAGCATAGTGGTTGACCTGGTCGTGTCGTGCGAGGGCATCGGCGAGGAGCTTGCGCCGTACGCCGTTGACGGCGAGATTTGCCTGCGCCTGGAGTACGAGCCGCCCGGAGACGGCAAGACAAGGGCCAAGACGGCCCCCAAAACCTACGTGCGCGCAAGGCTCAACACCGACTTTGACAAGCTGCGAGCCATGACCACGCAAAAGCAGATCGTCCCCGCCATCAAGAACCTAAAGAAGGACGCAATGTATGTGGATCTTCCAGAGTGCGAGCCCAACGCAAAGGAATGGAGACCGAGGTTCCGCCGCTACGAGCGGGACTTTTTCGTAAAGTGCCCCGGTCACGCCAGGTCGCGGCTGGACTGCGTCGAGCTGGACGCGGGGGAGGATATCCCCGGCCGGCTGCTGGACATAGTGTACGTGCCAGCCATGCGCGACATAACCGACGACGCGGAGGGCGGCTCCGGCTCGTACCTGGGCAGGCTGTTCAACATGGCAATCGACTATGCGCGCGAGGGCGACACCGACGTGGGCAGGGCTGCCAACGCCAGCGTCGCCGCGTACAGGGAGTACTTTGAGGCGGTCAGGGCCAAGCTGGTTCCGCGCCTTAACGACGGCCTTAGCAAAAAGTCTCGCAGGTTTGCGAAAGACGCCACCGTCACGATAGACATCGGCGAGCCCGACGGCCGCCTACCGCCCCTGAACCCCACCATAGCCATGGACGAGGGAAACCGCAAGGCGGGGGGAGACAGGGAAACCGCCGGAACGGACATCGAGCACGTGGGAGGCGGCCTGCAGAGGATCTACCTCATGGCGCTGCTGGAGACGATCGCAGAGCAGGGCGCCCGGACCGCGGGCCGCGCGCCCTCCTCGCGCGCAAGGCTGGTCATGATCGACGAGCCCGAGCTCTACCAGCACCCGCAGAGGCAGCGGGTCATCCTGCGCGAGCTCGGGAGGCTTACGGGCTCGCCGGCAGGCATTCAGGTCATGTGCTGCACGCACTCTCCGTACTTTATCGAGCTCTCGAGAATTACGGGCCTGCGCCTCCTCACAAATGACGGGGACACCAGCGTTCACGTTGCGACGCGCCAGGAGATCATGGAACCAATACTGGAAACATACAACACCGCCCTGGCCGACGACGACGCCCTGAACAGGTGGCTTGACACGAACGCCTCGCACTGGATCACCGAAGGGCTCTTTTCGAGGCTTGCCGTGCTGGTGGAGGGGATTGACGACCGCAACGTCCTTCTTGCCACGGCCGGCGTGCTGGGAATAGACCTCAACGAGCACGAAATTTCCACAATTCCGGCGCACGGAAAGCGCAAGATTGGCCCTATCGCGCACCTGTTCAGGCCATTTGGCATACCCGTCTACCTGGTGTGGGACATGGACTATGGAGACGACTGCGAGGAAGACCAAAGGCTCCTTGGGCTGGCGGATCCCGACTGGCTTGAGCGGCATGGCATCCCCAAAAAGACCACGACGGCCCGGATGTTCTCGTGCTTTGAGGCAAACCTGACTGCGCAGCTCCGCGGAGAGATCGAGGGCAGCAAAAAGGCGCTAAAAAAGGCCGGCGGCTGGAGGGGCCTGCTGGGAGGGCATGCGCTAAAGATCAAAAAGCTCAAGCATTGCGACTCTTGCAAGTGCGAAAAGATCGAGCCCACAGAGTCCATAAAGCAGCTGCTGGGCAGCAGGGACGCAGTTTACGACATTCTGCTAAAGATGCGCGAGGCCGACGAGGGCGCGCTTGACTCGCTCGCGCCCGTGAAGATTGTGCGCGAGCTTGTCAGGGCTGCCACGGCTCCGCGGCCCGCGGCCGGGGGGGATCCCGCCGGCGGGTGCGCAGGCGGCTAGGGGCAGGACGGCCTGCCGCGCCTGCCCGCACGGGCAGGGACACTCCGCGCCCTGCCTGGCGGCCTGCCGCGCCTGCCCCTGCCCTCCCCGGGAGGCCCATGGCGCGCCCGCCTCGCCCCGCGCACGTCGGCCTTTGCGCCGCCCTCGCGACCGAGGCGCCTCGGGGCCACCGCGGGCCGCCCCTGTGGGCTCCGCCATGGGCTGCTCCTGCCGCCATGTGCCTCCGGGCCTGCCTGCGACCGAGGCGCCGTGGGGCATGCCCCAAACGGGGATTCCCCTGCCCGCGCGGCGCCGCCCCTCCTGGCCGCGCCCTTGTGGGGTGGACTATGGGCCGTTCGTGGCGGCGCTCCGGGAGCGCCCTCCCGGCGCCCCGCCAGGGGTTCTCCACTGGCCTTT
>JAPPPQ010000031.1 GCA_028817435.1 Deltaproteobacteria bacterium
GAGCTTGCTGCTGACGACGGAGGCGATGGTGGCCGACAAGCCGGAGGAGAAGCCCCCCGCCGGCGCGCCCGGCATGGGCGGCGGCATGAACGGCATGGGCGGCATGGACATGATGTAGGCTCGGCCTGCGAGACCCAGGAGGAAACCCCAATGAACATTCGGTTTGGCCGGTCCGGCCAGGTTGGCTTTTTGGCGCTTGCCGCCGGGGCCGTGCTTTTCGCGCTCGCTTGGGGCGCACAAGGAGACTCTGTGTCCAACCAGGGCGTTGCCGTCATTGACGCATTCATCGAAGACCAATCCATTGACAAGAGCCGGGCGGATTGGAAGACCTCGCTGCCCCGGCCGCCCGAGGCCGGCTTTGAGCCGGGTCAGAAGCTCTACTGGAACATTCGCACGAATGTGGGGCGCATCAAGATCCGGCTGTTTCCCGATGTGGCGCCCATGCATGTCTCCAGCACCATTTACCTGGCGCGCCTGGGCTTCTATGACGATGTGATCTTTCACCGGGTGATCCCCGGCTTCATGGCGCAGGGCGGCGACCCGCTGGGGCAAGGCACCGGCGGCCCCGGCTACCAGTATGACGGCGAGTTCGATGCCAAAGTGCGGCACGACCGGCCCGGCCTGCTGAGCATGGCCAACGCCGGCCCCGGCACCGATGGCAGCCAGTTCTTTTTGACCTTCGTTCCCACGCCCCATCTGGACGGTCGGCACACCATCTTCGGCGAGGTGGTGGAGGGCATGGACACCTTGAAGCGCCTGGAAGAAAAGGGCAGCAGCGGCGGCCGCACCACCTCGCGGCTGATCATGATCAAAACCACCATCAGCGAGAAGTAGCGCAGCGCCATGAGCAAGCGCGTCAAGGAAATCCTCTCCTGGTATGCCTCGGACAACCCCGGCACGCTGACAAACCTGGCCCGGCTGCTGAACCACGGCCGTCTGGGCGGCACGGGGCGGCTGGTTATTTTGCCCGTGGACCAGGGCTTCGAGCACGGCCCGGCGCGCAGCTTTGCCAAAAACCCGCAGGGCTACGATCCCCGCTATCACTTTGAGCTCGCCATTGCCGCGGGCTGCAACGGCTACGCCGCGCCGCTGGGCTTTCTGGAAGCCGGCGCAGCCGAATTCGCCGGCGATATTCCGCTGATTCTCAAGCTCAACAACTCGGATTCGCTCTACTCGGGCGGCGACCCCTGCCCGGCCCTGACCGGCAGCGTGGACGATGCGCTGCGCCTCGGCTGCGCGGCCATTGGCTTTACCATCTACCCGGCCTCTGCCGCGCGGCGCGTGATGTTCGAGCAATTGCGCGAGCTGGCCTGCGAGGCCAAGCGGCGCGGACTGGCCGTGGTGGTGTGGTCTTACCCGCGCGGCAGCGGCATATCCAAACAGGGCGAAACGGCGCTGGATGTGGTGGCCTACGCCGCGCAAATTGCCGCGCAGCTGGGCGCGCACATTATCAAGGTGAAGCCGCCCGGCGCGAACATTGAGCAAAAGGCCGCGCAGGCGGTCTATGAGGCAGAGTCCGTGCCCAACGGCAGCCTGGCCGAGCGCGTTCGCCATGTGGTGCAGAGCGCCTTCGACGGCCGCCGCATCGTCATTTTCTCCGGCGGCGCGGCCAAAGACCGCGCCGGGGTGCTCGAAGAGATTCGCGGCATTGCCGAAGGCGGCGGCTTCGGCTCCATCATCGGGCGCAACTCTTTCCAGCGCCCCCGCGCCGAGGCCATCGAGCTGCTGCACGAGGTAATGGAGATTTACGCCGGAGTGAGCTAGGCTGCCGGGCCTCCACCCCCCTTTCCTCCACGCATCGCCCGTGATTTCCCGGCCGGCGAGTCCAAGGAGGACGATGCGGCTTTCGCGCTACTGCATTCCCGCGCTTTCACTGGCCCTGCTGGCCCTTTTGGCCCCGCTGGCGCTGACGGCCTGCGGGCGCGAGGCAGCGCCGCAGGCCGAAGCGCCCCGCCCGGTGGCGGTGGTGGCGGCGCGGCTGGTGGATCTGGACGAGCGCATCGTGGCCAGCGGGCAGCTGCAGGCCAAAGAGCGCGCCGTCATTGCCTCAGAGGTGGCGGGGCGCATTACCGCCGTTGCGGTGGACGAGGGCGACGCCGTGCAGGAAGGGCAGCGGCTGCTCGCCATTGACCCCGAGCGGCGCGAGCTGGAGGCGGCGAACGCCCGCGCCATGCTGGGCGAGTCTGAGGCGGCGCTGGGCGAGGCGCAGCGCGGCTACGACCGCGCCAGGACGCTGCACGAGCGCGGCATTGCCTCGCAATCTGTGCTGGACGAGCGCGCCACGGCGCTCTCCCGCGCCCGCTCCCGGCGCGCCGCGGCCCGCGCGCAGCTCGGCGTGGCGCAGCGCGCGCTGCGCGATGCGCAGGTGCGCGCGCCCTTCGGCGGCTTGGTGGCGCGGCGCGAAGTTTCGCGGGGCGAATATGTGAAGGTGGGGCAGCCGCTCTTCGAAATTGTCGCCCTCGATCCCATTGAGGTGGAGTTTTCGGTGAGCGAGCGCGACTCGGCCCGGGTGAAGCTGGGGCAGCCGGTGGCGGTGCGCGTCGCGCCCTACCCGGACGAGGTGCTGCGCGGCGAGGTAAGCGTGATTTCTCCCACCATAGATGCGCGCACCCACACATTGCGCGTGAAGGCGCGGGTGCCCAACGCCGAAGGCCGGCTGCGCCCGGGGCTTTTTGCGCACACCGATTTGGGCCTGGCGCGGCGCGAGAATGTGCTGGTGGTTCCCGAAGAAGCCGTGCTGCTGCGCGCCGATGGCGAGGTGGTTTTTGTGGTGACCTCCGAGGGCCGCGCGCAGCGCAGCGTGGTTCAGACCGGCGCGCAACGCGACGGAGTCATTGAGATTACCGGCGGGCTGCGGGCGGGAGATTTTGTGGCGGTGCGCGGCCATTCCAGCCTGGCCGATGGCGCGCTGGTTTCGCGCCGCCGCCCCGATGGCAGCCCGGAAGGCGCCGCAAGCCCCGAGCAGCGCGCCCTGGATGTGGCCGCAGAGCCCGACCCGCCCGAGCAATCGCTCTGATGAACTGGATAGATCTCTTCATCAAGCGGCCCGTGCTCACCTGGATGCTCACGCTGTCGCTGTGCGTGTTCGGCGTGCTGGGCTTTGTGCGCCTGGGCGTGAATCAGTTTCCGGATATGGAGTTTCCCTATGTGAGCGTGAGCGCCCGGCTGGAAGGCGCGCCCCCCGAGGTGATGGAAGAAGATGTAACCGATGTGCTCGAGTCTTACCTGAACACCATTGAGGGCGTGCGGCGGCTGGAATCGCAATCGCGCCAGAGCAATTCGCACATTGGCGTGGAGTTCGAGCTCGGCACCGATTTGGACCGCGCCGCGCAAGATGCCCGCGACCGGGTGGCGCGGGCGCGGGAAGAGCTTTCGCCGGATGTGGACCCGCCCATCGTGCAAAAGCTCGACTTCTCGGCCTTTCCGGTGTTGTGGGCGCCGCTCAACACCACCCGCCCGCAGGTGGAAGCCAGCGAATTTGTGCGCGAGTTCGTAAAGCCCCGGGTGGAGACCATTCCCGGCGTCGGCGGCATTGAGATTTTTGGGCGGCTGGACCGCGCCGTCCGCATTTGGCTGGACGGCGACGCGCTGCGCGCCCGCAGCCTGGCCGCCACCGATGTCATGGCCGCCCTGCGCCGCGAGCACATTGAGCGCCCCGGCGGTTTTGTGGAAGGCGCAAATGTGGAATATGTGGTGCGAACCGACGCGGAATATCAATCGGTGGCAGAGCTCGCCGATATGGTCATTGCCTACGAGAACAGCGCGCCGGTGCGGCTGCGCGATGTGGCGCGGGTGGAGGACGGCTCGGAAGATCAGCGCAGCTACATTCGCTACGACGGCATACCCGCCGTGGGTCTGGGCGTCAGCAAGCAATCCGACGGCAACGCCGTCGCCATTGTGGACGAGTTCCGGGAGCGCATCCGCAGGCTGGAGCCGCTCATGCCGCCAGATATTCGCTTCAAGCAGGGCGAGGGCGTTGCGGATTTTTCGCTGGCCATCCGCGAGGCGGTGCGCGAGGCGATTTTTGCGCTGATCTTCGGCGCGCTGCTGGCCACCGCCACGGTGCTGGTGTTTTTGCGGCGCTTCCGGCCCACGCTGGTGGTGGGACTCGCCATTCCGCTATCGCTGATTACGACCTTCGGCGTCATGTGGCTGCTGGGCCACACGCTCAACACCATGACCATTCTGGGACTCACCTTGGCTGTGGGCGTGGTGATAGACGATTCCATCGTGGTGCTGGAGAACATTGAGCGGCACCGCGCCCAGGGCGAACCGCCAGCCGCCGCGGCCTCCAAAGGCGCGCGCGAGATTGCCTTTGCCGCAACGGCCGCCACCGTGGCCATTGCCGTGGTGTTTTTGCCGGTCATTTTCACCGAGGGCATTGTCGGCAACTTTCTCTCGGAGTTCGGCGCAGCGGTGGCGGCGGCGGTGATGATTTCGCTGGTGGTGGCGCTCACCCTCACCCCCATGCTGGCCGCGCGCATTCCCTCGCCGCGCCAGCCCAGCGAAGGCGGAATTTATCAGCGCCTCGGCGCGGCCATTGCCCGCACCGAAAACAGCTACCGCCGCCTGCTGGGCTGGACTTTGGCGCACCGCGGACTCACCATTGCCGCAGCCACGCTGTGCTTCGGCGCGGGGGTGGCCATTGCCGGCCAGCTCGGCGGCGAGTTGTTTCCGCCCTCCGATGAGGGCAGCATTACGGCCCGCATCGAAACGCAGCCCGGCTCCAGCCCCGAAGGCACGCTTTCTATTATGAAGAGCAACGAAGAGTGGTTTCTGGCGCAGCCCGAGGTGGCGGGAATCTTTGTGGGCGCGGGTTACTCCGGCGGGGGGCGCAACGATCCCACGCGCGGCATTATGTTCATTATTTTGAAGCGCGAGCGCGAGCGCAGCGCCCACGAGATTATCGCCGCCGCGCGCGAGGCGCTGGACGAAGTGCCGGGGCAGCGCATTCGCTTCGGCGATATGTCCGGCTTCGGCTCGGACGGCGCGCAGTTTGAGGTGGAACTGCAGGGCAACGCCGAACTGAGCGAGCTGGGCGCGCTGGCCGACCGGGTAATCGCCGCCATGCGCGAGAGCGGCGGCTTTGTGGATTTTGACAAGAGCCTGAAGCTCGGCAAGCCCGAACTGCGCGTGATTCCCGACCGCGAGCGCGCCGCGGCGCTGGGCGTAAACGCCGATCAACTGGCGACGACCGTGCGCGCAATGATCGGCGGCCTGGATGTGGGCACCTACAAAGAATCCGGCAACCGCTACGACATTCGCCTGCGCCTGGAAGAAGCAGACCGCGCCGACCCCGAATCCATCCTGGGCCTGTATGTGCGCACCCGCGATGGCGGCGTGGTGGAGCTTCGCAACCTGGTGCACCTTGAAAAAACCGCAGCGCCTTCGGCCATTACCCGCGTGGACCGGCAGCGCTCGGTGCGTATTTCCGCCAACCTGCAGGGCCGGGATTCCCGCAGCGCGCTGACCGATGTGCGCAGCGCCGCCGACGGCATTCTCCCCGAAGAGGTGCGTTTGGTGGCATCGGGCGAGCTGCGGGAAATGGAAAGCGGCTTCGGCGAATTGCTCTTTGCCATGGGGCTGGCCATTCTGGTTATTTACATGGTGCTGGCCGCGCAGTTTGAGAGCTGGGTGCACCCCTTTACCGTGATGCTGGCGCTGCCGCTGGCCTGGGTGGGCGCAGTGGGCGGGCTGTGGCTCATGGGCATGACGCTCAACCTGTTCAGCATGATCGGCATTATTTTGCTATTTGGCCTGGTGACCAAAAACTCCATACTGCTGGTGGATTACACCAATCAGTTGCGGCAGCGCGGCATGGACAAGGTGGAAGCGGTGAAAACCGCCGCGCCGGTGCGCATGCGCCCGGTGCTGATGACCGCGCTCTCGATGATCTTCGGCGTTGCGCCCGCCGCGTTTGGCATTGGCCCCGGCAGCGAGAGCCGCGCGCCCATGGCCGTGGCCGCCGGCGCGGGCATGATCTCTTCCACCGCGCTCACCCTGCTGGTGGTGCCGGTCTTCTACCTGGTCCTCGATGACGGTGTGGCGTGGCTGAAGCGCAAGGTGTTGCGCATTTCCACTGCTGCGCGGGAGCAAGCCGCCGCCTGAGCGGCATGGAAGGAGCCGCAATGCGAAACCCCCGGAACTTCACCAAGCCTCTGGCCATTGGCGCGCCGCAACCGCTCGCCGAGATTCCCGTGCGGCCCTCGCGCTCGCTGCACTTCTTCGATCCCAGCAACGAGCGCATGGCCGCCAAGCTGCCCGCCATTGCCGAAAAGGCCGACATTCTGGTGGCCAACCTGGAAGACGCCATCGAGGCGGGCAAGAAGGAGGCCGCCCGCGAGGGCTTCGTCAAGATTGCCCGCGAAAACGACTTCGGCGAAACGCAGCTTTGGACCCGGGTGAACAGCCTGGACAGCCCGTGGTTTCTGGACGATATGACCGCCGCCGTGGGCGAGGCCGGCCGCACACTGGAAGCCATTGTGCTGCCCAAAGTGCAGGGCGCATGGGACATCCACTTTGCAGACCAGCTTTTGGCGCTGCTCGAAGCCAGGCACGGGTTGGAGCGCCCGATTCTCATCCACGCGATTTTGGAAACCGCGCTGGGCGTTGCGAATGTGGAGGAGATTGCAACGGCCTCGCCGCGCATGCAGGGCATGAGCCTCGGCCCGGCGGACCTGGCCGCCTCGCGCCGCATGAAGACCACCCGCGTGGGCGGCGGCCACCCCGGCTATCTGGTGCGCGAAGACCCCGACGGCCAGCGCCCCGACGCCGCGCGCGTCACCGCGCAGCAGGATTTGTGGCACTACACCATGGCGCGCATGGTGG
The DNA here is from genome assembly GCA_028817435.1 of Deltaproteobacteria bacterium. Taxonomy (GTDB): domain Bacteria; phylum Myxococcota_A; class UBA9160; order UBA9160; family UBA6930; genus JAPPPQ01. The sequence goes on from JAPPPQ010000031.1 coordinate 6,829, forward strand.
ACGCCTGTGTGTCCAGCGGCATCTTGCCCTTCTACGGCCCCTTCGGCGACATCGGCGACCCGCTCGCCTGCGAAGACCAGTTTCGCAACGCCTTTTTGATGGGCTGCGTGGGCGCGTGGTCACTGCACCCCAGCCAAATCGAAATTGCGCGCCGCGTCTTCAGCCCGCCCCCCGACGAGGTGCACTGGGCCAAGCGCGTCATCGCCGCCATGGGCGACGGCACCGGCGCCGTAATGATGGACGGCAAAATGCAAGACGACGCCACCGTGCGCCAGTGCCAAGTGGTAGTCTCCCTCGCCCGCCTCATCGCCCGCCGCGACCCCGACCTCGCCGCCGCCTACGAGCTTTGACCATGACTGCACGCACGCTTCGAGACAAGGCCCATGCCGGCTTCGCCAAAGACATTTACGGATTGCGCGACGAAGAGGACATCCGCGCCCGCATCAAGCAGTGGCTGGTGTCCGTCGTTGGGGGCGAAGACCATGTGCGGCTCAAGAACGCCGTCCCCGGCGGCTTCACAGACATCCTCATCGAATCGCACAAGATCGTCATCGAAACGAAAGCCCGGGACAGGGCCGGGCCGGAAAAGCCCGGCTCCAAAAAGGGCGAAACGCAACTGGAACAGCTTTCCCGGTATTTGAAGCACATGAAAGGGAGGGAGGGCCCGTTTCCCAACGGCACGCCCTGGCTCGGCGTCCTGACGGACGGAATGAACTGGTGGCTCTACCAGTGGAACGCAGAGCGCAACGCCGCAGAGCCGCTGGGCGATCCGCTCAGCCTGGACCGCAACTCGGAGACGCGGCGAGGCCAGATTGCAGAGCTTTACCAGCACTATTTCTCCGCCACCAGGCGCAAGGCCGGCAAGCCGCCGCCCCCCGATGACATCGCCAGCCGCATTGCCGAGCCGTTTATGGACCGGCTCCGGCCCATCTACGCAGAGGTAGAGGAGCAACGTCACCTTCCGACCAAGTTGGGAGTGTGGAAAGATATCCTCAAGGGCTCTGGAATCCTGCCTCCCAAATTGCAGGGATTCAAAACCATCCTCCTTTTTTTGCAGCACTGCGTGCTGGTTTCCACCACCCGCGCCATTGTGGCCGAAATCGCCAAGCTGCAGCCGGAACCGGAACAGGCGCTTGCAGGGGGTTTCACCGCATGGATTGCGGAAACGAGGCACGGCCACATTTGGGCAAAAAAGCTGTTCCGGGAAGTGCGGCGATTCGATTGGCGCTCCGGGCACAGCGACAATCTCAAGCAGGTATACGAGGGGCTGATTCCGCAGGAAGACCGCCACGGATTCGGCGAATACTACACACCCGGCTGGTTGGCGGAGTTTTTGTGCGGACAGGTTCTCGACGAAGACTGGCTGGACCGCGCCGTCCGGGGCGCAATGGCGACCCTGACCGACCCCAAGGCATTGCGCCCGCCGGGACTCGGCGTGCTCGACCCCGCCTGCGGCTCCGGCGTGTTCTTGTTTCACGCAGCCCGGCGCATTGTCGCCCACGCGGCAAAACAGCACCGGCTTTCGGAGAAACAGTGCGCCACCATCGCCGCCCGGCTGGTGCATGGCATGGATATTCACCCGGTTGCAGTGGAAATGGCTACTGCGACGCTGCTTTCCGCCCTGCCCGCGGTGCCCGAGGGCGGCGCTGCGGCGCTCTCTGTTTACCAGGGCGATTCCATGCTGCTTCGCTACCGGGAAAACGAACTGAAGGGACTCGGCGAGGGCGGGCTGGCTATGTCCTCGCCCAAGGGGAATCCATTTCACATTCCCCAGGCAGCCCTCGCAAGCGAGAATTTCCGCGCCATCATTGAAGACGCCGTCGGCTTCGCCACGCGAAGCACCCATGGAGGCCAGGAGAAAAAGCCCGCATTCTCCCGCAAAAGCTGGGCGCGGCCCTTCGCGGCCGCAGCGCGCGGCGAAATCGAAACGCTCGCCGTGAATCTCCGCGAGATTTACAAGAAAGAGGGCAACTCGATATGGGAATGGTATATCCACAACCTCGCGCAACCGCTGCGCCTGCACCGGGAAAAGGTGGATCGCATGATCGGGAATCCACCTTGGGTAAGCACCGCCGCGGCCCGCTCGGAGGGCGAGCATCAGCAGGCCGTGGAGAAAATGGCCAAGGACTATGGCCTGCGCATGGGCGGGCTGGGCGGCAGCGCCTCCGAGAGCAACTTCGCCGCGCCCTTTCTGCTGCGCTGCCGAGATCTCTACCTCGCCAAGCAGGACGCCATGTGCGCCTTCGTGTTGCCGTTCAGCGCGCTCCGCAGCAGTGGCTGGCAAGCCTTTGCAGATCCCGGGAAGTTTCGCCTCTGGACGGAGACCCACGATCTCTCGAAAATGCGGGATGGCCCCTTCAAGGGTTCCGCCACCGCTTCTCTGTGGATTGACCGGGGCGGCAGGCGGCGCAAGCGCGCCGCAAAAATCTGGAAGAATCGCAGCCGCGAAAAGGTGTCGCTGCTGGATTTCTGGAGCGATGTGGAGCAGAAGATTGTCATTCGCGCGTCTGCAACTCGCCCCAAAGGGGCGAGTTGCTACAAGGACTCGTTTCGCAATGGGGCAAAGCTCAACCCCACGCGCTTCGTGGTCGTCGAGATTGTCGAGGAATACGGGGACGGAAGCGTTCAGGTCAAGGGGCGTGTGGGGTCGCAAGACAAGCAACCGTGGACCGGCTACGAGCCCACCGATAAGAGGGTTGAGCGCGCGGCGCTGCTGCCGGCTGTGCTGCCGGACAACCTCCAGAATTTCCGGATCACGGCCCCCGCTTACTATGTCCTGGGGCCATTCCGTCGCTCCAATTCCCGCCTCTACGAAATCTCTGCAGTGGACAGCCTCACCGACGAATGGGGAGCAGTCGGCTCCCGCTTTCAAGAGGTTTGGAAGCCGCTGGACGAGGACTACCGAAAGCTCCGCTCCCGATCTCTCGCCGAGCTTCTCGATTACAGCGGAAACCTGACGATGCAGCTTCCGCTCAACGAGGCGCGCTCCGGCAGGCGCGTGATTTACAACAAGTCCGGGCAACATTTGCTTGCGACGCGCTTGAATTCTCCGCATCGCGGGGATTTCATCGCAAACGACGCGCTCTATTACTGGACCGCCTCTTCCCAAAATGAAGCGCTGTTTTTGGTCGGCGTTCTCAACGCCGAAACCCTGCAGCAAGCCTACAGGGAAGCCCGCCAGACAGACCGCCACTACGACAAGCACATCTGGCGAAAGCTCCCCATCCCCAAGTTCGACAAAAACAACCCCCTGCACGCCGAAGTCGTCAAGGCCGCCCGCGCCTGCGAAAAGAAGTCCCAATCCCTCCCCCCCCATCTCAACCGAAAGCAACTCCGCACCACCCTCAACCAATCCCCCCAAATGCAAACCCTCAACCAATCCATCCAGTCCATCCCCGACCTGAACCCCTACTGCAACTGGCGCGAACCCTAACCCCCTTAGAGCTCCCAGAGCCCGTGGTGAATCCCGCCGAGGATATAGATGGCGAACTTGCCCTGTCCGGGGATTTCCAGGGGCGGGTGCGCGATTTCGGCGCCGGCGGCTTCCGCGGCTGCGGCAGCGGCGGCCACATCGTCCACGAGCACATACGGGCGGACCACCGGCTCCTCCGTCTCGCGCATGGGCGCGCGCACGCCGATGCGGCCACCCCCGGCGATCTCCGCCGTCCGGGCGTTGCCAAGCGCCGGTTCGGGTTCGCCGAAGCGGACGCCGTGAAGCGACTCGAGGGCGTTGCAGGTAGACGCCACCTCGGGCGTCACAATCTCCAGGTAATGGACCTTCATTGAAACCTCCCGAAGCAAGGGTAGCTGTGCCGCCGGAGAAAATGAAAGCGCCGCAGCCCCAGGCGCGGCGGAGCTACCGCCCCCCTCCTCCGCAAGCGCGCGACTGCGCTCTCGTAGATTTGGAGATCCAGTCAACCTTGTTCCTGCTCGCCCACTCTGCCATTGCCTCCCCAACGCTCTCAAGCAGCAATGTGGTTCCGATGTTTTTCATAGGATGACCACTCTCAGTCGAAGTAGCCATGCTCAACGATGACTTTCTCAATGAGATCCCGGCGCAGGTTCAGGGCGGAATTGGTGGAGCGGAAGGCGGTCTTCTCCCACGGATGGCGGCGCAGCCGCCGGCCAATCTCCTGCTTGCGGCGCAGGAGAATCACGCCGTATCCACGCCGGTGCGGGAGCTCTTCGAAATCGGCATAGGCCCGCATGCCGCCGTAGCAGGTGGAAGGCAGGTAGATGTCGCACTTTCCGATCAGCGCCTTGTTGCGGGTGCTGGCAGGCGTTCCGCCATCGGAGAGAGAAACGACCTGTGCATAGGTCCAGCAGGTTTTCTCGGGAGTGCGCACGATGTGCTCCACGCCGACTTTCGTCCACACCTGAAATACCGTGCTGATGTCAATGTCTTCCCCCGTCGAGCGCCGGAACGAGTTGGGCGGCATATCCTCGGTATGGGCCAACTGGTAATTCCGCACGCGCTTGCCGGGCACGCCCTTGCCGCGGCTCGCAAAGAGCTGCGGCAGAACAAAGCCCGTGAGATCGGCAAACCCGCTGGCGTGATTGAGAAACTGCAGCGCGAGATGCCCGCGCAGGCCGAACGGCGGATTGCCGACGACGGCGAACTTTCGGGCCTTCCCGTTCTGGCGGGGCCGCCACTGCAGGAAATCGGCGGTGACAAGCCTGTCGCTTGCGCCGAAGGCGTCGCTGCCGGGGTCAATGTCCACCCCGGTGCGCCGCCTGGGCGGCAGCAGCCGGTAAAACCACCCGCAGCCCGCAGAGGGCTCAATGAAGTGATAGCGCCGCAGGTCAATCTGCAAATTTGCGGCGACCTTTTGGAACACCGCGAAGCAGCGCTTCGCGGCTTCGGGCTTGGTGTAATACTGGTCCTTGTCGCGGACCGGATCGGCGAGCTGCTTGGAGATCTCTCGCGCCGGACGCCCGAGCATCCGCATGAAATCCTGGGTGTATTGGGGGGGAACCCGTTCCTGCTCAATCCAGCGCTTCACCGTATTGGGGTGCAGGCTGAGCCGGTCCGCAATCTCGCCCGGCCCGTGGCGAGTCAAAAGCCGCCGGAACATCGCGTCCGCCTTCCGCCGGGCCGCACCGCGCCGGGAATCCGGCATCACTACCCCCCTTTTGGATTGGGCAGTGAATCCCGAATGGGTGCGACACATCCGGTCTCACCTCTCCCCTTCCCCCGTGGGGATTGGCGTGGGCGCCGAAGCCTCAGGTGCGGGGGGTGGCGCGTTTTTGCTTTTGGCGCTGCAGCCAGGCGAGGGTGCGGTCGCGCCAGCGGCGCGGGGCTTCGAACTCAAAGGCCAGCACGGCCAGGCCGGTGGCGATGATCAGCACGCCGGGGCCGGGGGTGACGATCATCACCGCGCCGATAATCACCAGCGCGCCGCCCACCACGCCGATCATCAGGCGCCACAGCAACAGGCCCGCCAGCCGGATCATTGCGGCGCGGGGGCGCTCACCGCTCGGCCGCCCCCGCCCCCGCTTCGCTCTCGCCGTCCCGCTGCGCGCCGATGCGCCCGCCCGCGCCGCCGTTGGCCGCGCCGTAGGGCGCGCTGCCGCCCGCGCCATAGCCACGCCCGCCGTCCGCGCCATAGCCGCCCTGGTCTGCGCCATAGGCGCTGCCGCTCTGGCCCGCGCTGCTTTCGCTGCGGCGCGCGCCGAAGCCGAAGCTGCTGACGGCGTTTACCACGCGGTCGAGTCCGGAGGGCTCGCCGGACTCCGGGGGCGTCAGAAACCACAGCGCCAGGTAGAGCAGCAGCGCGGCGCTGCGCGTGCTGGGCACCACGGCGGCCACCAGAAACAGCCCGCGCACCAGGGGCAGCGGAATCTCGAGCTGCCGCGCCATGGATGCGCAGACCCCGGCGATCATGCGCTCGGGGCCGCGCTGCCATTCGGCCAGCTTGCGCCGCCCCTGCTCAAAGGCCGTGTTCTCCATGGCTCTGCCCTCCGGGCGCGGTTCGCAAATGCCGGGGGACGCAGCATACAATCTTTCCGCCGCCCGCGCCGCCGCCGTGCTATACCCCACGCCGCGCAAGGCGCTTCACAAGGGAGGCTTCCATGAAGTTCGGCATCTTCTACGAGCACCAACTGCCCCGGCCCTGGCAACCCGGCGACGAGCGCAAGCTCTTCAACGACGCCCTCGATCAGGTGGAGCTGGCCGACCGCCTGGGCTTCGACTTCGCCTGGGAGGTGGAGCACCACTTCCTGGAGGAATACTCCCACTCCTCTGCGCCGGAGGTGTTTCTGGCCGCCTGCTCCCAGCGCACCAGGCAGATTCGCCTGGGCCACGGCATTGTGCTCATGCCGCCGGGCTACAACCACCCGGCCAAAATCGCCGCGCGCATTGCCACGCTGGATTTGGTATCCGGCGGCCGCGTGGAATTCGGCACCGGCGAATCCGCCTCGCGGCTGGAGCTGGAAGGCTACGGCGTGGATCCCGCCCAGAAGAAGCGCATGTGGCGCGAGGCCACCGAGCAGGTCTGCAATATGCTGGTGATGGATCCCTACCCCGGCTATCAGGGCGAGTTCTTCTCCATGCCATGCCGCAACCTGGTGCCGAAGCCGGTGCAGCGCCCGCACCCGCCGCTGTGGGTGGCCTGCTCGAACCGCGAGACCATCCTGGAAGCCGCGCGCTGCGGCCTCGGCGCGCTTACCTTCGCCTTCATCAGCAAAGAGGAAGCGCAGCAGTGGGTGCGCGATTACTACGACACTTTCAAGAAGGAGTGCGTGCCCATCGGCCACTGCGTCAACCCGAACATCGCCATGGTGGCGGGCTTTTCGGTGCACGAAGACGAGGCCGAGGCCCGGCGGCGCGGCGAAGAGGGCTTCAAGTTCTTCGGCTTCGCGCTGGCGCACCACTATGTGTTCGGCGAGCAGCGCCCTGGCCGCACGAACATTTGGCAGAGCTTCGAGCAGCTCGGCGACCAAATGCCCGGCCCCGAGGGCCGCGCCATCGGCACCCCCGCGCAGGTAAGTGAAACGCTGCGCGAAATGTCGGAATCCGGCGTGGACCAGGTGGTGTTTATTCAGCAGGCCGGGCGCAACCGCCACGAGCACATCTGCGAGAGCCTGGATCTCTTCGCCCGGGAGGTAATGCCCGAGTTCAAGGAGAAGGAGGCGCTGCGGCTGCAGCGCAAGGCCGAAGAGCTCGCCCCCTACATTGAGGCCGCCATGGAGCGCAAGCAGCGCATGCCCGAGCTGGCCGATGCGGAGATTCCCGGCGTCCCCGCCTACGGGCGGCCGGAGGCGGAGCAGGGGAACCAGATCAAGCTCTAGTTACTTCGGCTGCCGGGCTTCGGCGAGCCGCCGCGCCCAGTGGCGGGCGCGCTCCCGGTCGCCAGCTTCGGCGTAGAAGGCGGCGAGGGCCTGCAGCAGGCCGGGGTGCCGCGGCGCCATGGCGATGCCGCGCAAAAAGGCGCGCTCGGCGGCGGCGCGCTTTCCGGCGCGCTGCCAGGCCAGGCCGAGGTTGTAGAAGGTGCGCGGATGGGGCGCGCGGGTGGCGGCAGACTGCAGGGCGGCGGCGGCCTCGGCAAAGCGGCCCGCTTCGGCCAGCAGCAGGCCCAGGGCGTAGCGCAGCTCGGCGGCCTGGGGCGCAAAGCGCAGGGCGCGGCGCAGCACGGCCTCGGCTTCGGCGGCGCGGCCAGCAGCGCTGTGCAGGCGGGCGATTCCCAGCGCGGCCGGGGCAAAGCCGGCGTCCAGCCGCAGCGCCTCGGTGTAATGGCGCAGGGCTTCGGCGGCGTTGCCGCGCAGGGCGGCCAGCGACGCCAGCTGGCTGCGCGCGCCGGGGGTGTCGCTCTGTGCGCGCCAGGCGCGCTCGGCATCGCGCAGCTCGGCGGCCAGGGCGCGGGCGTCGCCGCCGCGCAGCCCGGAATCGGCGGCGGCCAGTGCCAGGGCTGCCTCCCGGCGGACGGCGCGCAAATTGTCGCGCAGCAGCGGCGCCGCTATCTGCCGCCGCTGGGCGGGCGGCAGCCCGGCGCTGGCCCGCGCCGCGGCGAAGCGCAGCAGCGGCGCAGATTGCGCCGCCGCGCGCAGGGCCTCGATCTGCGCCGCGCCGGAGACCAGCGCCGTGGCCCGGGCGATTTGCGGTGCGCGCGCATCTTCCGCCAGTTGCGCCAGCGCCCGCGCCGCGCCCGGCCCGCCGCCGCGCCCCGCCGCAAGCAGCGCGCTCCAATGAGACACGCCGCGCGCGCCACCCTCGCCGGAGGCGCCCCCGCCGCGCGCTCGCTCGTCCCCGCCGCGCAGCCCGCCACCGCCGCCCTTGGCGCGCGCGCCCTCGCCACCGCTGCGCCGTCCGCCGCCGCCCTCGCCCGCGCCGCGCCAGGTTGCGATTTGCGCCGCCGCCCAGTCTGCGCTCTCGCCCGCGTGGCAACTGGTGCAGGGGTTGGGAGCGCCGAAGCGGGCGAGTTCGGGGCGCGGAATGCGGAAGGAGTGATCGCGGCGGTCATCCACGGCCATGTAGGTGCGCGCGGGCATATGACAGGAGACGCAGCGCGCGGCGGCAGACTCCGGCGGGTGATGGTGATGGGAGGGCGCGTCGTAGCGCTTTGCCGCAAGCGAGGCGAAGCGCGGCGGGGGGCGCGGAGAGTGGCAGCGCGTGCACAATGCATCGCCCTCGGCGCGGGTGGCGGCGCGGTGCGCATCGTGGCAATCGCCGCAGGTGACGCCCTGCTGATGCATGCGGCTCTGCAGGAAAGAGCCCCACACATACACCTCGCCCCGAATTTGCCCGTCGGCGTAGTAGAGGCCGGGCGCGAGCAGCGCCGGGGCATAATCGTCGAGCAGCGGCCCGCCCGGCTGCGGCTCTGCGGTGAGCGGCGCGCGGCGCGCATGGCAGCGCCCGCACTGCGCCACCTCTCCCGCGCCGGAGAAATCCACGGCGAGCCCCACCGCCGCCGCGCGGCCCTTCGCGCCCGTCGCCTCCGCCGCGCTGCCCGCCGCGCCGTCCCACGCACCTTCCGCCGCGCCCGCCGCCTCTCCCGCGCCGCCCGCAGCGCCCGCAGCGCGGCCCGGCCCGCGCCGGGAGTCTTTGCGCGCCCAGGCGATGTGGTTTGCGCCGGGGCCGTGGCAGGCCTGGCAGCCGACATTCATCTGCGCCCAGGTGGTCCGGTAGGCGCGGCGCTCGGGGTCGTAGCCGCGGCGCAGCGCGGTGGAGTGGCAGGCGGCGCACTGGTGATTCCAGGTCTGCTGCGCGCCGGTCCAGTGAAAGGGATCGCCGGGGGCGGGGGGCGCAGCGGCCTCCAGGTGAAACCAGCGCTGGCCGCCCGCGGCGGCGGGGCGGGTGTCCCAGGCTACGGGGAAGTTCTGCAGCCGCCCGCCGGGCAGCGCAATCAGCAACTGCTGCAGCGGCTCGACGCCGAAAACATGGGTGGCCTCGAAGCGCCGCCGCCGGCCGTCGGCCCCCGCGGCCTCTACAAAGAAGCGCCCGCCCTGCTGCAAAAAGCGCAGGCGCTCGCCGCCGGCCTCAACCTCCGCGCCGCCGAAATCGCCCAGAACGCTGCCGGGCGCGGCGGCCTGCATGGCGAGGGCGTGGTGAGAGCCGCGCCAGGCTTCGGCCGCGCCGGGGTGACAGGCCGCGCACTGGGCCTCCGCCACATAGCGCGGGTCGGCGCGCTGCCCCGGCTGCGCCCCGCCACAGGCGAGCGCAAAAAACAGGGCGAATAGCGGGGCCGGGCGCATCGGGGGCCGGGCAGCCTACCATCCACCGCCGCGCCGGAATTCCGGGGAGGCTGTAACAAAGCGGGGCGGCGGCTCGTAGAAAAACCGATGCTGGCCACTTGCGCAGCGCGGTGGGAGAGCCCTTTGCCCGGGCCGTCGCACCTTTGGGGGCGCGGCCCGGCGCGCGGAGGTCTGTTGGACGACAGGGCGCACGGGACGGCGGGGGAGGAATCGCTGGAAGCCGTGCTGGAGCGCGCGGCTTTGGGCGACCGCGAGGCATTCGCCCGGCTGTGGAAGCGCTTTGCCGGCGATTTGCTGCGCCTGTGCCGGCGCATGCTCGATTCCGACGCCGAGGCCGAGGACGCCCGCAGCGAATCCTTCCTGCGCGCCTGGCAGGCGTTCGCCAGTTACGACCGCGCGCGGCCCTTCCGCACCTGGCTGCTCTCGGTGGCCGCGCATCACTGCGTGGACCGGCTGCGCCGCCGGGCGGGCGAAGGGCGCATTTTCGATTCCGCCGAGCTGGACGGCGCGCTGCCCTCCGGCGCGCCCGGCCCGCTGAGCGCCGCGCTGCTGCAGGAGCAGAGCGGCAGGCTGCAAGACGCGCTGGCCGCGCAACCGGCGCGCTTTCGCGCCGTGCTGGCGCTGCGCTACTTCGCCGAAATGCGCTACGCAGAAATCGCCGCCGCCCTGGGCATTGCGCCGGAGCAGGTGGGCGTGCTGCTGTTTCGCGCCAAGGCCCGCCTGCGGGCCACCCTGGCGCAGGAGCTTCGCCGGTGAGCTGCAGGCCCGAAGCCGTGCTCAGCACCTATGTGGACGGCGGCCTGCCCGCCGCCGAATCCCGCGCGCTGGAGACCCACCTGGTGGGCTGCCAGCGCTGCCGCCGGGGCGTGGTGGCGCTGCGCGAGGAAGCGGCGCTGCTTTCCGCCGCGCTGTGCGGCAAGCTGCCCCCGGACGCCGCCCCCGCCGTGGTGGCAGGCCCCGCCCGCGCCCTGTGGACCGGCCTGCCGCTGTGCCTGGCCGCCGTGCTGGCCGCCAGCAGCGTCCTTTCCTTTTTGTTTGAGGCCCGGCTGCCGGCCGGCTTCAACTGGCTTCACCCTGCGCGCCTGATGGGAGTGAATGACATGTTGTGGGATCTCTTCAATTTGCTTCGCAACGAGGCATCGGGCTGGCTGCAACTCGCCGTGGGACTCGGCACGCTGGCCAGCCTGGCCGCCATGGGCAGCTTCCTGGCCGGGGCGCTGTTGCGGCGCGTGGCGGGAAGCACCGCGCTGGCGCTGCTGCTCTGCGCCGGCACCGCGGGTTTTGCCGCGCCCGCCGGAGCCGCCCCCGAATTTCGCATGGGCGAAGAAGGCGGCCGCCTGGCGCGCGATCTGCACGGCGTGGGAGACAGGGACGCCGCAGACAGCGAGCACATTCGCGTCGAGCCCGGCGAGCGCGTCGAAGGCGGCCTGTTCGCCGCGGGCGAATCGGTCACCCTGGAAGGCGAGGTGGACGGCGATGTCTTCGCCTCTGCCCAACGCATCACCATTCTCGGCACGATTTCGGGCAATCTCATCGCCCTGGGCGAGACCATTGATCTGAGCGGCGTGGTGCAGGGCAGCGTGTTTTCCGCCAGCGAGCGCTTTGAGTTGAACGGCACCGTGCAGCGCAGCGTTCACGCCGCCTCCCGGGAGATTCACATTGGAGAATCGGGGAGCATCGGGCGCGATGTTTCCGCCGCGGCGAGCCGGCTGGAGGTGGAAGGCAGAGTGGCCCGGGATCTGAACGCCGCGGTGCACGAATTGCAGCTCAGCGGCGAACTGGGGCGCGATCTCAGCGTCGCCGGCGACGAGGTCGACATTTTGGACGGCGCCCGGGTGGGCGGCGGCATTTCGGCGCTGCTGGAAGACGCGGATGAAATGAAAATTGCCCGCGGCGCGCAGGTGGCCGGCGAGGTGCGGAAGCGGGTGCGCGGGGAAACCGACCGCTCGCACATGGAGCGCTACCTGAGCTGGGACTTCTACAGCTGGAAGCTGGTGTGGCTGGGCTCGGCCTTCGCCATGGGGCTGTTGCTGCACACGCTGCTGCCCGGGCTGTTCCGCGTCGGAATCCGCGACGGCTCGGATTTCGGCGTTTCGCTGCTGCTCGGCTTCGCCGCCTTTGTGGTGACGCCCATCGCCTGCCTGATTCTCATCGCTACCTGGATCGGCATTCCCATCGCCGCGCTGGGCGCGGCCCTGCTTGGGGCGGCCTGGTATCTGTCGAATCTGGTGCTGGCAATGCTCATCGGGCGCTGGCTGTTGCGCCACACCGCCATGGCAAAGAGCGAGGAGATGCTGGAGTTCGGCATGACGCTGCTGCTGGGGCTGCTGGTCTGGTCGCTGCTGCGCAGCCTGCCCTTCGTGGGCATTCCCCTGCGGCTGGTGCTGATTCCCATGGGCGTGGGCCTGCTGATCCGCCACGGCTACGCGCACTGGCGCGCGAGCCGCGGACTCGCCCCCGCGCCTTCCTGGTAGCGAATAACGGGCCGCCCGCCCGCGCAGGTGCGCGGGCGGGCGAAACCCGCCACACTGGTCCGGACGCAAAGTTGGAGGTCCCCGATGAAGTGGTTGAAAATCACCTGCCTCGCGCTGGCCGCCGCCGCCGCAATCTTCGCTGGACTCGTGTGGCTGTATCCCAATCCCGTCGGCCCCATTGCCGGCCGGGCGCTCACCGGACCCGAGCAGCCCTATCCCGCGCGCTGGAGCTTCACCGACGATGTGCGCACCGTCTTTCTCGAAACGCGCCCCGCCAATCCCCACTCGATCACCACTATCTGCTTTGTGCACGAAGGCGAGCTTTATGTGCCCGCCAACTCAGGGGCGGAAAAGCGCTGGACCGCCTATGTGCTGGAAGATCCCCGCGTGCGCCTCAAGGTGGGGGACGATGTGTTTGCGGCCCGCGCGCGCCGCGTGCAAGGCCCGCTCAACGAATATCTACCCTCGGTGGTGAACAAATACCGCGAGTGGTTTCCCGAGGATGTGCCCAGCGAAATTCCCCCGGATCTCTGGCTGTTCCGCATCGAAGCCCGCGAAGGCTGAAATGAAACGCGGGCGCTGGGCCGTGGCCGCCTTGGGCGCGCTGCTCATTACCTGGATCGGCATGGCCTGCGTGGGCCGGGTGGCCGGATATTTCGTGGATCCGCTGTGGAATTCGTTTCTCGAGCGGGGCTATCCGCCGAAGTAGCCGCTCAGGCGAGGGTGCCGCCGTCCACCCGCACCTCTTCGCCGTTGATGTGGCGGCCATCTTCGCTGGCGAGCAGGGCGATCAGCCCCGCCACGGCCTCGGGGCCGCGGGCTTCGTCCAGGGGCATGGCGCGGGAGACGAGTTGCAGGTCTGCGTTCTCGGGCAGGCTGCCGCTGCCGGTCATGGGCGTGCGGATGGAGCCGGGGCAGACGGCGTTGCAGCGCAGGCCCTGTTTGGCGAACTCGACGGCGAGGGTGCGGGTGAGCGCGCTCACCCCGCCCTTGCTGGCGCCGTAGGCCGCGGCGTAGGGCATGCCGGCCAAGGCGGCCGTGGAAGAGGTGTTGACGATGGCGCCGCGGCTCTCGAGCAAATGCGGCAGCGCGGCGCGGCACATCAAAAAAGTGCCGAGCAGATTCACCTCCAGAATGCGGCGGAATTGCTGCGCCGTGGTGTTCCCGGCGTGCTCCAGCAGCAATATGCCCGCAATGTTGCACAGTGCATCGAGCCTTCCGAAGCGCTCGGCGCAGCCCGCAACCGCCGCCTGCACCTGGGACTCGTCTGCGACATCGCAAACCGCGTGCGCCACCGCCGCACCGCGCTCGCCGCACTGCTGCGCGCTCTCGGCCAGCGCATCCGCCGCCAGATCCACCAGGTAGAGATCCGAGCCCTCTTCGGCCAAACGCAGCGCGGCGGCGCGGCCAATGCCGCTGGCTGCGCCGGTAATCAGCGCCGCCTTGCCGGCAAAGCGCTTCACCTGGCAATCCGCCAATTCGACATAGCGGCGCTCTGCGCCGGGTCCAAGAATTCCCGGAAGCCGTAGCGGGCGCTGGGGCCAACGCAAATCTGCTCCAGCACGCCAATGCCGCGCCCCTTGCCGCTCTGCGCCCGCACCACCTGCTGAATGTGCAGATTCTCAAAGGCCATCTCGTCCAGCTCCGCCGACTTCCAGCGCTCGCCGCCAATGGCCAGCTCGCCCTTCCAGCGGCCGTGCCCCCATTCGGGATGCTGGTAGCCGAGTCCCTTCATGCGGCAGCAGATCAGCGGTTCAAGCGCAATCTCTTCGCGGCTGCCGTCGGCGGAGATCAGCGCGAGTTCTGCGCTGCCGGCGCGGCGCGTGCCGGGCACAAAGGCAATGCGATGGTCGCCATCGGCCAGCATTTCGACTCCGGGATCTTCGACGCCGGGAATCTCGCCGGGGCTGGCATAGACGGGGCAGATCATGCCGTCGAAGTGAATGGGCCAGCCCGTTGCATCGTCGAAGGCGCAGAGATGGGTGCAGCGGTCGGGCCAGTGAATCGGAGACCACACAAAGGAGACGCCCGCCGCCCCGGTGGGCGGCGCGCCGGGCGGCGCGGGATCGCCCACCGGGCGAACGCCCCAACTGCGGTCTTTGGTGCCGAAGACCCGGGCGGGATCCACCACCAGCGTCTCGCCGGCGAAGCGCAGCTCGCCCTGCCAGTGGCCGAACTGGTTGAAGCGCGAGGCGTCCATGTTCCCAATGCGCCGCCGCATGGTCTGCCGGCCCTCTTCGATGTTGGCGGTGCGCGGAATCCACAGCAGTTCGCCGGCAATGCCCGTCTCGTTGTCGTCCAGGGTGACGCGCAGGCTCTTCATCGGCTCCAGAATCTCGATCTGGAAAGGCCCCACGCGCAGATCGCAGGGCTCTTGCGGCGCGCGGCGCGAGCCGTGAAAGGCGTGCTGCTCGCCGCCAATGGCAATGGTGAGCCCGCAATCGAGAATGGCGAGATTGGGGTAGAGCGCCGCGCCCACGCCGAAGTAGAATTCGCCATCGTCCCGGTAGCCGTTGAACCAGTAGCGGTCGTAGACATTGCGGTCGTTGCTGGCCGGGTGCGCGATGGGCTCCGGCGTCTGGTGGATGGGATAGTCGTCGAGTTTCGAGAGCATGGTTTTTTTCTCCTTGCGGGCCACCAACTTCACCGCCCGGCCCGGCAGATCCAGGCGCTGCTACTTCCGCAGCGCGTGTTCGAGCAGCGGGAGATGGTCTGCGCCGAAGAACATCTGCTCGCCGAGAAAGCAGGTGGGCGCGCCGAATGCGCCGCGCGACACCGCCTCTTCGGTGGCGGCGCGCAGGGCGTCCTTCACCTCGGCTTCGGCGGCGCGGGCCTCCAGCGCGGCGGCATCCAGCCCCGCGTTGGAAATGACCTGCCGCGCGATTTCCGCATCGCCCATGTTGAGGCCCTCCGTCCAGAAGGCGGCATAGACGGCGTTGTGAAAGCGCTCGAACAGCGAATCGCTCTGGAGCTGCGCGGCGGTGGCCATGCGCATGAGCGCAAGCGTGGTGATGGGAAAGTGCGGATTCATCTTGACGGGGACGCCGTAGCAATCCGCCCAGCGCTGCATGGTGGAGCCGAAATAGGCGCGCTTTTCCGCAACCGGCTCCAGCATCGGCGGGCTGTTGCCTGTGGCCTTCATCACACCGCCCAGCAAAAAGGGGCGGCGGCGCAGCTCGGCGTTGCCCCGCTCGGCAATCCCCGGCAGCAGCGCGTTCGCCAGGTAAGAGAACGGGCTGGCGTAGTCGTAGAAGAACTCAATTACGGGTTGCGGCATGGGTCAAAACCTCCGATGATTTTCAGTCGTCCCTGAAGCCGTATTCCGCAGCCAGATCGGCGACCTTGTAAACGCCGCCGCTCTTTTCCAGCAAATTTGCATCGCAGGCCAGCGCCACCACGGCGCGGCCCGTGAAGATGGGATTTTCGGCCTTCGAGAGATCGAGATCGCCGCGCTCTTCCGCCACCTTGCGAATGAACTCGGTCTTCACCGTGCCCGGCCACAGCGAAAGCGCCGCCACCCCGTGCGGGCGCAGCTCAATGGCCATATCGTTCGACAGGCGGTCCAGCCCGCACTTGCCGACGCCGTAAGAGGCGCTGAACAGGTAATCCACCGCGCCGCGCGAAGAAATGTTTGCGATGAGCCCGCGCCCCCGCGCCACCAGCAGCGGCGCGCCGAACACCGAGGCCACATAGTGCGCGCGCAGCCCAATGCCCACCTGATCGTCCCACACCTGCACCGGGTGCTCCCAAAAGCCGCCTCCCCACACCGGCGGATCGGGAATCTTGTAGACATTGTTCACCAGCACATCGAGCTGCCCGCGCTGCTCATCGGCCACGCGCTCAAACAGCCCCCGAATCTGCGCGTCGTCTGCGTGATCCACCTGCACGGGAATGCCGCGCCCGCCCCGCGCCGTCACCTCTTCCGCCGTCTCGGCAATGGAGCCCGGCAGCGCCGCGCCCCCCGGCGCGGCCGTGCGCCCCGTCACATAGACGCAAGCGCCCGCCTCTCCCAGCGCCAGCGCAATGCCCTTGCCAATGCCCCGGCTCGCCCCGGTGACCACCGCCACCTGCCCTGCCAGGCTGCCCATCTAGCGACCCTCCTCCTGCCCCTGGCTCCCAGCATAGCCCATGCACCCCGGCCCTGAGAGCTTGCGCCCTGTTTTGCGGGGCTTCGCCAAACTGCGTTTCATTATACACGATCCGGCCAGGCTGGGCGCATGGCAGACCGGGCTCCAAGGGGCTACAATTGTATCCGGCCAGCGCACAGGTAGCGCTTGGCCCCTGGAGAAGCGAAAATGCCTGATCTGATAGTCATTCCCGAAGGCAAGATCTGCGACTATGTGGACGGCAAGTTTCGCAACGACACGCCCGAAGAGTATGTGCGGCAGAACATTGAGAAGCGACTGGTCAACGAGCACAAGTATCCCAAGGACCAAATCGCCGTTGAATTCCCAGTCCGGGTCGGCTCTCGATTGCACCGGGTTGACCTTGCGATTTTCGCACCCGGCTCTCCCAAGCGATCTCAAGAGCACGTTCGCGTTCTGATTGAATGCAAGAAGGAATCGATTGAGCCGACTGATCGCAAGGATGGCATCGAGCAACTGAAATCCTATATGTCTGCATGCCCCAATTGCGAATGGGGAATGTGGACGAACAGCAAAAAGAAGGAAGTCTTCCGAAAGTTCACGAACGATAAGAACGAAATCGAATTCGCCGAATTCAACGACATTCCTTCCGTTGACGGCCGAGTTGAAGAGATTGACCGCCCCAAACGGCGCGCATTGAAAACCGCAGTGGAAGACAATCTTCTATTTGCCTTCAAAACCTGCCACAATCACATCTACGTCACTGATGGCCTGCAGAAACAGCCTGCATTCTTCGAGCTCTTGAAGCTGATCTTTTGCAAGATTGAGGACGAGCGAAATTTGGGAAGGCCATTGGAATTCTACGCATCTTCCGGAGAGCGGTCCACCCCAGATGGTCAGTTGACGGTCAAAAAGCGCATCTCGGCTGTATTTGATCGAGTCAAAAAGAAGCACAGGCACATTTTCGAGCAGGGTGACGAGATCAAGCTTAAGCCTCGCAGCTTGGCTTACATCGTAAGCGAGATTCAGAAATACTCGCTTCTCAGCACGAACATTGATATCAAGGGCAAGGCATACGAGGAACTCGTAGGCGCAAACTTGCGAGGTGACAGGGGCGAATTCTTCACACCGAGAAACGTCATGCGCATGGCCGTCCAAATGCTGAGCCCGGGTATGGAAGAGCGTGTCCTCGACCCTGCCTGCGGAACGGGCGGGTTTTTGGTTGTGGCCATGAACAAGGTCATCAGCGATTTGGAACGCAGCCTGGAGGGGGAAAAGAGGCCCAAGTCGCAATGGGATGACAATGAGAAGAGCATTTTCCACCAACGCATTGCTGAAATCGCGCAGACAAACTTCTTCGGCTTCGACATCAACCCAGACCTCGTCAAAGCCACAAAAATGAACATGGTAATGAACAACGACGGTAGCGGGAACATATTGCAGACCGATTCGCTTTTGCCTCCGCACACCTGGGAGGGAGATTTCAGGAAAGAGTTGTCCCGGTCCATGCATTTGAAGGAATCGGCCCTGCGAAATGCGCAATGCCTCGGCCTGTTTGATGTGGTTGTTACCAACCCTCCTTTCGGAAGCAAAATCCCCATCCGGGATCAGCACATATTGGAGCAATACGACATTGGACACATTTGGAGGCGAGATTCGAGTGGACGCTGGAACATGAGTGACCGCTTGCGAAGCTCTGTTCCGCCCGAGCAACTCTTCATTGAGCGTTGCCTGCAACTTCTGAATCCCGGCGGGCGAATGGGCATCGTGTTGCCAGACTCGATTCTCAGCTCTCCCGGCCTTGAATTCATCCGCGAGTGGCTCATTCGCAAGACGAGAATTGTGGCCAGCATTGACCTTCATGTGGACACTTTTCAACCGAAAAACGGCACGCAAACTTCTGTATTGTTCCTGCAGAAGAAGACTCCGGAACAGATCCATGAGGAGGAACGCACCGGCAGGATGGCTGACTATCCGATTTTTTTGTCGATGGTGGACCACATCGGCCATGACAAGCGTGGCAACCCTTTGTTCAAGCGGGACGAGGAAGGCAGTGAAATTTTGGTCCCTGTGGTAGAGGAAATCCCGCCGGATGAGGCTTCTGGAGATGCCTTGCCTGTCCGAATCGAAACGAAGCAGAAGCTGCACGACGACCAGACTTCTGATGTGGCGGAATCGTTTGCACAATGGCGCGAGCAGGAGGGTCTGTCGTGGTAGATGGCGCAAGCTACAAGATCGCGGGCGATTTGCCTGCATTCTTGCTCGAAAGCAAGCTGCGGTGGTGCTCTGTGCGGCTTCGGGAGATCCTTGAGGGCTCGCTTCGATTGGATGCTGGCTTCTACAACACCGGTGGCAGGCAGGCACGGGCGGTGTTGGAGCAATGCAAATTCCCTATGGATCAGGTATCGGGAGATACGGGAATCGCAAATGCTTATTACTACCCGCGCTTCCGCCGAATTTGGGTGGGAGAAACCGGGATTCCCCTCATTCTGCCTTCGCAGATTACGGACGTTTTCCCCAAGCCGAGTGGATACATTTCTCCAAATACCAAAACGGACATTGAAGCGCTCAGGGTGAAAAAGGGGCAAATCCTTTTGACTCGATCAGGCACAGTTGGGTTGTGCGCAATAGTAGGATCTGCGCTGGACGGCCAAGTGGTTAGCGACGATATCATAAGAATCGATTGCAAGGACATTGAAAACATGGGTTATCTCTACGCTTTTCTGAGAACCGAGACCGGAAAGGCAATAATACAGACAAGCGAGTATGGGGCTGTGATCTCACATATTGAGCCTAAGCACCTCGAATTCATTCCTATTCCCAGACCGCCACAAGCGGTGAAAAAGCAAGTTCATGACTTGGTAACTCGCTCTTGCGATCTTCGCGATGAAGCGTATCTGCTCCTAGCTAAGGCCGATCAGTTGTTGTGCAATTCGTTGAATTTGCCTCCTCTGTCTGCCCTGCGCCCGGCTTACTTTGACACATCCTCAGAGCTTCGCAATTACGAGGTGAATCTGTCTGAACTCGAGAAAAGGCTGGACGCATCTTATCATTTGCCGATTGTGAATGTCATATTGCGGCGCCTCCGCGTCAAGTCATCGAGAATTGCCACACTTGGAGAAGATCAAATCTCCAATCGCATCATTTTGCCTGCACGGTTTTCCAGAGTATATGTGCAAGAAGATCAGGGAGGCGTCCCCTTTTTTGGTGGCAAGGAGATTTATCAGCTTTCTCCAATGACAAATAAGTATCTCTCCCGCAGGCATCATGGGAAACGCATTGAAAAAGAAGTGGCTCTAATGGAAAACATGATTCTGATTACTCGCAGCGGAACAATCGGGAGGGTGGCAATTGTTCCCGAACACTGGAATGGATGGGCCGCCAATGAACACATCATTCGAGTGGAGCCAACATCCGCGAATTTGGGAGGCTACCTCTATGTCTTCCTCGCTTCCGAGTATGGCCGGGAGCTCATTACCCGCTTCACTTACGGAGCCGTCGTGGACGAAATCGACGCCGGGCACGTCTCAAAAATCCCGATTCCGCTGTTGACAGACGCCAAAGCCCAGGCTACGATAGGCAGCTTGGCCCTGGAGGCGAAGGCCAAACTCACAGAGGCCCACAAGACGGAGCAGGAAGCCATCCGAATCACAAACGAGGAAGTGATCCACGCGGCCAAAAACGAATAGGACGGTCCCCCAATGGGCTTGGCATCTGCCTGGATGGAGAAAAAATGGATAAGCTGTCTTCTGTCCTCGAAAACCTTAGCGACTGGCCTTGGGCCGTCGCGTTCTCCGTATGCTTTATTTTCTGGATTTTCCGAGAGCCCATCGGGCGATGGATCGGGGGAATCAGCGCAATCAAATTGAAGAGCTTCGGCATTGAAGCTCGTCCGTCTCCGCAACAAAAATCTGCGGCAGAGGAAATTCAGAGAGATTTTGGTAGTGCTGTATTGGCCTCGTGCGAGAAGCAAATTCAATCTGATTTGGACGGGCGCTCATTCAAGGACGACTTGAAAGAGCGTGAGAAATACTTGATTCGGAGGCTCGCAGACATCTCGCTAGCCTACGAGTTCGACCGTGCCTATTGGCTCATCTGGGGTAGCCAAATCATGGCCCTGCAATTCTTGAATTCCTCTGGTTTCCCTGGCTTCGTATCACTAGAATCCATGAAGCGAATACTTTCTGAGAAGGCAACCGAGCTTAAGGGAATCAAATTCGAGCAGTGGTGGGTGTTTTTGCAAGATGATTGCGGCTTTGCAGTTATCAAGGAAAACTCTGCATACATTACTCCCCTCGGTCGTGAGTTTTTGACATATATCACCGCAAAAGGCTATAATATGAATAAATACGGCTGAGACCTAGAAAGCTAAACTGCACCCAATCAAAAGGAGGGAAGCGATATGGGATGGATGGGACGGGCGCTGGTGGCGGTGCTGCTGCTGGCGGTGGCAGGTGGGGCCGTGGTGTGGCTGGCGGGGGGCGGCGTGTTCGGCGCGCGCGATGGCGCGGGAGAGGTGGCGCCGCAGGCCATTTCGCAGCGGACGCTGGGCGCGGCCCGTGAGGCGCAGGCGCAGGCAGCGGCGGCGCTGGGCGAGGCGCAGGCCCGGCAAATTTTGTTCGGCGATTTGCATGTGCACACCACCGTCTCTGCCGACGCCTTTTTGTTCAGCCTGCCCATGCTGACGGGAGAGGGCGCGCACCCGCCCTCCGACGCCTGCGATTTTGCGCGCCACTGCGCGGCGCTGGATTTCTGGTCCATCAACGATCACGCCTCCAGCATTTCGCCGCAGGCCTGGCGCGATATGGTCAGCTCCATTCGGCAGTGCAACGCCGTCGCTTCGGATCCGCTGAACCCCGGCAATGTCGCCTACCTGGGCTGGGAATGGACGCAGGTGGGCACGACGCCGGAAAACCATTACGGCCACAAAAATGTGGTGCTGCGCGATCTGGAGGAGGAGAAGATTCCGGCGCGGCCCATTGCGGCGGGGCGCGGCGGCATTATTGGCGGCGCGCCCTCGCGCTGGCAGCTCGGGCTCGGCGCGCTGAGCGTCGGCGGGCGCATGCACGATTATGCGCGCTACATCGCCGAGCGCCTGGATATTCCGCACTGCGCGGAGGACGCCCATGTGCGCGACCTGCCCGCCAATTGCCGGGAATCCGCGCCCACCCCCGCCGAACTCTTCCGCAAGCTCTCGGAATGGGGGCACGAATCCATCGTGATTCCCCACGGCACCACCTGGGGTTTCTACACGCCGCCGGGTTCCACCTGGCGCAAGCAACTGATGGGCAAGCTCCACGATCCGGCGCAGCAAACCCTGCTCGAAGTTTATTCCGGGCACGGCGATTCCGAGCTTTACCGCGGCTGGCGCGCGGTGCATCTCTCCGAAGACGGCGCGGCCGCCTGCCCCGCGCCGCGGCCGAATTACGAGCCCACCTGCCACCGCGCGGGCGAGATCATCCGCGCGCGCTGCCTGGCCGCGGGCGAAAGCGCGGCGGAGTGCGAAACCCGCGCAGCGCAGGCGCGCGCCCACGCCGCGGCCGCCGGCGTGGCGGCGCACCGGGTGGTGCCCGGCCTGCAATCCGCAGAGCTGCTGGATGCGGGACAGTGCCGCGATTGCCGCGAGCCCTCTTTCAATTACCGCCCCGGCGGCTCGGCGCAGTTCATTCTCTCCGTCGGCAACTTCGACGGCGGCGAGCCGCGCCACTTCCGCATGGGCTTCATGGCTTCCAGCGACAATCACTACGCCCGGCCCGGCACCGGCTACAAAGAAGTGCACCGGCGCGGCTTCACCGAATCGCAGGCCGGAGACGCAGACGCCCCCGCGCTGTTCGCGCTTCCCGAAGAAGATCCCGCGCCGCGCTCCCGCGCCTTCAATTTCGACCAGCCCGGTTTTGCGATTTTCGAAACCGAGCGGCAGGCCTCCTTCCTCACCACCGGCGGCCTGATCGCCGCGCACTCCCAGGGCCGCGACCGCAACGCCATTTGGGACGCCATGCAGCGCCGCGAAGTCTATGGCACCAGCGGCCCGCGCATTCTGCTGTGGTTCGATCTGCTGAACGCAGAGGGCGAGCCGGCGGTGCGCATGGGCGGCGAAACTTCGCAATCCAGCGCGCCGACTTTCCGGGTGCGCGCGGCCGGTTCTTTCGAGCAGCTTCCCGGCTGCCCCGGCGCATCCGTTTCCGCCCTCGGCCCCGCCGAAATTGAGCGGATTTGCAAGGGCGAGTGCTATCACCCCAGCGACCGCCGCCGCGCAATTACGCGCATTGAGGTGGTGAAAGTGCAGCAGCAACAGAGCGCGGGGGAGGATCTCTCCGGGCTGATCCGCGATCCCTGGCGGGTGTTCACCTGCGAGCCAAACCCCGCGGGCTGCAGCGCCACCTTCACCGATGCGGACTTCCCCGGCGAAGGGCGCGGCGCGGCCTACTACGCCCGGGTCTTCGAAGCGCCCGCGCCGGCGGTAAATGCCGGCAACCTGCGCTGCCGCCGCGACGGCGAAGGAAACTGCGTCGAGACGAATCCCTGCCCCGGCCCCGACGGCGCGCGCGACGACTGCCTGGCCCCCCACGAGCCCCGCGCCTGGAGCTCGCCTATCTGGGTAGATCCGCCCCGCGCCAGCTCCGGCTGAGGCCGCGCCGCTACGCGCCGTAGCCCTCGCCGCGGCGCATCATTTCTTCTGCGCCGAGCAGCCGCAGCCATTCCGCCATGGTTTCCTCGCCCAGCGGATTGCCGTCCGGCGGCACTTCGCGCAGCGCGCCGGTTTCACGCAGCTCGCGCATGGCCCGCTGCACCGCGCGAAACAACACGGCCAGCACGCCGCCGTGAATCTGCAGCCGCACGCCGCGCGCGTGCAACTCGCGCGGCTCGCCGAGCCGGCCGTTGTAGGCAATGGGCAAATCTCCCAAACGGCGCAGATACTCGTCGAGCGCCGCCGCATCGGCGACACCGCCGACAAAGATCAGGTCTGCGCCGGCATCGCAGTAGGCGCGGGCGCGGCGCTCGGCCTCATCCCAGCCCAGCGGAGCCAGCGCATCGGTGCGCGCCACGATGAGAAAATCCGCCGCGCGGCGGGCATC
This sequence comes from Deltaproteobacteria bacterium, assembly GCA_028817435.1. Classification (GTDB taxonomy): domain Bacteria; phylum Myxococcota_A; class UBA9160; order UBA9160; family UBA6930; genus JAPPPQ01. Next base: position 30,154 of record JAPPPQ010000031.1, read on the forward strand.
GCAGGCGGCCCGCAGCTTGGCGAGCATTTCCCGTTCGGAAACGACCTCTTTGCCCGCCATGAATCCGCAGCGCTTGGGCCAAACCTGGTCTTCAATCTGCAGCGCCGCCGCCCCGGCGCGCTCAAACTCTTCCACCGCGCGCTGCACATTCAGCACATCGCCAAAGCCCGTATCGGCATCGCAAATTGCCGGAATGCCGACGCTGCCCGCAACGGCGCGCACGCCGTCCAGCATTTCGCTCATGGTCAACAGCCCCAAATCGGGACGCCCCCGGGCCGCGGCGCAGCCGAAGCCGCTCAGATAAACCGCCGCAAAACCCGCCTGCTCCGCCAGCCGCGCCTGCAAACCGTCAAAGACAAAGGGAACGAGCAGCGGCCCCGCATCCAGGGCGCGGCGCAACAAACGGCCGGGCGTGCTCACAGCGCCTCGTATTCCCGCAGAAGCTGGCGACGATTCTCCAGTATGCGCCGCACTCGATTTCCTACCTGCCTCTGTTTCTGCATCGGCGGTGGACTCAGGGGCAGATTCAAAAACGCCTCTTTCGAAAGAGCGCCCAGGGTTGTCTGAATCACCCGTGATCGGCGCATCTCGCTCTTCATGCCGTGGAGCGCACTGAAAATCCAATAAGCATCCACTTTGTCTGGAGAATTCACCCTAATCTGAAAAAAGTGACCCTGCACAACCATTTTCAATTCGTCCTCTTGAAGGATAATCGCATTCCCGATTCTCGTGTCACCGTCCTTCACAAGCAAAATGTCATCTGCCTGCAAATTCTGCTTGGACGATTCCCGCTTATATATCTGAATCGGAACTCGGTCTTTGGCAAAAGTGATTTCATGATTTGCGATACATGAAGTCTTCAAAAACGGGACACCACCCCGCTCAATGTAATCCGCTTGACGAACTCCGCACGGAAGAGTGCGGACTTCAATGAGATTCGAGGCAACCATATCGCCAATTGTCGGCTGACTCAGACTAGCCTTCTTTTGCACGCGGCCATGCCCCACATAGCGACTCGGAACGAGTGAAAGAGTGGCATCCAGATTGGATTGCAGAACAGAACGGCTGATTGCCAAATCTCCATTTTCCCGGTGATTCTGCCAATCGGTGACGGCTTTGGGAAAGTCGTCACGTCCTGTAGGGTTGCCTCGCGCATCATGCCCACATTCCTTCACAAGGGACATCAAGATATTGTGCCCTTGGCCAGGCGCCTGTTTTCGAATGAAAACAATGCAGGTCTTAGTCTGCGTATAAGGAAGAAAAGTCTCTTTCGGACAGTCAATTATCATATCCACTGTAGCGTTACGAAGCACGAATTCTCGAATGTGCTTGTTTGTAGGATTGCCCACAACCCCCTCTGGCAAAACAATTGCCATCCTTCCGCCCTCTACGAGCAAATCCAAGCACCTCTCAAGAAAGAGAACTTGCGGCGCAGTCGGACGAAGACTGTTCACCTTGGGGCTGCGGGCCAGCTCGTAATCCGAGAGAACTTCGTGCTTTTTGATCTTAATCTTTTCCCCAAAAGGCGGATTGGTCATAACCAAATCGAAAAGCCTGGGATCTCCGTCAGCCAACAAGACATGCAACATGGAATCATTCCGATTCAGCTTATTCAATTTCAGGAGACTGTCGCCTTCAGCAATGTTCGAATGCCCATCTCCCACGAGCAACATATATGCACGCGCCAGCTTGACGAGATTCGGTTCAATGTCAATTCCGTAGACGCTGTTGGCAGCTTGCACATGGCTCCTGTGGGCGGCTTGCCCTGCTTGGCTCCAAAGGTGTTCCAAAGATTGAATCAGGAAGCCGCCACTCCCGCACGCAGGATCAACGATTGTCTCTCCGAGCTTGGGATCCAGGATATTCACAACTGCCTGCACCGCAGGCCGCGGAGTAAAGAATTCTCCCTTTTCCCCTTTGAAATACCGCTCTGCAAAAACCTCAAAGGCGGTTCCGATAACGTCGCTTTGAGTCGCCAACAAATCGATGCATTCCAATTCGGCGACAATCTCTGCAAGCTGAGCAGGATTCATCTCCAGAGTCTCTGTCTTTTTGAAAACCCTGGCGCTGGTAAAGCTCTTTTGAACATCCTCCCAAAGCTCTTCCTTGATACGCCTCTTGATTTCTCGAGGCTTCTCATTGTAGGGAGCTTGGAATAGGGGGGTGTCTTCCAGATTTCGCATACGGTTCTCGTCATGAATCTTGCAGAACAAGAGCTTGGCAATCTCATTGCACAACCGGGTGCGGTCAGATCCGAGGTTATTGTAGGTTTTCTCAAGAATACTCCGAAAGATGGCCTTGAGATTCTCGGTGGGCTTCAAATCCTTCTTGCGCAAACGAGCAGCGCTCAGCATGGATTCCCCGCGCCGAGGGATCTTGATAGCGGAAATAATCTCTCCGCCGTCCTTGTGAAAAAACTCCTTCGCTCCTCCGTAGTCGCGGATCCCCCATTGGCATTGGCTACATGCAGCCATGTAGCTATGGAGCTGGCTGCGCCCTTGAGTGCCTCGCTTCTTGGGGGCTTTCGTCTCTACGATTCCGACCACGTCGTTTTGCTGAGAGCGATACTTCCCGTTGCTGCTCTCGAAAATGACGATGTCTGCCCTCTTTCTCGCAGTTCCCATCTGTATCGTGAACTCAATGTCCATCTGCTCTTTGCGGTATCCCATCATTTCGTGCAGCCATCGCTCCATCTCCTGCCGAACCCTCTCTTCGGGGGTGTCCAGCAGAAACTTTCCAGTGATGTAGTCTTGGAGATTTCCAGTAGGCATGGCGTTTCCCCTAGCTTAATGAATTTCTGATCAAATGCCCAAACTCCGATTCTTCAAATCCCAACGCTCCACGGCTTGAATGTACTTCTTTACGTCGTGGTCTTGTATCAATTCAGCAATGCCTTTCACTCCGGATTCAAATCCCTTCTCCACAAAAGTCTCGACAGCCCCACTTACGGTATTGACAAATTGCTGCCACCTTCCAATTTCAGGGTGCAGTATCATGTCGTTGTCAATGTAGACGACCTGCCCCACGTGGGTGAAGCCACCGATTCGAGCAGGAATGCGAGTTACCACATCCTTGTCGTTGCAAAACCGGTGGAATCGGTCCTTGCACTCGATGTTGAATTTGCGCCCGGTCTCCCTATCCATGGCTCGGGGTTGGCCGAACGTGTATACGGAAGTAAAAGGCAAGTCTTCGTAGACCATCCTCGCGGCGGCGATGGTAGCCATCGCTCCTCCGAGGCTATGCCCCGTCAGAAAGAGCGGCCTTTGGACATTCTTTTGGCTCCTATCGCGCTTGCAGATATGCTGGTAATCCCGATTGATCTGCGGCCAGATGTCTTGGGTCGCCTCCCAGAAGCCCTCGTGGAAGACCCCGAAGAGTTCCTCCCTCTTCTGGATGTCCAAATTGTCGAACCAGTCCCGAATCTCGTCCGTGCCTCGGAATGCCATGCAGAGGAATTGGTCGTGCTCCACGAGCATGGCTTGGCTGCTCTTGTTGTCGTAGGGATGGATCTTCTGGAAGCCGCCATCCTCGTTCTGCAATTGCTCAAGGATGGCTCGGCTATCGGGCTTCTTGCCCTTCTCGCCCCCCTCACCGATGTATACGAGAGCCGAAAGCTTGGCCATGCAGTAGGCATTGACCGGGTTCAGACTGGTGTCATAGGGTCGAATGTCCATTGGTCTCCCTCCCCCCTTTCGAAGGCAATGCGCGAGAGGGTATGGCCGAAACCGACGCCCGCAACCCCTCTTTTTTGGATCTGTGACCGGATATGACACACATTTTTTCTTATTATAAATCAATAATTTATAAAGGACTTGGCGCCTTCATAGCCGGCTTGATGAGATTTGGCGCGACAAAACCCACGGCTTCCAGCCTAAGGCTGGCCCAGCGCCTCGCTCCCCGCTCAGGAGCCGTAGCGGGGCTTCAGCACCTCTTCGCCGGGCTGCCAGTGCAAAAGGCCGAAGCTGGTCCAGCGCGGTTTGTCCGAGGCGAACCACTGCCAGGCGACGCAGAGCGTGTAGTTGGAATCGATCAGGAACTCGCGGCCGCGAATCTTCAGCGCTTCGCCGTGCAGGTGCTGGCTGGTGAACAGCGCGCGGCCGTAGGACATGCCGTTGCCGTAGAGATCCGGCCCGTCGAAGTTGTGGCGAAAGCCGTTGCGCTGCCGCTCGAAGCGAAACTTGCGCTCGATGATTCCCGAGAGCGTCACTTCCATTTCTGCGCGCAGCAGGCTCAGCGGCCGGTAGCGCACGCGCACTTCGCTGACGCCCAGAAGCTGCTGATCGGGATCATACACTTCGAGCTCGCCGCGCCATTCTCCGGCGTGCTTGACGGGCAGAATGTGCGGCTTCTTGCCGTCGCGGCGCTCGCCCTCCAGAAACTCGGCAATGCGCGCCCGCGTTTCGGGATTCTCGGCGTAATCCTGCACCACTTTGTAAATGCCGTTGAAAACGCCGCAAACCGCGGGGCCGTCGAAGAGCAGCGAGGAATACACCTGGGTTTCGCCGTCGGGGAGAATCTGGTTCATCGTGCGCAGGTCGCTGGTCCACGCCGGCGAGTAGTAGTGCGAATCCACCAGCGCGCCGTAGGGGTGGCCCGCGCCGATGAAGTCCGGCCCCAGGTAGAGGCGGTCGCGGTCGCTGTCCTGCACGCCAAAGGCGAAGGTCTCGGATTCGAACCTGCCGCGCAGCGGCCCGGTGGTGTCGAATTGCGTCGTCATGTAGTAGGTGGTGCGCCCGTCCTCAAAGCGGCTCTCGCGGGCCACCTTGTCAAAGCCCACATGCCGCCCCTCGGCATCGAACACCGAGGGCATGCCGTGCCATTCGCCGGTGATGCTCTGCTGCCACTTGCTGGGTTGCTTTGCCGCCATTGCTTCCTCCCGCCTCAGGCCGATGCCGCGCCGCCGGGGCTGCGCACCGGCACTTCGCGCATTACCCAGCTCCGCTCCAGTTCGGGATCCTCGCGCCGCGCGGGCGAGGGAATCACCACGGCGCGGCGGCCCGTGTATTCGGACTCGATGCGGTGGGTGTCAATGCCCCAGCCCCGCTCCAGCAGCTTGCGGCGCATGCGGCGGTAGGCCACCTGGCTGCCGTCGGCCTTGACATGCAGCTCGTCGGAAAGATCGTAGGGCAACAGCTCCGGGCGCTGCGCCTCCACGGTGCGCTGGTCTTGCAAAAAGATGCGCTCCACCCGGCGGCGCGCGTCGCGGTCGGCCCAGCGGCCCTTGAAGAAGCTGCGCAACTGCACCCACTTGGTAATGGTGGTGTGCTCGTCCACCGGCACATTGGCGTCGTAGAGAAACATATCGCCCAGCGGCAGCCGCACATGCAGCAGCGTAATGTTTGGCAGCCAGAAGCCGTTGGTGGTGCTGATGAGCGGCGCTTCGGTCTGCTTGCCGAACATACGCCGCCACAGCCCCTTCGAGGCGCTGGCCTTCACATCTGCGGTGGCGAAGGCCGACCAATCGTTCTGCTGCACCTCAAACTCCGCAATCTCGGGGCGTTCGGGATCGCCGAAGACCGAGCCGTGCACAAAGGGCGCGTGGGCGAAATCCACCGCGTTCTCCATTACCCGGGTGTAGTGCGCGCGCCACTTGAATTCGCCGGTGAGCCGATGCAGCGAGGGATCGTCCATGCCGGAGAGATCGGGCAGCGGCGGGCGTTCGGATTCGGGCAGGTCTCCCAGGAAGGCCCAGATCCAGCCGTGGCGGTCCACGGTGGGATAGGAATCCACCCGGGCCTTGCGCGGAATGGGCATGCCCGCCGCGTTGGCGGGAATGCGCACGCAAGCGCCGGAGGGATCGTAGTTCCAGCCGTGGTAGGGACAGACGATGCAATCGCCCTCCACCCAGCCGTCTGAGAGCGCGCCGCCCCGGTGCACGCAGAGATCGCTCATGCACACCGGGTTGCCGTGGCTGTCGCGGTAGAGCACCAGATCCTGCCCCAGCACCCTCAGGCGCATCGGCGCATCGCGCAGCGCGTCGCTGAACTCAATGGCATACCAGAGGTTTTTCAACATTACTTGCACTCCCATTTTGCAATGCAGGGGCCACCTGCTTCCAGTTTTTTCACCAGCGATTCCCGCGCCGCCATATCATCGCGCACATGGGCGTCGAGAAAGTCGGCGCAGAGTTCCAGCAGTGTGGCGCGAATTTCCTGCGGCGGCCGCGCGGGACGCCAGTCCAGAAAGGGGCGGCCGCTGCTGTGATCTTCGGGGTGCACCGGCGCAAAGTGATTCGCGCCCGCCAGAATTGCCAGCCAGGCGTCGCCGCGGCCGCCCGCAACCGATTCGCGGAAGCTCCGCTCAATGGGGCCGCTGGCGTCGCCATCCGGCTCGCCGTAGCGGCCGCGGCTGGCGGCAATGACGCCGTCGCGCTCGCCCCCCATCAACAGCAGCGGCAATTGCGGCGGCACTTTGAGATGGCTGCCCGGCGCGTGGCCCAGCATGGTGGATGCGCCGGTGTGAGCGCCGTAGCTGAAGGTGGCGGCCAGTTGTGGGAACCAGCCCGGGTGCGCGTTCAACAGCGCCGCCGATCCGCCCGCAGAGTGGCCGCCCAGAGCCACCCGGCCCGTATCGAGCAGGCCCCGCAACGGGCCGGATTCGTTCAAGCGCTCCATTGCGCCGAGCAGCGCGGGCAGCACGGTGGAAGAAGGCCGCTGGCCATAAGAGTCGGGGCGCAGGGCATCCAAATTGAGGCCGGGGGTGAGCGCCGGTGCGCCGGGCATCTCTTCGGCGACGAATGCGTAGGTAAGCGCCAGCCAGCCGCGCTCTGCCAGGCCTTCTGCGAGCCAGCGGTAGCCCGAGGGATCGCAGTTGACGCCGGGCATGAAAATCACCGACGGCAGCGGCGCGCGCGCGGCATCCGCCTGCAACACGCCGCTGTCGCGCTCGGCCGCGCTCTGCGCCGGGCGCGCCGGATAGAAGGCGCGCAGCAACAGCCGGTCGCAGGGCGGCTTCGCGCCATCCACCTGCACCGCGCGAAACAGCGAGCGCACCGGGGCGGGCGCGGTCTCTGCGCTGCCCGCGGGCATTACGCGCCCCCCGGACGCGGCAGCTTGCGGTCGCCGCCCCAGAGCGCGCGCAGCAACTGCGCCACGCGCGCTTCGCCAAAGAGCTTGACGCCCATGACATTGGCCGGGTCGCGCTCCACAATTTGCCGCCGCACCTGCAGATCCCGCGCGGCCAGCGCGGCGCGTTCGGCTTCGGGCACCGGCTCGGCCTCGTCCAGCCAGCCCAGCCAGCGATCCATCATCTCGTGTGCGAGCCGGGCGATAATCTCCAGAGTCTCTTCCGATGGCTTCACAATGTAGCAGTGGCTGGTCTGCGATTGCGTCTGCCGCATATAGAGACAGCGGCTGATGAAGGGCGAGAAGCGCTGATCCCCGCGCAGCTTCAGAAAGCTCTCGTTGACCGGTTCGTAGTAGCGATCCAAGGCGTCCAGGTCGGTCATCAAATCGCAGCGCGGCTGGTAATCCATATACATGAAGATATCCGGCGCAGTGCCCAGCGCGAAGCCGAAGTGCGGCACGCGAACCTGCGGCCCCAGATACAAGGTGAGATGCATATTCGTGAAGCCCGTTTCGGGCCGCCCAATCCAGGAGTGCACCAGCCAGTCCACCTCGGGTCCCGAGAAGGCGCTCAAAAAGCCGCGCCCCGCGCCGCCCGGCGCCTCAAAGGGCTGCAGCTCCGCCGTGCTGGGATCGGGATGCAGCTCAAAGCGCGCATCCACCTTGGCGCGCAGCTCGCCCGTAAGCTGCCAGAGCTTCTCGAAGAGCGCGCGATTGTCCTCGCCATCGCGCGCGGCGGCCATTTCCTCAATGGACTGCAGAGTCTCGCGGCTCATATCGCCTCCCCGCTGGTTTCGCCCGACTCACTTGCTTCGCCAAAATGGCGCCGCAACAGCGCGGCGACTTCGCCCGTCCGGCGCTCGCAAATGTAGGTGCCGGCTCCGGCAACGCCGGCGCTGCGTCCCTTGCGAAGCAGCGCCAGCGAGGGCTCGACGCTGCTGTGCAACAGATCCTGATCGCCGGCAAACACCAAAGTAGCACAGCGCAGCGCCGCAATTTGCCCGGCGAAATCCTGCGCGGCGACGGCCTCGTATGCCTCCCGATACCAGCCGCCCGCCGCCAGGTTCAGCAGCGTCTCGCGCTGGCTCAGCGAAAGCGGCGCATCCCCATCCTTGGCGCGAATGCGTTGCCACATTTCGAGCAGGTGACCGCCGTCCTCGCGCAGGCGCACCGGCGGCGCAGATTCCGGCAGCGCGCTGCGCTGCGCCGGGCTCAGCAGCGTGGGACCCGAAAGCGCCAGGCGCAGCACCCGCTCCGGGTCATCGTGCGCCAACTGCACCGCAATGGAAGCGCCCGTGTGGTGGCCGAACACCATGCAGCGCGACACGCTCATGGCGTCCAGAAAGCCGCGCACGCAGCGAGCGTAGAGCGCAATGCTCGCCTGCTCTGCGGGCCGGGGAGTGCCGCCGAAGCCCGGCGTATCTGGCGCAAGCAGCCAGAACTCCCCGCCCAGCGCCTCCATCAGCGGCTCGAACATCGCCGAAGAGCTCGCCGTCTGGTGCAGCAACAACAGCGGCGTGCCATCCCGCGCGCCCGCCGAGCGGTAGTGCACCTGCCCCAGCGGGGTATCCGCGTAGCCCATGCGCATAGCAATTCCCGTCACCGCGCCGCGGCCTCTTGCGCCGCGGGTTGCAGCGCGGGTTGCGGCCGCTGCGCCGCGCGCTGCGCCAGCATGGAGGCGCGCAACAGATATTCCCGCGCGCGCCGCGGATCGGCCGCGGTCTCGCGCAGCTCGCGGTTGCGGGCTTCGGCGTCGCGGCTGCCGAGCGCCGCGTAGTTGCGGTCGGAGTCGCGCTGCACGCTCTCCACCGCCACGCGCCGCCGCGCCGCCGCGTATTCGTCCAGCAGCCCGCCGTCTTCGCCCGCCAGCACGCGCACCAAGCTATGCGCCAAATGGTGCGCATCGTGAATGCCGCTGTTCATGCCCATGCCGCCCGCGGGATTGTTGACATGGGCGGCGTCGCCCAGCAGCAGCACATTGCCCACGCGAAAGCGCTCGGCAACGCGCTGGTGCACGCGATAGACCGATCGCATATGAATGCGAAAATCTGCAGGCGCGCCCAGAAAGCGGCCGATGCGCGCGCGAATTTGCGCTTCGGAAAGGGCAAAGTCCTCGGCTTCATCGGGCCGCATGCGAAACACCACGCGCACCAATTCCACGAGCTGCATCACAATCACCCATTCCTCGGGATCGAAGATATAGCTCACCGGCCCCATGCCGGGGAAGAAGCGCGAAAAATCCAGATCGCTGCCCACCAGCAAAAAGCGATCCTCGTAGGTCTTGCCGGAGAGCGGCAGCGCGAGCCGCTCGCGCACCCGGCTCTTCGCGCCGTCCGCGCCGCACAAAAAACGGCCGCGCCGCGAAACCGGGCCGTGCGGCGTCTCAAAGCGCGCCAAAACTCCAGCGTCCGCATCCTCAAAATCGCTGAGCGCGTGCTGCATATGCAGCGCGGCGCGCCCGGTGGCGAGCAGCGCGTCGCGCAACAGCGGCGTCACCTGGTGCTGCGGACACTGGAAGCGAAAGGGGTGCGGCGTGTCTTCCGCAATGCACCGGTAGGGAAAATCCGCCACGAGCTTGCGGGAGCTGCGCTCCCAGAACTGCAGATTGTGAATCTTCATGCCCCGCGCGAGAATCGGCGCGAGCACTCCCCACTCCTCAAACATCTCCAAAGTCGGCGGGTGAAAAGTGCTGGCGCGCTCTTCCCTGGCCAGTTCCGGCAGCGCCTCAAAGACCTCCACCGAAACCCCCGCGCGGGCCAGCGCCAGCGCCAGCGAAAGCCCCACCGGCCCGGCACCCGCCACCAGCACCGGCTCCGCGGCGCGCTCAGGCATGGGCGCTCTGCGGAGCAGGCCCCGCCGCGCCGAGCACGCGGTGGCCGCGGAAGAATTCAATGCTGGCCGCGGTGCCCTCATCGCCCAGCCCCGAAAGCCCCCAGGCCGGACGCGGCGCAAGGGGATGCAGGCCCAGCAATCCCACGCCATTCCACTTGACCGAACCCGCGCGAATGCGCGGCGCAAGCTGCAGCGCCCGCTCCTCCGGCCCGAAAATGTAAGCGGCCAACCCATAGGGCGTGCGGTTGGCGAGCTGCAGCGCTTCGGCTTCGTCCCCGAATTCGTGCACGGTGGCGACGGGGCCGAAGATTTCCTCGTCGCAGAGCGCGGGCGGCGCGCCGCTCACCAAAGTGGGCGGCTGAAACCAGCCCTGCGGCGGCGCGGCTTTCGGCTGATGCAACTCGCCGCCGCCCTGCCGCAGCGCATCCACCGCGGCGCGCACCCCGTCGCGGTGCGCCTCGTGGGCCAGCGGGCCGAGCTGACTCTGCGGATCCAGCGAAGAGCCGATGCGCAGCGCGGCAAGGCGCTGGCACAGCGCCTCCCGCAACGCGCCGGCCAGCTCGCGCTGCACCAACAGGCGGCCGAGGCCCCGGCACCACTGGCCGTTCAAGGTAATCAGCGCCTGCGCTGCGCCGTCGGCCGCGGCGTCCAGATCCGCCCCCGGCAGCACAATCAGCGGATTGTTGCCGCCGAGCTCCAGTTGCGCGGGCTTCAAATCCCGCGCGCAGAGCGCGGCAACGGCGCGCCCGCCCGCGAGTCCGCCGGTGAAAGAAACCGCGGCAATGCGCGCATCGCCGGCCAGCGCCGCGCCGCACTCTGCACCGCCGTGCAGCAGTTGAAAAGCAGCCGGAGGCAATTCGGCGGCGGCGCAGGCTTCGGCCAGCAGGCCGCCGCAAAAGGGCGCAAATTCCGAAGGCTTCAAAATTACCGGACAGCCCGCCGCCAGCGCGCTGGCCACTTTGTGACAGGCAATTGCCGCGGGCGCATTCCACGGCGCAATTACCGCGGCCGGCCCCAGCGGCAGGCGCAACAGCGATACCTCGCCGTGCGCGCCGGTCCAGCGGGGCGGCGCTTGCTCGCCGCACAACCACTCGGCGGCGGCGCGAAAGGTGGCGGCCGCCAACTTCGCCAGGGATTCGTTGGTGGCAATTACCACGCCGGTGCAGCGCGATTCCAGCGCCGCCAATTCGGATGCGCGCGGCTCTAGCGCCGCGGCAATGCGCAACAACGATTCCGCGCGCTGCTCGGGAGCGCGGCCGCGCCACTCGCCGCTCTCGTGCAGCGCGGCGGCCGCGGCCAGCGCATCCTCCACTGCCGCGGGCGTGCTCTGCACCTGGCGCAACAGCGGCTCGCCGGTGTTCGCATCGCAAATCCAGCCGGGCAACGCGCCGCCCGGCGCGCGCCAATCTCCGGCAATCCAGTCGCGGCACTCCCTCACTTCCATACATGCGCCTCGCTGCGCGCTTCGTGGACAGGCCCTTCTGCGCCGCGCGGATCCCAAGCGAGCCGCTGCGCGGCGCAGGGACAAATGCGCTGCCCTTCGGCAGAGAGCGCGCGCAGCGCCACGCCACCGCGGTAGAGCAGCGTGGTGCGAATGCGCTGCCCCGGCCCGGTGAGCCGCACCCAATCCGGCTCGTAGTAGCGCGACCAGCCGGGGTTAACGCGGCGCGGGCCGAAGATCAACACCCCCGGCCCTCCCGAAACGCCAATGTGCTCCGGCGCGCCCGGCCCCAGCGCATCGAAAACCAGCACGCCGCCGCGCAGCTCGCCACCGAAGCTGCGGAAGTGCAGCGGGCGGCCGCGAAAAGTCACATTGGTCTGCCGATAGCGGAGGCCGTCGAAATCCACATACACCAGATTGTCAAAAGGCGCAGCGCCCGGCGTGGCCGATTGCTCGTCCTGCGCCAGCGGCGCGCCCGCCAAATCAAAGATCTCCACGCGGTCGTGCCACACGCCGCGCATGCGAAGCAGCGTATCGCGGACGCCGCCGGCGAGTTCCGCCCCCGCCGGCATTCAGCTGGGCTCCTTCGCCACGCCGAACATCGCCTGCTCTGCGCCGGTCACTTCCGATTGCGCGGCCATCAAGCGGCCGCGCTCTGCGGGAAAAGCCTGCACCAGCCCCATGGCCAGATTGCGCAGCGCCCGTGCGCTGCCGCCGCGGTTTGCCGTGCCCGCGGTGCCGCCCGCCTTGAGCGCGCCCACCGCCACGCGAAAAGCCGCCTCGCAGGCTTCGCCCTTGCAGAGCCGCCAGTGCTTCACCACCTCGTCCTTGGGAAGCAGCGGCGGCTCCGAAGTTTCCAGCTCGAGCTGCCGCCGCAGCCACAACAGCGCGGTGGTGAGATCGGCGAGCATGCGCCCGATCAATTCCTGGTAAAAGGGGCCGCTGCCGAGCGGCCGCCCGGTGTCTTCGAACTTGCGCTGCTGAAGCTGCGTCAGGCTTTCGCGGTAGAGCGCAGCGGCCGCGCCCGCATACACCGCCGTGCCCGCAAGCTGATTGCCGACAAAGCTGCCGCGGCTCACTTGCAGCGTCCGCGCAAAAGCGCCGGGAATCGCCAGCGCTTCTTCCGCCGGCACATGGACGCCCTTCAGCGTAATGCCGTGGGTGGCCGTGCCGCGCATGCCGATGGCGTCCCAGCGCTGCCGCTCGCCCACCCCCTGCGCCTGCGGATCCACAAAGAAGGTGGCCAACCCCTCGGCGCTCTCAAAGCCCGCCAGCTTGGCGGTAACCAGATAGGCATCGGCCACGCCGGTGGCGCAGCCGAATGCCTTGACGCCTTCCAGCGCAAAGCCGCCCGCAACGGGCTGCGCCTCTGCGCCCACGGTAACTGCGCTGGCTTCGGTCTTGATGGACTCGCTGGCAAAGTTCGCCAGCCACATCCCCTCGCGCCCCATGCGCGTCAGCACCTTTTCGGCAAAGGCGCGCACCACGGGAATCTCCTCGCTGCTGAACAGCCCCGCCTCAATGGCAGAGAGCGGCAGCAACCCCCGCGCGGCCGCGCTGCAGTGAAAGAAGAAAGCCAGAGCCGTCGAGGGACAGGCCGTTCCCAAGGCAAAGGTGGCGGCGGCCAAATCGCGCAACCCGCCGCCGAGCCCGCCGAAGGATTCCGGCACCACCAGCCCCAGCAACCCCGCCTCGCGGAAGCGCGCCACATGAGAGCGCTCGAAGTCGCCGCCAATGTCCACTTCCACCGCCGCTTCGCGCAGCGCCGGCAGCACGGATTCCACCCGCTCGGCGCGCGCGCGCTCGGCAGCGCTCATGCGCTCGACCAGATACTCTCCCGCGAGCTTCGCCATTTCCCGCCTAACTCCGTTGACTCTTCAGCAGTTCGCGCAGGCGCTCGCCCATTTCCTCGCCAATCAGCGGCGCGAGCTGATTCCACACCGGATCCACATCGGCGTTGAAAATTGCGGCGCGGTTGCGCGCGTCGCGATCGCGCAGATCTGCGGGCGAAAGCGCGCACTGCGCCTGCGCGGGCAGGCCGCTCTGCTGCAGCGCCAGCCAGTGGTCCAAATAGGCGTTCACCGGCTCCGAAATAGCGCGAAAAGCCGCCGCGTCCGCGCGCTTCGCCAGCATCCAGGGCGACATGAGGCTGAGCTGCCGGGGCGAGAGCTTCGCCTCGCTGAGTCCCGGAATCTTGCGGCCCGATTCCCATGCGGGGGTGAGCGGCTGCAGCACGCCGTTCAGCCAGTCGAGCTCTGCGCCAATGTCCACGCGCGGAATCAAATCCAGGTGGAAGGCATAGACGCCGCCCGCCTCCACGGCGTCCACCGTGAAATGCGGCAGCGCGCTGCCGGGATCGCTGAACGCGAAAATCATGTGCGAATCGAGTCTGATGGCGGGCTGCACGATTCGCACCGTCGTCACATGGTCCAGCGGCGCGCCCTCGAAGACGCGCACCGTGCCCACCGGCTCGCCGCCGCGCACGCTGCAAAGCTCGATGAAAGGCCCGCCCTCTGCGCCATGCGCCTCTTTCAGCGACAGCGTTTCCACAATGCGCTGCAGCACCTGCTGCGAAAGCGCCTCGGGCAGCGATTCCGATTCGCCCATACTGTAATCCTCCCTGTTTTTCAGTAGCCCTTCAGTGGTCGCGCAGCAGGCCGCCGCAGCCCTGCACCGGGTCGGCAATGCCGTTTTCGCGCAGCGCCAGCCACCAGGTGGCGGCGTTGATGGCGATGACCGGCTTGCCGAGCCAGCGCTCCGCTTCATCGGCCAGACCCACCATGCTCAGGTTTGTGCCGCACTGCACGATGGCGTCCACGCGCTCCGAGTTCACCTTGAGAATCGCGCGGCGCAATTCGTCTTCGCTCACATGGGCAATGGCCACCGCGGTGGGGCAGCGCAGGCCCTCAATGCTCTCCACCTCGAAGCCCAGATCGTTGAAGAAGCGCACCACATTGCGGTCGCCAATTTCCTGGTAGGGCGTCACCACGCCAATGCGCTTTGCGCCGTAGAGCTTCAGCGCGCGCTCGCAGGCCTCTGCGCCGGTAGCCACCTTCAGGCCGGAAAGCTCGTGGATGTTCTCGGTGAAGCGCCGGTTGCCCTCCAGCCCATCCCAAAAAGTCTCGGCGCTCATGCCCATTACCATGTAATCGGGTTCCGCCGTCAGCACGCGCTCAATGGCGAAGCCAATCTCCGCGCGAATCTGCTCCAGCAGCGTCTCAAAGGCCGCGTCGCTGGACAAATTCTGGTCGCGGATGTGAATGCGCGAAAAGTGCGCGGTCACCCCCGGCACGCCCATGCGGTAGAAGTCCGGCTCCACAATGGTGTTGGTGCTCGGCGCAATCACGGCGAACTTGCCGCGCCAGCCCAGTGCGTCGGTCATCGCGTTTCTCCCCGCGCCGCGGTCAGCGCATCCAGCAGCGGCCAGGGCCGGTCGCGCAGCAAATGCGTGCGGTGCGAAAGCAGTTTGTTTGCAGCCGCGGCCGGCCGCAGTTGCGCGCGCAGCGCGCCCGCCCCCGCCGCGCGCTGCACCTCCGGCTGGCTGATCAGCCCGTCAAACTCGCGCTCTTTCCACGGCGTCATCAGCGTAAAGTCCTCCACCAGCGCGGCGGCCAAACTGCCGCCGCTTTCTGCGCGCGAAGCCGCCACCAGGTTCAAACGATTCTCGGCGGCGCGCTCCACCAGGCCCAGGCGCAGCTCCCAGTCTTCTTCCACATGCAGCGAGGCCGCGGCAATCTCCGCCCCCGCAAGCGCCAGCAGCCGAAAAGTCTCCGGGTAAATCGAATCTTCGCCCACCACCATGCCCACGCGCCCGAAGGGCAAATTGTGCAGCACCACGCCTTCGCCGGGCTCGGCCCAGGGGTGGCGCGCGCAGCGATGCAATTGCGGCTGCGCCGCCAGCACGCCGCCGCCGCCAATCAGCAGCGCGGCGTGGCGAAATGCAGCGCCCTGCCGCTGCACCAGCGAAGCCACCGCAAAGCCCTGCGCGCCGCAGGCCGCGGCCAGCGCCGCCACCGCCTGCTCCGTGCGCCGCGCCGCCTCGGCGGCATCGTCCACCCGCGCCTGCTCGAAGCAAAACAGCTCCGGCAACACCGCCAGCTGCACCCCCGCGTCAAAGGCCGCCGCACAGCGCTGGCGCGCTTCGGCAATGGCCTCCACACCGGCGGATTGCAGCTGAATGGCCGCCGCCTCCACCACCGCCGCGCCCCGGCCCGCGCCCTCCGCCTGCCCGGCGGGGTCTGCCGCAATGGCGCCGTAGAGTTCCGGCCGCCGCGCGGCGAAGATGTCGCTGCCGCCGGGGCGGCGCTTGTTTTCCGCGCGGGCGGGAGAAATATCCGCAAACACCACCTGCTCTCCGCGCCGCTGCGCCCGCGCCAGCACCTCGCCATCCGGCGCCACCACCTGGCTCTCCCCCGCGCCATCCAAAAACGGCGCGGGAATTCCCGTGGATTCGCTGATTGCGCCCACCAGCGCCTCGGGCACCAACGGCCCCACCTTGTTGGCGGCCACCACAAACACGCGATTCTCCGCCGCGCGCACCGGCACATGCAGCGACCCTTCGTCAAAGGCAAAAGAGTTGAGGCTGTTGCACAGCACCTGCGCCCCGCGCAGCGCCAGACAGCGCGGCGTTTCGTTGATGACGCCGTCCATGCACGCATACATGGCCACGCGCGCCCCGCCCGCCTGCAGCAGCGGACTGGCCGCCTCGGCGCGGCGCAAAAAGTCGTTCTCGTGCCCCATCAGCACCTGCTTGTCCGAAACGCCCAGCAGCTCTCCCGCAGGCGAAAACATCAAGCTGCTGCCGCTGGCCGCGCCGCCCCCGCGCCGCAGCGTGCAGTTCACCACCACATAGGCGCCAATCTGCCGGGCGCGCCCGGCAATGGCGGCGAGAAAAGGCCCGTCCAAATCCAGCGACACCCGGTAGCAGTGCGCCGCATCGTCATACCAGGAGAGGTGGTTGCAAAACTCCGGCAGCACCACCAGCCCGGCCCCGCCCT
This sequence comes from Deltaproteobacteria bacterium, assembly GCA_028817435.1. GTDB lineage: Bacteria > Myxococcota_A > UBA9160 > UBA9160 > UBA6930 > JAPPPQ01. Next base: position 46,488 of record JAPPPQ010000031.1, read on the forward strand.
CCCCCGCGCCGTCCAGCGCGTGCAGGCAGGCCGCCAGGTTGGCCTCCAGATCGGGGCCCACCGCAAACTGCGCCGCCGCCACGCGCAGCGACCCTGCGCCCGTGCCGCTCATTGCCGTTTCGCCTCCCTTCGCCCTATAATTATAGCATTAGGCCACGCCGCCAGCCGCCCTGCGCCGCGCCCGCAGCGCCCGGGAAAAGCCCACCGCCACCAGCGCATTGGAGAGGCACAAAAAGGACTCGGCGAAGCCGTGCAGCGCATCGTGCTGGGCCAGGCCCAGCCCGTAGCGCTGGCGGGCGAAAATGGCAGCGCCCAGGGTCACCGCCACAAACAGAAGCTGCAGCCAAAAGCCCGCCAGGGCCAGCCCCGGCGCGCGGCCGCTGCGCCCCAGCGCCCACAAAAACACGCCATAGGGCAGCAGCGAAAGGCTGAACAGCAGCGCAGTGGCGCTCATTGCGCCGCCCCCGCACCGGGCGCGGCGGCCGCGCCGGGCGAGGGCGCGGCGGCGAGCCGCCAGGCCGCCGCCGCCAGCGCGCAGTTGCCGCCCAAAATGGCCGAGGCGTGCGCCGTCCCCAGCCAATCCAGCGCCGGATCATTCGCCAGGGCGTGGTGAGTCAGCACCATCAAAGAGCCCAGCAGGGCCGGCGCCATGGCCCACGCCACCCCGCGCCAGCGCGGCTCGCCGCTGGCCGCGGCAAAGCGCCAAATCAGCACCAGCGCAATGGCCCACTCGGCCACGCTCGCCAGGTGAATCAGCCAGGTAATGGGCGACAGGGGATGCATTGCCTCGCAGCAGCGTAGCGCGGCCGCCCCTTTGGCGTGGCCGCTGTGCCATGCTCCCCAACGGGAGGAACGCCATGCGCTTTTTGATCCTGGGCTGCGGACTGGTGGGCCGCGTGCTGGCCGCGCAACTGCGGGCCGAAGGCCACCAGGTGCGGGGCACCACCACCACGCCGGACAAAGTGGCCGGCCTGCGCGAGCTTTGCGACGAGGTGCGGGTGCTGCGCGGCGGCGATGGCCCCGCCGTGGCCGAGGCCCTGGCCGGCTGCGACGCCGCCGCCATTTGCGCCGGCCCCTCGCCCGCGCAGGCGCAAACCCCCGAGCAGCGCCGCGCCCACTATCACGAGATTCTCGTCGGCACCGCACACAGCATTGCCGCCGCACAATCCGCCGCGCCCATCGCCGCGCTCTCCTCCATGATCGTCTATGGCGACGCCGACCCCAGCGCAGCGCGCCTGGACGAACAGAGCCCGCTGCGCGAGCCCAGCGACGCCAGCCCCGCCTGCTTCCGCGAAATGGAGCGCATCTACCTGCAGCAATTGGGCGCGCGCAGTTGCGTGTTTCGGCTGGCCGATGTGTTCGGCGCGGACGACCCGCCGCTGCGCGAAAAGGTGCGCATGGCCCACCAATACATGGGCGGCGCGGTGCCCTTCGCCGCCTCTGCCCTTTACTACCGCGTAGCCGCCGGCGATGTGGCCCGCGCCATGCGCTTCGCCTTCCAGCAGCAGCTGCGCGGCCTTTACAACCTTTCGCACGAAGCCGTGCCGCTGCGCAACAGCGAGCTTTTCGACGCGCACTGCGCCGCCGCCGGCCTGCCGCCGCTGCGCTATCGCGGCGACCTGCGCATGGCCGAAGCCCCCGTCTCCAGCCAAAAGCTGCACCGCGCCGGCTTCCGCCTGCAGCACACCACAGCCGCGCAACTTCCGGAATCGCCGGAAGCGCCGGAGCCCGCGTGACCCCCGAGCGCCCCGCGCGCGGCCTGGTCCAGCGCGCCCTGGCCGAGATTACCGCGCAGCTTCAGTTGCAGGAAGACACCGCCGCCGGCATGGAACTGCGCGCCGCGCCGGAGGCGGCGGGCGCGCCCGCGCCCGGCCAAGCGAATGCGGCGCGCGAAACCGCCGCGCCCACGCTCCCCGTCGAGCCCGGCCAGCCCATCGGCGCAGTGCGCGTATGGCGCGGCGAATGCCAGGTCATATACGCCGCCCTGCACCTCCCCGCCCTGGGCATGGACAGCCACCAACTCGCCGCCTTCACCCCGCCAAACAGCCCCGTCCCCCACTTCACCCTGGACGCCGCGCACCACGCCCAGACCGACCACCGCATTCACTTCGGCTGCGACCTGCTCCCCCGCGCCGACCTCGGCGCAAGCCTCCCCTACTTGCAGGAAGTCCACGCCCCGCTCAGCAGCGCCCTGCAAAGCGCCCACGCCCTCCCCGGCATTACCCCCGTTTCGTTGCCGCCCCTGCTGCGCGCCCTGCACTCTCCCTGGCAAATCGCAGTCTTCGCCGACCCCGGCGCGCTTCCCGCCCTGGCCGCCCCCGCCAACACCTACCTGCGCCACTGGCTCGCCCTGTGCCAAACCGGCCTTACCCCCCAAACCCGCGCCCACATCGCCTGGCAAAACCTCCCCCAACGCTCCCGCCAAAACCGCGCCGCCCTCTACCACCCCCAAACCAACCGCCTCTGGACCCTGCTAACCACCCTGCTAGGCCCCACCCCCACCGAAAAACTCCGCACCCTGCTCACGGGCGAATCGGGCGAAACTTAACTGGCAGATAGCTCTTCAGCAGTCCCGGGATAAGGATCTCGGAGATACTCCAGCAGAGCCTCGCGGTTTTTCACCCCAATCGTCATCGCTTCCACGGAAATCACGCTATTCGGGGCAGTCTCCGCCCATGTCTCGTCGTGACTGCGGTCCGTCAATTCGTCAAATGTGCAGTTGCCATACTGCTCAATGGCCCAATCCATGCACTTCCAATTCGATTCGCTCAATTTCATGGCATTCGCAGCCTGCAACGGAGTAACATGGAATTCTGTTACCGACAAGGATTGCTTCAATTGCTCCATCGGAATTCCGCGAACCGATTGGACGCAGGCATTGTCGCGGACAGCCTTCATCATGTCGTATATGGCGCTCGGCACCGGCCCGTTTTCCATAGCCACATACCGATCCCCAAACATCAGGCAGCCGTATTTCCACAAATGCCGCTTGTCGGAAAAGTAGAGCAGCTTGGAAATGCTGTGCAGCGTGGGCCGGGGAAGCTTGGCCGCCAAGTAGAGAAGGCTCGCAAGCGCCCGTTCCGGCTCGAAGGCAAAGGGGTAAATCAGGGCCATTGCGGGGCAAATTAAAGCCCCGGCCCGGGACTTGTCAACCCCCCTGCGCCGCCCCCCCCCCCGGCCCCCCTCCGCCGCGCGCTCGGCAAGGCCCGCTCAGCCGGACGAAAACGCCTCGTTGACCTTGATTTTGTGCGGGCGCTTCAAGCGGGGGCATTTCTGCGCGGAATCCCGCACCCGCTGCCGCGCGCTTGGAGCCAGCACGCCTCTCCTCGCCGATGCTGGCAACTCGCCGCGCTCGTATTCAAAAAGCTGATCGCACCCCACAACGCCGCTGTGCGAGAAAAAACGAGGCTCTGTGTCCGTCTCGGAAATCCCCGCATAGCAATTCGCAGCCTTCGAATCCGGATCGAGATTCCTCGGAGGGTTCGAATTGATGAAGAATCCCAGAATGCGCGGGGTGGTGGATACAATGAGGACGAATTTATCCTTGGGTGGCGTGGAGTGACGGCAGTTCTGCACCCAGAAGATGTCCCACGCCGCCAGCTTCACTCGGCAGTCCCGGGGAAGGGATCGCGCAGATCTGCCAGCAGAGCCTCCCGGTTTCGGGCGCCAAGGGTCATCGCTTCCACGGTAATGGGAGCGTTCTTCGCGGTCTGTTTCCACGCCTCCTCGGCATGGCTCAACTCGGTCAACTCGTCAAAAGAGCAATGGCCATACTTCTCAAGTGCCCAATCCAGGCACTCCTGATCCGAATCGCTGAATTCCATCGCATCCCCGTCCCGCAGCGGCCGGATGGAATACCCCGTTACCGAAAGCGAGCTCTTCGCATTCTCCACAAGGGCGGCGAGATTCGGCCTGCAGGACTCAGTGCCCCCAACAGCCTTCAGCACATCGTAAATCTGACTCGGCACAGGCCCATATTCCATTGCCACATACTCGTCGCCGTAGAGCAACCGGCCGTGCATATCCAGGTGCCGCTTGTCGGCGAAGTAGAGCAGCTTGGAAATGTTGTGCAGGCCGGGCTCGGCAATCCTGTATGCGAGATACAGGACGCATTCCAGCGCCTTCTCCCGGTCGAAGGGGTAGGGGTAATTCATGGCTGCCGCGCGAAAACATAGAGGCCCCGGCCCGGCCTTGTCAAGCCCCGGCGGGGCGCAGCGCCCGCCTGCCGCCGCCGCCGCCCGCCCGCCTGCCGCCCCTGCGCGCTGGCGCAAACAGCGCGCAAATGGCCTAAGCTCCCCGCCTATGGCGCAGCGGCGGAAGAGTGGGGGTGGGGTGCGGCGGAAGGGGAAGCGCAAGGTTGCTTCTTACCAGCACCGGGGGAAGCAGCGGGCGAACAATCCGCCGGTGGGGTTGGTTACGCCGCAGAACGACCCCGACGCCGTTGGCAAGAAGACCTACGCCTACGACCCGCACCTGGACCCCGCGCTGCATTGGGCCGGCAAGGCCGAGCACACCTCTTTTCAAGTGCCCACCGTTTCGCTGCATGTGCACGAGCGCATGGAGCCGCGCCTGATACTTGAAGCCGTGCGGAAGCACAACGGCAACGGCGCGCAGCCGCCGCTGTTTGCCGCGCCCGAGGAAAACCCGCCCCTGCGCGAGGCCGTGGAATTCTACCGCCACCGCCGCAACTGGAGCAACCGCCTGATTGCCGGCGACAGCCTGCTGGTAATGAACTCGCTGCTGGAGAAAGAGGGCCTGGAGGGCAAGGTGCAGTGCGTTTACATAGACCCGCCCTACGGAATTAAATACGGCAGCAACTTTCAGCCCTTTGTGAACAAGCGCGATGTGAAGGACGGCAAAGACGGTGACCTGACCGCGGAGCCGGAGACGATTCGCGCCTTCCGCGACACTTGGGAGTTGGGGATTCATTCGTATCTAAGTTATATGCGCGACCGGCTTTTGCTGGCGCGGGAGTTGCTTACGGACAGCGGCTCGTGCTTTGTGCAGATTTCGGATGAGAATGTGCATTTGGTGCGGTGTTTGATGGACGAGGTATTTGGGGTGAAGAATTTCATGTCGCAAATCAACTACCGAAGTATGAGCCCGCTCGGTCAAAAGGGATTGGCGAATATTTATGACTATGTGATTTGGTATGCAAAGCGGAAGCCGAATGTGAAATTTCGCCCACTTTTCGTAGAGCGAGATCTCAAGGAGGAGCCGGAGTTTTCTTACTTGGACACAGGGCATGGAAAATTCCAAAAATTGTCGAAGGATCAAGTAGCTGAATTGTCAAGCCACGAAAGGAAGAATATATTTAAGAGGTCGGTTCTAACTTCATCTGGATATACTCCTTCATGCACATATGATTTTGAGTTTCAAGAGAAAATGTATAAACCGTTAAGCGGTAAAAGCTGGAGGACACATTCAGATGGCATGGCACAATTGATCAAAAATCACCGTATTTTTGTGCTTGGAGCCAATCCATACTATCGGCAGTATTATTCTGATTTCCCTTTCATGCAGCTTGAGAACAGCTGGAATGATACGGCGGCCGGGTTTGGTGAACCGAAGATATACGTTGTTCAAACAAATGTGAAAATCATCCAACGCTGCCTCCTTATGACCACCGATCCCGGCGACCTCGTTTTTGATCCGACCTGCGGCAGTGGGGCCACTGCATTTGTCGCCGAGCAGTGGGGCCGCCGCTGGATTACCTGCGACACCTCCCGCGTCGCCATCACTCTCGCCAAACAACGACTCGTGACGGCGGTTTTCGATTACTACCAACTCGCCTACCCCGACCAAGGCGTCAGCAGCGGCTTCCAATACAAAACCATCCCGCACATCACCTTGAAGAGCATCGCCAACGACGAGCCGCCCGCCACCGAAACCCTCTACGACCAGCCGCTCAAAGACACAAAGAAGGCCCGCGTCACCGGCCCCTTCACCGTAGAAGCCGTCCCCGCCCCCATGGTCAAATCCATCGCCAGCCTCAGCGCCAATGCCCCCGCCCCGCCGCCCCAGCCCGCAGACGCCTCCATCGCCCGCTCCGGCGAAACCCTGCGCCAGAGCGATTGGCGCGGCGAACTGCTGAAGACCGGAATTCGCGGCAAGCGCGGCCAGCGCATCTCTTTCTCTCGCGTAGAGCCGCTGCCCGCCCGCTGGCTTCACGCCAATGCCGAAACCGCCCCCGACGCCCGCGGCGGCGACCGCGTCCGCGAACCCGCAACCGCCTGGAAACCCCAGCGCGCCGTCATCTCTTTCGGCCCCGAACACGCCCCCCTGGAACAGCGCCAGGTAGAAAACGCCCTGCAAGAGGCAGACCACCTGCGCCCCAAACCGCAAATCATCATCTTCGCCGCCTTCCAATTCGACCCCGAAGCCGCCAAAGACATTGAAGCCACCACCTGGCACGGCATGACCATGCTCAAAGCCCACATGAACGCCGATATGCAAACCACCGACCTGAAAAAGCAGCGCGCCAGCAACGAAAGCTTCTGGCTAATCGGCCAGCCCGATGTGGACCTGCGCCCACTCCCCGCCAGCCCCCGCGGCGCCGACAGCGCCGACAGCGCTGACGGTGCAGACGGCACCCACGCCGCCCCCGCCGCCCAATGGCAGGTGGAGATCAAAGGCTTCGACTACTTCAACACCAAAACCGGCCAACTCGAATCCGGCGACGCCTCTCAAATCGCCCTGTGGATGCTCGACCCCGACTACGACGGCCGCCACCTTACCCCCCAGCAAGTCTTCTTCCCCCTCTCCGGCCCCAAAGACGGCTGGTCCCGCCTGGCCCGCACCCTCCGCGCCGAGATTGACGAATCCCTGATCCAGTCCTACCATAGCTCCACCTCCCTCCCCTTCACCCCCGGCCCCAACCGCCGCGTAGCCATAAAAATCACCGACGACCGAGGCGTAGAAACCCTCCGCGTGCTGGACATCCCGGAGTAGCAAGCGCGGATTACAGGGTAAGCTCCGACAACCGGCGATAATGCGGATTGTTTTCGATAGCGGGATCAGCTTCCTTCATTCGATTCAGAAATTCCTTGACCGCATTTTGGAAGTGATCAATTTCCTTCGGGAAAATCTTGTCCAGAAACTTCAGGAGAGTCTCCGAATCGCTGTTAAGAGCCGTTCGCTCCGAATCCGCATTGTTCTCGATTTGGCGGAGAATATGATGTGCACGGTTGCCTTCAAGAGGGCTCAAAAATCCATAGAGAGTGTTCACTGCATCCGGGAAAGAGTCTCCGGTTGATATTGCCAGCTCGGCAAACAAAGACGCTTCTTCAGGGGATCGCAAATTCATATCCCGAGGCCACACTTCCTTTACCCAAGGCTCAATTTGCTCTTTCCACATAACGGAAGGCTGCTCTTCGGCCTGCCTCAAAGCCAAGTAGAAGTAATTCAGCACTTCACGGCGGCCGTGGTGGTCCATTACCTTAACGCAGCGACGGGCATCCTTGTGTGGTAGCGTGTCGGGCCACCAGATGGCAATATCGGCAAACAGGCGATAGGAATTGTCGGGCAGTTTGCCATGGCGCTCAAAAGCAAGAATGAAATTCCCCTTGATCGCATTCCACAAATCTGGATCAATACGCGGCCGAAACAAATATCCACTCCAGGATACCTTTGCCTTCTCTTCATTGCCCCAATCGAATGCAGGAACAACCATCTTTTCTGTCCATTTGGGATCGAGAAAGTGAAGCCACGGCAAGCGAGTAGCAATAATCGTATAGCTGGCGCGCCATCCGTGCGCACCGGTGTCGTAGCTCTGCAGAATTTTCTCAAGTCGCGTTTTCATACCCGAAAGAATCCCACTACCACGGGGCGAATCTCCCGCAGGAAAGAGATAAAACAACATTTCGGTGATTTTCCCAGCAGGGTGATTGATTGCGTATGTAATAATACCAAGGGAATCTTCATCAATCCCCGAACGAGAATCCTTGATTGCGTAAGGAAACAACCTATCCCAGAAATCCAGAAAAACCTCTACATTGGATTCAATTTCATCCTCGCCCAGTGATTTGGCCATCGAATTGAGTATGGCTGTTACAGCGTAGATAATTTCATGCTTCCCCACAAAATCTCCAGAAAAGTCTCCGATCAAATTTAGAAGCTCCTGTGCATTCTCATCCTGCCTGGAGATGGAGGAGAATGCCAAGAGTCCCTTGCTCCAGATTTCCTCGTGATAAAACTCTTGCTCCAAAAAACATCGAAGGACCTTCAACGACTTAGCTCGGTTCTTTTCGATTATAGAATCCCAAATTTCAAAGAGGGAGCGCTTACGGTATGTGCCGCTATCAGGTGCGAGAATATCGCTACGAATCCGTTCAGCAATCTCCGGAACCGGCCACTGCAACCACTCATCCGCAATCCTGCGCGCCTCCGGTGAAGCTCCCATATAAGTCTCAAACCTAAAGGCCACATCCTCTCGCTCTGACCCTTGCAAGCGCCATTCGGGGTTCTTGCGCTTGATTTCGCGAAGCCGCTCTGCCACAGACCCCGAAAGCTTCGGAGCAATCTGTGCAATCCTCTCCAACCGTTCCCAGATTTTGCGATCCACGAAGTCAGCCCATTCATTCTCCGGGGCGCTAGGGAGCAAATCCCGCGGCGGCCCCTTCAATATCATGTTGCAAAACTCCTCGCGGCTCTCTTTTGCCAGCATCGGCCAAAACTCTCGAATCGCTCCGAAAAGCTCTGCCTGCACATGGTAAGACCAGAGGAAGTTTCTGGTATCAGAGCGCAAAAGCTCCACAAATCCAATCATCGGTTTGCGTCCTCCTCAGTTCCCTGAGACAGGGCAGCCAGAATGAGCCGCCGAAACACAGGGTAGTGGTGCGTTTGCCAAGTGTCAACGAGGATGTTCGCGGTTTCCAAACTCTCTGCTCTCACGCATTTGAAGGCACGCCAGAGCAGCCATACAAGGATCATCCAGCTATTGGAATCGAGAATTTTATCACGAGGGATTTTGGAGATATGCTCAATCTCCATGGAGCTGACATCATATGTTTCACTAGCAAGGTGAACAATTGCTTGCATATCCATTGCCCGCCTCAATAGCTCCGTAAAGCCAAATGCGCAATCCAGAGCAATGGCCGGCCAATCCCCTCGGCCTACGAGTTTCTCGTAAATCCTAATTGCACGATCTCCACATCGCAGAACACATCTGGAACGAAAAAGAGAGCCTACCGTAAGTTTCTCTTGCTCTTTTGCAAATTCTGGAAAGAGCTTCACAAGTCCAAATCCACTCGGTGGCTCAATTTTCAAGCACGGAGAAAAGGCCGTGAGAATTTCAGTTCGCAACTTGGGAGACCATGATTCACTGCCAATTCGATTCCCAAGATACAAATAGTATGTCTCTCGATTTTCATCGTTATGCAAAGGAACAGCCCCTGCCAAAACACTCCACGCCACTTGCAAAGGCTCCGGCATAGTAGAATTATTCAAACGGAGCCACAGCCGTGATTTCAATTCTTCATGCAAAATATGCCCCTTTTTTACCACCCATCGAACCGCATCCGGATTTTCCATGTGTTCCAATACCCAATACGACAAAGCCGCCAAAGCGTTTTTCCTTCGGTCGAAAGGCTGAACCATATCTGGAGAATAATATCCCCTGACCAGAGCATTTTCGGTTCCTCCCGGTGTATTGAGAATTCCAGCCTTGTCAAATTCCTCGCACCATGAAAAATTAGTCTGCTTCCCCATTTCTGCGAATTTATTGGCTACCTTTGGATCTTGAAGGAGCTCGATTAGATTATTTTTCTCATGATTTTGCATAGCTTGGGGGTCTCCAATAGCGAGCTGACGCATGGTGGATATCTTGGACAACCGACCGCCAGACCACTGGCTGCTCCATGCCTCCAGAGTCTCATGCAACAAATAGTGATATCCTGATGAATCGTAAAAAATTGGCACCACTTTCTTGGAAGCCCACTCGCTCTTTTTATCGTTCTCAACAAACGCATATGCATTTTGATTCTCTCCGCGCCACTTCCTATCGGCTTCAAGGGCATCGAGAAGATATCGCATCACCGGGTCGTTGATTCCATACCCGATGAAGAGAACCGTGTAGTTTCTGAACAATTCGACAACGAAACGACTCGCCCAGCCTTCGCTCATGTAGGCAGTCCCAAAATCTGCCGAGGTCAAAACCAGGTCGCGCTCTTGGTGATCGGAATTAATGCGTCCGTGCAGATGGACGATTCCAGTCCAACGGTCGAGTTTTGGAACTGGCAATGCTGGGGCAGAGTAAGAAATCAGATTGCTACCTGCCTTTTCGAACAAGAGGTCAAAATTGGTCGTAACAACTCTCTTCTGCTGGCCCTTGTGATTCGCCGACAATTGGAGAATCGCAGAGTGAACTGACAAATCTGGAATGAAAGGAACTCTGAGAATAATCTTTCGCACCGATTCACGGAATTGCTGAGAGCCGAGTCGCTCTTCCAAAAGATCGATGACGAGGCCATAAGCCTTCGCATCAAACGCTCTCTCTTCCTCGCTATTAGGTTCGGGGCCAGCCTCCCCACACTCCGCGTATACCCCATCAATCAGCTTCTTGAAATCCGGAAGCCCCGCCTTTATGGATACCCCCGCGCCGCAGAACAAAACCAGCCGCTCGTCTTCCTGAGCAATCAGCACCTCGTAGGGAATGTCCGGCCCTCCCCTGACAAACTTCACTGCTCCCCCCCCCGGCGCGCCCTTGTGGGCCGCTTTTGTGAACGGGGCCTACTATGGCGCGAATCCCGGAGCGGCGCAAGCGCTAAGCTCCGGCCCCGAATCCCCGAAGGGAGGCCCAATGGCCACGAAAGCCCCGCCCCATCTCATTCTCAACTCGCCCTATGAGGAGCCGGGGGGGCATTGGGAGTATCAGCGGGAGACGCGGAAGTTTGTGCCGAAGCGGGGGCGGCGGGGGGCGGGGTATTTGGTGGCGACGCCGGGGGCGCGGGACTTTGACGATCCGGGGGAGTTTCGGGCCATTGAGCTTGCCAATGAGATTCGCGGGCGGGTGGGGGCCTGGCGCGGGGCGGGGTGGCCGGGGGTCAGCAGCGCGACGCGAGAGCTGCTTTTGCACTGGACGGATCCGGAGCGCGAGCAGCACCGGCGCTTTTTCTTCTGCCAAATGGAGGCGATTGAAACGCTCATTTGGCTCACCGAGGCGGCAGAGAGCGAGCGGACGGGGATTGCGATTCCCCCGGATGGCGGCGAGTTCCAGCGGCTCTGCGCGAAGATGGCGACAGGCACGGGCAAAACGGTGGTAATGGCCATGGCCATTGCCTGGCACATTCTCAACAAGGTTGCTTATCCGCAAGATACGCGCTTTTCTAAAAATGTGTTTGTGGTTGCGCCGGGGCTTACGGTAAAGAGCCGCCTGCAGGTGCTGCTGCCTTCGGCGGTGGGCAACTACTACGAAGAATTCGACATTGTGCCGCCCGGCGCGATGAGTAGGCTGCGGCGGGGCAAGGTGCTGGTGCGCAACTGGCACGCGCTGAACTGGGAAACTGAGGAGCGCGCAGCCAGGCGGCGCAGTGTGGACAAGCGCGGCCCGCGTAGCCACAGCGACCAAGCCTATGTGGACGATGTGCTGGGCGAGCTTGCCAGGGCGCAGCGGCTGCTGGTCATAAACGACGAGGCGCACCACGCCTGGCGCGTTGCAACGGACGCAGCGCCGGTAGATGCCAGCCGGGAAGAGATTGAAGAGGCTACGAAGTGGATTGGCGGCCTGGACCGCATTCACAGGAGCCGCGGCATTTTGGCCTGTTACGATTTTTCGGCGACTCCTATGATGCCATCGGGGAAGCGCAATTCTGAAGAGGCGCTGTTTGGCTGGATTGTCAGCGATTTCGGGCTTTCCGATGCCATCGAATCCGGGCTGGTGAAAACGCCCCGCGTGGTGGTGCGGGACGACGCGCCGCCGAGTGCCAAAACCTACAAATCCCGCCTCTACCACATCTACCCCGAGGTGAAGGACGATTTGAACCGCAGGGCCGATCCTGAAGAGCGGCTGCCGGATCTGGTTCTCAATGCCTACACCCTGCTCGGCTACGATTGGAAGAAGACGCTGGAGCTCTGGAAGAGCCGAAATGATCCGACGCCGCCGGTGATGATTACTGTGACCAACCGCACCGAGACCGCGGCGCGCATTCGATATGCCTTTGAGAAGAAGCATGTGAAGATTGACGAATTGAGCGATATGAGGCGCGTTTTGCACATTGATTCCAAGGTGCTCGCCAAGGCGGAATCGAGGGAAGAATCGGGCAGCAAGAAAGAGCAGGCAGAGTCTCTGCGGCAGCAGGTGGATACCGTCGGCAAGCCCGGCAAGCCCGGAGGGCCGATTCAGAATGTGATTTCTGTCGGCATGCTCTCGGAGGGGTGGGACGCAAAGACCGTGACGCACATTATGGGGCTGCGGGCCTTCAGCAGCCAGTTGCTGTGCGAACAGGTGGTGGGGCGGGGGTTGCGCCGCACCGCCTACGATCTCAACGAAAACGGGTTGTTCGACCCGGAATTCGTCAACATTTTCGGCGTCCCGTTCAGCTTTATGCCCCACGAGTTTGTGGAAGGCGCACAAGCGCCTTTGTCAATGAACAAGACGGAAGTCAAGCCGGTTGATGAGAAAAAGGAATTCGAGATTCAATGGCCGAATGTCATTCGCATTGACCGCATCCTTCACCCGCAGCTTCGCGTCAACTGGGACGAGGTGCAGCCACTTGAACTGGACACCAGCGAGACCCGCAACATTGCCAATCTCGCTCCCGTTGTGGATGGCAAGCCGAATGTGGAGCAAATCAAACAGATTTCTCTGGAGAATCTGGCCCGGGAATACCGATTGCAACGCATTATTTTCGAGACTGCGGTGGATCTCTACGAGCAAATGAAATCCGAGTGGAAGGCGGACAAGGGGCTGCTGGTGGGGCAACTCGCCGGCCTTGTGGAGGAGTTTCTCCGCTCGGATCGCATCCACATTACGCCCGCTCTCTTCCACCAAAACGAACTGCGGCGCCGCCTCATGTTCCTGCACAACATGACGGCAATTGGGCAGCATATCAAGCACGCAATTTTCCTCGAAAACACCGAGCGCGCTGCGCCGGTTTTCGATCCGGAGCGGCCCATCGGCTCCACCGGAGATATGCGGCCCTGGTTCACGGGCAAGCCCTGCGAGCACACGCAGCGCTCGCACATCAACTTCTGCGTCTATGACAGCACCTGGGAGGCGGCGGAATCCTTCCAGATTGAGAACAGCCCCAATGTGCGCGCCTGGGTGAAGAACGATCACCTGGGCTTCGAAATTCTCTACATCTACGGGGGGATTGTCCGCAAATACCGCCCGGACTTTTTGATTCGCCTGGCCTCGGACGAGATGCTGATTCTGGAGGTGAAGGGGCAGGAAACCGGGCAAGACCGCGCCAAGCACGCCGCCGCGGAAGAGTGGGTGCAGGCGGTGACTGCCCACGGCGGCTTCGGCCGCTGGCGCTTTGCGGTGTCTTACGCCTCCGCCGATCTCGCAGATATTCTGGGCTGAAATTTGCCGGGCTAAGCGCCTTTTAGATACGCCAGGGCCTCGTCGGCGGTTACGACATCGCCGTATTTGCTTTGGATATCGAAGAGGTTGGCTTCGTGGGGTTCGGGGGCGCGGTCGGCGACGCATTCGCGGGGGACAATGACGCGGAAGCCGTGCTGCACGCCGTCCACGGCGCTGGCGCGGATGCAGCCGCTGGTGGTGCAGCCGGTCAGTATCAGCGTATCCACCCCGGCGCTGGTGAGCAGCGCGGCCAGCGGCGTGCCGAAAAAGGCGCTGGCGTATTGCTTCACCAGCACGGTGTCGCGCGGGTCGGGCTGCAGCTCGGGGACAATCTCGGCGCTGCGCGCGCCCGCTACCAGGGTGCGCAGCACGGGCACTTTGCGCACAAACACGCCGCCCTCTGCGCCGTGCGCCGAATACTGCACGCGGGTAAAAATGACGGGCGCACCCCGCGCGCGGGCGGCTTCCAGCAGTGGGCGGGTGCGGGGCACGGCCTGCACCACGGCTTCGGCATAGAGCGGCGCGCCGGGCGTCGTGTAGGCGCGAATGAAATCCACCACCAGCACGGCGGGGCGCGCGCCGAAGCCCACGGATCCGGTGAAGACCTGCCGGTAGTTCTGCTTCAGCGCCTCAGAAACCACGACTCAGAAGTCGTAGCGGAGGTTCGCTCCCCAGGTTGCGCCCGCGCCCTTGGCCACCAGATACTGGTTCAGGAAGGCCACATGGAACACGCCGCCCACATAATCCTCGTCGAGAATGTTGCGGCCCCAGAAGGTGAGCTCCCATGCGCCGGGCCGCCCCACGCCCTGCCCCAGGCCCCCGAAGGCAATGCTGGCGTTCACCAGAATGCGGTCGCCGTTGTGCGCCAGGTTCAGCGGCGAAACCCACTGCTTGGATTGGAAGGTGCTGTCCACGCCCAGGGTGAGGGTGTAGCCGCCGGACAGGTTGGTGCGGTGCAGCAGGCCCAAGTATGCCTGGTTCTCGGAGGTGCGCGGCAGGGTCTTGCCGCTTACATCGCCGCTGCCAACCCGCTGCGCCACGGGGGCGTTGGGGTTGACGCAGGGCAACGGCGCGCCGGCCTGGGTGCTGCAGCCGATGGTGCCAATGGCCTCCTGGTAAATGGTGCCGTCTTCAAACTTGGGGTTCAGGGCGCTGAAGCCGAAGAGCATGGTCAGGGAATCGCTGAGCGCCGCGGTGCCCTCCACCTCGAAGCCAATGTTGGTTGCGCTGCCCAGGTTGCCGATGACGAAGTTCGCGCCAGCAATCGGCGCGCCGTTCTGGTCGAGCTGCGTCTCCTGCACCTGCATATCTTCCCAGTCCACATAGAAGACTGCGGCGTTCAACTGCAGGCGGCCTTCCATCAGGGCGCTCTTTGCGCCCAGCTCGAAGGTGAGGTTCGATTCTTCGTCGTAGCTGAGCTGGTCTTGGCGCACAGCGTTGTTGAAGCCGCCCGCCTTCACGCCCGATGCGCCGTAGGCGTAGAGCAGCGTTTGGGGCAGGCCGCGCCATTCTACGGTGAGGCGCGGCGTAATGTAGGTGAAGTTCTCCTCGTCCTTCAGCGGCGCGCCCGAGAAGTTATAGACCTGGCCGACGGGGCTGTCGCAGCCCGGAGGGCTGGGCGCGGGTTGCCCCGGAGGACCCGGGGGCGTGGGAGCGGCCATGCAGTTCAGCGCCGTGCGGCCCATCTGGTTCAGGCTGGGCGTAACGCGCTGCACCTCCTTGCTCTCCCGGGTGAAGCGCGCTTCCAGCGCCACGCGCCACACATTCAGGAAGTCGTAGCTCACGCTGGCAAAGGCGGCGGCAATTTCGTCGTCAAAGCGCGTCAGTTCCGCCTGCACGGGGTTGGCCCGGAAGCTGGCCGGGTTCAGCACCAGCAGCCCGTCGGCGTTGGTGGTGAACAGGGCGGGGTTGATGTTCTGTGAAGTGGGAGCCGTCGGCGTCGGCACGCCGGGCGGCAACACGGTGCCGGGCGGCAACGGAACGGGGACGAAATCACCGGGGGTGTAGATGCCCTGATAAACGGCCCGCTGGCTGGTGGGGCTGGTGCCGAGCAGCGGCGTGTAGAACTCCTGGAAGTGCTCCTCGTCATCCACACGCGAGTAGTAAAGCCCGCCGCTCACCTCGAAATCGCCGTAGAACCACTCCGCGCGCAGCTCGTGCGAGGTGGATTCCAGCTTGGTAATGGGCCGCCCGCTGAACTGGTTGACATGGAAGGTGGTGAAGCCCGACATCGGGTCAATGCCCGCCGTCAGCGGCCCGGGGCCGTCCGGATCTGAGGTGTAGACTTTGTTCGGCACCGTGATGCGCGAACCCACCAGCGGGTTGCGGTCTGCGTTGCCGCCGTTGGTGAAGGCGTCGTATTCCGTCCAGCCGAACAGATAGGAGAGGACGAGATCGCTGTTGATCTCCCATTCTGCGCGGAAGCTGGCGATGCTGGTCTCGGCGTCCAGCCCCACGGAGCGCGGGTCCACCAGAATGCCGCTGGGCCGGTTGTCCGGCCCCGCGCCGCTGGGAACGGGCACGGGAACACCGGCGGGCTGGATCATGAAGGCCGTAGCGGGGCCGGGCTGGCTGGGAAGCTCGCCGCAAAACAGCGTGTTGCCCACGGTGGCGGGCGCGCCGCTGAAAATGCCCGGGCGCAACGCCTGGTTGCAGTTCAGGTCGCCGTGCTGCGAAAAGCCCACGCGGCCCGAGTTTGCGCCCCACAGCACATAGTAGGGCGCGGGCTCGCGCTCGGTTTCGTTGTGGTAGTAGCTGGCGGTGAAGGAGAGCTCTTCCAGCGGGCGGTAGGTGAGCGCCAGGCTGCCGGCCTTGTCGTCCCAGCCGCCGAGAGCGTCGGTGGTGGTGGCGCCGCCGAGATCGAGCCCGGCGTTGGGGTGATCGTTGCGGGTGTGGCCGTCGAAATCCGATGCGCCGAGGGCGATTTTGGCGAGCACTTTGTCGCCGCCCAGCGGGCCTGCGAGCTGCAGCTTGATGCTGCGCCGGTTGCCGCTGCCGGTATCTGCGCTCAAATGCCCCGAGGGCTCGTCCGTGGGCTGCCCGGTCACATAGTTGATGGCGCCGGCGAAGGCGTTGCGGCCGTAAAGGGCGTTTTGCGGGCCTTTCACCACCTCCACGCGCTGCACATCCAGCAGCCCGGGGTCGAACATTCCCTGCCGCTGCAGGTAAATGCCGTCCATGAAGACGCCCACATTCTGCACCCGCGCCGAGACGAAGCTGGTGCTGAGGCCGCGGATGACCGGGTAGCCGGTGTTGCCCGAGTTGGCGAAGGGCTCGTAGGTGAAGCCCACGGTGCGGGCGGCGATGTCTTCCAGGCCGCGCGCCCCCACGCTGTCGAGATCCCCGGCGTCCAGTGCGGTGATGGCCAGGGGCACATCCTGCAGCGATTCCTCGCGCCTGCGCGCGGTGACGATGATCTCGTCAATTGCGGACATCTGCTCCTCGCCGGAGGCTTCCTGCGCCTCTGCCGGGAACGGGAAGCCCGCCGCCAGTGCCAGCGCCAGCGCGCTGGCCGAAATGCCCTCAAGCCTCATGGTGCAATCCTCCTCGCCACCTGCGCCGCGCGGCGCGGCGCTGGGATAATGTTATACCATCCACCCGCCCCTGGCGCTAAAATAATTCGCCCGTCCCCGGCCCCCCGCAAGGGCGGCGGAACGCCCGAGGGGCCGCAAAGGGCCGGAAAAGCCCCCAAACCGCCGGGCGGAGGGAGCGCCGGGCTGAGGGAGAATTCGCCGTGTCTGCCAACGCACCGGATTCCCCGCAGGGAGAACGGCGGCTCCAAAGCTACCTGGGCATTCGCCTCATGCCCGGGGTGCGGCCCGTCAATATGGCGGCCTTCTACATCGCCGTGCTGTTCTCCACGCTGGTCTTCGCCTTCATGACCCAGGCGCAGGCCCTGCTGCTGACCACCACCCTGGGGGTAGAGGCGGCGCGGGCGGGCGGCGTTGGCGGAGGCATTGTGCTGTGGGGAAGCTGGGTGGTGATTTTGTGCGTCGGCCTGTTCGGCGCGCTCTCGGACAAGCTCGGGCGGCTGCCGGTTTTTGCGCTGGGCTTTTTGCTCATGGGCTTGTGCTGCTTTCTCCACCCCCAGGCCGAGCGGGTGGGCGCCGAGCTGGGGCGGCTGCTGCCGGGCGAAGCGCAGTTGGACGGCGTGGCCGGCCTGCTGGCGCTGCGGCTGCTCTACGCCGTGGGGGTGGCGGCCGCCATCGCCATGCTCCCCACGGTGCTGGCCGATTACGCGGTGGATTCGGACCGCGGCCGCGCCACCGGCATTCGCACCGTGATGGGCGGCATGGGCGCGCTGCTGGCCACGGGCGCGCTGCTGCAATTGCCGAAGCTGCTGGTCTCGCTGGGCTTCGATTCGCAGGCGGCGCTGCGCTTCACCTACCAGGCGGCGGCCTATTTGATCTTCGCCGTCGCGCTGTTTTTGTGCCTGTTTTTGCAGCGCCGCACTTTGGCCCAGGCGCAGCGGCGCGAAAGCGTGTGGGAAATTACCCGCGAGGGCCTGCGGGCGGCGCGCGATCCGGGTGTGGCGCTGGCCTATGGCGGGGCTTTTTTGGCGCGTGCGCCGCTGGCGATGTTCGGCGCTTTTTTTGCGCTCTGGAGCAAGCAGCGCGGCCTGGATATCGGACTCGGCCCGGAGGAGACCAGCCTCGCATTCATTGTGGCGATTGTTTTTGCGCTGCTCGGCGCGCCGATCTTCGGCCTGATGGCCGACCGCCTGAACCGCGTGACGGCGCTGGTGCTGGCCTGCGCGGTGGCGGCGCTGGGCTACGGAAGCACCTGGTTCATCCAGGATCCGCTGGGCCTCGAATTGCCGGGGCTGCTCGGCGACCTGGCCGTGGCGGCTGTGGCCGCGCTCATCGGCTTCGGCGCCGTTGGCTGCGAAATTACCAGCGCTGTGCTAATTGCGCAGCAAGCTCCCGGACGCGTGCGCGGCGCGGTCATCGGCTTCTTCAGCCTGAGCGGCGCGGTGGGTATTGTGGTGGCGGGCTCGCTCGGCGATTTGTTCGGCGGGTGGCATCCCACCGGCCCCTTCCTGGTCTTTGCCGCGCTGTCTGTGGTTGTGGCGCTGTGGGCGCTGCTGGTGCGAAACCGGGTGGTGTCTCTGCGTGAACTCGGCGAGCCTGTGGCCGGCTGAAAAAGGAGTAACAGGAACCATGTCGCAGCGTTTCCTCGGCATCCGCCTCGCACCGGGGGTGCAGCCCATCAATTTGGCTGCCTTCTATGTGGCGGCGCTGGTGTCCATTCTCATTTTCGCCTTCATGAATCAGGCGCAGATTTTGCTGCTCACCCCCGAGCTGGGCGTGGATCCGGAGCAAAAGGGCAGCATCAGCGGCGATTTGGTGTTTTGGGGCGAGGTGGTGGTGCTGGGACTGGTCGGGATATTCGGCTCGCTCTCGGACAAAATCGGGCGGCTCCCGATTTTTTGCGGCGGCTTTGTGTTCCTGGGCCTGCTCTGCTTTTTGCAGCCAGAGGCGGGAAGCTTGAACGGACTGCTGGTCATGCGGCTGTTCTACGCCGTGGGCGTGGCGGCGGTGATTGGCATGCTGCCCACGGTGCTGGCCGATTACGCGGTGGATGCGGACCGCGGCCGCGCCACCGGCATTCAGGGCGTAATGAACGGCATCGGCGCCATGATCACGGTGTTCGCGCTGCTGAAGCTGCCGAGCCTGCTCACCTCGCTGGGCGACGATTCGCAAACCGCGGTGCGCCGCACCTATCAGCTGGTGGCCTATCTGTCTTTCGCCGTCGCAATTTTTCTGGCGCTCTTTTTGCAGCGCCGCGCCGTGAATCAAACCCAGCGGCCCGAGGGCACCCTGCTGCAGATTGCCATTGAGGGCCTGCGGGCGGCGCGCGATCCGGGCATTGCGCTGGCCTACGGCGCGGCCTTTTTGTCGCGCGGGCTGCTGACGGTGCTGGGCGTGTTCTTCACCGTGTGGGGCGAAAAGTTCGGCGTGGCGGCGGGCTACACCCCCGTGGATGCGGTGGCCCGGGTGGGGCTGGTCATTGGCGTGGCGCAGACTTTTGCGCTGATCGGCGCGCCGCTCTTCGGCATTTTGGCCGACCGCCTGAACCGCGTGACGGCGCTGGTGCTGGCCTGCGCGGTGGCGGCGCTGGGCTACGGAAGCACCTGGTTCATCCACGATCCGCTGGGGCTGGATTTGGCGGCCCTGCTAGGCGTGGTGGGCGCGGCCGCGCTCATTGGCCTGGGCGAGGTGGGCTGCATTATCACCAGCGGCGTGCTGATTGCGCAGCAAGCGCCCCCCCGCGTTCGCGGCGCGGTCATCGGCTTCTTCAACCTGAGCGGCGCGGCGGGCATTTTGGTGGCGAGCGCGCTGGGCGGGCGGCTCTTCGACAACTGGCGGCCTTCCGGCCCCTTCCTGCTCTTCGGCGCGCTGGCCCTCATTGTGGCGGTGTGGGGGCTGGCGGTGCGCGGCCGCGTGGTGCCGCTGCGCGAACCCGGCGCGCCGGAGGCCGGCTGATGGATCTCTACACGGCGCTGGGCTTCGCCCATTTGCTCTGCTTCGTCTATTGGCTGGGCGGCGATCTGGGCGTCTTCTACTCCAGCCGCTTTTTGCAGCGCAGCGATTTGTCTGCCGAAGCGCGCCGGGTGGCGGGGCGCATTATGATGGGCCTGGACCAGGGGCCGCGCATTTGCATGACGCTGATTGCAGCGCCGGGGGTGCACATGGCCGCGCACGCCGGCTGGCTGCCGCTCTCTGCCGGCTGGCTGGCCGCCATTTGGGCGCTCTCGCTGGGCTGGCTGGCGATGGTGCTGCTGCTGCACTTCGGCCCCCGGCTGGGCGCGGCCGCGGCCGGGCTGGCCGTGCCGCTGGCCAAGGTAGATTTGGGCTTCCGCGCGGTGCTGGCCCTGGGTTTGGGCGGCTTTGCCATTGGCGCGCTGCTTGCGCCGCAATCCGGGCCGCCGCTGGTTGCGCCCTGGCTGGCCGTCAAGCTGCTGGTGTTTGCAGCGCTGGTGGGCTGCGGGCTTGGCATCCGCATTGCGCTGCGCCCCTTCGGCCCGGCCTTCGCAGCCCTGCAGAGCGGGCCGCCCAGCCCGGAGCACAATTTGGCCATTGCGCAGAGCCTGGCCCACTGCCGCCCGCTGGTGCTCGCCATTTGGGCCGGCCTGCTGCTGAACGCCGCCCTGGGGCTGCACCTGCTGTGAGGGGGGTGATGGAATTGACGCTGCTCGGAAGTGCGGTTTCGCCCTATACGGCGCGGGTGCGGCTGATGATCTATGCGCGGGCGCTGCCGGTGGCCATTGCCGAGCCGCCGGGAGGGCTGCGGTCGGCGGAGCTGCGCGCGCGCAACCCCCTGGGCAAGGTGCCCGTGCTGGAACTGCGCGCGCCGGGCGAAGCGCCGCGCTATCTGCCGGAATCCGGGGCAATTTTGGATTACCTGGAAGAGGCCTTTGCCGAAAACCCGCTGCGCCCCGCCGATGCCTGGGGCCGGGCGCGGGAGCGCGCGCTGATGCGCTGCGCGGAACTGCTGGTGGACCGCGCCGTGTTTCCGCTGTTTCGCGCGCTGCTGGCGGGAGAGACTGCGCCGCCGCTTGCGGAAATGCGCGGGGCGCTGCAGATGCTCGACGGTCTGCTGCGCCACTTTGCCGGCGGCGCCACCGCCGGCGCGGCGGAGGCGGGCGCGGGCGCGGAGGCAGAGGCGGGCGCGCCGCGGGCGCTCTCGCTGGCAGATTGCGCGCTGCTTCCCAGTTTGTTCTACGCCCTGCGTCTGGCCGAAGCCTGGGGCGAGCCCGATGTGCTGGACGGACTCGGCGCGCTGCGGGCGCGCTGGGAGTGGCTCGAAGCGCAGCCCGCCGCGGCCCGGGTGCTGGGCGAACTCGAATCCGGCTTTCGCGCCCTGCGCGAGCGGAGCGCGCAATGAGCGGCATTGCCGGCGGCGCGCTGCACAGCACCGTTCGCGGCGCCATTCTCTACACCAGCGACAAGCCGGAGCGCCGGGGGCGGGAGCGCGGGCGCGAGTATTTCAGCATCACCCGCCAATCCGACGGCGTGCGCGTGGTGCACTCGCACTGCGAGATTGACGACGCCCCCGATGTGCTGCGCGATGTGGTGCTGAGCCTGGACCCCGCGGGCCACCCCCTGGACGCCTTTGTGCGGCTCAGCGTGGGCGGGCGCTTTGAGGGCAGCGGCTGGATGCGCTTTGCGGAATCGCAGGCCGAATGCGAGAGCTTCAACCGCCAGAGCGGGCGCACCGCGCAGCGCATTGCGCTGCCGCGCCGCTTGCGCGGGCTGGTGGCGCACCCGCTGGTGGGCGACGCCCTGTGCCTGCAGCTTTACGACCGCAGCGCGGGGCCGGGCCGCGCATTTTATCCCGATGTAATGCTCACCTCTCCCGACCACCGGGGCGCCACCGGCCCGCTGCTGTTCCAGGCCGGTTTCGGCCTGGAGTTTGTGGGCGAAGAGCAGATTGAAGTGGCGGCGGGCCGCTTCGACGCGCTGCATTTTCGCTATGTGGATACCGACGAGCTTCCCGTGGAGCACCCGCCCTACGATATTTGGTGCAGCGCCGGTGATTACATTTTTTTGCGCGGCGCGGTGGGCGGCTATATGCAGACCCGCTACGAGCTCGTCTCGCTGCAGCGCGGCGGCTGAGCCCGCCTAGGCGCGCGGGGCATCCAGCGCGGCGAAGAGATTGCGCTTGCGGAAGAGCGCGGCGAAAAAGCGGCGCATGGCCTTGCCGGTGGTGAGCCATGCCACGCGCTCGCCGCTCTTTTCGCTGCGCAGCACGCGCTCTGCCAGCCACGGCGTCACCGTCTCCGGCAAATCTCCCAGAATGTTGAAGATGCGCCGGTTGCGCTGTCCCTGTTCGGTATCGGGGCTGAGATCGTAATCGCCGGTGATGAAATCTGTAATGACAATGCCCGGGCTGAGCGCGCCGACGCGCAGCGGCGTGCCCGCCACTTCCTTTTGCAGCGCGCGATGCAGGTAGCGCACGGCGCGCTTGCTTGCGCCGTAGGCGGACATTCCCGCGCGCACTTCGCCGCCGCTGCCGAAGCCCTCCATGTTCCAGAGATGGCCGCTGCCCTGCGCCATCATGCCGCGCAGCGCCACCCGGCTGCCGAGCAGCAGCCCGCCCAGGTTGGTGGCGGCCAGCGCCTGCATCGCCCCGGCGTCCTGCTCCCAAAGCGGGCGCAGCGGCAAACCCAGCCCCGCGTTGTTGATCCACACATCCACGCCGCCGAAGCGCCGCGCCGCCGCATCCCAGAGCGCCTGCAAATCTGCCGGGCGCGTCACCTCGCAGGCGCGGCCGGTTACGAGCTCTGCGCCGTAGCGCTGCGCCAGTTCGGCCACGCAGGTGGATACCGCAGCGTCGCTGCGGCCACTGACCGCAACCGCGCAGCCCCGCGCCAAAAAAGCCTCGGCAAGGCCGCGCCCAATCCCCCGCGTGCTGCCCGTAATGACGATGCGGCGCATTGGCAAAGCCTATGGCGCGCGCGGCCGCCCCGCAAGCGGGCGGCCGCGCTCTTGCTGACAAATGCGGGGCTAGCGGCCGAAGCGGTAGGAAATGGAGAGTCCGCCGGAGAGCTGGGACTCGGTGCCGGCGATTTCGACCAGCGGGCTGTCTGCGGCGTCGCCGGCCAGCTGGATGTAATCCACGAACACTCCCGCCTCCCACTTCCTGGCGAATTGCCAGAAAAAGGCCGCGCTTGCGCCGTAGCTCATAATGCCGGCCTTGGCCTCGTAGCCGTTGGGGTTCGCTTCTGCGGCCCGGTAGAGAAGGTCGTCTTTCCCCACAGGGTCCAGAGCCATGTTCAACATTGCAGCAGTTGCTCCGCAGGCCGGCTCCATCATCCCCGCCCTCAACATACTGATTTTCGGGTCCCTGTTGTGATCGCACGCCTCTTCCTGCGTGACGCCGAAGTAGGCCTTCATGTAATCCTTCGTGGCCCAGGATCCCGAGATGCCCAGCTCCAGCCCCATGGTCTCATCCTGGCGGAGGGGAATGGGCCAGCTCAAACCGAAATCAAGCAGGCCGCCCTTGTGGCCGCCAAAGCCCTGGCTGTAACCCAGGGAAGCTTCGGCAAAGCCAACAAAGGCATCTACCGAAACGCCGGCCATTACTGTGCCGTCCACCTTTTTGAAGCCGCGCAGCGCGTCGTTGTCGTCCGTGCCGCCGGTGGTGCCGCCGCCTGCGCCGCTGTCCCCGGCGTCGCGCCCGAAGTCGTAGCCCACAAAGGCATTGGCCGAGAGCCAATCGCCCTCGAACAACACCGCGCCGAGCCCGCCTTCCTCCGTGGAGAAGAAGAAGCGCTCCCGGTAGGTGACCGCAATGATGGGCAGCGGCGAGCCCTGGTAGTCGTCCGAGCCGTCGTAATCCGGACTGAAATCGCCGCCGAAGCCGAGCGAGAAGCTCCAGTTGCTCCCGCTCCGCTGCGGCCGCTGCGAGTCGTCCGCTTCGAAGCGCGGCGGCTCCTGCGGCTCCTCGAACTCCTGCGCCGCAAGCGGCGCGGAACACAGCGCCAAAAATGCCCCCGCCAGAATCAACCCGTAGACCTTGCTCATGTCCTGCTCCTTTCAGCGGGCGGGATTGCCCGTCGCCCCAATTAAGGGTTTTTGCCGCCTCTTTGTCAAGCCCTTTTCCACCCCCCCCCCCCCCCGTGGGGACGGGCTTAGAAGGCCGCCGCAGCGCCGGATTCGTCAAATGCCGCCAGCGGGAGCGGATCGCCCCGCTGCACCAGCAGGGCCTGGCGGCGCAAAAAGCGCAGCAGGCCGGCCTCTCCCATGCGCGCAGCGCCCAGGCCGGAGTGGCCGAAGGCGTGCTTTTCGGCGTCGTGCACCATGGTGGTAAGCGCGGCGTCGCCAATGCTGACGGCCCCGGCGGGCAAAAGCCGCGCAACGGCCAGCGCCTCGTCCGCGCTGCCCGCAATGACCGCGGCGCTGAGTCCGTATTGGGAATCCGCCGCCAGTTCGGCGGCGTGCGCGAGATTGCGGCAGGCCATGATGGGCAGCAGCGGGCCGAAGCTCTCCTCGCGCATGGCGAGCATTTCGTGATTCGCGCGGGCCAGCAGCGTGGGGCGCAGCCACAGGCCGCCGCCCAGATGCTCAATTTCGCCGCCGCACAAAATCGCGGCGCCGCGCGCGCGGGCGTCGGCAATGTGCGCTTCCAAAATGCGCGCCTGCCCCTCCCAAATAAGCGGGCCCAGCTGGCCCTGCGCCGGGTCGGGGTAAGAAAGCGTTACCGCCCGCGCCGCCGCGGCCAGGCGCTCGCAAAATTCATCCGCCGCAGCTTCCTCGATGTAAATGCGCTCGATGGCCTGGCAGGCCTGCCCCGAATTGAGCAGCGCGCCGCGCAGCGCGGCATTTACCGCGCGCTGCATATCCGCCCGCGCGCCGATAATGAGCGGGTCTTTGCCGCCCAATTCCAGAAAGGCGGGGATCAACCGGCCCGCCGCGGCGGCGGCAATTTTGCGGCCGGTGCGCAGGCTGCCGGTGAAGCAGACGGCATCGGCGCGCGAAATCAGCGCCGCGCCGGTTTCGCCATCGCCCGCCACCACTTCCAGCACTTCGGCCAAACGCGGCACGGCGCGAATGCTCTGGCGCAGCGGCTCGATGAAGCGCGGCGTCACCTCGCTGGGCTTCACCATGACGGCGCAGCCCGCCACCAGCGCGGGCAGCGCATCCAGCAGCGCCAGCAGCAGCGGCAAATTCCACGGGGTAATGCTCGCCACCAGCGGATAGGGGTGCAGCGCCGTTTCAATGCGCACGCTGGGAAGCGACTGCGAATTGCGCGGCGCATGGGCGAGAATGCGCGGCGCGGCTTGCTCCCAGCGCAGCGCGGCGGCCAGCACGGAATCGAACTCCACCTGCGAAATGAAGCGGCGGCCGGTATCGGCGCAGAGCGCCTCCACAATGGACTCGCGCCGCGCCTGAAGCTCGGCGCGCCACTGCCGCAAGGTTGCCAGGCGCTGCGAAAGCGGCGCCGCGCCCCAGCCGCGCTGCCCCGCGCGCAGCCGCGCGCAAAGTGCATGGAGTTCGGCTTCGGAGGGCGTGCGGAAGCGGTAATCGCGCGCGCCGCTGCGGGGATTGCGGACGCAGATTTCGCGCATTTCTCTACTATACTGGTGCAGTATGCACGCGGCGAGCAGCGGCGAAGAGGGAAATGCAGCGGAAGGCGCAACGGCCCCGGCATTTGTGGCCGTGGCGTTGCAGAGCGAGTGCCGCTCGCTGGCGCAGTGCGCGGATCGCGGCGAAGCGCGGGCGCAAATGGCCGCCGCCGTGCAGCGCATTGGCGAACAGGTGGCGGCGACTGCAGATTTTCTCGGCGCAGATGTGCGACTCTTCGTGCTGCCCGAGTATGCGCTTACCGGGTATCCCGCGGGCCGCGCGGCAAAGCACTGGGCCGCGTGGGCGGCGCTGCATCCGGCGGGGCCGGAGATTGAGGCCCTGGGGCAAATCGCGGCGCAGCGCCGGGTGTTTCTCGCCTGCAACACCTACGAAACCGACGAGCACTTCGGCGGATTGCATTTTCAGGCGTGCCTGCTCTTCGGCCCCAGCGGCGATGTGCTGCTGCGCTACCGGCGGCTCATTTCGCTCTACGCCGCCGGGCCATGGGATGTGTGGGAGGCATATCTGGACCGCTACGGCCTTGCGGGGGTGTTTCCGGTTTTGCGCTGCGAGCTGGGCGCGCTTGCGCCGCTGGCTTCGGAAGAAGTGCTCTACCCCGAAATTGCGCGCTGCTTTGCGCTGCGCGGGGCGGAGGTTTTTTGCCATTCCACCAGCGAAATCGGCTCGCCGCTGGCTACGCAAAAGGAAATTGCGCAGCGCGCCCGCGCCATTGAGAACCTGGCCTTTGTGGTTTCGGCCAACAGCGCGGGGGTGGTGGGCGCGGGGGTGCCGGCGCAATCTACCGACGGCGGCTCCCGGGTGATTGATCACCTGGGCCGCGTGCTGGCAGAGGCCGGCCCCGGCGAGAGCATGGCGGCAAACGCCGAACTGGATATCGGCGCGCTGCGCCGCGCGCGGCGCAGGCCCGGCATGGGAAACTTGCCAAGCCGCCTGCCGCTGGAATTGTTTCGGCTGGGCTACGCCGAGCGCAGCGGCCAGCCCCCGAACAGCCTGCTGCGCGGCGGCGAAGTGATACAGCCCGACCGCGAGTTTTTTCGCCGCCGCCAAGCCGCGGTAATTGCGCGGCTGGCAGAAACGCACTGGCGCGGCGACTAATTTCCGGTAGCCCGCCTACTCAAAGCCGCCGACGCGGCGCAGTTTGTGGGGAATGCCGGCGCGGTTGCCATAGACCAGCGCGCCGGATTCATCGTGGGCGCGGTCGTGTATCCAGAGCTCGTCCTGTGTTAGCAGCAGATCGTCTTCCACCACAATGCGCTTGCCGCTGCGCTGCGAAACGAAGCTGCACGCGCCGGGGCGCACCTGTCCGGTCCAGCCGCCCTCTGCGCGGCGCTTCCAGAACACCTCGCAGCCGGGGTAGCGGCGCAGCGAATCTGCTTTCAGCGAAGAGAGCAGCGCGGGATTCTCGTGCGCGTCCTTCACTGCGGCCGCATCGGGGAAGGCGAGAATGTCGAGGCGCACGGCGTTGGCCCCGGTGTCTGCGGTGATGTGGTAGATGCGCTGGCGGTAGATTTTCTGCGGATCGTCGTCCAGATATTGCTGCACATACAGCACATTTCCCGAAAGCCCGGCGAGCGAAACCGGCGCGAAGATGGAGTGAATGCGCTCGTGCAACGCCTCGGGCGGCGCGCCATTGCGCCGCTCGAGGTCGTGCTGCTCCTGGTTGTCCCAGCGCCCGGCCAGGGTGCGGGCCAGGCGCGCCGCCTCGGCTTCGAGAGACTCACCCCCCGCGCCGCAGCCCGCCGGGAGAATCAGCGCGGCGAGGGCGGCGGCGCAGAGCGCGCGCCGCACACCCGCCGCATTTGCCGCGCCGGGGTGGCGGCTGGAGTGTGCGCGCATTGCGCCCGGCGCGCTGCTCAGAACTTCAGGCTGAGCTCGAGGCCCAGCGCGCGGCCCCGGCGCAGCGATCCGAAGAAGGCGCGGGGCGCACCGGAGCGGACTCTGGCCGGGTTCACTCCGGAGGGAAGAAGGCTGGTGGAAGGAACATAGTTGAGAGTTGCCTCATTGGCCATTGTCTCCGGGTCGTCCGGATCGCCAAACGCAGAGCCGAGTTGCAGCCAGCGCGTCACAGCGGTGACCGAGTCCTCGTCGGTGAGATTGTAAGCGGTGAAGGCCAGCTCCCAGAGGCCATTGTTTCCGCGGACGCCGATGCGTCCGCCGAGCAGCGTGGCGTCGCCGGTCTCCGCGCCGTTGTGCACCTGCGCGAACTTCGAGGACTCGTAGCTCACATTGGCGCTGGCAAAAAACGAGAAGCCGCCGCGAATCGGCCGCTCCCATTTCGCCCAGGCGTTGGCCATGTGCTCCGAGGTGAGCGGCAGTTGCTTGCCTTCAATCGAGCAGTCGCCGCCACTATCGTCGCCGTCGCGCATGGACGGATCGGGGTGGTATTGATAGCCGCCGCTGGTGAGGGTGTACTGGAAGTCGTCGCAGCCCTCGGTGAATTCGGCATTGGTCCAGGCGTAGCCCACACCCAGGTCGAGATGGCGCGTGGCTCGCAACATGAAATCCAGCTCCAGCCCGTTGATCTCCGCCGAACCCTGGTTGGTGGCAACCGATGTGAGGGCGCCCGCCCCCATCGTCGGCGGGATTGCCGTGGTGAGCTGCACATTGTCGGCGTCAATCCGGAACAACGCGGCGTTGGTGGTGAGGCGGTTGTCCAGCCAAGCGGTCTTTACGCCGATCTCAATGTTGTCGGACTCCTCCTTCTCGTAGGTGATGGCGCCCACCGGTTCGCCATCCAGGCCGTTCAGGCCGCCCGGCTTGGTGCCCTGGGCGAAAACGGCGTAGAGCAGCGTGTCGCCACCGAGCTTGTAATCCACCGTGAAGCGCGGCGTGAAATCGCTGAAGCTCAGCGTGCCCCAGAAAGCGGGATCGTCACCGTCGGCAGGAGTCGAGAGAGTCTTCCTCTCGCTGGCGTAGCGGCCCTCGGCGGTGAGCGTGAGTTCGGGCGTCACATCCCATGCGAAGAGCGCGAAGGCCGCCGAGTTGCTGATGGTGCTTGTCCCGCTGTTCCCGCCCCCGTAGGTGCCCGGCGAGCCCGATGTGAATGTGATGTCGCGGGTTTGATCTTTATTGCGGTAGGTGTAGCCGCCTATCAGATAGCGGACGCTCTGGTCCACGGGCGAAGCCAGCCGAAATTCTGCGGACCAGTCCCGCGCAATTTCGCGTTCGGTGAAAGCGAAAATGGCTTCTATAATGCCAGCCGGACCGGGGATGATATTCAGCGCCGAGTGATCGCTGTCGGATCCAAAATTCTCCTTGTTGGTGTGGTAGTTGCCAAGCAGTGTTGCGGTCCAACCCGATCCCAGAATGTCCCAGTCCAGCGACAGGCTGCCCCACTGCCGACTCCGCTCAATACCGTCAAAGGCCGTGCCGTCGGGGACGGTGCGCCCTTGGGTCTCATATGCATCGGTGTTCAGCGCCACCGTGCCGGGCTCGACTGCGCCGCAGAAATACTGGTTGCGGTTCGTGCCGGCAGCAACACCTCCTCTCCCGAAGCGATGGGCCAACGAGTTGTAGCCCTCGTGGCAATTGTTCTGCGCCGTGCCCTGCAGAAACAGCGCCAATGTGTCGTCGTCGTCCTTGCTGTATGAATAGCGCGAGCGGGCGCGGAAGTTCTCTCCGGGCCGCCAATCCAGCGAGACGGAGAGCTGTTGCGTCTCTTCGCCGCCCACATCCTTGCCGGTGAGGGTGTTGGTCCACTCGCCGTCGTATTGCCAACTGCGAAGCTGCAGCGAGCCGAACAGGTTGGCGAAGAGCGGGCCGCGCGCTCCCCCCGAAAATTCGAGAATGCCGTGCTCTCCGGCGCGGACCTTGGCGTTGCCGTGCCATTTATCGTCCGGCGCGCGGGTAATGAAGTTAATTGCGCCGGCGTAGGTGTTGCGGCCGTAGAGCGCGCTCTGCGGGCCCTTGATCACCTCGACGCGCTCAATCTCGTTCATATCCAGGCCCTGGATATCGCCGAGGAAATATGCGCCATCCACAAAGTAGGCGGTGCCCGATTCCACGCCGTATTGCACCCCCGCCAGAATGTTCGACTGGCCGCGCACCACGGGCCGCTCGGTGCTGCGCCCGAAGGCGCGGGAGAAGCTGAGGCCCGGCGTGAAGCGCGCCACATCGTCCACGCTGTCAATGCCGAGATCGCGGATGGCCTCTTCGCCGAACACCGAAACCGCCACCGGCGTATCCTGCAGGCTCTCTTCGATCTTGCGCGCGGTGACGATGATCTCTTCCACCTGCTCCGGGGCGTCGGACTCTTCCACCCCCCCCCCCCCAGGGGGAGCCTGTGCGGCGGCGGGCAGGGCCAGGGCCAGCGGCAACAGGGCCGCCCAGGCCAAGTGCGCGAAGCGGTTGCGGCGAATTGCAATGGTCATGGGTTTCCTCCTCAGGAGCGCGCGCGGCGCGCGTCCTCCCATTTTTTGAACTTGGTCCAGCTGGTCTCATTCGGCGCCTCGAAGCTTTCGGGCGCAGAGAGAAATTGCGCGTAGCCGTCTTCGGCGGCGTGGCGCAGCCCGGCGGGCAGCGCGGCCACATTGGGCAGCTTGCGGCCACGGCAGTGGTAGATGAGCTGGCCGGGGCGATCCGCCATTTCCATCCACGGCAGCCAGGGGCCGACGCGGGTCCAATAGACCTCGCAGGGCGCCGAGTGCAACCCGGGGTCGGCGAGATCGTCCCGGCGCGCGTGAAACTGGAAAAGCTCCGCCGCCTCGTAGGTATCGGATTGCGAGTTGAGCGGATACTGCGCGCGGGGCAGCGGCGAGGGGTAGCGCAGCAGAATGTCGAGATTCGCCCACACTTCCGCGCCGCTCCGGGTAAAGGAGACATCGAAGGCGCGCGGGCCGCTGCGGCGCATGCGGCCGTTGACGGGATCGTTCGCCAAAAGCAGCACCTCCACCTCGCGCCCGTTCAGCGGATTGCGCCAGCGCGAAAGCGGCGCGCGGCTCTCTGCGTCGAGATACAGGCCGAACTCCCGGTGCAGCAGATCGTGGCCGCCTTCGACGGGCAGCGCCCGCGATACCGAGAAGCACTCCATGCCGAAGAGCCGCTGCCCCCGCGCGCCGTGGCGAAAGGCGTGCACATCCCCCGTCCACCACCAGACGGCCTGGGCCTCGGGGTGCTGCGCGCCCGCGCAGCGCATACGCAAAAAGGCGTCGTAGCGCGCTTCGGCGGATTCGAGCTCGAGCGCGGCCGGCGCGCGCTGCGGCGCGCAGGCCACCGCCCCCGCAGCGCCCGCTCCCAGCACGCCCCACAAAAAGCCCCGGCGCGAAAGCCCGCCGGCCTTGGGCGCTTCTGCGCCCCGCTTCGCTGCCACCCTGTTCTCCCCGTCCGGTTCCAGCCCCGCCCATGCGGCCCGGCCTTTTTCGATTGACGGCTGCACTGCGAGAATGTTATATCAATATGGCAAGCAAGGGTGAAAAAAATCGCACTCTCGTCCCCCAGGGGAATCCCGCCGTGGCGGGAAGGAGGGCCAATGGCGGAGCACAGCGGAGCGGGCGGGCCGGGCTGCGTGGGCGGCCTCTACGAGGTGCTGATTGGCGTGGAGGAATTCGGCCCCACGGCGCGCTATCTGGCGGGCTTCGGCTTTCGCCCCGGCGCGCGGGGGCGGCTTTCGGCGCGGCGGGCGCGGGAGCTCTACGGCGTGAACTCGCCGCTGGAATCGCTGCGCCTGCAGCACGGGGAGAGCGACCACGGCCTCTTCCGGCTCATGCGCTGGAAGCGCCCCACCGGGCCGGGCCTGGGCATGGCGCCGTTTCGCACGGCGGGCAACCGCTGGGGCGCAAGCCAAACGCGCAGCGTGATGAACATTATGAACCATGTGGAAGCGGCGCGGGCGGCGGGGCAGACGCTGGCCCACGAGCCGCCGATTTTTGCGGTGATCTACCAGAAGGACGAGAAGCCGGGCGCGCCCTTCGGTGAGCCCATTTTGGGGGTGCGCGAGATGAATCTGGTGCGCCCGCTCACCCGCCAGGTTTTCTTCGAGCGCTTCAATTACGAAAGCGCGCTTTACGGCGCGGTGGCGGAAGATTCGCTCATGCGCAGCAGCCAGGTGACCCACGCCGGCGCGGTAATTTGCAGCGACGATATGGCGCTGCCGAACTTCTACGACGGCGTGCTGAAGCTGCGGCGCAACTCCGACACCATTACGCCCTTTTCGCAGGCGGTGGGCGCGCGCGAAATCTTCGAGCTGCGCCCCGGCGAAAGCCACCGCACGGTGGACTTCGACGATCCGCGCTCGGGGCCGGGGGCGCAGCGCCGCTCGGGGCGCTTCAAGATCGTGCAGTTTGAGGAATCCAGCGCGCTGCGGGACCGCCGCGCGGATTCGCGCCCCGGCGCGCTGGGATTTTGCGCCTACACCTGGCGGGTGCGCGGCATTGAGCGCATGCGCGAAAATTTGCGGGCCGCGGGCGCAACCGATGTGGGCGGCGTGCTGCCCGACGAGTTCGGCCTGCCCGCACTGCGCTTCCGCAGCCCGGACGGCTACGCCTGGCTGCTGATCGAAGACGAGGCGTGGAGCGCAGCGCAAGGCGCTTGATCTGCGCCGCGGCGCTGGCCCTGTGCGCGGCCGCCTCCGTGGCCGCGGCCGCCGCCGCGGAAGCGGCGGAGCCGCTTGAGGCGCGGGTTTCGGCCACCACCAGCCCCGGCACGCCCTGGCACGCGCGCTGGCTGGATTTCAAGCGCCGCGCCGAAACCGGAAGCGCGGGCGCGCTGCGCATTACCCTGTTTATTGAGGGGCAGATTGGCAACGAAGATGCGCAACTGGCCGCGCTGCGCCGGGGCCGCATTCAGATGGCGGGCAACTCGCTGCAGGGCCTCTCCGTCATCATTCCCGAATTGAATGTGGCCATGGCGCCCTTTCTCTTCGATTCCATCGAAGAGGCGAACTTCGTCTATGACCGCTACCTGCGCGGGCCGGTGGGAGAAATGCTGGCCGCAAAAGGACTGGCGCTGATTGATTTTGTGGATGTGGGCTGGACGAATCTCTACGCAGACCGCTCTCTGCGCACCCCCGCCGCCGCCGCCGGGCTGCGGCTGCGCGGCGCGGGCAATCTCGCCGCGCAGGATTTTCTGCGCCGCATTGGCGCGGATCCCATCGTGCTGGGATCTGGCGACCTGGTGCCGGCGCTGCAGACCGGGTTGATTCAGGGCGGGCTCAGCGGCGTGGTGTTTCACTATTTTGTAACGCGCCGCTACGCCAGCGATTTTGCGCTGACCCGGCACTCTTTCGATACCGGCGCGGTGCTCGCCAACCGCGCCTGGTTCGAATCTGCCGCGCCCGAATGGCAGGCGCTGCTGCGCCGCGCCTGGACGCAGCGCGGCGAAGATGCGCGGCGCGAGGTGCACGAGCTGAGCGGGCGGCTGCTGGAGGCAATGCGCGCCGAGGGGATTCGCATTCACGAGCTTTCGCCCGGGGAGCGCGCGCGCTGGCGCGAAGCCACGCGGGGTTCGCTGCCGGCACTGGCCGCGCAGGTGGGCGGCCGCGCCCAGGAGATTGCCGACGCCATCGCCCGCGGCAAGCGCGCCTTCGCCGCGCAGGCAAGCGCGCGCGCGGCGGAGCGGGCGCGGTGAGCGCGGCGCGGCGGCTGCTGCACTGGATCGGCTGCTGCGAGCGCGCGGTTGCAATCTGCGCCTTTTCTGCGCTGACCCTGGCGCTGGTGGCGGATGTGTTGCGCCGCGAAGTGACGGGCGTCGGCATCTTCGCCGCGCCGCGGGTGGCGGTCTATGGAATGCTCGGCGCTTATCTGGCGGGGCTGGGGCTGGCTTCCGGCAGCGGCAGCCATTTGCGCCCGCGCTTTGCCGATCACCTGCTGCCCGCGGCATGGCGCGCGGGGGCGGCGCGCTGCGGCGAGGCGTTGACTGCGCTGTTTTGTCTCTGCTTTGCCGCGCTGGCGGTGCAGGTGGCGGCAGAAAGCCACGCGCTGGGCGAAATTACCATTGTGCCGCGCTGGCCGGTCTGGCCCTCGCAGGCCGCTTTTGCACTGGCCTTCGGCGTGGCGGCGTTGCGCCACGCAATCTTTGCGCTCTGGCCCGCCCTCGCTCCCGCCGCCGCAGGCCCCGCCGGAAACAGCGGAACGCCATGAGCACTTCCATCGAAATCGCGCTGCTGGTGCTGTTGCTCGGCGCGCTGCTGGTGCTGCGGCAGAATGTCTTTGTGCTGCTGGGCGTGGCCGTTCTCTACGCCCACTGGCTGTGGGGCGATGGCCGCCCCGCCTACGCGGTGTATGACACCTGGCACGCGGGGACGCGGGAAATTCTGCTGTCGCTGCCGCTCTTTATGCTGGCGGGTTCAATTATGTCGCGGGGCAGCACGGCGCAGCGCCTGGTGAAGCTGATGCGCGCGCTGGCGCGGCCCATTCCCGGCGGGCTGGCGCTCAGCGCCATTGGCGCTTGCGCGTTCTTCGCCGCCATTTCGGGCTCTTCCACGGTGACGCTGCTGGCGGTGGGTTCGATCATGTATCCGGCGCTGCTGGCCGACGGCTACAGCAAATCCTTCGCGCTGGGGCTGCTCTGCGCGGCGGGCACCCTCGGCATTATTGTGCCGCCGAGCATTCCGCTGATTCTCTACGGGGTGATGACGGGGGTTTCCATCGCCGATTTGTTCAAGGCGGGGCTGGGCCCCGCCGCATTGCTGGCCGGGCTGCTCGCGCTCTACGCGCTTTTTGCCGGGCGCGGGCTGCGCCGCGGGGGGCGCTGGTCGGCGCGCGAAATTGCATCGGCCGGGCGCAGCGCGCTGGCGGCCCTGGCCACCCCCGCCGTGGTGCTGGGCGGCATTTACAGCGGCTACTTCACGCCCACCGAAGCCGCGGCGGCGGCGGTGCTCACGGCGCTGGCCGTCGAGCTTCTGGTGCACCGCGAACTGCGCCCCCGCGATTTGCCCGGCGTCGCTTTGGAAAACTGCCGGCTGCTGGGCGCGCTGTTTCCCGTGCTCGGCCTGGCCATGGCGCTGAACACGCTGATGATTTACGAGCAGATTCCCACGCGGCTGGTGGAGTGGGTGGGCGGCGCCATTGAATCGCAAGTGGCTTTTTTGCTGGGCACCAACGCGCTGCTGCTGCTGGTGGGATGCATTGCCGATGTCGGCTCTGCGGTGCTGGTGCTCTCTCCGCTGCTGCAGCCGCTGGCGGCGGATCACGCCATGCACCCGGTGCAGTTCGGCATTATGATGATCGTCAACCTGGAAATCGGCTATTTGACTCCGCCGATGGGGCTGAACCTGATCGTCGCCATGGCGGCTTTCCGCGAGAGCTTTTGGACCGTGTGCCGCGCAATGCCGATTTTTGTGCTGCTCATGCTGGTGGGCCTGGCCGCGGTGGCCTGGTTTCCGCCGCTCTCGCTCTTTGCGCTGGAGTAATATATGCCCGCTTACCTGGTGATTTTGGCGCAGCTCAGCGACCGCGAGCGCTTCGCCGCCTACGCGGAAACCGTGCCCGGCATTGTCCAGGCGCACGGCGGGCGCTACCTGCTCACCGCCGGGGGCGGCCGCGAACTGGAGGGCCTGTGGGGCGGCGGCGACATGAGCGTAGTAATTTCGGAATGGCCCAGCGCCGGGCACGCGCGGCGCTTTTGGCAATCGCCGGAATACGCCCGCGCCCGCAAACTGCGCGAGGGCACCGGGCGCTTTCAGGTGGTGCTCATTGAGAGCCCGCAATCCATCAGCCACATTGAAGGAGAAACGCCATGATTGACCTGCGCAAGGAAATGCCGGTGCTGGCCCGCCACGAGGGCGTGTGGGAGGGCCGCTACTTGCTGGTGGACCTGGAAGGCAAGCCGCTCGACAGCCACGCCTCGCATTTGGAGTGCAGCTTTCCGGATTCCGGCGAGTTCCCCTATATGCAGGTGAACACCTACACCTGGGACGACGGCCGCCGCGAGGAGATTCACTTTCCCGCGCACTACCGCGACCAGCGCATTTGGTGGGACAACGACCGGATTCGCGGCAGCGCCTGGGAGCTGGACTCGCGCTCCATCGTGCTCACCTGGACCCGCAAGGATTTGCCGGGCAGTTACCTTTACGAGATGATCCAGATCAGCGACGACAACCGGCGGCGCGCGCGCACCTGGCACTGGTTCGTGGACGACGCGCTGCTGCAGCGGACGCTGATTCGGGAGCAGCGCGTGAAGTGATCAGCCCTGCGGCGGGACGGCCACGCCCCATTCGCCTTCGCCGCCGCCGGAGACGCGCATGAGCGTCATGGAATACTGGTAGCGGTCGGGGCGGTAGTAGGCGGTGACATGCTGCACGGGCTGGCCGGTTTCGTCGCGCAGCACGCGGGTGAGCCGGGTGAGCACTGCGCCCGCGGCGAGCTGCAGGGCGGCGGCGGCCTTCGGCTCGGCCAGCACCGAGGTGATGGCCTGACGCGCGCTGGCAATGCGCACGCCGTTCTTTTCCAACAGCGCGAGCATGGGCGAATCGCGCAGATCGCGGGCCTCGAAGAGCCGGCCCAGCGCCTCGGGCAGATAGCTCACCAGGTAGGAGAAGGGCTTGCCCTGATGGCTGCGCGTGCGCACCGCAAACTGCACCGGAGCGCCGGTCTCCATCTCCAGCTCTGCCGCCACGCCGGGCGGCGCGGGGATGTAATCGAACTCCAGCAGCGCCACCTGGGTCTGGCGGCCCATCGCCAGCAGGCTGTCGAGCAACTCGTCGAAGTTCGAGTGCAGCGCGGGCAGCGGCAGATCGCGGGTCACCACGCTGCCGCGGCCGCGCTGGCGGCTGATGAGGCCGAGCCGCGCCAGCTCGTCCAGCGCGCGCTTTGCGGTGATGCGCGAAACGCCGTAGCGCTGGCAGAGTTCCGATTCGCCCGGCAGCAGCGCGCCGCCCGGGTGACTGCCATCCATAATCTGCTGCCGCAGCAGCAGGAAGAGCTGGTGGTAGAGCGGCAGCGGCGCAGAGCCGTCCAGCGCGCCGCTCTCTGCCGGCGGCGGGGCGGGAGGAGTCTCGGCAGAGTTGCGGTCCATGGCGGCAAACCTCGCACTTCTCATTGGGCGGACTTCTTTCGGCAGGCGGGGCGCGGGCGCGGCAGCGGCGGTATGATACACGGATTGGCGAGCACGCTTGCGGAAAAGATCATCGCGCGGGCCTCGGGGCGCGGGCAGGTGCGCCCCGGCGAGACTCTGGTCTGCCGGGTGGACCTGGCGATGATTCACGATTCCGGCGGGCCGCGCCGCGTGGCGCCGAAGCTGGCGCAGATTGGCGCGCAGGTGTGGGATGCCGAGCGGGTGGTGGTGGTCAGCGACCACTTCACGCCGGCGGCGGATGCCGAGAGCGCGCGCATTCTGAAGCTCACCCGAGATTGGGTGCGCGAAACGGGGGCCGCGCACTTCTACGATATGCAGGGCATTTGCCATGTGGTGCTGCCCGAGCACGGCCACCTGTGGCCCGGAATGTTTGCGGCGGGCGGAGACTCGCACTCCACCACCGGCGGCGCTTTCGGCTGCTTCATGGCGGGCTACGGCGCAACCGATATGGCCGGGGTGCTGGCCAGCGGCGAGGTGTGGATCACAACGCCCGAGACTCTGCAGTTGTGGATCGGCGGCGCGCTGGCCCCCGGGGTTTCGGCCAAGGATTTGATGCTGCATCTCTGCGCCTCGCTCGGCACCGATCACAACGGCCAGGTAATTGAATATGCGGGCCCGGCGCTGGCCGAAATGAGTATTTCGGAGCGCATGGTGCTGACCAACATGGCGGCGGAATTGGGCGCAGACACGGCGCTGATTGCCCCCGATGCGCGCACCATGGCCGCGCTGCGCGCCACCGGGCGCGAGCCTCCGGAAGCTTTGCGCGGCACGGACGCGCAAATTTTCGCGCGCTGGCGCAGCGATGCCGATGCGCCCGCCGCCCGCGCCGAAGTGGACGCCGGGGCGCTGGCGCCGCAGGTGGCGGCGCCGCACTCGCCCGCCAACAGCGATGCCGTCGGCGCTTGCGCCGGGGCGGCGATTCACCAGGCCTACATTGGCGCGTGCGTGGGCGCGAAGCTGGACGATCTGCATATGGCGGCGGCGGTGCTGCGCGGGCGGCGCGTGGCCCGGGATTGCCGGCTGCTGATCGCGCCGGCCTCGGCGCGCACCACCAGTCAGGCGGCGGCGGACGGAACGCTGGCAACGCTGACGCAGGCGGGCGCAATATTGCTGCCCTCGGGTTGCGGCGCTTGCGCCGGGCTGGGTGCGGGGCTGCTGGCCGATGGCGAAATCTGCATTTCCACCACCAACCGCAACTTCCGCGGGCGCATGGGCTCGCCGAATGCAGAGGTGTATCTGGCCTCG
Organism: Deltaproteobacteria bacterium; assembly: GCA_028817435.1. GTDB lineage: Bacteria > Myxococcota_A > UBA9160 > UBA9160 > UBA6930 > JAPPPQ01. Next base: position 84,357 of record JAPPPQ010000031.1, read on the forward strand.
CCCTACACGGTGGCGGCCTCTGCGGTGGCGGGATGCATTGCCGATCCGCGGCCGCTGTTGGCAGAGCGCGGCGTTGCGCGGCCGGTGGCGGGGGCGGCGTGAGGGTTTCGGGGCGCGCCTGGGTGTTCGGCGATTCGATTGACACCGATGTGCTCATGCCGGGGGCCTACATGAAGCTGCCGGCCGCAGAGCGCGCCCGGCACTGCCTGGAATCCATCGCGCCGGATTTCGCCGCTTCGGTGCAGCGCGGCGATGTGGTGGTGGGCGGCGCGAACTTCGGCATGGGCTCTTCGCGGGAACAGGCCGCCGAGGCGCTGCTCACTTTGGGCGTGGGCGCGGTGTTGGCGCGCTCTTTCGCGCGCATCTTCCAGCGCAATTGCCTGAACCTGGGGCTGCCTGCGCTGGTCTGCGAAGACGCGGGCGAGATTGTGCAATCCGCGCAGCTCGAAGTGGATGTGGCGGAAGGCTGGGTGCGCGTCCAAGGCGGCGCGCGCTGGCCCTGCCGCCCGCTACCGGACTTTCTGGTGCGCATGGTGCAGAGCGGCGGACTAATTCCCCATCTGCAGCAAGCGCAGCGCGCGCGCAATGTCGCGCAGGAGAACGCGTGATGGATCCCGTCACCCTGGCCGTGTTGAACGGGCGCATTGAGCAGATTGCCGACGAGATGGACGCGACTTTGTTCCGCAGCGCCTTCACGCCCACCATTGCCGAGGCCCACGACGCCTGCCACGGACTCTACGACGGCGAGAGCGGCGCCACCCTGGTGCAGGGCAAGTCGGGGCTGCCGGTCTTTGTGGGCACCATGGCCTTTGCGGTGCGCGCGGTGATCGAAAAGACCCGGCGCGCGCCGGCGGCGGATGGCGACATTTACCTGTTCAACGACGCCTACGATGGCGGCACGCACTTCAACGATTTCAAACTGGTGCGCCCTTACAAGACCCCCGCGCAGCGCGCGCGCGAAGCCGCGGGCGCGCCGCCTGCGCCGCCCTTCTGTTACCTGGCTTCGGTGGGCCACTGGCACGATGTGGGCGGCGCAGTGCCCGGCAATTACAACCCCGAGGCGACGGAGTGCTTCCAGGAAGCTTTTGTCATGCCGCCGGTGAAGCTGGTGGAAGCGGGCCAGCTGCGCAGCGATGTGGTGGAAATCGCCCAGGCGAATTCGCGCATGCCGGTTTCCATTTACGGCGACCTGCACGCGCAGTTGGCCGCGCTGGCGCTGGGCGTCCGCCGCATGGACGCGCTGCTGGAAGAATACGGCGATGAAGCTTTGCGCGAGGCATTTGCCGCGCTGCACCAGCGCGCGGCGAAGTTGATGCGCGCGCACATTGCCGACCTGCCCGACGGCCGCTACCGCTGCGACGATTTTCTGGACAACGACGGCATTGCAGACGAGCCGCTGCGCATTGGGCTGGATCTGGTGGTGGCGGGGGAATCTCTCACCCTGGATTTTTCGCGCACCGCGCGCGCTTGCGCGGGCCCCGTCAACATTGCGCGCTCCACGCTGGTGGCAAGCTGCTATGTGGCGCTCAAGCACATTTTCCCCGATGTGCCCGCCAACGCCGGCGTGCTGGAGCCGGTGACCATCGAAACGCCCGAGGCGTCACTGCTCGACGCCCGCGCGCCGCGCCCGGTGGGCGGCTACACCGAAACCATTTTGCGCGTGGTGGATGCAATCTTTCAGGCCATGGCGCAGGCCGCGCCCGCGCTCTCCTACGGCTGCGCCTACGGCACCATCAACGCGCTTTCGCTCTCCGGCCACCGCAGCAATGGCGCGCCCGGCGCGGGGCAGCGCTGGGTCATGTTCTGCTTCTTCGGCGGCGGGCTCGGCGCATCGGCCACGGGAGACGGGCTGAACCACGCCAACGCGCCCATCTCCACCGCCACCATTCCGCCCGTGGAGATTTTGGAAGCGGCCTACCCCGTAGCCTTCACGCGCTGGGCGCTGCGCCCGGACAGCGCCGGGCCGGGCGAACGGCGCGGCGGGCTCGGCGCAATTTACGAGATTGAATTGCTGGAAGAGCGCGCCGATTTGTTTTTGTTCGGCGAGCGCGGGCGCTTTGCGCCACGCGGCGTGGCGGGCGGCGGCGAAGGCGCGCGCAACATCTTCTTGTATCCGCGCGGCGAGGCCATGACCGAGCCGCCCATGGCGTCCAAGGCGGTGGGCGTGAAGCTGCAGCGCGGACAGCGCGTGCTGTTGCAGACTCCCGGCGGCGGCGGCCACGGCCCGCCCGCCAAGCGCAACCCCGCGGCCATCGCCCGCGATCTGCAGCTCGGCTACACCACCGCCGAACACACGGCGCAGCACTATCCCCACGCCGCCAAGGCCGACGGAGCGCGCCGGTGAGCGGCGCGCGGCGCTTTGCGGTGGGGGTGGATGTGGGCGGCACCTTCACCGATCTGTTCTTCTTCGACGAAGAGCGCGGAGAGGTTTCGGTGGCGAAGACGCCCTCGACTTTGGGCGACCAGTCGCGGGGCTTTCTCGAGGGGCTGCTGTTGCGGCTCCAGGATTTGGGCGAGATTGCAGCGCTGGTGCACGGCACCACGGTGGGAACCAACGCGCTGCTGGAGCGCAAGGGCGCGCCGAGCGGCATCATCACCACCGCCGGTTTCCGCGATGTGCTGGAAATGCGCCGCCGCGACCGCGCCCGCACCTGGGGGCTCGGCGGAGATTTTCACCCCGTCGTCCCCCGCGACCGGCGCTTCGAAGTGCCCGAGCGGACGCTGGCCCATGGCGAAGTGCGCACGCCGGTGGATCTGGAGGCCGTGCGCGCCGCCGCGCTGAAGCTGCGGGAGCTCGGCGCAGAATCGCTGAGCGTCGTGTTTCTGAACGCCTACGCCAACCCCGAAAACGAGCGCCGCGCGGCGGTGCTGCTGCGCGAAATCTGGCCCAACGCATTCGTCAACGCATCCAGCGAAATTCTGCCGGAGATCCGCGAGTTCGAGCGCACCTCCACCACGGTGCTGAACGCCTACCTGCAGCCCGTCGTCAGTTCTTATCTGGAGCGGCTGGAAGGAAGGCTGCGCGAGCGCGGCGCGCAGGGCGAGCTTTTGATCGTGCAATCCAACGGCGGCGTCATGACCGTTGGCGAAGCGCGGCGGCTGCCGGTGCGCACCGCGCTTTCCGGCCCCGCCGCCGGGGTAATTGCCGCGCGCGAAATCGCCCGCCAGGCCGGCTTTGCAAATGTGGTCACCTGCGACATGGGCGGCACCAGTTTCGATGTGTCGCTGATTGAGGACTACGAGCCCGGACTCGCCGCGCAGACCAGCCTGGATTTCGGCATGGTGATTCGCAGCCCGATGATTGAGATCACCACCATCGGCGCGGGCGGCGGCTCCATCGCCTGGGTGGATCGCGGCGGCATGCTGCAGGTGGGGCCGGAATCGGCGGGCTCCGACCCCGGCCCCGTCTGTTACGGCGCGGGCGGCGAGCGCCCCACAGTGACCGACGCAAACCTGGTGCTCGGCCGCATTGCCGCCGGCGAGCCCATCGGCGGCAAGATTGCGCGGCTCAATTTGGAAGCCGCGCGCGCCGCCATTGAATCGCAGGTGGGCCGCCCGCTGGGCCTCGGCGCAGAAGCCGCTGCCGAAGCGATTTTGCGCGTTGCGGCGTCGCGCATGGCCGGCGCCGTGCGATTGGTTTCCATTGAGCGCGGCCACGATCCCGCCCGCTTCGCCGCCATGCCCTTCGGCGGCGGCGGCGGACTCTTCGCCGGCGCGCTGTTGTTGCAGGTGGGCCTGGCCCGCGCGCTGGTGCCGCGCTACCCGGGGGTGATCAGCGCGCTCGGCTGCGTCATCGCCGATATGCGCCACGACTTCGTCGAGACGCTGAACCGCCCGCTCGATTCCCTGGATGTGGCAGAGCTCGAGCGCCGCATGGCGGACATGGCAAAGCGCGGCGCGGCGCTGCTGGACTCTGCGGGCACGCGCTTCGAGCGCCGCTCGCTGCGCTTCGAACTCGATATGTCCTACATCGGCCAGACGCACACCGTGCCGGCGCCGGTGCCCGCGCCACCCGGATTGTCCGGCGCGGCGGAATCCGCAGAGGGCGGACTTACCCGCGAGCTGCTGCGCAGCGCTTTTGAGCGCAGCTATCTGCGCGCGCAGGGCGCAGAGTCCAGCGAGTTTGGCGGGCTGCTCGAGGGCATCGGCATCCGCGCGCTCAATTTGCGCGGCGCGGTCACCGGCCATCGCCCCAAGCTCGACCTGCGCGCGCTGCGCCCCGCCGAAGGCGCGAGCACGCAGGCCGCCGAACGGCCTGGGCGCGAAGTCTATGTGGACGGCGCATGGCGCCGGGCGAAAGTCTATGCGCGCCTGGAACTGCCGGTGGGCGCGGTAATTGAGGGCCCCGCCGTGCTGCAGCAGCCCGACGCCACCGTGTTTGTGGAGCCGGGTTTGTGCGGCGAGATTGACGAACTCGGAAACTTCGTCATGCGCCGCGCCGATGACAACGCGGCGCAGCAGAGCGCGTCTTGAGCGCGCAAACCGCGCCGGCATTTCGCGCGCAGCACAGCGCGCTGCTGCTCGTGGATCTGCAAAACGACTTCCTGCATCCGAGCGGCGCCTATGCCCGGGGCGGCGTTTCATGCGCCGCCGCCGCCGCGCTGCCCGCGCGGCTCGCCCCCGTGGCCGAAGCCGCACGCAGCGCGGGCGCGTGGATTTTCTCCACCCACTTCACGCTGGTGCCCGGGCGCGGCGGCGCGCCGCTGATCTCTCCGCACCTGGCGAAACTGCGCCCCTTTCTGGGGCCGGGAGATTTCGCGCCCGGCTGCGAGGGCCAGGCGCTGGTGCGGGAACTGCGCCCGGCAGATTTCAGCGTCGAGAAAATCGCCTACTCCGCCTTTTACATGAGCCGCCTGGAATGGCTGCTGCACCGCTGCGGCTGCGAAACGCTGCTGATTGCCGGCCTCACCACCAACGGCGGAGTCGCCTCCACCCTGCGCGACGCCCATGTGCGCGGCTTCGAATGCCGGCTGCTGGCCGACGGCTGCGCTGCATTCAGCGAGCGCGCGCACAAAACCGCCCTCGCCGATCTCGCATCGCTCTGCCAACTCACCACCTGCGCCGAAACCGCCGCCGGCCTGCGCGCGCAGGGCTGAACTCAGCGCTGGCCGCCGTGCACCGAGGGCTCGCCGCAGAGCTTGCCGCGCAGCACGCCGAGCGGCTCCAGAATGCCCGGCGGCAGCTTCAGCACCTCGCCGAGAAAGCGCCGGTCCAGCTCTTCGCGCGCGGCGTCACGGTCGGCCATGTGCATCGGCATGAAGTCGTGCTGGCGCAGGTCGTCGAAGATTTTCTCGCAGCGGCGCAAGGCGGGCTTGCGGAGCTTGCGCAGATCCAGGGTGGGCAACTCCGGAATGCGGATGACGGAGACGCTGCCGCGCCCCGCCTGTTGGCGCGTCGCATGGCCCCAACGCAGCAGCAGGCCCAAAGTGGTGTTCGCCCACAACACAAAGGCAATCTCGTGAAGCGGATTGTGAAAAGAGAGATTGGGCCATGCCCGGCCGCCCAGCGTCCGGCGTTCGGTGAGGCAGGCGCCCAGAGCCTGAGAGTTGAACTGAAAATCGAGATTGAAGTGCACTCGGCTGGCCGTTTCCCATACCTGGGAAATGTGCTCATCGTTCGCTTTTCTTCTCGGCACGGCTTCCCGGTCGGGCGCGACGACAAGGCGGCGCTCGGCCTCGTGATTGTGCGCCCAGAGAGTCGGATGGGTCGGCGTGGAATCCGAGATCGGCTCAATATCGAATGGGCCGCGCCCGCTCGCGCCGTTGATGTCCCTGCCCAAAAGGCCGCGTTCTGCAATCTCGCCGAGCGCCACAATCGGAATCTCCAGCGCCTTCGATTTCGGCTGCCCCGGCAGCCAGAGACTGCCGCGCGCGAGCTGCCATGCGCACTGTGCCGTTGCGGCGTCTTTCACTCCACCGGCGAACCATGCGCCGAAGGGCACGGAGAGCATCTGCCCCAAAACCTGCTCCCCGGCCTGCAGCTTCGTTCCGCCCCTCGGGCCATCTTCAAGGCGGCGCGCACGCGGCGCCTTGCGCACCGCGCGCGCGATTTCCAGCGCCTCAATGTTGCTGCGAGGCTGCCGCCGCAGATTGATGAATGCGATGCGCCCCCGCTTCAGCCCGCCGTTCGCCTTCTCTGCCACAACCAAAATCTCCGCCATTCCCGTGTCCGCAGAAAAAGAGCGCTCTTTGCTGCGTGCGGCGGCGATGGTCACGACTCGAATGTCGCGGTAGTGCGACTCCCACAGCGCCCGAACCTGCAACCACGAATTGCCTTGCAGAGCAACCAGCGGCAGCACCAATGCGATGTGCCCGCCGTCCTTCACCATCTTGTCGGCCAGCGCCACAAAGTGGCTCGCCAAACCGGCGTTGCCATGGGCAACCGTGTTCCTGGCAAGTTGGTTGAGACGGCTCCCCATTTCGCCCTGCGTCTTGGCGTCGTGCTGAAAAGCGGATACCGCCGGATTGGCAATATCCGAACGCTCGCCCTCGTGATTCGTCGCGCGGGTGAAAGGCGGATTCATGATTACCAGATCGTAGGTGCGCCACGGAAAATTGAAGGCAGAGCAATTGCTGCTCTCCCGCACCATGCCGCTTCCCGTCTGCCGCACCGGCGCTTCGCTGGCAAAGAGCAGCGCCACGGATTGCCGCTCCAGCAAATCCAGCGAACCCAGCGCGATCTTGCCGTGCTCGGTGCGGCCGTAGGGCAGCGTGTGCACCCGGGTGCCGTAGAAACGCGCGCGGGGAAAGGACGCTGCGAGCATGGAGGCTGTGAGGTGCACCGAGGCAGGAAGCACATCGCAACCGGTCAGCACCCGCTCCATCATGCGCGCATGGCAGGTTGCGCCGTCTCCGCCCTCTGCTTCGTGCAAACGGATGAGACGCTGATAAGCCGTCGCCAGCAGCGTGCCCGTGCCGCAGGCAAAGTCGGCCATGCGAAATTCTGTGAGCGCCTCGGGATCTCCCCAATTGCGCCCTGTGGGCGCTTCGGGAATTGCCAGAGCAGAGAGCAGTGTTGCTGCGGGCGGACTCGTATAGAAAGTCGCCAGCGCCTTGCGGTCGCTGATGAGACGCTGAAATACCGTTCCCGACAAATCGTGCGAACGGGTAATGCCTGTGGCTGCAAGTTGGCTCGCCGTCCCCTGCAGCACGGTGAGAATCTCGGATGCCAACCGCGCCGGAAGCTTCAGCGCTATGTCGAGGGCGATCTGAAAGATCGGGTGATAGTTGATGCGCAGAATCTTCCGCCACTCCTGCAACACCTCTGCCTTGGGCAGCCTTCCGGCAGCCGGAAGCCGAAACCGGTCTGGCCCCGCAATGCCGCGGAAACCGGCCAGGTTCTCATGAAATGTGAATGCATTGGCAATAATGGTGGCCGCCATGCGCCAAGTCTGCTCGCCGACGGGCTGGTGCAGGTCCGCCGCAATCTCTGCGAGAATCTCTTCCGGCGCTCCGCTTCCAAGACGCCCGGCCGCGGCAATCACTCCTTCTTCCAAAATTCCGGTGGCTTCTTCAATAGTGCTCTCGGGCAGCGCCGCCTCGCGCGAGAGCGCCGCAAGGTCGCGCACGCCGCCCAAAAGCCAGCCCGCGCGGGGAAAACGCTCCGGCGCTTCGGCGTCACCATTGAAGAGCGCGTATTCCAGCTTCTCCTCGGCGCGGAAATGCGAAACCAGCTCTGCCTCCGGCAATCCCCGGTAGCGCTGCGGAATGCGCACGGCAATGGCGGCCTCCACCACGCGCCGGGTATCGCGCGTGGTTTCGCCAAGCCGCCCCTGCGCCTCCCGCTCGACGCTGCGCGCCGGCTCCACTTCCGCCTCAATCACCACCGGCGCGGCGTCCGGCTCCTGCACCAGAATGTCCGGCTGGCGGGTGTTGCCGGCGAAGGCTTTGAGCGGCTGCGACTTCAGCTCCGCGCGTTGCAGAAACGGCGCAAGCGCAGCGGCGAGCGCAGCATTGAGCCGCGGTTCGTTGATTTCCACCTCGCCAGATTACCACAACCCGCCGGGGCTGCAGGCGCAGAGACGCTGGCTCAGCGCTGGCCGCCGTGCACCGAGGGCTCGCCGCAGAGCTTGCCGCGCAGCACGCCGAGCGGCTCCAGAATGCCCGGCGGCAGCTTCAGCACCTCGCCGAGAAAGCGCCGGTCCAGTTCCTCGCGCGCGGCGTCACGGTCGGCCATGTGCATCGGCATAAAATCAAGCGCGCGCAGGTCGCCGAAGATTTTCTCGCAGCGTTGCAACGCGGGCTTGCGGAGCTTGCGCAGATCCAAAGTGGGCAACTCCGGAACACGGCTGATGGTGATTCGCCCGCGCCCCGCCTGCTGGCGCGTCGCATGCCCCCAGTGCAGCAGAAGGCCCAAGGTGGTGTTCGACCACAACACAAAGGCAATCTCGTGCAGCCGGTTGTGGAACGAGAGGTTGGGCCACGCCCGCCCGCCCAACGTCCGGCGCTCGGTGAGGCAGGCGCCCAGAGCTTGAGAGTTGAATCGAAAATCAATATTGAAGTGCACCCGGCTGGCCGTTTTCCAGACACGGGAAATGTGATCGTCATCCGCTTTGTCCCTCGGCTTGGCCTCACGGTCCGGCGCGACGACAAGGCAGCACTCGGCCTCGTGATTGTGCGCCCAGAGAGTCGGATAGGTCGGCACGGATTTCTCGATTTTCTCAATGTCGAAGGGGCCGCGCCCGCCCGCGCCATTGATGTCCCGGTCCAAAAGGCCGCGCTCCGCAATTTCTCCGAGCGCCACAATCGGAATATCGAGAGACTTCGCTTTCGACTGCCCCGGCAGCCAGAGCCTGTTGTGGGTGAGCTGCCAGGCGCACTGCACGACTTCGGCATCTTCCAGCCCCCCGGCGAACCACGCACCGGTGGGAACGGAGAGCATATGTCCCAAATGCTGCTCTCCGGCATACAGATCCGTTCCACCGACAGGGCGATCTTCAATGCGGCGTGCTTTGGGTGTTCTCTGCACCGCCCGCGCGACTTCCAGCGCTTCGATGTTGCTGCGGGGCCGCCGCCGCAAATTGATGAAAGTGCTGCGTCCCCGCTTCGGCCCGCCGTTCGCCTTCTCCGCCACAATCAAAATCTCCGCCATTCCCGTGTCCGCAGAAAAAGAGCGCTCCCTGTCGCGCGCACCTGCAAGAGTCACGATGCGAATGTCGCGGTAATGCGACTCCCACAGCTCCCGCACCTGAGACCACGAATCGCCCTGCAGCGCAACCAGCGGCAGCACCAATGCGATGTGCCCGCCGTCCTTCACCATCTTGTCGGCCAGCGCCACAAAGTGGCTCGCCAAACCGGCGTTGCCATGGGCAGCGGTGTTCTTGGCAAGCCGGTTGAGATGGCTCCCCATTTCGCCCTGCGTCCTGGCGTCGTGCTGAAAAGCAGAAACCGCCGGATTGGCGATATCCGAACGCTCGCCCTCGTGATTCGTCGCGCGGGTGAAGGGCGGATTCATGATTACCAGATCGTAAGTGCGCCATGGAAAATTGGAGGCAGAGCAATTACTGCCCTCGCGCACCATGCCGCTTCCCGTCTGCCGCACCGGCGCTTCACTGGCAAAAAGAAGCGCAACGGATTGCCGCTCCAGCAAATCCAGAGAACCCAGCGTGATCTTGCCCTGCTCGGTGCGCCCGTAGGGCAGCGTGTGCACCCGGGTGCCGTAGAAGCGCGCGCGGGGAAAGGCCGCAGCGAGCATGGAGGCGGTGAGGTGCACCGAGGCCGGCAACACATCGCAGCCGGTCAGCGCCCGCTCCATCATGCGCGCGTGGCAGGTTGCGCCGTTGCCGCCCTCCGTTTCGTGCAAACGGATGAGACGCTGATAAGCCGTCGCCAGCAGCGTGCCCGTGCCGCAGGCGAAGTCGGCAATGCGAAATTCGGTGAGCACTTTGGGATCGCCCCAACTCTGGCTCTGTTCGGGAATCGCAAGAGCGGAAAGCAAGGTTGCTGCGGGCGGACTCGTGTAGAAAGTCGCCAGCGCCTTGCGGTCGCTGATGAGACGCTGAAACACCGTCCCCGACAAATCGTGCGAACGGGTGATTCCAGTAGCGATGAGATCATTCGCTGTCTTATGAAGCAGATCCAGAAGTTCAGAAGCAATCGCCGCCGGCAGTTTTTCCACAATCTCCCTGGCAATGTGAAAGATCGGGTGGTAATTGATGCGCAGGATTTTGCGCCACTCTTGCAACACGGCAGTCTTCGAGAGCTTGCCCGATGTTGCGTGGCGCAATTTCTCGGGATCTGCGATGCCCCGAAAACCAGCGAGATTTTCGTGAAAGGTAAAGGCGTTGGCGATAATGGTGGCCGCCATGCGCCAGGTCTGCTCGCCACCGGGCTGATGCAGCGCCGCCGCAATCTCCCTGCGGATTTCCACCGCCGCGCTGTTCTCAAGCCGTCCGGCAGCGCGGATAACGCCCGCTTCGAGAATGCCCGTGGCATCCTCAATGGCGCGATCCGGAATCGCCGCCTCGCGCGAGAGCGCCGCGAGATCGCGCACGCCGCCCACCAACCAACCCGCGCCGGGAAAGCGGGACGGCGCTTCGGCGTCGCCGTTGAAGAGCGCGTATTCCAGCTTCTCCTCGGCGCGAAAGTGCGATACCAGCTCGGCCTCCGCCAGCCTCCGGTAGCGCTGCGGAATGCGCACGGCAATGGCGGCCTCCACCACGCGCCGGGTATCGCGCGTGGTTTCGCCAAGCCGCCCCTGCGCCTCCCGCTCGACGCTGCGCGCCGGCTCCACTTCCGCCTCAATCACCACCGGCGCGGCGTCCGGCTCCTGCACCAGAATGTCCGGCTGGCGGGTGTTGCCGGCGAAGGCTTTGAGCGGCTGCGACTTCAGCTCCGCGCGTTGCAGAAACGGCGCAAGCGCAGCGGCGAGCGCAGCATTGAGCCGCGGTTCGTTGATTTCCACCTCGCCAGATTACCACAACCCGCCGCCCGGCTTCAGCCAGCGCGGAGGCGCGATTCAGCCTGCGCCGGTTTCGATCAGCTCGAGCAGTTCGCCGTCGGGGCCGGGGCAGCACAGGCTGCGGCGGCCGGCGTAGAGGACGCCCGCGTGGGTGGCGGGCTCGGCAATGGGGCGCAGGCCGGGGATCGCCAGGCTCGGCACGGCGATGCTCACCACCGCCGCGCCGGGGGGCAGTTCGCCCGCCGTGCGCGGGCGCTGGGTTGCGGCGGAGGGATACTGGTCCAGCTCCAGAAAAACATCGCGGCCGTTGCAGAGCGTGCAAATGAGATGCTGCGTGCCGGTTGCGAGCGCAAAGCTCTTGTTGAGCGAGGAATAAACGATGGGCTGCGGCGCGGTGCTGCGGAATCCCAGGACATCCCGGTAAAAGCGCAGCGCGCGCGGAAGATCGGCGCTGCCCAGCACGGCGATGAAGGCGCGGTCCACCTGGCAGGCGGCGCGGGGCAGGTCGTAATCCGCCGCGTCGCCGTGCGTTTCGGTGAGAAACAGCGGCTCGCGGCAGGGGCCGAGCGCCTGCATGGGGCGGATTTCGCGGCTGAATGCGGGATCGGCCGGCGCGCCGATCACTTCCAGGGGCGAATCGCAGAGACGCGCGTGCAGCGCATCCACATTCGCCACGCAGAGTTCCAGCGCGGCCCAGCCGAAACTTCGCAGCGGTTGGTAGCCCGGCGTTTCCGGCGCTTCAATCAACCGCACAAAAACCGCTGCGCCGCTCTGCGGCGCGAGCAGCGCGCTGTTGCGCCCGGCGCAGGCGGGCGCGCCCCATGCCCGCGCCAGCGCCGCCGGCACCGGCGCGCGCTCGCGCAACTCGTAATCCAAGTGCTCGCGCCAAACCGCCAGCGCAAAATCAAAATTGGGCGCGCTGACTGTGATGGCCCGCAGCGGATTCACTGCGATTCCGCCTCTGCCCCGCCCAACTCGCGCGCCACCTCCTCACTGGAGCGCTCTTCCGGACCCGCCTCGCTCTCCTCCAGCTCCTGCTGCACGACGCGCAGCAGCACGGCGAGATACTCCTGGGTGCGGCGGCCCCGCTCGGCGGCGGCCGCGGCATCGGGCGCGTAGCTTTCGATGTCGGCGCGGCGCAACAGGCCGGCCTGTTCCAGCAGGCGCTCCAGCGTATCCAGGCGATCCCGGGTGACGGAGAGTTCCTGCGCCAGCGCCATGGCAATGCCGAGCACGCGCTCCGCATCGCGGTTCTCGAAGAACCAGGGGCGGCGCCCTTTGGAGCGCGCCCCCGCCAGCCGCAGGTAATCGGCGAGCGCGGCGGCGGGATCTGCGGGATCGCTCACGCCGCCGCCTTGCGCGCGCCCACCAGCCGCCAAGCCGGCGAGCGGCCGAAATCTTCGCTGCGCGGCGCGCCGTCCTCGCGCGCGGCAGCGGCTTCCGCGTCCTCTGCCGGAGCAAAGACGCCGCCGTGCAGCAGCGCGCCGGACGCAAAGCCCGCCTCAACCAGCACGGCGTCCAGATCCACTTCGTGGAAGCGCGTCCAGTAAGGTTCGTTGTTGTTGAAGGCGTCCCAGTCGCGCAGGCACTGCTCGCACAAATCCATCTTCTCGTGGTATTGCGGCTGCTCAATGTGCAGGGTAATTCCGCCCGGCGCGAGCAGCCGGTGAATCTCGCGCATCATGCGCGGCATGGCGCGGTGCGAAGTCTCGTGCAGCACCATGGTGGATTGCACCCAGTCGAAGCGCCCGTCTTCAAAGCCCAGCGAGGCGAGCGATTCGGCGTTGCCCTGGGCGAAGCGGACATTGCGCACGCCCAGCGCGCGGGCGCGGGCGTGGCCGTAGCGCAGCAGCGGCGCGGCCTGGTCCACGGCCCAGATTTCGGCTTCGGGAAACGCGCGGGCCAGCGGCAGCACATTGTGTCCCAGCCCGCAGCCGATATCGAGAATGCGCTGGGGGCGGAAGTCCGGCAAATGCTCGCGCACCCAGTCCACCACGCCGCGCCCGCCGCCATCGCTGTAGCGGCCGAGCAGCCCGCCGGTGGTGACGAAGATTCCCGCGTCGTAGTTGGCGGCGGCGGCGACATCGCCGGGAGCGAGTTCGGCGTGATAGCTGCCGGGCATGCAGTGGTGATCCACCGCGGCCAGATAGCGCGGCGTCTCAATTGCGGGATCGAGCAGCAGGCTCTCGCCCAGCCCCGCTTCGTTCAGGCGCTGCGCCTTTTGGTTGAGCGCGCCCCACTGGCGCAGCACCAGCATGCGTCCCGCCTGCTGGCGCATTTCCATGGTGGCGCGGCGCAGCGCGCTCCACGAGCGGTAGCCGGGGTGGCGGCCCAGGCTGCGGCGCACCTCGTGGCGATTCCGGAAGCCTGCGCCGGTGCGGCGGCGCTGTTCGGGCTCCACTTCGCGCTCATAGACCCGCTGGATTCCCGGCAGCACCTTCGAGCCCAAATGGTGATTCAGTTGGGCCAGGAAATCGAAGCGCGCCGCATCGTCGTGGCTCGCTTCGGGCAGCATTTCGTGGCGGCCAATCGAGCGCCAGGGCGGCGGCCCCTCGTAGTTCTGCTTCGCACTCATCGAATCCTCCCCGCGCCGCAACGGCGGCGCCGCTGCCGCCAATCTTACCCCATGCAAAACACCCCGCGCGCAATTGGGCTGCCCTTCTTTCGCTACGCTGCCGCCCCGGCCGCGCGCCGGGGGGAGGGCAAGCCGTGGCGCTGCGCTGGCCGGAAGACGCGAAGCTCGCGCTTTCCATTGTGGTGAATGTGGAAGAGGGCGCGGAGGCGCGCGTGGCCGATGGCGACCCCGCGCCGGAATCCGTGGACGAGATTGGAATCGCGCTGCGCCGCCCCATTGTGGCCCACGCCAACGAGAGCAACTACCGCTACGGCCTGCGCGAAGGCGCGCCCCGCGTGTTGCGCGCGCTGCGCGAGCGGGGGCTGCCGGCGACTTTTCCGGCGGCGGCGCTGGCGCTGGAGCGCGCACCGGCGCTGGCCCAGGCCATCGCCGCCGGCGGCCACGAGGTGTGCTGCCACGGCTGGCGCTGGGTGCACCAATTCCGCATGGACGAAGCCGAAGAGCGCGCCTTCATCCGCCGCGGCACGGAATCGCTGGAGCGCAGCACGGGAACGCGCCCGGTGGGCTGGCTCTCGCGCTACCTGCACACCGAGCGCACGCGCCAATTGCTGGCCGAAGCGGGCTACCGCTATCACATGGACGATTACAGCGCCGACGCGCCTTTTTGGGATTCCGCAGGCGGCCGCCCCATTGTGGTCATGCCCTATGCGCTGGACAGCAACGATATGAAGTTCTGGCAAGCGCCCGGCCTCACGCCCCGGCAGTGGCTGGAATACGCCCTGGATACTTTCGAGGTGCTCTACGCCGAAGGCGCGCACGCGCCGCGCATGATGTCGCTGGGATTGCACCTTCGCATCATCGGCCGCCCCGGCCGCATCGGCGCATTCGAGTCTTTTTTGGATCGCGTGCGCGAACGCGAAGGCGTCTGGGTGGCCACGCGCGCGCAAATCGCCGATCACTTTGCGGCGCAGACCCCGCCCCCCTGACGCGGCAGCGATTCAATCGCCGGAAAAGCGCGGGGGGCGGCGCTCCAGGAAGGCGGCGCGGCCCTCGTGAAAGTCGCCGCTCTCGCGGGCGGCGGAAAAGAGCGCCATGGCTTCGGGGCTGTCGTCGGCGGCGCCGTCCAAAATGAGCCGCACCATGCGCTTGGCCGCGCGCACCGAGCCCGGCGAAAGCGCGGCGACGCGCTCGGCGTAGGCGCGGGTTTCGCGCAGCAATTCGCCCGCCGGAAACAGGCGGTCCACCAGGCGAATCCGCAGCGCTTCTTCGGCGGAAACCGTGCGCGCGCTGTAAAGCAGATCGCGGGCGGCGGAAGCGCCCACTGCCTCCACCAGCCGCCGCGTGCCGGCCACGCTGAAAACCAGACCGAGGCGCGCCGGGGGAATCGCAAAGCGCGCCGTCTCATCGGCGAAGCGCAAATCGCAGGCCAGCGCCAAGCCGCAGCCGCCCCCCATGCAGGGACCCTGGATCAGCGCCACGGTGGGCAGCGCCACCTCGGCCAGCCTGCGCTGCGCGCGCTCCAGCGCGCGGTCGTAATCCCGCGCCGTGGCGGCGCTGGCATAGACCTGCCCCAGCTCGCCAATGTCCGAGCCCGAAGCAAAACTCTGCCCGTCGCCGCCGCGCAAAATCAACACGCGCAGCGCGGCATCAGATTCGGCAGAGTCGAGCAGGCGCGGAATGGCCTGCCACATGGAAAGCGTCAGCGCGTTCTTTTTGCCGGGGCGGTTCAGCACCAGCGCGCCCAGCGCGCCTTCGCGCTGCAGGTAGATGGGCTCGCTCACGGCCGCTCCGCATTCGGCGCGGCGGAGTCCTGTGCATCGAGCCGCTGCAATTCTTCCAGCCCCAGCACGGCGTTCAGTTCGGAGAAGTTCAGCATGCGCCCGGCGCTGGCCGCGCTGTCGCCTTTCTCCCGCAGCTCGCCGAGCAAATTGCGCAGCGCAAAGGCCGAGGCGCGCACCAATGCGCCGGGGTAGAGCACCAGCGCATAGCCCAGCGAACCCAGCGCGGCGCTGCCGAGGCGCGGCGTCTGCCCGCCTTCGACCATGTTGGCAATCAGCGGCAGCTTTGCGCCGAACACCTCGCCAATGCGCGCGAGCTCTTCGCGGCTGCGCGGCGCTTCGATGAAGAGCGCGTCCACGCCTTCTTGCATATAGGATTCGGCGCGGGCCAGCGCGGCCTCGAAGCCCTCCACGGCAATGGCGTCGGTGCGCGCCACAATCCATGCGCTGTGGCGCGCGTCCAGTGCGGCGCGCAGCCGCGCGCGCGCCTCGGCCTCGCTCACCAGCGCCTTGCCGCGCAAATGGCCGCAGCGCTTCGGCATCACCTGGTCTTCGAGCTGAATGGCCGTGGCCCCGGCGCGCTCCAGCGCGCGCACGGTGCGGCGGACATTCAGCGGGCTGCCGAAGCCCGTGTCGGCGTCCACCACCAGGGGCAGCGACACGCGCTCGCGCATCAGCGACACCGCCTGCACCAGCTCGCTCAGCGTCACCAGCCCCACATCCGGACGCCCCAGCCGGGTGTAGGAGACCGACGCCCCCGACACATAGGCGCAGTCAAAGCCCGCCTGCTCCACCAGCAGGGCGGAGAGCGCGTCATAGACTCCCGGCGTGACCAGCGGCGCCTGCCGCGCCAGCAGCCCGGCCAGCCCCCCCGGCCCGTCCGGCCCGTTCGCCCGGCGCGCCCTCCCCGCCTCCGCCCCAGTTCCGCCGCTCGTCTCGCTCTCCGGCAAGCTGCCCCCTTCGCGCTCAAATGTCGTATGATTATATCATTGAGACAAATAGCCCGCCCAGGCCATTCCGCCCAGGGCGCCCATTTGAAAGGAGAACCCATGCCGCGCGAACCCCGCAGCGCCAACCAGCTCGATCCCGCAGAAGAGGCCGCGCTGCTCGAGACCATTGACCGCTGGCTGCAAAACGATGTGGCGCCCCATGCGCTGGAGCTGGAGCACGCCGACGCCTATCCCGAGACCATGGTGGAGCAGATGAAGAAGCTCGGCCTGTTCGGCGCCACCATTCCGCAGCGCTACGGCGGGCTGGGACTCCCCATCCTCACCTACACGCGCATTGTGTCGAAGGTCTGCGAGGTGTGGATGTCGCTGTCGGGCATTTTCAATTCGCACCTGATTGTGGCGGCGATGATTGAGCGCGACGGCACCGAGCAGCAGAAAGAGCGCTTTTTGCCGCGCATGGCCAGCGGCGAAATGCGCGCCGCCCTGGCGCTGACCGAACCCGATGCGGGGACGGATTTGCAGGGCATTCGCATGCGCGCCGTGCGCGACGGCGGCGAGTATGTGATTCACGGCACCAAGACCTGGATCAGCAACGGCATTCACGGCCACTGCGCGGCGCTGCTGGTGCGCACCGACCCCGAAGCGCAGCCGCCCCGGCGCGGCATGTCCATGTTCATCGCCGAAAAGGGCGAGGGCTTTGTGGTTTCGCGCAAGCTCGAAAAGCTCGGCTACAAGGGCATCGATTCCGCCGAGCTGAGCTTCGACGGCTACCGCGTGCCGGCGGAGAATTTGATCGGCGGCGTGGAGGGGCGCGGCTTCCACAACGCGGTGGGCGGGCTGGAGCTCGGCCGCATCAATGTGGCTTCGCGCAGCGTGGGCGTGGCGCGGGCGGCCCTGATGCAGGCGCTGCAATACGCGCAGCAGCGCCGCACCTTCGGCAAGCCCATCTGCGAACACCAGGCCATCCAATTGAAGCTGGCGGAAATGGCGACGCGGGTGGAGGCGGCGCAGGCGCTGGTGGAGCGCGCGGCAGAGGCATACGACGCCGGACGGCGCTGCGATATGGAAGCCGGCATGGCCAAATACTTCGCCTCCGAAGCCGCCATGGAGAACTCGGCGGAGAGCCTGCGCATTCACGGCGCATATGGCTACTCGAAGGAGTTTCCGGTGGAGCGGCTCTACCGGGATGCGCCGCTGCTGTGCATCGGCGAGGGCACCAACGAGATGCAGCGAATCATCATCTCCCGGCAACTCGTCGAGCGGAATCCCGCGTGAGTTGGGAAAAGCGCCCGCGCGGCACTGCAGCTTCGCCAACGCCGTGAGCGATGCCATCCGGGCCTTCGCCCGGCACATTTTGCAGAGCGAGTTCGAGAATCTGCCCGCCGCCGCGCGCGGCGCGGTGCAGAGCTTCGCCCTCGACACGCTGGCCGTCGGCGTGGCGGGGCGCAGCGCACCCCACGCCGATGCAATTTGCAACGCCGCGGCGGCCGGGGGCGCTGCGGAAGAAGCCGCGGTCTGGGGCCGGGCGCTGCGCCTGCCGGCGGCGGCGGCGGCTTTCGTCAACGCCTACCAGGCCCACGCCAGCGAGTTCGATTGCATTCACGAAGCCGCGGTGGTGCACCCGGTCAGCGCCACCCTGCCGCCGCTGTTGGCTTTTGCCGAGCGCGAAGGCCCGGTTTCGGGGCGCGCGCTGGCGCTGGCATTGGCGCTGGCGGTGGATGTGGCCGCCGGGTTGGGCGAAGCGGCGCGGGGCGGGCTGCGCTTCTTTCGCCCCGCCAACGCCAGCCTGTTCGGCGCGGTGGCGGGGCTCGGCAAACTGGCGCGGCTTTCCGAGGCGCAACTGCTCGACGGCTTCGGCCTCGCCCTGGCGCAGGTAGCCGGCACCATGCAGGCGCACGAAGAGGGCAAGCCCACCCTGGCCTTTCAGATGGCCTGCGCCGCCCGCGCCGCCCTGCTGGCGGTAGACCTCGCCCGCGCGGGATTTCCCGGTCCCCACGCCGTGCTCGAAGGCCGCTTCGGTTACTTCCCGCTCTTCGAGCCGCAGCGCGAACTGCAGCCCGTGCTGGAATCGCTGGGGCGGCGCTGGCGCATTGCCGAAGTGAGTCACAAGCCGTGGCCCTCCGGGCGCGCCACCCACGCCGGCATTGCCGGCCTGCTGCAACTGCGCAGCGCCCACGGCATTTCGCCAGAGCAGGTGCAGCGCGCGGAAATCTGCGTGCCGCCGCTGGTCATGCAGCTCGTCGGCCGCCCCGCGCGCGCGGATATGACGCCGAACTACGCGCGGCTCTGCCTGCCCTGGTGCGGCGCCGTAGCGCTGTTGCGGGGGCAGGTGGGGCTGGCGGATTTCGAGACCGGAACGCTGAACGACGCAGCCGCGCTGAAGCTGGCGCAGCGCATTGCGCTGCGGGAAAGCGGCAGCGATCCCGAGGCGCTGGCGCCCCAGCGCATTGCGCTGCATCTGAACAGCGGCGCGGTGCACACGCTCAATATTGCCGCGGCCCCGGGCGGCCCGGCAGCGCCGCTGGCGCAAGCGGCGCAGCTCCATAAGCTGCACGCCTGCTTCCAACACGGCGCGGCAAATTCGGCGCAGGCCCGCGCCGAAGCCGGCGCGCTGGCGCAACGCGTGGAGGCGCTGGGCGAAATCCGCGATTGCCGCGAACTCATCGCCCCGCTGCACGCGGGTGGCGCAAAATGAGCCATTACTTCGCAGCCGCCGATGCCGCGCAGCTCGCGCGGGAGTATCCGCTGGGGGGAGATTTCACCCGGCGCTTCGCGCAGATTTCCCGCGGCGAATTGCGCGCCGTGCAAGAGCAGCGCTTTGCCGCGCTGCTGCGCCGCGCATGGCAGGTGCCCTTTTACGCGCGGCGCTGGGGCGCGGCGGGCTTGCAGCCCGGCGACATTCGCGGCCTGGAAGACATCGCCCGGTTGCCCGCCTACTCGAAGGCGGACCTGATGGAGAGCATTGCCGCGCATCCGCCGCTGGGAGATTTCCACGGGCTCGACAGCTACGCCCCCGGCGCGCGGCCGCAAACCATCCTGCACACCACCAGCGGCACCACGGGGCGGCCGCAGGTGCTGCTCTTCGGCCCGCGCAGCCGCGAAATTCAGAACCTGCTGCTGGCGCGGCTCTATCTGCTGCAGGGGTTGCGCAGCGACGATGTGGTGCACTCGGTCTATGGGCACGGCATGGTGAACGGCGGCCACTATATGCGCGAAGCCGTGCTGCATTGGACGCGGGCGCTGTTTCTCTCCGCGGGCACCGGCATTGAGACGCGCTCTGCAACCCAGGTGGAGCTGATGCGCGACTTCCGCGCCACGGTGCTGATCGGCTTTCCCGATTATCTGCGCAAACTGGCCGGGGTGGCGCGCAGCGCGGGCATGGAACCCGGCGCGGACATTCCCGTGCGGCTGATTCTCACGCATCTCGGGCGCGAAGACCGCGCCGCGCTCTCGCAAGAATGGGGCGGCGCGGCAGTCTTCGATCTTTACGGAGTGGGCGATACCGGCATTGTCGCCGGCGAAGGCCCGGAGCAAAACGGCCTGTTTGTCATGGAGGACGCGCATTATGTGGAAGTGCTGGACCCCGAAAGCGGCGCGCCGGCCGCAGAGGGCGAGCCGGGCGATCTGGTAATTACCTCGCTCTTCAAGGACGATGTGTATCCCATCGTGCGCTTCAACACCCACGATGTTTCGGCCTGGCGCGGCGGCGCGGCCGGGCTAGCGCTGCGCCGCATTGCGGGTTTTCTGGGCCGCAGCGACAATATGGTAAAGCTGCGCGGCATCAATGTGTTTCCGCAGGCCATCGGCCCGCTGCTGGAAGAGCTGCCCGGTTATGCGGGCGATTACCTGTGCCGCTGCGCCCGCGACGGCAGCGGCCGCGACAGCATGACCGTGCTGGCCGAATTTGCAGACCGCAGCGACGCGCAGGCCGGCGCGCTGCGCGAACTGCTGCGCCGCCGGCTCGGCGTGGAGGTGGAAGTGGAACTCGCCCCCAAGGGCGCGCTTGCGCCGCAGACCGGAATCGAAACGCGGCAAAAGCCGATCCGCCTGCTGGATTTGCGCGGGGCGCAGCCGTGACCGCGCCGGGAGGCGTGGCCGAGCTTTCCACCGCGCTGGCCGCGGGCGAAAGCAGCGCCGCAGCCGCGCTGCGCAATTGCCTGCAACGCATTGAGCGCTTCGATGCGCAACTCGGCTGCTTCCTGCATCTGTCCGAAAGCGCCGAGGCCGAAGCCAACGCCTCCGATGCCCGGCGCGCGCAGGGACGCGCCCTCGGGCCTCTCGACGGCGTGCCCATTGCGCTCAAAGACAACATCCACGCGGCGGGACAGCCCACCACCAACGGAATCGGCGCGCTGCGCGGGCGCGCTGCGCCGGGCGACGCCGAATGCGTCCGGCAGTTGCGCGCGGCGGGCGCAGTGATTCTCGGCAAACTCAATATGGAAGAAGGCGCGCTGGGCGCAACCAACGACAACCGAGCCTACGGGCGTTGCCACAATCCCCACCGCCCGGGCTTCACCCCCGGCGGATCCAGCGGCGGCTCCGGCGCTGCAGTCGCCGCCGGCCTGTGCGCTGCCGCCCTCGGCACCGACACCCTGGGCAGCGTCCGCATTCCCGCCAGCTATTGCGGCGTGGCGGGCTTCAAGCCGAGCCACGGCTGGATCAGTTGCGAAGGCGTCCTTCCGCTCTGCGCGGAACTGGACCATGTGGGGCCGCTGGTTCCGCGCCTGCGCGATCTCGCCCCGCTGCTCCCCGCGCTGTGCGGCCCGGCGCGCGGCGGCGAAGTGGCGGCCGCCCTGGCGGCGGGCATCTCTGCGCCCCTTGCAAAGCTGCGGCTCGCGCGGGTTGCGAGACTCGGCGCTTCGGCCATGGCACCCGAAGTGGCGGATGCCTTCGAGCAAACTCTGCAACGCCTGCGCGGCGCAGGCGCGGTAATCGGCGAAGTAGAGCTTGCGGTGGAAGAGTGGCCGGCGCTGCGCCGCCGCGGCCTGCTGCTCTGCGAGGCCGAAGCCGCCCGCGCCTTCGCGCCGGAGATCCGGCGCAACCCCGAAGGCTTCACGCCGCAACTGCGCGCGCTGCTGGATTACGGCGCGGCGCAATCTGCCGAGCGCATCGCAGCCGCCCGCGCGCGCATCGCCCATTTTCGCCGCCGCGCCTGCGATGCGCTGGCCGGCCTGGACGCCATGCTGCTGCCCACCGCGCCGCAGACCGCCTTCGCCTTCGACGGCCCCACCCCCGACGACCAGGCCGACTTCACCGCCTTTGCCAACCTGGCCGGCGGCCCCGCCCTCAGCCTGCCCATGGGCGCGCCCGGCGGGCTGCCCGCGGGCCTGCAGCTCGCCGCCGCCCCCGGCGCAGACGCCGCCCTGCTGCGCGCCGCCGCGCGCATCGAAGCCCTGCTCCCCGCCCCGCCGCCGCCCGCGCTCTGAGGGGCGGATTCGACGCGCAGGATTTTCCTATGTATCCTGCTCCTTCCATCGGAATACCGGAAGGAGCAAAATGATGCAGCGGCCCTCCATTCGCCAATTGGAATACGCCGTGGCGGTCGCCGAGCAGCGCCACTTTGGCCGGGCGGCGCGGGCCAGCGCCGTCAGCCAGCCCGCGCTCTCGGCGCAGGTGCAGCAGTTCGAGGAATTGATCGGCCTGCGCCTTTTCGAGCGCGGGCGGCGCGGCGTGCTGGTGACTCCCGCGGGGGCCCGGGTGCTGGAAAAGGCGCGGGAGGCCCTGGGCGTTCTGGACGAACTGCTGGCGCTGGCCGCGGGCGCAGCCGAGCCGCTCTGCGGCCCGCTGCGCCTGGGGGTGATTCCCACGGTGGCGCCCTATCTGTTGCCGCCGCTGCTCCCCGCCGTCCGCCGCGCTCACCCGAAGCTGCAGCTTGTGCTGCGCGAAGAGCAGACCGAGCGCCTGGTGGAGCGGCTCGAAGCCGGCGAACTGGACGCCCTGCTGCTGGCGCTGCCCGTCGGGGGCGCGGGGCTGGAAGAATTGCCGCTCTTCGAGGAGGCATTTGTGTTTCTCGCCCGCCGCGATCACCCGCTGGCGCGGACGCGGGGCGCGGCGCTGCGCGAAACCGCGCTGCGCGATGCAGAGGTGCTGCTGCTCGAAGACGGCCACTGCTTGCGCGCGCAAGCGCTGGATGTGTGCCGCCGCGCCGGCGCGCACACGCCGGGCCGCATTCAGGCCACCAGCCTCAACACTTTGGTGCAAATGGTCGCCAACGGACTCGGCGTAACGCTGCTGCCCGAGCGCTGCGTCCCCGTAGAGGTGCGCCCCGCCCAGGGCCTGGTGGTGCGCCCCTTTCACAAGCCCCGGCCCAGCCGCCGCATCGGCCTGGCCTGGCGCAGGGGCGCGGCCCGCGCCGCCGAATTCCAAATGCTGGGCGAATCCCTGCTCCGCGCCTCGCGCACGCGCCGCCGGGCGGGCTAGCCGGGCTCTCTCAGCGGCGCGGCGCGGGCGAGCAGGGCGTCGAGGGCGGCCAGCGCCTCGCTGTGATCGGCCTGCACCAGCACGCCGTGAATTCCGAGGCGGCGGGCGGCCTCCACATTGGGCGGAAAATCGTCCAGAAACATGGCGCGCTCGGGGGCCACGCCGCCCAGCCGTTCCAGCGCCAGGCGGTAGATGCGCGGGTCGGGCTTGCGCACGCCTTCGGCGCTGGAATCGATGATGGCGTCGAAGATCTCGTCGGTTGCGATCATGCGCCGCCAGTGGCCGCTGAATTCCCGCACATTGTTGGTGACCAGGGCGGTGCGGTAGCCGCGCGCGCGCAGGTCCCGCGCGCGCTGTTCCATGCGCAGGCGGGCGGCGGCGTCATCGCCTCTGCCCATGAACTCGAAGAGGCGGAAGGGATCGGAGTCCACGCCCTCGGCGCGCCCCAGCGCAATGATGTCCTCGCGCGCCCGCACCAGCGGAATTTCGCCGCGCTCCAGGCGGTGCCAGGGGTGGTCGGTGTCTTCGTGGTAGGGGCCGAAGATCAGCTCGATGGTGCGCGGCGGCGGCGCATCGGCGCGGTGGCCCGGCCCGGCCAGCGCCTCGAAGGGCGAGACGGTGAACACGCCGCCAAAGTCGAAGAGAACCGCCTCGATGTCGCGCACCCGCCCCTCGCTTCCGTTGACTCGCGCCCCGGTCCGGGGAAGATTCCACCAAAGCGCCCGGCGCGCCAGTGCCGGGGCACGGAGGTGAGCATGCAGATTGGCGCAGTGTTTCCCACTTGCGATATCGGCGACGATCCCGCCGTCATCCGGGATTTCGCGCAGGCCGCCGAGGAACTCGGCTACGACTACCTGCTGATCTACGACCATGTGCTCGGCGCAGAGCACGCCGAGCGCGAGCCGCCGCTCACCGGCCCCTACACCGAGCGCGATCCCTTCCACGAGCCCTTTGTGCTGTTCGGCTACCTGGCGGCGCTCACCAGCCACATTGAACTGGCCACCGGCGTGCTCGTGCTGCCCCAGCGCCAGACCGCGCTGGTGGCGAAGCAGGCCGCCGAACTGGCGCTGCTCTCGGAGGGGCGGCTGCGGCTCGGCGTCGGCAGCGGCTGGAACTGGGTGGAATATCAGGCGCTGGGCGTGGACTTTGCGCTGCGCGGCAAGCTGCTGGAAGAGCAGGTGGAGCTGATGCGCGCGCTGTGGAGCGGCCAGGTGGTGGATCACCGCGGCGCGCACCATCGCGTGGCGCGGGCCAACATTTTGCCCGCGCCGCCCGGCCCCATTCCCGTGTGGTTCGGCGGCTTCACCCCGCCCGCGGTGCGCCGCGCCGCGCGCATTGGCGATGGCTTCATCTTCGGCGCAAGCGGCGAGCCCATGCAGCGGCAGTGTCAACTGCTGCACGCCGAACTCGAAAAGAACGGCCGCGCGCCGGAGCAATTCGGCATCGAGAGCATCGTCCATTACAGCGCGGGGCCGGATGGCTGGCACAGCGCCGCCGAGCGCTGGCAATCGCTGGGCGCAACGCACTTTGCCATGCGCACCATGGACACCGGCGCGCACCTGGCCGGCGAAGAACCCGCCGGCTTCACCCGGCCCCAGGAACACATTGACGCCCTGGAGCTCTTCATCGAGGCCGTGCGCGACGACTGATCCGGCCCGCGCTACGCTCCCCCCGCACCCCAAACCTGTTCCCAACATGAACGGAGGTCTCCCCGCCATGCCCACCGCCGATTTCTCCCTGGAAGGCAAGGTCGCCATCGTAACCGGCGGCTCCCGCGGCATCGGCCGCTCCATCGCCGTCGGCCTTGCCGAACACGGCGCAGATGTGGCGCTGGCGGCGCGCAAGCCCGAGGCGCTGCGCGAGGCGGCAGAGGCGGTGCGCGCAACCGGGCGGCGCGCGCTGGAGGCGCCCACCAATGTCCGCCGCGCCGAAGAGTTGCGCGATTTGGTGCAGCGCACCAAGAGCGAGCTTGGGCGCGTGGACTTTCTGGTGAACAACGCCGGCACCAATCCCTTCTTCGGCGCCATTCACGATTTGGAAGAGCGTGCCTTCGATGTGATTATGAACACCAATGTGAAGGCCTGCCATTTGCTCGCCAACTTTGCGCGCGAAGCCATGCTGGAGCATGGAGAGGGCGGCGCCATTGTGAATGTGAGCTCGGTGGGCGGCTACAGCGCCAGCGATGTGATCGGCGCATACTCGGTTTCCAAAGCCGCGCTGATTATGCTGACGCAGGTGCAGGCCAAGACCTGGGGCAAAGACGGCATTCGCGTCAACGCCATCGCCCCCGGCCTGATCAAGACCGAATTCGCCCGCGCCCTGTGGGACAACCCGGATATCGCCGCGGCCACCGCCCGCGAATCCGCCCTGCACCGCATCGGCGAACCCGACGAAATGGCCGGCGCCGTCATCTACCTGTGCAGCCCCGCCGCCTCCTTCGTAACCGGCCAGACCCTCGTCCTCGACGGCGGCCGCCTGCTCTGAGCCGGGGCCAGAGCTTGCCCGACTCTCCCGTAATCTGGGACAACCAGCGCGCCAGCACCGCCGCCGGAAATTTCCTCCGGCGGCAAATGCGCGCCGGGCGCGCCATGTCGGCGGTGTCTGCGTTCTTCACCATCTACGCGCACGACGAGCTGCGCGCCGAATTCGACCAGATCGAGCGGCTGCGGTTTCTGTTCGGCGAGCCGCGCTTTGCCGCGGGACTCGATCCCGGGGAGCAACCGGCCCTGGCCTTCACCCTGGCGAATGGCGAGGAGGCAAACCTGCAGCCCTCCGAAACCATGCGGCAAAAGGGCATCGCCAGGCGCTGCGAAGAATGGGTGAAGCGCGAATCGGTGCAAATCCGCTCCATGAAGGCCAGCAACCTGCTGCACGGCAAGATGTATCACTTCGCCGGCAACAAGGGAGAACAGCAGGCGGCCCTTGTGGGAAGCTCTAATCTCACTATGCGCGGCATGGGGTTTTCCAAACAGTCCAACATTGAAATCAACCTGGAAATTGGCGACCCCGCCATATGCCGAAAGCTCGCAGAATGGTTTGACGAGCTGTGGGACGATAACCGCCGCGTTGAGGACGCCAAACAGAAGGTTCTGGATGCCCTCCAAAATCTGCACCAGGACTTCTCGCCGGAGTTCATTTACTACAAAACCCTCTATCACCTGTTCTGGGAGCAACTGCAAGAGCGCGAAAAGCGGGATGCCGCCACCACCGCGCGCCTCGACAATTCTCAAATTTGGAATGCGCTCTACAAATTTCAGCGCCACGGCGTAAACGGCGCAATCGCAAAAATTCTCAAACACAACGGCTGCCTGCTCGCCGACAGCGTCGGGCTCGGCAAAACCTACACGGCGCTGGCGGTAATTCGCTACTTCGAGCTGCGGAACGAAAGGGTGCTGGTGCTCTGCCCCCGCAAGCTCCGGGAAAACTGGAATCTCTACCGCGCGGCAGCCGGCAATCAAAACAACCCCTTCCCGAAAGACCGCTTTGGCTATTCGCTGCTCTCGCACACCGACCTGGGGCGCACCCGCGGGAACGCGGGAGATGTGAACCTCGCCAATTTCAATTGGGATGCATTCGATCTCGTCGTCATTGACGAATCGCACAACTTCCGCAACGCGCCCAAAAACCGCACCGGCG
This sequence comes from Deltaproteobacteria bacterium, assembly GCA_028817435.1. Classification (GTDB taxonomy): domain Bacteria; phylum Myxococcota_A; class UBA9160; order UBA9160; family UBA6930; genus JAPPPQ01. The sequence goes on from JAPPPQ010000031.1 coordinate 110,615, forward strand.
AAGACGGCGAGATCATTCGCTACAGCCGCTACAACTGGCTCATCGAAAAGATCATCAAGCAGGGCGCGCGCACCAAGGTGCTCATGCTCTCGGCCACGCCGGTCAACACCTCCCTGCGCGACCTGCGCAACCAGATTTACCTGATGACCGCGGGCGACAACGCCGCGTTTGGCGAATCCCTCGGCATTGACAACCTGCAAGTCATGCTCGGCACGGCCCAGCGCGAATTCAAGGATTGGGAAAAGCAGCGAAAGAGCGCAGGCAGCGGGCAACCCGGCAAGCGCGAGCTGCTGCAAAGGCTTGGCCCGGATCTCTTCAGTCTGCTCGACGGCGTTTCCATTGCACGCTCCCGAAAGCACATCGCCGAGCACTATCCCGACTCGATGCCAGAGATCGGCAGCTTCCCCAGGCGCGAGAAGCCGGAAAACCTCCATCCTTCCACCGACCTGCGGGGCCGGATTTCCTACGAAGCCTTGAACGAGCAGATCCATCAACTCGCTCTCTCCCTCTACCACCCTTCCATGTATCTGGTGGACAAGCAGCGGCTCGAAGAGGAAAAGCGCCTGGGGGGCGATGTCATCACGCAGGATACCCGCGAATCCTACCTGATTAACATGATGCTCGTGAATCTGTTGAAGCGGTTGGAAAGCTCCGCAGAGGCATTTCGGCGGACCATGGGCAACATCATCCAAAAGGCGGAGTCTCTGGACCAGAAAATCGCCGAATACCTGCGCGGCAGCGGCGGGGAACTGAGCGAATCCGACACCACCCCCGAGATGGACGAAGATGACGAGGATTTCATCGTCGGAAAGCAGAAGACTTACCACCTGGGCGAATTGGATGTGAAGACCTGGCGCGAGGACCTGGCCGCCGATCTGCAGAAAATGCGGGCGATTCGAGACAGCATCGCGGTGGTGAAGCCGGAAGACGACGCCAAGCTGAAAGAGCTTCGGCAGATTCTGGAGCAGAAGCTGCAGCAGAAGAACCGCAAGGCGCTGATTTTCACCGCCTTTAGCGACACGGTGGAATACCTGCATGACCAGCTCTGCGATTGGGCGCGGGAGCGGGACGCGCACATTGCGCTGGTGAAGGGCAGCGGCAGCAACCAGAGCAGCCTGGGAAGGACGGACTTTCAGGAGATTTTGGCCAGCTTTGCACCGCGCGCCTGGAGGCGCAGCGCCAAGGGCAAGCAGATTGATATTTTGCTGGCCACCGATTGCATTTCCGAGGGCCAGAACCTGCAGGATTGCGACCTCGTGATCAATTACGACATTCACTGGAATCCCGTGCGGCTCATGCAGCGCTTCGGGCGCGTGGATCGCCTCGGCAGCGAGAATCCGAGCGTTCGCATGGTGAACTTCTGGCCCACGGAAGATTTGAATCTGTATCTGGACCTCGAAAACCGCGTCAAGGCGCGCATGGCGCTGATGGACGCCACCGCCACCGGAGAGGACGATATGCTCTCCGGCGAAAGGGCGCGGGACGAGGCGCAGGGAGAGCTGAGCTTCCGCAATCGCCAGATCCGGAATCTGCGCGAAGAGATCACCGATCTGGAGCAGCAGGAAGACGGCCTCACGCTGAGCGAATTCACGCTGGACGATTTCCTCGCCGAACTGCTGGCCTACCTAGAGAGCAATCGCAAGCAGTTGGAGGCCGCGCCGTCTGGAATTTTCGCCCTTGCCGATTGCGCCCGGGCCAGCCGCAAGGCCGGGCTGTTCGCCGGCGGAGAGCTTGGCCCCGGCGCAATCTTCTGCCTGCGCCTGCCAAAGCCGGCCGGGGCCAGGCCGCGGGGGTGGCGCGCGCCGAACCCCACCCATCCCTACTTTCTGGCCTATGTGCGCCAGGGCGGCGGGGTGCGCTACCACTACGCCCACGCCAAGCAGATTTTGAGCCTGTTTGGCGACCTGTGCCGCGGCGAAAACCAGCCGCACGCGGCACTTTGCCGCGCATTCGACAAGGAAACCGAATTCGGCGCAAACATGGAGCGCTACACGCCTCTGCTGCAGAGCGCGCTGGACGATCTGATTGACAACTACAAGCGGGCCGCAAACCGGCGGCTCACCACAGATCCCAACGCGGTGCTGGGAAGTCCGGACCAGCGCCCGGAGCGCGCCGGGCAGTTTCAACTCGTCACCTGGCTGGTCATTGAGGACGGCGGCAATGCCTGATCTGCGGCAGCAGATTGCAGAGGGACTCCTGGCGCTGCGCGGGGAGTTCTCGCGCCTTCATGCCACCGATTTGCTGGCAACACTGGGCTACCAGAGCGAACTCACCGGCGAGGGCGGAAGCGGCGCAGATTTCCTGGATTTCTACCCGCTTCCGCCCGGTGTGCAGTGGACGCAAAAGGAAAAGGAGCTGCTCGATAGCTGGCAAAGCGCGCACCTGCTCTTTCAGTTCACCAAAGACGAGATTTCCGGGCAAATGCCCATGGAGGCAAAATCCGCATTCGATGGGGGCAATCTCAATTCTTTCGTCTTTGTCGCCGTGAATCTGAAGCCGCGCCGCTATGCCCGGGGCGCTTACGCCGCCATGACGCGGGCAGTGAACAAGTGTTTCGCCATGCCCGCTGTGCTTCTCTTTCGCAATAGCGGCAAGCTCACACTGGCCTTCATGCCCCGGCGCGAGGATCTGCGGCGTCCGGGAAAGAATATCCTCGGCAAGGTTTCGCTGTTGCGCGAAATTGACCTGGAAGCCCCGCACCGGGCGCACCTGGAGATTCTCCAGGCGCTCTCTCTGAAAGAGCGGCTTCGCTATATGCGCAAACACAACAAGAGCGAAGATTTTGACGGCCTGCTGGCTGCCTGGCTGGCCGAGCTGGATACCGAGGAACTCAACAAGCGCTTCTACAAAGAACTGTTCCGCTGGTTTGAGCGCGCGGTGAAGAAGTCAAAATTCCCCTCTCCCGCAGGCGCTGCGGGCCATGCCGTAACGATGCAGCAGCACATCATCCGGCTCATCACGCGGATGCTCTTTATCTGGTTTATCAAAGAAAAGGGGCTGGTGAGCGAAGACCTGTTCGACGAGGAAAAGATCCGGCCGCTGCTCCGGGAATGGGATCCGGAGGACGGCGCAAACTACTACACGGCCATTTTGCAGAACCTGTTTTTCGCCACCCTCAACACCAGCATTGGCAAGCGCAAATTCAGCGCCCAGGGGCAGAGCACCCACCGCAATTTCAACCTCTACCGCTATGCAGACCAGCTATTGGATAAGGCGAAGCTGCTGAAGCTCATGAAGCGCACCCCCTTTATCAACGGCGGCCTGTTTGACTGCCTGGACAGCTTCGAGACCAAGGGGCAGAACAATCTGCGGGTGGATTGCTTCACCGATAACAAAAATCAGCGCAAACTGCTGCGCGTTCCCAACAACCTGTTTTTCGGCACGGGCGGGCTGCTCCCGCTACTCAAGCGCTTCAAATTCACCGTCCAGGAAAACACGCCCATTGAGCAGGAGGTAGCGCTGGATCCCGAACTGCTCGGCAGGGCCTTCGAGAATTTGCTGGCCGCATACAACCCCGAGACCAGCAATCTTGCGCGCAACCAGACCGGCTCTTTCTACACCCCCCGCGAGGTGGTGGATTACATGGTCAACGAGGCGCTGGTCGCCCACTTCGCCGCAAAAATCACCCCCGCCGACGGCGACCGGCCCTATTGGGAAGAGAGGCTCCGGGATCTGCTCTCCTACGAAATTGGCGAGCCGCTGATTGGCGAGCCGCTGATTTTTCCGAAAGAAAAGCGGCCGCTCGTCCAGACCGTGGCGGCTACCCGCGTGCTGGACCCCGCCGTGGGCTCCGGCGCATTTTCCATGAGCGTGCTGCACAAGCTGGAATTGCTGCTGGAGCGCGTGGACCCGGACAATGCGCTCTGGGAGGAGATTCAGAAAGAGCGCGCGAGGGAAGCGGCCAGCGCCGCCTTTGACCGCCCCAACCGCAAAGAGCGCGACGCCCGCCTGCTGAGCATCAACGACACCTTTGAGCGCTTTTCCTCGCAGTTCGGGCGCAAGCTCTACCTGATTCAGAACAGCATCTACGGCGTGGATATCCAGTCCATCGCAACGCAGATTGCCAAGCTGCGCTTCTTCATCACCTTGGCCATTGAGCAGCAGCCCAATGAGAACGAACGGGATAACTACGGAATTCGCCCGCTGCCGAACCTGGAGACGCGCTTTGTGGCGGCGGACGCTCTGCTCGGGCTGAGCGCATCCGACCAGAAGGCGTTTGGAGACGAGGCGATTCTCAAATTGACGCAGCAGATCGAGGAGATTCGAGCCGATTTTTTCAGCGCCGCAACCCGCTCGGAGAAAAGGCGCTGCAGGGAATCCGACGAGAAGGCGCGCAAGCAGCTCTCAAAAAAGCTGAGCGAGCTGAATTTTCCCAAAGAGGACGCGCGGCGCATTGCCGCTTGGGATCCCTATGATCAGAACGCCGCAGCCGATTGGTTTGACGCCGAGCGGATGCTCGGCGTCCACGGCGGTTTTGATATTGTGATTGGCAACCCGCCCTACATTCAATTGCAAAAGCAGCAGGGCCGCTTGGCTGATCTCTACGAAGGGCGCGGCTACGAGACCTTTGTCCGGACTGGAGATATTTATCAGCTTTTCTACGAGAAGGGCTGCGATTTGCTTGCGCCGGGCGGCGTGTTGTCTTACATCAGCTCCAATAGTTGGCTTCGGGCCGAATATGGCAAAAAGCTGCGCGGTTATCTGGGTGAAAAACACACACCGCTGCGTATGTTGGAAATGGGAAAGGATGTCTTTGACAGCGCCATCGTGGATACTTGCATTGCCATTTTACGGCAAGGCAAAAGCGGCGAAAACTGCCGGGCGCTGGATATGGACTCCATGCCCAACCGGGATTTCCCCCCGGCGTTGGATGATAAAGACTGGGGAAAGTTGCGGCTGTGCGGCGATGGGCCGTGGGCCGCGCTTTCTGCTGTGGAGCAGAGCATTATGCAGAAGTATGGAGTTCCGTTGAGGGAGTGGGCTGTGAATATCTATCGGGGAGTCACCAGTGGCTACAACGAAGCTTTCATTATCAGCGATTCACTGAAGAATTCCATTATTGCCTCCGAGCCCAACGCAGAGAAAATTATCAAACCCGTCCTTCGCGGCCGCGATATTCAGCGCTACCGGGCGCAATGGGCCAACCTGTGGCTAATTACCACTTTCCCGGCGCTTAACCTGAATATTGAGAAATTTCCCGCTGTGAAAAAGCACCTGCTCATTTTTGGGAAGAGCAGGCTGGAACAGAGCGGAAAGAGGTTGGCCAACGGCACAAAGGCCCGCAAAAAGACGCAGCACCAGTGGTTTGAATTGCAAGATGCCTGCGCCTATCACGGGGAATTTGCCAAGAAAAAGATCGTCTGGATTGAACTGGCGGAAAGCGGGCGTTTTGCCTACGACGACAGCGGTGTATATTGCGACACATCGTCATTTATGATGACCGGCAACCACCTCAAATACATCTGTGCCCTGCTGAACTCGAAATTGATTCGCTGGTTTCTTCAGCGGGCAGCTCCCACATCTGGAATGGGCGCCTTGCGCTGGAAGAAAATTTACATCGAGGCCATCCCCATCCCCCAAATCCCCAAAGAAGAGCAGCCCCCCATCATCAACCTGGTAGACCAAATCCTGAAAGCCAAAGACGCCACCCCACCCACCGACACCACCGCCCTGGAAGCCCAAGTAGACGACCTCGTCCACGCCCTCTACCACCTAACCCCCCCAAGAAATCGCCCTCATAGCCCCCTACCCCCTCCCCCCAGCCCCCAGACAGCCCCCCCTTCCCCCCTAGCCCGCCCGCCCCCGGCCCCCTAGCCCCTAGACGGCTCGCTTGGGGTATGCTACAGCTCCCGCAGAAACCCACGGAGGGCAGGCCATGCCGCGTATCACCGTAATGCACGAAAACCGGACATTGCAAGAGTTGCTTGGCAACAACTTCGAATACAAGGTTCCGGGGTTTCAGCGCAGCTACGCTTGGGGGTTGGAAGAGTGGGAGGATCTGTGGGAAGACATCTGCACCATTGAACAGGACTCTCGGCCGGGAACGGCCGGACAGCACTACATGGGGTATCTGGTCTTGAAAGAGGAGCGCCAGCGCGAATTCGTGATTGTGGATGGTCAGCAACGCATCGCCACACTCTGCCTTATGACCATGGCTGTTATGAAATCTCTGCACGACGACAAGCGCCGGGAACTTATCATGGAAAGGTATTTGAAGGTGCCCAATCTCGTCACCCTTGTTCCCAAGAGCAAATTGGAGCTCAATCGGACAAACCGGAATTTCTATCAACGGCTCTTGGAGTCTAAGGCTATTAGCTCCAGAGCGCAGAGTCATCGTTCCAACAAGAAAATGCACCAGGCACTCAAATTCTTCGAGAAGAAGCTCAATAAGAAATTTGAGAACTCGAAGTCCGACAAAAACATTCTCCGGTTCTACGACCAATTGGTAGATGGCCTTCGCTTCACCATCGTCAAAGTCACAGACGATGAATCGGCTTTCGTCATTTTTGAGACACTCAACGCACGGGGGGTGGAGCTGTCGAGCCCCGACCTGCTGAAGAATCGGCTGTTCTCGGTCATTCACGATTCGACCGAATCGGAACATGATATGAATCAACTTGAGAACCGCTGGCAGGAAATGAGCGACAACCTTCGATTGGAGAATTTCACGACTTTTCTAAAGCACTATTGGAATTCAAAATATGACGCGCCTGTAAAAAAGAAGAATCTCTATCGAATCGTTCACAGGCAATTGCAAGATCCCTTGGATATATTTCCGTTTTTGGATGAGATGATGGATGCTTCCGATCTCTATGTGAGGATGCGCAATCCGGTCTCCAACGGGTGGAATCAGGGAGCAAGGCGATATCTGTCGATGCTGAAAATCTACCAAACGGACAGGCATTACCCTCTCTTGCTCGCAGCGCACAGCAAATGGGGCAACAAGAAGGAATTCACCGATACCGCGCGTATCTGTGCAATGATTATTTTTCGCTGGATCGTGGTTGGAAACCGCAGCCCAAGCGAATTGGATTCCGCATTTCTGAAAGCCACCAAGGCAGTTCGGAATGGCGCACGAAGCGCTTCTGACTTGCTTCGCATTCTCAAGCCCGTATATCTGGGAGATGAGGGATTTCGGGATTCATTTGCAGAATTCAGCATTGCCACTCGAAACAAGCAGGAACTGGCAAAGAATATTCTCTCCGAACTGGAAAGGGGAGACAGCAATTTTACCGATTCGGAGCCGATACTTCCGAGCACACTAGAGCATATCCTTCCCCAGAATCCCGACGAAGGGTGGGATGACTTTGACAACCAGGATGCGGAAAACTTTCTCTGGCGTCTCGGAAATTTGGCTCTGCTTGAACCGCGCAAGAATCAAGAGGCCGAAAATCACCCATTCACGGAAAAGCGCGCAATCTACGAAGAGAGCGACTTCAAGCTCACCCGGAAATGCGCCGAGTATGTCGAGTGGACGCCGCGCGCAATCAACGAGCGGCAGCGCGAGATGGCTGAAGCCGCCGTCGAAATCTGGAAGATTTAGCCCGCCGCTCAGGCAGGCGGAAGCTCGCGGCGGGCGTTGAAGAGGATGTCGCGGGTTTTGGCGTCGGGCGGGGAGGCGGAGATGGTGCGGTATTCGCGGCCCACTTCGAAGCCGCGGCGCAGGGCGGGGCGCTCTTTGCAGCGGTCGAACCAGCGGCGCACAGCGGGAAAATCTCCGGCGAGGTCGAAGCCCTGGTTTTTGTAGGTCACAATCCAGGGCCAGCAGGCCATATCGGCAATGCTGCATTCGCCGCAGATGTATTGGCGGCCTTCGAGCCGGTCGTTCAGCACGCCGTAGAGCCGCCGCGCCTCATCGGCGTAGCGCTTTTTTGCGTAGGGAAGCGTCTCGGGCGCGTAGAGGGTGAAGTGGCCGTGCTGTCCGAGCATGGGGCCGAGGCCGCCCATTTGCCACATCAGCCACTGAATTACCTCGTAGCGCGCGCGCGGCTCTTGCGGCAAAAAGCGGCCGCTCTTTTCGCCCAGGTAAAGCAGCACTGCGCCGCTTTCGAAAATAGAGAGCGGCGCGCCGCCACCCAGCGGCTCGTGATCCACAATGGCGGGAATGCGGTTGTTCGGCGAAACGGCCAGAAACTCCGGCTCAAACTGCTCGCCGCGGCCAATGTTCACCGGCAACACGCGGTAGGGCAGCTCCATCTCTTCCAGCGCAATGGAAATCTTCCAGCCGTTGGGGGTGGGCCAGTAGTGCAGGTCTATCACGGCTTACTCCTGCAGCCAGGCCAGGCAGCCCGCGCGCTCCAAAATGGGGTTGAGTTCGGCGTGCACGGCAGAGTCCAGCGCAGCAAAGCGCTGGCGCAGCGCGCGCAGCGAGCGGACATTGTATTTCTGCGGCTTCTGCGTCCACACCCCGCTGCGCAACTCCACGCGAAACTCCTCTTCGCCCGCGGCAATGGCCTTGTCATTGGCATCAATCCACGGCAGAAACAAACCGCCCACCTGCTCGAAGAGCAGCGGCATCAGCGTCGCTTCCAGGTTTGCCCACGGCTCAAACTCGCCTGCGGGGGGGCCGGGGTCGAGCATGCGGTGCATCCAGCCTTCGGTTTGGGGATAGGCGCCGAGCTTCTCCGCGCCGACGGGGTCGCTCCACACCTCGTAGATTTCCGCAGCCAGCCCAAAGTCGCCGAAGGCGGGGCGCGCGCCGAACAGGTAATCGCGCCCCTGCAAATGCGCCTCAATCCGGGTCAGCGCATCGGCAAGGCTGGCCTCAATTTGCGGCCCCGTCTCTGCGCCGGAGCCGACAAACCACAGGCGGTTGGTCATGCGCTGCGCAACCTGCTTCGCCAGCGCGGCCTGCTGATCCTCCGGAAAACCGGGCTGCATGCTCTGCGCAATGCGATGCGAAGCGGATTCAATGTTCGCCGGTTGCGACCAGCGGTAGTGAAACATCCACTTCATGGCCCACTCATCGGCGAACTCCTCAATCAGCGCCGAGAGAAAGGCCAGCGCCGGATCGCCGGGGTGAATGGAAGGCTCGGGAAACTCGTCCTCCAGCGCCTCGATGATGGGCGTGGAATCCTGCAACCCGCGCCCCTCCGGCGTCACCACCACCGGAATCAGCGGCACCTTCTGAAACTTCGCCATCTCCTCCCGATGCTCCGCGCCCGCCAGCCACTCGTGGGGAATCCCCTTGTAGCGAAAGTAGGAGCGCACCTTCACCGAATAAGGCGAAAGCTCCGCGCCAAAGATGCGGTAGTTCTGCATACTCGTTCCTCCTCTGCGCGGTGGCGCAGCTCAGTGTTGGCCGAAGTCCCAGCCGTTGCCGATGGCGTGGCTGCGCAGGACGCGGCGGGCGGTGCTGGCGATGTGCACTTCGTCGGGGCCGTCGTAGATGCGGGCGAAGCGCGCTTCTCGATACATGCGCTCCAGGGGCGTGTCTTCGGTGACGCCTTTTGCGCCGAAAACCTGGATGGCGCGGTCAATGACATTGTGCAGCATGCGCGCGCCCACCACTTTGATCATGCCGATTTCCACCCGCGCCTCGCCGCCCCGGTCAATTTTGTGGGCGGCATGCAGGGTAAGCAGGCGGCTGGCCTGAATTTCGCACAGGCTCTCGAAGACGAACTTTTGAATTTGCTGGTGGCCGGCCAGGGGCCTGCCGAAGGCCACGCGAGAGTTGGCGCGCTGGCACATCAAATCGAAGGCGCGCTGCGCCTGGCCGAGCCAGCGCATGCAGTGGAAAATGCGTCCGGGGCCCAGGCGGCGCTGGGCAATGCGAAAGCCCGCGCCGCGCGGGCCGAGCAGGTTGCTTTCGGGAACGCGCACGCCCCGATAGCGCACTTCGCAGTGGCCGCCGTAGCGCCCCATTACCTTCACATCGCGCACAATCTCGTAGCCGGGCGTGCTGGTGGGCACGACGATCATGCTGAAAGAATCGTGATCCGGCGCATCGGGTTCGGTGCGGCACATAACGGTGGTGTAGGCGGCGCGCTGTGCGCCGCTGGTGAACCACTTGTGGCCGTCAATTACCCATTCGCCGTTTTGCAGCACGGCCCGGGTCTGAAGCTGCGTGGGGTCGGAGCTCGCCACATCTGGCTCGGTCATGGCAAAGCTGGGAAAAACCTCGCCCGCCACCAGCGGCTTCAGGTAGCGATTGCGCCATTCCTCGGATGCAAACTCCTTCAGCATGATGGAATCCTGCAGCGAATGAGTGCCCAGCGCCACGGTGGCCAGCGCCGAGCGGCCCACCACCTCGTTCACAAACACATAGTCCAAAAAGGGCAGGCCCTGGCCGCCGATCTCTTCCGGGTGGCCCAGCGCCCACAGCCCCGCGCGTTTGGCCTTTTGCATCAGCCCGGCCAGCAGCGCGTCGGCATCCGCCGGCGGCGCTTCCTCCATCAGCGCCTCGGCGGGATACACCTCATCCTCCACAAAGCGCAACACGCGCTGGCGAATGGGGCGAATGCGCTCCGGAACCTCAAAGCCCGAAGCTTCCGCCGCGCCGCTCACAGCATCTCTTCGGCGAGCAGTTCCAGCGCCTCGGGCTGGCGCGTGCCCACCAGCATGGTGGTGATGTGGTGCTTGGCGCCCGCCTCGCGCCATGCCTGCAGCCGCTCGCGAATCTGCTCCCGCGTGCCGATCAAGTTGATCGCATCCACCAGCTCGTCGGGCACCGCCGCCACCGCCGCGCCGCGGTCGCCGCCCAAAAAGGCGTCCTGAATCTTCACCGCCGCCTCTTCGTAGCCCAGGCGCTTGGCGTAATCGTTGTAGAAGTTCTTGCCGCGCGCGCCCATGCCGCCGATGTAAAGCGCCATGTTCATTTTGGCGGGCATGCGCGCCTTTTCGATGTCATCGCTAATGGCCACCATTACGCCGGGCTGAATGGCAAACTGACCCAGCCCCTTGCCGCCGCCCGCCTTGGCAAAGCCCTCTTCCAGGTGCGCGGTAACCAGCTCGGTGCGCTGCGGATCCATCCACAGCGGAAACACGCCGTCCGCCACTTCGCCCGCGCAGCGCAGGCCGTTGGGGCTGATGGAAGCGGTGTAGATGGGGATTTGCGGATTGCCGTGCAGAATGCTCTTCAACGGCTTGCCCAGTCCGGTGGCGGCCGGGCCGGTTGCGGGAATCTGGTAATGCACGCCCTCGAAGCGCAGCGGCTCTTCGCGCGCCAAAATCTTGCGAATAATGGCGATGTATTCGCGGGTGCGGGTGAGCGGCTTGCCGTAGGGAACGCCGTGCCAGCCTTCCACCACCTGCGGGCCCGAAGGGCCGAGGCCCAGCAGAAAGCGCCCGCCCGAGAGATGGTCCAGGGTCATGGCGGTCATGGCCGTCATGGCCGGGCTGCGCGCGGGCATTTGCATAATGGCCGTGCCGACGCGCAGCTTTTGGGTCCGGGCGAGAATCCAGGCCGAGGTGCTGACGGCGTCGTTGCCGTATGCCTCTGCCGTCCAGGCGCTGTCAAAGCCGAGTTGCTCGGCGCGGGACACCAGCTCCATGTTAATCTGCGCCCGGCTGCCAAAGGCGGCTGCGAGAATTCCGAGTTTCACGGGTAAGCTCCTTTCGCTGCGGACTGGCCGCCCGCCAAAGTTGGCACAGGCCGCGCCCCGCTGCCAAGCCGGGCTACACTGCGCCCGCCGCGCCCAGGCGCGGGGGAGGACACCCATGCCGGCCGCCACAGGGGGCCTTGCAGGCTACGCAGTGCTGGTAACGGGGGGCGGCAGCGGCATTGGCCGCGCTTGCGCCGCGCGCCTCGCCGCCGATGGCGCGGCGGTCACCATTTGCGGGCGCGACGAGGCGCGGCTGAAGGAAGCGGCGGAGCGCATCGCCCCGCTGGCGCAAGAGGCCGGCCACGGCGGCAGCATCCACTGGACGGCGGCCGATGTGACGCAGGAAGAGACCGTGCGCGCCGCAGTTGCCAAAGCGCTGGAACCCACGGGGCGGCTGAACGGCTGCATTGCCAACGCCGGCGGCGGCGGCGCGCCCGCGCCGCACCATATGCAGCAGACCGGCGAGTATCTGCGCGTGCTGCACCTGAATGTGCTGGGCACGCTGCTCTGCGTAAAGCACACCGCGCCGCTGCTCGCGGCGGCGCGGGGCGCTTTTGTGGGGATGTCTTCCATTGCCGGTCACCTGACGCACCGCTGGTTCGGCGCTTACGGCGCGGCCAAGGCCGGCATTGAGCAGATGATGCGCAACTGCGCCGACGAATACGGCCCGCGCGGCGTCCGCTTCAACGCCATTGCGCCGGGCTTCATCGCCACCGAAATGATGCAGGCGATTCCTCGCGATGGCGAAACCTACGCCTCTTATCTGCGCAACACGCCGCTCGGCAATGTGGGGCAGCCCGAAGATGTCGCCGCACTGGCGCGCTTTTTGATCGGCCCCGAATCTCGCTGGATTACCGGCGTTTGCGTGGATGTGGACGGCGGCCACCACCTGCGCCAGGGCCCGGACTTCAGCGCCTTTTTGCCGCCGGGCGCAGCGCCGGGGGCGGAGCCGGGCGCGGCGTAGCCATGGATTTGCGCGAAGAGATCCGCGCCGCGCTGACTGCGCCGGGCGCGCCCTTCGAGGTGGTGCAGGAGGCTGTGCTGGGCGCGCGCCTGCCCGTGTTCCGCCAGCGCCCGCGCTCGCTGCGCGAAATGCTGGCGAGCTCTGCCGCGCACGGCGAGCGCGAATACCTGGTGCACAATTCGCGGCGCATCAGTTACGCGCAGCACCTGGCGCTGGTGGCATCGGTGGCGGCGGGGCTGCGCCAGCGCCACGGCATCGGCTCCGGCGACCGCGTGGCCATTCTCGCCGCCAACTGCGCCGAATGGCCCATCGCCTTTTGGGCGCTCACCTCGCTGGGCGCCATTGCCGTGGCGCTGAACGGCTGGTGGACCGCAGACGAAACCGCCTACGCGCTGCAAGACTCGGAACCCGCGCTGCTGATCGGCGACCGCAAGCGCCTGGCGCGGCTCTCCGAAGCCGGCCGCAACCCCGGCGTGCCGGTGCTCGCCATCGAGTCCGGCTTCGCCGCGCTGGAACAGCACGCCCCCGGCGCGGCGCTGCCCTCGCAAGAGATTGGCGAAGACGACCCCGCCGTAATTCTCTACACCAGCGGCACAACGGGCCGCCCCAAGGGCGCAGTGGCAAGTCAGCGCGGCGTGGTGGGCTTTGCGCAGTGCGCCATCGCCAGCGCGGCAGAAGGCGCGATGATTGAGGCGCGGCAAAACACACAACGCGCAGACGCGCCGCAGGGCGAGCGCACACCGCCCAGCACATTGGCCACAGCGCCCATGTTTCATGTCTCCGGCCTCTACGCCGGCATCGTCATGTATCTGTTTCTGGGCGGCAAGCTGGTGATTCACAGCGGGCGCTTCGATCCCGGCGCGGTGCTGGCGCTGATTGAGCGCGAGCGCGTCACTTCTTTCAACGCGCTGGGCGGCATGGGGCCGCGCATCGCCCACCACCCCGGTTTGGCAAACTTCGATCTCAGCAGCGTCGCCCATGTGGGCTTTGGCGGCGCGCCGGCCAGCGGCGCAGTGCAGCAAATGCTGCGCAATGCTTTTCCCAACGCGCAGAGCCAGGGCATTGGCTACGGCAGCAGCGAAACAGTTTCGGTGCCCGCGACTTTTCAGGGCGCAGATTTTCGCGCGCACCCCGAAGCCAGCGGGCGCATTGCAATCAACCACCAGGTGCAAATTCGCAATGCCGATGGCGCGGCGCTGCCCGATGGCGCAGAGGGCGAGATTTTTGTGCGCAGCGCTTATCTGATGCGCGAATACTGGCGCCGCCCCGAAGACACCGCCGCCGTGCTGGGGCCGGACCGCTGGTTGGCCACCGGCGATATCGGGCGCATGGAAAACGGCCTGCTCTACATCAACTCCCGCGCCCGCGATTTGATTTTGCGCAACGCCGAGAATGTGTATCCCGTGGAAATTGAGAATCGCCTGGAAGCGCACCCGCAGGTGCGCGAGGCGGCGGTGCACGGCGTGCCGCACCCGGAATGGGGGCAGGCGGTAAAAGCCGTGGTGGTGGCCGCCCCCGGCGCGGCACCGGACGCGGAGAGTTTGGCGGCCTGGTGCGGCGAAATCCTCGCGCCCTTCAAGGTGCCCAGCGAATGGGAATTTCGCAGCGAGCCGCTGCCGCGCAATCCCGCCGGCAAGGTGCTGAAGCAGGTGCTGGCGGGCGAGGCGCAGAGCACCTTTGCGCCGGAGTAAGCGGTGAGCGCCGCGCCGGATTTGCGAATGCAGTTGATCGAAACGGGCCGGGCGCTGTTGCGCGACGGGCTGGTATCGGGCACGGCGGGCAACCTCTCTGCGCGGCTGCCCGGTGGCGCGCTGTTGAGTCCGGCCGCCCATGCCTGCGATGCGCTGCGCCCGGAAGACCTGGTGGTGGTGGACATGGACGGCGCGCCGCGCGAGGGAAGTCGCCCGCCCAGCAGCGAGCTGGCGCTGCACCTGGCCTGCCTGCGCCGGCATCCGGAAATCGGCGCAGTCATTCACACGCACCCGCGCTACGCCACCATGTTCGCCATGGCCCGGCGCGCCATTCCCTGCGCCATGGAAGAGTTCGGCATGCAGGTGGGCGGCGCGGTGCCCGTGGCGCGCTTCCGGCCCGCGGGCAGCGAAGCGCTCGGCGCAGAAGCCGCGCGACACCTGGGCGAGCGCAGCGCCGTGCTGATGGCGAATCACGGCCTGCTGACCGTGGGGCGCAACCTGGCGCAGGCCCACGAAATTGCCGCGCTGGTGGAGCGCACCGCGCAGATGTGCTGGGGCGCGCTGGCGCTGGGCGGCATTGCCCCGCTGCCGCGCCGCGCCCGCCAACGCATTGCCGAGCACTACCGCCGCCGCCGCGCCGGGGCAGACTGAACTTTCACCGCACAAACGAACACCGCAAAACGAAGGAGCGAAAATGCCCATACTCATCGCCGGAACCGTAACTGTCGCCCCCGAGCAGCGCGACGCCGCACTGCGCGCGGGCCGGCCGCACATGGAAGCCACCCGCGCGCAGCGCGGCTGCATTCACTATCAGTGGGGCGCAGATCCGCTGGAGCCCGGGCGCATCTATGTCTACGAAGAGTGGGAGAGCCAAGAGGCCCTGACCGCCCACTTTGCAGGCCCGCACTACCGCAATATGCGCGAGTGCATCGGCGCGCACGGCCTGATCTCTGCCGAGGTGTCGAAGTTCCGCGTGAATTTGCAGGAGCCCGTCTATGACGAAACGGGCACCCCCCGCGCCGACTTCTTCAGCGAGGCCGCAGATTCGTGAAGCGCGGCGGCAAACCCGTGAAGCGCGGCGCAGCGCCGCGGGCGCGCCGCGGCGTGGAGTTGCCCGCGGGGCGCAGCGCCTCGGCCCTGCTGCACGGGCTGCTATCCGAAGCCTGCGCGCGCTTTCCGCAGGCACTGGAGGCGGCGCAGTTGCCCGCCCGCGCGGCGGATTTCCGCAAGCGCTTCCCCGACATTTTGCCGCGCTTCGAAGCCGCCCGCGCCGCCAGCGCGCAGCGAAGCGAAATTGCGCGCTTCTTGTTCGGCGCGAGCCAAGCTGCCCTGCGCTGGTGCGACGCGCATGGCGAGCGCCCTCTTGCCGATGCGCTGGCCGATGCAATAACCGCCGCGCGCAACCGCAGCGCGCCCGCGCACTCGCCCGCAACCGCAGCGCAACCGCACGCCGATGCGCGCAACCCGAGCGCGGAAAGCGCCGGCAGCGCGAGCGAAGCCGCCGCGCGGCGCTTGCTGCCGGGCGTTCCCTTCGAAGGCCGCAGCTTCCGCGGCGCAGCGCTGCGCGAGCTCGGCGCGCTGCTCTGCGAGCGCGGCCTTTGCACCCCCGCGGTGGCGGAATCCCTCAACTGGATTGCAGAGCGCGCCGGGCGGGACGGCCTCAGCCTTGCGGGCCGCCGCTTCGCCGTGCTCGGCGCGGGCGCAGAGCTCGCGCCCACGCCGCTGCTGCTGGAAGCCGGGGCCGAAGTGCTGTGGATTGATCTCGCAGCGCCGCCCCACGCGCTGCGCCAAATGAGCGCGGGGCGGCTGCATTGGCCGGCGGAAGCCGGCGATCTGCTGCAGCAGCCCCTGGAAATCGCCGCGCAGCTCGCGCGCTTTGCAGAGTCCGGCCCGCTGGACCTGGGCCTTTACGCCTACGCCCCCGGCCGGGGCCGCGAGTGGCGGCTGGCCGGCGCCATGAACGCGCTGGTAAACGCACTGCCGCCCGAGGCGCGGCGCTCTGCCAGCCTGTTGGTATCGCCCACTTCGCCGGTGCTGCTGGAAGAAACCGCGCTGGCCGCCGAAGCGCAGCGCCGGGCCGCGCGCCCCGCCTGGCAGGCGCTGCTGGAATCTGCCGGAGTGCTGGGCCGCGGCGGCGGCCATACCCAGGTGGCCAGCGCGCGGGTCACGCGCTCGGTGGTGGCGCTGCAGGGCGCAAGCTACCAGGCCGCGCAATATCTGGAAAAGCTGCTGGCCGCGGAAACCTGGCGCGCCCACGGCCCGCCGCAGTCCCCCGCGCCCTTCCCGGTATCGGCCAATGTGGCGGGCATTACACTTACGCGCTCGCTCTCGCACCCGCTCTTCGATGCGGGCTTTGAGGGCGCGCGCGCCTTCGGCTGCCTGGCTTTCGCGCCGCAAACCACCCGCGCGCTCTGCGGCCTGCTCTCCCTGCACGACCTGCTGAACCCCGCTGCCGCCCGTCTCGGCCCGCGCCACATCCACGGCGGCGTCTTCGCCCTGCCCTACCCCATCAACCCCGCCATCCAAACCGCCGCCCTCATCGGCCTAGCCCGCCGCCCCACCCTGCTAACCGCCCTGCTCCGCCGGGGTTGAGCCGCCGCCGCGCGCGGGTTACATTCCAGCCCGGCCCCCTCCCGGCAAGAAGAGCTTTCAACGGGGAAACCATGAAAACGCCCAATGCGTTTTACTACATCGCGCATGTGAGCAACCTTCGCTCCATTCTGGAGTTGGGAATTCTTTCGCACGGGGAAGTCATAAAGCAACAGCTCGCTTCCAAGCCTATCTACGATGAGAAAATCGTCTCCAAAAGGAAGGCAAAGACCACACCGGCAGAGCTCTCCTTGTGGGCCTACGCCAATGTCTATTTCCAGGCGCGCAACCCAATGCTTTACCGGGTGCTCCGCGAGGAATCCGAGAACTCAATCATCGTTCTACAAATCAGCTCCGACATTTTGACCGCCCCCGGAGCATTTATCACAGATGGCAACGCGGCGGGCAACCAAACGATTTTCCATCCCGCCAACCAGAGTGGCTTGAAAAAGCTGGACGCAAAGGTGCTCAAACAGAAGTATTGGAGCGAGAACGACGATTCCAAGCGAAAGATTATGGCTGAATTGTTGATTCCCAATATGATTCCTGCGGGGAAAATCACCAGCATTTATGTGGCAACGGAGGAAGCTCAATTCAAGGTCGAGAAGATTTCCAAATCCATTCAAGCCATTGTCCAGCCTGAGTCTTTCTTCCTTCCGGCCTACCAAAAGAAATTGAGCGAAAGCATATCGCTGGCAAAGGGGGATATGTTTTTCTCGAATATGCAAACCCTCTCGATTAGTGTCAATACCGTCGGCGTAATGGGAAAAGGTTTGGCTTCCCGCGCGAAGTATCAGTTCCCCGATGTTTATGTGGCTTACCAGGATGCATGCCGCAACAAGACGCTGAAAATGGGTAAGCCCTTTCTCTACAAACGCGGCGGAAATGTCGAAAAGTCTTTGGCCGACGATCCCGAAACCCTCGAGACGGAAAACGGCGAGCGCTGGTTTTTGCTGTTCCCGACCAAAGATCACTGGCGAAACCCGTCTCCGCTCGGCGGAATTGAAGAGGGCCTGCAATGGCTGGTGAAGAATTGCGAAAAGCAAGGGGTGCAATCTCTGGCAATGCCAGCTCTGGGTTGCGGATTGGGTGGCCTGGAATGGGAAGATGTCGGGCCTCTCATGTGCCGCTACCTGTCTCAACTGCCTGCTTCAATACACAGCCGCATATACCTGCCCGTAGAGAAAGACACGCCCGAAGAGCACCTGAGCGAGAAATTCCTGCTCGGCTAACCCGCCGGATTGAGGACGACGACGGGAATGCGGCGGGGGCAATTGCGCGGATTATGCCGCGTCTTCCAGGTTGGTGGGGTTGCTGCTGCGTTGGCCCTGGAACCAGGTGTCGCCGATGCGGGTGAGGGTGACCAGGGCGGCGAGGCCGGGGGCGCTGTTGGCGAGGGGCTCGCCGGTCAGCTGCATGGCGATTTCGCGGATGACGCCTTTGTGCAGCACGGCGGCGATGCATTGTGCATCGGCTTCGAGCAGGCGGTTGGTGGCGGCGGCTACGCGGGTTTGGAAATCGGCGCGCACTTCGCCGCCGGGAAACTCGAAGCCCTCCGCGCCGGACTGCCATTCCTCGTAAAGGTGCGGATCGCGCGCCTGAATCTCCTCGCGGGTCAATCCCTCCCAACTGCCGAAGTGAATCTCGCACAGCTCCGCTTCCAAACGCAGCGGCGCGCCGCCGCAAATGAGCGCCGCCGCACTCCACGAGCGCCGCAGCGTGCTGGCCACCCACAGCGTCTGCTGGCCGTGCAGTGACGCCGCCACGCCGCGCATTTGCGCGCGGCCGCGTTCGGAAAGCGCCACATCGCTGCTCCCGTGAAAGCGGACGCTGGATTCGCCCTCGGTCTCGCCGTGCCGCACCAGCAGCATACGCCGGACTGCCACGCTCCCTCCTTCCCTTTTCTCCGTTTCCCCAGCCGGCGGATTGCGCCGGCCGGCGGATTGCCAGGCCCTTTGGGGCGAGCTTGGGAGAAACCGCGCCTGCAGTCAAGGTGATACACTGGCCCGGTGGAAGAGACGGGCGGCGAGCCGCAGACAAACGCGCCGGGCGCAGCCGCCCGGTTGCGAAGCGCATTGCGCGCGCTGCGCGGGCGCATTCCGCCCTTCTGGCGCAAGTGGCGCGGCTGGCGCGGGCGCATTCCGCCGCTCTGGCGCATTCCGCCTTTTTGGCGGGGCTGGCCGCGGGCGGCGCAAATCGCGGCAGCCGCCGGGGGCGGCCTGCTGCTGGCCCTTTTGGCGCTGCGCCTCGATGTCTGGACGCCCTCCATCGCCGCGCCGGGAGAGCTGGTGCTGGGGCTGGCGGGGCGAGAGGTGCAGCTCGAGCTCTCGGATTCGCTTTCGGGATTGCGCAGCGTATCGGCGCGGCTGCGCCACGCGGAAGGCGAAGCGCAGCTTCTCTCCGAAAAGTTTGCAGGCGGCGCGCTGTTTGGCGGGCGGCGCGGCGCGGTGCAGCGCGCGCTGGTTCTGGACGCCGAAGCCTGGGGGCTGCCGGAGGGCGCGGCGCAATTGCGGGTTGTGGCGCGCGATTGGTCGTGGTCGTCGCTGCTTACGGGACGCGCCGCGCGCCTGACAATTCCGCTGCGGGTAGATCTTTCCGCGCCGCGCATTGCGGTGTTGCGCGGGCCGGGCGCGGTGCGGCGCGGCGGCGCGGGCGCGGTGCGCTACCGCATTGACGAGCCGGTGCTGCGCGACGGCGTCTCGCTGGGCGGCGACTTCTTTCCGGGCTACCCGCGCCCCGGCGCAGCGGGCGAGCGCATTGCGATCTTCGCCTTTGGCCGCAACGCCCGCAGCGAAGCGCCGCCCCGCATCATTGCCGAAGACATCGGCGGCAATCACGGCGCATCCGCCTGGTCCGCGCGGCTCATCGAGCGCAAATTCGAAGACACGGCCATCCGCCTTTCGCGGCGCTTTTTGCAAGACAAAGTGCTGCAGCTTGCGGCGCAACTCGGCGTGAATGAACCCAATGCCCTGCGCGCCTTTCAATTCATCAACCGCGAACAGCGCGCGCGCGACGAGAAGCGGATTCGCCAAATCATCGCAACATCAGAGCCGCGGCCGCTCTTTGCCGGCGGCTTTTTGCGGCTGCCGCGCTCTGCAGTCACCAGCCGTTTTGCAGAGCGGCGCAACTACATGAGCGAAGGCGCGCGCGTTTCGCAGGCGATTCACTACGGCTACGACCTGGCATCGGTGGCGGAGGCAGAGGTGCCCGCGGCCAACAGCGGCCGCGTGCTCTTCGCCGGCCCGCTCGGCATTTACGGCAACTGCGTAATCCTCGATCACGGACTCGGACTCACCTCGCTTTACGCGCACCTCAGCAGCATGGCCGTCGCCAAGGGCGAGCGCGTTGAGCGCGGCGCGGCAATCGGCCGCACCGGCTCCACGGGGCTGGCCGGCGGCGACCACCTGCACTTCGCCATTTTGGTGGGCGAAACTTATGTAGATCCGCAGGAGTGGTGGGATGCCAAGTGGCTGCGTGATTTTGTGGAGAGCGCGCTGCGGTGAACGCGCCGCGCGCCGCCGTGCCGGTGAATGCAATGCTGCGCGCCCGTTTTTTGCGCCGCTACAAGCGCTTTTTGGCCGATGTCGCCCTTGAAAGCGGCGAGCAGCTAACCGTTCACTGCCCCGATCCGGGGCGCATGCTGGGGCTGCTTGCGCCCGGCGCAGCGGTGCGCTGCTCGCAGAGCAATTCGAAGCAGCGCCGCTTGCGCCACACGCTGGAGATGATTCGCCGGGGCCGCACCTGGGTGGGGCTGCACCCCGCCCGCGCCAACGCCGTCGCGCGCGCCGCGCTGGCTGCAGAAATGCTGCCCGCGCTTTCCGGCTACCGGCGCATTCGCCCCGAACTCCGCGTCGGCCGCAGCCGCTTCGATTTTGCGCTGCAAGATCACGCCCAGGGCGCACCCGATGCGTTGCTGGAAGTGAAGAGCGTCACCCTGGCCGAAGGGCGGCGCGGGCGCTTTCCCGATGCGCCCAGCGAGCGCGCCCGCCGCCACGCCGAAGAATTCGGCGCGCAAGCGGCCCAGGGGCGGCGCGCCGCGCTGCTTTTTGTGGTGCAGCGCGCAGATTGCGACAGCGTGGAAGCGGCGGACGATATTGATCCCCGCTACGGCGCGGCGCTGCGAAAGGCCGCGCGTTGCGGCGTTCGCCTCTACGCCATTGGCGCGCGCATAACGCCCCGGCAAATTTGCGCCGAGCGCGCGCTGCCGGTGCTGTTGTGAAGCCCACCGCCGCGCTGCGCCGCGCACTGCTCGCATGGTTCCGCAAAAACCGCCGCGACCTGCCCTGGCGCCGCACCCGCGACCCCTACGCAATTTGGGTGGCCGAAACCATGCTGCAGCAGACGCGCGTGCAAACGGTGATCCCATACTACGAGCGCTTCATGGCGCGCTTTCCCAGCGTGCAGGTGCTGGCCGATGCGCCAACGGACGAACTGATGCGCCACTGGGCGGGGCTGGGTTACTACTCGCGCGCGCGCAATCTGCAGGCCGCGGCCTGCCAGGTGGTAACTCGCCACGGCGGCGCGCTGCCAAACACCGCGCGGGAACTGCGCGCGCTGCCGGGCATTGGCCGCTACACCGCGGGCGCGGTGGCCTCCATTGCCTTTGACCGGCGCGAGCCGGTGGTGGATGGCAATGTGGCCCGGGTGCTCGCGCGGCTTTTTGCTTTGCGCGAAGACATCCGCGCGCCCGCCGCGCAAAAGCGGCTCTGGAGCGAGGCCGCGCGCATTGCCTCGGGCGCGCAACCCGGCGCGCTGAACGAAGCGCTGATGGAACTCGGCGCAACAATCTGCACGCCCCGCGCGCCGCGCTGCAGCGATTGTCCGCTGCGCCGCCACTGCGCCGCCCGCGCCGCGGGCTGCCAGGCAGAGCTGCCGGTGAAATCGCGCCTTGCCCCGCGCCGCCGGGTAGAGGCCGTAGCCGCGCTGCTGTTGCGCGGGGGCCGGGTGCTGGCGGTGCGCCGCCCTCCCGGCGGCCTGCTGGGCGGGCTTTGGGAGCTTCCCGGCGGCCCGCGCCGCCGCAGGGAATCCCCGGACGCCGCGCTGGCGCGCAACCTGCGCGAGGGACTCGGCCTCGCCATTCACAGCGCCGAGCCCCTGGGCGCAGTGCGCCACGAATTCACCCACCGGCTGTTGCGCCTGCATATGTTCCGCGCCCAGGCCGCGCCGGGCCGCGTGCGCCGCGCGGGTTTTGACGCGCACCGCTGGTGCGCAAAGCGCGCCGCCGCCGAACTGCCGCTCTCTGCCGTGGCGCGCAAGGCGTTGGCGTTTTTGGAGCTATGCTGAAGAAATGGCGTCGCAGTTCGGCCAGCTCTTTCGCATCGCAACCTTCGGCGAATCCCATGGCGGCGGCGTGGGCGTGGTGGTGGATGGCTGCCCGCCGCGCTTGGCAATTTCGGCGCAGGAAATTCAGCGCGATTTGGACCGCAGGCGGCCGGGGCAGAGCCGGCTCACCACGCCGCGGCAAGAGCGCGACCAGGTGGAGATTCTCTCCGGCGTTTTCGAAGGCCAGACACTGGGAACGCCCATTGCCATGTGGGTGCGCAACGAAGACGCGCGCCCCGAAGCCTATGAGGAAATGCGCGACATTTACCGGCCCTCGCACGCGGATTACAGCACCGAGGCCAAGTTCGGGTTGCGCAACTGGCAGGGCGGCGGCCGCGCCAGCGCCCGCGAAACCGTGGGGCGCGTGGCGGCCGGCGCGCTGGCGCGCAAACTGCTGGCCGCACTGGCAGAGGTGGAAGTGCTGGCCTGGGTATCGCAGGTGCACGAGCTTGAAGCGCCGCCGCCGCCGCCGGAATTGCTTTCGCGCGAGCAGGTGGAAGCGCACCCCACGCGCTGCCCCCATGCCGAAACCGCGCAGCGCATGGCGCAGGCCATTGAGGCAGCGCGGGCGCGGGGCGATTCGCTGGGCGGCGTGGTGAGCTGCATTGCGCGCGGCGTGCCCCCCGGTTTGGGCGAGCCGGTCTTCGACAAGCTGGAAGCCGATTTGGCGCGGGCGCTGCTTTCGCTGCCCGCCGCCAAGGGCTTCGAAATCGGCAGCGGCTTTGCCGGCACGCGCATGACGGGCAGCGAGCACAACGATGCATTTTTGCCCGCCGCCGCGCACGCACCGGCAAAGGAAGAAGCGCACGCGCCGCCGCTGCGCACCGCGAGCAATCGCTCGGGCGGCGTGCAGGGCGGAATCAGCAACGGCGCGCCCATTGAGTTGCGCGTGGCCTTCAAGCCCACCGCCACAATTCGCCTGCCGCAGCAGACGGTGAACCGCCGGGGCGAAGCCGTCACCCTGGAAGCGCGCGGCCGCCACGATCCCTGCGTGCTGCCCCGCGCCGTCCCCATGGTCGAGGCCATGGTGTGCCTGGTGCTGGCCGATCACTGGCTGCGCCAGCGCGCGCTGGACGCCCTGCCCCGCTGAACGCCGAATTACGCGGCCCTTTCCCCGTTTGCGGCACCTGCTTTGTTTGCGCGTCAGGGCAGCAGAACAAAGCCGGTGCCGAAGGCCGCGGCCGCGGCCAGCAGCGCGAGCAACCCCGCAGCGGCGTGGCGTTGCCGCGCGCGGCTACCCGCGCCGCTTTCCAGTCCGTTTTCCAGGCCGCGTTCGAGGCGGCGGCCCAGCACCGCCGCGCACGCAAAGAGCGCCAGCGCCGCGCAGGCCACCAACCCATGGGCGCTGCCGAAAACCTGCCAGCCGCGCAGCCACACCACAGAAGCGATTCCGCCGCCGAAGCCCAGCCCAATTGCCAGCACCGCAATTTTGCCGAGCAGAATGTGCCGCGCGCGCAGCGCGGCGCGCTCTTCCGCTCCCGCGGCGCGCGCAGAAGGTGCGCCGCGCCGGGCCGCGCGCAGGCGCAGCCCCGCGCGCAGCGCCAGCGCCGCCAGCGCAATGGCGGCGAGCATCCACGCCGGGTGCGCGTGGGCGAGCCAAAAGGCCGTGGCATCGTAAGTGGCGGCATCCAAGGAAAACTATTCCACGCGGTGAATGGCATCGGCCGGCAACTCGCGCAACAGCGCATCCAAAGCGCGCTGCAAATAACCGGCGTCGCGAGATTCCAGAGTCAACAGCACATGAAAAGCCTCCTCGCCAATTTTCGGATAAGAGCCCAGCATCAGCTCCGGAAATTCTCCCAACAGCGCATTCAGAATCTCTGCAATGTCGCTCTCGCGCCGCTTCACAAACACCCGCTTCAACAGCACCGGCACGCCGCGAAAGCGCCCGCGAATCGACTCGAACTTCTTGCGCAGCAATTCCGGAATGCCGGGAAAGATGTGCACATTCTCCACCACCACCACGGGAAACCACAAATCGCCCGCGTCTATCAGTTGCGCGCCCTTGGGAATCATCGCCATTTTCAGCTGGCTGGCGTTGGGCGCGTGGCCCTGCGCGCGCTCAATGCGCGCGGCGATGGTCCCGCTCTTCGCCACCGCACGCCCAAAGGCCTGCGCCACCCCCTCCATGGTCAGGTCATCGTGGGTGGGGCCAATGCCGCCGGAGGTGAAGACATGGTCGTAGCCATCGCTCAGCGCGCGCACTTCGTTGGCAATCACCGCAAGCTCGTCGGGAATCGTGAGAATGCGCGCCACATCAATGCCAAGCCCGCGCAGCTCCCGGCACAGATAGGGGGAGTTGGTGTCGGTGATCTTTCCCGACAAAATCTCATTGCCAATGACGAGAATGCCGGCACTGGGCATGGCCCGAGAATATCGCATTCCCGCGCCGCGCGCGGCTCGCTTACAATCCCGCCGTGGAGCCGCACCCCCCTGGGGCGCGGGCGCTGGTGCTGGTAGATCACGGCAGCCGCTCGCCCGCCGCCAACGCGCAGCTCGAAGCGGCCGCGGCGCAGTTGCGCGCGCGGCTGCCTGGGCGCGCGGTGCGCTGCGCCCATTTGGAGCTTGCCGCCCCCTCGCTGCCTCAGGCCATTGACGGCTGCGTCGCCGAAGGCGCGCGCCAGGTGACCATTGCGCTGTGGTTTCTGTCCGCGGGCCGCCACGGCGCGGGAGACATTCCGCGCCTGGCCGCCGAGGCCCGCGCGCGCCACCCGCAAATCGCCATCCGCGTAGCCGCGCCCCTCGGCGCGCACCCCGGCCTCATCGGAGCCCTGCTCGCCCGCATCGCCGAATGCGAGAGCTAGCCCCCGTTTCGCGGCATTTTTCGCTTGCAGGCCCCCCGCGCGGTGGTATAGAATTGGGGGGCTTGGCCCGCCAGCGGGCGGAGGCAGGCGGAAGGAGGCGAAAATGAAGGCCCGAACGAACCTCGCAGTTTCCATCCTCGCACTGGGCATTTTGAGCGGCGGCTGCGCCACCCTGTCCAAGGGCGATATCAAGCGCACCGGAGAGGCGCGCAGCGTCATTGACGAAGCGCAGCAGCAGACCGCAGACCGGCTGGACCGCAGCACCCGCACCACCGGCGAAGTGGTCGCCATGGTCCGCAAGGCCGAATCCGAAGGCCGGGCCGAAGAGGCCCGCGCCAGGGCCGAAGAGGCGCGCGCCTTGAAGGAGCTGGAAGAGGCCCGCGTCCGCAGCGCCGAGCGCATCGCCGAAATCAAGCAGGAAACCGCCCGGGTCGAGCAAGAGACCGCCCGCCTGGAAAACGGCAACAGCAACGGAAGCGCCGTCGTCATGGAAGACGGCTGCTACTCAGACCGCGTTGCCGAAGCCAGGATTGAGCCCTACGACGCCGTCACCTACGCCCGGCTGGCGCTGGACAACACCGGCTGGGTCAAGACCAAGTTCTGGACGCGCATGAATCAGGAGAGCTTCGGCGGCACCGATGTCAAGGTTTGCCCCAAGAACAGGCGCCGCGGAAAGATCTTCCACGAAGGCTACTGGGGCAACTACAAGAAAATCTGAGGGCGCACAAAGTGAAATTCATCGCCGCAGCACTGGGCGTGTTGCTGGCCAGCGCCGCCGCCTACGGCCAGGGCAGCTTGATCCCCAAGGGCTTCTTCTACGAAGAGCCCAGATTCTACATCGGGGGCTCGTTCGGAACCGGCAGCGGCCCGGATGCCGACCGCGAATGGGCTGGAAGAGAAGCGGCCTACGGCGGCAGAGTATTCGGGGGCTGGGAGCCGAGCCGATTCTTCGCAATCGAAGGCGGCTTTGGATACTGGCGGGCGGAAGAGGATCCCCTTCCGGGCATCCTCTTTTACGAGAACGCCCAGTCCAGGAATCTCACCTCTCTGCAGCTCGGCGTCATTGGCAAGATCGCCATAGACGAGCGCTTCTCGGTGTTCGGAAAGATCGGCGGGCACAATTGGCGGCTGGGCTCTGGAGACGATATCACCAGGCGCACCCTCCCCCGCGGAGACGCGTCACTTCCGGGCATTCCAATCTTCGTGACTCGCGTCATTGACAAAGACGACGGAACCGATCTGTTCTACGGGTTTGGGCTTGAGTTGAACACCCGCTCCCACGCCTGGCGCTTCGGCATCAGCGCGATCCGCTACGAAAATCCATACCAGGTCTCCTACTATATTGAAAGGCCGGGTATAGATTTCGAGCGCATCATTCGAGAAGGCTCGCACACCGACATTTTTGAATTCTCCGTAAAGCGCGTCTTCTGAAAAAGCGGCGCGGGGAAATTGAGACTTACGGAGCGGCGCTGCCGGAAAGCGCCTCGCCCAGCACAATCTCAATGCCCGCAGCGCCCGGAAAATGCTCGCCCGGCGCGCGGCCCTGCAAATCTCCCGCGCCGCGGGTGGTGGCGTTGCCGTCCGAATCCAGGCGCGCGCTCAGGGCAAAAGGCCCGGCAAAGGGCGTGCCCTGGATCATGCGCTGCGCGGGGCCAATCTCCCAGCGCAGCGGAAAGCGCGGCTGCGGCAGGCGCAGCACCGCAGTGGGCGGCCCCGCCGCGGCGTTGCGCGCAATGACAAACAGCACCGCGCCCGGCGGCGCGCGCCCCTCCAGCCCCGGCGCAAGCCGCACCACCCCGCGCAGCACCCCCGCCGCGGGCGGATTCCCCACCCCCGCGCCCGCAGCGCCCGCGCCCGGCGCGCCCCCGCGCGCCCCCAGGCCCGCGCCCGGCGGCGGCATGACCGGCGGAAGCTCCGCCTCCCCGCCCGCGGCCTCGGGAAAGATCTTCGACAGGTCCGGCTCTTCCACCGCGTCATCCGCAAAAGGCTCGACATTGCGGTCGCAGCCCAGCGGCGCGGAGGCAACCGCAAGGGCCGCCGCCAGCAGTGCGCGCCGCAAAGCACCCATGCCCCAAGCATACCTGCTACTTTCGCCCCGTGGAGGACCCCATGCCCTACGCCTACCCGCCCCTCGGCAACAATCCCTCCTCTCGCGCGCAGGGCACCACGCCCGGCAGCTTCGCCAACCCGCCCAACATCGGCGGGCCGCGCGCCTTCAGCTCCCCGGATGCGCCGGGAATGCCGCCGCCCTCGCCCCACAGCGCCTGGGATTTCCTCCCGCCCGGCTGGCAGCGCAACGGCGATGGCTTTTGCAGCGCCCCGCCCGGCGCCCAGCCCGTAACGCAGCTGGAGCACGCCCGGCTTGGCCACATCACCCCGCAAATGCGCCGGGTGGCCGAGCGCGAAGGCCATTTGACTCCCGAACAGGTGCGGGACGAAGTCGCCGCCGGGCGCATGGTCATTCCCGCCAACCGCGAGCATTTGCAAATGCGGCTCGATCCCATGGCCATTGGCCGCGCCGCCCGCACCAAGGTCAACGCCAACATGGGCGCTTCGCCCATCAGCTCCGATACCGCGGAAGAGGTGGAAAAGCTGCGCTGGGCCGAGCGCTGGCAGGCCGACACGGTGATGGATCTCTCCACCGGCGGCAATCTCGACGCCACGCGCCAGGCCATTTTGGCCGATGCCACGGTGCCCATCGGCACCGTCCCCATCTACTCCATGATCGTGCAGCGCCGTCTGGAAGACCTGGACGAGCAGACCATTTTGGCGCAGATTGAGCACCAGGCGCAGCAGGGCGTGGATTACATGACCATTCACGCCGGGGTGCTGCAAGAGCACCTGCCCTTTGTGGGCAAGCGGCTCATCGGCATTGTCTCGCGCGGCGGCTCGCTGCTCGCCAAGTGGATGATTCACCACGGCAAGCAGAACCCCATGTTCACGCTATGGGACGATATTTGCGAAATCTTGCGCCGCTACGATGTGACCTTTTCCATTGGCGACGGCCTGCGCCCCGGCGGGCTGGCCGACGCCAGCGACGCCGCGCAGCTTGCCGAACTGGAAACGCTGGGCGAACTGACCGAGCGCGCCTGGCGCCACGGCTGCCAGGTCATGGTGGAAGGCCCGGGCCATGTCTCCTTCGACCAGATCGAATACAACATGAAGCTGCAGCGCCGCCTTTGCCATGGCGCGCCCTTTTATGTGCTGGGGCCGCTGGTCACCGATGTGTTTCCCGGCTACGACCACATTACCAGCTGCATTGGCGCAACCGCCGCCGCCTATCACGGCGCATCCATGCTCTGCTATGTCACGCCCAAAGAGCACCTGGGGCTGCCGAAGCGCGACGATGTGAAGCAGGGCTGCGTGGCCTACCGCATTGCAGCCCACGCCGGAGATGTGGCGCTGGGAATCCCCGGCGCGCGCGACCGGGACGACGAGCTCACCAAGGCCCGCGCCGCGCTCAACTGGGAGCGGCACTTCGAGCTGGCCTTCGACCCCGACCTGGCGCGCGCCTATCACGACGAAGACCTCGATGTGGACACCGACTTTTGCGCCATGTGCGGGCACGATTGGTGCTCGGTGCGCATCAGCAAGGAGATTGTGCAGTTCACCTCGGGCAAGGACGCCGCCTACGCCTGGGATTCGCCGCGCGTTTCCGGCGCGCTGAACGCCGAGCAGCGCGGCATTCTGGAGCGGCGCGGCGTGCTTTCGCCCGAGGCCCTGCACCGCCTGGCCCGCAAGACGGGCCGCCGCATGGGCGCAGAGCGCGGCCACAAGGCCGATTGCCACAGCGACCACGCCGACACTTCCCACGCGCAGCACTTGCACGAGCAGCGCGCATCAGGAGGAGACTCATGAAGATTGGAGTGATGACGGGCACCGGCAGCGAGGGCGGCATGGACGCCATGCTCTCGCGCTTGCGCGAGGTGGAGGCGCGCGGCTTTCACAGCGCGTGGATGGCCAACATCTTCGGCTTCGACGCCATTTGCGTGCTGGCCCTGGCCGGGCGCGAAACGCAGCGCATCGAGCTGGGCACCGCCGTGGTGCCGAGCTATCCGCGCCACCCCGTCGCCATTGCCCAGCAGGCGCTCAGCGCCGGGGCCGCCAGCGGCGGGCGCTTCACCCTGGGCATTGGCCTTTCTCACAAGGTGGTCATTGAGGATATGCTGGGCCTTTCTTACGCCAGGCCCGCCGCGCATATGCGCGAATACATCGCCGTGCTGGCCCCCCTGCTGAACGGCGAGCCCAGCCGCTTCGAAGGCGAGCAGTATCGCGTGGCGGCGCAGCTGCAAACCCCCGGCGCAGCCAAGGTGCCGCTGCTCATTGCCGCCATGGGCGAGCATATGCTCAAGCTGGCGGGCGCGCACAGCGCCGGCACCATTTTGTGGATGACCGGCCCCGCCACCATCGAATCGCACATTGCGCCCCGCTTGCGCGAAGCCGCGCGCGGAGCGGGCCGCCCCGAGCCGCGCATCGTCGCCGGCCTGCCCATTGTGCTTACCAACAACCCCGGCGCGGCGCGGGAATGGGCGGCCAGGCACCTGGCCATGTATGGGCGCTTGCCCTCTTACCGCGCCATGCTCGACCGCGAAGGCGCGGGCGGCCCCGAAGATCTGGTGATAGCCGGTGGCGAAAGCGAACTGAACGCGGCCCTCGACCGCCTGCGGGAAGTCGGCGTCACCGATTTCAACGCCTCGATTGTGCCGGTGGACGCCGAAGCCGAAGCCCGCACCCTGGACTACCTGCAGTCACAACTCTGAACGCAATCCCGTAGCTGAAAAAAACAGCGGGCCGCCCGCGCATTTGCGGGCGGCCCGCTTCGTTTAAAGGCCCCGCTTTTAGAAGGGCAGGCTGCCGGTGAGCAGCAGGTCGAGGCCCGGCCTGGCTTCCAGCCC
>JAPPPQ010000059.1 GCA_028817435.1 Deltaproteobacteria bacterium
CCGCGCTCCGCCGCCTGCGGGCCGCCCCCCAACGGCCGCGCGCCGCATCCCACCCCCGCCGCTCCCCGCCGCCCCGCCCGCGCGCCCGCTCTGGCGGCGCGGGCGGCGGTGCCGTTGCGCTTCGGCTTCGATAGCTTCGTCGCCGGGCGGGAGAACGAGCTGGCGCTGGCCGCCGTGCAGTGCGTCGCCCATGGCCGCCAGCCCGAGGCGAATCCCATCTATGTGGCGGCGCCGGCGGGCATGGGCAAGTCGCACCTGGCGCGGGCGCTGGTGGAGTCGCTGCGGCGGGATGGCGCGGAGGGCGTCGGCTACAGCACGGCGGGCGATTTCACCGGCCAGTTCACCTGGGCGGTGCGGCGCGGCGATACCGCGGGCTTTCAGCGCCGCTACCGCAACCTGCGGCTGCTGGTGCTGGAGGATGTGCAGCGCCTGCCGCGCGGCAAGAACGCGACGCAGCTCGAGCTGATCCAGACCATTGAGCATGTGCGCATGGTGGGCGGCCGCGTGGTGCTGACGGGAGACCGCCTGCCCCGGGAGATTGAGCACCTGGACGGCAGCCTGGCCTCGCACATGGCCAGCGGCTTGGTGGCCGAGATGGAAGCGCCGGGCCGCGCGCTGCGCCGTGACATTTTGCGCGACAAGGCGTCGCGCTTCGGGCTCAGCATTCCCGCGCGCTTTTTGGACGAGCTCGCCGAGCGAGCGCGCGGCAGCGTGCGCGATCTGGAGGGGGTGGTGAAGCAACTGCTGCAGAGCTCTCTGGTGAACGGCGGGCGGCAGCACATGGACCGCGCGATGATTGATGCGGCGCTGCGCAAGCTCGCGCCCCGCGGCGGGCTTGCGCCTGCGGATGTCATCGCCTGCATTTGCAGCGCCTATGCGCTGAGCAGCGAAGAGCTGCGCGGCAAGAGCCGCACCCGCCGCGTGCTGGAGGCGCGGCAACTGGCCATGTATCTCTGCCACCACCACTGCGGCGCCAGCTATTCGCGCATTGGCCGCGCCCTCGGCCGCAGCCACTCCGCCGTCAAGAACGGCGTGGCGAAGATCGCCGACCGGGTCGGCAGCGACGAGCGCCTGCGCTTGCGGCTGGAGGAGCTTTCGCGGCAGCTCAAGAGCCGCCGCTGGCCGCCGCCTGCGTGAGCCGGGTGCGGGCGCGGGAATGGGCGCTGCGGAAGCGGGCGGGGCCGCTCAGCTCGCGGCGCTGGGCGGGCTCCAGGCTCGGGGGGTCGGCGGCGGGGTCGTCGAAGCGGCGCAGGGTCTGGTAGGTGGTGCTGCGCTCGATGGGGGTGCGGCCCATTTCGCGGATCAGCCGCCGCATTTCTTCGGGGGGCAGGTTTTCGCCGTGGTCTGCGCCGGATTCGCGGCTGATGGATTCCTCCATCAGCGTGCCGCCGAAGTCGTTGGCGCCGGCGAGCAGCGCGAGCTGCGCGAGCTTCGGCCCGAGCTTCACCCAGGAAACCTGGATGTTCGCAATCCACGGGCGCAAAAACAGCCGCGCCACGGCGATCATGCGCAGATCGTCGGCGGCGCTGGGGCCGGGGCGGGTGATGCCGGCGTGGCCGAGCGCGTTCTTCTCGTGAATGAAGCCGAGCGGCACGAATTCGGTGAAGCCGCCGGTTTCCCGTTGCAGCTCGCGCAGCAGGCCCAGATGGGTGGCCAGATGGCGAGGCTCTTCCAGGTGGCCATACATAATCGTGGAGGTGGAGCGCAGCCCCACCCGGTGGGCCGTCCCGACAATCTCGCGCCAGCGCGCCGTCATGAGCTTGTTGGGCGACAGGCGGCGGCGCACCTCGTCGTCGAGAATCTCTGCCGCGGTGCCGGGAATGGTGCCGAGGCCGGCCTCTTGCAGCCAGCGCAGGTAATCGGCCAGCTCCATGCCGCTCTTTTTGTGGCCGAAGTCGAGCTCTTCGGGAGAGAAGGCGTGAATGTGCAGCGCCGGAAACTCCGCGCGAATCACGCGCAAAATTTCGCGGTAGTCGTTGTGGTCTTTCTGCGGATCAATGCCGCCCTGAATGCATACCTCGGTGGCGCCGCGGGCAACGGCGTCGCGGCACTTCTCCAGCAATTCCCCGGCGCTGCGGTCGTAGGCGTCGGGGTCGTCCCGGTGGCGCGCAAAGCCGCAGAAGCTGCAGCCCACATAGCAGACATTGGTGAAGTTGATGTTGCGGCAGACGACGAAGGACACATCGTCGCCGCAGTCCGCGCGCCGCGCGGCGTCGGCCGCGCGCAACAGCGCCTGCATATCTGCGCCCTGCGCGCCGAGCAGCAGCTGCGCGTCCTGTTCCGAGAGCGCATTCCCGGCGAGCGCGCTGTCGAGCCGGGCGGCTACGGGCTTCGACACATCTGCGAAAAGGCCATCGAGCATCGTTTCCCCCGTTAGCCGTCAGGCGGCCTGTGCGCGCGGGCCGCGCGCGAAACCCTCGGCGGTGGCGTGGCGCAGCGCGCGCGCGCGCATATCGCCGTGCCAAAAATCCGGCTGCGCCAGATACTGCGGATACACCGGCAGCCGCTCGACCAGGCGCTGCCCGGCGGCGGCGCAGCGCCCGGCCAGGTCGCGCAGCAGCGGCCAGGGCGCTTCGGGGTTGATGAAGTCCACGGTCACCGGCGAAACGCCGCCGAAATCGGAGATTCCCGCGCGCAGCAGTTGGTCCAGAAGCCCCGCCCCCAGGTTGGGCGGCGCTTGCACCGAAATGCCGCGGCCCAGCACCAGCCGCGCCATGGCGGTCCAGCCCGCCACCTCGGCATCGGGCAGCGGGGCGGCCCAGCGCATGCGCGTGCCCGGCTTCGGGTGGAAGGGCTGGATGATGGCCTCCTGTATGTGGCCGTGGCGATCCTGCAGCTCGCGGATGGCCAGCAAGGTGTCGGTGCGCTCGGCGGCGTTTTCGCCAATGCCGAGCAAAATGCCGCTGGTGAAGGGAATGCGCAGCTCGCCGGCTTCCTCGTGCATTTGCAGGCGGCGGGCGGGCTCTTTGTCCGGCGCGTAGTAATGCGCCATGCCGCGGCCGCGCAGCCGCGTGCTGGTGCTCTCCAGCATGAGTCCCATGGAGGCGTTCCAGGGCCGCAGCTCTTCCATTTGCCCGCGGCTCAGCAGGCCGGCATTGGTGTGGGGCAGCAGGCCGCCGCGCGCCGCCACCTGGCAGCCCGCCAGCAGATAATCGGCGGTGGAGTCGTAGCCCGCCTCTGCCAGCCAGCGCCGGTAGCCGCGGTGGGCGATTTCGGGTTTGTCGCCCAGGCAAAACAGCGCCTCGCTGCAGCCCGTGGCCACGCCGCCCTGCACCACCTGCTCCACCTCGGGAAGGGTGTAGGTGCGCGCTTCGGGATCCTCCGGGAGCTTGGCGAAGGTGCAGTAGGCGCAGCGATCCCGGCACAGGTTGGTGAGCGGGATGAAGACATTGCGCGACACCGTCACCACATCGCCGCAGGCCAGGCGCTTGCTCTCCGCCGCGCCCGCCATGAGCGCGGCGCAGACGCCGGGATCGGCCACCCGCGCCCCCAGCCACTCGGCTTCGGGCCGGGGCAGCCGCGCCGTTTCCACAGCCTCGCGCACCAGCCGCTCGGCAGAGCGTGTCTCGGGAGTCATCCCGCCCATCATAGCCGAGCCGCGCCGCGCCGGGTCAGCCCTCCAGCCAGTCCGGCGCGGGCAGCCCCTTGCCGCGCAAAAACTCGGGATTCCACAGCTTGGACTGGTAGCGGTGCCCCCAGTCGCACAGCACGGTGACAATGGTGTGCCCCGGCCCCAGCTCGCGCGCCAGGCGCATGGCGCCCGCCACATTGATGCCGCTGGAGCCGCCGAGGCACAGCCCCTCCTCTTTCAGCAGCGCGAACAAAATTGGCAGCGCCTCGGCGTCGGGCACCAGATAGGCGGTGTCGAAGGGCCCGCCCTCGATGTTGCCGGTCACGCGGCCCTGGCCGATGCCTTCGGCAATGGAGCTGCCCTCGCTGCGCTCCAGCGCGCCGTCGCGAATCCAGTGAAACATGCAGGCGCCCTGGGGATCGGCGGCGGCAATGCGCACCGCCGGGTTCTGCTCTTTCAGAAACATGCCGACGCCCGCCAGCGTGCCGCCGGTGCCGATGGCGCAGCAGAAGCCGTCCACCTTGCCGCCGGTTTGCCGCCAAATTTCCGGGCCGGTGCTGCGCCGGTGGCCCTCGCGGTTCGACAGATTGTCCCACTGGTTTGCGTAGAGCACGCCGCCTTGGGATTCCCGCTCCAGCTTTTGCGCCAGCCGCTCGGCCTGCTTCACATAGTGGTTGGGATCGGCAAGCGGCACCGCGGGCACGCAGACCAGCTCTGCGCCGCAGAGCCGCAGCATATCCTTCTTTTCCTGGCTCTGGGTTTCGGGCATGACGATGACCGTGCGGTAGCCGCGCGCGTTGCCCATGAGCGCCAGGCCAATGCCGGTGTTGCCCGCGGTGCCCTCGACGATGACGCCGCCGGGCTGCAGCGCGCCGCGCTGCTCGGCGTCGGTCACCATGTAAAGGGCGGCGCGATCCTTCACCGAGCCGCCGGGATTCAGAAACTCGGCCTTGCCGTAGATTTCGCAGCCGGTCTCCTGCGAGGCGCGGCGCAGCTTGATGAGCGGCGTGCCGCCCACGGTTCCGGCGAATCCATCCCGCGTGTCCACTTATGCCTCCGCGCCGCGCGCTTGCAGCAGCAGCGCGCGCTCGGCCCCGGCCAGCGGCAGCGCCAGGGCGTGTTGAATGGCCGCGGCGCTCATCTTGCGCAGCGTCTTGCGCAGCACCGCTTCGGTGTGCGCCGCGCCCAGCCTGCCGTGCAGGGCGGCGAGTTGCGTCTCCAAAAAGACCAGGCACAGCGCATCTTCCAGCGCCTGCGCTTCGCCGTCGCCCCGCGCCAGGCCGCGCTTTTGCACCAGGTCGCAGACGCGCTGCTGCTCCGCCGCGTTGTAGCCGGCCTCGGCCAGAATGCGCCGGGCGCAGGCCGCGTGGCGGCGTTGCGCTTCGCGCCGCCAGGCCAAGTAGCCGGCCCGCCCGGCCGGAAACGCCGCGCGCGGCAGCTCCCAGCGCCGCAGATGGTGCGCCCGCGCCGCCAGCAGCAACAACTCTCCCGCCTCGGGCTGCAGTTTGCGCACCCAGCCGCAGGCCAGCTCGGCATGGGCGCGCTCTTTCGGCCGCGCCTGGCCGTGCAAAATCAGCACATGAGGATCGCCGCCGTTGGCCGCGTCCAGCGCCGCAAAGGCGCGCTGCATTCGCTCCGCGTGCATGGTCAGTAGCGCCGCAGGCTCGCATCCACGCGGTCAATCCAGGCGAGAATGCCGCCGCGCAAATTGAAGGCGCGCTCAAAACCCGCCGCGCGCAGCGCCTGCACCGCCCGCGCACTGCGCCCGCCCGTCCTGCAGTGCACCACCAGGGTGCGATCCCGGGGCAGGTCGCCGCTCCAGTCCGGCAGTTGGCCCAGTGGCAGCAACTCGCCGTCCAGGTTGCAAATTTCGTATTCGTGGGGTTCGCGCACATCCACCACCAAATGCGGCGCGCCTTCCGCGCGCATTTGCTGCAGCGCCTCTACCTCAATGTCCCACGGCGATTGTGCCTGCGCGGTTTGCGCGGCCGGTGCAGGTTGCGGCGCGGCCTGTGCGGCGGTGGAAAGCGCGGGTGCATCGGGCAGCGCGGCGGCTTCCAGAGGAGCGCCCTGCACGCGGAAGCGCAGCGGAGCGCGGGGGTCGTTTTCATCCCGCGCCATTTCGCAAGCTGCGCCGAAGAGTCCGCGCAGCGCGGGCAGCGCTGCGGCTTCAGCCGCCGCTGCGCCCTCCGCCGTGTTGGGGAAGGCCAGCCGGTCCAGCAACTCCAGCGAGAAATCCGCCGTTGCGAATTGCATCGCAAACCCGCCGTCCTTTTCGATGGCGCGCAACGCGGCCCGCGCCATGCAGAGCGCTTCGCCCAGCATTTCGCCCAGCGCCAGCCCTTCGCCGCCCGCCTTGCGCAGCACGCGCAGCCCGCGATCGGAGACGCCGTAATCGGCCTCGTGGGCGATCAACAGCACCCCCGGCCCGCCGGGCACATGGCGGTAATCCGCCACATCCAGGGCCAGGCCGGGCAGCGCGCCGGCCTGAATGAAGCGGTGGAATAGCCCGATGGCGGGAGCGAGATCGGGCGCGGGCGCTGCGGGCCGCGCGGGAATCTCGACGGCGAGGCGCCGCGCCTTCACGGGGCCGCCGCGGCGGATTGCGCCTGCCGCTCCGCCGAACTGCGCGCCTCGCAGGCGTGCGCCGCCTCGATGAAGAGCTGCGCTTCCTCAATGCGCCGCGCGGCCACCTGGCGGTCGTCGGTCGGCGTGGCGTCGGCGTGCAAATCCAGCAGATACTGGCCGAACTTGCCGCCGGCGAAGCGGTCGAAGAAGCGCTTGGTGTCGAAGTAACGCGCCTTGAACTCGCGCACAATCTCATCCGGCTCTTCGCCAATGTCAATGAATTCCATGCGCACCAGCGCGCGCGCGGCGGAGAGCATGGCGCGGTAGGACTGGGCTTCGGCCGCCGCCGCGTCGCCATCGTCCAGCGCCAACTGCGCGTCGAATGCCTGGGATTCCGCGCGCATTACCTCAATGCCGAACAGCGAGACCACCTCGCCCGCGCACTCGCCCACGCCCAGATCGCCAATGCTGAACTCGCGCGCGTCGCCCCAGTCGCTGTAGAAATCCGGCGCTTCGGCGTAGGGCGGCGCTTTCATAAAGGGCTGAATGACGGCGCGCAGCGCGCGCTTGCCCTGCCGCTGCGCCCATTCCGGAAAGCGCTCCTGCGGGGCGCGCCCCTGCAGCCAGGCGTTGCACAGCGCCTCCACCACCAGTGGCGCAGCGCGGCTCGGCACCGAGCCCATGGCCATGCCGTAGGCCGCCGCGTTGCCCCGGCTCTCGCCGCCCAAAATCACCTGGAAGTGCGGCGCCACGCGCCCTTCGATCTTGCGGCTGTTGCCGTAGAAGCCGATGTCGGCGATGTGGTGCTGCCCGCAACTGTTGAAGCAGCCCGAGATTTTGATGCGCAGTTCCGAGAGAGCGCGCTCTGCCTCGGCGGCCGCTTCGCCATTCGCCCCCGCGCCGTTTGCCGGTTGCGCGAGCCGCGCCGCGAGCCGCCCGCGCAGTTCTGCAGCCAGCCCCCGCGACGCCGCGATGCCGAGCTTGCAGGTATCCGTTCCCGGGCAGGCCGTCACATCGGCCAGCCCCGCCGCGCCCGGCTCGCCGAGTCCGGCGGCGCAGAGCGCGGCGTGCAGCGCGGGCAGCTCCGCTTCCGCCACGAAGCGCAACAGCACATTCTGCTCCACGCTGCTGCGCAGCCCATCTCCCGGCGCG
Organism: Deltaproteobacteria bacterium; assembly: GCA_028817435.1. Taxonomy (GTDB): domain Bacteria; phylum Myxococcota_A; class UBA9160; order UBA9160; family UBA6930; genus JAPPPQ01. Next base: position 7,292 of record JAPPPQ010000059.1, read on the forward strand.
GCCTTGGCGTAGCGGCGGGCAATGTCGGCCAGCGCGCGGGCCTGCTGCGCCGTCAAATCGCCCAGCGGCAGATGCACCGCCACCGCGCAGCGCCCCGGCTGCCGCTGCGGCGTCACATTGCTCGCGCGCCAGCGTGCAAAGCCCGGCGCGTCCGCTGCCGCGCCGTTGGTTGCGCCGCGCGTCGCGCCATCTGCGCCGCCCTCGCCGGGCGCTGTGCGGCCGAGTTCCGCAAGAAACGCGGTGTGGCGGGGATCCGGCGGCAGCGCGGCGCGCTCTTCGGCGACCAGCCGCCGGAATTCCTCAATGCCGAGGCGCGCGACCAGAAACTTGATGCGCGCCCGCCCGCGGTTCTTCTTTTCGCCGAGCCGCGCAAAGACCCGGGCTACGGCCTGCACCTGCGGCAGCAATTCGCGCTCCGGCGTGAACTCCGAGAGCACCTGCGCCTGGTGCGGCACCGCGCCGAGCCCGCCGCCCACCACCACTTTGAAGCCGCGCTCTCCATCCCGCAGCCGCGCCACAAATCCCGCGTCGTGCATTTGCACCAGCCCGCAGGCGGAATCTTCGCAGCCCGAAAAAGCGGGCTTGAACTTGCGCCCGAAGTCCTGCACATCCGGGTGGCCGAGCAGAAAGTGCATGAGCGCCGCGGCGTAGGGCGAAACATCGAATGCCTCGCTGCTGCACACCCCCGCCAGCGGGCAGGCGGTGACATTGCGCACCGAGTTGCCGCAGGCTTCGCGGGTGGTAATGCCCACCGCCGCCAGCCGCCGCATCAGATCCGGCGTGTCTTCAATGTGGACGAAGTGAAGCTGGAAATCCTGCCGCGTGGTCACATGCAAAATCTCGTCCGAATACTCCTCGGCCAGATCGGCCAGGGTTTCCAGTTGCTCGGGCGAAAGCCCGCCGAAGGGGATTTTGATGCGCTGCATACCCGGCGCATCCCAGACCGTGTCCGGCCCCTTGGTGGGGCGCTCCGGAAAGTCCAGGCTGCGCACGGCAATGCCGTCGTGGCGCCGCCCGTTGTCGTAGCGCTGCCCATACACGCCGCGCCGCAGCCGGGTTTCGGCAAACGCCTTCTCGTCCAGCTTGCCCGCGCGGCGCAATTCCAGTTGCGATTCGAAGTGGTCAATCTCGCCGGCCCAATCGTCCGCAATGCGGCCCGCCAGGGCATCCTTCCACCGGGTTGCGCTCACCAGAAACTCCTTCCGCGCGGTTTTTCGCGCTGCTCGGCCGCAAACATAGCGCGCCGCGCCGGGGCCTGCGGGCCGCTCAAGCCGCCGCACGCAGGCGCCGCGCGCCGCGCTCAGTCTCCGCGCGGCTTGGCGCGCCCGGCGAGTGCGATGGAGTCGCGCTGCTCGCGCAGCATGGCGTCTGCCATGGAGTTTTCCGCGCCGAAGTTCAGCAGGGCCTTGGCGGCGGCGACGGCCTCGGGCGGGTGCGCGGCCATGCGCCCGGCCAGTGCGCGCGCCTCGTCCAGCAGCGCATCTCCGGGCACGGCGCGGTTCACCAGCCCCATTTGCGCGGCCTCCCGCGCGCCGATTTTGCGGGCAGAGAGCACCAATTCGAGAGCGCGGGCGCGGCCCACCAAACGCGGCAGCAGATGGCTGCTGCCCAGGCCGGGCAAAATGCCCAGCGCCACGAAGGCAAAGCGCAGCTCTGCGCTCTCGGCGGCCAGGCGGATATCGCAGGGCAGCGCCATGGTCACGCCGACGCCGACGGCGTGGCCGTTGATCGCCGCGATCAGCGGCTTCGGGTAATCCAGCATTTCGAGGGGCAGCTTGCGCAGGAAGTCCTCTTCGCCCAGGCGCGGCCCTTGCCCTGCGCGCTGCCCCGCCCGGTGCGCGCGCAGGTGCTCCAGATCCACACCGGCGCAAAATGCGCGCCCCGCCCCCGTCAAAATTACCGCGCGCACCGCGGCATCGTTGCGCCAGGCGCGCAGCGCGGCGGTCACTTCTTCGCCCATCTCGGTGGTGTAGGCGTTCAGCTTTTCGGGGCGGTTCAGCGTGAGGACGGCAATGCCGCCGCCCACTTCGCTCTTGGTCTGGCTCATGCGCCGCCTGCATCTGCATCCGGCGGGGGCGTCCACTGCGCCGGGCGCTTTTCGAAGAATGCCTGCGGCCCCTCGCGCTGATCGGGATGGTCGGCGTGGGCCAGCAATTCTGCGTGTGCAGAGTCGAGGCCGGCTTCCAGTCCGCCGTCGAGGCTCTGCCAAATGGCGCGCTTGCTGCGCATCAGCGCAGTGGGAGAGTGGCGCGCGATAAGCGCGGCCAGCGCCAGTGCGCGCTGCTGCAATTGCTGCGGCGGCAGCACCTCGCCCACCAGGCCAATGCGCAGCGCCTCTTGCGCGCTCATGCGCTCCGCGCCGCCGAGCAGCGCGAGGCGGAACACCGCTTCCAGCGGAATGCGCCGCGCCAGCCCGGCGGGTTCCAGAGCCGAGACCATGCCGAGCGCCACATGGGTGTCGAAGAAAGTGGCCGTCTCCGAAGCGATGACCAGCTCGCTGTCCGCCACAAAGTGCAGTCCGCCGCCCACGCAAGCGCCGTTCACCGCGGTAATGACCGGCTTCCAGCAGCGGTTCTGCAGCGCGGTGATGCGCCCGAAGGGCGCTTCGCGGCGCGGCAGTTTGGCGAGTTGCTGGCTGTCTCCCGCTGCGGTTGCGCGGACATCGAAGCCGGTGCAAAAAGCCTTGCTGCCCGCGCCCGTCACAATGGCGCAGCGGATCTCCGGATCCCGCGCAATCTCGCCCCAGCGCCGCCGCAGTTCCAGGCACATCTCCAGGTCGAAGGCGTTGCGCGCCTCGGGATTGTCGAGGGTGAGCGTCGCAATCTGCGCGCGCTTTTGGAAGTGCACCTGTCCCGGCAAAATCAGCGCCTCCCCAAAATGGCAATGCCGCAGGCCGTCGGGTGGCCGCCGATGTTGTGAGAGAGCGCGAACTCTGCCGCCGGCACCTGCCGCGCCCCGGCGCGGCCCTGCAGCTGCAGCACATTCTCGTAGATCATGCGCACCCCCGTCGCGCCAGTGGGGTGGCCGAAGGCTTTGAGGCCGCCGTCGGTGTTCACCGGCAAATCGCCTTTGAGTTCGAAGCTGCCGGCCGCAATGTGCTCCTTCGCCGCGCCCTTTTCAATAAAGCCCAGATCTTCGTAGCTCAGCAACTCGGTGAGGGTGAAGCAATCGTGCAGTTGCGCTACATCAATCTGCCGCATCGGATCGGAAATACCCGCCTGCTCGTAGACTTCCTTGGCCGCCCAGCCGGTGGGCTTCCACGAGAGGAAGTCGTTGCCCGGATCTTTCTGCGGATTCGGCCCGGCAATTACCACCGCGCCCTTCAGCAGCACGAAATCGTCGCGGAACTGCGGCGCGAGATCGCTGCGCGTGAGAATCGCCGCCGCCGCGCCGTCGGTCTGCGCCGCGCAGTCGTAAAGGCCGAAGGGCCAGGAGATCATGCGCGCGTTCAGCGCGTCGGCAATGCTGATTTCGCGCTTCAGGAACGAGTTGGGCGCAAGCGTGCCGTTGTGGTGATTCTTGACGGCAATCTTCGCCAGATCTTCCCGCCCCGCGCCGAACTTCTCGAAGTAGGTGCTGGCGCAGAGCGCAAACCAGCCCGCCGGCGTCTGCGGCAGGTCGCGCACGCGGTCCATCATTACCGAAGGCCCGGCGACGCCGCGATCCTTGGGCTTGTCGTAGCCCACCACCAGAACCGTATCGTGCAATCCGGCGGCGATGGAAAGAGCGGCGCAGCGGAAGGCGTCGGTGCCCGTTGCGCAGTAGTTCGACACCATTGTCACCGGCTTGCCGAAGAGCTTGAGCGCATCGCTGCACTCGTGCGGCCCCTTGTTCGAGTAAATGGAGCCGGTGAAGACCGCATCCACCTGCCGCTGCGGGCTCTCAATGCCCGCGTCGGCATATGCCTCGTAGGCGGCGTCCACAATCATGTCCGCGGCGCTCTGCCCCCAGTTTTCGCCGAAGCGGCAGCAGCCCACGCCCACCACCGCCACCTTGTCGCGCAGCGCGTCCTTCTTCATTCGCCTTTCCTCCTTCACTCCCCGGCGGGCGCAGCCTTCCAGTAATAGTTTGGGCGGCCGCCCACCCGGTGCATGCAGCGGAAGTGGAAATCCAGCGGCAGGCCGCTGCGCAAATCTTCCGCCGCCAGGTTGACGAGTTGCATATGCACCCGCGCGCCCTCAATGTCCACCACGCCCACAGCGGTGGGCGGCTCCGGTGTGGGATAGAAGTAATCCAGGGTCCAGGTGACGAGCCTGCCGGTGCGGTCGGAGATGCGCCGCAGTTCGAAGTCGTCTTTGGCAAAGCAGCTTTCGCAGACGCGCTGCGGCGGAAACTGCAGCGCGCCGCAGGCGCGGCACTTTTGCGCCTTGAAGCCGATGTCGCTGTCGCGCTCCCGGAAGTGCACGGTGGCGGAGAGTCCCGGCGAAGCGCCCGCCTCGTATTCGGGAATCTCCAGCTCGCGCGCGCGGCGGTAGCGCTGGTAATCCGCCGCGCGCCGCCGCTCCAGGTGCCAATCCACGCCGCGCCGCGCCTCCAGCTTGGCGGCCAGCTCTGTTACCTCAAAGCCCATGGCGCAGCCGCCGTCTCCATAACCGGCGAGCAGAATGCGCTCTCCCGGCGCGGCCCGCTCCAGCGCCGATACCAACAGCAGCGGCGCAAATGCCGCGCCCGCATTGCCGAGCCTGCCGAACAACGGATCTACCAGCGACTCTGCCGCCGCGCCGAGCTTGCGCGCCGCCTGCGCATGACTGCGCGCATCCGGCGCAGCCAGCGCCACCCGCAACGCCGCATCGCTTTGCGCGGGATCAAACCCGCCCGCATCGCCCTGTGCGGGATCGGCACCGCCCGCCACCCCCTGCGCAGAGCCTGCGCGCACTTGCGCTCCTTGCCCCGCGCCGAGCTTTTGCAGCAGGCCGCGCACCGCCTCGGCAATGCCGGGGGCCGTGCCCTCCTGCAGCACAAAGCGCTCCTCCCATGCGTGCACGAAGCGCTCGCCGCCGCCGCGCCACACATTCACAATCTCGTCGGCAAAAGCGTAATGCCCGCGCAGCTCTGCCACGGTGTTTTCGCCGCCCACCAGCAGCGCGGCCGCGCCATCGCCGAAGTTGCGCTCCAGCGCCGAGCCCGGCGCGCCCAGCCTGCAATCGCTCGCCACCACCAGCACGCGCCGCGCCGTGCCCGCCGCCACCGCATCCAGCGCCGCGCGCAGCGCATCGCAGCCCGCGCGCAGCGTCCCCGACACATCCAGCGTGCGCACATCGCGCCGCAAATCCAGCGCCGCGGCAATCAGCGCCGCCGACTGCTTCTCCTGATAGGGGTGCGTGGTGCTGGCGAAAAAGAGCCCATCCAGCGATTCGCGGTCGAAGCCGCGCAGGCAGTTCCCCCCCGCCGCCACCGCCATCGTCACGCAGTCCTCATCGTGCCAGGCCACCGCCCGCTCCGGCCCGCCCTCGCGCCGCGCCCCCCCCGCCAGCGCCGCCAGCCCAACCCGCGCCCGCGGCACATAAGCCCCATAAGACACAATCCCCACCGCCATTCGCCGCCTCCCTGCCTTTCCCGCCGCCCGCCGGGGCAATTTCGAGACGCATCGTATCGAAACCCGCCCCGGGGTGTCAAGCCGCCGAAGTGGCCTGAATCGACTGAATTTAGACTGATTTAGCCAGAGGTCTAAATTTAGCCCAGTGTCTAAGTAATTCCGCAAAGCACTCGGTCATTTCCAAAAAATTGTTTGACCTAGTAAAACACTGAAACTCATTCCAAAATGTCGGCTGGTAGGGTTGACGCCATAGGTAAGTAGGTCATAATCGCAACACGGAGGGGGGGCAGACTGCAATGGCGCAAACGGTGAAACACCTGGAGATGATACAGGGCGTGATCAACCGGATGGCCGCCAATTCCTTTGATTTGAAGCGATGGAGTGTCTTGCTTGCCTCTGCGTTCATTGCAATCTCATGGCGACCCGAGGCTATGTCCCGTGTGGCGCTATTGGCACCGCTTTCGGTGTTGATCTTTTGGTGCTTGGACAGTTACTATCTGCGACAAGAGAGGATGTATAGAAAGCTTTACGACAAAGTAAGAGTGCAGGAGCACACAGACTATTCAATGGATACACGCGAGTTCATACAAGGGACAACTATAAGTAGCGCATTCTTTTCAGTGACTCTGGGATTGTTTTATATAGGCCTGATAGGCACTATAACGGCGGGAATCATTCTGCTAAACTTCCTCTCGAAAGGGGCGAACTGATGAGAAGGGTTTTCTTTAGCTTTGATTGGGATGACGCTTGGAAGGTCAACCAAGTGAGACACAGTTGGTTGACGACCGGTGTGGAGGCTGTGGGCTTCATAGACGCCGCTGACATAGAGCAAGTGAAGAGGGCTAGCCATCAGGCAATCCAGAATTGGATCGATATGCAAATGAAAAGCACTTCCGTTACCGCTGTTCTGATAGGAGAGAACACACACAGGAGCCGATGGGTTAAGTACGAAATCAAAAAGAGCATTGATAAGAGGAACGGAATTTTGGAGATATACATTCATAACGTCAAAGACCGATTTGGCCGAACCTCATTCAAAGGGAAGTCGCCATTCGAAGAGCCTCCGTTCAATTGGAGGGCATCGCATCAGGGCGAGCTTGCCTATCCTTGTTGTTGCTGCTACGATTGGGTGAGTGGCGAAAGCCATCAGAATGTTGGAGACTGGATAGAAAGGGCCGCGCAGCAAGCCGGGAGGTAGTCCATAGTGAATGAGAGGGTGACAGAGCAGATCGTTCGCTCTCATCTCGACCGATCGGCCGAGGAAGCGGCTGGTGTGCGGTATTGGGAGCAGACGCCTGACAACGTGCGAATCGGGAAGTTGTTGCGGCGCGCATCCAAGAGCGGTGCGGGCGTGGGCAAGCCGGAATTCATTGTTTCTTTTGACGACTACCAAGACTTTCTGATTGTCATGGAGTGCAAGGCGAATTTGGCGAAACACAAGAGTGCAGATGGGAAGAGCAAGCCCAAAGACTTCGCAGTTGATGGCGTTCGGCACTACGCCAAGCATCTCAGCCGAGAATTCAATGTTTTGGCTATCGCAGTTAGCGGCACCAAAAAGAGCAATCTTCGAGTCAGTCACTTCCTTCGATTCAAGGGTGACTACGAAGATGAGAGCGCCGATAACCTCTTGGGCAGGCGTCTTCGAAAGCTTGGTGATTATACCAATTTTTACCGAAACCATGACAAGCTACTCAATCAGAACCTCAATGAGTTGCTTCTCTTTACCCAAGAATTGAACGAGAAACTGCATGGCTTGAGAATCAAGGGTTCTGATCGGAGTCTGCTCATTAGTGCCATCCTGACTGCTCTTGAAGAAGATGGATTCTTGAATTCGTATCGCAAAATTACCAAGCCCACATTGCTTTTGAAAAACATCAGGAGTGCGATGCTTGAATCGATGGACACATCCGGGATACAAGCTCCGATAATTCAAAGTGTCAAATCCAGCTATAGCTTTATGGATGTTCCGGGAAAGCTTGGACAAGGGCGAGTTTTGTCTGATTTGGTCGGAGACATTGACGATCGCGTCAATAATTTCAAGAAGACCCATGAATACTATGACTTCTTGGGGCAATTTTATATCGAATTTCTGCGCTATTCCAATAGCGACAAGAGTCTCGGCATTGTCTTGACACCTCCACATATCACTGATCTGGCAGCCCGCCTTGCCAAGGTTGGAGCAAGCGATATCCTTTACGATAATTGTGCAGGGACTGGCGGTTTCTTGATTTCTGGAATGAAGGAAATGATTCGAGATGCCCAAGGAGACGAGCGAATGATCAAGCAGATCAAAGATAAGGGAATTGTCGGCGTCGAAGATCAGCCCGATATCGCAACATTGCTTTACAGCAATATGTTTATCCATGGAGATGGAAAGAGCAATGTTTTTCAAGGGGATTGCTTCGATGAAGAATTGAGCAGTCAGATCAAGACCGACTACAAGCCAAGCGTTGGATTTTTGAATCCTCCATTCAAAGTTGCTGCCAGCGATGCGGAAGAAATGGAATTCGTCCTCAATAACATGGCAACCCTTCGAATCGGAGGGCGGTGTGTCGCGTTGTTGCCCATGCAGTGCGCTCTTTCCCAAAGGGGAGTAAGGCAGTCGTTGAAGCAAAGAATACTGGACGAGCATACGCTGGAAGCCGTTCTTTCTCTGCCGGATGATATTTTTCACAAGAGTAAGGTTGGTGCTGTGACTTGCCTCATGGTATTTACGGCTGGGAAATCTCACCCGAAAGGCAAGAAGACTTGGTTTGGCTACTGCAAGGACGATGGATTTGTCAAGCGAAAGCCACAGGGTAGGGTTGACTACTACAACCGATGGCAGGGTATTAGGGATGGCTGGGTGCAAGATTTCCACAACAGGACAGTGCGCCCAGGGTTCAGTGTGATGAAGGAGGTTTCAGCGCAGGACGAATGGTGCGCTGAGGCTTTTATCGAAACCGACTACGCGAAATTGACAGAGTCTGATTTCGCAGAGGCGCTGAAGAAATTTACCGCATATAGGTTCCTGTCGGAGGGCTAGAAATGATTGAGGTTGGAGAATACTTCGACTTGCGATACGGTACCAGCTTGGAGCTGTACAAATTGGTGCAGTCAGAGTCTGGGGTCAACTTCGTCGGGCGAGCTTCACAAAACAATGGGGTCGTCGCCCGCGTCGAACCCATTTTGGAGATTGAAGCCAATCCTGCGGGCACTATCTCCGTTGCACTTGGTGGGTCCGTCATGGAGTCGTTTCTGCAGGAATCCCCCTATTACAGTGGCCGTGATGTGGTCTATTTGATTCCTCGGGTCAAATTGAATCGGAAACAGTTCTTGTTCTATTGCATGTGTTTGCGGGCAAACAAGTTTCGATACAGCTATGGGAGGCAGGCTAATAAGACTCTGGCACAGATTCAAATTCCTGAAATTGATGAGATGCCGACTTATGTTCAGCGCATTCGGATGCCTTCCAAACCGAGTCGAGCTCCGAAATTGCAGAAAAAGATCGTCTTGCCGAAATCGCGTGACTGGAAGGATTTCAGCATTTCCGAGCTGTTTTCCATAAAGGGAACAAAGACGACCAAATTGGAAGATTTGGTAAAATACGGATCAGGCAAGTATCCGTATGTTACCACCCAAGCTGTCAATAACGGCGTTGCGGGATTTTATGATTACTTCACAGAAGAGGGCGGCGTGATTACGGTTGACAGTGCAGTTCTGGGCTTCGCAAGTTACCAGCGAGACAATTTTTCCGCCAGCGATCATGTGGAAAAGCTGATTCCCAAATTCTCTATGAATTCGTATTTGGCGATGTTCTTTGTCGTCATATTGAACGCAGATCAGTTTCGCTACAACTATGGCAGAAAAGCGAGTCAAGATAGGATGAGGCAGCGTAAGATCAAACTCCCTGCAAAACCGGGTGGAGATCCTGATTTCGAATTGATGGCAAGGTTTATCAAATCGTTGCCGTTTAGTTCTAACCTGCCCGGTTGACAACCATCGAAAATTGGAGTAGGGGCTCGTTTCACCCCCCGGTGGCGAGGCAGGCGGCCATGGTTTCGCAGTGGGTGTCGGTGGGGGTGAGGGTTTGTTCCAGGACCAGGGCGCGTTTCAGGTAGTAGTGGGGGGGCATTTCCCAAGTGTATCCCATGCCGCCGTGGATTTGGATGCATTGGCGGGCGTTTTTCATGGCGGCTTCGCCGGCGACGATGCGGGCGGCGGCGGCGGCGCGGGTGGGGTCGCCGATTTCGGGGTCGTCCAGGGTGGCGGCGGCGGCGTAGACGGCGGCGCGGGCGAGTTCCTGGCGCGTGAACATATCGGCGCAGAAGTGTTTGATGGCCTGGAAGGATGCAATGGGGCGGCCGAACTGCTCGCGCGTTTTTGCGTGGGCGACGGCGAGCTCCAGGGTGGATTCGGCGATGCCGAGCTGCAGGGCGGCCACCAGCACTGCTCCCTGCAGGCGCAGTTTGGCCGCGGCGTCGGCGTCGGCGATGCGCTCGCCCTGCGGCAGTGCGGGCAGGTGCAACAGCGGGGTCAGCGGGTCGAGGGGGGTGCCCACTTTGCGCCCCGCCGCCAGTGCGGGGCCGTCAATGCGGTGGACGCCGTCGCCGCGCAGCACGGCCAGCGCGTCGAGCTCTGCGCCGCTCTCAATCAGCACGGGCGCTGCACCGCGGGATTCCGCGTCGCCGCGGCCGCTCCAATCTGCGCCGCCGTGCGCGCAGTCGAGTCCGCCCACCAGCGTTTCGCCGCTGGCTGCGCCAGGGATCAGGGCGGCGAGCAGGTGGCTCCACAAAATGGGGCCGGGCGCCAGGCAGCGGCCGAGTTCGGCGAAAACCACGGCGGCTTCCGCCATGCCGAGTCCCACGCCGCCCTCGAGCTCGGGCAGGCGCAGGCCGAAGACGCCCATGCCCGCCAGCGCCTGCCAGTCGTCGCGCAAGGCGGGCTCGCGCGCCAGCTCTGCGATGCGCTCGAAGCGATAGCGGTCGTCGCAAAAGCTGCGGATGCCCTGCTGCAGCGCGCGCTGGTCCTCGCTGAGTTGAAAGTCCATGCCGTCCGCCCGCCTAGCGCGGTTCCCGGGGCATGCCGAGGCTGCGCTCGGCGATGATGTTGCGCTGAATTTGCGAGGTGCCCGCGGCGATGGTGAGCGAGAGCGTGTTCAGAAACTTGTCCACAATGCGCGCGCAGGGCAGCGCGCCGATGTCTTCGCGCGCAAGGCCGGCGCGGCCCAGCAGCCGCACGCCCAATTCGTAGACGCGCTGGTTCAGTTCGGTAAAGGCGAGCTTCAGGGCCGAGCCGCCGACGCCGGGAACGCCGGTCTTCACCGCCTCTGCCAGTTGCCACTTCATCAGCGCCCACAGCGCGTCGGCCTCTGCCGCCAGGTGGCCGGCCTCGCGGCGCAGCGCCGGATTCTCCCAGCCGCCGCGTTGGCGGGCCAGCCCGGCGAGCTCGGAGAGAAACTCGCGCAGTTCGAAGATGTCGCTGGCCCAGGCGCTGCCGCGCTCGAAGCGCAGCGTCACATTCATCACGCGCCAGCCGTCGTTTTCTGCGCCCACCCGGTTTTCAACCGGCACGCGCACATCGGATAGAAACACCTCGGAAAAATCACTTTCGCCCAACAGCGTGGGCAGCGGGCGAATCTCAATGCCCGGCAGATCCATCGGCATAATCAGCCAACTGATGCCGCGGTGCTTGGGCGCATTGGGATCGGTGCGCGCCAGCAGTTCACAGTAATCGGCGGTGTGCGCAAAAGAGGTCCAGGTTTTGTGGCCGTTCACCACATAGCAATCGCCGTCGCGCACCGCGCTGGTTTGCAGCGCGGCGAGGTCGGAGCCCGCGCCCGGCTCGGAGAATCCCTGGCACCACACTTCTTCGCCGCGCAAAATGCGCGGCAGGTGCCGCCGCTTTTGCGCATCGCTGCCTTCGGCAATTAACGTCGGCCCGCCGTGGCGAATCCCCACAAAGTTGTGGCCGATGTAGGGCGCGCCCGCCCGCGCCATTTCCTCGTAGTAAACCAGCTCGCCGGTGGCGGAGGCGGCGCGCCCGCCGAACTCTGCGGGCCAGTTGATTCCGGCGTAGCCCGCGCTGTGGAGCCGCTGCTGCCAGCCGGTGTCGTAGGCGCGGCGCGCGGGCCAGTCGTCCCGGGGCGGCGGCGCGCCGTGGGCGGGCACGGCCTCGGCCAGCCACGCGCGCAGTTCCGCGCGCAGTTGCTCGTCGGCCTCCGAGTAGCGCAAATCCAAGCCGGTCTCCCTAGGGTGAATGCGGGCGGGGCGGATGCGGATTAGGATACGGCGCGTCTCGAAATTTCGCCAGCGGCAGAGGGAGAGATGCGCTTCACCGTTCAGCTTCCCACACAGCAAGTTGAGCCGCCGGGCGAGTTCTGCACGGCGGCGGCCATTGCCGGCATGGCCCGCGCGGCAGAAGCCGCCGGTTTCGATGCCTGCTTTGTGACCGATCACCCGATTCCGGGCGACCGCTGGCTGGCTGCGGGCGGTCACCACGCACTCGATCCTTTCGTGGCGCTGTCTTGCGCCGCCGCCGCCACGCAGCGCATTCGCCTGCAGACTCATGTGCTGGTGGCGGCCTACCGCAACCCCTTTTTGCTGGCGAAGTCGCTGGCGAGTTTGGATGTGGCTTCGGGCGGGCGCAGCATTGCGGGGCTGGCCGCCGGTTATCTGGAGCCGGAGTTCGCCGCGCTCGGCGCGCGCTTCGAGCGCCGCAACGAGTTGGCGGACGAAGCCATCGCCGTGTTGAAGCAGGTGTTTCGCGGCGAAAGCGTGGCGCTGCGCGGCATTGATTTTGCGGCGCAGGGCAACACTGCATTGCCGCGCCCGCTCCAGCGGCCGCACCCGCCCATTTGGTGCGGGGGCAACAGCCGCCGCGCAATTCGCCGCGCGGTAGAGCTGGCGGATGGCTGGCTGCCTTTTCCCGTGCAGCGCGGGCTGGCCCGCCGCCTGGGCACCGCGCCCCTTGCCAGCGAGGACGATTTGGCCCGCGCCTTGGATTACGCGCGCGAACACGCCGCGCGCACGGGGCGCAGCGCGCCGCTGGATGTCGTCTTCACGCCCTTCGGCATGGATATGCAGACCGCGGCGGCCGGCGCCATGCCGGAATCCGGCGCGCTGCTCGAAACCATCGCGCGGCTCTCGGCGCTGGGCGTCACCTGGATTGCGGCGAGTCTGCCCTGCGAAAGCCGCGCCGAATTTGAGGCGCGCGCCGCTCACTTTGGCGAGCGGGTCATTGCTCAGGTCAGCCAGCGCGCGTAAGCATCCAGCACCGGCAGCACTTGGTCGCGGGGCGCAGATGGCAGGCGCAGCGCGCACTCGTCCATGCCGGTTTCGCGGTAGTGCGCGAGCTTCGCCGCATCGGGCAGCACGCCGATCAGCACCAGGTGCATTGCGCGCCAGTCGCGGCCCCGCGACTCGACGGCGCGGCGCAGGGCGGGAAGCGCCCGCGCCACCCCCGCGCCGCCAATGGGCATCCAGCCATCGGCAAACTCTGCAATGTGCGCGAAGAGTCCGGGGCCGGCCGCGCCGCCCAGCAGCGTCCGCGGGCGCGGCTGCTGCACGGGCTTCGGCCACTGCCAACTGGGCGCAATGCGCACAAACTCGCCCTCAAAGCCCGCCACCTCTTTCGCCCACAGCGCCTGCAAGGCCAGCAAGTGTTCGCGCGTGCGCGCGCGGCGCTGCTGCGGCGCCACGCCGTGATTTTGCATCTCCTCGCGGTTCCAGCCGTAGCCCGCGCCGAAGACGAAGCGCCCGCCGCAAATGCGGTCCAGCGTGGCTACCTGCTTGGCGTAGGCGATGGCGTCGTGCTGCGCCGGCAGCGCCACCGCGGTGCCCAGCAAAATGCGCCGGGTCACCGCCGCCGCCGCCGCCAGGGCCACCAGCGGATCGGGGCTGCGCTTGTATTCCTCGGGAAGCTCGCCGCCCATGGGCGCGGGCGTGCGGCGGCTCACCGGAATGTGCGTGTGCTCGGGAATGTAGAGCGAGTGAAAGCCGCGGGCCTCGGCCTCGCGGGCCAGCTCTGCCACGGGAATGCACAGATCGGTGGCGTGAATGGTGACGCCGATCTTCACGGAATTTCCCTCCGCCGCGGGGTGGTAGCGGAGGCGCAGAGTTGGTTCAATGCGCGGTCCATGAGCGCATCTTTCGATTCGAGCTACGAGCTGGCGCACCGCTACACCCGCGAATCGGGCCGGGTCTATTTGACGGGGGTGCAGGCCCTGGTGCGGCTGCCGCTCATGCAGCGCGCCCGCGACGCGGCGGCGGGGCTCAACACCGCGGGCTTCATCTCCGGCTACCGCGGCTCGCCGCTGGGCGCTTACGATCTGGCGCTGTGGCAGGCGCGCGAGCTGCTCGAAGCCAGCCACATCCGCTTTGCGCCGGGGGTGAACGAGGACCTGGCCGCCACCGCGGTGTGGGGATCGCAGCAGGCGGTGTTGCAGCCCGGCCCGCGGGTGGCTGGCGTTTTCGCCATTTGGTATGGCAAAGGCCCCGGCGTGGATCGCTCCACCGACGCCATCAAGCACGGCAACTATCTCGGCGCTGCCCGGCACGGCGGCGTGCTGGCGCTCTGCGGCGACGATCCCGGCGGCAGATCATCGAGCATCGCCCACCAGAGCGAGCAGGCGCTGGTGCACTGCGGCGTGCCGGTGCTGAACCCGGCGAATGTGCAGGAGTTTCTGGATTTGGGGCTGCTGGGCTTTGCGCTCTCGCGCTTTTCGGGCTGCTGGGTGGGCTTCAAGTGCCTCACCGACAGCGTGGACAGCGCGGCCTCGGTGGAAGTGGGCGCTGCGCGCGTGCAAATTGCCGCGCCGGATTTCGCCTTTCCGCAGGCGGATCACCATGTGACCCTGAACAACGAGCCGCTGCGCATTGAGCGGCAGCTCTGGCAGGTGAAGCTGCCCGCGGCGCAGGCATTTGCGCGCGCCAACAAACTCGACCGCACCGTGCTCGATGCTCCGCGCCGCCGCCTCGGCATCGTCAGCGCGGGCAAGGCGTTTCTCGACCTGCGCCAGGCGCTGGCCGACTTGGGAATCGATTCTGCGCGCGCGCGCGAGCTCGGCATTGTGCTCTACAAAGTGGCGATGACCTGGCCGCTGGAGCCCGAAGGGCTGCGCGATTTTTGCCGCGGGCTCGAGGAAGTGCTGGTGGTGGAAGAGAAGCGGCCGCTGATCGAGGAACAGTTGGCGCACATTCTCTACAACCAGCGCGCGGACGAGCGGCCGCGGCTGCTCGGCAAGCGCGACCTGCGCGGCGCGCCGCTGCTTCCCGCCGAAGGCGAGCTCAGCGCGCAGCGCGTCGCCGCCGCGCTGCGCAGTTGGTTCGGGCGCAGTCTGGCCCATGCGCAGTTGCCGCCGCCGCCCGCCGCGCCGGGTGCAGAGCCGCCGCCGGGGTTGCGGCGGCTGCCCGCCTTTTGCTCGGGCTGCCCGCACAACACCTCCACGCAGCTTCCCGAAGGCGCCATGGCGATGGGGGGAATCGGTTGCCACGGCATGGCCGTTTGGCTGCCGGGGCGGCGCACCTACGGCGCCACCCACATGGGCGGCGAAGGCGCAAACTGGATTGGGCAGGCGCCCTACACCGAACTGCCGCACATCTTCCAGAACATGGGCGACGGCACCTACTTCCATTCGGGGCTGCTGGCAATCCGCGCCTGCGTCGCCGCCGGGGTGAACATTACCTTCAAGCTGCTGGTCAACGGCGCAGTCGCCATGACGGGCGGGCAGCCCATCGAAGGCGAGCAACTGGAAGGCGAGATCACCACGCCGGGCATGGTGCAGCAGCTGGCGGCGGAAGGCGTCGCGCGCATTGCCGTGCTTTCCAACGAGCCGCAGAAGTATGCGCGCGGCGCGTTTCCGCGCGGCGTGCGCGTTCACCACCGCAGCGAGCTGATGCGCGTGCAGGAAGAGCTGCGCGGCGCAAGGGGCGTCTCTGCGCTGATCTACGACCAGACTTGTGCGGCAGAGGCGCGGCGGCTGCGCAAGCAGGGACGCCTTCCCGATCCCGATCAGCGCATCGTCATCAACGAGCGCGTCTGCGAAGGCTGCGGCGATTGCTCGGTGCAGAGCAACTGCATTTCCATTGAGCCCGTCGAAACCGAATTCGGCCGCAAGCGGCGCATTGACCAATCCTCCTGCAACAAGGATTACTCCTGCGTAGATGGCTACTGCCCCAGCTTTGTGAGCATCTTCAGCGGCAAACTGCGGCGGGCCGAAAGCGCGGCGCAGGGCGAATCCGAAGGCGATTGGCCGCCGCTGCCGCCGCCGCCGCTTCCCAAACTGGATGCGCCGTGGAATGTGCTGGTCGCCGGCATTGGCGGCGGCGGCGTCGTCACCATCGGCGCGATTCTCGGCATGGCGGCGCACCTGGAAGGGCGCGGCTGCAGCGAGCTGGATGTGACGGGGCTGGCGCAAAAGAACGGCCCGGTTTCGAGCCATGTGCGCATTGCGGCAACCGCCGAACAGCTCTTCGCGCCGCGCATTGGCGACGGCGCGGCAGATTTGCTGCTCGGCTGCGACCTGGTGGTGGCCACCAACGCCGAGAATTTGCCGAAGCTCGCGCCGGGCCGCAGCACGGCGCTGGTGAACAGCCGCGTGCAACCCACCGCAGATTTCGCCAGCAACGCCGATCTCGATCTTTCCGCCGATGCCATGACCGAGGCGCTGCAACGGGCCTGCGGTGCCGAGGCGCTGCACATGATTCCCGCCGCAGAGCTTGCCACCGCGCTGCTGGGCGATGCGCTCTACGCCAATATGCTGCTGCTCGGCGCGGCCTTTCAGCGCGGGCTTTTGCCGGTGGGAGAGGGCGCGCTGCTGCGCGCCATTGAGCTGAACGGCCGCGCGCCGGAGCAGAACCGGCGCGCCTTTACCTGGGGGCGGCGCTTTGTGCAAGACCGCGCGGCAGTGCAGCGCGCGGCTGCGCCGCTGCTGCGCGGCGAAACCGCAGCGCAGGGACTCGCAGAGATTGCCGCGCTGCGCGGGCGCGAGCTGCGCCGCTATCAGGGCGCGCGGCTCGAGAAGCGCTACCTGCGCTTTGTCGCCCGCGTTGCAGAGCGCGAGCAGGCCGTTGCGCCCGGCAGCGAGTCGCTGGCCTGCGCCGCCGCCCGCTATGGCTTCAAGGTGTGGGCCTACAAGGACGAATACGAAGTGGCGCGGCTCTACACCGACGGCGCTTTTGCCGCGCAGCTTGCCCGGGAATTCGAGGGGCTGCGCAGCGCGCGGGTGCATCTCTCCATGCAGTTTCTGCCCGGCTGGCTTGCGCCCCGCCATGCGCAGACCGGCCGCCACCGCAAACTGAGCCTGCCGCTTTCGCTCATGCTGCTTTTCTTTCGCGCGTTGCGCAGGTTGCGCTGGCTGCGCGGCACGCCCTTCGACCCCTTCGGCTGGACGCGGCACCGCCGCCTGGAGCGCGGCTACGCCCTGGAATACGAGCGCACCGTCGAGCAACTGCTGGCGGGGCTCTCTCCCGGCAATCTGGCGCAGGCCGTCGAGATTGCCAGCTTGCCCGAGCAGGTGCGCGGCTTCGACAGCGTGAAAGAGCAGAGACTGGCCGCCGTGCGCGAAAAGCAGCGCGAGCTGCTCGACAACTTCCACCGCGCCGTCTGAGCGCGCTGGCTGTGCGGTTTGGACGCGGCGCGCATGGCCGAACGGCTCGTGCGCGTTGCGTTCAGCCGTTGTCCGAAAAATCCAGGCCGGTGGGGCCGGGCGCGTTTTCCAGCAATTCAATGGCGTTGCCGAAGGGATCGCGCCCGTAGCACCAGCGCATGGGCGCTCCGCCCTGCGGCCCGGTGTTGAAGTCCACGCCGGCCTCGCAGAGGCGCTGGTAATCGCCGGGCACATCGTCGCTGGCCAGCGCAATATGCGCAATGCCGTGGCGGCTCACGGGCCGCCCGCCGTCGCCAGGCCCCACAGGCGCGCCGAACTCGAAGAGCTCGATGCAGGAGTTGCCTTTGCGGATCATCCGCACCTTGCAATCGGCCCGCGAAAGCCCAAAAGGCCGCTCCATCAGCCCCTCGGGAAGCTCCGCCTCCATAACCACCTCAAAGCCCAGCACCCCACAGTAAAAGTCCAGCGCCCGCTGCATATCCGGCACCGAAAGCGCCGCATGGTGAAGCCCGAGAATCATGTCGTCCTCCTTTCGTTGTGGAATTCGGCGTAGCGCTCGGCGACAAACCTCGCCAACCCCGGAATGTGCTCGGGTTCTCTCTGGATATTGCGCGACCATGCCAAAATCTGCGTGTTGCCGAATTGGCATTCGTGAAGCTTCACAGCAGATGACACATTGGGATGAGTCCTTTCTTCCCAATTAAAAATGAAGCGATCCATTCCCTTCTTCACACCACTTCCGTTGACAATAACGAGGCGGTAGTGGCCTTGGCAAAGCTGCTGGTAGAGAAGCGGCGAGCCATCGTCGTCATCCATGAGCTTCTTGTGAATATCCCGGCGCTCCTCCTCGGATTCCCCAAGCTTGCTCCAACGGCGGGAAGTCGCCCACGGAGAGAGATCCAAATGGCAGGCGAGGTCCAGATAGCGGGCGTCGGGGCGAGCATCGGCGTAATAAGAGGCACGTGCTCCCGCTCGCAAAATGCAATCCAGCGGGAGAAACCAATCGTAGGGCCGCTGCTCGAAATACCTGGCGCAGCCGTCGAGAATCATGGCCCCGTGATTGAAATCAAGGTCGCCATAGCTCAGCTCCTCGGACGGTTTTGAGAGCGATGTTAGCGTGGCAAGCCCGCGGTCTTCAGAGAATTCCCTGCTTGATGGGTTGAGGCTGACTGTCGCAACCGTCGCCCGCACGGGGTTGCCAAATGACACGACGGGCGTCGAGTCCGGGACGATCAGCCCTTCGCAACCCTCCGGCGGCGGAGCAGTTGCCTGCTCCAAGAGCCACTTAGGCCACTTCTTGCACGAATCCGTCATGTTGTCCTCCTTTCTCCCAGCGTAGGTTGCAACGAGTTCCTTTAGCGCTGGGATGTGACGCCTCGCGCCATGCTGACTCTGGATGTTACACGACCATGCCAGAAATTTCGTTTTGCCATATTTCCCCATATAGATGTCGGCTTTCGGCGGCCCTTCGAGGGGGCCCACCAGTGTCCAGTCTACGAGGCCGGAGTCTCGGAGCTGATTGATTACTGAAATTCCATTGACGATAACGAGGCAATAATTCATTTTCTGCAAATGCTTCGTGAGAAACGGTATGTCATCACTCAAGAGTTCTGTGCGATGACTGTCGCCTAGCTCGCCCCAATTAGGCTTGGTCGCCCATTGAGCGAGATCCAAGTGGCAGGCAGTTCTGTTGAAGTAGGAGACTTCAAGCCCATCGCGCAAAATCTCATCCAGCGCATTGAACCAACCGTAGGGGTTTCGCTCGAAATATCCCGCACACTCGCCAATGATCTTCGCTCCGAGTTCCCTGGTGATTTCGTCGAAATTTCGGACTCCCAACCAAGGCAGCGTGGCAAGTCGGCGTCGCTCGCCCTCGAGCAGTGTGCCGCTACGGTCGAGAAACTCGCTGCAACTGGGGTTGATACCGAGCGTCGCAACCTTCGCATACGGATTTCCGAAAAACAAAACCGGCGTCGAATCCCTGACAATCACATCGTTGCAGCCCGGCGGCGGCGTGGAGCACGCACGCTCTACCATATACTCGGGCCACTCCGGGTGCGAATCCTTCATGTTTTCCCCCCTTTGCCGATTCATTTTTATGATAATTTTCACCACCAAGCAAGCTGCTGCGATCACGAGGCAAGCTGCGGTGAGATACGCAAGGATTTTCAGCAAATTATCTGCTCCCCTCTCCCGGCCCCTGGCCGGGCGGGGGCAGTGTAGCGGCTTGGGCGCGGCGGGCTTGGAGGGCGGTGGTGATTTGGTGGTAGCGGGCGCGGGAGATGCGGTAGCGGGAGAGGAAGAACAGGTTGACGAAGTAGAAGAGGATGGGGCCGGGGGCGGCGACGATGCCGAGCAGGATGATGCTCTCGGGGCTGACGATGCTGCTTGCGTCTGCGCCCTGCGGCAGGCCGATCCAGTCCAGTGCGTATCCGCCCAGAAAGTTGCCGAAGCCCGATACCGCCTTGCCGGTGAAGGAAATAGCCGAGACGAAGACGCCCTCTTGCCGCTTGCCGGTTTCCAGTTCGTTCTCGTCCACGGTGTCCATAATCATCGAGCTCTGCAAAATGCCGATCATAATGGCGGCCAGCACCAGCACGCAGCCGTGAAAAGCCACCAGCCAGAACAGGCGCGGGTCGCCGTTTTGCGGCAGCCAGTCCAGAAAACGCAGCAGCACCATCATCGGCAGCCAGGTGCAGGCAAAGGCCATGAGCGAAAATGCAGTTCTGCGCTTGTCGGAGAGCTGGCTGAGCGGTTTGGCGAGCAGTGCGCCCGCAATGACGGGAAAGACCAGCATTCCGGTGATTGCGCCCAACTGCTCGTTGCTGAATTCCCAGAACCAGGTGCCCATGTGAGTCTCGAAAACTTCGCGCACGCCAATTCCAATCTGCAGAAACAGCGTGGCGAACACCAGCATTCGGTAGGAGCGGTTCTGCAGCGCGTTTGCGGCTTCTCCGGCGAAGCGCCGGAAGGAGAAGAAGGCGCTGCGCTGCGCCGGCTGCATCAGCCCGGGAATCAGCCGGCGCGTGCCCAGCGAGGAAATGAAAATGGCCGCCGCCACCACTACGCCGCAGAAGATTCCGAGCAGGTGGTAGTTGGATACCTGGAAGCGCCCGTCAAAGCCGGTTGCGCTGTCCACAAACAAAAACTCCCAGCCGAACAGGGGGACGGAGAGCGCGCCGAACCAGCCCAGCATCCAGCGCCAGGAAACCAGCGTGGTGCGCCCGTCGTAGCTCCGGCTGATCTCCGGCCCCAGCGCGCTGCTCGGCACCATGTAGAGGGTGAGAAAGAAGCGCACGGCGACGGAGAAAAACACCAGCCAGGCAAAGAGCAGCCACTGCGGAAGCCCCGGCGGCGGCGCGAAGAGTCCGTAGAAGCAGAGCCCCATGGGCAGCGCCGCCGCAAACATGAAAGGATGCCGCCGCCCCAGTTTGGAGAGCAAGCTGCCCGGCCGCGCGCGGAAGTTGTCGGAGATGGAGCCCACCAGCGGGTCGGTGACAGCGTCCAGGCACAGTGCGATGAGCAGCGCAAAGCCGCTCCATTTGCCCGGCAGCCCCAGCACCGTGGTGTAGTAGAACAGCAGGAAGGCGTTGAATGCGCCGTTCTTCACGCCGTCGGCAATGGAGCCCGCGCCGTAGGCGGCCTGAATGCGGATGGGAATGCGCGCCGCCGCGCCCGCTTGGCTCACGGAGCTTCCGCTCACGAAGCTGCGGAGTGCGCCTGCAGATGCGCGTCCCGCAGCTTCCGCTTGTCCACTTTGCCGGCTGCGCTGCGGCCGAGATCAGCGACGAACTCTGCGCTGCGCGGGCACTTGTAATGCGAGAGCCGCGCGCGGCACCATTGCACCAGCGCCTCGCCGCTCAATGTGCTGCCTGGGCGGCGCACCACCAGCGCGCGCAGCTCTTCGCCCATTTCGGCGTGCGGCACGCCGATGCAGGCTACATCCACCACATCGGGGTGCAGCGCCAGCACCTGTTCGCTTTCCGCCGGGTAAATGTTGACGCCGCCCGAGATCACCATATCCGAGAAGCGGTCGGTGATATAGACGAAGCCCTCCTCATCTACATAACCAATCTCGCCCAGCGTGAAGACGCCCGGGCGCAGGTGCGCGGCGGCGGACTTTGCGGCGTCGTTGTGATAGACGACGCCGCGCCCGGTGCTGTCCCGGAAGTAGAGCCGCCCCTCAGTGCCCGGCGGCAGCGGCGCACCGGATTCATTCACCACCAGCGCCTCGAAGGGCGGGTTGGGGCGGCCCACCGAGCCGGGATGCGCCAGCCAATCTTTAGGGCCGATGCTGCAGGTGGTGCCCACTTCGGTGGCGCCGTAAGCCTCGTAAATGCAATCGCGCCACCATTCGAGCATGCGCCGCTTCACTTCTACGGGGCAGCGCGCGCCGGTGTGAAACACCAGCTTCAGGCTCGATACATCGAACTCTGCGCGCAGTTCTTCGGGAAGCTGCAGCAGGCGCACAAAATGCGTCGGCACCATTACGGTGGATTCGATGCGGTAGCGGGCGATGGCGCGCAGCGTGTTTTCGGCGTCGAAGCGGCCGAGCACCACCAGCGGCGCACCCCCGGCCAGGCAGCGCGACCCCGAGAGCGGCCCGGTGTGATAGAGCGGCCCCACCACCAAATGCGGCCCGAGCCGCGCGAAGGCGGTTTTGGCGAGCTGCGCCAGGTGTTCGTCCAAATCGCGCCCGGCGGCGAACATGGTGGGCGGCAACTCCGTGGCCTTCGGCCGCCCGGTGGTGCCGGAGGTGAACATGAGATTGGGGCGCGGCGGCAGATCCAGCGGCGGCGGCGCGGGCGAGGCGGCTTCGAGCCACTGGCGGAAAGAGCGCACCCCGGCAACGCCCTCGCAGTTCCAGCCGATTACCTGCGAAACCCCGGCCTGCCGCGCCGCCTCGACGCCGGCCTCGGCGGTTTCGGGACCCACAAAGAGCAATTGCGCGCCGGATTCGGAGAGGATGTAGGCGACTTCCGCCGGCGTCAGGTGGAAATTCACCGGCACTGTGGAGGCGCTGGCGAGCAGGCCGCCCAGGTGGGCGAGCACCGTTTCGGCGTGGTTCTCGGCGAAGACGGCGACGCGGCGCGCTGCGCCGAGTTCGGTTTCGCGCAGCGCATTGGCCGCGCAGTTCAGTTGGCGGTCGAGCTCGGACCAGGTAAGGGCCTGCCGCGCATCGCGCAGCGCTACCTCTTCCGGGCGCTCGCGCGCCCGTTTGGCCGCAAACTCGGGCACGGTTACGCGGCTGCGCCCGGCTCTGCGGGCTCGTCCACCAGCGGCAGCCCCGCCATGCGCCGCAAGGTGCGGTGCATATTGATCAGCGAGGGCTCGTTGCGGCCGAAGGTGGTCCAGCGCTGCATTCCGCTGTTCAGATTCTTCTGCACCTGGGCGGAGACCCAGTAATCCTCCTGATCCACCACCGAGTAGATGTAGTCGAAGTGCTGCCTGCCGTGCTCCCGGCGCTCTTCGCTGTCCACGGGCTTGCGCAGATACAGGGTGTAGCGGGTGATGTGCTCGCCGACGGTTTCGCCGGGGAAGAGCTGGAAGAACTCCACCTCGTCCTGCGATACCAGCAGCGAGATGTTGGGGTAGATGTAATGCACGAAGGAGAAGTATTGAAAGGGATCGCCCCATTCGGATTCGGGCTTGTGCGCCAGGCCCAGCACGGCCTTGCTCGGGAAGCCCAGCCGGTGGTGTTCGCCGTGCTTGCCGTAGCGGTCGTAGCTCATGCAGTTGGTGAGCGAAAACTGCCCCACGGTTTTCGCGTGCAGCGGGCCGAAGTGATAGCCCTCGCAGAAAGTGTCGAGGGCCAGCTTCCAATTGGTGGGCAGCCGCCACTCGCCGCTCTGAATGCGCGTGGCCTCGCCGAGCCGCCAGCCGCCCAGCTCCGGGCCGAGCTCGCCCAGGTGCTCGTCCACACTGAAGCCGGCTTCGGGATCGGGCGCGGCATAGATGAGGCCGTGCTTTTCCTCGCAGGGCAGGGGTTGCAATCCGTAATCCTGCGCCGCAATGGGGCCGAAGCTCTGCGCCTTGAACACGGCTTGCAGCGCGCCGTCGAGCCCGTAGCGCCAGGCGTGATAGGGGCAGACAAAGCCGCCCTGGGGCAGCCGCCCGCTGCCGGAAACCAAGCGCGCGGCGCGGTGGGCGCAGGCGTTCACAAAGGCGCGCACGCCGCCATCCGCTTGCCGCACCACCACCATGGGCACGCCGGTATCGTCGTGGGTGCGGTAAGAGCCGGGCTCGGGCAAATCGCCGCTGAGGCAGATGAGTTGGGGCGCGCGGCTGAAGATGCGCTGCTTTTCCAGCTCGAACTGCTGCGCATCGGTGTAGTTGGAGGTGGGATTGCGCCGCGCCCCGTCGGGGTGGCTGGCGGTGGTGCCGCTGGATGCGTAGTGCACCAACTGCCGCAGCACTTCGAGCAGCTCTGCGTGTTCCATGGGATCCTCCGCTGCGGCTCTGCGCTTTCCGGTTGCGGTGGGCCGATTTTGTGGCGGGCCGTGGGCTCCCGGCCGCCGCCCATGCTACCACGCTAGACTGCCCCGGCCCGCGCCGCCGCGGGAAAACGGGCGGGGGGCCATGCCGGAACCGGGCCAGCACTGCATTGAGATTGAGCGCCCCGCCGACGCGGTCTTCGATTTCGCCGCGGGGTTGCACAATGCCCCGCGCTGGCTGTCCGGCGTGCTGGAAGTTTCGCCCCTGGGCGCTGCGGGCGCGGGGCTTGCCTCGCCGTCCCGCGGCGGCCTGGCCCGGCCCGGCGGGCGCTATCAGGCGCGGCTGCGCCTGCCCGGTGGCGCGCAGCGGCTGTGCTTCCAGGTGGAGGCGCTGCTGCCCGGCGAGCTGATGGTGCTGCAGGCCGCTGCGCCGCTGCCGCTGCGCCTGCTGCTGCTGGTCAGGCCCAGCAGCGCCCGGCGCACGCGGGTTTGCTGGCGCTGCGAGCTGCCGCCGGGGCGGTTGCCCGAGCTGGCGCTGCTGGCCGCCCTGCGCGCCGTCGCCGAATCTCGCTACGCCCACCGCAGCCTGCAGCGGCTGAAGCTGCTGATGGAGGTGGCGCCCAGCATGCGCGCCGCGCAGGTGCGCCGCTTCGGCCCGCCCTCCGAGGTGCTCGAAATTGCCCCCGCCGCGCCGCTGCCCGAGCCGGGGCCGCGGCAGGTGCTGGTGCGCGTAGCCGCCAGTTCGGTGAATCCCGCCGATCTGGCGCGCATAGCAGGCCGCGCGCCGCGCCTTTGGGGCCGCCCGGCGCTGCCGATGATCCCCGGGCGCAATGTGTCCGGCGTGGTGGTGGCTGCCGGCGCGCGGGCGCGGCGCTTTAAGGTGGGGGATGAGGTGTGGGGCGCCACCGGCCCGGCGGCGGGGGCCTGGGCCGAGTTCGCCGCCGCCGCCGAGCGCGCGCTGGCCCCGAAGCCCAAATCGCTCTCGGACGCAGAGGCCGCCGCGCTGCTGTCGGGCTTCGACGCGCCAAGCGGCGCGGCGCTGGCCAAAATTGGGCGGCAGGTGGAGGCGGGGCGCATTCGCCCGGAGGTGGAGCGCGTGCTGCCGCTGGCGCAGGTGGGCGAGGCCGCGGCCCATGTGGCCTCGCGCCGCGCCCAGGGCCTGGTGTTGTGGATTGAGCGCGGCAGCCCCCGGGTGGCCGTCGCCTGATCCGCCCCTCATTTTTCGCTTGCGGGGGCTTGCGGGGCGCATTAGACTCGGCGGCGGGTGCGCCCCCATCGGAGTTGTCCATGCTTCTCACACTGGTCCACGGGCGTTACGAAGGCCGCTGCGGCCCGCGCGTCGGGGTGCGGGCGTGAAGCTGAACCTGCGCCGCCCCAAGCTGGTGATCCCCCTGCTGGTACTGGCGGGGGGCGCGGTGCTGAGCGCCGTGCTGTTCGCCACGGCCTCGGAGGTGCAGCGCGAATCGCTGCCCCAGTCGGTGCCGGCGGTGCGCGTGGTGGTGGCCGAGCCCCGCCCGGTGCGGCTGATGGTGCGCTCTCAGGGCACCGTGGCGCCGCGCACCGAGAGCGAGATTGTGGCCGAGGTCTCGGGGCCGGTGGTGTGGACCTCGCCCGCGCTGGTGGCCGGCGGCTTTTTCGAGGCGGATGCGCCGCTGCTGCGGCTGGACCGGCGCGACTATCAGACGGCGCTGGCCAGGGCGCGGGCTGCCCTGGCCAGGGCGGATGGCGAGCGCACCCACGCCCGCGCCGCGCTGAAGCGCATTACCCGGCTGGCGCAGGGCGACATTGCCAGCCCCTCGCAACTGGACGACGCGCGCCGCACCGCGCGGGTGGCCGAGGCCGGGCTGCAGGAGGCCCGCGCCCAGCTGGATCAGGCGCGGCGCGATCTGGGCCGCACCGAAATCCGCGCGCCCTACAAGGGCCGCGTGCGCGAGGAGCATGTGGATGTGGGGCAATTTTTCGCGCGCGGCCAGTCCGTCGCCACCATCTACGCCACCGATTATGTAGAGGTGCGGCTGCCCGTTCCCGACCGCGATCTCGCCTATCTGGATTTGCCGCTCTTCGGCCCCGGCGCGCAAGATGCGCAGTCTGCCCCCGAGGTGCAGTTGCGCGCGGACTTCGCCGGCGCCGATCACGAGTGGGCCGGGCGCGTGGTGCGCACCGAGGGCGAAATTGACGCGCAGAGCCGCATGGTGCATGTGGTGGCGCGGGTGGAAGATCCCTACGGTGCGGCGGCGCGGGATCACGGCGCGCCGCTGGCGGTGGGCCTGTTTGTGCGCGCCGAAATTGCCGGGCCGCAGCGCGAAGATGTGGTGGTGCTGCCGCGCTCTGCCCTGCGCGACGACGGCAGCATTCTGGTGGTGGATGGCGAAAGCCGCCTGCGCCGCCGCCCGGTGAAGGCGCTGCGCGTGGATCGCGAGCAGGCGCTGCTCTCCGGCGCAGAGCTGGCCGGGCTGCGCATTTGCATTTCGCCGCCCCGCGCCTTTGTCGAGGGCATGCTGGTGCGCGTGGCGGACGCGCCGGAAGCGCCGGAAGCGGGGCCGCGCTCATGAAGCGTCCCATCCACTGGTTTGTGCACAACCCCGTGGCCGCAAACCTGTTGATGATGTTCTTTCTGGCCGGCGGCGTCATTGCAATCTACGGCATTTACCAGGAGGAGTTTCCCTCCATTCAGATTGATGTGGTGCAGGTTACGGTGGAATACCGCGGCGCTGCGCCGGAAGAAACCGAGCAGGGCGTTTGCATTCGCATCGAAGAGGCGGTGGAGGGCGCGCCCGGCGTGAACCGCATCCGCTCGGTTTCGGTGGAGGGCGCCTGCGTCGTCAGCATCGAAATCGCAACCGGCTTTGACCCGAATGTCGTGCAGGTGGAGATCAAGAATCGCGTGGACGGCCTTTCCACCCTGCCGGCGGAAAGCGAAAAACCCGTCGTCAAGGTTCTCACCGAAGTATCCGATGTGCTGCAGGTTGCCGTGGCCGGCGAGGTGGATGAGCGGACGCTGCGCGTGCTGGGCCAGCAGGTGCGCGACGGGATCGCCGCGCTGCCCGGCGTCTCCCAGGTGCAGCTTGAATTTTCGCGCCCCTATGAAATTTCGGTGGAGGTTTCGGAAGAAACGCTGCGCCGCCACGGCATTACCTTTGACGAAGTGGCCGAGGCCGTGCGCCGCCGCTCCTTCGATTTGCCGGGTGGCTCGGTGAAGACCCGCGCGGGCGAAATTTTGCTGCGCACCCAGGGCCAGGCATACACCGGCCGCGAATTCGAAGATCTGGTGGTGCTCTCCCGTTCCGACGGCACGCTGCTGCGCCTCGGCGACATGGCGGTGGTGCGCGACGGTTTTCAGGACAGCGAACTCTACGCCCTCCTCGACGGCCGGCCGGCGGTCATGGTGACGGTGCTGCGCGTGGGCGAAGAAGACGCCATTGAAATTGCTGCCGCCGTCCGCGCTTACCTGGGCGAAAAAGAGCGCCAGCTTCCCGAGGGCGTCTTCTTCGCCACCTTCAACGACGAGGCCGCTGCGCTGCAGCTGCGGCTCTCCACGCTGGTGGGCAACGCGCAAAGCGGCATGCTGCTGGTGCTGATGGCCCTGGGCTTTTTGCTGCGCTTCCGGCTGGCCATGTGGGTGGCGGCAGGCGTGCCCATCGCCTTCATGGGCGCATTCATGATGTTCCCCGTCTTCGATCTGTCGCTCAGCACGCTCTCGGTCATGGCCTTTATTCTGGTCATTGGCATTGTGGTGGACGATGCCATCGTGATTGGCGAGAGCGTTTATACCCGGGAGCGCGCGGGCGAACCGCAAATTGAAGCAGCGGTGAGCGGCACCGTGGCGGTTTCGGTGCCGGTGATTTTCGGCGTGGCCACCACCATGGCGGCCTTTTTGCCGCTGATTCTGGTGCCCGGCAGCATCGGCAAGTTCTTTGCGGTGATTGGACTCACCGCGGTGCTGTGCCTGCTCTTTTCGCTGATCGAATCGCAGCTCATTCTGCCCGCGCATCTGGCGCATCGCCGCACCTCCAGCAGCACGGGCACGCCGAACCGGCTGGTTGCATTTTGGCAGCGGCTGCAGGGAACGCTGGGCGATGGCCTGGAGCGCATCGGCCAGGTGCAATACGGCGCGCTGGTGAAGCGCGCCGTCGAGTGGCGCTATGTGACGCTGGCTGTTGCGCTGGGATTGATCATGATCTCGGTGGCGCTCTTCGGCAGCGGGCGGCTGCGCTACCAGTTTTTTCCGCCGGTGGAAGGCGACACCATCTATGCCACCCTGACCATGCCGCCCGGCGCGCCGCTGGCCGAAACCGAAGCGGGCGTGGCGCAGTTGCACGAAGCCGCCGAGCGCCTGCGCGTCGAGCTTGCGGAAATGCACGGCGGGCGGGATGTGGTGCTCTACACCCTCGTCACCGTGGGCGGCGCGCAAAAGCGCGACGGCCCGCAGTTGCCGGGCGAGGCGGGCAGCTCCGACATTGCGGAGGCTTCGCTTTACCTGCTGCCCGACAAAGAGCGCGATGTGGAATCGGCTTGGGTGGTGAGTCGCTGGCGCGAGCTCACCGGACCGATTCCCGGCGCGCAGCAGATCAACTTCACCGCCGACGCCTTCGGCGCGGGCAAGGCCATAGATGTGGAGCTGCGCGGCAACTCCATCCAGGCGCTGGAAGCTGCGTCGGCGGAGCTGAGAGAAATTCTGGGCGGCTACGCGGGAGTCAGCGACATCAGCGACAGCTTCCGCAGCGGCAAGCGCGAAATCAAGCTGAGCCTGCGGCCCGAGGCGCGGCCGCTCGGCATTACGCTGCGCGATTTGGCGCAGCAGGTGCGGCAGGCATTCTATGGCGAGGAAATTCAGCGCGTGCAGCGCGGCCCCGACGACATTCGCGTCATGCTGCGCTACCCCGAAGGCGAGCGCCGCACGCTCGGCTCGCTGGAAGATATGCGCATTCGCACCGCGGCCGGCGTGGATGCGCCCTTTGCGAGCATTGCCCACGCCGAGCACGGCCATGGCTATTCCTCCATCAACCGCACCAATCGCCTGCGCACCGCCAATGTCACCGCCGCGGTAGACCGCAGCATTGTCACGCCCGAGAGCGTGCTGGCCGATATTGAGCGCAAGATGCCAGCCGTGCTCGCCCAATATCCCGGCGTCACTTTCAGCTTTGAGGGCGAGCAGAGCCAAGAGGATGAGGCCATTCTCGGCCTGATCAAGGGCGCTGCACTGGCGCTGCTGCTCATCTACGCGCTGCTCGCAATTCCGCTGCGCTCCTACCTGCAGCCCCTGATCATCATGAGCGTGATTCCCTTCGGGCTGGTGGGCGCGCTCTTCGGCCACCTGATTTTGGGCTGGGATGTGGTGTTCTTTTCCATCCTCGGCATTGTGGCGCTCTCCGGCGTGGTGGTGAACGCCAGCCTGGTGCTGGTGCATTATGTAAACGCGCGCCGCGCCGAAGGCGCCTCTGTAATCCAGGCCGTGCACGATGCCGGCGGGGCGCGCTTCCGCCCCATTGTGTTGACCTCGGTCACCACCTTCATTGGCCTGGCGCCGCTGATGTTTCTGGAGAGCATTCAGACGCGCATGATGGTGCCCATGGCCATTTCGCTGGCCTTCGGCGTGCTGTTCTCCGCCGCCGTGACCCTGCTGCTCGTCCCGAGCCTCTATGTGGTGCTCGAGGATCTGCACGACCTCGCCGCCCGCCGCCGCCACGCCCCCGAGGAAACCGCCCCCCAAGCCGCCGCCGCCGGCTGATGAAGCCGCTCCGCATCATTCAGTGGTTCACGGGCGAAATCGCGCGCCACCAGATCCGCGTTCTGGCGGCCTGCCCGTCCATGGAACTCGTGGGCGCATTCGTCCACCACGCGGAGAAAGACGGCCTGGACGCCGGAGAGATCGCCGGCATTGCACCGCTCGGCGTGCGCGCCACCCGCGCCCCCGAAGCGCTTCTCGCCCTCGACGCAGATTGCGTCCTCTACAACCCGCCCGCCGAGCGCTACGACGAGATCATTCCCATCCTCGCAAGCGGCAAGAATGTCGTCAGCATCATGGCCGGCTGGAATCCCAAAAAGCACCCCCGCTTCCCCGAGATTCTGGCCGCCTGCGAAAAGGGCCAGTCCTCCCTCTTCGGCACCGGACTCAACCCCGGCCTGAGCTACGAAATGGCGCTGCTCGCCTCGTCCATCTGCACCGATATCGAGTCCATCTACATCAAAACCTGCGAGCCGCAGGCATCGCTGAGCGAGGTTTTCCTGCAACTCTTCGGCTTCGGCAAAACCGAAGCCGAGCTCGCCTCTGGCCCTCGGGGCGCGCATTCCATTTTCGCCGCCACCCTGCATCAAATCACCGACCTGCTCGCCGAATCCCTCGACCTGCCCCACGACGACACAGACTTCGGCTACGAGTTCGAGCCCGCCACCCGGGACTACGAAGGAAAAATCACCGTCCGCAAAGGCACCATGGCCGGCCTGCTGCTGAAAGCCTCCACCACGCACCGCGCCCGCCCCGTGGTCACCATCGAACTCCGCTTCCTGCTCGGCCCCGAGTTCGTGCGCGAATCCTGGCTCGCCGACGGCCCCTCCCATGGCTGGATTGACATCAATGTCCGCGGCACCCCCGGCAGCCGCATCACCCACGAAATCTATATGCCCGAAGACATCATCGGCACCTGGTCCACCGGCACCAAAGCCATCAACACCATCCCCTTCGTCTGCCAATCCCCTCCCGGCCTGCTCTCCCCCCTGAACCTCCCCCTAGGCCGAATGCTCAAACTCACCCCATGAGCGATTTCATTATTCATTGAACTTTGACACACGACGATACATTAACAAAAGTGACGACCACACCGAAGGGGCTCCCACTGCGATACGTTAACTACGAAAGTCTGTGTAGCTTTTAGGCCTCCAGTGTCTGTTGCTGTTACTGTGATCCTAGCGCTGCCATTTCTCACCGCGCGGATGGTCACTGTGCTACCGGATGCGCTTGCTGTCGCAATGTTGATAGTTGAGGACCGTGCTGAGTATGTGAGCGTATCGCCATCGGGATCCCTGAATTTCCCCGAAACATTGATTGAGAATGTTGAGATCAAATCACGATAGATACGTTGGCTGCTGATGCTATTCACCGGAACCGGTGCGCGGTTGGGTGGCCTTACCGTGAAGGTCTGTGTGGCGGTCAAGCCACTGGGATCTCGGGCCGTTACAGTCACCGTGCCGCTAAACCGGTTCGACCTGGATATACTAACAGTGCTACCGGATACGGGCACATATTGTGCCGAAGTGAATGATCCTCCGGAGATTATTGCTGTGTAGGTAAGCGTATCGCCATCCGGATCGCTGAATTTGCGTGACACGTCCACCGACATATTGAATGAGGTCGATGGGCCGGAGCAGACAACACTCCAATAACAGACGCGAGGAGTGCTAACGATAGTCAGTGTCTGTGTTTCGATTCTGCCCACTGGTTTCGGACGGCGGTTGGGGACCGTCACCGAGAACCTTTGTGCGGCTGTGCCTCCAAACGGGTCTCTCGCTGTTATCGTGACCGTTACCGTGCCTTGGGTCACCGGTGTAAGGATTACCAAATTGCCGGATATACGCGCGGTTGCAACGGCGTTGGAGGAAGATGTCGCTTGATAGGTGAGAGTGTGGCGGTCCGGGTCGCTGAATTTACCCGATACATTCACCGTATCTGCGCGGCCAATTGGCAGACTTTGGTTGCCGATGGTGCCGTTCTGGATCGGCGGGTGGTTGGGGACCGTCACCGAGAAGCTCTGTGCGGCGGTTCTGCCATACGGGTCCCGCGCGGTTACCGTGATCGTCGTCGTTCCCTTGATGCCAGGCGTAATGGTCACCACGCTTCCGGACACACGCACGGTTGCGATGGCGGTGTTGGAAGATACCGGCGTGTAAGCGAGGGCCTGGCGGTCCGGATCTGTGAAGTAGCCCGCCACATTTATCTGCGTCGAAGCAGTTGCATGCAGCATCCGGCTGCCGATGGTGTTGTTTCGGGCCGGCGGGCGGTTGGGGACCGTTACCGAGAACCTTTGTATGGCGGTGCTGCCAAACGGGTCTCGCGCAGTTATTGTGATTGTCGCCGTTCCCTTGACGCCGGGCGTAATGATCACCGCGCTGCCGGACGGGCGCACGGTTGCAGCGGCGGTGTTGGAAGATACCGGCGTGTAAACGAGAGCGTGGCGGTCCGGATCTCTGAAGTAGCTCGCGAGATTTATCTGCCTCGAAGCAGTCCCAGTGAACCTTTGGAGAGGGATGGAGCTGTTTGGGACCGGCGGGCGGTTGGGGACCGTCACTGAGAATCTCTGTATGGCGGTGTTGCCAAACGGATCTCGCGCGGTTATTGTGATCGTTGCTGTTCCCTTGACGCCGGGCGTGACGATCACCGCGCTGCCGGACGGGCGCACGGTTGCAACGGCGGTGTTGGAAGATACCGGTGTGTAAACGAGAGCGTGGCGATCCGGATCTCTGAAGTAGCCCGCGAGATTTATCTGCCTCGAAGCAGTCCCAGTGAGCGGCTGGGGAGGGATGGAGCCGTTCGGGACCGGCGGGCGGTTGGGGACCGTCACCGAGAATCTCTGTATGGCGGTTTCGCCAAGCGGATCTCGCGCTGTTACTGTGATCGTTGTTGTGCCGACGGCTACTGGCGTAACAGTCACTGTGCCGCCGGAAGAACGCGCGGTTGCTACGGCGGGGCGGGAGGATACCGGTGTGTAAGTGAGAGCGTGGCGATCCAAATCGCTGAATTTGCTCGATACATTCACCTGCAATGTCTGGCCAATCCACAACCTCTGGTTGCCGATGCTACCGTTTGCGGTCGGCGCGCGGTTTGGCACTGTCACCGAAAACTCATGCGTGGCGGTTCCACCGCTGGAATCTTTGGCCTTTATGCTGAAAGTGGCCTCGCCCACGGCCACTATTGTAAAGGACACCGTGCTACCGGACACATTTGGCGTCGCCAAATTGGTGCCGGATACTGACGCCTCGTAGGTAAGTGTGTCGCCATCCGGATCAATGAATTTGTTCTCTGCGCGTATAATTGCGACATCGCCAACCCACAGTATTTTATCCCGAATCTCGCCGATTGCGACTGGCGCGCGATTGGAGACTGATGCCGAGAAAATTTGCTTGGCGGACAGGCCGTCGGGATCGCTGGCTGTCACCGTGATTGTGACCGTGCCTCTTTTCACTGGCGTGAGAATCACCGCGCTGTTGAGCGTGGAGGCGACGACAATGGCAGTATTCGACGACGCCACTTCGTAGCTGAGTGTATCGCCATCAGGATCGCTGAATTTCCCCGATACATCCACCGCCCCGGCCGCGCTCCCTACCTCCAGCGGTTGGGGGGCAATGCTTCCCACCAATATAGGCTTGCGGTTTGGCTGTGAGATCACGGTCACAGAGAAAACCTGCTCAGCGGAAAGACCGTCCGGATCGGTCGCTGTCAATGTTATTGTGGTCGTGCCTGCGGCCACCGGCGCAACAGTCACCGTCCTGTCGGATATGCGCACGGTCACAATGGCGCTGCCGACCGTCTTCTCATAGGCGAGGGTATCGCCATCCGGATCGCTGAATTTCCCCGATATATCCGTGCTCCAGTCGGCATCTCCCAACATCAATGTTTGAGCGCCGATGTTGCCGTTCGCAACCGGCGCGCGGTTGGGCCTTCTCACAGTCACTGCAATTTCCTGCGTGGCGGATAGGCCGCCGAGGTCTTTGGCGCTTACGGTGATTGTAGTGGAGCCAACGGCTACCGGTGTGATGGTTACCGGGTTGCCGGACGCGCTGGCGGTCGCGATAGTGATGTCGGACGATTCCGCCGTGTAGGTGAGGGTATGGCCATCCGCATCGCTGAATTTTCCAGACACATCCACGGTCTTGGGCTCGTCCCCCAGCGTCAGCGTTAGAGGGGGAATGTTGCTGACTGCGGTTGGCGCGTTGTTGGAGATCGTTACAGAGAATGTCTGCGCGGCTTTCAGGCCGCTGGGATCTTTGGCGGTTACGGTGATTGTAGTGGAGCCAACGGCCACTGGGGTGATGGTTACCGGGTTGCCGGACGCGCTGGCGGTTGCGATAGCGCTGTCGGAAGATTCCGCCGTGTAGCTGAGTGTGTCGCCATCTGCATCAACGAATTTCTCCGATACATCCAATTCCTTGGATGCGCTTCCCAGCGTCAGTGTTTGAGGTTCAATGTTGCCTTTGGGGAGCGGCGCGCGGTTGGAGCTGTTCACCGTCACCGAAATTTGTTGCGCGGCATTCAGGCCGCCGGGATCTGTGGCAGTTACCGTGACTGTGGTCGTGCCTGCGGCCACAGGCGTAATGGTCACCGTGCTGCCAGACGCGCTGGCGGTTGCGATAGCGATGGCGGACGATGCCGCCGAATAGCTGAGAGTATCGCCGTCCGGATCGGTGAACTTGCCCGATACATCCACACTCCATACCGCGCCGCGTTCCGTCAGCGGCGGGCCGCTGATGCTGCCTGCTGGTTGCGGCGCGCGGTTGACAATTGCCGTCACAGACAGCCGATAGCTTCCGGTGCTGTTTCGCTGTCCCATCGCAACCAGGAAGTAATCTCCGGCACCGCTCGTGGGCACAGCATATTCCAAACGGGCGTTGTTCCCAGTTCCTCCACGGTTGACAAATCCGAGCCTTGTCGCGCTGAGGTTGCGGAAGACGAGCCGCGGGTCGCCAAGGGCGGTCGCCCCGTTCACTGCCTCGCTTTCCAAATCGAAGCGGTATTTCGTTGCGGATGCGAGGGTTACCCGGAACCAATCCTTGTCTCCGCTGGTCTCGATATTCCCGGTCGAGCTGCCCCCCACGACAACGGTTCGGGTGGTCCTCTTGTTATTGGGCTCGTCATCGGCGGCCGCTGCTCCCGACGCCCCGCCAGCCCGCGGCACAATTGTCAGGCCGGTGCTGCTGCTGCCGTAGGCAGACAGCGAGACAATGACGAGGCACAGCAGCAAGAAGCGCGGCATGCCAGCTTCTTTCAGTAGCCCGAAGCCAAATTGCGGTGGAGGGCGGGGGCGATGCTCACTCCCAGGCTGCGCGGCGTCTGCATATCGTCGTTCAGCAACAATTGCGCACTCACCACCTCAAGGGTCTTTCCCCTGGGAATGCGCAGCAAAATCGGCGCGCCGTTGAAATCCTCCCCTTCCACCGCGGGATTCTCTCCGTCTCCGGGGCGAAGGCGAAGCTCGTAAAACAAATCACGCGCCGCAGGCCGCGCCAGCGAGACCTTCATCTCAATGGCGTTTCCGGATTCCGCGGTGGTCTGCACAAACCGCACCACCACCTCTCCGTTCCCATCGGAATGGCGCGCATCTGCAATATCCCGCTGCGCAACCGCAATCTGGCCTTCCTGCTCCACCGGGCGCCACAAATTGCCCGAGGCTGCCGCGCCGAAGTGTTGCGGCGCGCGCGCGCGCGAACCCTCGTAGCGCGCCACCTCCCGCACCGAGCGCGGCGAGTTGCGGCGGTCGCCGAGCGGAATGCTGAGCTGAATGCCAGTAATCCAGCCCCGGTGCCCGCCCGCGTCTATTCCCGAGGCGCGCCAGCCCGTATGCAGCTCCACCCAGCGGTTGTATTGCCACGAAAGGCCCACCCGGCTCGCGCGCGAATACCCCGAGCCCCCGGGAATCCGCCAGCGGCTCACCGCGCCTTCCAGCTCGAAAGCGTGCGGCAGCTCAAAGCGCCCCGAAACTTCCATCCCTTCAAGGGCCTGTTCCTCGTATCCCAACCTGCTGCTCGCCACCCAGCCCGTTGCCGGCAGGTAGTAGTTGAACGCGGCGGTGGCCCGAGGCCCCGCCCAGTCCAGGCCCATCACGCTGCGGCTGTGGCCCCGCTCCAGGTTGTATTGCTGAAAGAACGAAAGGCCCAGCACGCCGCCGCGCCCCTGCCAAGCCGGCGTCCGGCCCACCAGGCCCAGGCGCAGGTCGTGGCGCCGCCTGCCTGCGTCGTCCAGCCAAATACTGGCGCCCTGCTGGACGAACCACGCCCGGCGCTCCCCGCCGCCCGCGCTGCCGCCCGCTTGAAAAGAAGCGCCGCTCCGCCCGCCTGCCAGCGGCATGACGAGATCAACATCCCCCTGCAGCCCTTCGCCAAAGCGGAAGGAGAGATCGTCCGTAAGGCTGAAGTGCTCGCCCAGCAGCCGCTCTCCCGAGGCTTTGACGAGGCCCAGCACCATCGGCAGCGCGGCATTCGAGAGGCGCTGCAGGGCCGTGTCGGAGAGGCAGTCCCGCGTGCCCGCCGGGCGGCTTTGGACGCCCCCGCACTCCGAGGCCAGCTCTGCCACGAACCTGGGGACGGGGGAGGGGGCCGCCTTGTCCACTGCCCAAGCGCCGCCCGGTGCCCAGAGGGACAGGCAGAGCGCTGCGGCGGGAAGGCTGTTTGCGAGCTTCACGGCAGCATGAGACTTCATCTGGAAGCCCAATGTCAATACTTTTCGCAGAAATTTCGCCTTCCCCCAGGGGAAAGCGCGCAAAAGCCACCTGTGGGCCGTTTCGGGATTTTTTGGGCCGGGCGTTTTTTTGTTGACACGGGGCCTGCCCTCGTGGTATTTGTCCGGACAAATTCACTTCTCGCACTGGGGAGGGAGACCCATGCCGAAAATGCCCTCGATTCGCAGGCTCTCGGAGAGCGCCGCCGGGGCGGCCTTTGGCGCGGCGCTGGCCGTGATGCTGGCACCTGCGGCGCTCGCCCAGCAGGCCGCGCAGGCCCCGGGGGGAGAGGAGGCGCGCGGCGGGGCGATTGAGGAGATCATCGTCACGGCCACGCGCCGGGCGGACAACCTGCAGAATGTGGCGGGGGCCATCACGGCCTTCGGGGCGCAGGCCATTGAGCGCGACCGCATCTACGGGCTTGAGGATGTGGCCTCGCGCACGCCGGGCTTTCTGATCGGGCAGCAATCGCCGGCCGCGCCGGAGCTGACGATTCGCGGCATCGGCTCCGATGACCGCGAGGCGGGCAGCGACCGCTCGGTGGTGCTGTTTGTGGACGAGGTCTATATCGGCCGCGCTGGCGGCAGCGCCCTGGATTTCTTCGATCTGGAGCGCATTGAGGTGTTGCGCGGGCCGCAGGGAACGCTCTGGGGGCGCAATGTGGTGGGTGGCGCGGTCAATCTGGTAACGCGCAAGCCGGGGCCGGACCCCTACGCGCGGCTCAGCATCGGCGCGGGCAACTACGATCTGCTGGAAGGCCGGGGCGTGATCAACCGGCCGCTCGGAGGCGACCTTGCGGCCAAGCTCTCGTTCAGCTTCCGCGACCGCGACGGATATTCGCGCAACACCGTCTTCGATGAGGATGTGGACGGCGGCAACAACGCCAGCCTGCGCGGCCAACTGCGCTACGGCGGCGAAAGGCTCACCGCCCTCTTCACGGCCGATTACAACACCGAGCAGGTGGACGGCATCAGCTCCAAGCCGGATCCGGTGGGGGGCGCCTTCAATGTTACAGGCCGCGGGTCGCAGCTCCTGCCGGACATCCGGCTGGTGGGCAACAACATCGTTGGCGAATTGGACCGCCATATCTACGGCGCAACGCTGCGGCTGGATTACGAGACGAGCGCCGCGGTGTGGACCTCGCTCACCAGCTTCCGCCGCGTGGCCTTCGAGGTGCAGCGCGATATTGCCGGCGCCACGCTGAGCGGCGGCAGCCCGGGGCAGAACTTGGGATTCGCCTCCATTGCGCTGAACGACGAGGCTTCCAACACCTTCTCGCAGGAACTGCGAGTCTCTTCGCCCTCCGATGCGGGGGCGTGGGAGTGGACCGTCGGCGTGTTCTACCTGTTTGAGGATATTGAGCGCGACCAGATTCGCGACCGAAATCTGACACGGACCCGGCCGTCGGCAATAACGATCAATGGAGTGAGTCATCCCACCCCGGCAGGGGAGTGCGATCTGGGCATGACGCACCCCACAAACCCGCAGCCGGCGTGGCTGCCGGTGGATGGTTCCTGCCGCACTGTCTCTCGCCCGCTCTTCGATCAGGCGATTGAAGCGACCAGCTACGCGGCCTTCGCCCAGGCGACCTGGGCGGCCGCCGAGCGCTTCCGCATCACCCTCGGCGGGCGTTACACCAGTGACTCCAAAGACTTCGATCTAGAGGTGAGCAGCACACGGGAGCGGCTGCCGCGCGGAGATGCCAACTTCGGCGATCCCGCCGCCTTGAACGCAGTGAACTCGTTGAACCCCGCAGGTGAAGAATTCACCCTGTCCGTTGATGACAGTTGGAGCGCCTTCACCCCAAAGCTCACCCTGGATTACCAGTTGGCAGAAAATGTGCTGGCCTATGTGACCGCCTCCCGGGGTTACAAGAGTGGTGGATTCAACGGCTTGGGGCCGAGCGAGGAGGAAGCCAGAAAATCCTTCGATCCGGAATACGCATGGAATTATGAAATCGGCGTCAAGTCGCAATTTTTCGCCGACCGGCTGCGCTTCAATCTGGCCGGCTTCCGCATGGACTTCGAGGATCTGCAGCTTCGCCGGCGCATTCTCCGCGTGCCGGGCGACGACGCCAGCGCGGTGGTGATAGTCTTCAACGCCGCCGAGGCCGAGATCATTGGCGCGGAGCTGGAGATGGTGTTCGCGCCTTCCCCCAACTTGATTTTGTCGGGCAGCTACTCCTTCCTCGATACCGAGGCCACCCGATTCACCGACATAGCCGATGACCGCTTCACCGGCACGCAGTTGCCCCGCGCGCCGGAGAGCGCCTTCACGCTGGCGGCGGAATACAGCATTCCGCTGCGGGCGGGCGAGCTCAGCCTGCGCGGCGAATACCGCCAGCGGGGAGATCACTGGTTTGGCATCGGCGAACTCACCCACCGCAGCGGCGTTCGCGCCGGTTTTGAAGAGGCATACGGAATCTTCGACGCCAGCCTCACCTACACCCCCAATGGCGAGGGCTTGGGCTTCGCCATCTGGGCCAAGAACCTCACCGACGAGGAATATCGGAGCCATGTGCAACCGATTTCAAGCGGTGCAGGGGGCATCACCCGTTACGGCGATCCTGCAACCTGGGGCGCCACGCTGACCTGGAGTTACTGAACTGCTGAGCTACTGAGGTGCATTTGCGGCTGCTGCTCACACTACTGCTGTTGCTCTCTGCGCTTCCGGCGCTGGCGGGGGAGCCGCGGGTCTTCCGCATCTCTCTCGACACGGGGCCGAACCACCTGCGCAACCATGTGGTGGAGCGCTTTGCAGAATCGCTGCGCGCGGCGGCGGGCGAGCGGCTGGATGTGCAGGTCTTTCACTCCGGCCAACTGGGCAAGGGCCGCGATGTGCCGAAGGCGCTGATCTGGGGCAGCGCGCACATGGGCGTGCCGGTCATGCAGCACTTGGCGCGCTATGTCCCCGATGCCAATCTGTTCGGGCTGCCCGTCTTCTACGGCGCGGGCAGCGATGCCGTTTGGCGTCTTGCCGAAACCAGCGCCAACGCGCGCATCACCCAGACCATTGAGCGCAAGCTGCGGGTGAAGGTGCTCGTCCCCTATCTGGAGCTCGGCGAGACCACGCTGTTCACCAGCCACCCGGTGCGCTCGCCTGCGGATTACGCGGGGCTCAAGATCCGCAGCATTGGCGGCGCGGCGGTGCCGGTGCGGTTGCGGCGGCTCGGCGCGAACCCCGTCACGCTGCCTTTTGCCGATGTGCCGCTGGCGCTGGGGCAGGGCGCGCTGGACGGCATTATCAGCACCTACGAAAGCGTGCGCAGCGGGCAGCTCTGGCAGGTGGGGCTGAACCACGCATTCGAAGACCGGGGCGAGGCGGTGCTCTACGCGCCCATGGTGGGCATCGAAACCTGGCGCGCGCTGCCGCCGGATCTGCGCCGCGCGCTGCAAAGCGCCTGGGCCGAAGCGGCGGCCGACAGCCGCGCGCTTTCGGCGCGGCGGCAGTCATCGGCGCGGCAGGCGTTCATTGACGCGGGTGGCGCAGTCGCCCGCGCCGATGCCGCGCAGTTGGCAGATTTGCGCCGCCGCATGCGCGCCGATGCCGCGCAGTTGCTGCGCGAACTGCACATGAGTCCCGCACTGCTGAGCGCCGCGCTCGGCGAAGGAGACGGCCATGGAGCGCCGCCTGCGCCTCGCTGAGGATTGGGCCATCGGCGTGCTGGCGCTGGCCGCTCTCGGCATCGCGCTCTACGGAACGCTCACGCGCTATATGCTGCCGCACTTCGCAGCAGATTGGAGCGAAGAGGCATTTGTCTATGCCGTCATTTGGGCAATCTGGCTCTCGGGCGGCCGGCTCGTGGTTACGGGCGGCCATGTCCGCTCGGACTGGCTGCTGCGCGTGCTGGGCGGCCGCGCTGCCCGCGCGTTGGAAGCCCTGCACTCCACGCTGGGTTTCGCTTTCTGCATTGCGTTCTGCTTCTTTGGCTTCGATGTGGTGCGGCTGGCGCTGCAGTTGAACGAGCGCAGCGACAGCACCCTGCACTTTCCCATGGCGCTCTACTACCTGGCCATGCCGGTGGGGTTGCTGCTGATGGCCGCGCGCTACGCCACGCATTTGCGCGGCGTGCTGCGCGGCCAAACCTTGCCCACCGCGCCGCTTGCGCCGGGAGCGCCGGTCGAGCCAATCGCCCCGCCCGATCCGCCTGCGCCGCCCGGCGCGGAGTCCCGCTGATGCTCGCGGCGCTGCTCTTCCTGCTGCTGGCCAGCGCGGGCGTTTCCATTTACCTCGCGCTCGGCATCAGCAGCGCGCTGCTCTTTGCGGCAGATGGCGAGAGCCTGTCGGGCTTCGTGCAGGTCATTGTGGACCGGCTGAACTCGCAGACTCTCATGGCGGTTCCCTTCTTTGTGATAGCCGCCACCTTTATGCGGCGCGGCGGCATGGCCCGCACGCTGGTGGAGCTCGCCGATGCCAGTGTCGGCGGGCTGCCCGGCGGCTTGGCGCTGGTGGCCATTTTCGCCGCAACCCTGTTCGCGGCAATTTCCGGCTCCTCGCTGGCCACCGCCATGGCCATGGGAACGCTGCTGATTCCCGAAATGCTGCGGCAATCCTACGACCGCAAATTTGCCGTCGGCGTGGTGGGCGCATCGGGAACCCTCGGCATTCTCATTCCGCCCAGCCTGGCGCTGATTGTCTTCGGCGTGGTGGCCGAACAGTCTGTGCCCAAGCTCTTTTTGGCCGGCGTCGTGCCGGGTTTGCTGCAGGCCGCGCTGTTTGCGCTGCTCGTGGTGTTCCGAATGCGCAACCACCCGCTGCCCCCGCGCACCACGCGGCGCGCGCCCCTGCGCCGCGCATTGCCGGCGCTGGGCCTGCCCGCATTCGCCATGGGCGGCATTTACAGCGGGCTGGTCACCGTCACCGAGGCGGCGGCGCTGCTGGCGGCCCTTGCCATTGCCGCCGGGCTGGCCTCCCGGAGCATCCGCCCCGGCGAAGTCGTGCCGCTGCTGGCCGACGCCATGCGCACCTGCGCCGGGCTCATTCTGATCGTCGCCTTCGCCATGGCGCTGGGCCACTGGATCACCATCTCGCAAATTCCGGCGCGGCTGGTGGAGGCCAGCGCCGGACTCGAGCTTTCTGCCTGGCAATTCCTGCTTCTGATGAACCTGGTCATGCTGCTGCTCGGCGCAGTGCTGGAAGTGCTGTCGGTGATTCTCATCACCGTGCCCATCGTCCTGCCGCTGTTGCCCGAATTCGGAATCGACCCCATCCACTACGCCATTATTGTTGTGGTCAACATGGAATTGGCGCTGCTCACGCCTCCTATTGGCTTGAACCTCTTTGTGCTCTCCGGAATCTCCAAAGCGCCGCTGTCCGAAGTGATTCGCGGCGTTGCGCCTTTTTCAATTGTGCTCGGAGCGCTGCTGCTGCTGGTCACTTTTGTGCCGCTGCTGACTCTGACGCTGCCCAAGTGGGTATTCGGCTGAATCTGCGCTCAACTGCACTCCCGCTCCTTGCTCCG
Organism: Deltaproteobacteria bacterium; assembly: GCA_028817435.1. GTDB lineage: Bacteria > Myxococcota_A > UBA9160 > UBA9160 > UBA6930 > JAPPPQ01. The sequence goes on from JAPPPQ010000059.1 coordinate 48,735, forward strand.
AGCACGCCCATAACAATGAAGAACAGAAAGGAGGCATCATGCCGCTGCCGCTCAGCGGCCTGCGCGTGCTTGCGGTGGAACAGTATGGCGCGGGCCCTTTCGGCACGCAGTTTCTCGCCCAACTGGGGGCCGAGGTCATCAAAATCGAAAGCCCGGATGGCGGCGATGTCTCGCGCTCGCTGGGTCCCTACTACGCAGAAGGCGTGGCGCCGGACGCCGCGAGCCTGTTCTTTCAGAGCTTCAACCACAACAAGAAGAGCATCACGCTGAATTTGAAAGCGGCAGAGGGCCGCGAGGTCTTCGCCCGGCTGGCCGCGGGCGCAGACGCCGTGGCCTGCAACCTGCGCGGCGATGTTCCCGCGCGCCTGGGACTCACCTACCCGCAGCTCAAGCGCCACAACCCGCGGCTGGTTTGCGCGCACCTTACGGCCTACGGGCGCAGCGGCGCGCGCGCCGCCTGGCCCGGCTACGATTACATGATGCAGGCCGAAGCCGGCTACTTCATGCTCACCGGCGAGCCGGAAACGCCGCCCGCGCGCTTCGGCCTTTCGGTAATTGACTTCATGACCGGACTCGGCATGGCCTATGCGCTCACCGCCGCGCTGCTCTCCGCGCAGCGCGACGGCGTGGGCCGCGATGTGGATATCAGCCTCTTCGATATGGCGCTCTACAACCTGAATTATCTGGCGCTGTGGTTTCTGAACGCGGGCCACGCGCAGCAGCGCGCGCCGCGCTCCGCCCACGCCTCGCTCACCCCCTGCCAGCTTTACCGCAGCCGCGATGGCTGGATTTACCTGATGTGCAACAAAGAGAAATTCTGGCCGCTGCTCTGCGAATACATCGGCCGCCCGGAGCTGGCCGCCGACCCGCGCTTTGCAAATTTCTCAAAGCGCCTTGAGAACCGCGCGCTGCTCACAGAGCTGCTCGACGCAGAACTCGCAAAGCGCAGCACCGCCGAGTGGTTGCGGCATTTTGATGGCGCGGTGCCCGCCGCGCCCGTCAACGACCTTCGCCAGGCGCTCGAGAATCCCTTCGCCGCGCAGTCGGGCCTGTTCTGCGATCTGCCGCTGGGCAATGCCGAATCCGGCGCCGGCGCGCTGCGCATTCTGGCCAACCCGGTGCGCTGCGGCGAAACACTGCCGCCCGCGCCCGCGCCCCGGCTTGGCGAGCACACCGATTCGGTGCTACGGGAAGCGGGCTTCGACGACTCCACATTACAACGGTTGCGCGCCGGGAAAGTGATTTGACGCAGCGGCCCACGCCCCCCCAGGTCCGCACCAGGCGGCCGGTTTACCGCCGCATCGCCGACGAACTGCAGGCGGCCATCGAGAGCGGCGGCTACCCCATCGGCGCGACACTGCCCACCGAGTCCGAGCTCTGCCAGCACTTCGGCGTGAGCCGCCACACCATCCGCTCGGCGCTGCGCTTGCTCGACGAAGCCGGGCTCACCGCGCGCCGCCACGGCTCCGGCACCGTCGTCATTTCCGACACCGGCGGGCGCGATTACGAATTTGTGCAGGTGGTGAACACCGTGGACCACCTGCGGCGCGTGCACCGCGAAATGCGCCTTGAGGTCCTCGAAACCGGCAGCGATCCGCCGCCCCGCGATCTCGCCACGCGCTTCGGCTTCCGCGCCGCCGGAGACTGGCGCTCGCTCGTGGGGCTTCGCATGGGCAAGCGCATCGGGCGCGTGGCGCTGGCCGTCGGCTTGGCGCGGGTCTATCTGCGCGCGCAGCTCAATTTCGATATGAGCGAGCTGGCTGCAGCCGGCCTGAGCTTCTTCGACACCATCGAAGAGCAGAGCGACACGCGTTGCACGCGGGTGCACCAGGAAATTTCGGCGCAGGCGCTTTCTGCGGTAGATGCCGAGCGGCTCGGAATCGAAGCCGGCGCGCCCGCGCTGCGCATCGCCCGCGTCTATCACGACGAAGCCGAGCTGGTCTTCCTGGTTTCGGACACGCTGCACCCGGCAGATCTCTTCCGGCTGCATATGAACTTTCACCGCCGTGCTGCGCCGCCTCAGTCTTCGCCGGAGATATAGCGCCCGGTGTGTTCGCCCAGGCCGGGGCCGCGCCCCGGCGAAGGACGGCGGCCGTTCAGGCGAATCGGAAAGCCCAGCATCTGCAGACCATCGGGCCGCGCCGGGTGCGCCACCTGCTCAATCATGTCCACCTCGCCCACAAAGGGATTCGCAAGCGCTTCGGCCAGGCTGTTCACCGTTGCAATGGGAACGCTGTCGGCGAGCTTCTCAATCCAGTGGGCCACCGGCGCTTCGCCGAGCAGCGCTTCAATTTCTTCCTGCAGCGCCGCGCGGTTTTCGCCCCGCGCCTGTTCCGAGGCAAAGCGCGGATCTTCCAGCCAATCGCGGCGGCCCATGCGCTCGCAAAAGCGCTGCCAGAACATCGGCGTCTGGCACATCAAAAACAGCCAGCCATCTTGCGCGCGGAAGAGCTGGCTCGGGGCGATGGTGGGATGCGCCGAGCGCGGGCGGCGCGGCGTCGAATCTCCCGCATTCAATTGCCAGGTTGCCGGGTAGGAGAGCTGGTGCAGCGCGACATCGAAGAGCGACACATCCACATCGCCGCCCACTCCCGTGCGGCGGCTCTGCGTAACCGCCGCCAGCAGGCCCAGCGCAAACACCGCGCCGGTCATAAAGTCCACCATCGAAAGCCCGAAGCGGGTGGGCGGCGCGTCCGGCTCGCCGGTCAGGCTCAGAAAGCCCGCCTCGGCCTGCATGAGATAATCGTAGCCGGGCCGCTTTTCGCGGCTGTTGCCGCGGCCGTAGGCGGAGAGGTGCGCGCAGACAATGCGCGGGTTGACCGGCGCAAGCGCCGCGTAGGTAAGGCCGAGCTTTTCCGGCTGGTCGCCGCGCAGGTTGTTCATCAGCGCATCCGCTTCCGCCGCAAGCTGCTGCAGCTTTTCGCGGCCGCCGGGCGCCTTCAGATCCAGGCACAGCGATTGCTTGCCGCGGTTGAAGGTCTGGAACATCTGGCTGTCTGCTTCGCCCAGCAGATGCGGCCCAAAGCGGCGGGAGTAATCTCCCCCGCTGGCCGGGCTCTCAATCTTCACCACCTCTGCGCCCAGGCCGGCCAGCAGCATGCTGCCGTAGGGGCCGGCCCCAAAGTGCTCCAGCGTGAGAATGCGCAGCCCCGCAAGCGGGTTCTGCAGCATCAGTAGTGCTCCACTTTGTCGTCCACGGCGTGGCCCTCTTCGGGCATGAGCATATTGCGCTTGAAAGTGCAGACCATTTCGCCGCGCTGGTTGAAGCCCTGGGTGAGCACCGTGACAATGCCCTGGCCGGGGCGCGACTTCGACTTGCGCTTGCCCAGCACCGTGCTTTCGGCGTAGAGCGTGTCGCCCACAAAGACCGGCGCGGTGAACTTCACCTCGTCCATGCCCAGGTTGGCCAGCGCCTTTTGCGAGCAATCGCTCACGCTCATTCCGATCATCAGCGCCAGCGTGTAGGGGCTCACCACCAGGTTCTTCTTGAACTCCGAAGCCGCGGCGTAGGTGTTGTCGAAGTGGTGCGGATGGGTGTTCAGGGTGAGCAGGGTAAACAGGTGATTGTCATACTCGGTGACCGTTTTGCCGGGGCGGTGTTCGTAGGTGTCGCCCACGGTGAATTGCTCGTAGTAGCGCCCGAAAGTCTCGCGGTAGCGATTCTCTCCGACCTGCTTCATCCACTTGACCATGTTCAGCTTCCTCCCGGTTCGCCAGCCGCGGCCAGCACTTGTTGCGCCCGCTTGAATACGGGCAATTCCACCAGCGCGCCATCCAGTTGACCGAGCCCGCCGCTCTGATAAGCCGCCACCACGCGGCGCGCGTGTGCAACTTCGCCGGCGCTGGGCGCAAGCGCGCGGTGAATGGGCTCAATTTGCCTGGGGTGAATAGCGCAGCGCGCGCGAATGCCCAGCGCGCGGCTGCGCCGCGTTTCGGCTTCGCAACCCTGCGCATCGTCCAGCGCCAGGTAGGGCACATCAAAGAGCGTTGCGCCGTTGGCGGCGCAGGCGCAGGCCAAACGCGAGCGCGCGTAGAGCAGCGCCTCCCAGGTGGTTTCGCAGCCCGCCTCGGCGGCGAAATCCACCGCGCCGAACAGCACGCATTCCGCGCGGGGGTGGGCCGCAATCTCGTAAGCGCCTTCCAGCGCATCGGGCGATTCGATCAGCGGAAACAAAAAGCCGGCGCTGGGCGGCAGCACCTTGTCCAGCAGGCGCAGCTCTGCGGCGTGGCGCAGCTTCGGAATCATCACGAAATCTGCAGAGCAGGCGGGTTCGGCCAGGGCCAGCAGATCGGCCTGGCCGGCGGCGGTATGCAGCGCATTGATGCGCAGCCCCGCCGGCGGGCCGCCGCGCCGCCCGCCCAGCCAGGCCAGCACCGCCTTGCGCGCCTCCGGCTTGTCGGCTTCGGCCACGGCGTCCTCCAAATCCAGGCAAACCAGGTCGGCCCCGGCCCGGTGGGCCTTATTGAAGCGATCCGGCCGGGAGCCGGGGACGAAGAGCAGGCTGCGGTAGCTGCGGTGGGGAGCGGCGGCCATAATTTGTCCGGACATATTACAGCCCCGCCCGCCCCGCGCCACCCCTCACAAATCGCCCCGGTTCGGCGCGGGCGCGGCGCGCTTGGGGTCGGTGCGCCGCATCAGGCCCTCCTGGGCCACGCTGCCAATGCGCGGCCCCTGCCTGGCGAACAGCGCCCCGTGCACAAAGCCGCGCGCGCCAAAGGCCGTCGGGCTCTCCTGCACATACAAAATCCAGTCGTCCACGCGCAGCGGACGGTGAAACCACACCGCGTGGTCCAGGCTCGCCATCATCACATCGCGGCGGCGCTTGCGGTGCGGGCGGTAGATGTTGTCCACCAGCCCCATATCCGATGCGTAGGTGAGCAGGCACTGGTGCAGCAGCGGGTCGTCCGGCAGCGGGCTGGGCGCGCGCAGCCACACCAGGTTGGGGCTGCGGTTCGGCGCGCCGCCAAACCAGCTGTGGGCCTGGGTAGAGCGCATTTCAATGGCCCTGGGCCGCGCCAGCCAACTGCGCAGCGGCTCGGGCACCTGCGAGCCCAGCTCGCGCGCGCGCTCTTCCCAGGTGGGCAGGCCCTCCGGCGGCGGCGCATCCGGCATTTCGTCCTGGTGCTCGTAGCTCGGCTCCGGCTCGTGGAACGAGGCCGACATATTGAAGATGGCCTTCTCGTGCTGCCGCGCCACAACGCGCCGCGTGGTGAAAGAAGAGCCATCTCGAATCCGGTGCACATCATAAACCACCGGCAAATCGGGGTCTCCCGGCCGCAAAAAGTATCCGTGCAGCGAGTGCGCCCGCCGCTCTTTCACCGTGCGCCCCGCCGCCGCCAGCGCCTGCGCCGCCACCTGCCCGCCAAACAGCCGCATCGGCCCCCGCTCCTCATTGCGCCCCCGAAAGCGATCCGGCTCCACCTCCTCCAGCCGCAGCAAATCCACCAACCGCCCCAACGCCTCGTGCATTATTTTGTCTCTTCTCGCTGCTGCCTGCGCGGAGCAGGAAGCGGTATTTAGCCGTTTGAAGTCAATTTATTGCCGTAATGGGGGTATTCAGAGGCTTTTTAGTGCTTTATCTCTTTTTATTGCTCGTTTTCGGCGATTTTCCTGCAAATCCGGCGGATAGTAAAAATTGAGACTAGGGAATTTTTTCTCGTTTCTCCTTGCCTTTTGATTATAGAAGGATTTAACCTTGCGGGCAAAGAAATGCTGGTCGAATGCCTGCCAGCCTGCTCAGCGCGGATGTGGTGACGAATTACGGAGAACCACGGAGCTGCGGCGTTGATTTGATTTGGCAATACAGAAGCTCTGACGAGGCCTCCCCAACTCAAAGCATAAAAGGAGCACGCCATGACTTTTTCGACAACTTACCAAGAGGCGGCACCCGACCTGCGCAACCGTGCCATGCATCGCGCCCTCTCGTCCTTCGCTGGGTGTTTCCCCGCGGGGGGGGGGGGGGGGACAGGCAGGCTGTTCTCAGCTTCCTGCGCTGCATCGGGCTCGCTCTGGTTTTGCTGTTCTCGGCGGATGGCGTGGATGCGGGGGAGTTTCCGGGAGAGCAGGTGATAGAGGAGATTGTGGTCACCGGTTCGCACATTCGCCGGGATCAGCAGCGCGATCTGGCGTCGCCGTTGCAATCTCTCAGCAGCGAGGAGATCGCCGAACAGGGAGCGAAGGATATCCCTGATATCATTCGCAACCTGACCGTCAGCACTGGGGCGGAATACCAGGTCAGCGGCCTGAATCAGCCTCAGACGGCAGGGACCTCGAATATCAACCTTCGCGGGCTTGGCCTGAGTTCGACCTTGATCCTGATAAACGGGCGCAGGCAGACGCTGTCCTCTATTGCCAAGCAGGATGACGGTTCGTCTTTCGTGGATACCAATTCACTGGTTCCCATGATTATGATTGAGAAGATAGACATCTTGAAAGATGGCGCGGCGGCGACTTATGGCACGGATGCGGTTGCCGGCGTGGTGAACTTTATCACCCATAAGAAATTCGAGGGATTCAAGACAGAGCTGAGCTACCAAGGAGACGGGCACGACGATTTGTCAATTGGCGCGATGTTCGGCGGGGCTGGCGGTGCCAGCAATTTCGTGATTGCAGCTAGCTACCAGGATCGGAATATTCTGGAAGCGGGCGAGCGCGACTGGCCCTCCGGCACAGCGCTTTCCAGTTTGGGTCAACCCGGAGCCTTCCGATTGAGCTCGGGGAGTTTCATGGCGGATCCGGCCTGCGGGGCTGGTGGCACATTTCTCCGTTTTGGAGGCACTTTTTGCGGAATGGACATCACGCCGTTTTTCGACCTCATGCCGGAAGAGAGTCGTCTCAATGTTGCAGCGAATTTCTCCCATGAATTCAGCGAATCATTGAGCGCTTATGTCGAATTCTCCTATGCGGCGAACGAGGGAGAAACGAGGGCTACTCCTTCGTATCCGATCCTGAGGAGCTTTCCGCAGATTCCGGCCACCGATCCGAACAACCCCTTCGGCGAGCAGGTGATGTTCTTTGGGCGAACGATTGGGCCCGATGGTGCCCCGACCCTGTTGACTTTCGATTATGAAACATGGCGCGTTGCAGGGGATCTAACTGGAGATTTGTGGAACTGGTCTTGGAATCTCTCTGCTACCTACAGCACAAATGAAGCTGATGTGGGAAACGGCGATACGGTGATATCTCGCCTTCAGGCTGGTCTCGCCGGCACTGGCGGTCCAAACGGCAACGAATTTTACAGTCCCTTCGGGGGAGCGACAAATTCTGCCGGGCTGATTGCTTATCTCCAAGAAGATTCTCTTCAAGCGGGTGAATCATCTCTGCTCACCGTGGAATTGATCACCAGCGGTGAAATGTTTGATATTCCTGCAGGTGCAGTATCGGCTGCTTTGGGAGCCCAATATCGGTCGGAGGATCTGCAAGTTGATCTCGATGATATTCTGAATGCCGACGATTTCTACACATTGCCGGGGGGTGCGGATTTTTCGGTAGATCGTGATGTGTTCGCATTTTTTGGTGAAATTATTGTTCCGTTGCATACTGCACTTGAATTGCAACTGTCTGCCCGATACGAGGATTATGGCGACAATGTAGACAGCGTTGATCCAAAAGTGGCGGTCTTGTGGGTTCCGGTGTCCTGGATTTCCATGCGCGGCTCGTTTGGGACATCATTCCGTGCTCCCTCGTTGCTTCAAACAAACGGCAGGCTGGGCGCCAATGATGTGGTCAATGATCCGGCCACGAATTTGAACAGTCTGTTCCGCACGATCAACACCAGCGGAAATCCGAACTTGAAGCCGGAACAGGCGGATGTGCTGAACTTTGGCATTACACTTTCGCCCATAGAATCGCTGGAAATCAACCTGGATTGGTGGAGCTTTGACTACACAGATCTCATCGTGAAGGAAAGTGCGCAGTCTCTGATCAACCAGGCGTTCGCGGACACGAATGCAGGAATGACAGGAACGGCTGCCCAGAGAAAAGTTGTCAGGGTTGGTGGTTTCATTACCCAGATCAATAGCGAATTCATCAATGCGTCTTCGATGGAAGCGGATGGGATTGATTTCCAAATTCGCTATGGAATGGACACTTTCCTGGGGCAGCTTGAATTTGGCTCGGAATGGACCTATGTTTCCGGTTTTGAGATTCAGGAGAGTGCGAGTTCCGCGGTTGTTGAAGCGGTGGGTAGCAGGAATAACTCCAATTTCGCTAGGCCCGTCCCGGAGTTGCGCGGAAACATCTCTGCGAATTGGCAGAACGGAAACCAGTCGGCTTACCTGGTAGCTCGATATATCGATTCCTACAAGGATGACGCAAGTTCGAATGCAAAGATATCCAGCCATACCACGGTGGATTTGAGCTACAGCTATTCATTTGGGAGTATGCTGGGCGGCGCGGAATCGAAGGTCACACTGGGAGCAATCAACCTCTTCGACCGGGATCCGCCCGCCGTGACCACATTCATCGGATTTGATGTTCAGACGCACGATCCTCGAGGGAGGTTGCTCTACGCCAAGCTGTCATATTCCTTCTGATCTCTGGCGCGGTAGGCTATTCTCTCCTCCAGCGCGCGGGGCCGCCTTGTCTCATGGCAGGGCGGCGGAGGAGTGAGGGCGTATGGCGAATCATCCGAGGCGGGAGGGGGTGCGGCTGCTGGATCGGTTCTTTTATCTGGATCCGCATGAGCACTTTCGCTGGATGCGGGAGCATGCGCCGGTTTACTGGGATGAGACGGCGGATGGGGGGCTTTGGGGGGTGTCGCGCTACCAGGACATTATGCGGGTTTCGCGGCAGCCGGAGGTGTTCTGCTCGGGGCAGAGCTCGCGGCCGGAGCGCGGGACGCTGGTGCCCTCGATGATCAATCTGGACGATCCGCTGCACAAGCGGCGGCGCAAGCTGGTGAACGAGGGCTTTACGCCGCGCCGCATTGCCGCGCAGGAGCCGGGGCTGCGGCGGCTCATTAACGAGTTGATGGATTCGGTGGCGGGGGCGGGGCGCTGCGATTTTGTGCGGGATGTGGCGCGCTGGATTCCGATGATCGTCATTGGCGATATGCTCGGCGTTGCGCCCGCAGACCGCGAAATGCTGCTGGAATGGTCGGACTGGCTGCTCGGCGCGGGCGAGGGCACAGAGCACGCCAGCGAGGAAGAGTGCCGCGCCCGGCAGCAGCAGGCCGCGGTCTCCTACTTCGCATATCAGCGCCAGGTGGTGGCCGAACGCCGCGCGCGCCCGCGGGACGATCTGGTTTCGGTGCTGGTGCACGCGCAGATAGACGGCGACAAGCTCGACGAGGAAGAGGTGCTGCAGGAAAGTCTGCTCATTCTCATCGGCGGCGACGAAACCACGCGCCATGTAATGACGGGCGGTTTGGAGCAACTCATCCGCAACCCCGGCCAGAGGCAAAAGCTCATCGAAAACCCGGCGCTGATTCCCGGCGCGGTGGAAGAAATGCTGCGCTGGGTAAGCCCCATCGTGAACATGAACCGCACGCTCACCCGCAATGTGGAAATGCACGGCGAAATTTTGCGCGAGGGCGACCGGCTGCTGCTGCTCTATCCCTCGGGCAACCGCGACGAGCGCGTCTTTGCGCGGCCGGATGTCTTCGATGTGACCCGCGAGCCGAACCGCCATGTGGCCTTCGGCGGCTTCGGCACCCACCACTGCCTGGGCGCAACCCTGGCCCGCCTGGAACTGCGCGTGCTCTTCGAGGAACTGCTGCGCCGCTGGCCGGATATTGAGCTGGCCAGCAGCGAGCCGCTGCGCCGCCGCCCCAGCAACTTCATCACCGGCATTGAAGAAATGCCGGTGCGCTTCACGCCGGATCGCTGAGCCCCGCCCGCCCGGCGCAGCGCTATTCGGGCGTGAACCAAATGGGCGAGGTCCAGGCGCGCTCCCGAATTACCGGGCGGTGATCGGGGGCGCAGCAGCCGGCGTATTCCGGCGGCACGGTATCGGGCGCGGCGCAGTTGACCTTGGCCGCGGTGCAGAGCCGCTGGCTCCAGCGGCAGCTCGGATTCTCCAGCACGCGGGCGTAGTAAAAAGCGCCGGCATCGGGATCGAAATCCGGATCTTGCCACACCGCGCAAAGCTGCTTCGCGCCGCCGCCGCGCTGTTCGCAGGTAGCGGGGTCCACGCTTGCGTCCCCGTCGCCGCCCGCAATGTCAAAGACGCGCTCGCGCGCCTTGCCCCGCTCAATCCAGCCCTTCACAATTTGCACGCGCTCCAGCGGCGTGCCGGGCTGCCGGGCGCTGCCGGGATCTTGCAGCGCCCACACCGCCAGCCGGGGCGCTGCGCCATCGGCATTTTCCGGCGGCGCGGGCAGGTCGCCGCCCATGGGCACGCCGCCCTGGTAGCCGCGCGCCACAAAGTCGGGCGCGCTGCACATATTCTGCGGATAGTTCCAGCCGCCGAACATACGCACCACGGGGCGGGTGCCGCTGGTGCCGTAGGCTTCGCGCCGCTGCATGGCGGCGAACAGCGATTCGCGCGTGTTCTCTTCGGCCCACAGCACGGCCAGCCCGCCGGGGTTGAACTCCAGATTATCGGGCAGCCCCACCGCGCCGCCGCCCTGCATGCCCGCGCCGCCGTGGCCCGCCGCGCCGTCCTCTGTTGCCAGGCCGGGCGTGCCCAGGTGCGTATCGGTGCTGGCCACAATTCCATAGCGCAGCGGATTCACGCCGAGCCTGCGCTGCAGCACCAGTCCCTTCTTCAGCGCCTCGCGCACCGTGGCGCTGCGTTGCGGGCCGGTATCGGCCGCCGCGCCGCTCAGGTTGAGCTGCCGGAAGCGGCCCACGCCGGCAAAGCTCGCATAGGGCAGCTTCTCAAAAGCGCAGGCTTCGTCTTTGGTATCGCCGCCCAGCAGGCATTCCGAATCGCCCTTGTGCTGCATAATCTCCACCAGCGGTTCCCAGCGCTGGCGCATCCGCGCTTCTTCCCGGTTTACGCGGCGCTTTTTGGCGTCCGCCGTCAGGCGCGCGGATTCAAAGATCAGCCCGGGGCCGCTGAGATTGGAGTTGTGGGGAATGGTAAGCGCGTCGCAGCCCGGCGTTCCCTCAATGCAATCGCGCTGCAGCCGCTCCCACAGCGCAAAGGCCGAAGGCGTTTCGACCCAGCTCGGCGGATAGGCGGGCACTTTCGCGTTCTTGAAGATGACATTGCGGTGCAAATTGCCGCCGCCCGCCGTGGAGGCCGTCCACTCGTAGCCGATGAAGCTGCTGAACGAGCAGGCGGAGCTTCGGTCATAGGCTTCCTCGGCGGCGGCCTGAATTTCTCCCCACACCACGGCGGCCTGCTCCAGGCAGCGGCGGTCGTCTTCGCCGCAAAAGGCGAAGCGATCCCTCGCGATGATGGTGCGGATGGCCATGACATTGAAGGCCAGCGGGCCGAAGTTGCGATACATCCAGCAGAAGTCGCCCTCGTGGCCGGGCTGCTCCGGGTCGCGGCAAATGCGCACTTCGCCGAGCCCTTCGGCGTGGTCGGTCACCACCGCAAAGTCCAGCGGCCGCCGCAGCCTGGCGCTGCGCTGCGCCCTGCCGCGCTCGTCGTAGGGCTGCAGCCCCAGCCGCTGGCCCTTGGCAAAGCGGTAGGCATCGCGGGGCGTGTTGCGGGTATCCTGGCTGCTCGCATCGAAAGAAAAAGCGGTGTGCACATGGGTGTCGCCGAAGAAGGGCCGCCGCAGCGGGTCGCTGCTGGCGCAGGCCGCGCGCTCGGCCGCCGGGGCGGCGCTCGCCGAAAACGCCAGGCAGAGCAGGGCCAGTGTGAATTGCCGCATGGGTTTCCTCCCTCTGTGGCCGGTGGCCGCCGGAGCCTATCACGCCGCGCCGCCCCTTGCGCTGCGCGCCGCCGCCCGGCGCGGTAGCATTCCCGCAGGAGGTTGCCGTGCCCCTTCCCGGCCAGCGCGATCCCGGCGAAACCCGCGCGGCTCTGGCCGCCTGGCTCGCCCGGCAAATGCCCCATGCCCGGGACATTGAGATCCCGTGGATTGAGATTCCCCAGTCTTCGGGATTCTCCAACGAGACCTTTCTCTTCGACGCCGCCTGGAGCGAGGACGGCGCGCCGCAGCGCCGCGAGTTCGTGCTGCGCGCGCAGCCGCGAAGCTACGCGCTGTTTCCGCACATTGATGTGATTGCGCAGCAGTTCCGCACCATGAAGCTGCTCGCCCGGCACAGCGATGTCCCCGTCGCCCCGGTGTTCTGGGCAGAGCCCGATCCCGCGGTGCTGGACCAGCCCTTTTTCGTCATGCAGCGCATTTCCGGCGAAGTGCCCGGCGACAACCCGCCCTACACCAAGAGCGGCTTCATCATGGAGCTTGCCCCCGCCGAACGCCGCGCGCTTTACCAGAGCGGCCTGGAAGCGCTGACGCGGGTGCATCGGGTCAACTGGCGCGCGCACGGCTTCGAATGCCGGGAGCGCGCGCGCTACGGCCCGCCCGGCCCGCGTCAACTGCACGGCTATTTCGCCTACTACCGCGACTGGGCCTGCGAGGGCAAACCGCACCCGGTAATTGATCCGGCCTGGCGCTGGCTGGAATCGCACTGGCCCGAAGACGGCGGCGAGCTGCAGCTTACCTGGGGCGATGCGCGCATTGGCAACCAGATTTTCCACGAGCTGCGCTGCGTGGCGGTGCTGGACTGGGAAATGACGGCCATTGCCAACGCCGTGAGCGATCTCGGTTGGTGGCTCTATATGCAGCGCTTCCACACCGATGGCATGGAAGCGCCGCTGCCGGAGGGCTTCTTCACCCGGGAAGAGGTGATTACGTTTTGGGAGCAGCGCCTTGGCCGCCGCGCCGAGCACATTGAGTTCTACGAAATTCTCGGCGGCTTTCACTTTTCGCTGATTATGGTGGCGCTCGCCCGCAATGTGCATCGCCTGGCCCCGGACCAAATGCCCGCCGATTTTGGCGTGACCAACCCGGGGCCGCGGGTGCTGGCCGCAATGCTGAATCTCTGACCCTGCGGCGGTGCTACACTGGCCCGCCGCTTTCTCCGCATTCTCGCATTCTCGCATTTGGGAGGCTTCGCCATGCGCACCGCATTTTGCGACCGGCTCGGCATTGAGTTTCCGATCTTCGCCTTCACCCACTGCCGCGATGTGGTGGCCGCCGTGTGCCGGGCCGGCGGCTTCGGCGTGCTGGGCGCCATTGGCTTTCAGCCGGAGCAGCTCGAGCGGGAGCTCGCGTGGATAGACGAGCGCGTCGGCGACGCCGGCTACGGCGTGGATTTGGTGATTCCGCAGCGCTACGAGGGAATCGGCGAGGACGACCCCGCCAAGCTGGAAGAGCAGTTGCGCGCCGCTATTCCGCCGCAGCACCGCGAGTTCGCCGCCAAGCTGCTGGCCGATCACGGCGTGCCCGAGCTGCCCGCGGACCAAAAGCACCACGAATTGCTCGGCCTGAGCCTGGCCACCGTGGCGCCGCAGCTCGAGGTGGCGCTGCGCCATCCGAAGGTGCGGCTCATCGCCAACGCGCTGGGCACGCCGCCCCCCGAGGTGGTGCAGCGCGTGCAGCAGAGCGGGCGGCTGATCGGCGCGCTCTGCGGCAAGGTGCACCAGGCGCAGCGCCACCGCGATGCGGGGCTGGATTTCATCGTCGCCCAGGGCACCGAGGGCGGCGGCCACACCGGCGAAATCGGCTCGCTGGTGCTCTGGCCGCAGATTGTGGATGCGGTGGCGCCGCTCCCGGTGCTGGCGGCGGGCGGCATTGCCAGCGGCCGGCAAATTGCCGCGGCGCTGGCGGTGGGCGCGCAGGGCGCGTGGACCGGATCCATTTGGCTCACCGTCGAAGAGGCCGAATGCCCGCCCGCGCAAATGGAATCCTATCTGGGATCGGGCAGCGAAGGAACGGTGCGCTCGCGCTCTTTCACCGGCAAGCCCTGCCGCATGCTGCGCAACGATTGGACGGATGCATGGGAGCGCCCCGACACCCCCGCGCCGCTGCCCATGCCGCTGCAGAATATGCTGAGCATGGATGCGATTTCCCGCACCCAGCGCTACGCCGGCGGCAAGGGCGCGCAGGCCGTCGCCTTCAATCCCGTGGGCCAGGCCGTCGGCATGATGAACGAAATCAAATCGTCACGAGAGCTGATCTACGAACTGGTCGAGGGCTATCTGGATTCCGTCGAGCGGCTGCAGGGCCTGCAAGCCAGCGCATAGTTGCGGCGCGCCGGGGTGAGCGAGGGGATTTGAACCCCCGACCTCCAGGGCCACAACCTGGCGCTCTAACCAACTGAGCTACGCCCACCACCGGCGCGCCGAGGCTAACGCGCACACTCGCCCCGTGTCAAACCGCTACCCTCCCCCCGCCCCGGTAGCTCAGACGGACAGAGCAGCTGCCTTCTAAGCAGCCGGTCGGGGGTTCGATTCCTCCCCGGGGCGCCAGCCGGGGCGGCCGCTCAGTGGGGCAGGGGGTGGCTACACTGCGCCGCGGGGAGTTATGCAGCAGGCGATGCACAGCGCGGCGGGCCGCGGGGCGGAAGCCGCGCAGCGGGTGGGGGGGGCGGGCATTGTGCTGCTCGGCGTGCTGGCGCTGGCGATGCAATTGCCGGTTACCCTGCCGGTGCCCGTGTTGCGCGGGCTGGTGCAGGAGCGCTTCGCTGTTTCGGAGCTGCTCGCCTCGCTGTTCATGTCGGCGAACATGGTGGGGGCGGTAATTGCTGCGCCGCTGGCGGGCGCGCTGGCAGATCGCTTCGGGCGCAGGCCGCTGTGCATTGCCGCGGCGCTGCTGGCCGATGCGCTGTTGTTTCTGTCGCTCACGCTGGAGCTTCCCTATGCGGCTTTTCTCACGCTGCGCTTCTTCGAGGGCTGCGCGCACATTTCTGCAATCTCGCTGCTGCTCGGGCTGGCGGCAGATGCGCGTCCGGCCGCAGAGCGCGGTTGGGTAATGGGCGTGGTGGGGGCGGGCATGATGCTCGGTGTGGGCATTGGCGCGCCGCTGGGCGGCTGGCTCGGCGCCGATGGTGTGCTGCGCCCCCTCTACATTGGCGCGGCGCTGCTGCTGGCCTGCGCCCCCGCGGTGCTGTGGCTGCGCGAAACCGCCGCCCGCCAACACCGCCACCGCCCGGGCCTCGCCGAGATTGCCGGGCTGCTGCGCCGCCGCCGCCTGCTGCTGTTGCCGCTGCTCTTCGCCTTTGCCGACCGCTTCACCGTCGGCTTTTTCACCACCACCTTCTCATTTTTTCTGAGCAGCGTGCACGGCTTTGCCGCGCCGCAAATCGGCGTGCTGTTCGGATTCTTCATGCTGCCCTTCGCCATGCTCTCGCTGCCATGCGGCTGGCTTTCGCAGCGCAGTTCCCGCGCGCTGCTGCTCTGCGGCGGCAGCCTGTTGTATGGCGCGCTGGTGGCGAGCCTGGGCCACTGGCCGGGCGCATGGCTGGTGGCGCCCATGCTGGCTTCCGGCGCAGCGGCGGCGCTGATGTTCGTCCCCTCGCTGCTGATGACCAGCGAACTCACCCCCGGCGCGGCGCGCACCACCGCCCTCGGCGCATTCAACGCCGCCGGCAGCCTGGGCTTCATCATCGGCCCCGTGGTGGGCGGCGCGGTGAGTCAAATTGTCGCGGCAGATTGGGGCTGGCTGACGGGTTACCGCGCGGCTTTCTGGGTGGCGGGCGCTTCGGAAATCGCCCTGGCGCTGCTGGCCTTTCCGCTGTTGTGGCGCTTCGAGAAAAGCGCGCGGAATCAGCCCGGCGCGGGCGAGCCGGGCGCGGCCGGCTCGGGATAACCGACGCCGCAGCCGCCCAGGCCGCAGTAGCCGCCGGGATTCTTGTGGAGGTATTGCTGGTGGTAATCCTCGGCGTAGTAAAAGCGCGCGGCCTCGCAGATTTCGGTGGTGATGGGGCCGCGCCCGGCGGCGGCAAGCGCTTCGCCGTAACGCGCCGCGCTGGCCTGCGCCAGCTGATGCTGCGCCGCCGAGTAGGTGTAGATGCCCGAGCGATACTGCGTGCCCACATCATTGCCCTGCCGCATACCCTGGGTGGGGTCGTGCCCCTCCCAGAAAATTCGCAGCAGGGCCTCGTAGCGGATGGCGGCGGGATCGAAGACCACGCGCACCGCTTCGCTGTGGCCGGTCATGCCGCTGCACACTTCTTCGTAGGTGGGGTTGGGCGTGTGGCCGGCGGCGTAGCCCACTGCGGTGCTGAAGACGCCTGCGGCCTGCCAGAACAGGCGCTCTGCCCCCCAAAAGCAGCCCAGCGCAAACATCGCGCATTCCAGCCCCTCGGGAAAAGGCGGCAGGATGGGGCGGCCCAACACGGCGTGGCGGTTGGCGACGCGCAGCTTCTGCGCCCGTCCGGGCAGCGCCTGCCCAGGGCCGGGGATGGCCGGGCCTTGCCGGAAGCTCACTGGCGCGCTCTTTTGCACTACACTGCTAGGCTAGCACAGCGCCCCCACGGCGTTGCCCGCAGAGCAGGCGGAAGCAGCGCGGCTGGAAGGAACTGGACATGGCGGACACGGGAGCGGGTGTGGCAGCCGCGCGTGCGGCTGGACGGCGGAGTGCGGGCATTGCGGCGGGGCTGCTCTGCCTGGCCTTGGCCGCGGCGTGCTCCAGCGGCGGCGGCAGCGCGCCGCCCCCGCCCCCGGCGACCGTGCCGCCCACCACTCCCGTGCCGCCCACCACGCCGGAGCCGCCCATGCCGCCTCCGCCGCCGGAGCCGCCGCCCTTCCCGCGCACCACCACCGATCCGGCGGGCTTCAATTTCCCCTCTTTCACCGACGAGCAGTTCGCGGCGGCGAAGCGCCCCTTCGAGGAGAACCGGGAATACCGCGTCAGCTATACGCGCGGGACCACCATGGGGACCGATGGGTCTCTCGGCCTGATCAACGCCGCCGCCGCCTACGCCCGGGGGGCGACCGGCGCGGGAGAGACGATGGTATTCGGCGACAGCGGCTTTTACCCGGACCACCGCGAGCTCAGCGCCAATGGCAAATTCACTCTCGTCGCCAACTTCGGCGCAGCGTGCACTGCCGAGGAGATCCGCCGGAGACTCTGCGCCGACGCCGACCACGGCACCGCCACCGCCGCTGTTGCCGCAGGCACCCGCCACAATCCCGGCCTGGGCGGCGGAATTGATATGCACGGCGTGGCCTTTGACGCCAACATCCGGGGCGTCCGCCGCCGCCTCGGCGCGGGTGGCAGAACCGGGCTCCGGCTGCTCCCGACTCTGAGCGGTTACGACGACAGCGATGATGCCGCTTTCTACGAACGCCTGCTCTATGAGCCGGTAGATGCCAGCCTGCCCGTGGAGGAGAGAACCTACGACCGCAATCGGCCCTGGGGCTTCGTTTTCAATTTCAGCTTTGGCACCGTCCACGGCATTGCTTCCTTCAATCGGGAGCAGATCCGAAACGCGTTTCCCCGGCTCGCCGCGCTGTTCGCCCAGGCGCACCGCCCCGCCGCCGACCGCAGCATCATCGTGTGGGCCGCCGGCAACGGGGTGAACGAAAATTACGACAGAGACTTTGACGGCGACGGCGAACTGGACACCTGTGGCGGCATTGTTCCCGGCGGCCTCTGCCCTGCGCCTTCCCCCGGTGCGGAGCAGCCCCGGGAAGAAGTGGATGCGGGCGATCCCGTTGATTCCAGCGCTCCCACCATAACAACCGCACTCGGCGTTCACTTCCCGGAACTGGTGGGCCATATCCTGGCAGTGGTGGCCGTTCAGCAAGACGGGCACATCGCCGGATTTTCCAACCGCTGCGGCATCGCCCGGGATTTCTGCCTCGCTGCTCCCGGCGTTGGCATCGTCGGGCCTCAAATGGGATTGGGCGAAACCAATTCCCGAGGCGAAACGGTGTTCCCGACCGACAGCTACCGCACATGGCAAGGCACCTCTTTCGCCGCGCCCATGGTCACCGGCGCGCTGGCCGTCATGCGCTCGTTCTTCAAGAACCCCGACGGCAGCTACGCGCTCGGCAACACCGAGCTCGTCACCCGCCTGCTCGCCACCGCAGACCGCACCAACTACAACGCCGACGGCAGCGGCGGCCCGGATTACTCCGACAGCGCCATCTACGGCCAGGGCCTGCTCGATCTCGACGCCGCCACCCGCCCGGTGGGCCGCCTGTCCACCGCCATGCACGGCGCGGGCGATCCCGCGGGCATTGGGCTCGACACCGTCGGCGCAGCATTCGGCGCGGGATTCGCCCAGCGCCTTGGCGCCACAAAGGTGGCGCTCTACGACGAGTTGAACGCGCCCTTCTTCCGGCCCGCCGCCCAGTGGCTGCGCAATCCAGAGCCGCGCGGCGCAGAGCGGGATACCGGCGTGTTCCGCGCCGGGGTGCAGAGCGGCGCGGCCGGATTCGCCTTCGCCGCCCGCCGCGTGCTGGGCGCGGCCGATTTGCGCTCCGCCGCGCGCTTGGAATCGGCCGCGCCGCGCCAGTGGCTCGAAGGCGCGCTGGTCACTTTCGGCAGCGGCAATTCCTCGTGGTGGGCGGGCTGGAACGCCGCCGCGCTGGATGGCGCACCCGGCCTCGGCCCCGGCGCAGATGGTTTTGGCGCTGCGGATGCATTGGGCGGCGCGCGCCGTGCGCCGTTCTTTTCTTTCGTCGGCGACGGCCCCGGCGCGGGATTTTCCCGCAGCATTGGCGGCGGGCGCATTGCACTGCGGGTGCAGCGCGGCGCGCCCTTGGCAGAGGGCCGCGCACTGGGCGCGGCCTGGAAATCCGGCATGGCGGCAGATTTGCGCTGGCGCCCAGGCAAAATGCCGCTGGCCCTGCACCTCGGCGTTGTGCGCGAACAGGATGGATTCCTGGGCGCGCGCGCCACCGGCGCCATGGGCCGCGCCAAAAGCACCACCGCTTTTGCCGGCGTGGGCGCAAACTGGCGCATGGGAAACTGGCTCGGCAGCGCCAGCGCGTTTCTCGGCACAACCGATCCGCAAACCGCGCCGGGGTTGTTGCGCGGGGTGAGCGAGCTGCGCAGCGAAGCCTTCGCCCTCAGCGCAACCCGGCGCGGCCTGTTGCAGCGCGATGATCGCTTCACCCTCCGCCTGGCGCAGCCGCTGCGCGTGCGCAGTGGCGCGGCGCACTTTCGCTTTGCGGCAGGGCGCACGCGCTATGGCGAGATGCTCTACCGCGATCACCGCATTGCGCTGCGGCCGCAGGGCCGCGCCATTGAAGTTTCGGCCGCATGGCAGGGCCAGTTGCGCGGCGGCCAGCTGCGCCTCGGCCTCCGGGCTACCCGGCACCCCGGCCACAATGCCGCGGCGGGTTTTGCCGGCGGAGGCTGGCTGAGCTACCGCAGGCAATTCTGATGCGTCCGCTGCGCAATGCACCTTGGCCTGTCTGGCTGCTCTGCCTGTTTTTCGCCGCCTGTTCCAGCGGCGGTGGTGGTGGTGGCGCGCCTTCGCTGCCGCCCGATCCGCGGCAGGTGGATCCCCCCGACCTCAATGCGCGGCAACAGCGCTTTGCCGAAAGCGCGGAGTTCGCGGAGCAATCGGCCCTGTCGCAGATTGGCGCGGGCTATGCCTATGCGCGGGGCGCCACCGGCGCAGGCGAAACGCTGGTGATTGTGGACAGCGGGCTGCAGGCGAACCACCGGGAATTCGCCGGCAAACGAGTGCAGATTTCCGGTCACCCGAATACTCCCGGTTATCGCGCCGGAATTGCGCAGAGCAGCCATGGCACCGCAACCGCCGGCGTCGCCGCCGCCCGCCGGGATCTCGACACCGCGGTGTCTCGCAATATGCACGGCGTCGCCTTCGACGCCGATGTGCACATGGTGAACATTCCGCTGGGGAGCGCGCCGCCCACCTACACACCGCTTCCCCTTTCTGCCTTCAGCGGCAGGGACGATCTCTACTGGGAATCGCTGCTCGGCTACGCGGCGGGGCTGGGGGCCATCGTCAACCTGAGCCTCGGCTTCCCAGGCGCGATCAGCGAGCCCGCCTATACCCGCACGGAGGTGCGCCGCGTCTTTGCGCGAACAGCGGCGGCGCTGGCGCAGGCCGGAACGCCGGATGCGGAAAAGAGCATATTCGTATGGGCGGCGGGCAATGCGGGTCAGTCCTTCACCGCCGCTGGCGAAGCGGCGCGGGCCGATGCGCCGGAACTTCTGGGCGGTCTGGGCGTGCACTTCCCCGAGTTGCGAAGCCATGTGCTCGCCGTTGTAGCGCTGGGAGACCGGCCGGGCGCATCGGGGCAGCTCGAGATCGCCAGCTTTTCCAATCACTGCGGCATTGCCCGGGATTTTTGCCTCGCTGCTCCAGGTCTGCGGCTCACCGCGCCCGCTACCGATACGAGCCGCATGGATCGCTACCGCTCTTTCTCCGGCACCTCCGCCGCCGCCCCCGTGGTGAGCGGCGCGCTGGCCGTGCTGCGGCATCGCTTTCGCAACGATGATGGCAGCTATGCCCTCGGCAACACCGAGTTGGTGGCGCGGCTGCTGGCGACGGCGGACCGCACGGGCGTGTTTGCCAACAGCGACATCTACGGGCGGGGCAAGTTGGATTTGAACGCCGCCACCAGACCCAGCGGCGCGGTGCGGTTGCTGCTGGGGGAGACTCTCGCGGGTCCCGCTGCGCCGGAATCGCTGAGCGCGCTTGCGCCCGGCGCGGCATTCGGAGATGCGCTCTCGTCCGCGCTCGCGCGCCGCCAAGTGGCCGCTTTCGATTCGCTGGATGCGCCGTTCCGGCGCTCACTGGCCTCGTATCTGCCGGCGCAGTCCGGCGCGCGCCGGAGTTTGCCGGAGCAATTGCGCGCACTGGGAGGCGACCCGCGCGGCGCGGCGCTCGCCATGGCCGGCGGCGGCGTCCTGCGGCTGCACGCCTCGCGCGCGGCGGATGCAGCGGGCGCGGCGGATGCACTGCGCAGCGCGGGCGCGCCACCTTTTCCGCAGCCGGGAAATTTTGCGCACGCCGCAACTGCATCCGCAGCGCAACTGGATTCGCTGTGGTTCTCGCAGTCCCTCGGCGCAAGCGGCGCGGGTGTTTTTTTGGGATTGCGCGGCCACCCGGGCTGGGATTTCGGCCTGCACGCGGCGGGCGCGGTATCGCCGGGGCAGTTCAGCGACAGCGGGGCCTTTGCGAATCCCTACCTTTCTTTTGCCCGCGCGGGTGGCGTGGCGGGTGTGGCGGCGCCCGCCGCGGGGGGCGTGTTGCGCGCGGCGGCTTTTCGGGGCGGCGCGCAGTGGGGCGCGCTGCGCGATCCGGACGCGGCGCAGGCATTCGGCGGCGTGCTGGAGTTTCAGGCGGGTAGCAGGGCGCGCGGCGCTGCGCTTTCGGCGGGGATGTTGCGGGAGCCGGAGCGGCTGATGGGAAGCCGCCAGCGCGGCGCATTTGGCGGCGGCGGCGGGCGCAGCTGGTTTGCGGGCGCTTCGGCGCACTGGCCGTTGACAGGCGCGGCGCGCGGCGGATTGCGCGGCTTCGCATCGCTGCACGCCGGCTACACCCGCGCCGCACCGCGCGCGGGCGTTTCGCAGAGCGCCATGCTGTCGTGGCAAGCGCCGCTGTGGAGCAGCGCCTGGGCCGTGGGGGTTTCGAGGCGCGGCGTGCTGGCGCCACGCGACCAGTTGTCGCTGCGCCTGTCGCAGCCGCTGCGGGTGGAACGGGGCCGCGCCGCGCTGCGCTGGATCAGCGGCCGCCATTGGAATGGCGATTTGCATATTGAGCGGGCGGAGCTGCCGCTCGCCCCCAGCGGCCGCCAATTGGAGGCGGAGCTCAGCTACGCGCGGGATTTGGCGGGCGGAATGTTGAATATCTCCGCCCTGGGAACGCGGCACCCCGGCCACAATGCATCGGCGGCGGCGGAATTTGCGCTGCTGCTGCGCTACGCGCTGCGCTTCTAGCCGGGTTTGTGGCGCCGCGCCCGCGCGGTAAGCTCGCGGCTGTGCGCATTGCCACCTGGAATGTGAACGGGCTGCGCGCCCGGCTCGAATTCGCGCTGCACTGGCTGCGCGAGCGCCGCCCCGGCCTCGTCGGCCTGCAGGAGTTGAAGCTCAGCGGCGAGCACTTTCCCCACGCCGCCTTTGCGGAGGCGGGCTACCGCGCGGCGGTGCACGGGCAGAAGAGCTGGAACGGCGTCGCCATTTTGTGCCGCGAAGATCTGGAACTGGAAGTGCTGCAAACCGGGCTGCCGGGGCAGGGAGATTTCGGCGCGCGGCTGCTCAGCGCCCGGGCCGCCGGGCTCGCTTTCACCACGGTCTACTGCCCGAACGGCAAGAACACCGGCCACGAGGACTTTCCCCGCAAACTCGCCTGGTTCGATGCGCTGGCGGAGCATTTGGCCGGGTCGGCCGAACGCACCGGGCAGGGCGGCCGCGCCGAACTGCTCGTGGGAGATTTCAACATCGTCCCCGCGGCGCTGGATAGCTGGAACGAGAAGGGGCTTGCGGGGAGCATTTTTCACACCGGGAAAGAGCGCGCGCGTTTGCAGGCGCTGTTTGCGCTGGGCTTTTGCGATTTGTTCCGCGAGAAGCACCCGGAGCTGCGCACGTTTTCATGGTGGGATTACCGCGGCGGCGCTTTTCACCGCGGCCAGGGCCTGCGCATTGACCTGCTGCTCGGCTCGCCGGATCTGCGGGCGCGGCTGCGCTCGGTGCAGGTAGACCGCGACTGGCGCAAGAAGCGCGATGGACTTACGGCGTCGGATCACGCGCCGGTGGTTGCAGATCTCGATTGGCCCTGAAGCCGCGAGGGAACTGATGGAAGCCGCCGAACAGAATTTGCTCGCCACTGCATTGCGCTTTGCGCTGGCGGCCCACGCGGGGCAGAAGCGCCGGGGCAGCGCGGCCCCTTACGCGACTCACCTGCTGCAGGTGGCGGGGCTGGTAATTGAGCACGGTGGAGATTCCACCCAGGCCGCCGCGGCGCTGCTTCACGACACCTTGGAGGATTGCGAAGGCGTGACCGAAGCCGTGCTGCGCGAGCACTTCGGCGCGGAGATTGCGGAGATGGTGTGCGCGCTCTCGGATCTGCTCCCCGGCGATACGCCCGCGCGCAAATCGCCATGGCGGGAGCGCAAGCTGCGCTATGTGCAACGGCTCGCAGCGCTCGATGCGCGCACGCGGTTGGTCGCCGCCTGCGACAAGCTCGACAACCTGCGCGGGCTGGTGGCAGATCTGGAGGCGGAGGGCGAGGTGGTCTGGAAGCGCTTCCGCGGCGCGCCGCCGCAGACGCGCTGGTTTTACGAATCCGCCTGCGCGCACCTGCGGCCCGGCCTGCCCCAGCGCCTGCTCAGCGAGCAGCGCCGCCTGCTGGCCGCCCTCGCCCGCTATGTTCCCGAAGCAGCGCCGCCCTGAACGGCGCAGCATTTTCTGCCCGCATTTGCCGCGCCGCGGCGGGAGGACGAAATGCCGAACGAATCCGAAATGCAGCACAGCGGTGACGCCGCCGAACCCCTGGCGCTGTTGCGCTTTCTGCGCGTTCGGGATCAGGCCGCCTTCGAGCGCTATCTGTCCAGTCTGGATGTCGAGCTGCGCGCCTCGGGTGGCCACCGCGTCTATGGCGGCCGCGTGGACCAAGTGTTCTCGGCGGGCGGCGGCGGCGAAATGGAATTCGATGTGCATTTGGTGGATGAGTTTCCGACTCGCGAGCTGTGCGAGGAATCGCTGCGTAGCCCCACGCCCCATGCCGCAGAGGCGCTGGCGGAAAGCTTCGTCCTTTCCGCGCGCCCCGTGCCGCGCTTTCGGCTGCGGATGCTGCACGCGCTGATGTGGGCGCTGCGCACCTTTCGCCCGCTGCGCATTGCCGCTGCGCCGCCGCCCTTTCCCGGCGCAGAGCCGGGCGCAGCGGCGGCGAACCCCGCCGCCAATCCCGCGGCGGCCGCGGTGCGGCGCTTCATGGAAGCGGATCAGCAGACGGACTTTGCGATGATGAACCTCAACATCTTTTACGAGCAGGCGCGCTATGCCGCCGCCGCTGCGCCGCCGCTTTCCGGCGCCGCTGCCTATGCCCGCTACGGGCGCGTTGCCATGCGCCATGTGGGCCGCCGCGGCGGCAGGCCGCTGTGGGCCGGCGAGCCCGACGCCGTGGTGGAAGGCGCGGCGGAGCATCCGCTCAACCGCCCCTGGCAGCAGTATGTGCTGGTGCACTACCCCTCGCGTATGCACATTCGCGACATGGTCGCCGATGATTCCTACCGCAGGGCGCTGCCCCACCGGGAGGCCGGCCTGGCCCGCGCCGCGCTCATGCCCACCACGCCCTGGCCGGATTTCGCCCCGCGCTGAGCCGGCCTTGACCCGCCGGGTGGGTTGCGGGATGCTCCGCGCGTGCCGCCCGCCGAAGCTGTGCCCCGGAACGCCGCAGGCTCTCCCCGCGAGCCCGAGTTCGGCGTTCGCTACAGCCGCTATGCGCTGGGCCTGCTGTTGGCGGTGTATATCGTCAACTTCATTGACCGGCGCATCGTCACCATTTTGCTGGAGGCGATTCGCGAGGAATTCGGGCTGAGCGATTTTCAGCTCGGCTTCTTCAGCGGCACGGCCTTTGCCATTTTCTACTCCACACTCGGCATTCCCATTGCGCGCTATGCCGACCGCGGCGTCCGGCGCAATGTCATTGCGCTGGCGCTCTGCGTGTGGAGCGCGATGACCGCGCTGCAGGGCCTGGCGCGCTCTTTCACCGTGCTGGCGCTGACGCGCATTGGCGTGGGCGTCGGCGAGGCGGGCTGCACACCGCCCGCCCACTCGATGATCTCCGATTTCTTTCCGCCGAATCGCCGCGCGACGGCACTGGCCATTTACGCCATGGGCATTCCCCTCGGCGGCGCGCTGGCGCTGATGGCCGGCGGCTGGATCCGCGAGAACATCGGCTGGCGCGAGGCATTTGTCATCGTCGGGCTGCCGGGCCTGCTGCTCGCCCTGTTGGTGCGGCTGACCCTGCGCGAGCCGACGCGCGGCTGGTTCGAATCCGCCACGCAGCCCGTCGCCGCTGCCGCCAATGCCGCCGCAGACGCGCCGCGCGAAAGTTTCTGGAAGGTGGGCGGCTTTCTGCTGACGCTCCCCACCTTCGTGCACATCTCTTTCGCCGGCGCGCTGCACGCCTTCTACGGTTACGGCTCCGGCGATTTCGCCGCGCCCTTCTTCGAGCGCATTCACGGCTTCAAGCCCACAGAGCTCGGCCTGCTGCTGGGGCTGATGACGGGCAGCGCGGGCGTGCTCGGCGTGTTTCTCGGCGGCTGGCTCACCGACCGCATCGCCCACCGCGATCTCCGCTGGTTCGCCTGGCTGCCGGGCATCTCCACCGGCATCGGCATTCCCGTCATCTGCCTCTTTTACCTGTGGCCCGAACGCTACACGGCGCTGGCGCTGGGTTTTGTGCCGGTTCTGCTGGGCAGTATGTATCTGGGCCCCACCTTCGCCCTTACCCAGGCGCTGGTGCCGCCGCGCATGCGCGCCCAGGCTTCTGCAGTGCTGCTGCTGGTGCTGAACCTGATTGGCCTGGGGGGCGGCCCGCAATTCGTGGGCTGGTTCTCGGATCTGCTGCGCGGCGGCTTCTCCATCTTCGGCCTGACGGTGGCGGGGCAGGGCGAAAACTCAATTCGCTACGCGCTGCTCTACACCGTGGCGCTGGGCGCGGCCTGGTCCACGCTGCATTACTTTTTGGGCGCGCGGACGCTGTTGCGCGACCTCAATGCCAAGGCTGCCCTGGAGCAGGGCAGCCCTGGCGAGCCGGAGCGCCGCTAGCGCTTCTCCAGGGCGTCCAGCCGCTTCTCAATGGCGTCGAAGCGCTCCATCACCTCTTTGCGCATCTCCCGCCGCCCCTTGCCGCGGCGGCCCATGTGCTCGCCGTCCCTGCGCTCCGGGGTGACCTTCAGGCTGCGCGTCCTTCCGCCGCGCACCAGCCGCAGCGGCAGCGATTCGCCCTCGTCCGCCCGGCGCACCTGGTAGGCCAGGTCGTAGGGGTGCTCGATGTCCTCGCCGCCGGCGGAGAGGATGATGTCGCCCACCTTCAGGCCGGCCTTGGCGGCGGGGGAATCCTCGATGACCCGCGCGACCAGCACGCCGCGCTCGCTCGGCGCCTTCAGGTGCTGGCGCAGTTCGCTGGTCATGGATTGCGTCTTGACGCCGATGAATGCGCCCTGCCGCCCGTGCATCATGCGCTTGTGGTGGCGCATTTCGGCGTCGGAGGGCGCCGGGGCCATTGCCGCAGCGCCGGCCAGGGCGCCCGCCAGAGCCAGAGAGAGAATGCGATTCACAGTGAGACTCCTTTCGCGTTTTTGCCGCGCGCCCGTTGCGCGCTGCCGGAATGCAGATTGGGAAACCCCGGGCCGCGCCCCGGTTCCCCCGCCCCGCCGATTTTCACGGCGTGATGCAGAGCCAGGTGAAATAGCCATCCTCTGAGCAGTCGCCGTAGTTCAGCCTGCCCCGGCTGTTGAAGTTGGTGTAGGTGGCGGATGCGCCGCCGGGGTGCTGTTGCAGAATGAGCACGGTGTTTTCGTCCACCTGCCCCATGTAGAAATCCACGCTGGACATGGGGATGTTCAGCACCACCGGCGTGGGGCTGAAATTCGATTCGGCGACGAATTGCCCCGCGTCATTGCGCGAGACGCGGAATTCGCAGCTCTTGCCGGTGAGTTGGGATTTGGTCCACCAGTTGCGGGGATCGTGGATCTGCTCGTCGCCCCGGTAGCTGCGGGTTGCGATGCCGCGCAGGGGCGCGTTGGCGCGGGCCGCGGCGGCGATGCGGGCGCGGCTCCAGCAGTAGCCGGCAGGAGCGCCGCTGAGGGCACAGCCCGGCGCAGCGGCCAGCTCGAAAATCCCGAGCAGCCCGAGCATTCCGGGCAGAAAGATCGCGCGGCGAATCCAGCCGGTGCGGTTCACAGTGAATCCTCCCGCCTCAGGCGAAGGCGTTGCGGCTCTGCAGCCTGGACGCGCCCATCAGGTATTCGTCCACCGCGCGGGCGCACTCGCGGCCCTCCCACTGCGCCCACACCACGAGGGACTGGCCGCGGCGGCAATCGCCGCAGGCGAAGACGCCCGGCTCGCTGCTGGCGAAGCTGCGGGTATCGGCGCGGACATTGCCGCGCGCATCGAGCGCTACGCCGAGTTCCCGGACCGGCCCCTCTTGCACCGGGCCGAGGAAGCCCATGGCCAGCAGCACCAGATCGGCGCGCAGCTCGAATGCGCCGCCCGGCTTTTCGCGCAGCGTGGCGGGCAGCGGGCGCTGCAGCCGGTCGCGGTCAAATTCCACGGTGGCGCCGAGCAGTTTGGCCACGCGCCCCTGCGCGCCCTGCAGCTCGCGGGTGGCCAGGGCGTAGCGCCGCTCGCCGCCCTCGGCGTGAGAGCTCGACCTGTGGAAGTGATACTTCATGGGCAGCGGCCAGGGCTCGGATTCGTGGCGGCCCTCGGGCGGGCGCGGCAGCAATTCCAGAGAGGTGACCGATGCCGCGCCCTGGCGGTGCGCGGTGCCGATGCAATCGGAGCCCGTGTCGCCGCCGCCCAGCACCACCACATGCCTGCCGGTGGCGAGGATGCCTTCGCCGGGAAGCTCGTCGCCGGCCACCCGGCGGTTCTGCTGCACCAGAAAGTCCATGGCAAAGTGCACGCCCGGCAGTGCGCGGCCCGGCACCTCCAGATCGCGCGGGTGCTCTGCGCCCAGAGCCAGCACGATGGCGTCGAAGTTCTTGCGCAGATCCGCCACCGTGTAGTCAACGCCCACATGCACGCCGGGCTGCAAAATCACGCCCTCGCCGCGCAGTTGCTCCAGGCGGCGGTCAATCACCCACTTCTCCATCTTGAAATCGGGAATGCCGTAGCGCAGCAGCCCGCCGATGCGGTCGTTCTTTTCGAACAAGGTGACGGTGTGCCCGGCGCGTCCCAGCTGCTGCGCGGCGGCCAATCCGGCGGGGCCGGAGCCCACCACCGCCACGCTGCGCCCGCTGCGCCGCTCGGGCAACACCGGCTTCACCCAGCCTTCCTCAAAGCCGCGCCGCACAATCTCCCACTCCACCTGCTTGATCGAAACCGGATCCTGATTGATGCCGAGCACGCAGGCCTGCTCGCAGGGCGCGGGGCAGACCATGCCCGTGAATTCCGGGAAGTTGTTGGTGGAGTGCAGACGCAGCAGGGCGTCTTCCCACTTGCCGCGGTAAACCAGATCGTTGAAATCGGGGATGATGTTGCCGAGGGGGCAGCCCTCGTTGCAAAAGGGAATGCCGCAATCCATGCAGCGGGCGGCCTGCTGCGCGGTGCGTTCGCGCGGGAAATCCTCCTGCACGCACTTCCAGTCCTGCAGCCGCCGCTCAATGGGGCGGTAGTGCGTTCCCTCGCGCCCGTGCTTCAGGAAGCCGCGCGCATCAGCCATTGCCGCTCTCCGCGGCGATGCGCTCGGAGAGCGCCCGCTTGTAATCCTTGGGGAAGACCTTGACGAACTTGGGAGCCATGGCGTCCCACTTGCGCAAAATCTCATCGGCCCGGGCGCTGCGCGTGTAGCGGAAATGGTTTCGCACCATGCGCCGCAGCGCTTCGTAGTCCTCGTCTTCCATCTCTTCGAGCTCCACGGTTTCCAAATTCACGCGGGACGGGAATGCGCCGTCCGAGTCGAGCACATAGGCGATGCCGCCGCTCATGCCGGCGCCGAAGTTGCGCCCGGTGGGGCCGAGGATCGCCACCCTGCCGCCGGTCATGTATTCGCAGCCGTGGTCGCCGACGCCTTCCACCACGGCGCTGGCGCCAGAGTTGCGCACGCCAAAGCGCTCCCCCGCCACACCCTCAAAGTATGCCTCGCCGCTGGTTGCGCCGTAGAGCACCACATTGCCGGTGATCACATTCTCCGCCGGATCGAAGCTGGCGGCCTCGGGCGTCTTCACGATGAGCTTCGCGCCGCAGAGTCCCTTGCCGCAGTAATCGTTGGTGTCGCCGGCAATCTCGAAGGTCAGGCCGCGGGTGCAAAAAGCCGCCAGGCTCTGCCCCGCGCTGCCCGAAAACTTGAGCGTGATGGTATCGTCGGGCAGCCCCGCCTCGCCGTGGGCGCGCGAAACCTCGCTGCCCAGGATGGCGCCGGCGCTGCGCTGGGTGTTGCGGATTGCGCGCGTAATGACGACGCGCTCGCCGCGCTCAATGGCCGGGCGCGCCTGCTCCAGCAGCTCCATATCCAGGGTGTTCTCGAGTTCTGCGGCCAGGCTCTGCGCTTCGCAATTGTGAATGGCGTGGGGGACGTCGGGCCGGTGCAGCAGCTCCGAGAAATCAAGGCCCTGCTGCTTCCAGTGATCCACGGCCAGATTCGCTTCCAGGCATTCGCTGCGCCCGATCATCTCGTCCACGCGGCGGAAGCCGAGCTCGGCCATAATCTCGCGCAGCTCTTCCGCCACCCAGAGCAGGTAGCGCACCACGCTCTCGGGGGTGCCGGCGAAGCGCTCGCGCAGCACCGGATCTTGCGTGGCGATGCCCACCGGACAGGTGTTCAGGTGGCAGACGCGCATGAGAATGCAGCCCATGGCCACCAGCGGCGCGGTGGAAAAGCCGAACTCGTCCGCGCCGAGCAGAGCGGCAATGGCCACATCGCGCCCGGTGCGGAGCCCGCCATCGGCCTGCACGCGAATGCGGCCGCGCAGATCGTTCAGCACCAGGGTCTGTTGCGTTTCGGCCAGGCCAATCTCCCAGGGCAGCCCGGCGGATTTGATCGAGGCCAGCGGCGATGCGCCGGTGCCGCCGTCCATGCCGCTGATGAGCACGCCGTCGGCCTTGCCCTTGGCGACGCCGGCGGCAATGGTGCCGACGCCGGTCACCGAAACCAGCTTTACCGAAACCCGCGCGCGGCGATTCGCGTTCTTCAGGTCGTAAATGAGCTGCGCCAGATCTTCAATGGAGTAGATGTCGTGATGCGGCGGCGGCGAGATCAGCCCCACCCCCGGCGTCGAGTGGCGCACCCGGGCGATGGTCTCGTTCACCTTGTGCCCCGGCAGCTCGCCGCCCTCGCCCGGCTTTGCGCCCTGGGCGATTTTGATCTGCATTTCGTCGGCGTTGACGAGATACCAACTCGTGACGCCGAAGCGGCCCGAGGCCACCTGCTTGATGGCGCTGCGCCGCAGGTCGCCGTCCGGGTCCGGCGTGTAGCGGTCCGGATCCTCGCCGCCTTCGCCGGTGTTGGATTTGCCGCCGAGGCGGTTCATGGCAATGGCCAAAGTCTGGTGCGCTTCCAGCGAAATGGAGCCGTAGCTCATGGCGCCGGTGCAAAAGCGCCGGGCGATTTCGCCGGCGGGCTCCACCTCTGCGATGGGCGCTGGCGCGCGCAGGCCGCTGCGGAAGGCGAGCAACCCGCGCAGCGTGCAGGCGCTGCGGGAATCGGCGTTCGCGGCGCGGCTGAATTCCCGGTAATCCTCGTAGCTGCCGCGCTGCAGTGCAATCTGCAGTTTGGAAACCGTTTCGGGGTTGAAGGCGTGGCGCTCGCCCCGCGCGCGCCACTGGTAGAGCCCGCCCGGATCCAGTTCCGGATACTGGTAGCCGCCGGATTCGGCGCGGGCGTGGCGCTGCGCGGACTCGCGCGCCAGGGCCTCGTAGCCCACGCCGGAGACCCGCGAGGCCGTGCCCGTGAAGCAGCGCGCCACCAGCTCGCGATCCAGCCCCACCGCTTCGAAAATTTGCGCGCCGCGATAGGATTGCAGCGTCGAGATGCCCATTTTGGCGAAGGTTTTGAGCAGGCCCTTGTCGTTGGCCTGCACGAAGCGCCGCCGCGCTTCGGCGCGGTCCAGATCTTCCGGCACGAAAGCGCCGTCGTCGACAATCTGGTCGAGGCTGGCGAAGGCCAGCCAGGGATTCACCGCGCTGGCGCCGTAGCCGATGAGCAGCGCCATGTGCGCCACTTCGCGGGCCTCGCCGGTTTCGCAAACCAGACTGCAGCGCGTGCGCAGCGTCTGCCGCATCAGGTGGTGGTGCACCGCGCCCACCGCCAGCAGCATGGGAATGGGCGCGAGCTCGCGGGTCATGCCGCGGTCGGAGAGAATCAGGATGTTGGCGCCCGCCCGCACGGCGCGCTCCGCTTCGGCGCAGAGTCCATCGAGGGCGGCTTCGAGTCCGCGCCCGCCTTCGCCGGCCTTGAACAGGCAGCCCAGTGTGCGGCTGGCGAAGCCCGGCTGCTCAATGGCGCGCAGCGCCTCCAGCTCGCCGTTTGAGATTACCGGGTGCGAGACGCGCAGCATGCGCGCGTGGGCTTCGCTCTCTTCGAGCAGGTTGCCCTCTGCGCCGAGCGGCGAGTAGAGCGCCATGACCGGCCGCTCGTTGATCGAGTCCATCGCCGGATTAGAAACCTGCGCGAACTTCTGCTTGAAGTAGCGGTAGAGCATCTGCGGCCGCTCGGAAAGACAGGCCAGCGCCGCGTCTTCGCCCATGGAGCCGATGGGCCACTTGCCCTGCACAGCCATGGGCGCGAGCAGCAGCTTGAGATCCTCGCTGGTGTAGCCAAATGCCTGCTGCAGCCGCAGCAAATTGCCGGGCTCTTCCTCTTCCCGGTGCAGCGCCGGCGCCTGGGGACGCGGCAAGTCTTCGAGCCGCAAGCGCCCGCTCTGCACCCACTTGCGGTATGGGCGGCGCTCCACATAGCCGCGCTTGATCTCTTCATCGTCGAGAATGCGCCCCGCTTCCAGGTCTACGCAGAAGATGCGGCCCGGATGCAGCCGCTCTTTCAGCAGCACATTCTCGGGGGCGATTTCGAGCACGCCCACTTCCGAGGCCATGACCACAAAGCCGTCGCGGGTGACGGTGTAGCGCGAGGGGCGCAGGCCGTTGCGGTCCAGCACCGCGCCAATTTTGCGCCCGTCGGTGAAGGCAATGCTGGCCGGCCCGTCCCAGGGCTCCAGCATGAAGGAGTGAAACTCGTAGAAGGCGCGCAGCTCCGGGTCCATGTCTTCCCGGTTTTCCCAGGCTTCGGGAATCATCATCAGCAGCGCTTCGGGCAAGTCGCGCCCGGCCAGGTGCAGAAACTCCAGCGCGTTGTCGAAGCCCGCCGAATCTGAAGCGCCCGCGCGCATAATCGGGTAGAGCTTTTGCAGATCGTCGCCGAAGAGATCGGAGCGCATGACGCCCTCGCGGGCGTGCATCCAGTTCTGGTTGCCCTGGATGGTGTTGATTTCGCCGTTGTGCGCCATGTAGCGGAAGGGGTGGGCGAGATCCCAGGCCCCCAGCGTGTTGGTGCTGTAGCGCGAATGCACCAGGCACAGCGCCGAGCTGAAATCCTCCGCCTGCAAATCCGCATAAAAGGCGGTGATTTGCCGCGGCAGCAGCATGCCGGTATAAACCAGCGTGCGCGCGGAAAGGCTGGGGATGTAGAAGAAGTGCCCGCCGCTTTGCGCCTGCGCCGCCTTTTCCGCCAGCCGCCGAATCACATAGAGCTTGCGCTCGAAGGCGTCGCCGTCTTCGGCGGCGCGGCCCTGCGCCCCGATCACAATCTGGCGAATGCGCGGCATATCCGCCCTGGCCATGGGGCCAATGGCGGCGGCATTGGTGGGCGCGTCGCGCCAGCCCAGCACCTGCTGCCCTTCGGCGCGCACCGCGTCTTCCAGCAGCGCGGCCTGCGCGGCGGCGGCCTGGGGCGATTGCGCCAGAAACACCATGCCCACGGCGTAGCGCCCCGGCGCGGGAAGCTCGAAGCCCGCTTCGGCGCAGGTGCGGCGCAGGAAGCCATCGGGAAGCTGCACCAGCAGCCCCGCGCCGTCGCCGGATTCGGGATCGCAGCCGCAGGCCGCGCGGTGCTCCAGGTTGCGCAGCGCCTCAATGCCCATCTCCACCACGGCGCGGGAGCGCTCGCCCCGGATGTTGGCGACGAAGCCGACGCCGCAGGCGTCGTGCTCGTGGGCGGGATCGTATAGGCCCTGTTTGCCGGGGCGGCGCGGATTGCTCATGGGCGCGGATCACTCGCTGCGGCTCCCGGCCGCAGCGCGCCAATGCGCGGGCTCGGGGGGATTTGCGGAAATGCCGTGAAACCGCCGCAGCTTACCCGCTTTCGGCCCCCCGCGCCAAACCGCCCCAAGGCCGCCCGCGCCGCCTTCTGCGGCCCCGGCTTGCGGCGCGGCGCAGGCGGCGTAGCCTTTGCCGCGCCGATGGATCTGCACAGCGACCGCCTTGCGCCGCTGCCCCCGGAGCGCTGGGACGCCGCCACCCGGCGCATTCTGGGCGGCACCCTCGCCCCCGTCCGCGCGCTGGAAGGCGGGGCCAAGCGGGCCGAGGGCGGGGAGGGCGGCGGGAAGGGCGGCCCGCTCAACATTTTGCGCACGCTGGCCCATCACCCGGCGCTGCTGGAGCCCTTTTTGGACTTTGCCGCCGCTCTGGCTCTGCGGGGCGTCCTGGGCCGGCGGGAATCGGAGCTGCTGGCGTTGCGCACGGCCTGGAACTGCGCTTCGGCCTTCGAGTGGGGGCACCATGTCCTCTACGCCCGCGCGGCGGGCCTCTCCGGCGAGGAAATCGCCCGGGTTGCCGCGGCGCCGGCTGCGGAGGAGTGGGAGGAATCCGAGCGGCTGCTGCTCTGCGCCGCGGACGAGCTCCACCGGAACCACACCATTTCCGATGCCACTTGGCAGGGCCTGCGCGCCCACTTTAACGACGCGCAACTCGTGGAGATTCCCTTCGTGGTCGGCAACTACACCATGCTCTCCATGCTGGCCCGCTCCCTCGATGTCCCCGTGGAAGCGGGGTTGCCTCCCCTGCCGAAGCGCTGAGGCCCGCACCGGCCCGCGCTGCCCTTACTTCGGCCGCTTTCCGCCCTGGATGGAGGGCTCCCGGGCCAGCTTGGCCCGCAGGGTTTCGAGGAAGCCGCCCGGCTCGTGAAGCTCTGCGGGGAGATTCAAAACCTCCCGGTAGAAGCGCTCATCAAGCAGCTTGCGATTCTCGTCTTCGTCAATCTCGTTGAGGGGGCGCATGGGATTCTTCTTCAGTTCCTTGAAGAGGGCGATGGCCTTCTCAATCTGGCGCTTTCGCAGGGTGCGGAAATCGAAGACGGGGACCAGGGCGGCGGCCTTGAAGGCAATGCGGCCGCGGCCGGATTGCTGGCGGCTGCTCTGGTGCCAGTAGGCGAGCATACCCAGAGTGGAATTCATCCAGAGCAGGAAGGGAATGGCGTGGCTCTTGTCGTGGAACTGGCAGCCGGGCCAAGCGTTTCCGCCGAGAGTGGCTATTGCCGTGTGAATGCATGAAGTGGATTGGGAGTTGAATTGGAAGTCCGTATTCCAGTGAACATGGCAGCGTAGCTTCCAGATGGCCTGTATCCGCTTCTTATTCTCCGACTGCAATCGGGCCGAGCGGTATTTCCGGGGAGGAAGGCTGTCAGTCCACGAGCCTTTCCTTTCGAGGGCCAGTTCCAGTTTGTGGTTGTGGCGCCAGAGGCTGTGGTATTGGGGCCGTATGTCCGGCTTGGAGAGCACGTTCTTCCCAAAGGGACCTTGGTGGAGGCCGCTTGGCAATTCGAGATTTCCATTGATGCTGAACTTGTAGGGCTGCAGGGAGCCGATTTCTCCAAAGTTCGTCATTGGAATCTCGCACCCATTGATCTGCCCGCTCAGCAACTCCGCGGCCATTTCCAAAAGCTCAGGATCGTCAGTCGTTATCGTCCCCCACGGACGCCCGTCGTCGTGAATCTCAAATTCAAAAACGGTGGCGGCGCTGCCCGGATCGCCCCTCTGAATCTGCAGAGCCGTGAGCACTGCCCGCAGCGGAATGCGGGGCGGCTCGTGCAGCACAACCGCTGTCGCCGTCTGCTGCGGCTTGCGGCAGGGGCCATTGTGCGCGTCCCGCTTCCGGGCAGACAAGATGCATTCGCCCATGCCGGTGGATGCAGAAAACGACATCCCGCCGGGGTGCCCCTGGCGAATGGCCGCCACCTTCACATCCGTGAACCAGTGCGCGATGGTGGCGCGCGCCCGCGACCAATCCTGCGCGTTGGCCAGACTCAAAGGCAAAATCATCGAAAGCGACCCGCCGGGCTTCAGCTTCGCATAGGCCAGGTCTATGAAAGGCGTCGCCAGCCCCGCGTTGCTGTTTTGTGCGTAGGGCTTCGCGCGCTTTGCGTAGAGCCGCTTCAAGCTATTCGTCATGGCCCGCTGCTCGGCCTCGGAGTTCTCCATGCCCGCGAATGCGGGCATGGGAATCCCCGCGCGCTGGGCGGCGTGATTCGTGTTCCTCGTAAAGGGCGGATTCATCACCACCCAGTCAAAGCTGTTGTCCGCGGCATCCACCAAACGCGCATCGCCGGATTGCCCCGCCATGCTGCTGCTGGGCGAAGCGCTGACCTGATCCGGTGCGTGCGCCATGCCACCGACGGAGAAAGGCACTGTGTCCTTCTTCAGCATCTCGAGCGAGCCAATG
This sequence comes from Deltaproteobacteria bacterium, assembly GCA_028817435.1. Lineage (GTDB taxonomy): Bacteria > Myxococcota_A > UBA9160 > UBA9160 > UBA6930 > JAPPPQ01. The sequence goes on from JAPPPQ010000059.1 coordinate 83,951, forward strand.
TGCAGCCCCGAAAGGCCCTCGACCTTCCCGTAAGGCATGAGGTGAATGTTGGAATGCCCGTAGGTGGTCTTGGGCGACATACTGGAAAGCAGGGAGGCCGTGAGATGCACGGCCGGGGGGAGCACATCCAGCCCGGTGGCCATGCGCTCCATCACATCCCGGTAAGCGTCTTCCCTCTCCACTTCCCGCGTCTCCAGAATTTCCCGGGCGCTGCGGCGGCAAGCCGCAGAGAGCAGCGTGCCCGTGCCGCAGGCGAAATCTGCCACGCGCATCTTGCAGTCTCCGGGCAATCCCGGAAAGCACCACTCGGCGAGAAACTCTGCGCTGGCGGGCAGCGTGTAGAAGGCCGCCAGTTGCTTGCGGTCTGCGATGAGCTTCTGAAACACCAGACCGGTGAAATCGTGAGAAGCGCTTGCGCCCAGATCCACCACCTGCGCGACGGCCCCGCTCAGGATCTCCAGGATGCGCCCAGCGGCGCCGGTGGGCAGCCCGGAGATCAGGTTCTTGGCGATCTCGAAGATGGGCCAGTAATTGATCTGCAGGATGAAGTTCCAGTGCGCGATGGTGGCGGAGAGCCGGGTTGTCTGCATTTGCTGAAGTCTCTCAGCGTCGAGCATTTCGGCGATGTGGCGGACAGGCTCTCCGGTTTCGGAGTGTTCGAGTTGTGCGATGCTCTCCTGGAAGAGCAGCGCGTTGGCGACAATGCTGGCGGCCATGCGGTGCAGCTTTCCGTCGGCGTCCTCCTTTTGCCGGAGAATCTCCGTGACCTCCGCCCACTGGCCGCCGCCGCTTTCTGCGACCACGGCCGCCACATTCTCCGTGGCATTGTCAATAATGGAGGCGGCCTGCTCGATGGCATCCATGGGCTGTGCGATCTGATCCACAGCGGCTGCCAATCCGGGGAGATTCAGGGAGACGAATCCCTGTTCGGGGTAGCGCTCGATTGCGTTTCCGGCCCGCTGGTGAAAGGCCACTTCGAAGTCTGCGGCCCGCCGGATTTCGGCATCGAGTTCGCTTTGGGGAATGGTTGCAAAGCGCGGGGGCCAGTTGAGCGCCACCACCGCATTGACGCGATTATCGCGCTGCTCGATGCACTGCTGCAGGCGCTGCACGGCGTCGCGGTCTGGGTTGCCCGCCAGTTCGGTTTCGATAATGGCGTGGCTACCCGGATCAATGCGGATGAGGATATCGGGCTGCCTGCCCTGCAGATAGCCCCGGACTTCGGCGCTGCTGGAGTTCCACAGCCGCTTTCGCAGCTCGCGCAACCCCCGCGCCAGCGCATCGTTCAGCGTCGCTTCCGTGTTTCGGTCGGCCACCTGCCCCGCCCCCCGGCTACCCGCCTGGGCGGATTATACCACCCGCGGCAGGGGCGAGCAGGGCGCGCAGGCGGGCGGGGTGATTGGTGAAGAGGCCGTCTGCGCCGCGCCGCAGCAGGCGCTGCATTTGCGCGGGCGCGTCGACGGTGAAGATGTGCACGGCGAGTCCGGCCCCGTGCGCCGCCTCGATCAGCGCGGCATTGGCCAGCGCGGATTCGGGGTGCAGCGCCTCGGCGTCCAGTGCGGCGGCGCGCTGCCGCCAGTTGCGGTTGTTGCGGCGCGCAATGAGCAGTGCAATGCGCGCCGCAGCGCAGTGCGCGCGCAGCTCGGCCAGCGCTGCGTCGTAAAAGGAGGAGAACAGCGTCCGCTGCAACAGCCCCCGCTGCTTTACTGCATGGAGCGCGGCGGCGGCGAGTCCCGGATACGGCCCGCGCGGCGATTGCTTCAGTTCAAGATTGAAGGGAATCGCGGCGCCGAAGCGGTCGAGAGCTTCGTCCAGCGTGGGAATGCGCTGCCCGGCCGTTGCGCCCGGCGCGTGGAGTTCGCGCAGCTCGGCCAGTGTCGCCCGCGCAATCTCAATGCGCGCGCCGTTTTCTGCGCGCAGGGTGGAATCGTGAAAGAGCACAATGGCGCCGTCCCGCGTGGGGTGCAGGTCGGTCTCGATCATGTCCGCCGATTGCTGCACGGCGAGGGCGAAGGCGGCCAGCGTGTTTTCGGGCCGCTCGGCCGAAGCGCCGCGGTGCGCGATTACCAGCGGCTGCGCGTGCTGCGCTCTGGCCGGACGCGTCAATCGCGCGCCCAGTCTTTGGCGCGCAGCACGGCGCGCTGCCAGCCGCCGTATAGCTCCTCGCGCTGCGCCGCCGGCATATGCGGCTCGAAGATCTTCGCGCCTGCGCCGCCGCTCTCTGCCAGTGCGGCGCGCAGCGATTCGCGGTTTTTCCAAAAATCCGTGGCGAGTCCCGCCAGCGCGGCTGCGCCCAGTGCGGTCACTTCCAGTTCGGGCGGGCGGCGCACCGGCAGGCCCAGAATGTCGGCCTGAAACTGCATCAAAAAATCATTGTGGCACGCGCCGCCATCCACGCGCAGCACATCGGGGGCGAAGCCGGCGTCGCTGCGGAAGCATTCCACCACATCGCGGCTCTGGTAGGCGATGGCTTCCAGGGCGGCGCGCACCACCTGCGCGCGGCTGGTGCCCCGGGTGATTCCCACAAGTGCGCCGCGCGCGCGGGCATCCCAGTGGGGCGCGCCGAGTCCGACGAAAGCCGGCACCAGATAAACGCCGCCGTTGCCGCCGGCCTCGCGGGCCAGCGCCTCGCTCTGCGCCGCGTTTTCGATCAATCCGAGTCCGTCGCGCAGCCACTGCACGGCTGCGCCGGCCACAAAGACGCTGCCTTCCAATGCGTAGGCGAAATCGCCGCCCTGTTGCCAGGCGACGGTGGAAATCAGCCCGCTCTGCGAGCGCGGCGCGGAATCGCCGGCGTTCATCAGCAGAAAGCAGCCGGTGCCATAGGTGTTCTTGGCGTCGCCGCGCGCAAAGCATCCCTGGCCGAAGAGGGCGGCCTGCTGGTCGCCGGCCACGCCGGCAATGGGCAGCGCCGCGCCCAGCCATTCGGCGTCCGCCGCGCCGAAGTCTCCGCTCGACGGACGCAGTTCGGGCAGCAGCGCGCGCGGCAAATTGAAGGCGGCGAGCAGTGCATCGTCCCAGCCGCGCTGCTGCAGGTTGTAGAGCATGGTGCGCGAGGCGTTGCCGTGCTCGGTTGCGTGCACTGCGCCCTTGCTGAGCTTGTGCAGCAGCCAGGTATCCACAGTGCCAAAGGCAAGCTCGCCGCGCTCTGCGCGCTGTTGCGCGCCGGGCACGCGGTCGAGAATGAAGCGCAGCTTCGAGGCCGAGAAATAGGAATCCAGTGGCAGGCCGCTGCGCCGCCGCAGTTCTTCTTCCATGCCGCGCTGCTTCAGTGCCTCGCAAATGCCGGCGCTCTGCCGCGATTGCCACACAATGGCGGGATAAATCGGCGCGCCGCTCTCGCGCTCCCAAATGATGCTGGTTTCGCGCTGATTGGTGATGCCGATGGCGTGCACATCCGCGGCCGAAGCGCCGGCCTGGGAGAGCACCCCCCGCGCCGCGCGCAGCTGGCTCTGCCAAATCTCCTGGGGATCGTGCTCCACCCAGCCCGGCTCGGGAAAGCGCTGCTCAAACTCGTGCTGCGCCTTCGCCACCAGCGCCCCGCGCGAGTCAAACAAAATTGCCCGCGAAGAGGTCGTCCCCTGATCCAGAGCCAGGATGTAGCGCGCCATGGCCGCATTATACGCGGGGCGGGGGCGAGTGGGTCAGAGCAGGTTGCGGCGGCGCTGTTTGCGGAGGCGGGTGGTGATGGCGCGGACTTCGTCGCTGCGATCGAGGGAGGCCACCAGCAGGGCGTCGCCGGCGTCTATGACGGCGAGGCCGTGCACGCCGAGCAGGGCGATGGGGCGGTCTGCGCCGCAAATGAGGTTGCCGCCGGCGTCGTGCAGCAGCGCTTCGCCGCGCAGCACGCGGCTCTGGTTGGGGCGCACGCCCAGGTTCTCGGCCAGCGCGAGCCATGCGCCGAGGTCGCTCCATGCAAACTCGACGGGCAGGCAGGCGACGCGGCGGCTGTTTTCGAGCACGGCGTTATCTATAGATGCGCTGGGCGCGCGGCGGTAGGCGCGCTGGAGTGCGGCGGGGAGTTGGCGGGCATTGGCGCGGCCAATGGGCGCAAGCGCGCGGGCGATGGCCGGGGCGAATTGGCGCAGCTCTTCCAGAATGGCGCGGGCGCGCCAGACGAAAATGCCGGCGTTCCACAGATAATCGCGGCGGGCGGCGTAGCGTTGCGCCCGGGCGCGGTTTGGCTTTTCGATAAAGCGCGCGGCGCGGTGCAATTGGGCGTGGCCGGCCAGGGGGGGGCCCAGGCGGATGTAGCCGTAGCCGGTTTCGGGACGGGTGGGGCGGACGCCGAGCGCGACCAGCGGCTCGCCCTGGCTCGCGGCGGCGGCGGCGGCGCGTCGCATGGCGCGCGCAAAGGCGGCGGTGTCGGGAATGCGGTGATCGGCCGGCAGCACCGCCATGAGCGCATGCGGGTCTTCGCGGGCAATGCGGTGGGCGGCCAGCGCAATGGCGGCGGCGGTGCTGCGCATGCGCGGCTCTACCAGCACGCGCTGCTTCGGCAGTGCGGCGGCGCGGCGCATGGCGGCGGCGTGCGCTGCGCCGCAAATCAACCAAATGCGGCCGGGGCCGGCGATGCGCCGCGCGCGCAGCAGCGTTTCCGAAAGCAGCGTGCGGCCCGCGCCCACCTGCAGCAGCGGCTTGGGGCGCGCCTGACGGGAGAGCGGCCAAAAGCGCGTGCCCGCGCCGCCGGCCAGCACCACGGCGTGCAGCGCCGGTTTGGCGCTCATTGTCCGACTCCCACATAGGCAAAGCCGGCGGCGGCCAGCGGTTCGGGGGCATAGACATTGCGCAGGTCAATCATCAGCGGGCGGCGCATGCATTCGCGCAGCCGCGCCAGGTCGAGCATGCGAAACTGATTCCACTCGGTTGCGATGATCACGGCGTCGGTTCCCTCGCAGGCATGGTAGGCGTCGCGGCAGCAGGTGATTTCGGGCAGCAGCGCCGCGGCGCGGGGCATTGCAACGGGATCGAAGGCGCGCAGCGTTGCGCCCTCTGCGAGCAGCTCGCGGGCCATGCCAATGGCGGGCGCGTCGCGGATGTCGTCGGTTTCGGGCTTGAAAGAGAGCCCGAGCAGGCCGATGCAGCGCCCGCGCAGTTCGCCCTCCAGCGCGCTGCGGATTTTCTGCATCATGCGCGGCAGCCGCAATTCGTTTACGCGAATCACGGCCTCGATGATTTGCAGCGGCGCGCCGGCCTCGCGGGCGAAGAATGCCGCAGAGCGCGTGTCTTTGGGAAAGCACGAGCCGCCGAAGCCCGGCCCCGCGTGCAGAAACTTTGCGCCAATGCGGCCATCGAGACCAATGCCCCGCGCGACATCTTGCACATTGCCGCCCACGGCCTCGCAGAGATCGGCCATTTCGTTGATGAAGGAGACCTTGGCGGCGAGAAAGCAGTTGGCCGCATACTTGGTGAGTTCGGCGCTGGCCAGATCGGTAATTACGAAGGGCGCCTCGTTCAGGTAGAGCGGGCGGTAGAGGTTTTTCAGAATGTCGAGCGCGCCCGGATCCTCGACGCCAATTACCACGCGGTCGGGGTGCATGAAGTCGGCAATGGCAGCGCCCTCGCGCAGAAACTCGGGATTGGAGGCCACCTGGAAGTTCGGCTCAGCGCCGCGCGCGCGCGCCTCTTCGGCAACCCACTGCCAAACGCGGCGCGAAGCGCCCACCGGCACCGTGCTTTTGGTGACCACCACCTTGTAGCCGTTCAGCGCGCGGCCGATTTCGCGGGAGACCTGCTCCACTGCGCTCAGATCTGCGCCGCCATCCCCGCGCGCCGGCGTTTGCACGGCGATAAACACCACCAGCGATTCGCGCACCGCCAGCGCCGTGTCCGTCGTGAAGGAGAGCCGCTTCTGCTCCAGATTGCGCGCGACCAGCCCGGCCAGCCCCGGCTCGTAGATCGGCACTTCGCCGCGAGCGAGTCCTGCGATCTTGTCGGCGTCGTGGTCGGCGCAGAGGACCTGCAGGCCGAGTTCGGCGAAGCAGGCGGCGGTCACCAGTCCCACATAGCCGGCGCCGATGACGCAGATGTTCACCGCGCGCCCGCCCCGCGCCGTCGCCGCCCGCTGATGCGCTCCTGCGCCTCGAGGTCGGCGTGAACCATAATGCGCACCAATTCCGCAAGGCCGGTTTCCGCCCGCCAGCCGAGCTGCTTCTGCGCGCGGGAGGGGTCGGCGAGCAGCGTGTCCACTTCGGCGGGGCGCAGCAGCGCCGGGTCGTGCGTCAGGAAATCTGCGGGATCGAGATTCAGCTCTGCGAAGGCGAGCTCGGCGAATTCGCGCGGCGTGTGGTGGGTTCCGCTGCCGACGACGAAATCGGCGGGCTTTTCCTGTTGCAGCATGAGCCACATGGCGCGCACATACTCGGGGGCGTAGCCCCAGTCGCGCTTCGAATCGAGGTTGCCGTGGCGCAGCTCGGATTGCAGGCCGAGCTTGATGCGCGCCACGCCTTCGCTGATTTTGCGCGTGACAAACTCGCGCCCGCGCCGGGGCGATTCGTGGTTGAAGAGAATGCCCGACGCGGCGAAAATTCCAAAACTCTCGCGGTAGTTCACCGTGATGTGGTGCCCGTATGCCTTGGCGACGCCGTAGGGGCTGCGAGGGTGAAAGGGCGTAGCTTCGTTCTGCGGCGTCTCCCGGGTGCGTCCGAACATCTCGGAACTGGAAGCCTGGTAGAAGCGGATGCCGGGATCCACCAGCCGCACGGCTTCGAGCATGCGCGTTACGCCCAGCCCCGTGAACTCGCCGGTGAGCCCGGGCTGGGCCCAAGAGGTGGGTACGAAGGATTGCGCGGCCAGGTTGTAGATTTCCCGGGGCTGCGCGCTGCGCACCAACTCAATCAGGGAGCCCTGGTCGAGGAGATCGGCCTGGTGGAGATGCAGCTTCTCCTGGATGTGCGCGATGCGCTCGGAACTCTCGGTGCTCGAGCGCCGCACCATGCCGTGCACCTCGTAGCCCTGCTGCAGCAGAAATTCGGCCAGGTAGGAGCCGTCCTGCCCTGTGATGCCGGTGATCAGCGCCCTGCGCCCGCTGGAGCGTTCGCCCATTTGTGGCCCCGCCTTCTAGGACTGGATCACGAGCTTGGAGATGCGCGCCCGGCCCGGGCTCGATCTCTGGATGGTGCGCACCAGTTCCTCGACCTTTTGCGTATCCGTTTCGAAGGGGTTGTTGCACATGACGCGCACATTCAACAGGTTGCCGAGGCGGATGTTTGACCAGTCCAGATCATACTGGATGCCGTTTTGCCGGGCCAGTTTGATGAATTCGCCGCGCATGCGCGCGCGGGTGTTGGGCGGCGGCTCGGTCTTGGCCTTCAGCACCTCTTCGTCGTTCAGAATGCGATCCACCGCGCCGCGCCGCTCCAGCAGGTAGAAGAGTCCGCGGTTCAAGCGAATGTCGTGATACTGCAGATCCAGCATGAAGACGCGCGGATCTTCCCAGCGCACGCCGCGGCTCTCGGTCCAGTTGTGGATGAGCTTGCGCTTGATGATCCAGTCAATCTTGCGGTCCAGGTCGTCGGGGTTCTGCTGCAGGCGGTCGAGCACATACTGCCACATGCCGACGGCCTCCATCAGGTCGTCGGAGACGGGGTAGTGCTCCACATACCGCTGCGCCATTTGGCAGTATTCGAGCTGAATTTCGATGGGCGAATACTCCTTGCCGTTGTCGAGGCGCAGCTTGCGCTTGCAGCTCGTGTCGTAGGAGATGTCCTTGATGGCCTTCACGGGGTTGCGCAGCGTGAAATCCTTGTTGATGTAGTTGTCCTCAATCATCTGCAGCACCACCGCGCAGGCGCCGACTTTCAGAAAGTTGGTGTATTCGGACATATTGGAATCGCCGACGATGACATGCAGGCGCCGGTATTTCTCGCGGTCGGCGTGGGGCTCGTCGCGGGTGTTGATAATTGAGCGGTCATTGGTCGTCGTGCCCGAGATTTTCTGGTAGATGTGCTGCGCCCGCTGGCTGATGCAGTAGTGCACGCCCTCTTGCGTCTGGAAGACCTTGCCCGCCCCCGAGTAGATCTGGCGCGTTACCAGGAAGGGGATGAGCTGTTCGGCCAGGTAGTAGAAATCCACATCGCGGTCCACCAGGTAGTTCTCGTGGCAGCCGTAGCTGTTGCCGACGAAGTCCGTGTTGTTCTTGAAGATTGAGAGGTTGCCGGCAATGCGCTCTTCGCGGATGCGCTCTTCGGCGTAGATCTGCAGGTCTTCCAGCACCCGCTCGCCGGCCTTGTCGTAGACGATGAGCTGGCGGGGCGAGGCGCATTCCGGGGTTGCGTATTCCGGGTGGCAGCCGGTGTCCTGGTAGAAGCGCGCGCCGTTTTCCAGAAACACATTGAGGAAGTGTTCGGTGGTGATCAGCTTTTCGAAGAGAAAGCGGATCGCCTTCTCCACCGGAAGGGTCTTTCGCCCTTCGGGTGTGAAGATGATCCCGTATTCGGTCTCGACGCCGTAAATGCGCTTTTGCATTTCCGCCCCCTTTCAAGCAGTGTAGCTCATCCGAGTATCTGTTGCACCTCTTCGGGGGGGAGCCGGCGGAAGCGGCGGCCGCTTCGGCGCCGGTCGAGCACGATTACCTCCAGGTCTCCGGAGCGCAGGTTCGGGTTGCCGTTTTCGGCGCGCTGCAGGGTGTCGCGGCCGAGCCGCAGCGCAGCGCCGAGCTCGAGATTCGCGCGGTAGTTCGTTTCGAGATGGCGCTGCAGCGCATGGATGCTGCCGCCGATGACGCAGTAGCCCTCGTGGTCCTGGATGGCGCCGTCGAAGCTCACCTGGTAGATGGCGTTCGCCTCCTGGCCCGCCAGCTCTGCATCGCCCACCTCGGCCACCACAATCTCCACCTCGAAGGGCTTGCTCGAGCGCGTGAACTCCTCGCCGAGCGCCTGCGCGTAGAGATTCGCCAGCGCCTTGCCGCGCACATCGTCGCGGCTGAAGCGGTAGCCTTCCACATCGGCCCATTGCACGCCCATCTTGCGCAGCCGCTCGAACTCGCTGAAGCGGCCGACGCCGGCGAAGGCGATGCGGTCGTAAATCTCGCCGAGCTTCTGCAGCTTCAGCGGGTTCTCGGCCACGATCAGCACGCCCGCCCCGCATTCCAGGGTGACGACGGACTTGCCGCGGGCGATTCCCTTGCGCGCGTATTCGGATTTGTCCCGGGCCATCTGCTCGGGATTGACATAGAAGGGAAGCGACATCGTTACTCCCGGCGGCGGCGGCGGGCCACGAGCACTTCGCGCCAAGCGCCCGCCACCTCTTCGTCTGGCGCGCTCTCCACGCCCTCGGCGGTGCAAAATTTCACATTGGGGTAGATGCCGCGCTCGTCATCCACCCCGCCGGTGCCGCGATCCTCATCGGCGGCGTCGGTGAGCGCCTGCACGGCCATGCGCAGCGCGTCCGCGCGCTGGGCGTTTTCGCGGAAGCTCACTTTCAGCGATTCGCGGGCGAAAATCGCGCCCGAACCCACGCACTCGAATTCGCTCTCCTCGTAGCGCCCGCCGGTAATCTCGTATTTCCACACGCGGCCGGTGCGGCGGCGGCGGTCGTAGCCCGCAAAGAGCGGCAGCACGGCGAGCCCCTGCATGGCGGCGGGCAGATTCTGGCGGATCAGTTGCGCAAGGGTGTTCGCCTTGCCCTCGAGCTCGAGGGGCGCGCCCTCGATCTTTTCGCGGTGCTCGAACTGAATGCCGATCAGCCGCGCCATTTCCATGGCGGGGCCGGCGGCGCCGGCAATGGCCATGAGCGAATAGTCGTCGGTGGCGAAGACCTTTTCGATGCGGCGCGAGGCCACCTGGTTGCCCATGGTGGCGAGCCGGTCGCCGGCCACCAGCGCGCCGCCGGCAAAGCGCAGCGCCAGACAGGTGGTGCCGCTGGCGGTGGGCGGAAGCTGCCCCGGCTCGGCGAACCAGTGGCGCAGGTTCGGCTTGAGCTGGGGATGCTCGGCTTCGAGCAACTCCGTGAAGCTCGTGCCCCGGTAGCCATCCCAGAAATGCAAGCCCGCCTCCCGGCAGCGCCTGGGCTACTCGCCCCCGCGCTGCACATAGTTCTTGACGAACTCCTCGGCGTTCTCCTCGAGCACTTCGTCAATCTCTTCCATCAACTCGTCCATTTCCTCTTTGAGCGCCTCGCCCTTCTTGGCGAGCTTTTGCGGCTTCGCCGCGCCCGGCTTGCCCTCCGGCTTGCCACCGGGCTTCTGCTTCTGCTGCGGTTGCTGCGAATCGGCGGCGGACCAGACCGCCGCGCCTGCGTCCCGGTTGCCGGGAATTGCCGTGTGCTGCTTCATGATTGCCTCCCCCTTCGGGATCAGTTGCGAAGGTTAGCGACCAATTCGGCCGCGTTCTTTGAGCGCGCGAGCAGGCCCTGCACATGCGCCTTCGAGCCTTTGAGCGGCTCGGCCATCATCACGCGCTTGACCGGCTCATCCACAATGCCGAACGAGATCGAGTCCCAGTTTACGCCGAACACCTCGCTCCCGTATTTCTTGAGGCATTGCCCGCGAAAATAGGCCCGCGTGTCGCTGGGCGGCTCCGATACCGCCGTGCGAATCTCTTCGTCGCTGGTGATGCGCCGCACCAGGCCCTGCCGCAGCAGCAGTTGGTAGAGGCCGCGCTCCGGGCGCAGGTCGTGGTATTGCAGGTCCATCATTGCAACCTGCGGCGCGCCCCAATCGAGGCCGCGGCGCTCCATGAAGTGTTCGATCATGACCTTTTTCGCCACCCAGTCCAGGCGGTCCGAGAGTTCGTAGGGGTCGCGCTCAAGGGCGTCCAGCACCTCGCCCCAGTGCTGCAGGATTTCGGGCGCCCAGTCCGGCGCTTCTCCGCGCTGCGCGTAGCGTAGCGCCATTTCCAGAAACTCGCGCTGCAGCTGCAGGGCGCTGCGGCGGCCCCCGCCCGCCAGGTCGAGCTCAAGGCGCAGCGAGAGATCGTGGGAAACCGCCTTGATCGCCCGCACGGGGTCGCGCAGCGAGAGATCGCGGTCCATGGCGCCGTCCTCGATCATCGAGAGCAGCAGGGCCGTGGCGCCCTGGCGCAGCCAGATGGCGAATTCGCACATATTCGAATCGCCGACGATGACATGCAGGCGCCGGTATTTCTCGCGGTCGGCGTGGGGCTCGTCGCGGGTGTTGATGATGGGCCGCTTCACCATGGTGTCCAGCGCCACCTCGGTCTCGAAGAAATCGGCGCGCTGGGAGAGCTGGTAATCGCAGGGCTGCCCGCGGTTCTCGCTGCCCACCTTGCCCGCGCCGCAGAACAATTGCCGCGAGACGAAGAAGGGAATGAGCTGCTCGGTGATGCGCTTGAAGGAAGTGCGCCGGTCCATCAGGTAATTCTCGTGGGAGCCGTAGCTGCTGCCCTTGCGGTCGCTGTTGTTCTTGTGGATCAGAAGCTGCTTGCCATGCGGCAGCATGGCGCTGGCCGCGCGGCGCGAGAGATCGACGATGTGCTCGCCGGCCTTTTCGTGGATCACCAGGTCGCGCGGGTTGGTGACTTCCGGGCAGGAATACTCGGGGTGCGCGTGGTCCACATAGTAGCGCGCGCCGTTCACCAGAGTCTTGTTGCGGGCGATGTTCTCCTGCTGGTTGGGCGTGTATTTCTCGCCGTCCACCTGGAAGCCCCGGGCATCGGCCAGCGGATTCTCCTGGTCGTAGTCCCACAGAATTCTGGCGTCGTGGTCCTCGCGGTAGGCGTTCACCAACAACACGCAGCTTGCGATCGGGTCGAAATCCCGGTCGTTCTCGACGGTGATCCCGTATTCGATCTCCGTCCCCATGACCTTGGGAATTGCCATCAGCCGGCTCAGACGTAGTTCCTGCCCGAATCGACATTCTCGATGGACCGCTCCTTGCGGCTGATGCCGGTGATCAGGGTGCGCACATTGATGATGCGCTCGCCCTTGCGGCCCGAGATGCGCGCCCAGTCGTCGGGGTTGGTGGTGTTCGGCAGGTCCTCGTTCTCCTTGAACTCGTCCCGCACGGCCTGCTTCAGGTCTTCCAGGCGAATGCCGCGCTCGGCGTGGTCAATGAAGCGCTTCACCGCCATCTTCTTGGCGCGGGCCACGATGTTCTCAATCATGGCGCCGCTGGAGAAATCCTTGAAGTAGAAAATCTCACGCTCGCCCTTGGCGTAGGTCACCTCCAGGAACTTGTTGTCCTCTTCCTGCGAATACATATCCTCGATGGTGTCGCGGATCATGCCGTCGGCGATCTTCGCCGGATCTGCGCCGTAGTGCTCCTGGGCCGAGTTGTGGAAGGGAAGGTCGCGCAGCAGATACTTGGTGAAGATTTCGTGGGCGGCCTCTTTGTCGGGCCGGTTCACCTTGACTTTGAGGTCGAGGCGTCCCGGGCGCAGCACCGCCGGGTCTATCAAATCCTGCCGGTTGCTTGCGCCAATCACGATCACATTCTTGAGCGACTCGACGCCGTCAATCTCCGAGAGGAACTGGGCGACCACCGTCGCTTCCATATCGGACGAAACGCCCGAGCCGCGCATGCGGAACAGCGAGTCCATCTCGTCGAAGAAGATCACGACGGGCACATCTTCGCTGGCCTTTTCCCGCGCGCGCTTGAAGACCTCGCGGATCTTGTGCTCGGTTTCGCCCACATACTTGTTCAGCAGCTCCGGCCCCTTCACATTGAGAAAGTAGGCCGAGGTGTCGCGCCCGGTGCGTTCGGCGATGCGCCGGGCCAGCGAATTGGCCACGGCCTTGGCGATCAGCGTCTTGCCGCAGCCCGGCGGCCCGTAGAGCAAAATGCCCTTGGGCGGCGAGAGCTGGTGCTCGGCGAAGACATCCGGGTGCATATAGGGCAGCTCAATGGCGTCGCGCAAAATCTCCACCTGCTCGCCGAGGCCGCCGATGCGGTCGTAGGTGACATCGGGCACCTCTTCCAGCGCCACCTCTTCCACCGCCGATTTCGGCATCTTCTCGAAGGCGTATTGGGTGCGCGGATCCACCAGAATGTTGTCGCCCACCTTCAGAGTCTCGCGGCGCAACGGCTCCGAGAGCGTCACCACGCGCTCGTCATCGGTGTGGCCGAGCACCACGGCGCGGCCATCGGGCAGCAGATCCACCACCGAGTGGATTTCGCCGCGCCGCGTGAAGCCCGCGCCCTCAATCACATTGAATGCCTCGTTCAGCACGACGAGCTGCCCCTCTTCGAACAGGCTCGCGTCGCAATCGGGGTGCAGGTTGACGCGCATGCTCTTGCCGTCCACCACGATTTCGGCGCTGCCGTCCTTGTTGCTGTGCTGAAAGACGCCGTAGCTGTTGGGCGGCGCGCAGAGCTTGTCCACCTCTCCCTTCAGCAGCTCGACCTGCTGCTTTGCCGATTGCATGGCGGCGATCAGCTTCTCGTTCTGCCGTTCGGCGTCGCCGAGCTGGTCGCGCATCAAGTTGCAGCGGCGGCGCAGCGCCTCGTGGCTCGAAAGCACGCTGTCGAGGCGGCGGCGGAATTCGGGCGAGGAGCTGCCGAAGAAGTGCAGCGCCTCGCGCAGATCCTCGACTTCGTCCTGCAGCGTGCGCGCCAGCGCGCGGTCCGCTTCGTCCTTTGCCTTGGCAAAGGGCCGGTGTGTGGAATCGGAATCGAACTTGCTCATCGGCTTCCCCCCGGTTGCAGTTGCACTTGGCGCCGGCCGCGCAGCACGCGGTTGCCGAGGGGGTGCGGATGGCGGGGCGCAAAAGCCCGCAGCCACCCGCCGGCAGGCCGGCTGAGAATCGAAAAGCCTCCGCTGCGCATCGCGTTCCCGATTGCGCGAAAGTAACACATCAGCGCGGAAACCGCAGCAGGCGCTCGCCAGGCGCGGGCGCGTAGTGGAAGAGCTCGGGAGCGGGATCCTGGTTCACAGCCACGCCGCGCAGCGCCGTGCGCGTGATGTTGCCGAGCACATCGGCGAGGGCCACGCCCTGCACCTCGCCGCTTTCGGCGGCGACCTGCAGCTCAATGCGCTCGTAGTGGGCGGCTTCGCGCGGCGCGAGAATCAGCCGCACGGTGACGCCGCCGCAGCCTTCGGCGCTGGCCTCGAAGGCATCGGCAATGCGCCCGCCGCCCACCAGCACCTGCAGCGCCGTGCCGGCCAAAAAGCCGCCTTCGGCGCGCAGCACCTGCACCTCTTTCGCCACGGGGTCCGCAATCCACAGCGTTTCGCCGTCGCTCACCACCAGGCTCGGCGCGGGGCGCTCGTAGCGGAAGTGCAAGCGCCCGCTGCGCGTAATGACCAAGCGCCCGCTCGACAGCGAAGGCGCGCCGGGCATTGCCGCGCTGTGGCTGCTCTGCTCGAAATCGGCGGAGAGATCGCGCACCGCGCGATAGCGCTGCTCGACCCGCGCGGCGATCTGCGCGGCGCAGCCCGCGCCCGCCGCGTTGACTGCGCCGCCCGCAGGGCTTGCCGCAGCGTCTGCGGCCGCGCCCGCGCCCACTGCGCCGCTTGCCTCCGCCGCGGCGATTCCCGCGCCAGACGCCGCCAGCGCGGCGGCCAGCACTGCGCTGCGCGCCCTAGCCCACATCGCCATTGGCGTGCACCGCCTGCACGAAAATCTCGCGCCCCTTGGTTCCGATTTGCGGGCCGACGATGCCCTCCTGCTCCATCTGTTCGATCATGCGCGCGGCGCGGTTGTAGCCCACCTTGAGGCGCCGCTGAATGTAGGAGATGGAGGCGTTGCGGCTCTCGGCGACGATCTGCACGGCCATGTCGTAGTGCGGATCGGTGTCTTCGGGGCGCGCCTCCCGGGCGTCGCTCTCTTCTTCCAGGCGCAGCAGCGCTTCGTCGAACTCGGGCTTTCCCTGATCGCGCAGGTGCGCAACCAGCGCGGAGACCTCGCGCTCGGTCACAAAAGAGCCGTGCAGCCGCTGCAGCTTGGAAACGCCGGGCGGCAGAAACAGCATATCGCCCATGCCGAGCAGATGCTCCGCGCCGCCCTGGTCGAGAATGGTGCGCGAATCGGTGCGCGAGGAAACCTGGAAGGAGATGCGCGCCGGGAAGTTCGCCTTGATGATGCCGGTGAGCACATCCACGCTGGGCCGCTGCGTCGCCAGCACCAGGTGAATGCCGGCGGCCCGCGCCATTTGCGCCAGGCGCTGCAGGCTCTCCTCCACATCGCGCGCCGAAACCACCATCAGGTCGGCGAGTTCGTCTATCACCACCACAATGTAGGGCAGCCGCTGGTATTCAATTTCGCGCCCGCGCTCTTCGCCGGGCCGCGCCTTCAATTCGAAGCAGCGCTCTCCCGCGGCCAGGGCTTCGTCCACCCGGCTGTTGAACTGGGAAATGTTGCGCACGCCCAGCGCCGCCATCATCTGGTAGCGCTCTTCCATCTTCTTGACGATGCCCTGCAGGGCGGCCGAGGCGCGCTTCGGGTTGGTGACCACCTCGGCGATCAGGTGCGGAATGCCGTCGTAGATGGAGAGTTCGAGCAGCTTCGGATCCACCAGCAGCAGCTTCACATCGCCGGGCTCGGCGCGGCACAAAATGGAGCAGAGCAGCGAGTTCAGAAACACGCTCTTGCCGGTGCCGGTGGCGCCGGCCACCAGCAAATGCGGCATGGCGGCCAGGTCGGCCTCCACGGGATTGCCGAAAATGTCCTTGCCCAGCGCCATGGTCAGCCGCGACGGGCTGTGCCGGAAGCCCCGCGACTCCAGCAGGTCGCGGATATAGACCACCTCGCGCTCGGGGTTCGGCACCTCAATGCCCACCACGCTCTTGCCCGGTATCGGCGCGATGATGCGGATGGAAAGCGCGCGCAGCGCCAGCGCCAGATCGTCGGACAGGTTGGTGATGCGGTTCACCTTCACCCCCGGCGCGGGCTCGAACTCATACATGGTAATGACCGGGCCGGGGTGCACCGTGACCACGCGCCCGTTCACGCCGAAATCCGCGAGCTTCTTCTCGAGAATGCGCGAGTTCATGAGCAGGCTCTCGCGGTCGTAGTTGCGCGCGCCCTCGGGCGCGGCCTGGAAAATCTCCTCCGGATCCGGCGGCGCGTAGGGGCCGCTGCTGGCGGATTCGCGGAAGGCGAAGGTGTCCTGCGCCAGCGGCTGCTCGCTGCGCTGCCGCGCGTGATCCACAATGTCCGGCGCTGCCGCGCCGCTGCGACGCGCGCCGGGGCGCAACGGCACCGGGGCCTCGGCGCTGGCCGGCGCTGCCGGCTCCGCCTGCGCCGTGCCGGCGGCACGGGCGGCCGCGGCCCGCTCGGCTGCGGCGCGGGCTGCGGCCTCGCGCTCTGCCCGCAGTGCCCGCTGCCGCCGGGCGCGCTGTGCGCGCCAAACACCTAGGGCGGCCTGTGCCTGGGCCGCGCCTTTGCGCAGCAGGGACAGCCCGCCGCCCGCAATTCCGGCAACGCCGGTCAGCAGCCAGCCCGCCGCCCGCCCCACGGCCAGCCCGCCACGCCCCAGGGCGTGAAGGGCCGCGCCCGGCGCGACGCCGGCCAGGCTCAGCGCGCCCACCAGCAGGGCCAGCGCATTCAGCAGCAGCGCGCCGGGGCCGGAGAGCAGCCCGCGCTGGGCCTCGGCCAGCAGCGCGCCCAGTGCGCCGCCGCTGGCCCAGGCGAAGCGCCCTGGGGCAATGCCATCTACCAGCGCCGGCAGCGAGGTGAGGCTCAGCAGCAGCAGCGCCGCGCCCACCCAGAAGCGGGGCGGGGGGCGCAGCCGCCGTCCGCCCAGCAGCAGCCACAGCCCCGCCGCCAGCGCGCCCAGCACCGGAATGGCGGCACCCACGCCCACCGCGCTGAGCAGCAGCGCGGCGATGCTGGCCCCGGCCGGCCCGGCGGCGTTGCGCACCGGCGCAGAGAAATCGAAGGCCGGATCTGCCGCGTCGTAGCTCCACAGCGCCAGCCCCGAAAGCAGGGCGAGGGCCAGCAGCCCGAGGCCCAGCCCCTCGGCCGCCGCGACGCGAGCCGTCATGGAGATTGCGCGGCCCCGCTGCGGGCGCGCGCGCGCCTTGCGCTTGCTCATTGGAACGCCCCTCACCCCCCCCGGGCCGGGCTTTCTGCCGGGCGCAGCATACGCAAAAGCCGCCGGGGGCACCACAGGGCCGCGCGGCTTCAGCGCGGCGGCAGCGGAAAATCGCGGTCGAAGCCGGCCTCAATGGCGGCGCGCACTTTGGCCTTCAGGGCGTGGCGATCGCCGGGGCCGAGGCCGGCGCTGGGGATCGGCTCGCCGTAGACGATCTTCAGCACGCCTGGGCGCACCCGCAGCGCGTGCCGCGGCGCCAGCTCGAAGCTGCCGGAGACGCTGACCGGCACAATGGGCGCTTGCGCCTCAATGGCCAGGTGGAAGCCGCCGCTCTTGAGCTCGCCCAGCGAGCCATCGTGGCTGCGCGTGCCCTCGGGAAACAAGACGACATTTGCGCCGCCGCGCACCCGCTGCGCCGCGCGGCGCAGGCTCCCAATGGCGCGCAGGCGGTTGCCGCGGTCAATTACAATCTGGTCCGAGGCGGCCAGCGCCCAGCCGAAGAAGGGGATGAAGAGCAGCTCCTTTTTGGCGATGAAGCGCCAGGAGAAGGGCAGGGTCAGCACCAGAGCGCCGGCGTCGAGCAGGCTCTGGTGGTTGGCCATGAAGATGGCGGGCTGCGCGGCGGCGGCGCGCTCCACGCCCTCGGCCACCACGCGCAGACCGCAGGTGGCGAAAATCCAGCGCATCCAGCGGCGCGCGCACCACACAATGGCCTCGCCGCTGAACAGCGCCCCCACGGCGGCTATCGGCCCCCAGAATGCCGTGTAGAGGGCGATCAGGGCGAGGCGCAGGAAGTTCAGCACGGCGTTGTCCCCGCGCGGCATGGCGCTGCTAGGGCGCGGCGTCTGCAGCGCCGCCGGATTCTGCGCCGCCCGCAATGAGCTCGTAAGAGGCGGCGGCGACGGCGATGGCGAAGGGCACGCCGAAGAAGATCAGCGGCAAAAGGAGCAGCGCGGTGCACAGCACGCCGATCAGAAACAGCGCGAGGATGACGCCGAGCAGCGGCCAGAAGACGGGATCGGGGCCGGTGAGCCGCCAGGAGGTGGCGTAGCTCTCAATGACGCCGAGCCGGCGGCGGGGATCCACGCACAGCAGATAAATGAGATAGAAGCGGACGGCCAGCACCACGCCCACGGGAATCAGCAGCAGAAACAGGGGAGAGGGGCCCAGCAGCACCGGCGCGGAGACGAGCAGCAGCGGCGCCGTGCCCAGCGCGCCAATGCCCACCAGCGGCCCATAGCGCTCGGAGAAGCCGGCGAACAGCGTGCCGAGCGGCGGAGATTCTCCGCGGATGTGCCGCAGCGCCAGCAGCAGCAAGCCCGCAAGGAGCGGGGCGATGAAGAGCACGTTGAGCGCCATGTCAATAGACGAATTGAACAGCAGGAATGCGATGGTGAAATCGTCCGGCTCCATGGCGACGCCGGGCGCTTGGGGGGACAGGGCCAGCCGCGAGAGATTTGCCACGGTGGAGACGGCGAACCATGCGAACAGGAACACCACCGACGCGCCCAGCAGCGCGCCATAGCGGGAGCGGAAGGTCTGCCAGCCCAACGCAAAGGCGGCCTGGAAACTGAAGTGCATGGCGGCTCCTCCTGCTGCGCCGCGGCGCTGCGGCCCCGCAGCCTATCACGCCGCGCCCCTTGACGCAGCGGGCGAGGCGTCCGACGATAAGCGCACGCCGCCCATGCCGGGCGGCGCGCGAAAGCCACAGGAGCACCCCCCATGGCAGCCGGAGTCAACAAGGCGATCCTCATCGGCAATCTCGGGCGCGATCCGGAGCTGCGCCACACGCAGAGCGGGCAGCCGGTCTGCGACTTCTCCCTGGCCACCAGCGAATCCTGGAACCGCAAGGACGGCAGCGGGCGCGAGGAGAAGACCGAATGGCACCGCATCGTGGCCTGGGGGCGCACCGCGGAGCTCTGCGCCCAGTATCTGTCGAAGGGCCGCACCGCCTATGTCGAAGGCCGCCTGCAAACCCGGGAATGGGAGAACCGCGAGGGGCAGAAGCAGCGCACCACGGAAATCGTCGCTTACACCGTGAAGTTCCTCGGCGGCCCGCGCGGCAGCGGCTCCCGGGACTCTGGCGGCGGGGACGACTTCGGCGAGGGCGGCGGCGAAACCTCCCGGGATTCCGGCGACGAGCCCCGCGAGGACATTCCCTTCTGAACGCGGCCCCGCCGGCCACCCGCCGCCGCCGCTCAGCACATGACGAGCCCGCCGTTGGGCGAGAGCCACTGGCCGGTGACGAAGCTGCTCTCTTCGCCGGCCAGGTAGAGGGCGGCGCGGGCGATATCTTCGGGCTGGCCCTGCCGCCCCAGCGGCGTGGCGCTCACCAGCGTGTTGATGAACGCCTCGGGAATCTCCGCGGTCATGGGCGTGTCAATGACGCCGGGGCAGATGGCGTTGACGCGGATGCCGAAGCGCCCGAGCTCCCGGGCGCTGGCGCGGGTGAGGCCGAGCACCGCGGACTTCGAGGCGCAGTAGGCGATGGTGCCCTGACTCGAGAGCCCGGCGATGCTCGACATATTGATGATGGCGCCGCCGCCGCGCTGCATGCGCCGCGCCGCCTCGCGGGTGCAGAAAAACACGCCGTTCACATTCACCGCCATGATCCGCGCGAAGGCCGCATCCTCCATGTGGATGATCTGCTGCCCCGTCTTCAGCAGCTGCTCGCTGCCGTCGCCGGGCGCCGATTGCACCCCCGCGTTGTTCACCAGCACATCCAGCGCGCCGAAGTCCGCTTCAATCTGCGCGAAGGCGGCGGCCACCGCCGCGCCGTCGGCCACATCCACGCCGTAGGCGCGGTGCCCCGCGCCCTCTGCCGCGGCGATGGTCTGCCGCGCCGTGTCCTGCGCCAAATCCAGCGCGGCCAGTTTGGCGCCCTCCGCCGCAAAGCACTGCGCAATCGCGCGTCCAATGCCCGATCCCGCGCCTGTTACCACCGCCACCTTGCCGCCGAGCCGCATCGGGTTCCTCCCTGTTTGCTGTTTTTGCCGTCTGCCGTTTGCAAAAAACTGCATACCGCCCTTAGCACAGCAGGCGCTCAGGAGGGCTCGGCGTCGAAGTCGCCTTCTTCGTGCAGGCTCACGAAGCCGTGTTCGGCCACCACAATGTGGTCCATTACCGGAACGCCGAGCAGCGCCCCGGCGCGGCGCAGGCGCTGGGTGACATTGCGGTCCTCGGCGCTGGGGGTGGGATCGCCGCTGGGGTGGTTGTGCACCAGCACCAGCGCCGCGGCGGATTCGCGCAGCGCCATGCGGAACACCTCGCGCGGATGCACCAGGCTGGCCGTGAGCGTCCCGCGCGAGATCAGCACCTCGCGCATGATGCGGTGGCGGCCGTCGAGCAGCAGCACATGAAACTGCTCCTGCGGCGTGCAGCGCAGGCGCGGGTGAAAGTGGTGATAGACATCCGCGGGGCAGCGGATCGGGTCGCCGCGCTTCAGGCGGCGTCCGGCCATGCGCCGCCCCAGCTCGAAGGCGGCGAGCAGCGTCGCCGCCTTGGCCGTGCCCACGCCGGGCACCGCGCAGAGCTCGGCGGCGCTGGCATCGCCCAGCGCCCGCATGCCGAAGCGGGAGAGCAGCTCGCGGCCCAGCGCCTCCACCCCTGCGCCCCGCGTGCCGGTGTGCAGCAGCAGCGCCAAAATCTCCACATCGGAGAGCGCTTCGGCCCCGTGGGCGAGCAGCCGTTCCCGTGCGCCGCTGCCCGGAGGCGGCGGCTCGAACGCAGTCATTGCGCCTCGGGGGACCTGCTGTGCCGTGGCGGCGAGCCGGTTGCCACAGCCTGCGAAGCTCCGCGCAAAACGGCTCCGCGCGGAGAATGTCGGGGGGAGGGGCGCGCATTTTTGCGCGCCCGCGCCCGCTTGGCAACCCCAGGCTGGTTGGCAGCCCCGGCCCGCCTGCGGGGGGAGCTACGGCGCGCCGTTCGCCGCGCTTTGCTCGAAGCGCGCGGCGAGGCGCTCGGCGCGGGGGTCGCCCGCCCCGCGCAGCCGCGAAATCACCTGCAGGGCGGTGCCCTGGCGGACGGCGAAGCGCGAGAGATCGGCGAGCCAGTGCGCCTGGGCCGGGGCGGGGATTTCCTCCAGGCGGGTGGTGAAGGCGCGGGGATCGGAGAGCGCGAGCTTCACCCACCGATTCTGCAGCCGCAGGCAGCCGATTCCGCGCGCCTTCCCCGCGCAGCGCAAAACGCGCAGCACGGCACGCGGCGCGGGCGGCTGCCGGGGCTGGCCCAGGGCTACGGGCTGCGCCCGCCCCGGGCTCTGCGAACTGGCGGGCCACATCGGCCCCTGGGGCCGCGCCGGCTGCGGGGAGAAGGGCCGCGCGTCCCGCTGCGCCTGCGGCGGCCGCCCCGGCTCTGTGGCCGCGGCGAGGGATTGCGCGGGCGTGCGCGCCGGCGCTGCGGCGAGAGAGGACGCGGCCCTGCGGCCCGGCGCTGCGGGCGGAGTGTCTGGGGAGGGGCGATTTGGCGCGCCCGCCTGCTGCGGGGCGCTCTGCCCGGCGGGCCAGGGCAGCTGCACGCGGATTTCCACGCGGTCCAAGGCGAACAGCAGGGCCAGGGCCGCCGCGCAGGCGGTGAGCGGCGGCCCCCAGCCGCGCACGCGGCCGCCGAAGCCGGGCCGGGGCAAAGCGCGCAGCAGCCAACTGCGGGGTGCCGCGCCCTCGCCAGCGGCCAAACGCCGGGTGATTTGCGGGAGCAGATCCGGCGCAGTCTCTGCCGCGCCACGCTGCGCGCGCAGCAGCGACAGCGTCCGCTGCAATGCGGCCAGCTCGGCGCGGCACGGGCCGCAGCCCGCCAAATGCGCCTCGGCGCGGCGGCGCGGCCCGGGCGCCAGCTCGCCTTCCAGATAGGCCGAGAGGCGGCGGCGCAGTCCCCGGTGAGTCACGGCGCGCCTCCCTTCCCGGCGGCCACAGCGCCGCCCTGCGCGCCGCTGCTCTCTCGCACCAGTCCGGCGAGGCGCTTGCGCAGGGTCTGGCGCGCGCGATGGATGCGCGATTTCACCGTCCCTTCGGGAATGTTCAGAGCGGCGGCGATTTCGGCGTAGGGCAGGCCCTCGATGTCGTAGAGGATCACCGGCGCGCGCAGGGCGGGGGGCAGGGCCACAATCTCGGCCTGCACCCGCGCGCGCAGCTCGCCGCTGACGGCGGCGGATTCGGGACTTGCCGGCGCTTCCGGCAGCGCGCCCGCCACGCCCTGCTGCGAAAGCGCCTCCATGTGCGCGCGGCGGCGGCCCAGATTGCGCCGCCGGTTCAGCGCGGCGTTCACCGCCACCCGGTAGAGAAAGGTCGTCCAGCGCGCCTCCCGGCGGAAGCGGTGGCCGTGGCGGTGCAGGTTCAGGAAGGTCTCCTGGGCGGCGTCCAGGGCCTCGTCGCGGTCGCCCAGCAGGCGCAGCAGCAGGCCGAAGACGCGCTGCTGGTGGCGGCGCACCAAAAGCTCGAAAGCGCCGGAATCGCCCCCCTGCCAGCGCTCCACCAGCTCCAGGTCCGGATCCACCTCGGAATCGCGCGGGGCCGCGCCCGCACGCGCGACCCGGAAGTGCGGGAGCGACTGGCTCATGGCCGACACGCCGCTTTGGACACCGCAGCCCTCCCTTCGTTCCCCGATTTTTCAGCCGGGCTCGCCGGGGCGGCGCCAGTCTCCGCTCTTGCCGCCGCTCTTTTGCACCAGCCGCAGGCCGGTAAGCGCCATGCCGCGGTCCAGCGCCTTGCACATATCGTAGAGGGTGAGGCCGGCAGCGCCCGCCGCCACCAGCGCCTCCATTTCCACGCCGGTGCGCGCGTGAGCCCGGGCGGTGGCCTGAATGCGCACGCAGCCCGCGGCGCGGTCGGCGGCCAGCTCCACCTCCACCGAATCCAGCGGCAGGGGGTGGGCCAGCGGAATCCAATCCGCCGTGCGCTTGGCCGCCTGAATGCCGGCCAGCCGCGCCGTGGCGAAGACATCTCCCTTGGGCGTCTGCCCCGAGGCAATGCGCGCCAGCGTCTCGGGCGCGAGCTGCAGCTCTGCCCGCGCTACGCAGACGCGCTCCGTCACCGCCTTCGCGCCCACATCCACCATCCGCGCGCGCCCGCGCGAATCCAGATGGCTGAGCCCGCCTTCCGCGCCGCCCACTTCGCCGCCCATTCCCGGGAAGCTACCGGATAGCGCGCAGGCGGTCGCGCCGCGCAAGCGCGCGATTTTTTGCGGCTGCGCGCCGATTTTCGCTTGCGCCCGTTCGCCCGGCGTGTAAAGCTCCTCCCCGCTCACGCCCCAAATGAAGAGGGCAGCCCGTGCGTCGGGTTGCCCACCGAATACAAAACCACTTCTGTGGAAATAAGTGGGACGTTGCCCTCTTCTGGGACGTGAGCACGGCCCGGCATCCATGGCGGATGCCCCCGGGCCACGCTCAAACCCAGAGGAGAACACCCCAATGCAAGCGCAATTCTTGCGCCGTTTCTTTGCCCCAACCACGATCACTCTCGCCATTGCCACAGCAGTGCTCCTCGCACCACTTGCCACAACCGCAGCAGCCGTGCCGGAAGTCCCCGAGGTGAGGTGTCAAGCGTTTGACGGGCCACTCGCTGGATTCGACTACCAGCGGGCGATCAGCATCCGGGGAGAAAGCCCGAACAGCAGGCACATCATCTCAACAAGCACCGACGGTATCGTCGGGAGGCAAGGAGAATTCCATTCTTGGACCGTTCTCCAAGATCTGCCCGGAGGACAAGAAGATCCATTCGAGCAGATCATCCGGGACATCGAAGCGGCCTGGAGGGGAGCTGGTATCACCCCGCCCGCAATCACGGACACAGGACCGGCCGATTTCCCGGCAGGGACGCCGCGAGTCCTCCGGACCGCCATTCAAGAATGCGATCTAGTCATCAAGTACTTGATCTCCAATGTGGAGAGAAGAAGCTACGACGGAAGAGTAATCACCGACGCAGAACACACCGCCCAGGGACTACGGGCGGACGCCGCCGCAGCCGAAGCCCGAAGGCAGCTCGCACCGGGCAAGAAGAAGTCCAGCTCCGGAGGAACCATTGCCGCCATCGGCGGAGCCGCCCTCGTGGCTGGAGGACTGACTTGGCTCCTCTGGCCGGACGCGAAGCAGACCATCCAGCCTTATGCCCAGGGAAAAAATGACGGGCGGGGCTACGCCGCAGGGCTTCAAATCTCCGTGGGGAGGAACCAAACCTTTACCTTGACCCAAACGGATGGACCGAGAAAAAATCGCCACACCCAGATTCAGTGGAAACTGCAATGGTGAAAGCGAACGGCTCTCTCATGACCCAGTGGATGCTCTTCACGCTCATTGCGGTTCTCCTCACGACAGCGGGAGGCGGGGCCGCCACAGCCCAGCCGGGAGCGAAGACACACTGCGACCACCCCGCGCGCATCGTGCAAATCGGCGAAGACCAAATCAGGCCCTACATAGAAGAAGTCAACAGATACCAAGGAGCGTGCAGACCGGGGTACTACCT
The DNA here is from genome assembly GCA_028817435.1 of Deltaproteobacteria bacterium. GTDB lineage: Bacteria > Myxococcota_A > UBA9160 > UBA9160 > UBA6930 > JAPPPQ01. The sequence goes on from JAPPPQ010000059.1 coordinate 108,338, forward strand.
GTCCGGGCGTTGCCGAGCCTACAGGCGGGCCCAAAACCGGCTCAACCAGTTGGCCCCGCAACGGGAGGAACTGCGCAGAGCACAGCTAAACCTCCAAAGCTGCAGGGACACCGAGCAAGCCCGGCACGACCTTGAACGACTCCAGCGAGCCAACGCCGAGGCAGCCGAAGCCGCCCGGCGGCAGGCCGAGGAAGAAGGGGAGAAAATTCGGCGGCAGGCAGAGGCAGCAGCGGAAAGAGCACGGCAGCAGGCCGAAGCACTCGAAGCCGCCAGTGCAGCCGACGAAGGAAGCAGCTCCGGCAGCACCATCGCCGCTGTTGGAGGAGCTGCGCTCCTCGCTGGGGGACTGGCTTGGCTCCTCTGGCGGGACGCGAAGAGCACTATCCAGCCTTGGGCGCAGGGCCGCAACGATGGACTCGGCTACGTCGCCGGAATCCAAATGAGAGTCGCGCCCTGCCTCAGTCTCCGGCTCTACCAGACCGATGGCCCCACCGAACTTCGCTTCACTGGTGCAGACATCGAATTCCGCTGGTAACCCGGAAGCAACATCCCTTTTTGGCTGGAAGGGCGGGGGAAGTGTGGCAGGCTGGAAGCGCGGCTTTCAGGGTGGAAGCTGCGGTTTCTCAATGCACGAAAAGGAGGTCTCTCATGCAATTCTCTCTGTTCCGTTCCATTCCGGCTCTCGTGGCGGCGTTGGCGCTTTCTGTACTGGCGGCGGGGTGCATTGGCGGGCCCACCAAGACGGTTTCGTTCATTGAGGCGGATGCGCCGTCCCGGTGCAGCGGGCGGGGCGAATCGTCGAAGCTCTGGCTGCTCTACCTGCCGGTTGCCGGCTATCCGAGCTACGAGGAAGCCGTGGCGAAGCTCGGGCCGGGCGAGGGCAAGGTGAAGATCACCACGCAGAGCTGGAACTTCGGCGGCCTGTTCGGCCAGCACAAGGTCATCGCCGAGCGCTGCAACTGATTGGCCGCGCCCCCGCCCCCGCCGGATGGCTCGGCGGGGGCGCGCCGCTCAGGCTGGAGGTGCGCGGGCGGCGGGCCGGGCGGCCCCTGGGGGGTGGCGGGGCTGGCTGGAAGGGCGGGGGGAGGTGTGGCAAGCTGAGGGGCGATGTTTCCCATTTTGTTCGAGGTGCCGGGGCTGGGGTGGCCGGTTACGAGCTTTGGGGTGCTGGTGGCCGCGGGGTTTCTGGCCTCCTGGCGCATTATTGCGTGGCGCTTTGGCGAGCTGGGCGTGAACCAGGCGCAGGCCGATGCGGTGCTGCTCTACTGCATTATCGGCGGCCTGCTCGGCTCGAAGCTCTACTACGCGGTGGATACCTGGCTGCTCACCGGCGCGCCCTTTTTGCCGGGCTTGCTTGGCCGGGGCGGCATTACCTGGTATGGCGGGCTGATCGGCGGCGCGCTGCTGGCCGGCTTCGCCATGCATCGGCGCGGTGTTCCCTTTGCGCTGGCCAGCGATGCGGTGGCGCTGGCTGCCCCCTTCGGCCAGGCCCTCGGGCGCGTCGGCTGCTTTTTGGTGGGCGATGACTGGGGGCGGCGCACCGATTTGCCCTGGGGCGTGGCCTTTCCGAAGGGCCTGGATCCCGTCGAATGGCCCGTCCACCCCACGCAGCTCTACGAGGTGGCCTGGCTGCTGCCCGTGGGCCTGTGGCTCTTGCGCCGCCGCCACAACAGCGCCTTCCTGTTCGGCGAGTATCTGATTTTGGCGGCGGCGGGGCGCTTTGTCATCGAGTTCTTCCGGGTCAACACCCCCGTGGCGCTGGGGTTCACCGAGGCGCAGTGGATTGCGCTGCTGCTCGCTGCGCTGGGGACGGGCGGGCTGATCTGGCGGCGCAGGGCGGCGCGGACGGGCAGCGGGTAAGCTTGCGGCAATGGACAGCCACAGCGCCGGCACGCGCCAGGGCATCCTCAATGCCGCAGAGAAAGAGTTCGCGTGGCATGGCTACGAGGGCGCGCACCTGCAGTTCATTGCCTCCCAGGCGGGCGTCCAGAAGACCGCCATTTACTACTACTTTCCCAGCAAGGCGGCGCTCTACACCGCCGTGCTGAAGAGCATTCTCGAGCACTTCGAAGCGGTGCTTTCGCAGGTGATTTCGAGCAGCGGGAGCCACGCAGAGAAGCTCTCCACCCTCATGGACGCCTTCAACGACGTTTTCGCCGAGCGCCCCACTTACTCGAAGATCCTGATGCGGCTCTTTGTGGACAGCTCCGATATGCTGCAGGAGGATATCTATGTGCATGTGCAACGCCCGGTTGCGCAAATTTTGCGCTTCATCAGAGAGGGCAAGGAGCGGGGCGTCTTTACCAGAGCATCGGCCCGCCATTTTCTGCAATCCGCGGTGGGCGCCATGATTTTTCACTACGCATCGGGGGCCTTCGGCGCGGCCATGCTCGGGGTGGAGGACATTTTCAGCGAGAGCGCCGTTACCTGGCGGCGCAGGGAGAACCGCAACATGGTGCTGCGCGCCATGCTGCGCGAGCCGCCCGCCGACTCTTGACCGCGCCCCCCGCGGCGTGCCATTCTGAAAGCCTACAGCCGGGAAGCCGGCTTTGCCGAAGGAGAGTTCATGGAATCCCCCGCAGAACGCGAGAGCATGGAGGTGGATGTCCTCTATGTGGGCGCCGGGCCCGCCACCCTGGCCTCCGCCTACCACCTGATGCAGACCTGCCGCGCGCGCGGCATGGAACCGCCCTCGGTGCTGGTCATTGAGAAGAGCGCGGCCGTGGGCGACCACGCGCTTTCCGGCGCGTGCATCAACCCGCGCGGCATTGCAGAGCTGATGCCGGATTACCTGGAGCAGGGCTTTCCCCTGGAATACACCTGCGATGCGCCCATGACCTATGTCTATCTGAAGAACGCCGCTTTCCGGCTGCCCGTGAATCTGCCCGAGTTCCGCAAGAAGGGCTACCTGGTGGCCTCGCTGAACAAGGTGGCGAAGTGGCTGGCGGAAAAGTGCGAGGCGCAGGGCGTGGATATTTACGCCGGTTTCGCCGGCGACCGGCTGCTCGTCGAGGGTGGGCGCGTGGTGGGCGTTCGCCTGGGCGATATGGGCGTGGACCGGGAGGGCCGCCGGAAGCCCACCTACCAGCCCGGCATGGATATTCGCGCCAAGGTGACTGTGTTGGGTGAAGGCGTGCGCGGCAGCCTCTCCCGGCAGCTCATCGAGCGCTTCGATCTCGCCGGAGAGAATCCCCAGGTCTATGAGACCGGCATCAAGGAAATCTGGCGCGTCCGCCCCGAAAAGCACCGCCCTGGGCGCGTGATTCACGGACTCATCCCCCACTATCTGGCAAACGCCTTCGGCGGTATGTGGCTCTACGATATGCAGGACAACCTGATCTCTTTCGGCGTGGTCACGGCACTCGATTCATGGAATCCCCACAACGATCCCCATATGCAGGCGCAGAAGCTCAAGACCAACCCGTGGTTCCGCAAGCTGCTGGATGGCGCAGAGCTGGTGCGCTACGGCGCCAAGGCCATTCCCATGGGCGGCCAAACGGCCATGCCGAAGCTCTACACCGACGGCGCGCTGCTCATCGGCGATTCGGCCGGCTTCTGCAACGCCGAAAAGCTGTCCGGCGTGCACCTCGCCATCAAGTCCGGAATGCTGGCGGCGGAAACCGTCGCCGACGCCTGCCAGCGCGAAGAATGGAGCAGCGTCACCTTGGGCGGCTACGCCGAGCGCTACCGCAGCAGCTGGGCGTGGCGCGAGCACTACCAGGCCCGCAATCATCACGCCTCTTTCGCCATGGGCCTGCCCTTCTTCTTTTTGAACGAGCCCGTGCGGCGCTTTCTCACCGGCGGTGCGGGCCTGGTGCCGAACCCGCGCTTCGAAGCGGGCCACGCCGCCTATCACAAGCTCTCCCAGTTGCCCGAAGCCAGGCGTCAGAAGGAGGAGTTTCAGTTCGACGGCGTGCTCACTTTCTCGAAGGAGCACCTGGTGGGCTTCTCGGGCGCGCAGCACGAGGTGGATCAGCCCTCGCACCTGGTGGTGGCCGACACCGATCTGTGCAGCGATCTCTGCACCCGGGAATACGGCAACCCCTGCGAGAGCTTCTGCCCCGCCGCCGTCTATGAGATGGTGAACGATCCGGAGAATCCCGGGCGCAAGCAGCTCTTCATCCACCACGAAAACTGCGTCCACTGCAAGACCTGCGATATCGCCGATCCCTATCAGGTCATTACCTGGACTCCGCCGGAGGGCGGCGAGGGACCCGACTACCAGCAGATGTAGCCCGCGCTGCGGGAGCGGCCGCAGTCAGCTCGCGTTGCCGGGCGCGGGCGCTTGGGGCGAGAGCTTGTCGGCGTGCTTCACATTGCGCGCCTCGGTGGCCAGGATCACATACTCGGCGATGTTCGTGGCGTGGTCGGCCACGCGCTCCAGGTGCTTGGCAATCAGCACGAAGTCCACGCCCTGCGAGCTGGCCTCGGGGTGTTGCGCAATCTCCTCAATGGCGGCGCGCACCACCTGGTCCTGGTCGCGATCCACCTGGTCGTCGTCGCGCAGCACCCGCCGGGCCAGCTCGGCGTCGTCCCGCTCGAAGCTCTCGACGGCGCGGCGCAACTGGAGCTGGCTCTGCTCGCCCAGTTGGAGCAGGCGCTCCGGCGCGCTGGCGGAATCTCCGGTGCAAAGGCGCATGGCGGATTTGGCGATGTTGCGGGCCAGGTCGCCCACCCGCTCGAGGTCGTTGGCCATCATCTTGCCCGCCATCACACGACGCAGATCGTCGGCCACCGGCGCTTGGGTGGCGAGCAGGTGCAACACCTCCTTGTCAATCTCGACATCCATGCGGTCTATGGCGAGATCGTCCTGCAGCACCTGCTGCGCGGCGGCTGCGTCGCGCTCCCGGACTGCCGCCAGGGACTTTTGCAAAATCTCCTCGGAGAGGCGCGCCATGCGCAGCAGTTGGCCGCGCAGTTCGCCGAGCATGAAATCCACGGGGCGCGTCACCGGCTCACCCGAAGCGCCCGGTAATGTAATCCCGGGTGCGCTGGTGGGCGGGATCGGTGAAGATGCGCGCCGTTTCGCCCTCTTCGATCAACCGCCCCAGGTGGAAGAATGCCGTGCGCTGCGAAACCCGCGCCGCCTGCTGCATGGAATGGGTGACGATGACGATGGTGTATTTCTCGCGCAGCTCTTCCATCAATTCCTCAATGCGCGCGGTGGCGATGGGATCCAGGGCCGAGCAGGGCTCGTCCATCAGGATCACCTCGGGATCCACGGCGATGGCCCGCGCAATGCAGAGGCGCTGCTGCTGCCCGCCGGAAATGCCGGTGCCCGGATCTTGCATACGGTCCTTCACCTCGTCCCAGAGCCCCGCGCGCATCAGGCTCTTTTGCACCACCTCGTCGGTTTCGGCGCGCGTTTCCACCAGGCCGTGAATGCGCGGGCCGTAGGCCACATTGTCGTAGATGGATTTGGGAAAAGGGTTGGGCTTTTGGAAAACCATGCCCACCCGCGCCCGGAGCTGCACCGGATCGGTGCCCTCGCCGTAGATGTCCTCGCCGTCGAGGGTGACCTTGCCTTCGATGCGGCAGCCCGGAATCACATCGTTCATGCGGTTCAGGCAGCGCAGAAAGGTGGACTTGCCGCAGCCCGAGGGGCCGATCAGCGCGGTCACGCGGTTGCGGCTCACATCGAGGTTGACATTGAACAGCGCCTGCTTCTCTGCGTAGAAGGTGCTGAGGTCGCGGGCCGCGATTTTCGTCGTGAAATGCATTTGCTTCCACCAGTTTGCCGCTACCAGCGCCGCTCGAAGCGGTTGCGCAGCAGCACCGCTGCCAGGTTCATGGCCATGAGAAAGCTTAGCAGCACCAGAATGGCGGCGGAGGTTTTCGCCACGAAGGCGCGCTCGGGGCTGTCGGCCCACAGGTAGATTTGCACCGGCAGCGCGCTGGAGGGCGCGGTGGGTCCGCTGGGCAGATCTGCGATGAAGGCCACCATGCCGATCATCAGCAGTGGCGCCGTTTCGCCCAGCGCGCGGGCCATGCCGATGATGGTGCCGGTGAGAATGCCCGGCAGCGCCAGCGGCAGCACATGGTGAAAGACCATCTGCGGCAGCGAAGCGCCCACGCTGAGCGCGGCTTCGCGCACCGCCGGCGGCACCGCGGCAATGGCCGCGCGCGCCGCGACGATGACGGTGGGCAGAGTCATCAGCGACAGCACCATTCCCCCCACCAGTGGGGCCGAGCGCGGCAACTGCAGAAAGTTGAGAAACAGCGCCAGGCCGAGCAGCCCGAAGACGATGGAGGGCACCGCCGCCAAATTGTTGATGTTGACCTCGATCAGATCCGTCCAGCGGTTCTTCGGCGCAAACTCTTCCAGGTAAATGGCGGCGGCGACGCCGCTGGGAAAGGCGATCAGCAGGGTGACGAGCAAAGTCCAGAAAGAGCCGAGCACGGCGCCCCACAGGCCGGCCAGCTCGGGCTCGCGGCTGTCGCCCCGGCTCAGGAAGCGCCATGCGAAGACGCGCTCAATGCGCCCGTCTGCAGCCAGCGCGTCGAGCCAGGCGATCTGCGCGTCGCTCAGGCGGCGCTCGGACTCGGGCCGCGCGCGCGAAGCTCCGCCTTCGCGCAAAAAGAGGTCGGCGTCGTCGGAGAGGGGCAGGCGCAGCACCGGGCGCGCCTGCACCAGCGCGGGATTGGCCAGCACGCGGTCGCGCAGCTCGAAGGCCGCGCCCCGGCTCAGCAGCGCGTTCAGTTGGCGGCGCTCGCGGCGGCTCTGCACATCGGGAAACAACCGCCGCAGGCTGTGCTTGACGATGGCGCCGTAGTCGGCGCTCTGCAACGCTTCGGCGTCATCGGCGCTGATGGCCGAGCCGCCGCCGAAGGCATTGGCGAAGTCCAGCTCGAGATTCACCTCGTGCTGGGTGAAAGCGGGCAGCCCCCGCAGCAGAATGCTGCCGAGCAGCAGCAGCAGCGCCGCCAGCGCGGCGAAGATGCCGGCTGCGCCGATCATGCGGAAGCGGCGCTCGCGGGCGTGGCGGCGCTTCCTGCGCCGCGCCGCGGCGGGCGTGCTGTGCGGGTTCTCACTCATACTGTTCCCGGTAGCGGCGCACCACCAGCAGCGCGGCCACATTGAGAGTCAGCGTAATCAGAAACAGCGCGAGCCCCAGCGCGAAAGCGGCCAGCGTTTTGGCGCTGTCGAATTCCTGATCGCCCACCAGCAGCGTTACGATCTGCACGGTGACGGTGGTGACTGCCTCGAAGGGGTTGGCGGTGAGCCGGGCCGAGAGTCCCGCGGCCATCACCACGATCATCGTCTCGCCGATGGCGCGGGAGACGGCGAGCAGCAGCGCGCCGACGATGCCCGGCAGTGCGGCGGGCAGCACCACGCGGCGGATGGTCTCGGATTGCGTCGCGCCGAGTCCCAGCGAGCCTTCGCGCAGCGCCTGGGGAACCGCGGCGATTACATCGTCGGAGAGCGAGGAGACATAGGGGATGATCATCACGCCCATCACCAGGCCGGCGGCCAGCGCGCTTTCCGACGACACCGAGCCGAAGATCTGCGGCGCCAGCGGCAATCCGGAACCGGCGATGCGCTCGGCCAGCGCGCGCAGGCCGGGGCCGACCGTCAGCGCCGCGAAAAATCCATAGACCACGGTGGGAATGCCGGCGAGGATTTCGAGCAGCGGCTTTGCCAGCGCGCGCGCACGGGGGCTCGCATATTCCGACAGGTAAATGGCGGAGAAGAGTCCGATGGGCGCGGCCACGCACATGGCGATGGCGGTAATGAGCAGCGTGCCCGCAAAGACGGGCACGGCGCCAAATGCGCCGGAGGAGCCGACCTGGTCCGCGCGGATCGCCGTCTGCGGGCTCCACTTCAGCGAGAACAGAAATTCGCTCCAGTGCACCAGTTCGAAAAAGCGCGCCGCCTCGAAGAACAGCGAGAGCACAATGCCGAGGGTCACCAAAATCGCCAGGGCGGAGCAGCCCGCCAGCAGCGCCCGCAGCGCGCGCTCCACGCTGCTTCGGGCGCGCAGCGCCACGCCGATGCGGCGCAGCGCAAAGGCCAGCCCGGCGCCACCCGCGGCCAGCGGCGCAATGAGCAGCGCCGCGCGCAGCGCCGCCGCAAAGCGCGGCGACTCTGCCGCCAGAGGCTTCGCCGCCAGCACCATCAGCAGCGCGGCCAGCGCGGGCAGGCTGCAGCACAGCGCCGCATAGTGCCCGTGATAGACGGGCCTGGAGTGCGGGCGCGCTGCGCCCGGCGTGCCCTGCGCCAGGGAGAGCGCGCGCCGCCGCCCGAGCCAAAACGCGGCGGCGGCGAGCGCAATCAATGCGAGCAGTCCCGCGGCGTTCATTGCGGGTGTTCTTTCCCCTCCGCTTTCTGGAGTTCCAGCGGCGTCTGCTTCTGCGCCGCCTTGCGCACCGCGCGCCGCTCCTCTGCGGGGAGCGGGATCAGCCCCTTGTCGGCCAGGTAGCCGTCTTCGCCCGCCGCCGCCTCGCTGGTGAACTCTGCGACGAACTGCTGAATGCCGGGCACCACGCCGATATGCGCCTTCTTCACATAGACATAGAGCGAGCGCGAGACGCCGTAATCGCCGCTGGCGATGTTCTCGAAGCTCGGCAAAACCGATTCCACCGGGTTGCCCTGGAGGCGGTCGGAGTTTTGATCGAGAAAGCTGAAGCCGAAGATGCCGAGCGCCTTCCGGTTGGCTTCGAGCTTCTGCACGATCAGGTTGTCGTTTTCGCCGGCCTCAATGTAAGCGCCGTCTTCGCGGATGGTGTGGGCAATGGCCTTGAAGCGCTGCTTGTCCTTCTTGCGCAGCTCGGCGAGCATGGGAATCGCCTTGGCGCCGCCCTCCATGGCGAGCTCGACGAAGGCGTCGCGCGTTCCCGAAGTGGGCGGCGGCCCCAGCACCTCAATTTTCTCCTTCGGCAGGGAGGCAGCGATGTCGCTCCAGCGCCGGTAGGGGTTGTCCACCAGCTTGCCCTTCACCGGCACCTGCTTCGCCAGCGCCCGGAAAATCCACTCCTTGGTGAGCGGGTGGCGCACGCCCTTGCGCGAATTGGCAATGACGATGCCGTCGTAGCCCACGCGCACCTCGATGATCTCCTGGACGCCGTTCTTCGCGCAGCGATTTACCTCGGAGCGCTTGATGCGCCGCGAAGAGTTGGTGATGTCCGGGTAGTTGACGCCGACGCCCGCGCAGAACAGCTTGAGGCCGCCGCCGGAACCGGTGCTTTCGACCACCGGAGTGGGGAACTTGGTGCTGCGGCCGAATTGCTCGGCCGCCGCCGTCGAGAAGGGGAAGACCGTGGAGGAGCCCACGATGCGGATCTGCTCCCGGGCCGCGGCGGGCGCGGCCAGTGCCAACGCCAGCGCCGCTGCGCTGAGCAGGCTCCCGCGGAAATTCAAGCGTTCCATTTCGGTGCTCCTTTTGGTTGAAATTGGTTGAAAGTGATTGAGTTGCCTAGAACGCAATGACCAGATCCGCTTGCAGGCGCGTGCGCTTCGCCGTGCTGTCCGGGAATGCATCCTCCGTTACATCGCTCGAGAACCAGATCAGGTTGAAGTCGGTGTTCTTCCAGATTTGGCGCGAGAGGTAGACGGTGATTCCCTCGCGGTTGGCCTTGCCGTCGTTCAGGTCGCTGTCGACAAATAGCGCGGGCCAGAAATCGGCTTCCAGCGAGTAGTAGCCGAAGCCGATCTTGGCGAAGTGCTTCTTGCTGCCGAGCTCCACGCCGATTCCGTAGCCGGTGTCCTGGGCCTCGAGACTGCGCGTGCCCGTGGCGTCTGTCACCGCCGGCTGGCCCGCATCGCCGTTGCCGGCGTAGTGCAGGTAGAGCAAAAATGGCCATTGCTTGTTGCCCGCCCGCAGCCACGCGCCCACTTCGTAGGCGTCCAGAGAGGGCGTCGGGTCGGCGGCGCTCCGCATTGCCAGCGCCACATTGCCGTTGCGCTCATTGCGGCTGAAGAAATCGCTGTCCAGCGAGCGGAAGGTATACCAGCTCACGCGCGCGCCCAGCGAGACTCCGCCGGAGAGTTCCGCCGCGAAGCCTCCCTGCAGGCCGAAGATATGCGGATCGGCCGCGCTGCTCTCTTCATCAATGATGAAGTAGCCGCTGTTGGCGAAGAGTTCGAAGCTGCCGCCCCCCGGCTTCACCTTGTATTGCAGCGCCACGCCCTCGGGATTGAGGTCGCCGTCCCAGAGTATGTAGTCCTTGCCGTTCTTCCAGCGGAAGGGATTGGACTGCCGCCCGGCGGTCAGCTTCAGCCCGCCCCACTTCAACTCCGCAAAGGCGCGGTCAATGTGGAAGCTGTCGGGGGTGAAGTCGTCGTTGCCGCCGAAGCTCTCGTTGGTGCTGCGGTGCTCGCCGCCGGAAGCCAGGCGGAAGCCCGCCGACACGCGCTCGTTCACCTTCGCCACACCGCCCAGGCGCAGCCGGTAACGGCCGCGGCTGCGGTCTTTCTCGCTGTCCGCGTCGAAGTCGAAGTGCTCGAAGCGCCCGCGGAAATCGCCGGACCACTTCACCTTGCCGAGCAATTCGGCGATCTGCTCCTTCGTCATGCCTTCCGCTTCGCTCTGCTGCGCCTGCGACGGGGCGCTGCCGAGCGCCAGGAATCCGGCCAGCGCTGCGGCGGCCAGTCCGCGCAGGGGCATCCGGTTCTTCGGGGTCTGCATGGTGCGGTTTCTCCTCACGAAGATTAGGCGCGCCGGCGTCCGGGTGAAGCGCCTGCGGATTGCGGGCGCAACCCGGGCTTTGCCGTGGAGCGGGGAAAACTCCCTTCCTGGGCAGCGGGCGCAACTTCCCGCCCCGGCGCCGACGGCGCGGGGCCGGCAGCGCCGACCCCGCGCCCACGGGCGCCTCTCACCCCCCAGCTCGAGACGCCGCGCGAAATTTTTTCCCGGCCCCCGGTGGGGGAAGACGTCAGCTGCAGCCGCTGGTGGCCCCGCAGTTCGGGCACTTGTAGCAGGCGCCGTTGCGCACGGTGATGCTGCCGCACTCGGTGCAGGCGGGCGCGTCGGCCTGGTTCACGAAGGTGCTGTGCTCGCCCTCCGGATCCGCCGCGCCGCCGGCCACCGCGCCCGCGCTGCGCGTCGGCAGCACGCTGATGCTGCCCATCGCGCCGCCCTCTCCCTCGCCCTCCCCCTCGTTTCCCTCCCCAGGGAAGCGCTGGCCGAGGTAGCGGAAGATGTAGTCCGGGATGGATTTGGCGATGCGGATTTCGGGGTTGTTGGTGACGCCCGCAGGCTCGAAGCGCGTGTGGCTGAACTTGTCCACCAGCGCCTTCAGCGGGACGCCGTATTGCAGCGCAATGGAGGTGAGCACGGCGATGGTGTCCATGAGCCCCGAGATGGTGCTGCCCTCCTTCGCCATCTTGAGGAAGATCTCGCCGGGGGTGCCGTCTTCGTAGAGCCCGACGATCAGGTAGCCCTCGTGCCCGGCGATGGTGAACTTGTGGGTCACCGAGTTGCGGTCGTCGGGCAGCTTGCGGCGCTGTATGCCGCTGTGCTCCCACAGTTGGATGAGCTTGCCGCCGGACTCTTCGCTGGCCCCGGCGTTGAGGGGCTGGGTGCGCTTGCTGCCGTCGCGATACACCGCCAGAGACTTGAGGCCGAGCTTCCAGCCCTCGATGTAAGCCTCTTCCAGGTCTTCCAGGGTGGCGTCGCCGGGCAGGTTCACGGTCTTGCTGATGGCGCCGGAGAGGAAGGGCTGCACCGCGCCCATCATGCGGATGTGGCCCCGCCACGGAATGGCGCGCTCGCCGGCGGCGGGCCGGAAGGCGCAGTCGAAGACCTCGAGGTGCTCTTCGCGCAACTGCGGCGCGCCCTCGATGGTCTCCTGTTTGTCAATGTGCGCCACGATTCCGGCGATTTCCTCCGCGCCGTAGCCCAGCTTGCGCAGCGCCATGGGCACCGTGTTGTTGACGATCTTCAGCACGCCGCCGCCCACCAGCTTCTTGTATTTCACCAGCGCGATGTCGGGCTCCACGCCGGTGGTGTCGCAGTCCATCATGAAGGCGATGGTGCCGGTGGGCGCGAGCACCGTGACCTGCGCGTTCTTCACGCCGTCCTGCTTGGCTGCGGCGAGGGCCTCGTCCCAGACCGCCCGCTGCGCATCCCACAACGGGCGCGGCACGCCGGTGCTGGGCACGGCCAGCGCCGCATCCCGATGCATGCCGAGCACCTCCATGAAGGGCTTGCGGTTTGCGCGCCAGCGCGGGAAGGGCCCCGTGGCCGCGGCGATCTCGGCGCTCATGCGGTATGCCTCGCCGCACATCAGCGAGGTGATGCTGGCGGCCAGATGGCGCCCCTCGTCGCTGTCGTAGGGCAGGCCCTGGCTCATCAACAGCGCGCCGAGGTTGGCGTAGCCGAGCCCCAGCGGCCGGTAGCGGTGGCTGTTCTTCTCGATCTGCGGCGTCGGATAGGCGGCGAAATCCACCAAAATCTCCTGGGCCAGAATGGTCAACGCCACGGCGCGGCGCATGGCCTCGACATCGAAATCGCCGTTCTCGCCGACGAAGCGCATCAGGTTCAGGCTCGCCAGGTTGCAGGCCGTGTCGTCCAGGAACATATACTCGGAGCAGGGGTTGCTGGCGTTGATGCGCCCCGAGCGCTTCACCGGATTCCAGCGGTTGATGGTGCTGTCGTATTGCATGCCGGGATCGCCGCACACATGGGCGGCGCCGGCAATCTCGCGCAGCAGCTTGCGGGCGGGAAAGCTCTCGACCACCTCTTGGGTGGTGACGGAGCGGGTCTGCCACTGCCCGCCGGAAACCGCGCTCTGCATGAACTCGTCGGTCACCCGCACCGAGTGATTGGCGTTCTGGAAGAAGACCGAGTCGTAGGCGCCGCCCGGCACATGGAAGCCGCCGTCGTAACCGGCGTCAATCAGCGACCAGGCCTTTTTCTCCTCGTTGGCCTTGCACTGCACGAAATCGAAGATATCCGGGTGGTCGGCGTTCAGAATCACCATCTTTGCCGCGCGGCGGGTCTTGCCGCCGGATTTGATCACGCCGGCGAAAGAATCGTAGCCGCGCATGAAAGAGACCGGCCCCGAGGCGGTGCCGCCGCCGGCCAGCCTCTCCCGGGAAGAGCGCAACACCGAAAGATTGGAACCCGTGCCGGAGCCGCCCTTGAAGAGCATGGCCTCGGTCTTGGCCAGCCCCATGATGGATTCCATGGCGTCGTCCACCGAGTTGATGAAGCAGGCGCTGGCCTGTTGCGGCACGCCGGCCACTCCCAGGTTGAACCACACCGGGCTGTTGAAGGCCATCTTCTGATTCACGAGCAGGTGGCAGAGCTCTGCGCGGAAGTTTTCGCCATCTCCCGGCGTGCGGAAGTAGCCTCCCTTGACGCCCCACTCGTGGATGCGGTCCGCCACGCGCCCCACCAGTTGCTTCACGCTGTGCTCGCGCTCCGGGCTGCCGAGGTGGCCGCGGAAATACTTGGAGACCACCACATTGGAGGCCAGCGGCGACCAGTCCCGCGGCACCTCGCAGTCGCGCTGCTCGAAGATGACCTCGCCGCGCTCGTTGGTGATGATGGCCGGGCGCAGCTCCCAGGCGATTTCGTCGAAGGGGTGCACGCCCTCGCGGGTGAAGTAGCGGGCGATGCGCAATCCGCGCGGCCGCTTCCCGCTGCTGCCAATGCCTGTGCGCGCCCCTGCGCTGCGCCGCTCCCCGCCGTTCCGCTCGGACATCGCCTGTCTCCTTTTTGCCGTTGGGCCAATCCGGCCAACCCGGCTAATTCGGCCAACCAACTGGGCCAACCCGGCCCGCCACCCCGCAGCGGGCCGGCTCGGGGCGGCCGCAGGGCCAAAGCCCCGCGACCGCCCCCCGGAGACGAGAGAAGCCCCGGGTTGCCCCGAAGCCCCGGGCCCGAGCAGGTCCTCCATCCCGCCGCGCGCCCATCCCACCGGCGACCGCCTGAATTTGCCAATTCCCCCCAGGCCGCCGGAGGGCCATCACCCCCGTGTGACCCAGTGTGGCACAGGGCACAGGGGCGGGTCAACATTTTTTCACATTTCCCCACAATATATGGGCGGTGGAGAGCGGGGGGCCGCTACCCATCGCAGTAGAACGCCTTTTTGCGCCGCTCAGCCGCGGTTGCGCAGCTCGATTTGGCCGGGGCCGCCTTCCTCGGGAATGTGCTTCACGGCCAGGGCGACGCGGTTTTCGCCGTCGAGGGCCTCCCAGTAGCGGTCGAGCAGGCGCTCCGGCGTCCCGTCGCAGGGGAGCCACAGCGGATCGCCCCGAAAGGGGGGCAGGGGGTCGCCATCGCCCCGGTAGGTGGTGAGGCCGAGGCCCAGGCCGGGGGGCGGCGGGGCGGGCCGCCAGGTGATGCGGTCGGTGCGCCGGGGATCGGCGGGGTTGGCCCGCAGGATGGAGAGGGCGAGGGCCGGAGCCGCCTCCAGCGCGAGCAGGGCGCTGATGCGCGGGGTGTAGTTCGGGGCGTCGGGCTCGCGCTCGAGGCCGGCCAGCGCTGCCTCGAAGCTGCCCCCCGCCGCCAGCGCCTCCGCCACGCCGCGCACCTGGTCGCCGTTGCCGACGATGTAGCGGCCCGGCAGCTCCAGCATCGCCTCGTAGAGGGTGAGGGCCGCATCGCCCACCCCCGCCTCTGCCCGGCGGGGCCGGGTGCGCAGCGCCGCGCCCTGTGCCTGCAGCACGCGGTTGCGGCTGCCCGGGCTGCGCCCCATGAGCCAGTAGAGCTGAATCCAGCCCCCCGCCGGGGCGCGCCCCACCACCAGGCCGCGGCCCGGATAGGCGCACTGCGCCAGGCGCTCTGCGAAGTTCTGCGCCGCCTCGGCGGCGAGCCCGCTCATTCGGGCAGGCCGGTGATGCGGAAGCCCAGGCCCTCGGGCACGCGGTAGCGGATATTCAGGCCGATCAGCAGGGCCGTCCAAGACTCGATGTAGCGGGCGTTGGCGAGGGGGCCGCCGTCCACCGCGCGCAGCCCCGGCACCAAACCGCAGAGCGCCATGACCCGGGCCCGGGGCGCCTTGGGGCCGGAGACCACCACATCGCACTCCACCGGCTCGGGGAGCGCCTGCAGTCGGTGGGCGGAGACATTCTGAAAGGCCGACACCACGGCGACGCCCTCGGGCGCGCGGCTCGCCACCAGCTCGGCGCAAGAGCCCTGCCAAACGCCCAGGCTGCGCACCGCGCCATCGCCAATAGCCGTGGCCAGGGGCACGCCCATGGACACCAGAATTTGCCCCGGCGAGAGCGCCGCGGCGATTTCCTTCAGCGTGGCGGCGGTGTGCTCGAAGGGCAGCGAGAGAATGACGATCTCGGCCCCCCGCGCGGCGGCCGCATTCTCTCCCCCGCTGACCTGTGCGCCTGCGACCCGGGCGCGCACCGCCTCGGCGGCCTGCTGCCCGCGCTCGCTGCGTCGCGAGCCGATGGCCACGGGCCGCCCCGCTGCGGCGAAGCGCAGCGCCAGGCCCAGCCCCTGGTCGCCCGTCCCGCCGAGAATGGCGATGGGCCCGGCGGGCGGATTCGGGCTCGTCTCCCCCATTCATCTCCCCCACGGCGCGGGCGCAGGCTAGCATTCGCCGCCGTGTCCGCCGCAGCGCCCGCCACCACGCCCACCGCCATCGGGCAAAAGGATGCGCGCACGCTGGCCATTACCTGGGCCGACGGCGCCACCAGCGCCCTGGATGTCCGCCGCCTGCGCCTGGCCTGCGCCTGCGCCCAGTGCGTGGACGAGTGGAGCGGCGCGGGCCGCCTGGATCCGCAGAGCGTGCCCGCCGATATCCGCCCGCTGCGCATTGAGAGCGTGGGCCGCTACGCCCTGCAGATTGAGTGGAGCGACGGCCACAGCTCCGGCATCTACCCCTTCCGCCGCCTGCGCGCCCTGGCCGACGGCGCGGAGTAGCTAGCGGCCCGCGCGCAGCAGCTCGCGCAGCGGGCGCATGCCCACAGTTTCGACGCCGGCCTCTTGCAGGGCGCGGCGGCCCTCTGCGCCGCCGTAGAAGCGGCGCTCGAAATCGCGCTGGTGGGCGCTGCCGGGGACGGCGGCCGAAAGCTCCGGGCCGCCCTCTGCGGCGTGGCAGATCAGGTAGGAGACGCCGGGCGGCAGCCCCGCAATGCGGGCGCGATTGTGCTCCGCCCCCGCGCCTTCGGCGAAGCCCAGAGAGTTGGCGTCGAAGCCGTCGAGAATCGGAAAGCCGTCGGCCTCCAGTCCGTCGAGGATCTCGCGCACCATCCCGGCGGATTCCCCCAGCCCCGCCGCCTCCAGCGCCGCCAGGTCCGGGCGGGGCGCAAAGACCGGCACCCGGAACTCCCGCCCCAGATCGGCGTAAATGGGCAGGAGCTGCGGCAGAAAGGCCGATCCCATGTGCGAATCGAGGTGGGTCACATCCACGCCGGCCTGCAGCGCGCGCTGCACCTGGGCGCGCAGCTCCAGGGCCACCTCTGCGGGCTTCGCGCGCGCCGCCAGCTCGGCGACGGTCTTCGGCAGCCAGCCCCGCTCGTCCACCAGCGAGGGCACCTGCGAGCGGTCCAGCACCGGCCCCCAGCCGTAGTCGTCCCACTCGCAGTTCAGCGTGAGATGCACCCCCAAATCCACGCCGGGCCGTTCCCGCGCCATGCCCGCCGCCTGCCGGAACCAGGGGCAGGGCGTCATGAGGCTGCCGCAGGTGGCGGGGCCGCTGTCCAGCGCCGCAAAGGCCCCCCGGTTGGCGGCGTGGCACAGGCCGATGTCGTCCACATGGACGATGGCGGCCCGCCCGCCGGGGGCGAGGCCCAGGCGCTGGGCGAGTTGCGTCATGGGGCCTCCCGTGATTTGCGCGGCGGTTGCGGCCGGGCTGCGTCGGCCGGGCTGCGTTGGCAGGAATGGGCGGGGATGAAAGCAGCGCCCGGCGCGGGAGGCAACGACGGCCGCAGCCCGCGCTCCGCGCGGCGGCGGCGTGATAGTCTGCGGCATATGTCGCTCGATCTCCCGGCGGCGGCGCGGCTGGCGGAGGAGGCGGCAGATGCCGCCCGCCGCGAAATTTTGCCGCGCTTCCGGCGGGTTGCGGCGCAGCAGAAGCCGGACGGCTCGCCGGTGACCGAGGCCGACCACGCCGCCGAGCGCGCCATGCGCCGCGTCCTGCGCGAAAGCGGCCTGCCGATTCTCGGCGAAGAGTTCGGCGGCGAAGGCGAACAGGCGGGGGAGCGGGGCTGGATTGTGGATCCGCTGGACGGGACGCTGGCTTTCTCCCGGGGCGTCCCCCTCTTCGCCACGCTGATTGCGCTGGCCTGGGACGGCGCGCCCCGCCTCGGCCTGATTGATCTGCCCACCCTGGACGAGCGCGTCCTCGGCTGGCGGGGCGGCGGGGTGCGCTGCAACGGCCGCCCGTTGCGGGCCTCCCGGCGCGGCGGACTTGCGGAAGCCCTGGTGGCCTGCGGCGACGCGCGCTGCTTCGACGCCTTCGGCGCGCGCGCCGTCTATGACCGGCTGGCGGCGGAGGCCCCGCAACTGCGCGGCTACACGGACGGCTTCGGCCACGCCCTGGCCCTCTCGGGCGCTGTGGATGTGATGGTGGATGTGCAGCTCCAGCCTTGGGACGCCGCCGCCACACAGGCGCTGGCGCCCGAGGCGGGTGCGCAGTGCATCACCCTGGACCGCAGGGCGGCGGGGCGCGGCCTGGGCCTGATCGTCGGCAGCCCCGCCCTGGTCGAGCGCATTGCCGGCTGGTTCGAAGCCTGAGCCCCGCCTTGGCCGATGGCGCCGGGGGGTGAAGGGCGGGTTGTGGCCCGCCCTCACTCCCCCGCCAGCACCACCAGCGCCGCCCCCCGATGGGACGGATGCAAATGGCACCGGATCTCGTGAATCTGCCCCGCTACCAGAGCCGGCAACTCGACGGCGAACTCCTCCCCGGCGGGCAGCACTTCCTGCACGCCCAGGGCGGGAATCGCAAAGCCGTGGGGTTCGCCGGTGGTGTTGAACAGGCTGAGCACGCGGCCCGTGCCCGCAGTCAGCACCACCGTTCCCGGGAGGAAGACATTCTTCCCCCCCACGGCCGCCGAGAGCATCTCCACCTTCTCCCGGTCATCGCCGAAGGCGCCCTGCGGCGCCCCCGTCCCGGTCGTGTTTCCGACGGAGAGATTGCAGCCGGCCAGCAGCAATGCTGCCAGCACGGCGCCCGGCAAGCGCAGCGGCAGATGCATGGGAGCTACTGGGACATGGACTCGGAGTCCATCCCCTCGCCTTCCATGCCTTCCATCTTCTCCATGCCCTCCATCTTGTCCATGCCTTCCATCTTTTCCATCTCCATGGACTCCATGGACTCGCCGGACATCTCGCCCTCGCCGCCCATGTCATCGCCGCCGGGGCAACCGGTGGTGAAGACGAGGGCCGATGCCAGGGCCAGCCCCGGGAGCCACTGCAACTTTGCGAAAACCGTCATTGTTTGACCTCCTGGATGCCGCTTTCGGCGGCGGTTTGGGGGGACGCGACCTGCGCCCCACCGGCCCGCTATTTTAGGCGCTTCCCGCCGCGCCTGCAGAGGAAAATGAAAAAATGAGCGCCGCCGATTCCGCTGTTTTCGCCGCCGCCCCCGGCCTTCCGCAGGCCGGAGAGCTGCTGGCGGCGGCCTCCGCCCTGCTCGATCCGGCCCTGGAGAGCGCCCGGAGGCTTACCGGCGGCGGCGAGGCCATCGATTCCCACCAGGTGCTGACCGGGCGCCTCGCCTACGCCGCCACCGAGGCCCGCGCGGCCCGGGAGGTGCTGCGCCGCGCCCAGGCCGCCGGGGAGGAAGGCCGCGCGAGCCCCGCCCTGGAGGCCACCGCCGTGGCGGCGGCGGGCGAGCTGGTGGCCTCGCTGCAGGCGCGCCTGGCCCCCGCGCTGGACGATCTGGAGCTGGGCGATGAGGCCATGGAGCGCGCCTTTCCCGCCCCGCTGCGGGCGCTGCTGCGCGCCGCCACGGCGGAATCCCTGCTGCGCGGCATTGGGCGGGACGCCATTTTGCGCGGCGGCCGCTGCGAGCCGCCCCTGGACGAGACCCTGGAGCAGGTGCGGGGCAGCGTCCGGGAATTCGCCGAAAAGGAGGTGCTGCCCAGGGCCGAGGGCATTCACCGCCGGGACGAGGACATTCCCGAGGAGCTCATCGGCAAGATGGGCGCGCTGGGCTACTTCGGCCTGTCCATTCCCGAGGTCTACGGCGGCTTCGAGATGGGGCACCTGGCGATGCTGCTCACCACCGAAGAGCTCTCCCGGGCCAGCCTGGCCGGGGCGGGCTCGCTGATCACCCGGCCCGAAATTCTGGCGAAGGCGCTGCTGCAGGGCGGCAGCGAGGCGCAAAAGCGCGCCTGGCTGCCGAAGCTGGCCTCCGGCGAAATTATGGTGGGCGTTTCGGTGACCGAGCCCGATGTGGGCAGCGATGTGGCCGCCGTGAAGTGCCGCGCCCTGCGCGACGGCGCAGGCTGGCGCATTCACGGGCCGAAGGCCTGGTGCACCTTCGCCGGCCGGGCAGATGTGCTGGCCCTGCTGGCGCGCAGCGACGCCGATGCGCCGGGGGCCCGGGGGCTCTCGCTGTTCATCGTCCCCAAGGAGCCCTTTGCCGGGCACGCTTTCGAGATGGAGCAGCCCGGCGGCGGCCGCCTGTCCGGCAAGGCCGACGCCACCCCCGGCTACCGCGGCATGCACTCCTTCACCCTCAATTTCGAGAACTACTTTGTGCCCGGCGAAAACCTGGTGGGAGAGCAGCAGGGCGAGGGCCGCGGCTTCTACCTGCAGATGGGCGGCTTTGCCGCCGGGCGTCTGCAGACCGGCGGGCGCGCCTGCGGACTGGCCCAGGCCGCGCTGGAAGAGACCGCCCGCTATGTGGCGGGCCGCCTCCAGTTCGGGCGGCCCATCGGCGATTTCCAGCTCACCCAGTTTACGCTGGGGCGCATGACGGCTCGGCTCGCCGCCGCCCGCGCCATCAGTTACGCCGCCGCTGTGGCTATGGACGAAGACGAGCGCGCCGCCGCGCCGCTGGCCGCCCAGGCCAAATTGCTCAGTTGCGATCTGGCCGTGGAGATTGCCAGCCAGGGCCAGCTTATGCACGGCGGCTGGGGCTACGCCGAGGAGTATCCCATCTCGCGCCATGTGGTGGACGCCCAGGTGCTGCCCATCTTCGAGGGCGTGAAGCCCATCCTGGAGCTCAAGGTGATTGGCCGCGGCCTGCTCGCCCCGGCCTGAGCCCTCAGCCCGCCGCGGCCTGCGGGGCGGCGCGGGCTGCGCCGCTGGACCAGATGGGTTCGTAGGCGGGGGGCGGGCCGAGGCGCAGTTCCTCGCGCACCTGCGAGAGGGGGCGGGGCAGCAGCGCCTCCCAGTCTGCGCCGGGGAGCCAGGCGGCGTTGCGCCCGCGGCGCCAGGCGCTGCGCAGTATGCGCCGGGTTTCGGGGTCGCTCTCCCACCAGGCCGTGGCCACAATCAGCGCAATGCCCGGGTGCCAGGTTTGCGCGACATCCAGGCACAGCACCGAGGCTTCGCCGCGCAGGTCGCGGCCGTAGCCCGTCACCACATGCTCCAGGTCGTGGGAATCGCGGCGGCGCTCGATGAAGCGGCGGTAGGCGGCGGGCAAATGCTCGTAGCGCTCGCCGTGGCTGGCCTGCACCAGGCCGTCGGCGCTGAGCTGCTCGCGCTCGGTGAAATCCGCATAGCTGCGCCCCAGGCTGCCGGGAGGCATGGCGCGCAGCGCGGCGCGGTCCTGCAGAACCGGGAGCAGGTCGCGCTCTTCGGCCAGCACCCGCGCGCCCGCCGGGGTTTGCGAGAAGCGCCGGAAAGCGCGCTCCGCCGCGCGGCGGGAGGGCGGCAACGCCCCGATGAGCTCGAAGACCGCCCCGGTGTCGTCGGGGTCGCGGCGCAGGCGCTGCAGCGAGCGCCAGGCGGTGCGCAGATCCTTGTGCCGCCGCGGTCCGGCAGGTGCGTTCATGGTGGTTTCTCCCGCTTGCCCGTTTTGGGAAGCCCCGAGCATAGCGCGCCGCGCCCGCCGCGGCGTGGGCTATCTTGCGGCTGTGGATCTCGCGTTGCGCGTTCGGCACAAGCAGCCCGAGCCGGTGGATTTTGAGATTCCGCGCGGCTTTGTGCGCATTGAGCGGGGCGCGCAGCGCGCAGTGCTGCTCACGCCGGAGACGCTGGACCCGGCGCGGCGCTATCCGCTGCTCACCGTGCTGCACGGCGCAGGGCGCCAGGACGAGCTGCTGCTGCGCGGCTGCCGGGGCGAGGCCGAGGCGCGGCAGGCGCTGTTTCTCATCCCGCGCTCCTTCCACACGACCTGGGATTTGATCGCGCAGGCGGCGGGCTCCGGCGGGCGCTCGCCGGAAGGCGCGCCGCCGCCTTCGCCGCGCCCGGATCTCGACTTCCTGGAATTCGCCTACGACCTGATTTACCGCCGCTATCCCGTGGACGCCGGGCGGCAGGCGCTGCTGGGCTATTCGGACGGCGCGAGTTATGCGCTCTCGGTGGGGCTCTCGAATCCGCAGATTTTCCGGGCCGTGCTGGGCTGGGCCGCCGGTTTTCTCGCGCTGAATCCCGCCGCCGCCGAGCCGGGCACGCCGCGCCCCGCGGTGCTGCTGGAATACGGCAGCCACGACGAGCTCTTTCCCTTCGAGCAGGTGGCCCTGCCCATGCGCGCGCAACTCGAAGACCTCGGCTGCCAGGTCACCTTCCGGGTGGACGAGGGAGGCCGCCACTGGCCATCGGGAAGCTTCCAGCGCGAGGCGTTGGACTGGTTCTTCTCCGAGCCCTGGCAGCAGCGCAACTGAGCCGGTTTTGCGCGGCCTCTCAGTGGGGCCAGATGCTGCCGTGCAGCCAGCGGATGCCCACGGCCAGCGCCAGGGTGACGGCGTAAATCCACAGCGGAATTTCCCCGAGACCGCGCAGCGCGCCGCGCCCTGCGAAGGGGAAGAAGGGAGAGGCCGCGCAGAAGGCGGCGAAGCCCGCGCCCTCCGGCGCGCCGCTGCGCTCGGCGTGGAGCTTGCGCGCATCCTGGTGCCATGCGCCCAGCAGCGAAAAGATCAGAAAGCCGCCGAAGAAGGCGAGATCGGCGGGGCGGCCGAAGGGCACCAGGTGCAGGCCGAACAACAGGCCCGCGCCCAGCACCACCGGGTGCCGCGTAATGCGATACACGCCGCGGCTTCCCGGCGCTGCGCCCGCGTTTCCCGCGCCCCCGCCGAGGGAGCGGAAGAGGCCCTGCATGGCGGGGCTGGGGCGCAGCGTCCCCGCCACCACCAGTAGCAGCGCCAGCACCATCAGCGCGTAGAGCAGGGCGCGCAGGCCGGGGCCCACGGAAATCCACCAGAGCGTGGTTTCGCCCGCGTGGCGATTGCCGAAATAAATGGAGACCAGCGGGATGAACAGCGCCAGGCTGAGCGCCGAGTAGAGCGCGAGAAAAGCGCGGTTGCCCAGCGCCGCCCGCAGCCGCGGCTCGACGCGGACGCTGGCAAGGCCGATGTGGCCGGCCGCAAAAGCGATCCACAGTGACAGAATGAGGGCCGTTGCGTCCATGATTTTTCCCCCTGCCGCAGGCGGCGGGCGAGCATAGCGGTGGCGGCGCGGCGGCGGGGCGGGATATACTCGCCCGCCTGGGCCAGGCAGCCGCGTGGCGGAGGGAGGAATCCATGGCCGGAAAGATCGAGATCACCCGGGAGATGCAGGCGGTGGTGGGGGTGGAATCGCCTCCCTGGCGCTACGAGGTGACCACCACCAGCGTGCGCGCCTTCGCGCGCGGCGTGGGCTACGCCGATCCCGTCTATTACGACGAGCAGGCGGCGCGCGCCGCGGGCTACCGCAGCCTGCCGTGCCCGCCCACCTATCTCGGCACGCCGGTCTTCATCCCCGGCCAGAGCAGCGACACCTTCAGCGGCCCCATGCTGAGCGGGCCGCGCCTGCAGCACGGGCTGCCGAATGTCCTCGACGGCGGCACCGAAACCGAGTATTTCGCCGAAATCTGCGCAGGCGATGTGCTCACCGCCACCTCGAAGGTCTCCGATCTCAGCATCCGCGAGAGCCGCTCCATTGGCCAAATGCTGATCGTGACCAACGAATCCACCTACACGAACCAGGACGGCGTGGTCGTCGCCAAGCAGCGCGGCCAGGCGCTGTTCTACTGAGCGGAGGAGAGAGCCATGCCCCTCACCTGGAACGACTTTGCGGAAGGCGACGCGCTGCCCACCTTGGAAAAGGCCCCCGGCGTGACGCAACTGGTGAAATACGCCGCGGGCGGCGGCGACTTCAACCCGCTGCACCACGACTACGCCTTTCCGCAGGCGAAGGCGCTGGGCTCCATCATCATCCACGGCCGCTTCAAGTATGCGGCGCTGGGCGAGCTGGTCTCCAATTGGCTGAACCACGGCGGCCGCATCGTCAAGCTCTCCTGCCAGTATCGCGGCATGGACATGCCCGACAAGCCCATGACCCTGGGCGGCACGGTTGTGCGCAAGTGGGAGGAGGACGGCGAGAAGCTCGCCGAACTCGAGCTCTTCGTAAAAGACGCCGAGGGCAAGAACACCACCCCCGGCAGCGCCATCGTCTCGCTGAAAGGGTGAAGCGGGATATTTCGCGGGGCGCAGTTCAGCCCTGCGGTTTGCCGGGGCCTTGGCGGTAGTCTTGGAACTGCGCGTCGCGCTTGTCGAGGGCTTGGCGGACGCCTTGTGCGAACTCTCTCATGTATTCGCGTGAGGGCTTGGCGTGGAAGGCGAGGGCCTGAATTTCGGTGCCGGCGCGGATGGCGGCGCGCATGCCCATGATCTCCATGGCGCGGTGCACGCAGCGCTTGTTCATTTGCTGCAATTCGGGCGGCACCTTGGCGATGCGCTCGGCAATTTCGAGCACGCGGTCTGCGAGTTCATCGTTTGCAAAGCAGCGGTTCGCCAGGCCAATGCGGCAGGCTTCCGCGCCGCTCACGGAATCTCCGGTGAGCATCAGCTCCATGGCGGCGCGCATGCCGGCCATCCATGGGAAGAACTGGTTGTCGGGCGGGCTCATCAGCCGCACCGGCGGGTAGCCGATGCGCGCGTCCTCGGACACATAGGCGAGGTCGCAGGAGGCCATCAGCTCGGAGCCGCCGGCCAGGCACCAGCCGTGCACCTGGGCAATCACGGGCTTGGCCATGTCCCAGATGTGGAATGCGCCCTCCACCACATGGCGCGGCCAGTGGCCGTCGCCGCCTGCGGTGGTGTAGGGCGGGTCGGCGGGCTGGCCGCCGGACAGGTCGTAGCCGGCGGAAAAGCACGGCCCCGCGCCGCACAGCACCAGCACGCGCACGGCGTCGTCCCGGTCGGCCTCGGCAAGCGCGCCGAACAGCTCGGCGCGCAGGCGGCCCGAAAGCGCGTTGCGCTTCTCCGGGCGGTTCAGCGCAATGCGCCGCACCCGAGGGCGCGGCTCGTCCACCAGGATCGTTTCGGGTTCGCCCATTGCTGCTCGCTGCTCGCCGCTTCCGGGCCGCCCGGAGCTAGTGCAGCGCCTTTTGCACCTGGCGCTTGAGCTTGAGGGCTTCGGGAGCGAGCCGGGCGTCATCGCTGTGGATCAGGAAGTTGTCCAGCCCGCCGTGCTTTTGCACGCTGCGCAGCGCGCGGGTGCAAATGCGCAGCGAAATGCTGCGGCGCAGCGCGCTGCTCTGCAGGTGCGCGCGCTGCAGGTTGGGTTGGAAGCGCCGGGGCGTCTTCACATTCGAGTGGGAGACGCGGCGGCCCGCCTTGCTGGTCTTGCCAGTCAGTTGGCAGTGCTTCGGCATTTCAGCCCCGGCTCTTGCCGTAGCGCTTGCGGAAGCGATCCACGCGGCCCTCGGAATCCACCTGCCGCTGCTGCCCGGTCCAGAAGGGGTGGCTCTCCGACGAGACTTCGAGGCGCATTACGGGCAATTCCTCGCCGTCCACCTGCTTGGTGTGCTGCGAGGTGAAGGTGGAGCGCGAGACCCACTCCTTGCCCGTGGCGTTGTCCACGAACAGAACCTTGTGGTAGTCGGGATGGATGTCCTTTTTCACGGCGGCCCCGGCTACCAGCTCGACTTGGTCATGCCCGGCAGCTCGCCGCGCAGGGTCATGTTGCGCAGCATAATCCGCGACAGGCCGAACTTGCGATACACGGCGCGCGCGCGCCCGGTGATGCGGCAGCGGCGGGTGAGCCGCGTGGGGCAGGAGTTGCGTGGCAGCTTTGCGAACTGCTCTTGAATCTCGAGCTTCTCCTCCACCGGAAGCTCCGGATCGCCCAGCCGCTTGCGCAGCTCGGCGCGCCGCGCCGCAAACTTGGCGATCAACTTCTCGCGCTTCAGGTCGCGCAGCACCTGCGACTTCTTGGCCATGCCTCTCTCCGTCTGTGTGGGCCCGCCGAGCCGGGAGGCGCAGCATAGCCCGCCGCCCGCGCCGCGCCAGCCGCCCCGCCTCAGGGCTCGATGATGAGCTTGCCCCAGGTTTTGCGCGAGCCAAGCTCGCAGAGCGCCTGCCCGGTCTGCTCCAGAGGGTAGCGCCCGTAGATCAGCGGCGAAATTGCGCCGCGCTGGTGCAAATCGAAGAGCGCCTCGAATGCCTCGGACACGCGCTCCGGCTCGTGCTGGTTGTAGGCCCCCCAGTGCAGGCCCACCACGGCGATGTTCTTCAGCAGGATGCGGTTGGCCTTCACCGAGGGAATCTGCCCCCCGGCGAAGCCAATCACCAGCAGCCGCCCGTTCCAGGCGATGCATTTGAGCGAGCGGTCGAAGACTTCGCCGCCCACGGGGTCGTAGATCACATCGGCGCCCCGGCCCTCGGTGGCTTCCAGCACGCGGGCGGCGAAGTCTTCCTCGCGGTAATCGAAGCACTGCTCGGCGCCGGCGCGGGCGGCCACTTCCAGTTTCTCTGCGCCGCCGGCGGTGGCGAGCACGCGAGCGCCCAGCGCGCGGCCGATCTGCACCGCCGCCGTGCCCACGCCCCCCGCCGCCGCGTGCACCAGCAGCGTTTCGCCCTGCCGCAGCCCGGCGCGCAGCACCAGGGCGGCCCAGGCGGTGGGATAGATGACGGGCAGCGCGGCGGCCTCGGCGAAGTCCATGCCGCCGGGCAGGGCGCGGGTGTTTCCGGCGGGCGCCACGGCGCGCTCGGCGAAGCCGCCGCTGCCCGATGCCAGCACGCGGTCGCCCTCGGCAAAGCCCAGGACGCCTGCGCCCACGCCGCGCACCACGCCGGCGAACTCTGCGCCGGGTACGAAGGGGAAGGGCGGCTTCACCTGGTATTTGCCGCGGCACATGAGAATGTCGAAGAAGTTGCAGCCCGCGGCTTTCACCTCAATCTGCAGAGCGCCCGGGCCGGGCTCCGGCGCAGGCGCTTCGCGCACTTTGAGCTCTTCCGGCTCCATCCAGCGATCCACGACGATGGCCCGCATTTGCACCTCCCGCGCCGGCCCTGAATTGCGGCGCGGCGAGAGCATAGCCCGCGCGCGGCGGGGGCGGGCTATGCTCGGGGCGTGCAGGAAATCCACCAGAGCGTCTGGATTGCGGACAGCGCCGCGCTCTACGGGCGCGTCGCCATTGGCGAAGGCTCGTCGCTGTGGCCCAACTGCGTAATTCGCGCCGAGTGCAACGAAGTGCGCATTGGGCGGCACAGCAATCTGCAGGATTTCGTGATGGTGCATGTGGGCTACGAGCACGGCACGCGAATCGGCGATTTCTGCTCCATCACCCACCACGCCACGATTCACGGCGCAGAGGTGGGCGACGATTGCCTGGTGGGCGTGGGCGCGGTGCTGATGGACGGCGCTGTGGTGGGCCGGGGCAGCATTGTGGCGCCCGGCGCGGTGGTGCCGCCGGGCGGCGTCATCCCGCCCCACTCGGTGGCGGCCGGCGTGCCGGCCCGGGTAATCCGCCGCCGCGATTGCCGCGCCGAAAACCGCCTGAACGCCTGGAACTACTGCCGCAACGCCCTGGCCTACGCCCAGGGCGAGCACCGCGCCTGGCACGGCCCCGGCTACGAGGCTTTTCTCGCCGAAAAGCGCGCGGAGATCGCCCGGGAGCTCGCGCGCGAACCCGCCGCGCCGGACGCGCAGGAAGGCGGCTGATGGCGGAGGCGCAGCTCGGCGGCAACGCCTCGGCTTACTTCCGCATCTGGATCGTCAATGTGTTCCTGACGGTTCTCACACTCGGCCGCCGCTCCGGAAATCCCTGAGCGCCGCTCCCCTCCGCTGCGCGCCGCAACTGCGCTAGGTCTGCAGGGCCTTGGCGATGCGCGCCTCGGGGGGATCGGTGTCGGGGACCAGTTCTGCGCCGGTGAGCTGTGCGTAGGCGTCGAGGTAGCGGCGCGCGGCTTCGCAGCGGACCTCGTCGGGCAGGGTGGGGGGCGGTCCCTCGCCGCGCCAGTTGTGCTCGCTCACCAGCCAGCGGCGCACGAACTCTTTGTCGAAAGATTTGGGATCGCCGCCCTCGCGCAGCGCGCGCTGGTAGCTGTCGGCAAACCAGTAGCGCGAGGAATCGGGGGTGTGAATCTCGTCGGCCAGCAGCAGCGCGCCGTTTTCGTCGAGTCCCATTTCATACTTCGTGTCGGCCAAAATCATGCCCCGCTGCGCCGCCCACTCGCTGCCGGCGGCGAAGAGCTTCGCCGCAATCTGCGCCGCTTCGTCGTAGAGCTCTTCGCTCACCAGGCCGCGGGAGAGAATCTCCGCCCGGGAGGTCAACTCGTCGTGCTCGCCCCGCGCCGCCTTGGTGGTGGGCGTGAGCAGCGGCTCCGGCAGCGCCTCGTGTTTCGCCAGCCCCTCCGGCAGGTGGTGCCCGCAGTAGCTGCGCTCGCCGCGCTCGTAGGCCGTCCAAATTGAGGTTGGCGACACGCCCGTCAGGTAGCCGCGCACCACGAACTCCACCGGCAGAATGCGCAGCTCGCGCACCACCGAGACATTCGCATCCGGCACCTCGATCAGGTGATTTGGCGCAAGCGCCTGCGTCTTCTCGAACCAGAAGGCGGCGAGCCGGTTCAGCACCTGCCCCTTGAGCGGGATGGTGCCCACCACCACATCAAAACAACTGACGCGGTCCGTCACCACAATGGTGCGCCGCCCCGCCGCCATGTAGTTGTCGCGGACCTTCCCCTCTTCCCGCTCGCCGATCCCCTGCAGATCGGTGCGCACCAGTGTCTGCGCGCACAGCGCGCGCAGCAGCGAATCCTCAATGGCCACGGTTTTCCTCCTTCGGCGTGCTGCACATTTCCTAGCATACTACGGCTCGCTGCAGGCATTTTTCACGAAGGGGAGAATGGAGACGGCCTTGGCGAAGAAGCACCGCACTTTGCCGCGCTTCCGCTCCGGCTTCGGCTCCTCGCCGGGCGCTTGCTCGGGGGTGCTCTTTCCCCTGGCTTTCCGGCTGGCTTCGAGGGCGATCCCTTCACAGCGCGTCCATTTCTCGGTTTCGATGGCCTGGACCCCGGCTTCCCGGTTCGCCTCCCGGATCGGGGTGATGCAGCGCTTCCATGCCTTGCTGTAGGCTTCGCTGCCCGAGGTGTCCCGGCCCCCCTTGCTCTTGCAGGACACACCGCTGAGCGGAAGCATCAGGGCGATGAGGAGGATGGCAATCTTCATGGAATTCGCTCGCCCCGCATCAGGTCTGCACCGGTTTCCCGGGCGCGGACCAAGTGCGCCCGGCCGCCGCTGATCATGACTTCCGCGGCACGGGGTTTGGAGTTGTAGTTCGAGCTCATCGAAAACCCGTAAGCGCCCGCGCAGCCGATCAGCAGCAGGTCGCCCACCTGCGCCTCCGGCAGCGGCTGCGTGCG
The DNA here is from genome assembly GCA_028817435.1 of Deltaproteobacteria bacterium. GTDB lineage: Bacteria > Myxococcota_A > UBA9160 > UBA9160 > UBA6930 > JAPPPQ01. Next base: position 136,980 of record JAPPPQ010000059.1, read on the forward strand.
CACCATGCCCTCCTCATCTTGCGTGAAAATATCGCCGGATTCGCAGAGCGGCCCGCCCACCACCACCTCGCAGACCTTCCGCTCCTCCAGACCGGCCCCCGCCGCCCTGCTGTTCTTCGGCAGCAGCGACATCGGGTGATAGGCGCCATACATGGCGGGCCGCGCCAGCGTGTTGAAGCCGGCATCTACCAGCACGAAGTGGTTGCCGCCCTGCCGCTTCACGGCGCGCACTTCGGTCACCAAGGTGCCGGCCTCGGCCACCAGATAGCGGCCCGGCTCAATTTCGAGGCGCAGCGCGCGGCCGAGCCGCGCTTCGAGCCGGCGGCGCGCTGCGTCCCACAGGCGGAAGTAGCTCGCCAAAGTTTCGGGCGTGGACGCGGGTTCGCCCGCCCGGTAGGGAACCGGCAGCCCGCCCCCGGCGCTCAGGGTGTGGAGATCGCCGCCCAATTGCGGCGCCAGCCTTTCCAGCGCCCCGGCCACCTGCGCCAGGTGTTCGAGATCGGCGCCGGAGCCGATGTGCATATGCGCGCCGGTAATGCGCAGGCCGTGGCGCCGGGCGCGCGCCAGGCAGTCGGGCAGATCTTCGTGCCAGACGCCGTGCTTCGAGTGCGCGCCGCCGGTGTTGGTTTTGCGGTTGTGGCCGTGGCCAAAGCCCGGGTTGATGCGCAGCGTAATTTCGCCGCCGCCCCCGGTGCTTTCTCCATACTGGTCAATCATGTCGGGCGAGCCGCAGTTGACGGCGATGCCATGTTCAATGACGCAGTCCAGGGATTCGCGGTCGAAGACATCGGCGGTATAGACGATGGGGGGCGGGTCGCCCTGCGCGTCGAAGCCCGCCGCCAGCGCCCGGTGAATCTCGCCGGCGGAAACTGCATCCACCAGCGCGCCGTGGCGCCGGCACAGGTCCAGCACCGCCAGGTTCGAGTTCGCCTTCTGCGCGTAGCGCAGCACATCGAAGCGGGAGAGCTCGGCGATGCGCTCCACAATGGCCGCCGCGTCATACACATAGGTGGGCGTGCCGAAATCCCGGGCGATTTCCGCCACCGGGACAAAGGCGATTTCACCGCAGGGGCCTCGCATGGCGCGGAGTGTAACGCCGCGCCCGCCGGCTGCCGCCCGCCGCCGGGGAAGTGATACCATTCGCAGAGGAGGGCGCGGCAATGGCGGGCGAGACGACAGCGGGGCGCGGGGAGGAGACTCCGGAGCTTGCGAATCTGGGGCGGCTGGAGGCGCTGGTGCGCGCACTGTTGCAGCGCTTCGAGGCGCTGCGGCGCGAGAACACCGAGTTGCGCGAGCGGGTCGCCCGCAGCGAGGCCCGGCTGCGCGAACTCGATTCCGAGGCGCTGGCCTCCCGCCAGACGCGGCGCGAGGCGGTCAAGCGCATTGACGAACTGGTGGCGCAGATTGAGCAGGTGGAGGCGGAGCTCGAGCGGCGCTACGCCGATCCCAACCCCGGCGGCGAGTCCAACTCCGCAGCTGGCGGCGCGCCCGGCGGGCCGGAGGACTGAGCGGTGGCCGACAAGCAGACGGTGCCGGTGCAGATTCAGGGGCGCGAGTATCGCGTGCTCGCACAGGCCGATCCCGAGTCGGTGCGGCGCGCGGCGCAGCTTCTCGACGAGACCATGGAGAAGGTGCGCGCGCGCTCGCGCACGGTGGATACGGTGGATGTGGCGGTGCTCGCCGGCCTGAACATCGCCAACACTCTGGTGCTGCGGCGCGGGGCCGCGGCTTTTCCCGCCGCGCTCTCCGGGCGCTTGGCCGCGCTGGCCGATCTCGTCGAGGAAGCGCTGGCCGAGACGCCCGCCTACCTCGGGCCGTCCTGAGGCTGCGGCGGTGGCGGAGCGCAAGCGGGCGTTGCGCGCGGCGTTTTTGGCGCGGCCGCTGGCGCCGCGGGCGGCTTGGCGCGCGGCGCAGGCGGCGGCCCGTCGGCTGGGGGCGTCGGCGGCCTTCTCCGCCTGCGCGCGCATTCTGCTCTA
>JAPPPQ010000007.1 GCA_028817435.1 Deltaproteobacteria bacterium
GAGATCTGGTGAATCTCTCATAGTCAGACAGCAGGCTTTCTGTAGTAGGCAGTTTAGGGGTGGGGACAAAGGTGAGGCCTTTAGCTAGAACCCGTTCAGAGATAGGATTTAGGGTGTGGCTACTTAGGTTCACTACGTATCTACTGTTAAGGTTTCTAGAGGTGGAACTTAGGTTTGCAAAGTAAATCCTGTTGGGGGTCCTCCGGTCTGCAGGGCGTGACCTCCGGTGGCGGCCGTCAGTTGTTGGAGCACCTGTGTGAGAGTTAGAAGTAGGGGGGCAAGAGCTGGGGCAGAGGGAGGAGGTGTGGGGGGGAAGAGTGGTTGAGGGGGGTGGGGAGGAGGTCGTAGAGGTGGTAGATGTTGGTTGGGAGGATACATTGGAGGATATTGGGGTGTAGGTAGGAGTCCTTTCTTCTGGTGGGCCGTCTGGGGTCGTCGTGGCTGGGTCCGGGTTCCATTCCGAGGGTGGGAGCGGTCTCCGGGGCCCGTTTTCCGAAAATCCTTTGCAGCTTCAGCATAGCTTCTGGGATGGGAGGGTTTAGAAGGGAGATGGGTTGGGTTAGTGCTGGTTGGTTGAGCAGGGGTCGGTTGGGCTGCTGTCCTGGGGGGACTGTGGCCTTTCCCTTTCCTGCTCCTCTTAGTTTTGGGGACAGAAGTGGTGGGGTTACGCAGTTTTTCGAGCTTTTGCTCAGCCCTCTTAGAGAGTTTCAGCTTCTGCTTCTCCAGGTTGTCATCTGTCTTCTTGATCATATCCCTGTGGTGTTGGAGTTCCTGGGTGGAGGTAGAGGTGTCAGAGAGGCTAGTGATCTGCTCTTGGACGCCATCTAATTCACGTTGGAGGTGATCCATAACCGTGAGGTAATGGCGCTGCAGCGTTTGCATCAGCCCTCTGGACATATCCGTGATACGGTTATTCCAGATGGCTTTGATGCCCGTGACCGAAGCCATGAACGCTTGAGGCTCTAGCTTAATCTTGAGGCCCTCGGGGATAAGCTGTTTTTCCAGACAATTATCGAGAAATTGCTGGTGATGAGTGGCCTGCTGGAGCTGACGGGAGAGCTTGTGATAGCTTTTCCGTAGGTCCAGGAGTTTGCCGGCGATGCTAACGGATCCAGCCGAGGCGGATCCTAAGCGGGCATCTCGATTTCGGGTTATGGTCTCCGAGGGCGAAGCCCGAGCTTCGTTCTCGTTGTTAGAGATGCTCCCGACGTCAGCAGGGGTTCGGCGATGCTCTTCGGCGAGCGGGGATGTAGCGGGACGCTTCCGAGAAGCGGTTGGAGTCTCGATCGTTGTCGGCGGGCGAACCGCGGCTTGCGATGAAGACATGTTGAAAGTTGACAGCCGATTGGCTTAACAAAACTTATCTCGATATTTCGGACTTGTGATGAGGTCCTTCTTCAGGAGATATGACTGAATGACTCAGGGTGAGTCTTTATATACCATGGCTGTCATACATAGTGTGATATAAAAGTCAGGCACTTAATGGAATGTTTGGAATGTGAAGTTCAGGGGGGTGTGAGATGAACTGAGTGATGGAATGTAGAGTTCGGGATGAACTGTGACCTGTGGAATGTCACAGCTGACATGGAATGATGACTTAGAGAAAATTAGAAGGGGTGAGTGATACAGAGTTATGTAATGTACAGACAACATACATGCACCAACTGAGTGGCCATAGGGCTCTGTTTAATTAAGTGACATTTTGAGGCAAGGTTCCCACCACGAACAAGATACAAGCCAAGGACTTAGTGCCTAGCATGAATGGGGGTACCAACTGCCCTGCACTCTACAGAATAGAGTACTGGGAGTTGAGGCCGTGGGGGAGGGTAGTGTTTAGTGCCTTGATCCAATGTATCTCTCGTGTTAGGAGCCTCTGTTGGGGACAGTGTTCCAAGGGGAGGATCCAGGCATCAGAGTTGAAGTCGTGTCCACCAGAAGCGAAGTGGCGGTAGATGGGCCAGTTCCTCTTCTCCTTTGCTGCTGCTCTGTGGTGGCGGAAACGGTTTTTGAGAGTTTTAGAAGTCTGTCCTATGTACATCTTGGAGCATTTTGAACAGATGATGCAATAGATAAGGTTGGTGGTGTTGCATGTGAAGGAATCTGATAGGTAATAAGGGTGGTGAGTGGTTGAGGAGTGGATGACATTGTAGGAGAGGAGTTTGGGGCAAGTAACACACTGGGGGTGGTTACAGGGTTTCACTCTAGCTGTGTGGGTACTTATCTGTAGAGGGATGTCTGTGATAGGGGGAGGGGGGTCTCCGGTGGTGACTGCTCTCACGAGGAAGTTGGAGAGGGCCTGGTCCCGTCTAAAACAGAGCTGGGGGGTGGAAAAGAGTTGGTTAAGATGGCTATCTTTGGAGATGAGGTCCCAGTGGAGGCATAGGGTTTTGTGAAGGTGTTGTAGGGAGGGTGAATAGGTGGTGATGAATCTGGGTGTGATGGGGTGAATGTTAGTGTTGGGTTTAGAGTTAGGGAGGGGTTTAGAGTTGGAGTTGGAGGTGAGAATAGAGTTAGAGAGGGGGTCAGGGTTAAGGTTAGGGTCAGGGTTAGGGTGAGGGTCAGGATTAGGGTGAGGGAGTTGAATGTAATGATTCCTAAGAGAGTATGGGACTGTAGCAAGGAGTGGGTCTATAAAGGACTTAGAATATCCTCTACAAAGGAGGTGGTGCCTAAAAGTGGAAATGGTGGATTCAAATTTGGCCTGGCTTGAGTTGGACCTAAGGATTCGAATGGCTTCCCCCCTAACTAGGCCCTTGAATGCTCCCTTGGGGTGACTAGATGAAAAGTGTAGGTATTGGAAGGTATTAGTAGGTTTAAAGTGAGTTTCTATGTCTAGGATACCGGTCTCACTAAATCTGCTTCCCTTGTATATCCTGGTGTCCAAGAATTCCAACGAGTCCTCCGAGATGGTCCAGGTGAAGTGAATGGTTGGGTGGCAGGAATTGAGTCTGCGCAGGAGAGCCTCAAGAGACTCCCTTGAACCCATCCAGACACAGAGGATGTCGTCGATGAATCTCTTCCAGAAGTCCGGGCGGTGGGGCTCTTTCTCGAGGAACTTCTCTTCGAGGTTTCCCATGAAGTGGTTCACATACGAAGGGGCCATCTTGGTCCCCATCGCAGTGCCCTGGGTTTGTTGGAAGGTGTGTGTGGAGAAAGAGAAGACATTGCATTTGAGGACAATGTCAAAGAGGGTTTGGAGTAGTTCCCTGGGCATTGGGAGGAGATCGTGGTCCTGGAGCGCATCCAGGCATACTGCGGTCCCCTCGTCTTGTGGGATGTTGAGGTAGAGGTTAGAAACATCTATGGCTACTAGGATGCAGTCTTTGGGGAATGGGGTGGTTTCTAGGATGGAAACAATGTGGCCTGAGTCTCTAGTGTATGAAGGCAATTGGGGGATTAAGGGTTTTAAGTGATGGTCAAGGAATGCTGAAATCTTTTCTGTTGGTCCACTGCAACCACTGACTATAGGTCGAATGCTGGGTGGGTTTTTGTGAAGTTTTTTGGTAAAGTACAACCTCTGTGTCCTAGGGCTTTGGGGGGGCTTGAGAAATGAATGGGTATGCTTGTCAATGTAGTTGGAGTTGAAGAGGTACTCTACAAAGTCTCCTATGCTCTTAGACATACTAATTGTGGGGTCACCTGATAGCATTCTGTATATAGAAGTGTTTTGCAAGTGGGCCATCCCGTTATCAATGTAGCTAGAGGTATCTTCTACAACGATACAACTCCCTTTGTCCGCCTTCCTGATGGTGAGGTCCTTCATTCTTCTGAGGCTGTGGAGAGCCTTGAGTTCAGCCTGAGGGAGGTTGGGGTGTGTGCGTGGGATGGGGAGGGAGGAGAGTGCAGATTTTGTAAGGGAGATGTATTCTTCTAGGTTAGGATTGGATGCTGGGGGTGGAATCCAATCCGATTTACCTTTGAATGGGTGCTGGGGTGGAGGTGGCTTATTGCCAAAAAAGTGTTTGACTCTGAGAGATCTGGTGAATCTCTCATAGTCAGACAGCAGGCTTTCTGTAGTAGGCAGTTTAGGGGTGGGGACAAAGGTGAGGCCTTTAGCTAGAACCCGTTCAGAGATAGGATTTAGGGTGTGGCTACTTAGGTTCACTACATATCTACTGTTAAGGTTTCTAGAGGTGGAACTTAGGTTTGCAAAGTAGATCCTGTTGGG
>JAPPPQ010000049.1 GCA_028817435.1 Deltaproteobacteria bacterium
TAGGTGGTGTTGGCGTCCGCATTGGTTTCGGTAATGGCGCCCGGCGTGGCCGGGGTGGTAATGGCAACGCTGTGCAGATGGGTCAGGTATTCCACCGTCGCTTGCGCGCTCTGCTCAGATTCTGTGCCGCTCACCGCCACTTCGCCGCCTCCGGCGGCGGCGCTGGGGCCTGCCACCGCGGGCGGCCCGGCGTCGGCGGCGGTGAGGGTGACGGTCAGCGTATCGTCGGCGGTGTCGTCTGTGGCGGTGTCGCTTGCCGGAATGCCGATGGTGATGGTGCCGCTGGTCATGCCCGCGGCAATTTCAAGGCTGCCGTTGTTCGCATCCGTGTGCGTAACGGCGGTGACGCCGCTCACCGTGTAAGGCACGGTAATGGCCGCCACCGAGCCCGCCATGGCACCGGTGAGTGTAACGGTGAAGGTGGCGCTGCCGCCTTCCCGCACCGTCGCATCATCGGCCGCAATGGAAACGGAGATGGCATCGCTTGCGCCGATGGTGAAGGTTGGCGTGCCGCCGCTGGCGATGGTGGCTGTGCCGTGTGCGCCGGTAATGTCGGCGGCGGTGATGGTGACGGTGAAAGTCTCGGCGGATTCGTTCCGGTTGTCAGCGCTGATGCCCACGGTGATGTCGCCAGTAGCCACGCCGGCGGCGGCGGTGATGGTGATGCTGCCGCCGCTGGTGTCGCTGAGGTCTGCGCCCATGCCGCTGAGGGTGGCGTCCACATCGGTGGTGGCGGCGGTGTTGCCAAGGGTGTAGGCGACGGTCACATCGCGGATCGGCACCGCGCCCAGATCCACATTAACCACGGCGTTGCTGCCTTCGGCTACCGCGGTGGTAGTGGTGGCGGTGAGGGCGATGGGGTCGTCGTCGGCGATCGTTACGGTGATGGCCGGCGGCACGGCTGCGCCGCCTTCGGCATTGGCGGCTGTGGTGTGTGCACCGGCGGCGATGCTCAGGGTAAGGGTGAACTGCTCGTCCGGCTCGTTCAGCGAGTCTTCCTTGGTGGCCACCGTGAAAGTTTTACTGGTCTCCGTGGTGGTGAATTCCAGCGTGCCGCCAGCCGGGGCAGTGTCGCCGCTGAAATCGGTGGCGGCAGGGGCCGGTGTGGCGGCGGCGTAGGCCCAGGTGACGGTCAGCGTGCTGCCGCTGCTGATGTCTCGGCCGGTGCGGGTGACGGTATAGGTGGTGGCCGCCGAGCCTTCGGTGATGCTCGTGACCGGGTTGGTGAAGGCGAAACGATGGGCGTCCACGAAATTGACCATGACCGTGGCGCTCTGACTGGCGGTGGTGGCGGTGCGGGTGACGCTGCCCCCGCCGCTGGCGGCGGTGGGGCCTTCATCTGTGCCCGGGGTGGCGGCGTCGTCGCCGGTAAGGGCGACGGTCACGGTCTGATCGGGGCTGGCTTCGCCCAAGGTGCTGCTGATCGGCATTTGAATGGTGATTGCGCCGCTGGTCTGTCCGGCGGTGATGGTCAAAGTGCCGGTGGCGCCGCCGAGATCGGCGAGGGTGTAGCCGCTGCCGCTGATAACCACCGTATAGGGCACGGTGATGTCCGCCGCCGAGCCGCTGCTTGCGCCGCTGAGTGTGACGGTGAATTCGGCCGAACCGCCCTCGTCCACGGTGGCCATGGTGCCGCCGGAGCGGGCAATGGAAACGGTGATGGGGTCGTTGTCGGTGATCGGCACGCTGGCTGTGTTGCCGCCGCTGGTGTATTCCACCGCGCCAAATGCACCGGCGCCGGACAGGCGCAGGCCGGTGGCGCCCACGGCTGCGCCGGTGACGGTGAGTGATTCCTGGGCTTCGTTCAGGCCGTCGTCGGAAATGTTCAGAGTGATGGTGCCAGTGGTGCCGCCGTGGCCGATGGTGACGAAGGAGGCGGTGGCGGAGACGCTGGTATGGGCGGCGATGATGTCGTAGTCGCTGACGGTGATGCCGCTGCCGCCGACACTGAAGGGCACGGTGGTGGAAACGCCCGTGGCGCGGGTGCCGCCGGCCAAGGTGACGGTGAAACCCAGGTTGCCGCTGCTCTCGGCCACCGCGCCGGTGCCGCTGGTGCGGGTAATGGCCACGGTGACCGGGTCGTCGTCGGCGATGGTAACGGTGATGGGAGTCGGCACACCAGCGCCGCCTTCAGCATCAGCGGCGGTGGTGTGCGCGCCGGCTGCAATGCTCAAGGTGAGGGTGAATTGCTCGCCCGGCTCGTTCAGCGCGTCTTCCTTGGTGGTGACCGTGAAGGTCTCCGAGGTTTCCGAGGCGGTGAAGACCAGAGTGCCGCCGGCCGGGGCGGCGTCGCCGCTGAAGTCCACGGCCGCCGGGGCAGGCGTGCCGGCGGCGTAGGCCCAGGTAACGGTGATGCCGCTTGCGCCGGTGATGGCCGGGCCGGTGCGGGTGACGGTGTAGGTGGTGGCCGCCGAACCTTCGGTGATGCTCGTAACCGGGTTGGTGAAGGCGAAACTGTGATCGGCATCGTCATTGACAATGGTGGTGGAAGCCGCCGCGCCGTAGAGGGTGCCGCCATTGGCGGTGTTGTCGGCGACGCTGACTTGCACGCTGAAAGTTTCGTCGCTTTCATTCTGGGTGTCGCCGGCCACGGTGAGGGTGAAGGTTTTGGTGGCGCCATTGCCATCGCCGGGGCCGAAGCTCACCGTGCCGCTGCGGTCGGAAGCGGCCACAAAGTCGGCATCGCTGGTGGTGCCGTGGGAGACAGTCCAGGTGACGGTGGTGGCCGAGGAGAAGGCGGTGCCGGTGAGGGTGACGGTGTAGTCGCCGCTTTCCAGATCGCTGTTGGTTTCGGTAATTGAGGCCGGGCCGGTAACGGTGAGGGTGCGGGCGGCGTCGTTGGCGAGGATGGTGATGGTGATGCTCGCCGGGGTGTTGAACGGAACATTGGGGCCGCTGCTCCCATCGTAGCTGAAAGTTTCAACCACGAAAGTCTCATCGCCCTCAACGGCGCTGTCATCTGTGGTGTTGATCCTTATATCGTAATCCGGGAAACGATCGTTGAAAATAATGTTGTTTGGGGTTTCATGAGGCAGAGAGTTGATTTGTCCGGTGGAACTCTGCCCCAGCACACGGGACAAGTCATTGGCGTCGACGGTGCCGCCGCGAACGCGAAATCGCACACTGAAGCCGCCGCTGGTCAGTCCGTTGGCGACGAAGCGGAGTCCAACGTTGTCGCCTTCGTTGATTTGCACACCGGGCGTGTCGGCGTCGCGGTCAATGTTGGCAGTGACGCTCCAGGTGCCGGCGGTCTGCGCCTGCGCGCTTTGCGCTGCGAAGGACACCGCGAACAGCGCCCCGGCAAAGAGCACGAGGCACAGGCGATAAATCCCCCGCCTCACGGCCAATTTCCCACGGGGGGGGGGGGGGGGAGAAAGTCTCCCGCTGCGTGGACAGTTGCACCATTTTTCTCATCTCCAGAGTGTTGGTTTTTCGAGCCGGTTAGCTGAGAAGGCCGCCGTCCTGGAACTTGCCGTTCATGCCGGTGTTGAGGCGGGCTTGTTTGACCAGATCGCGCACGATGGGGCCCAGCGCGGTGGGGTCCATGACGGGCTTGGCCGCGGGGCCGCGGTTCCAGCTTTCGGCGACGGCGAAGACGCTGCCCGAGGATTCGAAGATGCGGCCGGTGACATCGCTGGATTCGCTGCTGGCCAGCCAGGTGACGATGGGCGCAATCCAGCGCGGGCTCTGGGCTTCGCGCATGGCGTCGGTAATTTCGCCGGGCTGCAGGTCTTCGGTGAGCCGGGTAAGCGCGCCCGGCGCAATGCAGTTGACGGTGACGCCGTAACGGCCGAGCTCGCGCGAGGCGATGATGCTGAACGCGGCAATGCCCGCCTTGGCCGCGCCGTAGTTGCACTGCCCCGGGTTGCCATAAATGCCCGATACCGAGGTGGTGTTGATGAGCCGCGCATTCACGGGCCGCCCGGCCTTGCTTTCGGCGCGCCAGTAGGCGGCGGCGTGGTGAGAGGGCGCGTAGGTGCCCTTCAGGTGCACGCGAATCACGGCGTCCCATTCGGATTCCTGCATATTCACGAGCATGCGGTCGCGCAGAATGCCGGCGTTGTTGACCAGCACATCCAGGCGGCCGTAGCGCTCCAGGGCCCGCTGCACCATCTGCTGCGCGGATTGGAAGTCGCTGACATCTGCGCCGTTGGCGCTGGCCTGGCCGCCCCGGGATTCGATTTCGGCCACCACGGCCTCGGCGGGGGAGAGGTCTGAGCCGCTGCCGTCGCGCGCGCCGCCCATGTCGTTTACCACCACCTTTGCGCCGTGCTCGGCCAGCATGAGCGCATACTCGCGGCCAATGCCGCGGCCCGCTCCGGTGACAATGGCCACGCGATCCTCGCAGAAAGTGCTCATGCGTTTCCTCCGTGGGGCGCCGCAGCGCCGCTGCCCTCAATGCCGCAGCATAGCGCGGAGAATCAGCCGGGCGGGGCGGGCTCGTGCAGGGCGAGCAGGGCCGCGCCGCCGGGCGCGCCCGGCGCGGGGGCAAGGGCGGCCCAGTCTGCGGCGATGGCGAATTCTGCCAGAGCGCAGGGGCGCAGGCCGCGGGCGAGGCGCTGCCGGATGTGGGCAGGAGGGGCGGCTTCGGCGAGTTGCGCGGCCAGGGCGGAGATTCCGGGGTTGTGGCCGATGAGCAGGGCGCAACCTACATACGCTTCGAGAGCGGCGCAGTGGGCGCGAAGCTCGGCTGCGCCTGCGCCGTAAAGGGCGGCTTCCAGCCGCAGCGCTTCGCAATTTAGTGCCAGCGCCTGCCAGGTTTGCCGGGTGCGCAGGGCGGGAGAGCACAGCACGCGATCGGGCCGAATGCCCCTGGCGCGCAGCTGCGCGCCGAGTTCGGCGGCGGCGCGATGGCCGGCAGCGGTGAGCGGGCGCTCGTAGTCGGGGCCGGGGGCGGCCTGTGCTTCGGCGTGGCGCAGCAGCAGCAGGCGCGCGCGGGGCGCGTCCACGGGCACGGCTCAATCCAGCTCGCCCATGCACCAGCGGATGCCGCGGCGCAGCAACTCGTAGAACTGCGGCTTTTCCCAGGAGCAGCGCTCAATTTGCGGGTAGTAATCCATCGCCGGGCGCATATCGTAATGGCCGCGGCAGTGGCCGAGGGTGTTGTAGAGCACCGCGCCCGCGCCAAGGGGGCGCAGATACATCACCAAGTGGGGGGCGGTTGCGCCGCGCCAGTCTTCTTCCACAAACCCCGGGGCCATGCCCGCAAAGTGCGTGTGCAGCAGAGGGTGCAGCGCTTCGCGCTCGTGATATTCGCAGAGATAAAGCTCGTCGTCGGTCTCGAAGGGCTCAATGCCGCGCACCAGCGGATGGCCGGGATCGGCCAGCTCGACGGCGTAGGGCTGAATGGGCGGATGGGCGATGAACTGGCTGCCCAAAGTGCGGGCCAAAAGCGGAAAGCCGCGCGGCGCGGCCACGCCGGCTTCGGTGAACTCCAGCAGCGCGTTGGTGCCGTGCAGCGCCAGCCAGCGCCCGCCGGATTCCACCCAGCGGGACAGCGCGCCCTGCTCTGCCTCGCTGGGCGCAAGGTCGCAGGTGTAGGTGATGAGAAAGCGGCAATCGCCCAGGTCTTCGGCGTCCCGGTAATCGGCAGATACGCGGACGCGGATTTGCTGGTGCTCGGCCAAGAGCTTCAGCAGCTCCAGGCGGGCGAAGTCCATATCGTGATAGCGGCCGCCGATTACCAATTGGGCGTCCATGCGCTGCGGGTTTTGCTGCGCCATCTCAGCTCTCCATGAAGAAGCCCTTGAGCAGGCGGCTGCGGCTGGGGTGGCGCAGCTTGCGCAGGGCCTTGGCTTCGATCTGGCGGATGCGCTCGCGGGTCACCTCGAAATCGCAGCCCACCTCTTCCAGGGTGTGCTTGCTGCGGTCGCCAATGCCGAAGCGCATCTTGATCACATGCTCTTCCCTGGGCGCAAGGGTGGAAAGCACCCGGCAGGCCTGCTCCGAGAGGCTCTGATCCACCACGGCGGCGTGGGGATTCACCGCGTCCTGGTCTTCCACCATGTCGCCGAGGTTGGCGTCGTCGTCGTCGCCCACAGGGACCTCCAGACTGATCGGCTCGCGCTCGATCTTCAGCGCCGTGCACACGCGGTCCAGGGGCATTTCGAGCCGCTGCGCGAGCTCTTCGGCGGTGGGCTCGCGGCCCAGCGCCTGCACCAGTTGCCGCGTGGCCCGGCCGATCTTGTAGATGGTGTCGAGCATATGCACGGGAATGCGGATGGTGCGCCCCTGGTCGGCAATGGCGCGGGTAATGGCCTGGCGCACCCACCAGGTGGCGTAGGTGGAGAACTTGTAGCCGCGCCGCCACTCGAACTTCTCCACCGCGCGGATCAGGCCGATGTTGCCCTCTTGGATGAGGTCGAGGAGATGCAGCCCGCGGCTCAGGTAGCGCTTGGCAATGGACACCACGAGGCGCAGGTTGGCCTCGGTGAGCTCGCGCTGGGCGGCCCGGGAGGCCGCGCGCCCCCTGGCGTAGTCTTCGAGCACGCGGGCCAGGGCGCGGCGGCTCATGCCGGTTTCGGCTTCCAGGGCGGCCAGGCGGCGCTGGCTCTGCGCGCCCTTGGCAGAGCCGCAGGCGGCCTGGCGCTGCAGCGAGGCCGCCTGCCGGGCGCGCTCCCGCACCAGCTCGGCAATCTGCTGGAAGCAGCGCTGTGCGAAGTGCTGATCGAGCAGCAAGTCCACCATGCGGCGGCGCTGCTCGCGCACATCGGCGCAAAGGCGCGCGCGCGCCGCTTCGCCGGTGGCGGGGTCGGCCAGGGCCGCCTGCTTCTTCGCCACGCAGCATTCCAGGCGGCGAATCTTGCCGAATGCCTGAAGCAAATCGCGGCGGCGCTGCTCCACTTCGCGCTCGCCGGGCTCTTCGTCCAGCCCGGAGAGCAGCTCCTTCAGCCGCCGCTCGCCCCGGCGCAGCGCCGCGCCGCGCTCCAGCAGCTCGCGGATGCCGAGGGGCGTGCCGACGCTGGCGTAGAGCATGGCGCGCTCTCCCGCCTCGATGCGCTGGGCGATTTCGATCTCGCTTTCGCGGTTGAGCAGCGACACCTGCCCCATCTCGCGCAGGTAGGCGCGCATGGGGTCGCCGCTGCGATCCGGCCCGGGGTCTGCCGGGGGCGCGGCGCACTGCGGGGCGCGCGCGCCAATGACGCCGATGCCGTGCTCGCGGAACAGCGCCAGCGCCTCTTGCAGATTCTCATCCGAGCGCAGCGCGGCGGGCAGTTCGCCGTTCACATCGTCCAGGGTGAGATAGCCCTGGCGCTGCCCGCGCTTCAGCAGCAGCTGCACCGGATGCTGCGTGCGGAGACGCGTGGTTCCGGCGCGCAGTTTGGCGCGTCGGGGACGGGTTTCGGGCGCGGCTTGGGACATGGGGGGATCTCCTTTGCTGCGAAAGGGTGGCCCGGAGGCCGGTGGAGCGTGTGGAGCCTGTCAGTGCAGGGCTGCGCCCTCCTCTGGGCGGCGCTGTTGAAGCTCGGCGCGGCGCTGCTCTAGCTGCTGCTGCTTTTGCGCGAGCAGCTTTGCCTGCGCGCTCTCATCTGCGGCGCGCATGCGCCGGTTGAATGCCCGGGACTCGCTGCGCCGCCGCCAATCGGCGAGCCGCCGCAGCGCGTCTTCGAGCATGCGCTGGGCCAGGGCGGCGTCGGCCGAAGCGATATCGGGGCGCTCTGCGGTGGCCAGCGCACTGAGACGGGCGCGCAGCGCCGGGGGCTGCTCGCCCAGCAGCACATCGAGGCGCTTGGGGCCGCTGCGGGCGCGCAGCACCAGCTCGGCCAGCGCGCGCCAGCCATCGCCGGGGGCCAGATCGAGCAGCGGGGCCTCGGCCAGGGGCAGGCGCAGCGCCGGCTGGTCGAGGAGCAGGCGCAGCGCGGTTTCGTAGTGGCGCTCTTCCGGGCTGCGCCGGCGGGGCGCGGGGGGGGGCGGCTCTGCCGCAGCGCCGCCGCGCAGGCGCTGCACGGCGGCCTCAATGTCGCGGGGCTCTGCGCCAGTGTGCTGGGCCAAGCGGCGGGTGAACTCGCCCCGCTCCACGCTGTCGGCCAGCAGCGCGAGCAGCGGGGCCACCTGGTTTACGGCGTCGGCGCGCTGCCAGGGGGTGGCGCAGCCCGCCGCGGCGGCGCGGGCCATGGCGATTTCAAGAGCGGGGGGCGCGGATTCCACCAGCCCGGCCAGCGCCTCAGCGCCCTGGCTGCGCAGGAAATCGTCGGGATCGGCCCCGTTGGGCAGCGCCGCGGCGCGCACCCGCAGGCCCTGGGACAGCAGCGTGGACAGGCTGCGCAGCATGGCGCGCTGCCCGCTCTCGTCGCCGTCGAAGAGCAGCACCACCTCTTCGGTGCGGCGGCGCAAATCCCGGGCGTGCTCTTCGCTCAGCGCGGTGCCGCAGGTGGCGACGGACTCTGCCAGCCCGGCGCGCTGGGCGGCGATGCGGTCGAAGTAGCCCTCTACCACCACGGCGCGGCCGCGCTTGCGGATGGCCTCCAGGGCGTGGGGGAAGCCGTAAAAAGCCCGGCGCTTGTGAAACACCGGGCTCTCGGATGTGTTCAGATACTTGGCCTGCTGCTCCGGCTGCAGCGCCCGCCCGCCGAAGCCGATGATGCGCCCCCGCGCATCCTGAATGGGGAAGCTGAGACGCCCGCGCAGCGGGTCGTAGTGGCCGCCCTCCCGGCCCTCGCGCAGCAGGCCCGCGCGCAGGCCCAGCTCCACGGAGAGCTCGGCGCGGGAGAGGGCGGAGCGCAGCGCGTCCCAGCGCCGGGGCGCAAAGCCCAGGCCGAAGAGCCGGGCGTCCTCTGCGCCCAGGCCGCGCGCTTTCAGATAGCTCCGGGCCTCCTGCCCCTCCCCGCCCCACAGCGCCTCGGTGTAGAGCTGCTGGGCGACCTGGTTGGCGCGCAGCACCTGCTCCGAAACGCCGCGCTCGCCGCCGCCGCTCTCGGGCACCTCGATGCCGATTTCGGCGGCCAGGGAGCGCAGGGCCTCGGGGAAGGTCAGCCCCTCCTGGCGCATGGCGAAGGCCACGGCGTCGCCGCCCTCTTCGCAGCCGAAGCAGTGCCAAGCGCCGCGCTCGGGATTCACATGGAAGGAGGGCGTCTTCTCCTGGTGGAAGGGGCACAGGCCCTTCCAGGAGCGCCCGGCGCGCTTGAGACTCACATGGCGTCCGATCAGGGCGACGATGTCCACCCGCTCGCGGACGGCCTGGATGGTGTCCTCGGGAATCCGGCCCAACTTTGCGCGGCCCTCCCGGCTCTGCCCTAGCGCGCCATCCGCTTGAGCTTCTTCTGCGCGCGCTTGCGAGCCGCCGCCGCCTTCTTCTTGCGGCGGACGCTCGGCTTGTCAAAGGATTCGCGGCGGCGCAGCTCGGTGAGAATGCCCGACTTCTCCACCTGCTTCTTGAAGCGCTTGAGCGCCACCTCGAAGGGCTCGTTGTCCTTCACCTTCACCACGGGCATACGCCAGGGCCTCCTGTCCCGCCCCACCCGCAAGCCGCCTGGAAAGGGAGCGGCGCCGCCGGGGGCGGCACGGGGAGGGCGCAGGGCAAATTGGGGGGGACTCGTGTCATGGGCGCAGCCGCCCACCCTAGCGGAGCGCCACCCCCCAGGCAACCCCGCCACAGCCGCCTCATCCCGTGGCCGCCCGCTTGGAGACGGCCCGATCCACCAGCCCCCGGATGTCCGCATTCGCCCCCTCAATGGCAATTGCGTTGGCAAAGCCCACCGCCCCGATGCGGACGAAGAGCTTGCCGAAGACCTCATCGGCGAAGCTGCTCGACACAATGTCCACATCCGAGAAATTCAGGCGGATTCGCAGGCCGGGGGCCATGGCGAGGAGATTTTCGAGCTTCCTGCGGAAGGGCTCCGCCGCCTGCCGCGAGCCGAAAGACAGCACCTCTTCGCGGACGGTGAGTTCAATTTCTTCGGCGTCCCCCGATTCGTAGTTGAGTTCAATCGCATCCACGGGTTCGTAGGGGCGATCCTGGAAGCGCAGCGCGCGCTTCAGAATATCGGGAACCGACAGATCAATTCCGCCCACCACGAGGGTTCCGTTGCACGGAATTGCCTCTTCGTGCGCATCGGGCTGCTCCGCATCGCTCCAGAGATCAAGCCGCGCGTAGCCGGAGTGAATGTGGAAATAGCTGCTGGAAACGCGCGAAACCTCAAGGCTCCCGTGGAGCCCGTTCCCCTGGCCATTGCGAATGTCACTGGTCTCGCCCTCACGAACGGCCAATTGAAGCGCATTCCTGTCCGAGCGAATCTCGCTGCGGGATTCTCTCATGCTTCTCGGAATTCCGATTCCGGCATCTGCAATGGCATACTCAATGCGGTTCTGCCTGCCGATACTCGTGAGGCTGGCCAATCCGCCGACTGGCGATTCGGAGTGCCGAATCACGTTATCCATGATCTCGTTGATCACCCAGTGCATTGCGGAGAAATCAGTTCTTGAGAAGCCATGGAGCAACCGAAGGATCCCGTCCGTGATTTTCGTGGCTGCGTCGTTTTGCTCAATGGGATCTGTGAATTGAATCGTGGGAATGTGTGCAGAGATTCCAAATTGGGTCGGCTGGTGGTTTTCCGGATCAATCAGCGAGGCCCAATTGGCATTTTTGAAGAGCTTGGCCCGCGTGGCATCGCTCGGCAGCAGGAGATCGAACTTCACCCCGTCGTCCCTCCGGTGGCGAAGAATCTGGGCGCAGATCATGAGCATCGGCCCCGTGAAGACTGCAGTGCACTCCCGAAAATCGAGAACCAGTTCCCGCAGACTCTGATTCGACACCAAATCGTAAATTGCGGCCAGAAATCTCCGCAAATTCTTCAGTTCCAGAGAGCCGGACAAGACGATCCGGTTCCCGGAAGATGTTATCCACCCGGTGGGACGGTCTGAGGCCATGAAGAAGCTCCTGATTGCAGATGTTAGCGCGGCGGAAAGGGAGCGGGGGGGCGGACGGGGATGCCGAGCTCCAGAAGGCGGCGTTTGACGGAGGCGACGGTTTGCTCACCGAAGTGGAAGATGGAGGCGGCCAGGGCGGCCTGGGCGTGGCCGCCCTGCGGGCCTTCGTCGAGGGCGGCGGCCAGGCTCTCGGGTGCGCCGCCGCCGCCGGAGGCGATGACGGGCACGGGCACGGCGGCGGTGACGCCCCGCAACAGGGGCAGGTCGTAGCCGCTGCGGGTGCCGTCCCGGTCCATGCTGGTGAGCAGGATTTCGCCCGCGCCGAGCTTGGCCATGCGCCGCGCCCAGGCGATGGCGTCCAGACCGGTGGGCCGCCGCCCGCCGTGGGTGTGGACCTCCCAGCCCGCTTCCGGTCCGGGCGCTGCGCCGCCCGGGATTGCGTCGCCGAACTGGCGCTGGCGGGCGGCGGCGCGGGCGCGGAAGGCTTCCCCATCTACAACGCGCCGGGCGTCCACCGCAACCACCAGGTTTGCGCTGCCGATCTGCATGGCGGCCTCGGCCACCAGGGCGGGGTTTTCGACGGCGGCGGTCATAATGGAGACTTTGTCGGCCCCGGCGTTCAGCAGGTCGCGCACATCTTGCAGCGAGCGGACGCCGCCGCCGACGCACACGGGCAAACAGACCGTCTGCGCGGTGCGCGCCACCACATCGAGCATGGTGCGCCGCGCTTCGGAGCTGGCCGTAATGTCGAGAAAGGTGAGCTCGTCGGCCTCTTGCTCGTCGTAGAGCCGGGCGGCTTCCACCGGATCGCCGGCGTCCACCAGATTCACATAGCGGACGCCCTTCACCACGCGGCCGCGGTCCACATCGAGGCAGGGGATGATGCGCTTCAGCAGCACGCCGCGGCCTCCAGGGCGCTGCCCAGTTCCATTGCGCCGTCGTGCAGGGCGCGCCCCACAATCAGCCCGGCAATGCCGGGCCGCCGCGCGGCCGCGCGCACATGGTCCAGGCTGCCCACGCCGCCCGATGCAATTACCGGAATGCTGAGCGCAGCGGCCAGCGCGGCGCTGGCTTCCAGGTTGGGGCCGCTGCCCATGCCGTCCCGGGCAATATCGGTGTGAATAAGGGCGGCCACGCCGGCGTCTTGAAAGCGCCGGGCGAGATCGAGGGCGCTGCAATCGCTGCTTTCGAGCCAGCCCTGCACGGCGACGCGGCCGCCGCGGGCATCTACCCCGACGCCGATGCGGCCGGGGTGGCGGCGCGCGGCTTCGCGCACCAGCTCGGGATTGCGCAGCGCCGCGGTGCCGAGAATCGCGCGCTCTACGCCGAGCTCCAGCCACTCTTCCACACTTGCCAGGCTGCGCAGCCCGCCGCCGAGTTGCAGCGCAATGTTCCGCGATTGCAGCGCCGCCAAAATGGCGCGCAGCGCTGCGCGATTGCCGGGGGCGGGCGCGCCCGTGCGCGCGCCGTCCAAATCCACCACATGCAGCCGCCGCAGTCCGGGCGCGGCGGCGAAGCGCGCGGCTACTGCCGCCGGATCTTCGCCGTAGCGGGTCACTTCGTCATAGCGCCCCTGCGCCAGGCGCACGCAGCGGCCCCCGAGCAGGTCAATGGCCGGGATGAGTTGGAAATTGGACATCGGCTCAATGCAGCGGGATGCGCCGGGCGACTTCGCCTGCGCCCCAGCGCGCCAGTTCCGGGGCGCTGAGCCAGCGCGTGCCGCCGCCGGGGTAGCGGGAGGTCACCAGCAGGTTCTCGCCCAGCGGCTGCTGGCGGTGATCGAAATAGCCGGACCACAGGCGCTCGCCGCTGGGCGCGCTGCGCAGCAGCACCTCGAAGCCTACGGCGGCGGCGTGCATGGCGCCTGCTCCGGTGCCCTCGCGCTCTTCCCAGCGCGTGAGCACGCCGAACAGGACGGCGTCTGCGCCGAACTCTGCGGCCAGCTGTTGTGCCACCTCCCGCGGCGGGCGGGGGCCGCGTCCGGATGTGGCTTTCGGTGTGCGGGGGGGGGATCTGGTTTTGTGGCTTGGGGGGGAGGGACGGGGGGGGAGGGTGGTTTTGGGGCTCCGCGACACATCCGGACGCGGCCCCCGCCCGCCGCTCGCATGGGAGGCGGGCGGGGCGAGCGGAGCGGAGGGGGGGGCGGCGGGGGGGGCGAAGAAGTGGGCGACATCGCTGGGGGCTACTACTTGCACGCCGCGCCGGGTCAGGGCCTCGGCCAATTGGTGCGCGACGATTTGTGCTGCCACGGCGGCTTCGTCTTCCGGGAGATTCAGGCGCTCTGCAATCTGCAGGGGGAGCACGGCGACATGCTGCGAGACGCTTCCGGTGCGGTGCGATTGGGTCTTCACCGGGTTTTGGCAGCTGAGGCAGGCCAGGAGCGCCAGCGCGGCGGCGGTCTGAATCGCGTGGCGCGGGGTCAGCATGCGCGGAGCCAGGCGAGAAAGGCTTCGAGCAGGCGGCGGCCGGCGCGCTGGCTCTTCTCGGGGTGAAATTGCACGGCGAAGGCGTTGTCCCAGGCTACGGCGGCGGCGAAGGGGGCGCCGTAATTGCAGCTTCCGGCCAAGTGCGCGGCGTTGGCGGGCTCGGCGCGGTGGGCGTGCACGAAGTAGTAGTGATCTTGCTGCGGCAGCGACTTCACCAAGGGGTGTGCGCTGCGCCAGGTTACCTGGTTCCAGCCGATGTGGGGGACGCGTAGCAGTGCGCCTTCCGGGGTGCGCTGGGGGAAACGGCGGACGCGCCCGGGCAGCAGGCCCAGCCCCGCCGCGCGGCCGTGCTCGTCGCCCTCTTGAAACAGCAGCTCCAGGCCGAGGCAAATGCCGAGATAGGGGCGCCCCTGCGCGATGCTTTCGCACAGCGCTGCGCCGAGTCCGGTTTCGGCCAGGTGCGCGGCGGCGGCGGCGAAGGCCCCCACGCCGGGGAGCAGCGTGGCATCGGCGCTGCGCAGCGACTCGGCGCGCTCTGCCACGCAGGGCTTTGCGCCCGCGCGCTCCAGCGCCCGCAACACGCTGTGCAAATTGCCGGCGCCGGTATCGAGCACCGCAATGCGGGGGGCAGATTGCATCTACAACACGCCCTTCACGCTGGCGACGCCGCGCTGCCGGGGGTCGAGTTCCAATGCCTGGCGCAGCGCGCGGCCCAAGCCCTTGAAGATGGCCTCCACCGCGTGGTGGGGGCTCTGTCCGTAGGCGAGATTCACATGGAGATCGAGGCCGCCGTTCTGCGCCAGTGCGTAGAGAAAGTCTTCCACCAGCGAGGTATCGAAATTGCCGACGCGGGGGTTGGCGAGCTGCACGCGGTAGACCAGAAAGGCGCGGTTGGAGACATCCACCGCCACTTCGGCCCTGGCATCGGCCATGGGCAAAATTTGCGCGCCGTAGCGGCGAATGCCCGCGGCGTCGCCCCGCGCCTGGCGCAGCGCCTGGCCCAGCACAATGCCCACATCCTCGACGGTGTGGTGCAGGTCCACGGCCAGATCGCCTTCGGCGTGCAGCTGCAAATTGAAGAGCCCGTGGCGGGTGAAAGACTCGAGCATATGGTTGAAGAAGGGAATGCCCGTCTCAATCTGGTATTCGCCCGAGCCGTCCAGGGCGAGCTGGAGCTCGATGCGGGTCTCTTGGGTGTTGCGGCGGATGGTGGCGCTGCGCGCGCCTTCGCCCGATTCTCCCATTTCAATTCTCCTCCTGCGCCGAAAGGCGCTGCGCCACGCTGGCGCCGTGGGCGGGGAAGCCCTCCAGTTCGGCCAGTTGCATGACGCAATCGCCCAGCGCGCGCAGCGCTTTCGCCTCGAAGTGCACAAAGGCGCTGCGCTTCAGAAAGTCCTCCGCGCCGAGGGGCGAAAAGAAGCGCGCCGTTCCGCCCGTGGGCAACACATGGTTCGGCCCGGCCAGGTAATCGCCCACCGCCACGGGAGTATAGTGACCGAGGAAAACCGTGCCGGCATTGGCAATTTGCGCCAGCGCGGCCTCGGGATTGGCCACGGCCAGCACCAGGTGCTCGGGGGCGTAGCGGTCGGCCAGCGAAAGAGAGTGCGCCAGATCGCGGGTCACAAAGGCCGCGCCGGATTGCGCCAGCGCGGCCCGCGCAATTTCTGCGCGCGCACAGGCCGCCAGTTGCGGGCGCAGCGCCGCGTTTACCTGTGCGGGCAGCGACTCGGCGTGTGTGAGCAGCAGCGCGCTTGCGCCTTCCTCGTGCTCGGCCTGCGAGAGCAGATCGGCCGCCACCCAGGCCGCCCGCGCCGTTTCGTCGGCCACCACCAGCACCTCGGTGGGGCCGGCCTCGCTGTCAATATCCACCGCGCCGAAGACCAGGCGCTTGGCCGCCTGCACATAGGCGTTGCCGGGGCCGACAATTTTGTCCACCGCGGGCACCGGGCCTGCGCCGTAGGCCAGCGCCGCCACGGCCTGCGCGCCGCCCATGCGAAAGACGCGGTGCACTCCCGCAATGCGCGCGGCCAGCAGCACTTCGTCGCGCAGGCTGCCATCCGCCGCGGGGGGCGTGGCCATGCAAATTTGCGGGACGCCGGCCACCGCGGCGGGCAGCGCGTTCATCAGCGCGGTGGAGGGATAGCTGGCCTTGCCGCCGGGGACATAGACGCCGGCGCGGTGCAGCGGCCGCACCCGCTGCCCCAAATCTGCACCCAGGGGATCGCGCATGCGCCAACCGCGCGGCAGGCGCTGCTGGTGAAAGTGGCGCACGCGGGCGGCGGCGGTTTCGAGGGCGCGGCGGCGCGGCGGCGGCACGCGCTCACAGGCGGCGCGCCACTCGTCCGCGCCCACCTCCAGTTCGGCGGGGCGCGCGCCGTCCAGGCGCTGCGTCCAATCCAGCACCGCGGCCGCGCCGCGCGCGCGGACATCCGCGACGATGCGCTGCGCCGCTTCGGCTGCCTCTCCGTCCCGGGCTTCGCCGCGCCGCCGCAGCGATTCGAAGCCGGAATCGAAATTTGCCGCGCCGCGGGCGAAGACGCGCAGCGGTCCCGCTTCGCGCGGCGCGTTCGGCACGCCCGATGCACCCGGCGCGTTCGGCGGTGCGCTCGCGCGTTGTGTCACGCTTCGCCCTCCTTCGCGCCAAGGCGGTTTGCGCCAAGGCGCGCCAGCACGGCGCGCTCGTTTCCGCCCAGGTCGCGCCGCGTTTCAATTTCCGCAAAGCCCGCCTGCGCCAGCCATTCTCTCACGGCCGCCGCCTGCGCGGGGGCGATTTCCAGCGCCAGCAATCCGCCGGCTTCCAGCACGCCGGGCGCGGCGGCGATGATGCCGCGCAGCGCTTCGCCGCCGTCCTCGCCGGCAAAGAGCGCCAGCTCGGGTTCGTGGGCGAGCTCCGGCGCGAGATTGCCGGCTTCGGCGCGGGAGAGATAGGGCGGATTCGACACCACGGCGTCGAAGCGCTCGCCGGCCACCGGCGCAAAACCGCAACCGGCGAGCAGCCGCAAGCGCCCGTTCAGGCCGAGGCGTTCGGCGTTCTGTTCCGCCACGGCCAGCGCGGCGGGGCACACATCGCTGGCGGTGAGCTGCGCGCGGGGGCGCTCGGTGGCCAGCGCCAATGCAATGGCGCCGCTGCCGGTGCCGAGATCCAAAATGCGCGGCGCGGCTTCGGCGTCGGCAAACTGCGCCAGCACGGCCTCTACCAGAGTTTCGGTATCGGGGCGCGGGATCAGCACATCGGGGGTAATGCGCAGCGGCAGCGACCAGAACTCGCGCTCTCCGGTGAGCTGCGCCGTGGGCACGCGCTGCTCGGCGCGGCGCTGCACCAGCGCGCGAAAGCGCGCGCGCTCTGCTGCGGTAACGGGCTTTTCGAAATCCAGGTAAAGGCGCAGGCGCTCGGTCTGCAGCGCAAAGGCCAGCAGCAACTCGGCGTCGAGGCGCGGCGCTTCCATGCCCTTCGATTCGAAATAGGGCGCCGTCCAGCGCAGCAGCGCGCCCACGGTCCAGGTCTTTCCCGCGCTCACGGCGCGCCCTGCTCGCGCAATTGCCAGGCGGTCACGGCCTCGAGCAGTTGCGCCAGATCGCCCGCAATCACGCGGTCGAGTTTGTGCAAGGTGATGCCCGCGCGGTGATCGGTCACGCGGTTCTGCGGGAAATTGTAGGTGCGGATTTTCTCGCTGCGCTCGCCGCTGCCCACCTGGGTGCGGCGCAGATCGGCGCGCTCGCGGTTGCGGCGCTCGGTTTCCTCCTGCAGCAGCCGCGCGCGCAGCACCTTCATGGCCTTCGCCTTGTTCTTGTGCTGGCTCTTCTCGTCCTGGCAGGTCACCACCAGGCCCGTGGGCCGATGGGTAATGCGCACCGCAGAGTCCGTGGTGTTGACGCTCTGGCCGCCCGGCCCCGAGGCGCGAAACACATCCACCTGCAGATCGCCCGGCGGGGTGGCAATATCCACCTCATCGGCCTCGGGCATAATCGCCACCGTTACCGTGGAGGTGTGAATGCGGCCCTGGCTTTCGGTTTCGGGCACGCGCTGCACGCGGTGCACGCCGCGCTCGTGCTTGAGTTGCCCGAAGACGCCCGGGCCGCGCAAAATGGCAATGACCTCCTTGAAGCCGCCGCCGCTGGTGGCGTGCTCCGAGAGCGGCTCGATCTTCCAGCCGCGGCTTTCGGCGTAGCGCCCATACATGCGGAACAGATCGGCGGCGAAAAGAGCCGCCTCATCGCCCCCCGTGCCCGCGCGAATCTCGAGCACCGCGGCGCGGGCGTCGCTCGCGTCCCGGGGCGCGAGCAGCGCGCGCAGCTCGCCCTCCAAGCCGCCGAGCCGCGCCGTCAGCGCGCCAATCTCTTCGCGCGCCAGCGCCTGCACCTGCGGATCGCCGTCGCGCAGCAGATCCCGGGCCTCCGCAATGCCGCGCTGCGCCTCCCGCCAGCCGCTCCCCGCCGCAATCAGCGGCCGCAGCGCCGCCAGCTCGCGCCCCGCCGCCGCCAACTCCGCCGGCCGGCTCGCCAGCGAGGCATCCGCCATGCGCTCTTCCAGCGCCGCCGCCCGCGCCTCCGCCTCGCGCAGCCGCCCCTCAAACTCCGCCTCTTTCCCCTTCTCCGCCATAACCGCCAAAGCCTAGCAACTGCCAAACGCCCCCGGCCCAGGCAGCACTACGGCCGGGCGCTCTGCGGGGGGCCATTCCGGCGTTCTCAGTCAAGAATGTCATGCAGGTTTTGACTGGCTTTCCAGATGGTTTGAATGTTCGATTTGACCTTTTTTGCCACATCGGATCGCTTGGCAAGGTCTTTGTGAATCGGAAGGAGCAGTTGCTTCCATCGGTCGCCGATATTGGGAAGTGTCGTATCCATGAAGGTGATGCGCGGGATTTGCCGCTGCACAATCTCGTGATTCAGGAGATACAGAAGATAGTAGGGAGTGATTCCGTATTCATTGTCCTTGTTTTCGACGCGCAGCAGAAGAAGTTCTCGGGTGTAAAGAGCATTGGTGTCACGAGGGGAAACCATAGCCACAGTCCCGTTGCGGTAGCTGCCGCGACGGACAAAAACGACATCTCCGGGAAGAATCTCATCCGTCTTGTTCCCCCGAATTCTGTCGTATTCGTGATCGGGAATTCGAGAAACCGGATTGTGATAAAGAGTCAGATCTACGACATCGTCGACTCGAATGTAAGGAATATCTCCCAGCCCCTTGAATTGAGAGCGAGGAGATCCGTGTCCATCCCTCGCTGAAATAATGCCTTTGCTGATCAATTTCTCCATGGAGACAGGAGATGCACCGATGCTTTGGCACCTTTGGCGCGTGTCTCGAATCAACGATTGAGAGTAATATCGAGGAACCAGAATATCAGAATCAATGACATCCACCGAGCTTTTTGCGAATGCGTATTGATTCGCCTCGGATCGCGGATTGAGAATCTCGCTTTCGAGGCGTTCCGCATCATTCCATATCTCTGCGCTGGGCCTTCCATCAGAGCCTATGCGATAGAGGGGCTTCCCTTGGTGGTCATGGCCGATCTCTTCAACCACGCCCATCGTAATCCATTCCTGTTGGGGCCTGTTCTTTTGCAAAACCAACAAACAAGTCTTGGCGTTGCAATGCGGGCGGAAAGCGTTGTGAGAGAGGTCGACAATGGCAATGATATTGTTCGATTGGGTGATGAAATCCCGGACATACTGGCGAGATGGCGCATGAAAGACAGTCTCCGGCAAGACGATTGCCATTCGCCCCCCGTCTTTGAGCAATTCAAGACACTTCTCTATGAAAAGAATGTAGGGATCTGTTGCTTGGACCTTGCTCGTCTGCGCCCACTTCTCACCCGATTTTGACCATTTGTGTCCGAGTTTGAATCGAGCGGAATCCTCCTCCAACACCTTGATTTTCGATCCGAAAGGAGGATTCGTGAGGATGACATCAAACTGCTTCAGATGCCCATTCTCCACGAAGAGACTCTGGGCGCGATTGCCGAAATTGCCAGGTGAATGCAGGGCGTTTTCCTGGACAATTCCACTGCGCCCGTCTCCGGTAATGGCCATGTAGGCTTTTGCGATTTTCACGAGATCGGATTCTTTCTCGATTCCAAAGAAATTCCTCTGTGCAATATTTCGTTTCTCGTCTTCCAATGTGGCCCGAGAATACTTCTCGCTCTGTCCCATTTTCTCCCACACGCTTGCAAGAGCATAAATCAAAAATCCCCCAGATCCGCAAGCAGGGTCCAGGACTCGGTCCTTGATTTTTGGAGAAGCAAGGGAAACTGCAAGCCTCACGATGGGCCTCGGCGTGAAAAATTCTCCCTTCTCTCCGACGAACTTCGATTCCGTAAAGACCTCGAAGGCATCTCCAACGACATCATTGTCCGTCTTCATCAAACTGAATGTTTGCAATTGGCCAACCACCCAAGCTACAGACTTGGGATCCAAAGTGATCTTTTCATGCTTGTCGAATATCTCGTCTCCTTCCAATTCTCCCTTGACCTTTTCAAACAAGGAATCAATCCGCCTCTTGACTTCACGGGGGCTTTCTCCCGTGCCCGCTCGAAATTCCGGCAATTGATCCGGATAAAACCTCTCATCCATGATCTTGGAAAAGATCAGACGAATCATTTCAACTCCCAACCGCTCTCTGCGGCTGATATTTGTATTGGAATACAAAGTTCTCAAGATTCGCCGAAATATCAATTTCAGATTTTCGGCCTTACGAAGATTCTTCTTGCTCAATTTTCCAATATCTTCAATTCGCATTCCAGCAACGGGAATGTCAAAAAGAATGTCATCCCGGATGGCGCCCGTATTCGGGTTCTTGTGGAAATATGCAATGTCTGATCCATTCGTCCAAATTCCCCACAAAGAGGAAGTGGCTGACATATAGCTTTTCAATTGCCCAATTCCGGTGCTCTCCTTTTTGGGAGTGTTGGGAGCCTTGCACTCAATGATTCCGAGGATATGCCGGCTTTGGTCTCGCGCCGCCTCCAGCGGGTTCTTGTAAATCACCAAGTCCATCTTTTCGCCACGCTTGGATCCCCTATAGACGGGGACCTCAATGTCCATTTGAGCTGTGTCGTAGCCATAGTCCTGGTGGAGGTATTTCTCGAATTCCTGACGGACAGACTCCTCCGGCTTCCCGAGATCCACAACCTTCCCGGTAGCGAAGTCTTGCCCCTTTTGGCGCATACCCTGTCACCCCCTGTGGCTCAGCGCGGTTGCGAATTCTCCCACAAATCACACTAGGGGGCAACCCTGCCTCCCCGTGGGGAAACAGGGACCGCAATCCAGTGGAGCATGCGGCCGGATTGGGGGCCGTCGCGGCGGTAGCTGGCGAAGTGGGGGGCGCAACGGGTGCAGGGGTGGGGGATGGTGGTGATGTGGGCGGCGGGGAGGCCGGCGCGGGTGAGGCGGTGTTGCGCCACTGCGCCGAGATTGAGGAGGAAGTGGCCGGGGCGGGTGGGGCGCAGGGCGTTGGGGGGGGCGAGTTGTGGGGATGGGGGGGCGGGGGAATCGAAGAGGGCGGTGAGGACGGGGGCGTCCACTTCGTAGCAGCAGGGGCCGATGTGCGGGCCGATGGCAGCGCAGAGCGCGGACCGGGGCGCGGCGCGGCGCAGGGCGGCGACGGCTGCTTCGATGACACCGGCGGCGAGTCCGCGCCAGCCTGCGTGAATGGCGGCGACAGCCGGCGCGGCGGTGGGCGTTGCGGCGGCGGGCGTTGCACCGGCGGGCGTTGCGGCGGCGGTGGGTGCGAGGGCGGCGAGCAGGATTGGCACGCAGTCGGCGGTTACCACGCCGATGGTTACGCCGGGGTGGGTTGCGTAGAGGGCGTCGGCTTCGCGCGGGGCTTCGGTGCGGTGCGGAGGGCGCGGCGTTTCTCCCGCCGGCTGCGAGAGTGCTGCGCCCGCCGGGCCGTCGGCGCACAGCACGCGTGCGCCGTGCACTTGCGCGGCGCGGCGGACGCCGGGCGGCTCGGCGCTGCCGCGCATGCCGAAGCCGTGGGGCACGGCGGCGCGTTCGAGATTCGCGGCGCGCAAAAATCCCGCGCCCTGCCCCGCTGCGCTGCCGCGCGTTTGGCGCGCGCGGGTCACGCGGCTCCTTCGGCAGCATCGAGGGCGGTTTTGATGTGGCGCAGGTCGGCGGGCAGCGGCGCTTGGAAGTGCAGCCGCTCGCCGCTCACGGGATGCGTGAAAGCAAGCGCCGCGGCGTGCAGCGCGGGGCGATTGAGCGCGCGCATAGCGTCCGCCGCGCGCGCGTGATTCCGCGCGTGCGGCTGCGGACTGGCCGCGGGGGGTGTGCGGCGGGCGCGGCCGTAGGTGGCGTCGCCCACAATGGGGAGGCCGGCGCAGGCGAGGTGGACGCGAATTTGGTGGGTGCGGCCGGTTTCGGGGCGCACTTCCAGTTGCGAAACAGCGCTTGCGGGCCAGCGCTGCGCGAGAGTCCAGCGCGTTGTGGCGGGGCGGCCGCGGCGGGCGGCCACAGACATACGCTTGCGGTCCCGGGGGTGGCGGCCGATGGCGCGGGACACGCGGCCGCAACCGGCGGTGGGGAGGCCGCGCACAAAGGCGCAATACACGCGCGCAATGCTGTGGTCGCGGAACTGCTGCGAAAGCGCCAGGTGCGCGGCGTCGTTCTTGGCCGCCACCAGCACGCCAGAGGTGCCGCGATCCAGCCGGTGCACAATGCCGGGGCGCAGCGCGCCGCCAATGCCGGCGAGATCGCCGCAGTGGTGCAACAGCGCGTTTACCAAAGTGCCGCGCGGGTGGCCCGGCGCGGGGTGCACCACCAGGCCGGGCGGTTTGTCAATCACAATCAGCGCGGCGTCTTCGTGCAGAATGCAAAGCGGAATGGCCTCGGGCTCGGCGCAAATGGGCGCGGGATCGGGAGGCTCGGCGCTCAGCAAATCGCCCGCGGCAATGCGCTCGGCCGCGCGGGCGGCGCAGCCGTTGCGCTGAACCCGGCCGGCCTCAATCCAGCGCTGCACCTGCGAGCGCGGCGCGCCGCAAAGCGCCGCCAGCGCCCGGTCCAGGCGCAACCCCGCTTCGGATTCACCGGCGGCAAAACGCATCAGCGCCGCTGCAGGGGGAGATTCTGCTGCCGCGTCTGCATCATGCGATCCATGAAGCCGCCGACAATGCGCTTCGGATCCAGCCCCACGCAGCGCGCGTAGGAAATCACGAAGCCGCGCACATACACCTCTGCGGGCAGATACTCAAAGCGCTCCTCTTCAATGCAGCGCAGATAGGTGGGGTTGATCTTGGTGGAATCGGCAATCTGGTCAATCTCAATGCCCCGGGCGCAGCGGCGGCGGCGCAGCAGTTCGCCGCCCTCGGCGTCGCCGTCGTCCTCCTCTTCGGCGGCGGCGTGCGCGGGGGCCGAGTCGGGCCGGGGCTGCGGCGGCGCGCCAATGCCCTCGAACTCCAGCGCCACATCCACCGGCTCCGGCGCGGCGGGGCCGGCGCCAGCGGCGTCGCCCAGCTCGGCATCGTAAATGGCGCGCGCGCCGGTATCAGAGAGCACGCGATATGCCTCGCCAATGCGCCTGCGAATCTCCTCCAGCTCTTCCTCATCGTAAATGGAGTAAGCGGCCAGCGAATCCCCGGAATAGGCGGCGGCGGCGAGCCGGTAGCTGCGCTCCACCTCTTCGGGGCCGGCGTCGCGGCGCAGCTCCAGCACCTCGTAGTGAGTCTTGCCCTCGAAGAAATCGCTCATGCGCCCGTTTCTCCGGCGTGGGCCAGCGGCGCGGGCCGCACGGGTTTGGTGGCGGGACGCTCGTCCGGCGCGTCTCCCAGCTTGCGCGCAATGCGCTTCAGGCAGGTGGCGGCGGCGCTGTCGGGGTGCAAATCGAGCAGCGGCTTTCTGCGGCGAATCGCGTCGCGCACGGCGTCGTCCCGGTTGATGTAGCCAATGTAATCGGCCTCAATGCCAAAGCGGCTCTGGCACATTTTGCGCACCTGGAAGCCCAGGGTCACATCTTCGGGGCCTTCAATCTCGTTCACCACCAGGCGCGGGCGAAATTGGCGCAGACTCTCTTCGGCGCGCCGGGCGTCTTCCGGATCCATTTGGCGCAGCACCGCGAGCAATTGCGGCGGCGTGCGAATGCCGTGCTCGTTGCGCGGATCCATGGCCTCGCGGACGCGCTCGCGGGGCTCAATCTTCTGCACCGCCTGCTCCATGTGGCGGTAAAGGGCGGCGCGCAAAAAAGCGTAGGCGTTCTCCATGGAAGAGGGCTCCGGGTGAAACACCAGCAAACCGCCTTCGCCGGCCAAAAAGTAATCCACCGTGGCGGTGTGCGCGCCCGCGCCGCAATCCATGAGCACGAAGTCGCAGGGCAACTGGCGCAGGCTCTGCAGCAAAATGCTGCGCTGCTTGGCGGCGGGAGACTCGGTGGCCAGCGGGGCGTGGGTGGCGGCGAGCAAATCCAGCTCGGGAATGCCGGTGGCGGTGATGAGCCGCGCCGCATCGCTCACGCGCCCGGACACAAAGTCGGCCAGGCTCACCGCGGGCAACGGCACGCCGAGCCAGGTGTGCAGGTTGGCGCCCTCCACATCCGTATCTACGGCGACCACACGGCGGCCTTCCCGGGCCAGCGCCAGCGCCAGGTTTGCGGTCACAAAGGTCTTGCCCACTCCGCCCTTGCCCCCGCCAATGGCGATGAGGCGCGGCGCCTGGAGCGGCCGGGGTGCGCTCTTCGTGGCTTCGCTCCAGTAGGCCGAGGAGCGCGGCTACTCGGCCAGTTCCGCGTTCCAGTAGGAGGCGTCCACGATGGACAGGAACGGCCGCCACTCCTTGTAGCGGACGCTCGACAACATGAGGTTCATGAGCGGCGTCCAGCGCGGCCGCTCCGGGCGCTTGCGAAGGCGGAGCCGGGCCTGCTTCGGCGTGCGCCCGCCCTTGCGGCGGTTGCAGTCCAGGCAGCTCGTCACCACATTCTCCCAGGTGCTGCGCCCGCCCTGCGCGCGCGGCACCACATGGTCCAGGTTCAGCTCCGAGCGGCGCGGCTTGATGCCGCAGTATTGGCACTGGAAGTTGTCCCGCGCCATCAGGTTGATGCGGCTGAAGCGCACATGGCGCCTGGGCAGCCGGTCAAAGGCCACCAGCACCACCACCCGGGGCACCAATATGCTGCGCCCTTCGGCCAGGCCAATGGCCTCGGCATCCCGGGCCACGGCCAGCGCGCTCCACTGCTCGAAGTTGAAGGTGCGATACTGCTCGTCCACCGCCCGCGCAATGCCCTGGTAGAGCAGGGCAAAAGCGCGCCGCACCGATGTCACATGGATCGGCAGGTAGGAGCGGTTCAGGACCAGGACGCTGGAATTCAGCATGATTCGGCGGACGAGCCTACACGATGCCCCCGCCGCATTCAATTGAGGCGCAGGGAAGAGACGGCGGCGCGCAGGGCGGCGGCAATGCGCTCTTCATCGCCGGGGAGCAGGGTGCGCGCGTCGAGCAGCACTGCGCCCTCTGCCAGCCGCGCAATGACCGGCGGCCTGCCACGCCGCAGCGCCGCCGCCAGCCGCCCCGCGCCGCCGCCACGGCCGCCGCCGGGGCGCAGCCGCACGGCAAAGCTCGGCAAATCGAAGCCCGGCAGCGAGCCGCCGCCCGCCGGGGCGCGGGTCTCCGCCACATCCACCGCAAGGCCCTGCGCCTCCCCGGCCAGACGGGCCGCCAGCGCCTGCGCCCGCCCTGCCACCCGGGCGGCGGGGGCGAGAAGCTGCGCCAGCACCGGAAGCTCCGCGCGCCGCCCCTCGGCCAAAGCGCGCAAAGTCCAATCCAGCGCGGCCAGCGGCAACTTGCCCAAACGCAGCGCCCTGGCCAGCGGATGACGGCGCAAACGCCGGGCTACTTCCGCCTCCCGCGCCAAAATAAGGCCGGCCTGGGGGCCGCCCAGCAGCTTGTCTCCCGAAAAGCAGAGCACATCTGCCCCGCCCGTCAGCCGCGCCGGGGCGAAAGATTCGGCGGGCAGGCCCTCGGCGCGCAGATCCACCAGCGTGCCGCTGCCCAAATCTTCCACCACCGGAATGCGGGGGCGGGATTGCCGGGCCAGCCGGGCCAGCTCGGGCAGCGGCACTTCGGCCACAAAGCCGCGCTGCTCGAAGTTGGAGCGATGCACCTTCAGCAGCGCGCCGGTATCCGGGCCAATGGCCTGCGCGTAATCGCGCAAGTGCGTGCGGTTGGTGGCGCCCACCTCTACCAGCCGCACGCCGGCCTGGGCGGCAATTTCGCCCACGCGAAACTCGCCGCCAATCTCCACCAGCTCGCCCCGCGAGACCACCACCTGGCGCCCCCCGGCCAGCCCGGCCAGGCACAGCAGCAGCGCCGCCGCGTTGTTGTTGACGGCCAAAGCGCCCCTCGCGCCGGAAAGCGCGCAGAGCAGCGCCTCCACGGCGGCCAGGCGCTGCCCGCGCCCGCCGGATTCCAGGTCCAGCTCCACATCCGAGTAATGGGCCGCCGCCTGCGCCGCCGCCTGGGCCGCGCCGGGGGCCAGCGGCGCGCGGCCCAAATTGGTGTGCAGCACCACGCCGGTGGCATTGACCACCGGGGCCGGACGGGGCCGCGCCAGGGCCAGGGCGTGGGCGCGGGCACGGGCGGCCAGATTGGGGGCCGCCTCTCCCGCCTCCAGAGCGCGGCGGGCCTCGGCCACGGCGGCGCGGGCCGCCTGGCGCAGCGCCCAATCCGGGGCGGCGGGAAGCTCCGCCGCCAGCGCCTGGGCCAGCCGCGCAACCTGCGGCAGCCCCCGGCGCGCATCTCCGCTCACTTGCGCTCTGCCCCACAATCCACAATGCTCTCCCCTGCTGGTTTTCCGGCCAGACTTGGCCCCCCCTGGCAGTGTGCCGGAGGAGATGGGCTTCTCAACGAACTCTAACGATCCGGGCCGATACTCCGACAAACCCTTTTGATCTCCCGGATTTGGCCTGCACGAACCGGGCGGGAATGCAAAACGAGATCCTCATCAACGCCACGCCGGGCGAGACCCGGGTGGCGGTGCTCGAAAAGAAGCAATTCGTCGAATTCCACCTGGACCGGGCGCGCCAGCGCGGCGTGGCCAGCTCTGTGGTGAAGGGCCGGGTGTTGCGGGTGCTGCCGGGTATGCAGGCCGCCTTTGTGAATGTGGGGCTGGAAAAGGCCGCCTTTCTCTACGCCGGCGACTATGTGGAGAACATCGAGGCATTCGAAGGCGGCGACGATGGCCCCGGTCCCCGGCGGAGCCGCCGGGGCGACGCCCCCGCCATTGAGAGCCTGCTGGAAGAGGGGCAGGAGATCGTGGTGCAGATCGCCAAAGAGCCCATCGGCAGCAAGGGCGCGCGCATCACCTCGCACATCTCCATTGCCGGGCGGCACCTGGTGCTCACGCCGTGGTCGCAGCGCGTCGGCATTTCGCGGCGCATCGGCGAAGGCCGCGAGCGCCAGCGGCTGCGCGAAACGGTGAACCGGCTGCGCCCGCAAGATCTCGGCTTCATCATCCGCACCGCCGGGGGCAATGTGCGCGAGGCCGACCTGGAAGCGGATATCAAGTATCTCACCAGCGTTTGGGACGATATTCAGATTGCCAAAGACCGCGTGCGCGCGCCGGCCGTCCTTTACGAAGAGCCCTCGCTGGCGCTGCGCGTGCTGCGCGACTTTGCCAACGGCGAAACCAAAAGCATCACCGTGGATTCCCCCGATGTGCACGCAGAAATGCAGAGCTTTGCCGAGCGCTTCATGGCCGAGCCCCGGCCCCGGCTGGTGCTGCACCAAGGCCCCGAGCCCATCTTCGATCACTTCGGCGCAGAGACCATTTTGAACGCCAGCATTGAGCGCAAAGTGCCGCTGCCCAGCGGCGGCTCTCTGGTGGTGGACCAGAGCGAGGCGCTGACCGCCATTGATGTGAACACCGGCCGCTATGTGGGCAAGCGCGGTTTGGAAGAGACCGTGTTGCGCACCAACCTGGAAGCCGTGCGCGAAGTGGTGAACCAGCTTCGCATTCGCAACATCGGCGGGCTTATCATCATTGACCTGATAGACATGGACAGCGCCGAGAACCGCGAAAAGGTGAACCGCGCGCTGCAGGATGCCGTGCGCCGCGACAAGGCCCGCACCAACATTCTGAAGATTTCCGAGCTGGGCCTGGTGGAAATGACGCGCAAGCGCACCCGCGAGAACCTGGTGCAGGCGCTGTGCGAACCCTGCGCCCATTGCGGCGGCAAGGGCTACCTGCTCTCTGACCAGAGCATGGCCCACAAAGTGCTGCGCGAGATTCGCCGCATTGCGCCCCGCCTGGGCGGCGGCCCGCTGGCCGCCACCCTGAACCACCGCGTAGCTGCACAACTGCTCGGCCCCGAAAAGAGCGGCCTCTCCCACCTGGAAGCCGAACTCGGCTTCCCCATCGAAGTGCGCGCCCGCACCGACCTGCACCAGGAACACTTCGAAATGAGCGCCGCCGACTCGGGCCGGGAAGACCGGACTCACCGCCCCCCCCTCGCCATCCCCTGGCTCCCCATCCCCAAAGACGAGAGCGAAGCGCCGCCCGAGGAGGCAGAGGCGGCCGTAGAAGAGTCTGCACCGCCCGCCGAGACTGAAGAGACCGCCGAGTCTGCTGAGTCTGCCGAGTCCGCCGAGTCCGCCGAAGCGCCCGCGCCGGACGCAGACGAAACGCCCGCCACCGTCGCCTGAGCCGCCGCCCTACCCGCCCGCGCGCCGGAGAAGCTCGGCGATTTCCTTGTTGCCTATCTTCACCGCCTCATCCCGCGGCGTCTCGCCATCATTATCTCTCGCCCCCGCATCCGCGCCCGCGGCAAGCAGCACCTTCACCGCTTCCACATTGCCACTGGACGCAGCATCGTGTAGCGGCGTCGAGCCGCCCTTGGCCTTCCCATTCACATCCGCCCCCGCCGCAATCAACACCTTCACCACTTCCGCATTACCACCGGCCGCGGCCCAATGCAACGCCGTCATCTCCTCTCCGTCCTTCACTTCCGATTCCGCGCCCGCTTCAAGCAGCACCTTCACCACTCCCACATGGCCATTGAAGGCGGCCAAACGCAGCGGCGTTCTGCCGTCCCTGCCCTTCGCCTCCACATCCGCCCCCGCGGAAATCAACACCTTCACCACATCCACATGGCCCCTGAGCGCAGCCCAATGCAGCGCCGTCCAGCCGCCGCTATCTCCCACCTGCAAACCCTGCCCCTCGGCAATCAACCCCTCAACCGCTTCCGCTCGGCCCTCGAAAGCAGCCCGATGCAACTGCGTAAGCCCCGCCCCGCCCTTCGCCCCCGGCTCCGCTTCCGCGGCAAGCCACGCCGCAGAAAGCGCAACGGCCAACAAGCCCGCAGCGAGTGTGTTTCGAGTCTTCACAAGCAGCCCATCCTAGCCCACCCACCCCCGCCTGATAGCAAGACGCTACCCGCCCGCGCGCTGGAGAAGCTCGGCAATATCCATGCGCCCCACCTGCTCGGCCACATCCCGCAGCGTCTCACCACTCCTGAACCTCGCCCTCGGATCCGCCCCCGCTTCAAGCAGCATCTCGACCACTTCCGCATGGCCCTTCAGCACCGCCCAATGCAACGGCCGCCTGTCCTCCTCGCCCTTCGCATTTGCATCCGCGCCCGCTTCGAGCAGCACCTTAACCACCGCTGCATGGCCATCGAACACAGCCATCGGCAGCGGCGTCCAGCCATTCCTCTCCCGCGCTCTCACATCCGCCCCCGCCGCAATCAACACTTCCGCCACTTCCACATAGCCCCCCGCCGCCGCAAAATGCAACGGCGTCCACCCATCCCCATCCCCCGCCCCCACATCCGCCCCCGCGGCAATCAGCGCCCTGACCTCTTCCACATCCCCCGTGCCCGCCGCCCTATGCAACGGCGCCTGACTCTCTTGCACGGCGCACGCCACAAACAACACCGCAACAGCCAAGCAAACCACCCCACCCCCGCCGCCTGATAGCGGGATTTTCCGGGACTCTCCGGGATTCACCGGGATACTGTTCGCCCGCACGCCGGAGAAGCCTGGCGATTCGACATGGTTTTCTCCCTTGCTCCCAAGGGGCAGCACTTCGGGCGGGGGCGGGCGGGTCGGCATCTTCCACCGGAGGGGGAGATTATACCCACCCACCGGGCTTGGCGGGGCAAGGCGGCCCCAGCGGCCCGCCTCCGCCGCTCGCACCCCCGTGATGGGGGGTTGACGGGGCGGGGGGATGGCCGATACTGGGCGGCCTTGTGGGCTGGCGCGGGGTGGGGCGCGGGCCGGAGGGGAGCGAGGGCTTGTGAGTTACGCGGTGGTTCGCAGTGGGGGGAAGCAGGTGCGGGTGCATCCGGGCCAGGCGGTGCGGGTGGAGCGGCTGGCCGGCGAGGTGGGCGACGCCATTACCTTTGACGAGGTGCTGCTGGTGGGCGGCGATGGCGCGCCGCGCATTGGCACTCCGCTGGTCCAGGGCGCATCGGTGCGCGGCGTCATTACGGCGCAGGCGCGCTGGCCCAAAATCACCGTCTTCAAGATGAAGCGGCGCAAGAACTACCGCAGCAAGAACGGACACCGGCAGCACTACACCGAAGTGCGGGTAGATTCCATCGAAGGCTGAAGCGCGGCAGCGCGGAGGAACCAAATGGCGCACAAGAAGGGACAGGGCAGCTCGCGCAATGGCCGCGATTCCAACGCACAGCGGCGGGGCGTCAAGCGCTTTGGCGGCGAGCGGGTGCGCGCCGGCAACATTCTGGTGCGGCAACTGGGCACGAAGATTCACCCCGGCATGAATGTCGGCTGCGGCAGGGATTACACGCTCTTTGCCCTGGTAGATGGCGTGGTGCACTACGGCATGTCCAAGGGCCGCCGCGTGGCGCGCGTTCAGGCCAGCGGGCAATAGCGCGCGCAAAGTTTCACGCCCGCGCGCCAGCGAGCCGGACGCCGCGCGATGAACCGCGAAGGGCCGTTTGTAGATGAGGCGGTGTTGACCGCCGTGGCCGGCGATGGCGGCGACGGGGCCGCCCACTTTCGCCGGGAGCGCTATGTGCCGCGCGGCGGGCCGGACGGCGGCGACGGCGGCGCGGGGGGCGATGTGATTTGCGTGGCAGACCGCAACCTGGCCACGCTGCGCGATTGGCGTATGCAGCGCGAAGTGCGCGCGGGCGGCGGCGCGCACGGCAGCAGCGGCTCTCGCCACGGCGCGCGGGGGCAAGATGCCGTGTTGCGCGTTCCCGTCGGCACGCTGCTCTACGACGCCAACGCCAACGCCAGCTCTACCAACACCGCGCTGCTTTCGGACCTTTGCGCGGATGGACGGCGCTGCATTGTGGCGCGGGGCGGACGCGGCGGGCGCGGCAATGCGCGCTTTGCCACGGCCACGCGGCAAGCGCCGGATTTCGCCACCCCCGGCCGCCCCGGAGAGCGCCGCCGCCTGCGCCTTTCGCTGCGGCTGCTGGCCGATGTGGGATTGCTCGGCATGCCCAACGCCGGCAAATCCACCTTGCTGCGCCGCATATCGGCCGCCCGCCCCCGGGTGGCCGCCTATCCCTTCACCACGCTTGCGCCCAACCTGGGCGTGGCCCACTGCGGCGAGCGCAGTTTTGTGGTGGCCGATATTCCCGGCCTGATAGCCGGGGCCAGCGCGGGCGCGGGGCTGGGCCACCGCTTTTTGCGCCACCTTTCGCGCACGCGGCTGCTGCTGCATTTGCTGGACGGCGCGGCGTGTCTGCCCGGCGCAAGCGCGGGTGCAAATTGCGCGGCAAACATTCTCTCCGCACACGAAGTGCTGCGCGCCGAGCTTCGCGCCCACAGCCAAACCCTGGCCGCGCGCCGCGAAATTGTGCTGCTGAACAAACTGGATCTCTTCGCCGACCGCGCCCCTTTGGAAGCCGCCCGCAGCGCATTGCAGGCGCGCGGCTGCCAGGTGCTCATGGCCTCCGGTGCCACCGGCGAAGGCGTGCCGGAACTGCTCGCCGCCATTGCCGCCGCCCTGGAAGAGGCCGCCGCATGAGCGCGCGCAAAGCGGCGCAGCGGCCGAAGCGGGCGCGGCAGGCTTCGGCCCGCAGTCAGGTGGCGCGGGCGCGGCGGGTGGTGGTGAAGGTGGGGAGCGGCGTGCTCACTGCGGGGGGGCGCTTGCGGCCGGGGGCGGTGGCGGGCATTGCGCGGCAGGTAGCGCGGCTTGTGGCGCAGCGGCGCCAGGTGGTGATTGTCTCTTCCGGCGCGATTGCGCTGGGCGCGGGGCAGCTGGGCTGGAAGCATCCGGGGCGCTCGATTCCCGAAAAGCAGGCGGCCGCGGCGGTGGGGCAGATTGGTCTGGCTGCGTTGTGGCGGCGTTGCCTGCGCCGGCACGGGCGCGAAACGGCGCAGGTGCTGCTTACCCAGGGCGATTTGCGCGAGCGCGAGCACTTTTTGAACGCGCGGCGAACGCTGCTTGAATTGCTGCGCCGCGGCGTGGTGCCGGTGGTAAATGAGAACGACACCATTGCCACCGAGGAGATTCGCTTCGGCGACAACGACAACCTTTCGGCCACGGTGGTCAACCTGGTGGGCGCAGATTTGCTGGTGCTGCTTTCGGATGTGGACGGCCTCTACCGCAACCCGCCGCAGCCGCAATCGGGACGGGGTCGGGGCACTGCGCCTTCGGGCGGGCTCTTCGGCGTGGTGCAACGCATTGATGCAGAGGTGAAGCGCGCCGCGGGCGGCTCGGCCAACGCCTTTGGGCGCGGCGGCATGATCACCAAGCTGCAGGCGGCGCGCTCGGCGGCGCACTCGGGGGCGGCCACGCTGCTTTGCAACGGCCTGCGGCGAAATGCGCTGTTGCGCGGCGCGGCGGGAGAGGATTGCGGCACGCTGTTTTGCGCGGGCGAGCGGCTGCGCGGGCGCAAGCACTGGCTGGCCTTCACCGCCCGGCCGCGCGGCCGTTTGGTCTGCGACGCTGGCGCGGTGCGGGCGCTTTGCGAGGGCGGGCGCAGCCTGCTGCCCGCGGGGGTGGCGGCGGTGCGCGGGCGCTTTGGCATTGGCGATGCGGTAGCGTGCGTGGATTCCCGGGGGCGCGAGTTCGCCCGCGGCCTTTGCGCCTACGCCGCAGAGGATGTGGAGCGCATCCGGGGCCAGGCGGCGCGGCAGATTGCGCGGCTGCTAGGATATTCCAACGGCGACGAGGTGATTCACCGGGACGACCTGGTGCTGCTGGGCGAGCCGGAGACCCCGACGCAAGCGCCCAAAAAGAGCTAGGAGGCGAGGTGGTAGAACAGCGCATTGCAGAACTGGCGCAGCGCGCGCGCAACGCCTCTCACAGCGTGGCCGAACTGAGCGGCGCGCAAAAGGATGCCTGGCTGCTGCGCGCGGCAGAGCGTTTGGAAAAGTCGCGCGAAGAGATTTTGCAGGCGAACCGCGCAGATTTGCGCGAGGCAGAAACCGCCGCGTCTTCTGGTTCCGGGCTGGCCGCGCCCATGCTGCGCCGCCTGCAGCTCGAAGGCAAGTGGCGCGATATGCTGGACGGCTTGCGGCAGGTGGCGGCGCTGCCGGATCCCGTGGGCGAAATCAGCGAGCTGCGCGTCCGCCCCAACGGCTTGCGCGTGGGGCGTATGCGCATTCCCCTGGGCGTGGTGGCGATGATTTACGAAAGCCGCCCGAATGTGACGGTGGACGCGGCGGCGCTGTGCGTGAAGGCGGGCAACGCGGTGGTGTTGCGCGGCGGCTCGGAGAGCCTGCGCAGCAACCTGGCGCTGGGCGAAGTGCTGCGCGCGGCGGCGGAAGACTGCGGCGTGCCCGCCGACGCCATTGGCCTGGTGCCCACTGCCGACCGCAGCGCGGTAGATTGCCTGCTGAAGCAGAGCCGCAACATTGATCTGCTCATTCCGCGCGGTGGCCCCGGCCTGGTGCGCAAGGTGCGCGCAGAATCCGAGATTCCGGTAATCGCCCATGATGCCGGGGTGTGCCACATTTTTGTAGATGCCAGCGCCGAAGCCGAACTGGCCGCGGCCATTGTGCGCGATTCGAAGATTTGCCAAATGGCCGTGTGCAACGGCGTCGAGACCATTTTGTTTCACGAGGCCGCGGCGCAAACGGCGCTGCCCCATGTGCTTTCGGTGCTGCACAAAGAGGGCGTGGAGATTCGCGGCTGCCCGCGCACCCGCGCGCTGTTTCCCCAGGCAAAGCCCGCCGCAGAAGCAGATTGGAGCGAGGAATACCTGGCCGAAATTGTGGCGGTGCGCGTGCTGCCCAACCTGGATGCCGCGGTTTCGCATGTGCAGCAATACGGCAGCGACCACACCGACATCATCATCACCGCAAACTACGAAAGCGCGCAGGCTTGGCTCCGCCGGGTGAATTCCTCGACGGTGGGCGTCAACTGCTCCACCGCTTTTGCCGATGGCCACCGCCTGGGGTTGGGCGCAGAGATTGGAATTTCCAACACCAAGCTGCACTGCTTCGGCCCCATGGGCCTGGAAGGGCTCACCACCCGCAAGTTTGTGCTCTACGGAGACGGCCAGCTCCGCGAATGACTTTGGCGCGCGCGGGCACGGGTTTCTTCGGCGGCGCATTTGATCCGGTTCACCGGGGTCACTTGCAGGCCGCCGCGGCGCTGCGCGGCCGTTTGGGGCTGCAGAAGTTGTGGCTGTTGCCCTGCGCCGAATCGCCCTTCCCCCGCCGCACTGGCGAACCGCCGCCCGCGCCGGCAAAGTTGCGGCTGCAATGGCTGCGGCAGGCTACGCAGCAGCGCAGCGGACTCGGCGCTTGCGGTCTGGAGCTGGAGCGCGGCGGCCCCTCTTACACCGTGGATACCATGCGCATTTTGCGCGAGCGCCTGGGCGCGCCGCCGGTGTTTGCCGTGGGCAGCGACGCCTTCGCCGCAATTGCAAAATGGCGCGAACCCCGCGCGCTGCTGGGCCTGTGCAACATCGCCGTGTTGTCGCGCCCGGCGCGGGGGGCGGCGCGCGGGCTGGCCGAATGCCTCTCTGCAGAACTGGCGCGGGATTTCGAGTTTGCCGCGGGCGGTGAGCAGGCCCGCCACCGCAGCGCCGGCACCTGGCTGCGGCGCATTGCCATTGCCCCGCTGGATATTTCCTCCACACAGGTGCGCCGCCGCATTCGCCGGGGCGAGCCGGTGCGCTGCCTGCTGCCCGCCGCGGTGGCCGACGCCGTGCTGGCCAGCGGCCACTATGCGCGCGCGCGGGAACCGGCGTGAGCGCCGAAGAGCCGCGCCGCGCAGGGGAGCAGGCCGCGCCGCCCGTCCGCGCCGAACGCAACGGCCGGGCAGAGCGCGCCGCGCTGGCGGGCTGGATTGCCGAGGCGGTGCTGGAGCGCAAGGCCGAGCAGGTGGTGGCGCTGGATGTGGGCGAGTTGACGGCGGTGGCGGATGTCTTTGTGCTGGCTTCGGGCACTTCGGATCGCCATGTGCGCGCGCTGGCCGATGCCGCTATCGAAGCCGCCAAACGGCGCGGACTCAAAGCGCTGGGCGTCGAGGGCTACGAGGAGGGCCGCTGGGTGCTGATTGATTTGAACGAGGCGGTGGTGCACCTGTTCAGCCAGGCGGCGCGCGAACACTACGATTTGGATCGGCTGTGGAGCGACGCGCCCCGGCTGAATGCGGGCGCGGGCGCGGCAAACGCCGGGCCGGAGGCGAAGCCGTGAGCGCCGCGCGCGGCCCGCTGCTGCTGGTGATTCTCGACGGCTTCGGTTTGGGCGACGGCGGCGAATCCGACGCCATCGCGCTGGCGCGCACGCCTTTTTTCGACGGCGCACGCGCCCGCTGGCCCCAGGCGCAGATCGAAACCAGCGGCGCGGCGGTGGGTTTGCCCCCCGGACAAATGGGCAACTCTGAAGTGGGGCATATGACTCTGGGCGCGGGGCGCGTGCTGGAGCAGGACATGACGCGCATCCACCGAATGCTGGCAGCGGGCGAGGAAGCGCCCGCGCTGCGCGGCGCTTTTCGCGCGGTGCAACAGAGCGGCGGGCGCTTGCACCTGATGGGCCTGCTTTCCGACGGCGGTGTGCACTCGCACATTTCGCACCTGGAAGCGCTGCTGGCGCAGTGCGCGCGGCTCGGCGTGCGCCCGCTGCTGCACGCATTTCTGGACGGCCGCGATACGCCGCCGCGCTCGGCGCAGCGCTATCTGCAACGGCTGCGCCCTGCCCTGGAAGCCTGCGGCGGGCAAATCGCCAGCATTGCGGGGCGCTACTGGGCCATGGACCGCGATTCGCGCTGGGAGCGCGTGCAGCGCGCCTGCAATGCCATTATCGGCCGGGCGCAGCACGCGCCCAATGCGCCCGCCGCGCCAGACGCGCTCGACGCGCTGCAGCAGAGCTACGCGGCGGACCGCAGCGACGAGTTCGTGGAGCCCGCGCGCATTGCAAATGCACCGCCGCTTGCGGACGGCGACGCCGTCATCTTCTTCAACTTCCGCGCAGACCGCGCGCGCCAGCTTACCGCGCTGCTTTCGGGGCGCTGCCCGGAGCGCTGGCGCGAAGCGCTGCCGCAGCACCGCCCGCCCGAACTCGCCGCCTTTGTCTGCTTCACCGAGTTCGACGCCGCTTTCAATTTGCCCGTGGCATTTCCCGCCGCACTGCCGCCGCGCATTCTCGGCGAGGTAATTGCCGAAGCGGGCCTTTCGCAATTGCGCGTGGCCGAAACCGAGAAATACGCCCATGTCACTTTCTTCTTCAACTGCGGGCGCGAGACGCCCTTTGCCAAAGAGCAGCGCGTGCTGGTGCCCTCTCCCCGCGAAGTCGCCACCTACGATCAGCGCCCGGAGATGAGCGCCCCCGCGGTAACCGATGCATTGCTCGCAGCGCTCGCGCCGCCGCCGCCGCAAAGCGCGCCCCGCTTCGCGCTGCTCAACTACGCCAACCCCGATATGCTCGGCCACACCGGCGTGCTTTCTGCCGCGGTGCGCGCCGTGGAAGTGGTAGATGCCTGCCTGGCCCAAGCCGCCCGCGCCGTGCTTGCACAGGGCGGCGAGCTTTTGATCACCGCCGACCACGGCAACTGCGAACAAATGCTCGACCCGCAGAGCGGCCAACCCCACACCGCCCACACCACCAACCCCGTCCCGCTGTGGTGGGCGACGCAAAACCCCGCGGGCCGCACACTCAATGACGGCGGCCTCGCCGACATCGCCCCCACGGTTCTGGAACTGCTCGAGCTCCCCGTTCCCGGCGAAATGACCGGCCGGAGCTTGCTGGCCCGCTAGCTCAGAAGCGCAGGCGGCCGGTGAGGAGCAGGTCGTAGCTGCGGGGGGTGGTGTCGGCGGCGGTGCCGGTGTGGAGGTCGAGTCCGGCTTCCAGGCCGAGTTGCAGGCCGCGGGGGTTGGCGAGGCGCAGGCCCGCGGCCCAGCGGGTGTCGGTATCGGCGAGATTGAAGCGGCCGTAGGGGGTGAGCAGGGCGGCGCGGCTGGCGTCGCTGCGGGCGAAGTAGCGGAGCGCCACGCCGTAGGCGATTTCGCCGCTGAGGCTGTGCTGCATTCCCGCGCCCGCGCCGC
>JAPPPQ010000051.1 GCA_028817435.1 Deltaproteobacteria bacterium
CCGGCCGAATCGCCGGCCGCAGATGCGGCGGAGGAGCGGCCCCGGGAGCGGGGCGCGCGCGTCGCGCCGGGAAACATCGGCGGGGGCGGGCGCGCGGGCGGCGCGCGCTTTGGGCGCTCGGGCGAGCGCCGCGAGCGCGGCCCCATGAGCGTGAAGGCGCGGCTGCGCGCCAAGGCCCGCAAGAAGGCCCGCAAGGTGGCGAAGAAGCGCGGCGGCGGCTTCCTGCGCAAGAAGGTCTGCCGCTTTTGCGCAGATTCCAAGCTCGCCATCGAATACAAGGAGCCGAAGGGATTGCGCTACTTCATCACCGAAACGGGGAAGATGATTCCCCAGCGCATTTCGGGCAACTGCGCGAAGCACCAGCGCGCGGTAGCTACGGCGGTCAAGCGCGCGCGGCAGCTCGCGCTCATGCCCTACACCTCGCACCACGGGGGCGGCTGATGGCGCAGGTTCGCCTGATTTTGCGCGACGATGTGCCGAAGCTCGGCGACGCCGGCGATGTGGTGACCGTCCGCCCCGGCTATGCGCGCAACTTCCTGTTGCCCAAGGGCTTGGCCATCGTGGCCACCGAGGCCCGGGTGCGCGAGCTGGAACACCACCGCCGCGCCATTGCCGAGCGCGTCGCCCGGCAGGTGCGCGCCATGCAGGACGAGAAGAAGAAGTTCGACGGGCAAAAGCTCTCTTTCGAGGTGCGGGTGGGCGAAGAGGGCCGGCTCTTCGGCTCGGTCACGGCGTTGCACATCGCCGAGCAGTTGGCCGAGCGCGGGCTCCAGGTAGATCACCGCCGCATCGAACTCGGCAGGCCCATCAAGCAGGTGGGCGAATACCAGGTGCAGGTGAAGTTGCACCGCGAAGTGCGCGCAGAGATTTCGGTGCAGGTCGCCGCCGCAGTGGTGCCCGGCGCGGCGGATGCAGAGGCCGCGGCGGACGAGTCAGCGGCCGCGCCCGCAGCGGAAGCCGCGCAGCCGGATGCCCCGGCGGATTCCGGCGGGGATGGCTGATTCCCCGCCGCCGGGGCGCGTGCCGCCGCACAGCCTGGAGGCTGAGCGCGCGGTGCTCTCGGCGCTGCTTCTCGACCCCTCGGCTTTTCACGAAGTGGGCGCTCTGTTGCGCCCGCAGGATTTCTACCAGCCGGCCCACCAGCACATCGCCCAGGCCATGTTCGCCATTCACAACGAGGGCCGCCCGGTGGACCTCATTACGCTCTCCGAATTTCTGAGCGCGCACAAGACGCTGGACGCAGTGGGCGGGGCCGCCGTGCTGGCCGAGATTTCCGACGCCGCCCCCACCGCGGCCAATGTGATTCACCACGCGGGCATTGTGCGCGACAAGGCCGTGAAGCGGCGCTTGATCGGCGCGGCTTCGGAGATTGTCGAGAATCTCTTCGCCGACGACGAGCGCAACGCGGACGCCTCTCTGGATTTCGCCGAATCGAAGATATTCGAGCTTTCCAGAAGCCAGAGCCGCTCCGCCTTTCAGAGTCTGCGCGACGAGATGCTGCCCACCTATGACCACATCGAAAAGATGATGAACCGCGGCGGCGCGCTGACGGGATTGGCTACCGGCTTCAGCGACCTGGACGAGATTACCGGCGGCCTGCAGGACGGCGAACTGGTGATCATTGCCGCGCGCCCCTCCATGGGCAAGACGGCGCTGGCGCTGAACATCGCCCGCAACGCGGCTTTGGACCACGGCAAGAAGGTGGCGGTGTTTTCGCTGGAAATGACGACGCGCTCGCTGATCATGCGCCTGCTGTCTTCCGAAGCCAATGTGGATTTTTCACAACTGCGCAGAGGCTATCTGCCGAACAACGATTATATGCGCCTGCAACAGGCGGCAGATCATCTCTCGCAGTCCTCCATTTGGGTGGACGACTCGGGTTCGCTCTCCATTCTGGAAATCCGCGCCAAGAGCCGCCGCCTGCACGCCGAGCACAATATTGACATGGTCATGGTGGATTACCTGCAGTTGGTGCACGGCGAGGACCGCCGCTCGCGCAAGGATCTGGAGATCGGCGAGATCAGCAGCGGGTTGAAGGCGCTGGCGAAGGAGCTCGAGCTTCCGGTGGTGGCGCTTTCGCAGTTGAACCGCGGCCCC
The DNA here is from genome assembly GCA_028817435.1 of Deltaproteobacteria bacterium. GTDB lineage: Bacteria > Myxococcota_A > UBA9160 > UBA9160 > UBA6930 > JAPPPQ01. The sequence goes on from JAPPPQ010000051.1 coordinate 2,098, forward strand.
GAGCAGCGCGATCCCGACAAGCGCCGCCCGCTGATGGGCGACCTGCGCGAATCCGGCGCCATTGAACAGGACGCCGATGTGGTCGCCTTCATTTACCGCGATGTGGTTTACAACAAAGAGACCGAAGATCCGCTCAAAGCCGAGATTATCATCGAGAAGCAGCGCAACGGGCCGACGGGCACCGTCAAGCTCAACTTCAAGGGGCAATACGCGCGCTTCGAGAATCGCAGCGTGCGCGACGACGAAGAATCCGCGCCTCCCGGCGGCGATTTCGTCGGCCCCGAGGACGGCCCCCCCGGCGGCCCCGACTTCGGCTACGACCCGAACGCCCCCGCAGAGGAGGCGCCCTTCTGAGCGGGATGCACCGCGCGCGCGGCTTGTTGCGGCGCAGGCTGAAGCCGCGCGCCATTGGCGCGAAGGGCGCAGCGGCCACGCTGGCCGTTGCCGCGCCGGGCTTCGCCATTGATGCGGAGCGCCTGGCGGCGGGCGAATCGCGGCTGGCAGCGCATGGCTTTGCCGCGCAGCGCCGCCCGGATCTGGCGGCGCCGCTGCCCCGTTCCGGCGCGGCCGATATCGGCCTGGCCGGAAGCGACGCCAGCCGCGCCGCCGAGCTGCAGCGCTGGCTCGCCGATCCCGGGGTGGATGCGATTCTCTGCGCGCGCGGCGGCTACGGCTGCCAGCGCATTTTGCCGCTGCTGCGCCCGCGGGATTTCCGCCGGGCGCGCAAGCCGCTGGTGGGCTTCAGCGATGTGACCGCGCTGCTGCTCTGGCAGTTTCGCCGCGCAAAGTTGGTGGGTTTTCACGGCCCCATGTTCGATGCGGCGGCGGGTCCGGACGATGCGGAACTGGAACGCCTGGCCCAGGCGCTGCGCGGCGAGCAACTTGCGCCGCTGGCCGGACACGGCGCAGCAGCGGGTGTGGCCGAAGGGCCGCTGCTCGGCGGCTCCCTTACCATGATTGCGGCGAGCCTCGGCACGGATTTCGAGATTCGCGCGCGCGGCGCAATTCTGCTCTTCGAGGAAATTGGCGAGCGCCCCTACGCGATTGATCGCATGATGCGGCAGTTGCGCGCGGCGGGGGTGCTGCAGCGCGCGGCGGGTTTTGGCGTGGGGCATTTGGTGGGCTGCGGCGATGTCAAGCGCCCGCACGCCAGCGCCGAAGAAGTGCTGCGCGAAAACCTGGGCGAGCTGGGCAAACCGCTGGTGCTGGGTTTGCCCTTCGGCCACCGGAGTCCGAACATGGTTTGGCCGCTGGGCGTGCGGGGGCGGCTCGACGCTGCGGCGGGCACCCTGGAAGTTCTGGAAGCGGGGGTGCAGCGGTGAGGTTGCAATGCGGCGCGCGCTGATTCAGCGCCGGCTCGCCCGGGTGGATCGCGCGCTGGACCGCGCCATTGCCGCGGCCGAAGCGCCCGGCGCAGTGGTGCTGGCGCGTATGCGACGCGAGGGCGAGCTGCTGGAGCACGCCTCGGTGCGCGGCCTGGCGGTGTCGCGCCCCGAGCGCATTGCCATGGCGCGCAACACCGTCTTCGATCTCGCCTCGCTCACCAAGGTGATGGCCACCGCCACGGCGCTGATGCTGTTGGTGGAAGAGGGCGCAGTTGCGCTGGACGATCCGGTGTCGCGCCACTTGCCCCCCGGCGCATGGCGCGACAAGGACGCGGTGACGCTGCGCCATTTGCTCACGCACTCTTCCGGTTTGCGGCCCTGGCGCGCTTATCACGAAGCGCTGCTCGAACGCGAGCGGCGGCAGGGCGAGCGCTGGCTCGGCACGCCCAGGGGCCGGCAATGGGTGCTGGATTCCATTTGCCGCTCGGCGCTGGTGCACGAGCCGGGCGCGGCCGCCGTGTATGGCGATCTCGGCTTCATTGTGCTCGGCGCGCTGGTGGAGCAGGTGAGCGGCCGCCCCCTCGATGTCTTTTGCCGCGAGCGCATTTTCGAGCCGCTCGGCATGCGCGAAACGCGCTTCGCGCCGCCGCCCGCAGCGTCGTCGTCGCCGGAAGCGGAAGCAGAGACGGCATGGCGGCGCGGCGCGGCGGCTACCGAAAACTGCCCCTGGCGCAAGCGCATTTTGTGGGGCGAGGTGCACGACCCGAACGCCTCGGCCATGGGCGGCGTCGCCGGCCACGCCGGACTCTTCGCGCCCGCCGGCGATGTGCTGCACTTCGGCTGGATGCTGGTGGAAGTTTGGCACGGGCGCAGCGCGGCGTTGCCCCGGGAGCGGCTGCGCGAGTTTGCGGCGCGGCAATCGCTGCCGCCGGATTCGGACTGGGCGCTGGGCTGGGATACGCCCAGCGCGGGCCGCTCTTCTTCCGGCGCGCATTTTTCCGCCGCTTCCATCGGCCACCTGGGCTTCACCGGCACTTCGCTGTGGATTGATTTCGAGGCCGAGGCCGTGGTGGCGATGCTCACCAATCGCGTCCACCTGGTTGCAAAGAAGAGCCGCTTCGAGCTGCGCCCGCGCGTTCACGATCTGCTGCGCGAGGCATTCGCGGCCTGAGCGGAGGCGTCTTGCACATTCACTTCATTGCGATTGCGGGAACCGGCATGGGTTCGCTGGCGGGATTGCTGCGGGCGCGGGGGCACCGCGTCACCGGTTCCGACGAAGGCGTGTATCCGCCCATGAGCGATTCGCTTGCGGCCTGGGGCATTCCGGTTGCGCTCGGCTTTCGCCCGGAGAATGTGCTGGCAGAGCGCCCGGATCTGGTGGTGATTGGCAACGCCGTGCGCGCCGAAAACCCCGAGGCGCGCGCGGTCATGGAGGCGGGCATTCCCCACCAATCCTTTCCCCAGGCGCTTTTCGAGCACGCCATGCGCGGCCGCCGCCGCATTGCAGTAACCGGCACCCATGGCAAGACCACCACCACGAGCATGGTGGCGACTCTGCTGCACGAAGCGGGGCGCGATCCCTCCATGCTGGTGGGCGGCATTGCGCAAAACTTCGACGGCAGCTTCCGCGACGGCGCGGGTCCCGACTTCGTGGTGGAGGGCGACGAATACGACACCGCTTTCTTCGACAAGTCTCCCAAGTTTCTGCACTACCGCCCGCAGATTGCGATTCTCACTTCCATTGAGTTCGATCACGCCGATGTGTATCGGGATCTCGGACATATGCAGGGCGAGTTCGCCAAACTGCTGCGCGCCATGCCCCGGGATGGCGCGGTGGTGGCCGCCGCCGGCAGCGAGGCGATTGAAGAGGTGCTTCGCCACGCGCCCTGCCGCGTGCTGCGCTACGGCGTGGAAAGCGCCGCCGCCGATTTTTGCGCGCAAAACCTGGAGGCCGGCCCCGAAGGCACGCGCTTTGGAATTGAAACCAGCGCGCCGCCCGCCGCGCCGCAATCTTCCGGCGGGCAGATCCGCGCGCTGCTGCCCGCCTATGGCGCTTACAATGTGAACAATGCGCTGGCTGCAGTTGCCGCGGCGCAGTTGTGCGGCGTGCCGCTGGCGCAGGCGGCGGCGGCGCTTGCGGCCTGGCGGGGCGTGAAGCGCAGACAAGAAGTGCGCGGCGCGGCCCGCGGCATTACGCTGGTGGACGACTTTGCCCACCACCCGACTGCAGTGCGCGAAACCCTGGCGGGGTTGCGCGCGCGCTTTCCGGGCCGCCGCCTGGTGGCGGTTTTTGAGCCGCGCTCCAACACCAGCCGCCGCGCGCGCTTCGAAGCAGATTTTGCCCGCGCGCTGCAAGCCGCCGATTTTGTTTTGATTCAACAGGTGGCGGACGGGGCGCTTTACAGCGCCTTTGGCGAAACCCCGGAGCGGCTCGACGCCGGGCGGGTCGCCGCGCAGCTCGAAACCGCCGGCACCCCCGCCGCGGCCTGCGCGGATGTGGACGCCATAGTCGAGCGCCTGGCCGCAAGCTGCGAGCCGGGCGATGTCGTTGTTACCCTGAGCAACGGCGGCTTCGGCGGAATTTGGGAGCGCCTGCTGCAGCGGTTCGAAGCGCCGCAGAGCTGAAGCCGCGCGCTGCTTGTGGTGCGCGGTTATTGCGCGGGGTTTGCGCCGAAGACCAGCAGGCGCGCGCCTTTGCCGGCTTGTTGCGATTCGGCAATTGCGCCGCGCACAAAATCGCGCGCGCGCTGCACTGCGTCGAACATTGCAGCGCCCCTGGCCAGGTGCGCGGCGCAGGCGGCGGCCAGCGCGCAGCCGGTGCCGTGGACGGGCCCCCGCGCCAGCCGCTCGCCCGTCAGCCAGGCGATTTGCACGCCGCCGCCCGCGCCGTCTGCGCCGTCCGCGCGCTGGGCGAGGCAATCGTCGGGCGCGCCCTCGGCGTGGCCGCCCTTCACCAGCGCGGCGGCTGCGCCCAGTTCCAGCACGCAGGCGCGGGCGGCGGCTTCCACCCCGGCGCGGCTTGAAACATCGCGCCCGCACAGCGCCTCGGCCTCGGCCAGGTTGGGAAGCAGCAGGGCCGCCCGCGCGCAGAGCTGCCGCAGCCCGTCCCAGGCCCGGCGTTCCAGCAGCGGCGTTCCATCGCTGGCGAAGAGCAGCGGATCCAGCACCAGCGGCGGGGCGGGTTCGGCCAGCTCGCCCAGGCATTGCGCCACGGCGCGCAGCACATCGTCGCTGGCGAGCATGCCGAGCTTCACCGCGTGGGGGCGCAGATCGCCGAGCAGCGCGCGCAACTGCCCCTGCACCACGCTGGGAAAAACCGGCAGCACCTGCAGCACCGCCGCCGTGTTCTGCACGGTCAGGGCCGTGGGCACCCCCGCGCCGTGCACCCCCAGCGCCCGGAACACCTGCAAATCAAGCTGCAGCCCGGCCCCGCCCGTGGGATCGGAGCCGGCCACGCTGAGCGCAATGCGCATGGGCTGCATGGGCGGGAATGGTAAGCTCCGCGCGGCGCGCGCGCCCGGGGCGCGGCGCACGGGGGAGCCTTTATGCATGGACGGAAGCGTGGAAGCTGGCTGGCCGCGGCCGTGGCGCTGTGGTGCGGCGCGGCGGGCGCGCAGGCCGAAACCTGGTATGCGCAGCGCATCAGCAGCGGCGAATGCGTGCCGCTGCGCATTGAGGATCTGTGGTCCCGGGGCGCATGGCTGCGCGCCGAAACCGTAATTGGCGGCCGCCCCATCGTCACCATTGTGCGCGGCGACCGCTACACCACCTTGGACCGGCTTTCGGGCAGCGGCGTTTCGGTGAAGCGCCACCCCAACGCGCTGGCGGCGGACGAGCCGAAGGGCCGCCCCTTCGGCAACGAACTGCGGGAGCTGCAGCGCGCGGGCGGCGAGCGCGTGGGGGAAGAGGAACTGGGCGGCGGCGCGAAGTGCGCGCTGTGGAGGCTCACCAGCAATGAGGGCCGCACCGAAGTCTGCACCAGCCAGGAAGATTCGCCCCGCATTTTCTTCGTGCGCCGCTGGGACCGCGCGAGCAATTGCAATTTGCAGTGGCGCTATGTGCAGTGGCTGCAGGATTTCGAGGTCAAGGGCAACTTCTTTGCCGCGCCCGCCAAAGCGAAGATTGAAAACTACAGCTATGAGGATTATGTGCAGTCGCTGGGCCAGAGCGCGGCGGGGTTGGCCTTTCCCCTGCTTTTGCACGGCCCGCGCGAAGAGTAAGGCGGCTCAGCGCGGATCGTTTACCCAGGTGATGTTGGCATCGGCCAGCGCCGGGGTGCGGGCCGCCAGCACCGCCAGGCGGCGCGCCGCCGCCCCGGCCACCGCGCGAAAAGCAGCGGCGGCCTCGCTCTCCGGCGCGTGCAGCAAAATAGGCTCGCCGGCATCGCCTCCCGAGACAATGCGCGGATCTATGGGCACCTCGCCCAGAAAATCCACGCCCAGCTCGTCGGCCACGCGCTTTGCGCCATCTTTGCCGAAAATCCAGTATTTGCGGTCCGGCAAATCCGGCGGCGAAAACCAGGCCATGTTCTCGACAATGCCCAGCACCGGCACATCCACCTTCTCGAACATGGCGAGCCCTTTGCGCGCATCTACCAGCGAGAGATCGTTGGCGGTGGTGACGATGATTGCGCCGGAGAGCGGCGCTTGCTGCGTAAGGGTGAGCGCGGCATCGCCCGTGCCCGGCGGCAGGTCTATCACCAGGTAATCCAGCTCGCCCCATTGCACATCGGTGAGAAACTGCCGGATGAGCCCGTGCACCATGGGGCCGCGCCAGATGACCGGCGAGTTTTCGGTGATGAAAAAGCCCATGGACATGAGCCGCAGCCCGTGCTTTTCGAGCGGCAAAATCTTCTTCTCTTCGCCGCGCTGCGAGGTTTGCGGGCGCTGCGAAATGCCGAGCAGCAGCGGCAGCGAAGGTCCATACACATCGGCGTCCATCAGCCCCACGGTTGCGCCGCTTTCGCGCAGCGCCAACGCCAGGTTCACGGCGCTGGTGCTCTTGCCCACGCCGCCCTTGCCCGAGGCCACGGCCAGCACATTGCGCACGCCGGGCAACACCTCGCCCGCGCCCCCTGCGCCCCCTGCGCCGGCCGTGCGTCCGCGCGTGTTGGCGCTCATCGTCACCGCAACGCTGGAAACGCCCGGCAGCGCCCCCACGCGCTCGCGCGCCGCGCGCTCAAACTCGTCCTTCACCGGGCAGGCGGGGGTGGTGAGCTCAATGGTAAAAGCCACCTCGCCGCCATACACGCGCAGGTGCTTCACAAAGCCCAAATCCACAATGCTCTTGCCGAAGTCCGGATCTACAATGGGGCGCAGGGCGTCGAGCACCTGCGCGGTGCTGGGTTGGCTCATGGATTCCTCCGCTCAGGCCGCTGCGGGTTGCGAAGCGGCCCGGCGCAGGATGGCAAGGTAGCCGCCCGTTTCGATGCATCCGTTGTGGAGCGCGCCGCGCTGGCGCAGCAGCCGGTGCATGGCCGGCAGCCGGTAGTGCGGCACGGTCATCAGCAGGTGGTGTTCCAGGTGATAGTTCACGCGGTTGGGGCAAATGAGCAGCCGCTCCCAGGGGCGCGCCAGCGTGGTGCGCGTGTTGCGCAGCGGATCGTTGGCATTGGGGGTGAGCGCGTGTTCGGCAATGGCGCGGATGCGCGTAACCAGCGTGTTGGTGGTGAACCACGCCCCCGCCCACAGCAGGTAAAGCCAGCCGTGGCCGAGCCACACCAGGCCGCCCAGCAGCAGCGCGTTGGTTGCGGCAAAGCCAATGGCGTTGCGCCGCGCCCCCGCATTGCGCCAGTTGCCAAAGCTGCGCTGCCAGGCCGCGCGCGCAAACTTCAGCCCCGTGCGCCCCGAAAGATCGCGCGCAATTTTGCGCCACAGGCTGGCCCGGGTAATGGGAAAGGGCGTCGTGAGCACCAGGTCCGGATCTTCCGGCCCGCCGGTGTGCGCGTGGTGCTTCAGGTGATAGGGGCGGTAAAGGATCGTATCGCTCCAGATGGGGTAGGCGCAGAGCCACTGCCCCACCAGGTCATTCCAGCGCCGCTTGCGCAGCAGGCTGCGGTGCGACGCCTCGTGCATAAGCACCGCCATGCCGAGCTGCCGCGCGCCAATGACAAACAGCGCCGCCAGCACCGTCAGCGGGTTCGGCCACGCCGCCACCAGCGCGAAGCTCCCGAACACCAGCCCCCAGTTCACCGCCAGCGACCCCCACGAGCGCCAGTCCGACATCCGCAGCAGCCCCGCCACCTCCTCCCGAGACAACACCCCCGGCCACTCCACCGCCTGCCCCGCGCCCAAGCCGCCGCCCGCGCCCAGAGCGCCCACACCGCCCTCCGCGCCGCCGCCCGTCATCCCGTCGTTCATCGTTGCCTCCTCCGAGCAACGAGCATACAGCATTCTCTCTGAGCCGTCACCGCTTACCCCATGAGCCTAAAAAAGTCTCTGACTGTCAGCCGAAGTCTCACGATTTCGTCTTCCGATAGCAGGCAAGAATGGGCTATTGGCGATCTCAATTGATTTAGAATATTCACAATTTTCTGGAAAGCCCTTGGGTCAGAAAAAATCGGGGCAAAGCTCTCCCAATTGCGCTTTACAATCTCGCCGAGTTCTCCAAAATTTATATAGTCGATCTCTTTCTCTGATCGGATAGACACACCCGCCTCTTTCTCTTTCTTCATATTGTTTTTTGCCCCATCTTGGACTGCCTCTGGAACGGACGTTTCCCACCATCGATCGCCTTTCTCCGCAATGAGAGTTTCCTCAATCCACACCCTGATCTGGCGCTCTAGGCAGTAAATCAGCTCGTAGTGTCGACTCATTTCGCGAGCCTCCTGCCGAAATCGGAGCTCGAATTGAAGGTAATCGTCTTCATCTGCGCTGATTACCTGCTCTTTCAAGATCGTGATTCCCATTTGCTTTTCTAGGGTCTTAATCTCACTGTCAATGAGAATGGCGTGTATGCTGAACATCATGAATTCGGGATACTTGGTCATATTTACTTCCCCGGCAAGTGCTTGAGGAGAGACTTGAAGATCGCGTCAAATACCTTCACGTCGCTGGTATTTGGCAAAACGAAATTGAAATTGTAAGAGAGTCCCATTTTGAATTCGTGAGAGGTTTCTGCTGCCTCTTCGGTTGTCTCGCCTTCTGGTGTCGAATTTGTATTGACGATCTTTCCCTTCCGCTCGAAATCTGCTCCCTTCTTGAGAATTTGGAAAGTTTGGCTCACAAGCTGAACGACTCTGTCCTTCTTACTGCGCCCCGTGATCTCAACGATCAGCCCCTTGAATTTCTCTGGGTAGAGAGAGTAGGCTTTCTCGTTCCTTTCGAAGACATCCTTGTAGCCATGCCTTAGTGCATTGGCCATTGCAAGTCCAGAAGTGTCAGGGTTTCGGAACTGGTGATACTGTTCAGTTGGCGTGCCGGCGTTGTCCAAGAAATTGAGCTTTTTGGCGAGAGGGATAAACGCCATATAGTTCCCACCTTTGAAATTCAACTTCTCCCTCAAGAAATCCTGTGTGAATTTCTCGGGGACGCGAGCATCCTTGATCTTTTCGAAGATCTTGGGCATGAGACTAGGGGAAGTCACATACGGGAGAGTCGTGTTGTCCATTGCCTGTTTATTCTCCGTAGCAGTGAATGGGCCTTATGCGTGCCGGAATTGTGCCCGCAAAAAGGGCTCCACTCCTTAGAAGGGCACCCATTATACAGCACCTCGTGCCCGAAGTCAACCCCCGTCCAAATGCCTTCGTAGCGGTAGTGGCCTGCGAGACAGCTACCCTAGGGGTAAGAGCGCCAGCAGTGGTGTTCGGTGGCTGGGTGGGAGATTTCGGGGCGGCGGAAGGAGGCTAGTCACCGAGGCTACCGATCGGAGTGGTGATGCGGTGAAGCTAATGAAGTGCATCCTGCCTCACAATTTTATGAATTTCGCCAAAAATTGCTTTCGCGCATAGAACGCCCTTGACACAGATCCGTGCCCTGGCCCTTTGGTTCTTGGCTGAATGTAAACTCCCATTTTTCCGGTTAGGGCATTGAAGCCTCGATTCTCAATCGTTTCCCTGATTTCGTTGTAATCCTTTTCCACGGCGGTGTACAATTCTCCCTGCAGATTGAATTTCACAACACTGTGAACAACGGTCGGATCTTTAGCCGTATTGCCGACGATTCTTGCGACAATTACCAATTTTCGCAGCTTTGCTAGCAGATGGCTGTCTTGGAAATCAGTCTCGCAGACATTGTGCGGGTCGATCATTGTGACAGCTATCGTTTCCTTGATAGACAAGTTACCATTCTTATTGCGCTTCAACGGCACGCTTTTCAATTCCCAAGATCCGAAATTTGGAGACCTCGACGAATTGAGAGGCAGCCCTAGGTGCCTCTCGAAGACGTGTCCAGCCCAGCCCTTATTGACTTTGCCAGAGGGTCCGGAAACGGAAACCCCATACTCTGCAGCCAAATCGTGAAGATTCCTTCCTCCGATGAGCGTTCGCAATTTCTGAATCGCTTCGTCTCGCTTCATTGTTAACTCCTAGCAGGAGGAAGCAGATCGTATTTCTCTCGGTTTTCCCGAACCCGATCTGCAGGGGAAGGCTTTTTCCAAAGCGGATCGTGGTCCTCTCGAATGTCCTGTATTCTCGGAATCGCCAGCTTCTTCAGGTATTCTTCTGAGGAATCGATTCCCACGAATCTGCGATCATTTCGCAACGCCACAACGCCCGTGGTGGCGCTTCCGCAAAATGGATCAAGAACGAGAGCGTTCTTCCGGGTGCAGGCAAGGATGATTCTCTCCATCAGAGATTCGGGCTTTTGAGTCGGGTGCTTGCCGTGTTTCTTTTCTCCGTTTCTCGGAGTGCCGATCGCCCAAACGCTTCGCATTTGCCTGTTTGGCTTCTTAATGAAATCTCCATTCCAATCTCGGTCTCTGACGAGATTGTAATTGAAATAGTGCTTGGCCGTCTTGCTCTTTCTGGCCCAAATCAGTGTCTCGTGGCTTGCGGTGAACATTCGGCATGCCAAATTGGGAGCGGCATTGGGCTTGAACCAGCAAATGTCATTCACCGTGTGCCAGCCTTGCTTCTGCAGGGCAAAGCCACATGCGTAAATGGAATGGTAGGTCCCGGAAATCCACAGGGAGCCATTCGGTTTCAGAACGCGCCTGCAGGCTTGAATCCAGTTGTAGTGGAATTCGAAATCCTCTTCCACGCCCCTGCTCTTGTCCCACTTTCCCTTATTGACACTCACCCTCTTTCCGGCGTGGCAGGTGAATCCTCCGTTTGAGAGATTGTAGGGAGGATCGGCGAATACGAGATCAATGCACTCGCCGGGTAGCATATTCAAAATCTCCACGGCATCGCCGTTGTAGATACGCAGCCCCTTTTCTGCGTAGTAGGCCTGCACTTTTGCCCCCCTCTCGTGGATCTGAGATCCTTACCTCCACTGCTTGCCGGCGTCAAGGCCCTTGCAAAGTGGCCGTTGGTTCACGCATCGGCCCCGCGGGGAATCGGGGACAGGGCAAAAATAACCCCGCCGGGGCCCTCCGTTAGGAGGGCAGGTCCGACGGGGAGTAATTGGCGGGGATTGTTGAGGGATGGGGCCGGAATGTCAATAGGGGGAAGGTGAATGTTCCTTTTTGTCCAGGGATCGAGGGGCAGAAAAGTACCCCGCCGGGGCCCTCCGTTAGGAAGGCAAGTCCGACGGGGAGCAATTGAGGGGGATTATTGGGGGTGACGGGTGGGTTGTCAATAGGGGAGGGGGAATTTTTTCACAGCAGCAGGCCGGCCATGCAGCCGGTCATGAGGGTGGCGAGGGTGACGGCGGCGATGGAGCGGAGGCCGAGGCGGGCGATTTCGGGGCGGCGGGCGGGGACCAGGCTGCCGAGGCCGCCGATCAGGATGGCGATGGAGCCGAAGTTGGCGAAGCCGCAGACGAATACAACCCCCAGGGCAAAATGCGCCAGGGCATGCTGCGGCGGTCTGACGAGATGGCCCAGGCGATGGCGAGCATGGCCAGCAGGCCGAAGCCGGAGATGGCGCGCAGCCCTGCTTCGCTCATGCCGCTGCTTCCCGCTGCGCCTGTTGCAGCGCGCGCAGCAGGCGCTGTGTTGCGGCGGCGGGATTGGCCGCGCCCGCCACCGCGGCAATGACGGCGACTCCGGCTGCGCCCGCGCGCAGGGCCTGCGCCGCGCCTTCTGCGCCGATGCCGCCAATGGCGATGAGCGGGCGGCCCGCTACTGCGCGCGCTGCTTCGCGCAGGCGCGAAAGTCCGCGCGCTTCGCGGACGCGCTTGGAGGTGCTCTCGAAGAGCGGGCCGAAGGCCACATAGTCCGCGCCTTCGGCGCAGGCGCGGCGCGCTTGTGCGAGGTCGTGGCTCGAGCGGCCAATGGCCAGCCGCGCGCGGGCTTCGGCGGGCAGCGCCGCGGGCGGCAGATCGGTTTGGCCGAGGTGCACGCCGTCTGCTTCGGCGAGCAGCGCCCAATCGAAGCGGTCGTTGACAATGAAGCGCAGCCCGGCGCACCGGGTCAGTTGGCGGATTTCGCGGGCCCAGGCCAGCGCCTGCGCGTCGCCGCTGTGCTTTGCGCGAAGCTGCACCACCTGCGCGCCGCCGGCACAGGCCGCCCGCGCTTGCTCCACCGGATTGCGGGGCCAGCGCGGATCGTCGTCGGCCAGCACATGCAGCCCGCCGAAGCGGCCGAAGCCGCCGGAGTTGCCGCCGCTCACTGCACTTCGCCCGCGCCGTTTGCGCCGCGCCGCGCGCCGGGCACGCCCAGTTCGCCGAGCTTCTTGTGCAGCGTGTTGCGGTTGATGCCGAGCAGCGCCGCGGCGCGCAACTGATTGCCGCCGGTGTGCGCCAGCGCCGCCTGAAAGAGCGGCCGCTCGAAGCGCGCCAGCAGTTCGCGGTAGAGCGAGCCGCCCGGCCCGCGCTCGCCGGATTCCAGCGCCGCGCGCACTTCGCGCACCAGCGCGCGCTCGAATTCTGCTTCCTCTTCGCGCTCTGCAGAGTCGAGGAAGTGAAAATCCTCGGGCGAGAGCATTTCGCCGCCGGCCAGCACCAGCGCGCGCTTGATGGCGTTCTCCAGCTCGCGGACATTGCCCGGCCAATTGTGCGCGGCGAGCCGGGCCAGCGCGCGTTCGGAAAGCACGTGAGCGCCGCCGGTAAGTTCGCGGTCGTAGCGCGCCAAAAAGTGCAGGGCGAGCGGCTCCACATCTTCGCGGCGCTCGCGCAGCGGCGGCACGGTGATGGGCACCACATTCAGCCGGTAGAGCAGATCCTGGCGGAAGCCGCCCGCGGCCACCGCCTGGTCCAGGTCGCGGTGGGTGGCGGCGAGAATGCGCACATCCACGCTCTCGGGGCGGCGCCCGCCCACCGGAGTCAGTTCGCCGCTCTGCAGCACGCGCAGCAGTTTCGCCTGCAGCTCAATGGGCATATCGCCAATCTCGTCGAGAAACAGCGTCCCGCCGGAGGCTTCGCGGAAGCGCCCAGGCCGCGCCTCAACTGCGCCGGTGAAAGCGCCGCGCTCGTGGCCGAAGAGCTCGCTCTCCAGCAGTTCGCGGGGAATCGCCGCGGCGTTCACGGCCACAAAGGGCGCTTCGGCCCGGGTGGAGGCGAAGTGAATCGCGCGCGCGATCAATTCTTTGCCGGTGCCGCTTTCGCCGAAAATCAGCACCGGCACATCGCTGCGCGACACGCGCCCCACGGTCTTGAAGACTTCCAGCATGGCGGGGCAAAAGCCCACCATGCGCTCTTTTGGCGCAGCGCCCGAAACTTCGCGGCGCAGCTCGCGCACTTCGCGGGCCAGCGCCCGGGTGCGCAGCGCCTTTTCCACCAGCGGTGCAATTTGTCCGGTGGCGAAGGGCTTTACCAAATAGTCCAGTGCGCCGCGCTTCATCGCCTCGACGGCATTCTCAAAAGTGTTCTGCGCGGTAATAATCACCACCGCCACATCGCTGCCCATGCCTTTCAGGTGGTCCAGCAATTCCAGCCCGCCGGCTCCCGGCATGCGAATGTCAAAGAAGGCAATGGCGAAATCGCCGCCGGCCAATTCGGCCAGCGCGGCGTCGCCGGAATCCACATCCACCACCTGGTGCCCCGCCGCTTCCAGGGTTTCGCGCAGCACGAAGCGAATGGAATGCTCGTCGTCGGCCACCAGCACCCGCGCTGCGCCCGGCGCGTTCACGGCGCCCTTCGCAGCGGCAGGGTGACCCGCGCCCTGGTGCCCACGCCCTTGGCGCTTTGCAGCTGCAAATCGCCCTGGTGCTGCGCCACCCAATATTCGGCGACGGCCAGGCCCAGGCCCGCGCCCTTTCCGCGCGTGGTGAAGAAGGGCGTGCGCGCCTCGCGCAATTCTTCTTCGGACATGCCGTGGCCGGTGTCTTCCACCCACACGGCCAGGGTGGGCAGCGGCCGGCCGCGCTGCAGGGCAATGCGGCGGCCCGGGCTCATGCCGGTGCGCACGCCGAGCTCGCCGCCGCCCTGCGCCATGGCCTGCAGCGCGTTGCGCGCCAAATTGAGAAACACCTGCCGCAACCGGTCGCCGTCGGCCAGCAGTTCCGGCAGCGAGGCGTCGTAGTTGCGCTTCACCTGCACCGCTGCGCCCAGCGGATCGTGGGAGAGCAATTCCAGCACGCCGTCCAGCAGCCGGTGCAGGTTGATGGGCGCGAGCCGCAGCCGGTCGCCTCGGGCGAAGACCATGAAGTCATCCACCAGCGCGGCGATGCGCGTGGATTCGGCCACGATGATCTCGGCGGCGGCGCGGGTTTTTGCGTCGCCGGCGCGCATGGCAATCAGCTCGCCCGCGCCGCGAATGCCGCCCAGGGGGTTGCGCACTTCGTGGGCCAGCCCCGCGGCAATGCGCCCGATGCTCAGGAAGCGCTCGTTGGGCTGCTGCGCCGCGCCGCTCTGCAGCAGCAGCACCACGCCGTCCAGCGCGCCCGCCGCGCTGAACAGCGGCGCGGCGGAGACATCCACAAACAGGGCCTCCCGCCGCCGCTCAATGCGCCGCCCCTGGGCCGAAACGGCCGCGCCCGTAGCCAGCGCCTGCCGCGCCAGCCGGGCGATGGGGTGATCTGCCGTCACCAGCTCTTCGACGGGGCGGCCCACCACCGCCTTCCGGGAGTGCTCCAGCATGCGGCAGGCGACGGAGTTCAGCTCTTCCACTGCGCCCCGCCGGTCCGCCACGACCACGCCGGGGAGCATGGCTTCGAGCACATCCTCCAGCGGCCGCGCCGTTTTGCCCATACTGCCCATAGATTAGGCAATCCCCGCGCCCCCGCCGCCCGGCCGCGGCGGGCGGGCGGGCCGACGGGTGGGCGGGAGAGGCGCGGGTGTGACGGCGGGCGGCGCGGGGGTTACCGTGACGGCCATGCGGGCCATGCGCACGGGGATTGCCGCCGACGAGGCCCTTCGCAGCGTTCTGGCCGAGGCTGCGCCGCTGCCCGCAGAGCTGGTGGAGGCAGGGGCCGCCCTGGGCCGCGTGCTGGCCGCGCCGGTAGCCGCGCGGCGGACGCTGCCGCCTGCGGGTTGCTCCGCCATGGATGGCTACGCGCTGCGCGCCGCCGATTTGGCGGAGGCGGGGCCGGGCCGCGCCGTGTGCCTGCGCGTGGGCGGCGAGGTGGCGGCGGGCGGGCGCGCCGCGCCGCTGGCTCCGGGCGAGGCCGCGCGCATTTTCACCGGCGCGCCGCTGCCCCAGGGCGCCGATGCCGTGGTGCCGCAGGAGCAGGCAGAGGCGCTGGCCGCAACGGGCGAGGTGCGCATTGCCGTGGCCGCGCCGCCGGGGGCGCACATTCGCCGGGCGGGCGAGGATGTGCGGGCGGGGGACGAGGTGCTGCCGGCGGGCGCGCGGCTCGGCCCCGGCCAAATTGGCATGCTGGCCGCGCTGGGGCGAACTTTGGCAGCGGTGCACCGCCGCCCGCGGGTGGCGCTGCTTTCCAGCGGCGACGAGCTCGTCGAGCCCGACGGCGATGCCTCCGGCGGACGCATTGTGTCTTCCAACGCCTACGCGCTGGCCGCTCAGTGCCGCGAGGCCGGCGCGCTGCCCATCAACCTGGGAATCGCCCGCGACAATCCCGCGGCGCTGACCGCGCTGCTGCGCGCCGGACTCGAGGCGGATTTGCTGGTGAGCACCGCCGGGGTTTCCGTCGGCGATCACGACCATGTGCGCCCGGCGCTCGCGGCGCTGGGCTGCCGCCTCGTCTTCTGGGGCGTGCGCGTCAAGCCCGGCTATCCGGTTGCTTTCGGAGTCTTCGATGGCGCGCCGGGCGCTGCGTCATCCGACGGCGCGGCCGCGGATGGCGCGCCGGGCGATACAGGCGCGGCCGCAGCCGGTGCTGCGCCGTCCGTTGACGCAGCGGGCGCGGCCGGCGCTGCGCCGGGGCGGCGCGGTCCGCTGGTTTTTGCGCTGCCCGGCAATCCGGTATCTGCCATGGTGAGCTTCGAGCAATTGGTGCGCCCGGTGCTGTTGCGGATGGGCGGCCACCGCAATCTCTCGCGCCCCGTGCTGCGCGCCGAGCTGGGCGAAACGCTGCGCAAAAGCGCGGGCCGGCTGCACTATGTGCGCGTGCAGCTTTCGCGCGAGGGCGGGCGCATTGTGGCCCGCAGCACCGGCAACCAGAGTTCCGGCGCGCTGCACTCCATGACGCTGGCCGATGGCCTGCTGATTTTTCCCGAAGCCGCCACCGAGTTGCCCAAGGGCAGCGAAGCCCGGGTGCAATTGCTCGACCCCGGGATTCTCTGCGAGCCCGCATGAGCGCGGGCGCGGGGCGAAACTCCGCAGCCGGCGGCGCGAGCGCGGCCGGGCGGCGGTGCGCGGGCGGCCGCGGTGGCGCGGATTCGGGCGGCGGTGTGGGCGCGGGGCGGCTGGCGAATGTCGCGGGGGCGTTGCTGCTCGGCGGCGCATCGTCGCGCATGGGGCGCGATAAGGCGCAGCTCTCGCTGGACGGCGAGAGACTGGCGGCGCGCAGTGCGCGGCTGCTCGCGCGCTGCTTTCAAGAGGTGCTGCTGGTGGGCGCGCCGCCCGCCGCCGCTGCGCTCTGCGCGCCGGCCGGGCCGCTGCGCCTGGCCGCCGATCCGCCGGGGCCGCGCTGTCCCCTGCGCGGGTTGGTGGGCGCGCTATCTGCCGCGCAAGCGCCCCGCGTGGTGGTGATTGCGACGGATTTGCCGGGTCTGTGCGATGACTTGCCGCTGGCGCTCAGCGCCTGGCCCGATGCAGATGCGGTGATTCCGCGCCGGGGCGGCCGCCCGGAGCCGCTCTGCGCACTGTGGCGGCGCGACGCCGTGCTGCCCCTTGCCCGCGCGCGATTGGCGGCCGGCGCGCTGGGTGCGGCCGGCGCTCTCTCGCTGCGCGCTTTGATCGCAGCACTCGGCAATGTCCGCTGGCTCGAAGGGCCGGAGCTCGACGGCCTCGATCCCGGCGGCCGCGCACTTTTCAATGTCAACACGCCGGCCGATTGGGCGGATTGGACCGGCCGGCGCGCCCGCCACTCCCCCGCAGCGCGCGACGGCAAAGCTGCGGGCGGCCGCAACGGCGGCGAAGCAAAAGGCGCGGGCGTTGCATTTGGCGCGGGCGGCGAAGGCGAAGCTGAGGGCGACCGCAACGGCGGCGCGGGCGGGGCATTCACGGCGGGCGGGGGTGCGGTGTGAGGTCTGGCGGCGGGCGCTTTGGACGCGCGTTGCGGCGTTTCGGCGCTGCGCTGTGGCGCGCGCTGGGACGGCGTGCGGCCAGTTTTGGCTGGGCGCTGCGAGGCATCGGCAGTGTGCTGGCGAGCGAGCCGAATGCGCGCATTGAGGCCGCGCTGGCGGCCGCCGCCGCGCTGCTGGGCCTGTGGTTGGGGTTGCCCGCGCGCGATTGGGCGCTTTTGTCCCTGGCCTGCGCCGCGCTGCTCGCCGCAGAGAGTTTCAACACCGCCGTAGAGCGCCTGGTGGACCGCATTGCGCACGGCCGCGATCCGGGCCTCGCGCGCATCAAAGATCTCGCCGCCGGTGCGGTGCTGCTCATTGCCCTTGCGGCCGCCGCCGTGCTGATGGTGGTTCTGGCCCCGCCGCTCTGGGCGCGGCTCGGCGGTTGAGTGCAGCGGGTGGGATATGCTCTGCGCCGCAAAAAAGGAGGCGATGTAATGAAGGCGGAGGACATGGCGGCGTGGGATTGGCGGGATCTGGAGGCGGTCAAGCGGCTCAAGTATCGCTATATGCGCTGCCTGGATCAGAAAGACTGGGAGGGCGTGCGCAGTTGCTTCACAGAGGACGCGCAGGCGCGCTACAGCGCGGGGGCCTATGCGGCGGATGGCCGCGACGCCATCGTCGAGTTTCTGGTGCGGGCGATGGACCGCCGCAGCTTTCTCACCAGCCACCGCGTTACCCAGCCGGAGATTGAGTTTCAGAGCGCAGATCGCGCCACCGGCGTTTGGGCGCTGGACGATGTGGTGGTGGATCTGGACGCCGGGGTGACGATTCGTGGCGCGGCCTTTTACGAGGACGCCTATCGCAAAGGCGCGGATGGCGTCTGGCGCATTTGCCGCACCGGCTATCTGCGCATCTACGAGGAGCGCTTTCCGCGCGCCTCGCTGCCGGGGCTGGAACTCACGGCCAGCTACTGGCAGACCGGGGGCCGGAGCCGCATTGAGGTTTGAGCGGGCGGGGCGCGGGGGCGCATCGGGCGCTACGCTGCGAAGCACGCCCGAGCCGGGCGAAACAGGGAGGCAACCATGCCGAGCTTGCGGTCCGCACAGATTCCCGGGATTCCCGAGCGCGAAGTCACCGATGAGCGGCTCTTTTTGCGCCGCCGCGAGTTTTTGCGCGCCGCCTCTGCCGCCTCGCTGATGGCGGCGGGGGGCATCGCCTTTGGCGAGACGGCCGAAGCGGCGCTGACCGACGAGCTTCCGGGCGTGTTGCCCGCGCCGCCGCAGTTTCGCACCGACGAAGAGCAGACTCCCTGGAGCAAGGCTACCTCCTACAACAACTTCTACGAGTTCGGCACCGGCAAGGACGATCCGGCGGCCCGCGCCCACACGCTGCGCCCGCGCCCCTGGTCGGTGGCGGTGGATGGCGAAGTCGCGCGCCCCGGCGTGGTGCCCATTGAGGATTTGCTGCGGCCGCACGCGCTGGAAGAGCGCATTTACCGGCTGCGCTGCGTGGAGGCCTGGTCCATGGTGATCCCTTGGGTGGGGATTCCGCTGGGCGCGCTGCTGGCGCGCTTCGAGCCCACCTCGAAGGCGCGCTATGTGGCCTTTGAGACGCTGGTGGACCGCGAGCAAATGCCGGGGCAGCGCCGCCGCGTTCTCGATTGGCCCTATCGGGAGGGGCTGCGCATGGACGAGGCGATGCATCCCCTCGCCATTCTGGCCGTCGGTATGTATGGGCGCGTGCTGCCGAATCAGAACGGCGCGCCGCTGCGCCTCGTGGTGCCCTGGAAGTATGGCTTCAAGAGCATCAAGTCCATCGTGCGCATTCACCTGCAGGAAAAGCAGCCGCGCACCACCTGGAACGACGAAGCGCCGCGCGAGTATGGCTTCTACGCCAATGTGAATCCCGAGGTGGATCACCCGCGCTGGAGCCAGGCCCGGGAGCGCCGCATTGGCGGGGCCAGCGGTTTCTCCGCGTTGTTCGAGCAGAAGATTGCGACTTTGCCCTTCAACGGTTACGCCGAGCAGGTGGCCGGCCTCTACGCGGGGCTGGATCTGCGCCGCAACTTCTGAATGCAGCGCATGGTGCGAAGCGCGCGGCAGCGCAGGAGCGGCGAGTGACCAAAGCGGGGCGCATGGCCTGGCAGGCGGCGCTGGTAATTGCCTGCGCTGCGCCGCTGGCGTGGCTGATTGTGCGGGCGGCCGGCGGCGAACTCGCCGAGCCGGTGGAAGACATCACCCACCTTACGGGCGAATGGGCGCTGCGGTTGCTGCTGGCGAGCCTGGCCGTTACGCCACTGCGCCGCATTTTCGGCTGGCGGGGGCTCGCGCCCTTCCGCCGGACGCTGGGGCTGCTGGCCTTCGGCTATGCGCTGTTGCACTTCGCCACCTATCTGGCGCTCGATCTGGGCTTCGATTTCGCCGCACTGGCCGAAGATGTGGGCGAGCGCCTCTACATTACCGCGGGCTTTGCCGCCTTTCTGTTGCTGCTGCCGCTGGCCATTACTTCCACGCGGGGCTGGCAGCGCCGCCTGGGGCGCCGCTGGCTGAAGCTGCACCGCGTGGTCTATGCCGCGGGGGCGCTGGCCGTGCTGCATTTCATCTGGCTGGTGAAAGCCGACCTGCGCGATCCGCTGCTCTACGCCGCCCTGCTCGCCGTGCTGCTCGGCGTGCGCGCGCACCATGCCTGGCGCAGCCGCCGGGCGCGCGCGGGCGCGTAGGCGCGAAGGCCCCGGGGCGGTTATGCTTGGGGCTGCGTCCGGTTCCACCTGAAGGGGGTTTCCTTGTCCGCGCATCCGCTCGCCCTGAGATCCAGAGAAAACGAAGTCCGGCAGGCCAAGAGTTTCCGCGAAGCCGCGATGGCGCTCACGGGAGAGTCTCTGGCGGCGGAGTTCCAGCAGGAGCTGGCCAGCGCGCCGCGCCGCGCCGAGGCGAAGAAGAAGTTTCTGATTGCGCCGAACAGCAGGCTCGCCGCCGAATTCCGGCCGAGCCGCGCTTCGGAGCACGCCGCCCTGGCGCTGGTGGATTGGTGCGGGCGCGAGGGCGGGTTGCCGCTGCCCGGCGACATCGGCGCTTTCGAGGCGCTGGCCTCGCCGCTTATGCTGCGCAGCGCGCCGGCAGACCGCGAGCGCGATCCCGGCGATGCGAACTTCGGCGTGGATCGGCTCGAAGCGGCCGGCATTGGCCCCGAAGACCGGCTGGCGGTTGCGGCGCTGCGCTTCACGCCGCCGGGCGCAAACCGCGTCGGCACGGGAGACACGCCGCTGCGGGCGCTGCTGGAGGCGCTGGTGCAAACCGCCGTGGTGCAGGCGAACCGCGAAGCGCTGATTGCCGAGATGCAAACGCGCAGCGAGCGCACCATTTCCGATGCGCCGCCGCTGCTGCTGTTGATCGGCAGCCAGCGCTACTGGGAGCTCTGCCGCAAGCGCGAGGCGCAGCGCGGCGCGGTGTGGATCCGCGAATTGGAGCGGCTGGCCAAGGAGTTTGAAGAGCACGCGGGCGTTGCCGTCAGCTATCTGGCGCTGCGCGTAAACGGCGAGCCGGGCTGGAATTACGACCACGGCAGCCCGCGCTTCGATGGCGAGGTGCGCCTGCTGCCCGCCTGGGAGCACGGCGCGGGCCGTCCGCGCCCCAAGCCCAAGCCCCGCAGCCGCACGGCGCAGGCGCAGCCCGCCGACCAGGTGGTGGAGGCCGATTTGGATCGGCCGGTGCGCGCCTATGCGTTCACCGATCGCTACGAATCCGGCGACCGCATTGAGCACCCGACTTTGGGGCTCGGCGTGGTGCAGGGCCTGGCGGGCACCATGAAAATCCATGTGCTCTTCGACGACAAGAAGAGCGTGCTGGTGCACGCGCGCCCGTCAGAGCAGGTCTGAGTCCATGCAGCGCGGACGCCTGCTGTTGCCCGTGCTGGCCTACGCCCAGGTGGCGCTGGCGCTGGTGCTGCTCGTCGGCTTTGTCGCCTGCACCGGCGCGCCTCCGGCAGAGTCGGTGCAGGACGATCTCTGCGAGCTCTTCGATGCGCGCAAGAAGTGGCGCAAGGCGGCGGTGAAGGCGCGCAAAAAGTGGAATGTGCCCGAGCCCGTGCTGATGGCCATCATCCACCAAGAGTCGCGCTTCAACGCGCGCGCGCGCCCGCGCCGCCGCTATGTGCTCGGCGTGATTCCGCGGCCGCGCTCCTCTGCCTACGGCTACGGGCAGGCAAAGGATGGCACCTGGAAGGAATACCAGAGCAAGACCGGACAGCGCGGCGCAGAGCGCGACGACTTCGGCGATGTGGCGGATTTCATCGGCTGGTATGCCGATGTGATTCGCAAGAGCACGGGAATCGCCGTCAGCGACACCTACCGTCTCTATCTGGCCTACCACGAAGGCCCCACCGGCTACCGGCGCGGCAGTTACAAAGACAAGGCCTGGCTGCAGGGCGTCGCGCACAAGGTGTCGCTGCGCGCGGATCGCTACGCCAGGCAATACGCCGACTGCGGCGGCTGACAGCGGCTACTTCGCTTCTTTCGCCAGGTTTTGCCCGCGCTCAAAGACGGTTTTGCCGCCGACGATGGTGCGCAGCACCTGCAGCTCGCGGAGCCGCGCCGGATCCTGCGCGGTGGGGTCGGCGGAGAGCACGATGAGATCGGCCAGCTTGCCGGTTTCGATGGAGCCGCGCTCGCCTTCGAGAAAATGCTGCCGGGCGGCTTCGATGGTGGTGGCGCGCAGCGCGTCTTCCACGCCGATGCGCTCGCCGGGGCCAATTTCTGCGCCGCTGCTGCTGCGGCGGTTTACCGCGGCCCACACCAGGTGCAGCGGATCCATCGGCACCACGGGGGCGTCGCAGTGGATTGTGAAGTGCAGGCCGCGCGCCAGCGCCGAGCGCAGCGGACTCATGCGCGCGGCGCGCTCTGGACCCATGAAAATATCGCGGTGGCGGTCGCCCCAGTAGTAAGTGTGCAGCACGAAGAAAGAGGGAATGGCGCTGAGGCGCTTCATGCGCTCCAGTTGATCTGCGCGCGCCATTTGCGCGTGAATTAGAATGGGGCGGTCGTCGGCGCGCGGATGCGCTGCCTGCGCCGCTTCAATGGCATCGAGCGAGGAAGCGATGGCGGCATCGCCGTTGGCGTGAATGGCCACCTGGAAGCCGCCGGCGTAGAGCTGCTCCACCAGCGCGCGCAGCTCGCTGCCGGACAGCGCCGGATAGCCGCGGTAATTGGCTTCCTTGCCGGGGGGCGGAATGTGGTAGGGCTGCGAGAGATGCCCCGTGTAGCCCTGTATGGAGCCGTCGGAAAGCAGCTTGACCGCGCCGAGATCGAGCCGCCCCGCAAGCGGCGAAGACGCGGACCATGCGGCATCGAGTCCGGGCGGGGTGTCACCGGCGAGCTTTTGCAGCGCCACATCGAAGAGCGGCAGCGCCACCACGCGAATCGGCAGCAGCTCTTTCTGCGCTGCGTGCAGCAGCAATTGCAGCGTTGCGGCGTCGGCGGCGCTGTCTTGCGCGGTGGTGACGCCCCGGCTCGCGTAGCGCGCCGCCGCGCGCGAGAGCGCGCGCAGCTCCAGTTCCTGGGGGACGGGCGGCCGCATCGCCAGCAGCGGGCCAAAGGCCGCGGGCTCTTCGAGCACGCCGGTGGGCTCGCCGGTTTGGGGATCTTTGCGGATTGCGCCGCCCGGCGGCTGCGGCGTGTTGCGGTCCAGGCCCGCCAGCGCCAGCGCGCGGCTGTTTGCCACGGCGATGTGCAGCGAGGCGTGAAACACCAGCATGGGGTGCGCAGTGGAAACGGAATCGAGATCGCCGCGCTGCAGGTGGCGGCGTTCGCGCAGCAGCGTGTCGTCGTAGCCCATGCCGACGATCCAATCGCCCGGCGCGGTTTCCGCCGCGCGCTGCGCCAGCGCGCGCTGTATCGCTGCTACCTCGTCAAAAGGCCCGATGGGCGGCGGGCGCAGATCGAGAATGGAAAGGCCGGTGCGCCCGGCGTGCAGCAGGTGGCCATGGGCATCCACAAAGCCCGGCAGCAGCGCGCGCCCGCCCAGGTCCACAATCTCGGTCGCCGCGCCCGCCAGCGCGCGCAGTTCCGCTTCGCCGCCCACCGCCGCAATGCGCTCGCCGCGCACCGCCACCGCTTCGGCCCGGGGCGCTGCCGCATTCATGGTCAGCACCCGCGCGTTCACATAAATGGTGTCCGGCGGCGGCGCACCGCAGCCGGCCAGCACCCCGGCAAGGACGAGGGCGCAGCGCAAAATGATTCGCCTCTGCACGGGGCCATGCTACCGCGCGGCGCTGGCGGCTTCAAGGCGGCGCAACCGCGCGGCGCGGGTGTGTAGTATGCTTCCGGCGTGTTGCGCGTTGCTGTTGTGATTGCCGCGGCGCTGTGGTCAGCGCCTGCGGCGGGATTCGATGCGGCGCTGTATGCGCGGTTGCTCGGCGAGCATACCCGGGAGGTCGCGGATATCGCCGGCACCCGGGTGGATTACGCCGCGCTGCGCGGCGCTGCCGCGGCGGACTGGCGGCGGTTGGTGGCGAGTCTTGCGGAGGGTCCCGCTGCAGATGCGCCGCGCGCCGAGCGGCTGGCTTTCTGGATCAACGCCTACAATGTGCTGGCGATTGACATGGTGGTGCGGAATGCGCCGCGCCGCAGCATTCGCGACATCGGCTCGCCGCTGCGTTCGGTGTGGAAGCGGCCGGCGGGTTTGGCCGCGGGGCGGCGCGTCTCCCTGCACGAGATTGAGCACGATATTTTGCGCCCGATGGGCGAGCCGCGCATTCACGCCGCCATTGTCTGCGCTTCGCTCTCCTGCCCCCCGCTGCTGCGCGCGCCCTATCGCGCGGATTCGCTGGCCGCGCAACTCGATGCCAGCGTGCGCCGCTGGCTCGCCGATCCCCGCAAGGGCATGCGCCTTGCCCGCGCGCAGGGCGTGCTGCATCTCAGCGTCATCTTCCGCTGGTTTCGGGAAGATTTCGAATCCGAGGGCGGCGCGCTGGCTTTTGCGCAGCGCTTTGCCCCCGGCGAAACAGCGGAGTGGCTGGCCGCGCACCCGCCGCCGCGCATTCGCTGGCTGGATTACGACTGGAGCTTGAACCGCCTGTGAATCATGCGGCCGGCGCGGGGCGGCGTTCGGCCCAGGGGCGCGCGGCTTCGAGCTGACCGGCCAGCCGGAAGAGCTGCGCCTCGTCGTCCAGCGGCGCGGTGAATTGCACGCCGATGGGCAGGCCCGCACCATTCCACCAGAGCGGCACGGACATGGCGGGATTGCCGGTGATGTTGATGAGCTGGGTGAAGCCGATGGCCTGTTGCAGCGCGGCGTTCTGGGCGTTGCCGTCGGGGTTCGAGAGCGAGAGCACGCCGAGGCGCGCCGGGGGCGCTGCCATGGTGGGGGTGAGCAGCAGATCGCAGGCCGAGAAGCTCGCCGCCATTTCGCGCCCCGCGGCGTGGATGGTGTTCAGGGCCCGCGCGTAGTCGGTGGCGCTGCGCGCTGCGCCAATTTCGGCGACGGCCCAGGTGCCCGGCTCCACATCGTCCTGTTGCAGCGCGCGGCCCAGCGCTGCGGCCCGCGCTTCCAGCAGCGCCCGCGTTTGCGTGCCGATGATGGTGAGCGAGGCGCTGCGCAGCGCTTCGGCGTCAAAGTGGCCCTGCGCGGGGACGATTTCGTGGCCGAGTTCTTCGCAGAGTGCCGCCGCATCGCGCAGCGCCTCGCTGCAATCGGGATGCACCGGCGCGCCGTTCCAGGTTTCTTCGCGCATGGCAATGACCAGCCGCCCCGGCGCGCGCGGCACTTCTTCGAGCCACGGGCGCTGCGGCGGCTGTGCGGCGTAGGGCGCTCCCGCATCGGGTCCCGCCGTGGCATCGAGCAGCGCGGCGCTGTCGCGCACCGAGCGCGTAATGGCGTGCACGGTGGACATGCCGCTCCAACCCTCGCCGGACAGCGGGCCGTGCGGCGTCCGCCCGCGCGTCGGCTTCAGCCCGAAGAGCCCGCAGCAAGAAGCCGGGATGCGAATGGAGCCGCCGCCGTCGCTGGCATTGGCCAGCGGCAGCAGCCCGGCCGCTACGGCCGCCGCCGCGCCTCCCGACGATCCCCCCGCCGTGTGCGCGGGATTCCACGGGTTGCGGGTCTGCCCGAAGAGCCGCGATTCGGTGGTGGTGGTGAGGCCGAGTTCCGGCGAATGGCTCTTGCCGAAAATAATGAGCCCCGCGCGCCGGTAGCGCGCCACCAGTTCGCTCTCCACTTCGGGAATGTGATCGGCGAAGAGCTGCGAGCCGTTGCAGAGCCGGACGCCGGGCAGGGCGAGGTGCAGGTCTTTCAGCAAAAAGGGCACGCCCCCAAAAGGCGCAGCTGCGTTTGCCGGCCCCGCCTGCGCCGCCGCGCGCGCCGCCTCGAACATCGGAATTACCACCGCGCCAATGGCCGGATCGCGCTGCTCGGTGCGCGCAATTGCCGCCTCAATCAGCTCCGCCGCGCTGCATTCGCCGCGCGCCACCAGTTCCGCCAGCCCCAGCCCGTCGTAGCGCTCGTAGTCTTCCATGTCTTCGGCTCAGCGCTTCGGCTTGGGCTTGAGCGCGGCGCGGTTCTTCTCGATGAAGGCGCGGATCTCGTCGCCCATGCCGAGGATGCGCTGCCATTCGTCCGCGTAAAAAGTGACGGGAAAGCGGCGGATGCCGTAGAGCGAAACCGCCCCCTTCTCGCTCACCTTGAGGGCCGTCGCCGCCTGCGGGCGCTTGCGCAGCGCCTCGTTCTCGGCGCGCAGCCGCTCCAGTTCCGCCTGCATTGCCTGTTGGTCTTCCGCCATGTCACTCCCCTTTCGTTTGCCGGACGCCCGGCTGCGGGGGACGGTAGCCCGTCCGCCCCGCCCCGGCCCGAGGCTGAAGCGGGCGCGCGAATTCCGTAAGCTGCACAGCGGTTCTGCGGGGGCGGGGGAGGGCTGTGGAGATTGTGATCGTCGGCGGCGGCCTGGTGGGCACCACCCTGGCCGGCAAGCTCTCGCGCGAGGGACACGATGTCTCGCTGATCGAGCGCCGCCCGGAGCGGGCCGCCGAGCTCTCCCGGAGCCTGGATGTGCGCGTGGTGGAGGGCAACGGCGCCACCGCGGGCGCGCTGCGCGCGGCGGGCGCAGAAGAGGCGTCGCTGGTGGTGGCCTGCACCGAGAGCGACGAGGTGAATTTCGTCACGGGCCGCATCGCCGCCTCCATGTTCAAGGTGCGGAATGTGGTGGTGCGCTTGCGCGAGACCGAACACCAGGAGGCCTTCGCGCATCTCTCGCGCGGCGACCGGGTGGAGATTGCCTGCGTGAATCCGGAAGCGGCGGCGGTGGAGAAGATCGTCTCGCTGTTCGAGGTGCCGGGCGCGCTGGATGTGAACGACTTCATGGGCGGCGCGCTGCGCGTGGCGGGCTTTCCCATCCGCGCGGGCTCCGAATTCGCCGAGCGCCCGGTGCTCGATATGCGGCTGTTCTTCGCCGAAACGCCCTCGCTGGTGGTGGCCATCCAGCGCGGCGACCGCGTGATTGTGCCCCACGGCGGCGAGGTGCTGCGCGCCGGCGACATTGCCTACTTCGCGCTGGCCCGCTCGGATCTGGAGAATTTTCTGGAGCTGATGGAGGCCCGCGCCAATGCCAGCCACAAGGTGCTGGTGGCGGGCGCCACCCACCTGGGACTCACCCTGGCCCGCCGCCTGGAGCAAATGGGATTTGCGGTCACGCTGCTGGAGCCCGACACCGCGCTGGCGCAGCGCGCGGCCGAAGAGCTGCCCGGCGCGCTGGTGGTGAGCGGCGCGCTGCCGCAGCTGCTGGACGAGGAAGAGATCGAAACCGTCGCGGCCTTTGTGGCGGTGAGTCCCGATCACGAGGACAACCTGGTGGGTTGCCTGCTCGCCAAGCGCATGGGCGCGGCGCGGGCCTTCGCGCTGGTGGACAATCCCTCGCTCGCCAGCCTGATCGGCGAAATTGCCATTGACGCCATCATCAGCCCGCGGCTGCTCTCCATTGGGCTCACCATGCAGCATGTGCAGGGGCGGCGCGTGAAGAAGGTGGCGGCGCTGTTCGGCGACCGCGTGGAGGTGCTGGAAGCCGAGGTGGTGCAGGGCGCGCCGGTGACCCGAGCGCCCATTGCAGAGCTGGATTTGCCGCGCGGCGTGCTGGTGGTGGCGGTGCAAAGGGAGGGCGCGCTGCGTATGCCGCGCGGCGAAGACTGCGCCGCCCCCGGCGACCGCATTCTGCTCGTCGCCGAAACCGCCGAGACCGCCGCCGCGGCCGAGTTCATCGCCCCCGGCTGAGCGGCGCGGCGTAGGCGCAGCTCTGCCCCGCCGTCTCTTCCACCTCGACGCACAGCTGCTGCGCCGCGGTGCCGGCCAGCGCGGGGGCGAGCTGCTCCCAGAGCAGCCGCGCCAACAACTCGATGGTCACATTGGCAAGGGGCAGCAGCGCCACATCGGCTGCGGGCAGGCGATAGGCGCGCTCACCGAGCCGCACCTCGATGGAATCGCCCGCGCGCTGCACCTGGAGCAGTGCGCTTTCGCCGGGGATCAGCGTCCGCTCGTCGAGCCGCGCGCAGGCCGCGCGAATGCGCGCCTTGAAATCCGCCAGCTCGATCAGCAGCCCCATTTCGCCGGCCTGCGGCCCCGAAACCCGCACCGCCACGCGGAAGTTGTGGCCGTGCAGCAGCTCGCCGCGGCCGTCCGGAAACAGCGTGAAGTGCGCCGCCGCGAACTTGAAATCCTGCTTGGCGAGCAGCAGCGTGTAGCCCGGTGCGTTTTGCATCCCGCTGAGTTTGCCCGCCGCGCGCCGCGCCGCCAATTGATATGCTGCCCCGGACTTCCCGGAGGCAGTATGCCCGACCATTCGGCAACCGGTTCCTGCGCCCGCTGCGGCGCCGCCCTGGATTTGGCTTCGCTGAAGCTGGGCGGCTTTTGGTATTGCCGCCCGGCCTGCGCCGCGCGGGATGCGGAGACCGCATTTCCGCCGCCCGGGGTTTCCGAGGCCGCGCTCATCAACCGCCCGCGCCGCGCCCACCGCCGCCGCGCGCCCAAAGAGCTGCGCCGCCGCTAATTCGGGTTTGCGGGCGGCTGCGGCCGAACTTACACTTCCCGGCGTTCCTCGGTAGCTCAGTTGGTAGAGCGGGTGGCTGTTAACCACCAAGTCGCAGGTTCGAGTCCTGCCCGGGGAGCCACGCCCGCCGCCTCGCCGCCCGCCGCCGGCTCAGTCCTCTCCCCCGCCGCCGGTGTTGCTGCCCTTTGGCGGGACGGCCACGCGCAGGCTGCGCAGGCGGCCCAGGGCGGCGGCGATTTCGAAGCGGCGGGGGCGGGCGAGGTTTGCGCCCCGAGCCAGCGCATCGAGCCCCTGGGAATCGAGCAGGGCATCGAGCTCGTCCAGCACGCCGGGCAGCGCAGCGCCGTCTGTCATGAAGCGGCGCGCGGCGTGCAGGGCGTAGCCGATGGCGCGCACCTGGCTCGGCTCCACGATTTGCTCGACGGCGCGCAGGTCAATGTGCTGCTCGCCGAAGCCCAGGCCGTCCCGGCCGCGCACATCAATGCGCACTTCGCGGCGGCCCTTGGCGTCAATGCTGCCGGGCAGCGGCGCGCGCGGGCGGGCGGCGCGCAGGGGCGCGCGGGCCTCGCGCACGCGGCCGCTCTGCTGTGCTGTGGCAATGCGCCTGGCCTCGGCGCTGACATCGCGGGGCGCGTAGTCGCGCATTTCAATGGTGGTGTCGGCCACCTCGAAGTAATCGCCGCAGCCGCCCATTACCAGAATGGTGGAAACGCCGAGGGCTTCGTGCAGCTCGCGCACCCGGTCCACAAAAGGCGTGATGGGCTCGAAATCGCGGTGCACCAGGGCCTGCATGCGCGCGTCGCGCACCATGAAGTTGGTGGCAGAGCTGTCCTCGTCCAGCAGCAGCAGCTTTGCGCCGGCTTCCAGCGCCTCGACGATGTTCGCCGCCTGGCTGGTGCTGCCGCTGGCGTCGTCGCTGTGAAAGGGCGCGGTGGAGCGGCCCTGCGGCAACTCGCGGATAAAGCCGTGAATGTCGCAGCCCACCACCCGGCGGCCGTCCTCTGCGCGAATCTTCACCGCCGAAGGCAGCGCGGCGCAGCACTCGCGGCCGTCGCCGGGAATGTGCGGGTGCACGGCGCGCTCCAGCGTCTGCAGCAGGGTGGATTTTCCGTGATAGCCGCCGCCCACAATCAGCGTCACCCCCAGGGGAATGCCGAGCCCGCTGACCGCGCGCTGCATTTCGCCATCGGGGCCGGGCGCGGCGTTGGGCAAATCCAGGGTGACGCGCAGCGAATCCGGCGCGCGGAAGGGGACTGCGCCGCTGCGCAGCGGGCGCTGGCTGGCGCCGCTCTCCCGGGGCAGCACCGCGCCGTCGGCCACAAAGGCGGCGAGGCCGCGCTCTGTCAACTGCGCTTGCAGGGCCGCGTGATTCTCGGCGCAATCGGCAAAGCGCTGCGCTTCGCGCAACGCGGCTTCGCTGCAGGGCAGGGCGGCGGCGGCCAGGCGCGGCAGTTCTTCCGCCAGCAATTCCTCGGCTTCGCGCCCCAGCACGCGGCGGCCGGCCGCGGGCAGGCCGACTTCCAGGCGCGCCTCGACAAAGCCCTCTTCCACCTGCGCCGCGCTGCGCTCCAGCACGGCTTGCCCGCCGGAGTCAATGAACACGCGCCCGCTTTTTCCCGAGCCGCGGCGGCCGCGCACCTCTCGCGCAATGGCGTCGGCCACCCGGCGCGCCAGCCAATCCTCAAAGGCAATGCGCCGCACGCGCCCGCGCCACAGCGCCGCCGGCCAGCCGGCGTCGAGGGAATCCAGGCGCAGGCGCATGCGCGAGGGCGCGGCGAAGGGGTCTCCCTGCACGCGATCCACAAAGAGCGCCACGCCGCCGCCCAGCGCCCATGCGCCGCGCAGGCTGCGATAGGCCCCGTAGCTGCGCCCATCCATGCGCCGCAACAGGGCGCGCAATTCTTCCGCGGTCTGCATTCCGCGAGAATACCACCGCGGCCCCGCGCAGGAATCCGGCCGCCGCGCCTGCCGCGTCCGCCTGCGCCGCAGGCCCCGCGTTTATGCGAACAGGCCGAGTTGCCCGGCCGCCGCGGGTTGCGCGGCGCTGGCGGGCGCGCTGCTGGCCGGTTGGGCGGGGACGCGAAAGTGCGCGGTGGAGAGCGCGGGGCCGTGGGCGGAGAGTCCGGCGCGGCGGCGCGCCAGCTCGAAAAGCGCGCCGATCTGATCGGCGAAGACTCCCTCGCCGCGCTGCCGCACGCCGAAGCGCGAATCGTAGAGCCGCCCGCCGCGCATGGCGCGCAGCCGGTTCAGCACCTTGCCGCGGCGCTCGGGGTAGTGCTCCTGCAGCCAGCCGTCGAAGATCTGCTTCACCCCGTGGGGCAGCCGCAACAGCACGCGGCCCGCCGAGCTTGCGCCGGCATCGGCGGCGGCCTGCAAAATGGCGGGGATTTCGTGGTCGGTAAGTCCGGGCACAATGGGCGCGACCATCACACATACGGGCACCCCCGCCTGGGCCAGCGTCTCCATGGCCTGCAGCCGCCGGGCGGGCCGCGCGGCCAGCGGCTCCATGCGCTGCTGCAGCACCGGGTCCAGCGTCGTCAGCGAAATCATCACCGAAATGCAATCAAAGCCCGCCAGCTCGCGCAGCAAATCCGCGTCGCGGGTCACGAGCCGGCTCTTGGTGACAATCACCGCCGGGTTGCGGAAATCGAGCAGCACCTGCAGGCAGCGCCGGGTAATTCCAAAGCGCCGCTCGGCGGGCTGGTAGCAATCGGTTACGCCCGAAAGGGCGATGACCTGCGGCTTCCAGTTGCGCGCGGCCAGGGCGCGGCGCAGCAGTTCCGGCGCGCGCCGCTTGACGAGAATCTTGCTCTCGAAATCCTGGCCCGCCGAAAGTCCCAGGTATTCGTGGGTGGGCCGCGCGTAGCAGTAGCTGCAAGCGTGCTCGCAGCCCCGGTAGGGGTTCAGGCTCGCGCCGAAGCCGATGTCGGGGCTCTGGTTGGTGGAGAGCGCGCGGCGCGTGGGATCGGCGAAAAATTCGGCGGGCGCGCGCGCCGCACTGCGCGCGAATTCCTCCTCGGCATCGGGCTGATAGTGCAGGCGCTCGAAGCGCCCCGGCGGGTTCTGCGTGGTGCCGCGCCCGCGCACGGCTCAGTCCGAGA
This sequence comes from Deltaproteobacteria bacterium, assembly GCA_028817435.1. Taxonomy (GTDB): domain Bacteria; phylum Myxococcota_A; class UBA9160; order UBA9160; family UBA6930; genus JAPPPQ01. The sequence goes on from JAPPPQ010000051.1 coordinate 33,154, forward strand.
GCCAGCGGCGCAGCGCGGGGCCGACCCGGGCGTCGAAGGCCAGGCCAATGTCGAAGCGCTCCAGGGCCTGGCGAATGCTGCGCTGGCCGGTGGGCACGGGGTTGGCGCGGAAGAAGGCCGCCACTTCGCGCCGCGCGGCGCGGGTGGCCAGCGCGGGCAGCGCCTCGATGGGGCGGGTGACCAGGCCGGGGGGCAGGCGGCGGCGCAGCCTGGGCCAGCGCCGCTGCATAAAGGCCCAGGCAAGGCCGGCGGCGGCGGGGTTGCCGAGCATATGGCCCAGCAGCAGCGCCACATCCTGGGTGCCGACCTCTTCGCCGAGGCAGAGCGCCAGGGTGCGCCGCACCAGCTTTGCGTTGCGGAAAGCGCCGAGGGCGAAGAGAAAGTGGCGCTCTTCCTGCGGCGTCTCCGCGCTGGATTTCGCCGCGAGAAACTGCTCCCACAGCGCCTCGTCCCCGCCCCACGCCGCCAGCGCCAGCACCGTGTTGATGAGATTGGGCTCCAGGCGGCTGCGCTCGGCCAGGTAATCCAGACAGCGCTGCCGGGCGCTTTCCAGCACCTCGCCGCGCCGGGCTACCTCGCCCGTCAGAGCCAGCAGCGAGGCCCGGCGCATGCGCTCGCGCTCGGGCTCGCCGGGCCGGGGCTGCCAGCCCAGCGCCTCAAAGGCCGGCGCAAAGGCCGCCCCCACCCGCCCCCGCAGCGCGGTTTCGGCCTTGGGGCCGAGCACCCGGCCTGCAGCGCGGGCGCAGCTTTCCAGCGGCCCCCGCAGCGCGGCCAGCACATCCGGATCGCGCTCTCCGGCCAGCGCCAGCGCCAAATTGAGAAAGCCTCCGGCCTCGGCCCGCCCGCTGCGGACGATGGCCCACTGGTGACCCAGCAGGCCGAGCCGCTCCACCGCTTCCAGCTCCGCCAGCCCCTCCACCAGCCCGCGCAAAGCGCCGTCATCGTGGAGCGGGTGGAAGAAGCCGCTCTCTTCGGCGTTGCCGTAGAAGAAGCGCCCCGCGCCGCGCAGTTTGATCTCGCCGCTGCGCTTTTCCAGCAGCGCGCGCTGCTGGCGCGGCGCTGCGCCGCCCGCGCCGCCCGCGCCGCCGGTTCGCCCCACCCAGGGAATCGGCCAGCGCACGGGCTTGGCCCTGCGCGCGGCCTTCTGGTCGGCGAAGAAGCGCTCTTGCCGGTAGCGCAGCGCGCCGTTCTTGCGGGAAAGCCGCAGCAGCGGAAAGCCCGGCTGCGCAATCCAGGCGTGGGCGACGGGCGCCACCGCCTGCCCCGATGCTTCGGAGAGCGCGCGCCACAAATCGTCGGCCACGGCGTTGCCCTCGCGGTGGCGGCGAATGTAGCGCCGGACGCCGTCGCGAAACACATCTGCGCCCAGGTAGCCCTCCAGCATGCGCACCACCGATGCGCCCTTTTCGTAGGTAATGGCGTCGAAGTTCTCCGCCGCTTCCTCGGGGCTGCGCACCGTTGTGTAGACGGGATGCGTCTGGCGCAGGGCGTCCAGCGCATAGGCCTGCGACTTGTAGCGCTGGAAGTCATTCCACATATGCCACTCGGGCTTCCAGTCGTCCACCACCCGATAGGCCATCCAGGTGGCGAAAGCCTCGTTCAGCCACAGGTCATCCCACCAGGCCATGGTGACCAGATCGCCGAACCACATATGGGCGAGCTCGTGGCAGATCACCTCGGCAATGCGCTTCTTCTCTTCCAGCGTGGCCTCGTCGGGGTTGAGCAGCAGCAGCAATTCCCGGAAGAAGACTGCGCCGGCGTTTTCCATGGCGCCGGCCTCGAAATCGGGGGCGGCCACCAAATCCAGCTTGGCGTAGGGGTAGGGCAGGTCGAAGTAGCGCTCGAGCCGCTGCAGCGTTTCGCGCGCCACCGAGAGTCCAAAGGCCGTGAGCGCGCCCTTGCCCGGCACATGCCAAATGCGGATTTCGGTTGCGCCGCAGTGCGCCGCCGGCGAAGCCTCGAACTCGCCCACCGCCAGCGCCAGCAAATAGGTGGAGAGCAGCGGCGTCCGCTCAAAGTGCACCCGCTTGCGCCCCCCCGGCAATTGCTCCTCGCGCGCGGCGGGCGCATTCGAGATGACGGTGTTGCCGCTGCCGGTGGTGACCGAAATCGCAAAGCGCGCCTTCAGCGCCGGCTCGTCGAAGCAGGGAAAGACGCGGCGCGCATCGGTGGCTTCCAGATGGGTGAGCGCGTAGCGCCGCTGGCCCGAGCGCGCGGCGTAGAGGCCGCGCAGGTCGGAGCGCAGCCGCCCCCGGAAGGCGAGCTGCAGCATCACCTCGCCTGCCGGCAGCAGCTCGTCGAAGTGCAGCTCGATGGTCTGCCGCTCTTCGTGCAGCTCCGTGCGCGCGCGCAGCGCCTTTCCCCCCGCGCCGGTTTCCACGCGCGCGCCGGAGACGCGCAGGTCTGCGCAATGCAGCTCAATGCTGCGCCGCCGCCGCGCCAGGCGCAGCCGGTGGCTCACCTCGCCCCGGAAATCCGGGCTGTGCTGGGGATCAAGCTCGAGCTGCAGATCCGCTTCCAGCGGCTTCACATCCCGCGCCAGGCGGTGCGCCCGCCGGGGTGCGCGCTTTTTTGCGGCTGCGCCTTTGCGCGCGGCGGGGGCGCGCTTCTTTGCGACTTTGCGGCGTTGCGCCACGGGGCCTCCCTTTGGTGGTGCGCGGATTGGCCGCGCCGCGCGCCAGCATAGGCCGGGGCCGCGCCGCTCGCCCGCGCCGCGCGAAACTCCTATGCTCGGCCCCATGAGCGCGCCCCAACGCGAACACTGGTCCCGGGGCCTCGGCTTCACCCTCGCCGCCGTTGGCTCCGCGGTGGGTCTCGGCAACATGTGGCGCTTCTCCTACATGACCGCCGAGCACGGCGGCGCGGCCTTCGTGCTGCTGTATGTGCTGATGACCCTGCTGCTGGGGCTGCCTGTCATGTTGGCCGAATTGACAGTGGGGCGCGGCGCGGGCAAGAGCCCCATTCTCGCCCTGGGGCACTACGGCGGGCGCAAATGGCGGCCCCTGGGCGGGCTCTTCGTGCTCACCGGCTTCGCCATTCTCTCCTATTACAGCGTCATTGCCGGCTGGACGCTGCGCTACACGGTTTCCGGCGTGCTCGGCGGATTTCCAGAGCCGAGCAATGCCGAGGCGCTTTTCGGGCAAATCGCTTCGGGTTGGGATGCCGTCGCCTGGCACCTGGGCTTCATGGTCATTTGCACTTTTGTGGTGGCGCGGGGCGTTCGCGCCGGCATTGAGCGCGCCTCGCTGCTGCTCATGCCGGTGCTGGGCCTCATGCTGCTCGGCCTTGCTGTGTTCGCCGCGGTGCTGCCGGGTTCCGGCGCGGGCTACGGCTACTATTTCACCGGCGATCTGCGGGGCGCGCTGGATTTCGATGTGGTGACGGATGCGGCGGCGCAGGCGTTCTTTAGTTTGAGCCTGGGCATGGGCGCCATTCTCACCTACGCCAGCTATTTGTCGCGGCAGAGCGATTTGCCGCTGGAAGGCGCGCGCATTGCGCTTTCGGATTTCGGCGTGGCGCTGCTGGCGGGGCTGGTGGTGTTCCCGCTTATTTTCGCCCTGGGCCTGCAGCACGATGTGGGCGAAAGCACCCTGGGCGCGCTGTTCATCACGCTGCCCACGGCCTTCAACAAACTGGGCGCGGCGGGCGCAATTATCGGCGTCATTTTCATGCTGGCGCTGTCGGTGGCGGCGCTCACCTCGGCCATTTCGCTGCTGGAGGTGGTGACGGCCTCGCTGGTGGATGTGTGGAATTGGCGGCGCGCGCCCGCGGCCTGGCTCTGCGGCGGCGCAATTGCGCTGGTGGGCGTGCCCTCGGCGCTGAACCTGGAAGTGCTGGACGCCATGGACAGCGTGGGCGGGCAGTTCCTGCTGGTGCTGGGCGGCGCGCTGCTCGCCGTTTTTGTGGGCTGGGTGATGAAAAATCCCGCCGCCGAAGCGGCCGGAATGCACCCGCGCCCGGCGCTGGGCGCATGGGTGTGGCTGCTGCGCATAGTGGTGCCGGTCATTCTGGCCGTGCTGGCCTTTTATCCCGGCGGCCTGGCGTCGCAGAGCTTCGGCAAGCTCTGGAAGCTCTTCACCGGCTGAGCCGCTCCGCCCGTTCTGCCACTTCCCGGACAATTTGCGCGTGGCGCGCGCGCGAAAGCCCGTAGCGCCGCGCCGCCACAGCCGCCAGCAGCACAAACAGGGCGGGCAGCACGGCGGTGAGCACGCGGATGGTCTGCCGGGTGAATTCGCTCTGCGAATCCGCCCCCGCCTCGTAGCCCGAAAGGCCCAGCAGCAGCAGCGCCAGCGCCGCGGCGGCCGAGCCGCCGAGTTTGCGCAAAAAGGTGAACAGGCCGAAATAAATGCCCTCGCGCCGCTCGCCGCTGCGCAATTCGTCCTCGTCCACCACCTCGCCCAGCATGGACCAGGGGATCATGTCGGCGGCGGCATAGCCCACGCCGCCAATCAGCGCGCCGGCCAAAATGGCGGCCCGGGGCCATTCGGGCTGCGCCAGAAACAAAAAGCCCTGCGAGGCGATCCACGAGGCCGCCCCCATCAAGAAAATGCTGCGTTTTTCCACGCGGCGCGCTGCCGCATTCCACAGCGGCATGCTCGCCGCCACCGAAAGCAGAAACAGCCCCAGGGTGATCTCGAAATCTTCCGGGCGGCCCAGCCACCAGGTGAAGTAGTAGAGGAACATGGCCGCGGCCAGGTCTATGGCAATGCGCCCGAGCAGATACAGCGCCACCAGCCGCCGGTAGTTGGCCTGCGCCGCCAAACTTTGCAGGCTGCGGAAGAAGCGCTGCGCGGGCGGGCGGCGCAGCCCGGGCCGCTCGAAGGTGGTGCGGTAAATCAGCGGCCAAAAGACGGCGATAAAAAGCCCCGCCAGCAGCCCCGCCTGCTGGTAGCCGGCCGGGTTATCCGGGCTTTCTCCGCCGCCCAGCGCCTGCGCCAGCGGGCGCAGCGCCGCCACCGCCAGCAGCGCGCCCAAAATGGCCCACGCGCCGCGCCAGGCATTGAGCGAGGTGCGCTCGTCGTAGCTCGCCGCCATTTCCGGAATCAGCGCCAGATAGGGGACGGCCACCACGGTGCTGGACAGGGCGAAGAGCACATAGACCGAGGCGTAGTAGGCGAAAGAGGGGCCGGCATTCCACCACAGCGCGGCGAAGGCCGCGCCGAAGGGCAGCATGCCGAGCAGCAGCCAGGGCCGCCGCCGCCCGGCCCGCCAGCGGACGCCATCGGAAATGCGGCCCATGAGCGGATCGCTGAAGGCATCCACCGCCCGCCCCGCCAGCAGCACCAGCGCCGCCCACTGCGTGGGCAGCCGGGCCACATCGGTCAAAAAGAAGGGATAGACGAAGGACAGGGAGGCGAGGGCGAAGTTGATGGTGTGGTCGCCCAGCCCGTAAATGGCCTTTTGCGCCACCGAAAGCCGCCCGCCGTGCCCCGCGCCCTCGCTCATAGGGGGCTACTGCGGCGCCGGGAAGAGGGCGGGCCAGATCAGGGCGTCCAGCACAACGGTTTGCAGGCAAAAAGCCGTGGCGCCCAGCAGCGCGAGCCTGCGCTGCATGGGCTGCAGGCCGGGGCGCAGGGTGGCGGCGGCCCCGGCCAGCAGCAGCGAGCCCAGCGCCACCGCCGCCAAATCCAGCCGCACCGCCAGCCAAAGCCCCCGGCTGGGCGCATCCAGCAGCATTTTGGTAAGCGGCATCCACAGCGCCGAGGGAAACAGCACCAGCGCATAGGCCAGGTGCAGCAGCCAGTAGCCGCGCCCCAGCACCCGCGCCCTGTTGGGGTGGGCGTGGAAGAAGAAAAGTTGCGTAAGGGCCAGGTAGCCCGCCGCCGCGGCGAACATGAAGAAGATGTAGGACTGCCGCATGGCCTCCGGCACGCCGCCCCACATGGCCGCCGCCGTCTCGGGCCAGCGGAGAAGGCCGTAGCCATAGCTGCCCAGCACCAGCGGGCCGCCCACAAGCTGCAGCGCTGCGAAAATTCGCCGTTGGGGGTGCATGGCCTTCCCTCCCGCGCCCCAGTGTAGGACGCCCCGGAGAAACCGCCGCCGGGGCCGGGGTTCTCAAAAAGTTGCTTTTTCCCTTGACAGCGGCCGCCGGGGTGGAGTATAAGGCCCCGCTTACCCGACCGGCCCGCCGGAATCCCTTCGGCTCCACTTCGGCCTTTATTGGAGGAAAGAATGCGCCCCCAGACTATCTGCGCGCCCCGTCTGCTCCCGTCCGCCCTGTTGGCGGCTCTGTTTCTCGTTCTCCCCCCGGGGGGGGGGGGGTGGGTTTCGGCCCAGGAGGCTGCTGAGGAGTCTGCCGAGGATGCGGCAGTTGCCGATTCCGAAGCCTCCGCCGATTCCGAAGAGGTGGCGGGCGTTGAGGAGATCGTCGTCACCGGCTCGCGCATTCCGCCCCGGGCGAATGTGCTCAGTTCGAGCCCGGTCACCCAGGTGGACGCCGATGAGTTTCTCTTTCGGGGAATCACCCGGGTTGAGGACCTGCTGAACAAACTGCCGCAGGTCTTCACCGCCCAGCAGTCGGGGCAGGTCAACGGCGCCACCGGCACGGCCACGGTGAACTTGCGCAACCTCGAGGCCCTGCGCACGCTGGTGCTGGTGGACGGGCGGCGGTTGCCCTACGGGTCGCCCATTGCCGGCGCCACCGGCGCAGATGTGAACCAGATTCCGGGCGCGCTGGTGCGGCAGGTTGAAGTGCTGACCGGTGGCGCTTCGGCCACCTACGGATCGGATGCGGTCGCCGGTGTTGTGAACTTCTTCATGGTGGATGATTTCGAGGGGATGCGCCTCGATTATCAATACAGCTACTACGAGCACAATAATGACCACCGCTTGATGCAGGATTTGCTCCGGGAAAGGAACTTCGCAATCCCGAGCAGCAATGTGCGCGACGGGCAGATCTCCGATTTCTCCCTCGTCATGGGCGCAAACCTCGATGAAGGGCGCGGCAATATCACAGCCTACGCTACTTACCGCAATGTCAAGTCTGTTCTGCAGTCCCGGCGCGATTACAGCGGTTGCGCACTGGGCGGCGGCACGAGCAGCTGCGCTGGTTCCAGCACCATTCCGACCGGGCGCTTTGTTGACTTTGGAACGGTGAGCGTTGCCGGCGGGCTGGTTTCGGGAGACAGCGACAATCCCGCTTTCACCGGCTTCGATTACACCGTTGGCGGCGATGACAACAATGAATTTGTGAACCGCGACGGGCTGCTCTACAATTTCGGGCCGCTCAATTATTTCCAGCGCCCGAATACGCGCTACACGGCGGGCGTGTTCGCCCACTACGATGTGAACGAGCGCGTTGAGGCGTATCTGAATCTGATGGTTGTGGACAATCGCACCGATGCGCAGATTGCACAATCCGGCGCATTTTTCGTCACCTCCACCCTCAATTGCAACAATCCCTTCCTTTCTGCACAGCAATTTCAGCAAATCTGCGGGCGATACGGGCTGGATTCGAGCTATGTCTATGGCGCCATGGCCCCGCTGGTGGACGGGAATGGAAACCCGGTGCTCGGGGATCACGATGGCGACCCCGCCACCCCCAACGAGCAATTGACCGATCCGCGGCAGCTCTATATTGGCCGCCGCAATGTGGAGGGCCAGCCGCGCAGCGACGACCTGCGCCACACCACCTTCCGGGGCGTTTTCGGCATTCGCGGCGATCTCGACCGCGATCGGGTGTGGAGCTACGACCTTTACGGTCAGTTTGCCGAGGTCAGCATGGAGCAGACCTACCGCAACGATCTCTCCATAACGCGCATTCGCCGTGCGCTGAATGTGGTGCCCGATCCGCGCGATGGCTCCAACATGGGCCAGCCCGTCTGCCAATCGGTGCTCGATGGGACTGATCCGAGCTGCGTGCCGTGGAATATCTTCCAGGCGGGCGGCGTGACTCAAGCGGCGATCAATTACCTGACGATCCCGCTCTTTGCACGCGGCACCACGGAGCAGTCCATCATCTCCGGCTATGTGAAGGGGGACTTGGGGGAATACGGCATCCGCCTTCCGAGCGCCAACGAAGGCGTCGAAGTTGTGTTGGGCTTTGAATACCGCCGCGAATTCTTGGAATTCGCCCCGGACAACGGTTTCACCAGCGGCGACGGAGCGGGGCAGGGCGGCCCCAGGCTGGGCGTGGTTGGGCGCACCAGCCTGCGCGAGTTTTTCACAGAGGTCAGCATTCCGCTGATCGAGGGCTTGCCCTATGTGGACGCCTTGATCTTTGACACCGCCTACCGCTACTCGGATTACTCGACGAATGTCACCACCAGCACCTACCGCTTCGCCGCATCCTGGAATGTGACCGAGGATGTGAAGCTGCGCGCAAGTTTTCAGCGCGCCGCCCGCCACCCGAATATCCGCGAGCTCTTCCGGACCCAGCAGTTGGGCCTCTTTGATATGTCTGCCGATCCCTGCGCCGGCGCGGTAACGGCGGGCATGGATGGCGTGCGCAGGACGGCCCAGGGCCGCACGCTGGAAGAGTGTATGCGCACAGGTGTCACTCCGGGGCAGTTCGGGACCATCGCAGACTCGCCCGCAAACCAATACAATCAAATTACCGGTGGAAACCCGAATCTGAAGCCGGAGGAGACGGATACCGTCACTCTTGGCGTCGTTCTGACTCCTGTGTGGCTTCCCGGTTTCTCCTTCACGGTGGATTACTTCGACATTGATCTGCAGAAGGCCATTGACAGCGTCACATCCGAGTTCATTCTGAATCAGTGCCTCAACACCGGAGCGTCCAACTACTGCGACTCCGTCAATCGGGGGCCCAATACCGGAACCCTCTGGGTCGGCACTGACCACATTCTCTCCCTGGATGTGAACATCGGCTTTTTCCGGACTTCCGGCTTCGACTTTGTGATTGATTACACGATTGACATGGGCGGGCTGGGCGATCTCGATCTTTCCCTGATAAGCACCTATCTGCTGGATTGGAGCCAGCAGCAGATTGCCGAAGCGCCGGAGGAGGCCTGCGAAGGCCGCTGGGGAGGATCCTGCGGCTCGCCGACGGCGGATTTCGTGAGCAATTTCCGCACTACATGGCACACGCCTTGGGATGTCCGGGTCAGCCTTTCCTGGCGCCATATTGGGGCGGTGGATGATCTCGGGTCCAACCGGGTGAACTTCGGCGAATACAATTACCTGGATCTGGCGGCCGTTTGGGATGTGAACGAGGATATTGCCCTGCGCATGGGATTCCAGAACTTGCTGGATGTGAATCCGCCGATTACCGGCGACGCAGGCCCCAGCATCTTTGGCAACGGCAACACTTTCCCGGGGACCTACGATGTGCTCGGCCGCTATGTCTTCATTGGGGCGAGCGTCGCCTTCTGAGCGTTCCACGGCATTTGCTGCGCGGTGGCGGTTCGCCGCCGCGCGGCCGCTTTTGCGCTAGGAGCGCGGGCGTTTCCTGGCGGCGCGGGGGGCGGCCAGGGCCTCGATTACCCCGGCGGCGATCAGGGGCACCATGATTTCGTGGTGGCCGATCAGCGAAATGCCGCGGCCGCCCAGGCGGGTGGGGCGTTGCACCACATTCACTTCGGGCCGGTAGTGGCGGATGAAGTCGAGATTCACGGTGGTGAACTTCTCGACGCGGTGGCCGAGATTGCGCGCCAGGGCCAGCGCCTTCAGGAAGACCTCGGGCAAAATGACCGCAGAGCCGATGTTGTAGAGCACGCCGCCCTGCAACGCGGCGACCAGCCGCGCCAGTGTCTCGAAGTCGCGGTGGCTGGTGGCGCCCAGCGCTGCGCCGTCTGCGCTGGGGTGCATATGGTGAATGTCTGCGCCAATGGCGGCGTGCACGGTGGCGGGGATGCCGAGCCGGTGCGCGGTGGCCAGGGGCGAGCGGTTGGCGAAGGGAAAGCGCCGCGTTTCCCGGTGCAGGTGGCGGCCCACGGCTGCGCCCATGCCCAGGCCGTCGCGCTGTCCTTCGGCAATGGCGGCGTTCAGTTCGGCGGCGGTTTCGCGGGCCATGCCAAAGCTGCCCTCGTCCAGCGCTGCCGCCACCTCTTCGCTGGTGCGCCCCATCATGGCCAGTTCCAAATCGTGGACGCAGCCCGCGCCGTTCAGCAGCAGGCCGCCCACCAGCCCGCGCTCCATCAAATCCACCAGCACCGGGGCCAGCCCCACTTTGATGAGATGCGCGCCAAAGCCCCACAGCAGCAGCTTGCCGCGCCGCGCGGATTGCGCCGTGGCGGCAATGGCGGCGCGCAGTTCTGCCGCGCCCAAAATGTCCGGCAGCCCCGCCAAAAAGTCGGCGAGGCCCGCGCCGGCGGTGAAGGGCTGCGCCTCGTCGCTGCGCCGCACCTTGCTGCGCCGCCCGCGCGCGGAGATGGTGCGCACCTTGGCGCGGTCTATGCGCGGCAGCCGCCGGCTCAAGTCTGCGCCGCTTCGGGGAAGAGCCAGCGATCCACCAGTTCGGCAATGCAGTGGCCCATGGCGATGTGGCATTCCTGAATGCGCGCGGTTTCGGCGGAGGGCACCACCAGCGCCAGGTCCACGCAATCGCGCAGCGCGCCGCCCCCCTTGCCCAGGAATGCGATGCTGCGCAGCCCGCCGGCCCGGACGGCTTCGGCGGCGCGCAGCAGGTTGGGCGAGTTGCCGGAGGTGGAGAAGGCCAGCGCCACATCGCCGGGGCGGCCGTGGGCCTCAATGCCCCGGGCAAACACGCGCTCGAAGCCGTAATCGTTGGCAATGGCCGTGGTTTCAGAGGCGTTGGCGGGCAGCGCAATGGCCGGCAGCGCGGGGCGCTCGCCGCCGAAGCGCCCGGTCCATTCGGCGGCAAGGTGCAGGGCGTCCGAGGCCGAGCCGCCGTTGCCAAAGAGCAGCGTCTTGTGCCCCGCCCGGTAGCACTCGGCAATCCAGTGCGCGGCGCGGGCAATGGGCGCGGCCAGCGCTTCGGCCACGGCGGCCTTCAGCCGGGCGCTCTCTGCCAGGCTGGCCTGCACGCGCTCCGCCGCTCCGGCGGGAATTTCCTGGGACATGGCGCCTCGTGGGAATTCGAATGGCCGGAGCTTGCGCTTTTGCCGCCGGGGGCGCAAGTTTCGAGCGCCGCAGGCGGCGCGGGCGGCGCGGCGCATCGCGGCGAAAAAAAAGGAGTGCGCAATGGCGGAGATTCGGGATGTCACCGACGACAACTTCGAGCGGGAGGTAATTGCTTCCGAAATCCCCGCGCTGGTGGATTTCTGGGCCGAATGGTGCGCGCCCTGCCGCGCCATCGCGCCCATTGTGAAGGAGCTGGCGGCGGAATACGAAGGCCGGCTCAAGGTCGTCAAGATGAACATTGACGAGAATCCCGGCACCCCGGGCAAGTTCGGCGTCCGCGCCATTCCCACCGTGCTGGCCTTCAAGGGCGGCAGCATCGTCGGGCAAATCACCGGCGCGCGCCCGCGCAGCGCCTTTCAAGAGCTGGCCGAAGGGTTGATGTAGCTCGCCCCCCGCGCCTAGAACATGCTGCGGCGCATGCTCACATTCATCAAAAAGCCCAGCGCAATCAAATTGGCCAGCAGCTGCGAGCCGCCCTGGGAAATCAGCGGAAAGGGAATGCCCACCACCGGCGCGAGCCCCAGCACCATGGCGATGTTGACGGCAGCGGGCCAGAACAGCATGCCCACCACGCCCACGGCCAGCATGGCGCAGAAGCTGTCGCGGGCGTTGCTGGCCACCCGCAGTCCCCAAACCAGCATGCCCAGATAGACCGCCAGCAGCACGGCGCAGCCCAAAAATCCCCATTCTTCCGCCAGCACCGAGAAGGCGAAATCCGAGTGCTGGGTGGGCAGGAAGCCGTTTTGCGTCTGCGGCCCCTCAATGTAGCCCTGGCCGAACAGGCCGCCGGAACCCACTGCAATGCGCGATTGAATCGCCTGGTAGCCCGAGGAGAGCGGGTCGCGGGAGGGGTCGAGGAAGTCGAGAATGCGGTCGCGCTGGTATTCCCGCAGCATAAATTGCCAGGCGAGGCTGCAGACCACCGCGGCCAGGCCTGCGACCATGGTCCAGACCCGCAGCGAAACGCGCAGCACCAGCAGGTAGCTGATTCCCACCAGCAGGGTCAGCGTGGCGACGCCGAGATCGCGCTGCAGTGCAATCACCCCCACCGGCGCGGCGACAATGAGGACGGGCGCCACCAGATCTCGCAGCCGCAGCCGCGCGGTGGGCGGGTTGCGGTGGAAGTGCCGCGCCAGCATCAGGATCATCCCGACTTTGCCGAGTTCGGCGGGCTGAAAAGAGAGCGGGCCGTAAATGAGCCAGGAGCGGCTGCCGTTGATCACCGGGGCGAAAATGAGCGTCGAGGCCATTAGCGCCAGCACGCCGCCGTAGAGCAGCGGCGCCATGTTCTCAAAGCGCCGGGGGTCCATAATCAGGGCAATGCCCAGGGCCACCAGCGCGACTCCCAGCGCGGCGAGCTGCCGCACAAAGAAGCCGGGCAGCAGGTTGTCCGGCCCCGGCCGGCACGCCGAGTAGAGGTTGGCGAGGCCAATGAGCAGCACCGCCGCCGTCAGCCCGAGCAGCACCCAATCGAAGCGCTCCAGCGGGCGCCGCAGCGTCATCGTGCTCACGGCGCGGTCTCCGGGGGCTGGCTCTCCCGGGCCGCCACCTGCGGCGGCGGCGGCTGGCCCGCGGCCAGCGATTCCGCCGCCCGCAGGCGCTTGCGGTTCCAGGCGCGGATAATTTGCCCGGCAATGGGCGCGGCCACGCCGCCGCCCTGCAGGCCGTGCTCCACAAAAACCGCCACCGCAATGCGCGGATTTTCGGCGGGGGCGAGGGCGGCGAACCAGGCGTGATCTCGCTGCCGCACCGGAATGCTGGAGGGCGCGCGCCGCCGCCGCCGCAGGCTGACCACCTGCGCGGTGCCGGTTTTGCCCGCGATGCGCAGGCCGGGCACCCGCGCTTCGCGCGCGGTGCCATACTTGGTGTGCACCGCGCCAATCAGCGCCCGGCGCACCTGCTCCAGGTTTTCGCGCGAAATATTGAGGCGGCTCAGCACGCGCCTTTCAATGCGCCTGGTGGTGATTCCCTTTTCGTCTTGCAGCGCCAGGGCCAGGCGCGGGCGCAGCAGTGCGCCTTCGTCGTTGGCCAGGGCGGCGTAAGAGACGGCGAGCTGCAGCGGCGTGTAGAGGTGGTAGCTCTGGCCGATAGAGGCCCCGATGGTGTCGCCGACCACCCAGCCCAGCCGGTCTTCGGGAAAGCGCTCTTCCTTCCAGCGGGTGGTCGGCAGCAGTCCCGGCAGCTCGCCGGGCAGATCAATTTCGGTCTCGCGGCCCAGGCCGAAGCGCACGCCGTATTTTTCAAACCGGTCAATGCCGAGCTTCAGGCCGTGAATGTAGAAATACACATCGCAGGATTGCTGAATTGCCTTGAACAGATTCACCTTGCCGTGGCCGCTGCGCGCCCAGCAGTGGTGGCGGCGCCCGCTGCGGTCGTAGTAGCCGGGGCAGATGATGGAAGTTTCGGCATCCACCACATTTTCTTCCAGCAGCGCCGCCGCCACAAATGCCTTGTGAACGGAGCCGGGCGGATAGTGGGCCTGGATGGCGCGGTTCAGCAGGGGAGTCCACGCGTCGGTGGAGAGCGCTTCCCAGGTTTCGGCGTTGATGCCGGAGACAAAGGCGTTGGGGTCGTAGCTGGGGAAAGAGGCCAGCGCCAGCACATCGCCGTTTTGCACATCCAGCACCACGGCCGCGCCAGTGGGGATGGGCTGGTCGGGACCCCGGGGAACGGCGCTGGGCCCGTTGCGGAAGGCTTCTTCCGCGGCGCGCTGCAGGTCGAGATCCAGCGCCAGCACCACGCGCCCGCCGGGCACCACGGGCTGCTTCTTGTCGGGCTCTCCAATTTCACTGCCGGCGGCATTCACCTCCACGATGTAGCCGCCGGTGCTGCCGCGCAGATGCGAATCGAAGTTGGCCTCCAGGCCGGTCTGCCCAATTACATCGCCGGCGCGGATTCCCTCGTAGCCCGGCTGCCCGAGCTGGCTGGCCTGAATTTCGCCGACGCTGCCGATGAGATGCGCCGCCACCGCGCCCTGCGGATAGGTGCGCAGCGGCCGCGCCCGGGTGCGCACGCCGGGCATGGCGAAGCTGTGCGCCGAAACCCACGCCCACTGCTCCCAGCCAATGTCCGAGGCCAGCGCCACCGGCTGAAAGCGCTGCGCGCCCCGGAGCTTTCCCACCTTGGCGCGCAGCTCCGCAGCGGGCCGCCGCAGCAGGCGGGAGAGCGCGGCGAAGGTCTGTTCCTCGCGCTGCAGGTCGGCGGGGGTGACGATCAGCTCCCGCGCCGAGCGGAAGCCGGCCAGCACCCGGCCCTCCCGGTCCACCACCCAGCCGCGCGGCGCCTCTTCGCGCACCCGGCGCACCGAGTTGAGCCGCTGCCGGTCGCGCAGCGATTCGCCCTCCAAAATCTGCAGCTGGAAAAGGCGGCCGCCGAAGATGGCAAAGACGGCGCAGAGCAGCGCGCCGGCAAACTGCAGCCGGCCGTAAATGGGGTTGGTGTCGCCGAAGGGTTGCATCAGATGACGGGCCTCTTGGTGTCGAGTGACATTTTACGCACAGAGTCGCCTTCGCTGAGCCGCTCTACCAGAAAGCTGGCCATGGAGGCGGCGGCCGGCGCAAACAGCGCCGTAATTGCGGCGCGCAGCGCCCAGCCGGGCAGGCTACGCCAGGCCAGCGCAAAATCGCCGAAAAACAGCCACGAAATGCAGGCCTGCAGCATGGCGTCAGCGTGCACCATGAGCCAGGCCAGCGCCATTTTCGCCAGCGGGCGGCGCAGGTCGAATTTGTCGGCGATGGCGCGCAGCGCGGCGAACTCGATGATGCGCGCCAGGGCGTGCTGCCCGAGCAGCGCGCCGGAGAGCAAATCCGAGCACAGCCCCAGCACGCACACCAGCACCAGCCCGGGGGCCGGGGCCAGCGTCAGCGCCGCCGCCAGCGCCGCCAGCAGCGAGAGATCGGGCGAGAAGGCCACGGAGAGCGGGTCGGCCAGCCCCGCCTCGGCCATGGCGGCGGCCAGCCCCACGCCGAACCAGATCAGCGCGGCGCGGATCACGGCGCCGCCTCTGCCCGGCGCTGCCCGTTTGCGGGGCCGTAGAGCTTCGCCACATCTGGCCCGAGCTGCAGCATGACGGAGACATGCTCCAGGCGTCCGAAATCCACGGCGGGTTGAATCTGCGCCGTGTGCCGCACCTCTGCGCTGCCGGTGTTCACCTGGCGCACCGTGCCGATGCGCAGGCCCTTCGGAAACACGCCGCCGACGCCCGAGGTGATCAGTTCGTCGCCCGCGCGCACATCATCGCCGCGCACCAGCAGTTCAAATTCCAGATCGCCGCTGCCCCGCCCCTGCACAATGCCCCGCGCGCGGCTGCGCCGGACAATGGCGTCCACCAGGCTGCGCCGGTCCAGCAACAAGGTGGTGCGCGCCGTGTTTTGCGAGGTCAGCGAGATCAGCCCCACCAGCCCGTGCGCGACCACCACGGGCATGCCGGTTTGCACGCGGTCTTCGCGCCCGCGGTTGAGGGTGAGGGTGCGGGACCAGGGCTTGATGTTCTGCCCCACCACTTCGCAGGGCAGCAGCGGAATCTCGAAATCGGCGCGCATTTGCACAATGCGCGCGAGGTGGCCGCTGGCCACCAGGGCCTCGGCGTATTGCAGGTTCTCTTCCTCCAGCGCGGTGACGCGCTGGCGCAGCAACTCGTTTTCCTGCTGCACTTCCGCGAGCGCGATGTAGCGCTGCCAGCTTTCGCCCAGCAGTTCGCCCGGCCAGGAGACGACCTGTTGAATGGGCGCTGCGAGTTCGAGCAGCGCCCGCTCGGGCCAAGCGCCCGTTTCCAGAATGCCCCTGCGCCGGTCCACCAGTATCAGCACCAGCGTAAGCAGCAGCAGTCCTGCGAACAGCAGCGGAACGCGGCTCCTGCGCAGCAGTTCGCTCATGGTCTCCCCGGGTGCCGCCGCTCCTGGGGGCGAAATCCCGTGACTTCAGTTGTTGATGGTCACATGGCGCAGCAGCGCGAGTTCGTCGAGGCAACGCCCGGTGCCCACCGCCACCGCGGTGAGCGGATCCTCGGCCAGCATGACCGGCAGCCCCGTCGCCGCGCGCAGCAGCACATCGAGATTGCGCAGCATGGAGCCGCCGCCCACCATGACGATGCCGCGGTCGAGGATGTCTGCGGAGAGTTCCGGCGGCGTCCGCTCGAGCGCCACCTTCACGCTCTCCACCACCGCGTTCACCGGCTCGCGCAGGGCCTCCAGGGCCTCGTCGGATTTGATCTCCAGAGTCTTCGGCACGCCGGCCACCAGGTCGCGTCCCTTCACCTCCATGGCGCGCAGTTCCTCGGTGGGATACGCGGTGCCGATTTCGAGCTTGATCTGCTCCGCCGTCCGCTCGCCGACGAGCAGGTTATACTTGCGCTTCACATAGTTGACGATGGCCTCGTCCATCTTGTCGCCGCCCACCCGCGCCGAATTGGAATAGACGATGCCGGAGAGCGAAATGACGGCGACCTCGGTGGTGCCGCCGCCGATGTCCACAATCATGTTGCCCGAGGGCTCGGTGACCGGCAGCCCCGCGCCAATGGCGGCGGCCATCGGCTCCTCAATCAAATAGACCTCGCGCGCCCCGGCGTTCAGCGCCGATTCGCGCACCGCGCGCTGCTCCACCGAGGTGATGCCCGAGGGCACCGCCACCACCACGCGCGGCCGCACCACGGAGCGGTTGTGCGCCTTCGTGATGAAGTGGCGCAGCATCGCCTCGGTCACCTCGAAATCGGCGATCACGCCGTCGCGCATGGGGCGGATGGCGACAATGCTGCCCGGCGTCCGCCCGAGCATTTCCTTCGCCTCTTCGCCCACGGCCTTCACCCGGCCCGCGCCGCGGCCATCTTTGACGACGGCGACCATCGAGGGCTCGGAGACGACGATGCCCTTGCCCTTGGCGAAGACCAGGGTGTTCGCGGTGCCGAGGTCTATGGCGAGATCGCTCGAGAACCAGCCGAGGATCGTCTTGAGAGGCACGCCGGATTTCCCCCTGCGCTGCGTCCGCCTCGTGGCAGAGCCGGAACGCCGTTCTGAAATTCGCCCCCCGGGTTTTCCCCCGGCCCGCTCTCCGCCTGGCGGGCGGCAAGCAGGCTGGGCGGCCCCGCATCCTATCAGCCCCGCGCCCGGCCTTCAATGCCCCGGGGGACAAAAATCCGCCCCCCACCCCCCAGGGGCGGGCGGGGTGGGCTTGCCCCCGCCGGGGCCGCCCCTTACTTTGCCCGCCTGCGGCCCCGGCTCTCCGGGCCTGCGGAAGGAGGGCACCATGCTGCGCATTCTGCGCCAGGGGCAAAAGTGGATCGTCGGCGTCGTGGTGGTGGGCGTGGGGCTGGTTTTCGCCCTCTATCTGGGGATTGGCGGCCAATTCCAGCCGGCGGCGGCGGCCGGGGTGCTGGTGCAGGTGGGCGGCCGCAGCTACGGCCCGCGGGATTTGGACCGGCTGCATCGGCAGTTCGAGCAGCAAATGCGGGAGCAGGACGAGAATTTCGACCCCGACGCCGCCCGCATGCAGCTGCTGCGGCAGGCGGCGGCAGAGCTGGTGCGCATTTCCCTGCTGGCCGGCGAGGCCGAGAGCCTGGGCCTCGATGCCAGCGAGGCGGAGGTGCGCGAGTTCGTGCGCAGCCTGCCCGGCGCACTGGACGAGGAGGGGCGCATTTCCCGCGACATCATCACCAACTTCGCCCAGCAGAGCTACGGGACGCTGCAGCGCTTCGAAGAGGCCGTCCGCGACCAGATTTTGGCGCTCAAGCTGCAGCGGCTGATTTTGGGGGCGGTGGGCGTCTCCGATGCCGAGGCGCGGGCGCGGCTGCGCTACCGGCAAGAGACGGCCAGCGTGGCCCTGGTGCGCTTTGACGGCACCCAGGTGGCGGCGGACATCGAAGCGCCCGAAGCGGCCGTAGAGGCCCTGCTGGCGGAGGATCCCGAGCGCCTGCGCGCGGCCTACGAGGCGCGCAGCGCCGAATTCGACCGCCCCGAGCAGGTGCGCGCCCGCCACATTCTGGCGCAACTGGAGCCCGAGGCCGATGAGGCCGCCCGGGAGGCGGCGCGCCAGCATCTTTCGGGGCTGCGCGAGCGCCTGCTCGCCGGGGCCGACTTCGCCGAGCTGGCCCGGCAGGAGAGCGATGATCCGGGCTCGAAAGAGCAGGGCGGCGATCTCGGCTTCTTCGCCAGGGGCGTCATGGCCGAGCGCTTTGAGGAGGCCGCCTTCGCCCTGGAGCCCGGCGTGGTTTCGGAGCTGGTGGAGACGCCCTTCGGCCTGCACATTCTGCGCGTGGACGAGCGCCAGGAAGCCCTGCTCGTGCCCTTCGAGGAGGCCCGCCGCGGCCTGGCCGAAGATTTGGCCCGGGAGCGGGAATCTGTGGAGCAGGCGCGGCGGCAGGCGGACGAGCTGGCCGCGGCCATTGCCGCGGGCGAATCTCTGGTGGAGGCCGCGCGGCAGCGCGATCTCCCCATTCTGCGCCCCGCGCCGCTCAGCAGAAGCCCCGTGGGCTACATCAACGAGCTGGGGCAGGCTGCGCCCGAGGTGGTGCTGGCGGCCTTCGCTTTGGAGGGCGATGCGCCTTCCGACTCCACGGTGCACGAGATTGCCGAGGGCGTCTTCGTGCTGCTGCAGCGCCTCTCGCTGGCCAGCCCGGCCCCCGAGGCGCTGGAGGCGGAGCTCGCCGCCGAGCGCGAGGCGCTGCTGGCGAGCCGCCGCCGCGAATTCGAGCTGCAGTGGCTCTCGGCCCGGGAGGCCCGGCTCGACGCTGCCGGCGACCTGCGGGTGGACCTCTCCGAATACGAGAACTAGGCTAGGGCAGCGGGGGCGCGCCCGGCGCGTCGTTCTCCCGATCCACGAAGCTCTCGAGTTCCGCGCAGTCCTGGCATTCGCGCAGCTTCTCCAGCGCGCGCGCCTCCAGTTGGCGGACGCGCTCCCGGGAGAGCGCGAGGCGGTTGCCGATCTCTTCCAAGGTGTGCTCGCGCTCGCCCTTCAGCCCGAAGCGCCAGCGCAGGATGTTGCGCTCCCGGTCGCAGAGCCCGCGGATTGAGGAATCGAGGGTCTTCTCCAGCCGTGCGTGGTCAATGCCGGCGGCCGGCGAGACGGGGTTCGGGTCGGCGACGATGTCCTTCACCTTCTTCGAGTCGGTGCCCGGCACCTCCTTCTCCAGGCTCACGGGATCCCGCACCATGCGCTGCAGCTGCTGCGCCCGCTCTTCCTCAATGCCCAGCGCCTCGGCGAGCTCGCGGTTCGTGGGATCGCGGCCGAGCTTCTTTTCCAGGTTGTTGAAGGCGCGGTAATACTTCAACAGCGTGTCGTGCACATGGCTCGGAATGCGGATGGTGCGCGAGTGATTCTGAATGGCGCGGATCAGCGCCTGGCGGATCCACCACACCGCGTAGGTGGAGAACTTGTGGCCGCGCTGGTATTCGAACTTCTCGACGGCGCGGATCAGCCCAATGTTGCCCTCCTGGATCAGATCCTGGAAGGCAATGCCCATGTTGCGGAAGTCCTTGGCAATGGCCACCACCAGCTTGAGGTTGTGCTGGACGAAGACATCCTTCACATCGCTCAGCCGCTCCCACTCTGCGTCCACAATGCGCATATGCTCGAGGAACGGCCGGGCCTCCAGGCCGAGCTCCAGCGACAGCTCTTCGATGCGCTGCTGCCAGCGCACGCGCTCGGCCCGGCGGCGGCTGCGGCCGGCCTCGCTGCGGGGCGGGCGGCGCCCCGAATCGATGGCGGCGATGCGCCGCAGGCCGCGCGCCGCCTCGTTCCGCAGCTCCGCCAGTCCGGCGCGCATGCGCCCCATAATCTGCATGGAGAGTTCGGCTTCGCGCAGCAGCCGCGCCATGTTCTTCTCATGGCGGCGCAGCTTCTGCTCGTCGCCGGAAGCCAGCGCCTGCCCGCGCCGCTCCACCTGCAGGGCGAGCTTGCCGAGCAAATCGTCCATGTGCGCGCCCAGGTTCTGCCCCGGCGGCGAGCCGCTGCCGAAGGATTCGGACATCTTGCCCGTCGCGCGCTTTTCGGCCTTGAGCCGCCGCCAGAGCTGCACCGCCTCCTTCGACACCCAGGGCACGCGCACCATGGCCTCCCGGAAGCCCTGGGTGGCCGCCTCGATCTCCTTGCCCAGCAGCACCTCCTCCTCCTTGCCCAGGGTGGGGATGCTGCCGATGTCGCCGAAGTAGGAGACCAGCGAGCCGCGGTCGCTGGCGCGCTCTGCGCCGCGCTCGCCGCGCTGTTGCGCAAGCGGCACGCCGCCGATGCTGCGGGCCTGCCGCACCGCCTCTGCGTCGGTGTCGAGGCCCAGCTCGTGGCCGGGAGCGATGCGGCGCCAGGTGGCCCGGCGGCGCTCCTCAATTGAGATGTCCCTTTGCAATCCCACCTCGCTGCCTCCTCGTGGGGGGAGAATGTCTGTTTGCGCCGCGCAGGGTGGATGCGCCGCGCCCTGCGCCTGTGGCGGGCACTCGCCCATCCAAGCGGCTTCGGCCCGTTTGGGCCGAGCCGCCCTCTCGGGCTTTTTTGGGGCTGCGTTCCCTCCCCCAGCAACTCCGCGACGCACCGCAGCAGTCCGGTATTTCCGTTCCACTTTTGGGGGGATTTGCGGGGAATTTTCTCCCCGGCTCGCCAAGCATATGCCGGTTGCGCCGTGGCTGCAACCCCCCGGAATGCCTTTTTTTCACTGCCAGGCGGGCGGGTTGGCCGGTATTTGCCTCCCACTGACGCGCTGCGGCATGGGCCGCGGCGGGCGGGGCGCGCATCCGCTATGCGAAAGAGGTCCGGCGGTGGCGGATCAGTTCCATAAATTCGCTGCGCGTCTTCGGGTCGCTCTGGAAGACGCCCTTGAGCGAGCTGGTAATGGCGAAGGCGCTCTGCTGCTGCACCCCGCGCATCATCATGCACAGGTGGATAGCCTCGGCCACCACGGCCACGCCGCGCGGCTGCAGCTTTTCGCAGATGGCCTCTGCCACCTGCATGGTGAGGCGCTCTTGCACCTGCAGCCTGCGGGAGAACATCTCCACCAGCCGGGGGAGCTTCGAGAGGCCCACCACCTTGCCGTCGGGAATGTAGGCCACATGCATGCGCCCGAAGAAGGGCAGAATGTGGTGCTCGCAGAGGCTGTAGAACTCAATGTCCCGGACGAGCACCATCTCGTCGTAGGTCACATCGAAGAGCGCGTTGTTGAGGATGTCGACGGGATCCTCGCCGTAGCCCTTGGTGAGAAAGCGCAGCGAGCGCGCCACCCGCGACGGCGTGCGCGCGAGTCCGTCGCGGTTCGGGTCCTCGCCGATCTCTTCCAGAATGCCGGCGATGTGGCTCTCGAGCGGATCCCGCGCGCCGTCCATCAGCGGTCCTGGCAGCCCCGCTCCACCGAGCGGATGGTCGCCGCTTCCCGCGCGTCCATGCGGAGGCCGTGGCGCTGCTTGACGAGCTGCCAGTCCCGGACATATTGGCAGCGGTAGCTCGGGTCCGGGGGCAGCCAGTTGGCGGGATCGCGGTCGCGCTTGCTGCGGTTGGCGCTGGCGCTGACGGCGATCAGTGCCTGCGGCAGGTTGAGATCGTTGGCGTAGCGCTGCTTCGCGCCCGCCGTCCACGCCGCGCCGCCCGAGCGGTGCGCCTCTGCCAGGGGCACCAGGTGGTCAATGTCGAGCTCTGCGGGGTTGGTGAAAATGCGCCCCGTGTAGGGATCGCGCCAGCGGCCCTCGACCACCTTGCAGTCGGCAATGCGGACGGGGGCCTGGCTCTGCCGCAACAGCACCTCGTGCCGGGTGTTCAGGCAGTCCCGGTCGGCGTCCAGCCAGCGGCGGTGCCAGTCTTCGCGCCGGTAGCCGCCAGCGGCGGCGCGGCCGTCCGCCTCCCGCCCCGGCCCGTGGCAGTGGCGCTCGCCGGTCCCGCTGTCCCGGTGGCAGCCGTCCGCGGCCAGCGCCCCCCCGTGTCCGCTGGCCGGGGCTGCGAGCAACCCGGCGGCCAGCAGGCCGAAAAGGCTGGACAGGCCGGACAGGCCGGGCCGCCACGGACGGCAATTTCCCCGCATATGTGTCCTCCGGTTCACACCCCCGGTGTGCCCGCCGGTTCACAAACAGCATAGAGGGAGAGCGCCCGGCGTCAATTCGCCCTGGGCTGTCCCCTGGGGGAATCAAAAAAAGAGCGGAAAATTGCCCTGGGCCCTTGACGCCGCCCGGAGCCGGGATACATTGCCGCCGCTTTTGGCAGTCGCGAGTGCCGAGTGCCAAGTTGCGGTTTCGGGAGTTCGTCGCCGGGCGTTTCCGGCGGCGGGTGTTTTTCCGGCGCGTTCAGCGGGAGGGCAGAAGGGATGGCGATACGGCCTCTTCACGACCGGATTTTGGTGAAGCGGGTGGAAGAGGAGGAGCGGACGGCCGGGGGGATCATCATTCCCGACACGGCCAAGGAGAAGCCGCAAGAGGGCCGCGTGATTGCGGTGGGCTCGGGGAAGTTCGATGAGCAGGGCAATCAGCGGCCTTTGGATGTGAAGGCCGGAGATCGCGTGCTGATCGGCAAGTATTCGGGCACCGAGGTGGAGCTTTCGGGCGAGGAGCATTTGATCATCCGCGAGGACGATGTTCTCGCAATCATCGAGTAAATCGAGGGAAAGGGGAGTCGGACGATGGCGAAGGAGATTCGGTTCGGTCAGGACGCGCGGGGCGCGCTGCTTTCGGGGGTGAACGGCCTTGCGAATGCGGTGCGTGTGACTTTGGGTCCGAAGGGGCGCCATGTGGTGATTGAGAAGAGCTTCGGCGCGCCGACGGTGACGAAGGACGGGGTTACGGTGGCGAAGGAGGTGGAGTTCGAGGACAAGTTCGAGAACATGGGCGCGCAGATGGTGAAGGAGGTGGCGTCGAAGACCTCGGATGTGGCTGGGGACGGGACGACGACGGCGACGGTGCTGGCGCAGGCGATTTTCCGGGAGGGGAGCAAGCTGGTGGTGGCGGGGATGAATCCGATGGATTTGAAGCGTGGGATTGAGAAGGCGGTATCTGCGGTGGTGTCGTCTTTGGAGGGTTTGTCGAAGCCGACGCGTGACAGCGACGAGATTGCGCAGGTGGGGACGGTATCTGCGAACAACGACGAGACGATTGGGAAGATGCTGGCGGAGGCGATGGAGAAGGTTGGGCGAGAGGGCGTGATTACGGTGGAAGAGGCGAAGTCCATGGAGTCTGTGCTGGAGGTGGTGGAGGGGATGCAGTTTGACCGTGGGTATTTGTCGCCTTACTTTGTGACGGATGCGGATCGCATGGAGGCGTCGCTGGAGGAGCCGTTGTTGCTGCTTCACGAGAAGAAGATTTCGAGCATGAAGGACTTGCTGCCGGTGCTGGAGCAGGTGGCCCGTCAGGGGAAGCCGCTGTTGATTGTGGCGGAGGACATTGAGGGCGAGGCGCTGGCGACTTTGGTGGTGAACAAGATTCGCGGGACTTTGAATGTGGCGGCGGTGAAGGCTCCGGGCTTTGGAGATCGGCGCAAGGAGATGCTGCAGGACATGGCGGTGCTGACGGGTGGGCAGGTAATCAGCGAGGATTTGGGGCTGAAGCTGGAGAATGTGACGGCAACGGACTTGGGGCGCGCGAAGAAGGTGGTGATTGACAAGGACGACACGACGATAGTGGACGGCGCAGGTGCGCGGGAAGCGATTGAGGGGCGGTGTCAGGAGATTCGCAATCAGATTGAGGCGACGACCAGCGATTACGACCGGGAGAAGCTTCAGGAGCGTTTGGCGAAGTTGGCAGGCGGGGTTGCGGTGGTGAAGGTGGGCGCGGCGACGGAAGCGGAGATGAAGGAGAAGAAGGCGCGTGTGGAGGATGCGCTGCACGCGACCCGGGCTGCGGTGGAAGAGGGGATCGTTCCCGGCGGCGGCGTGGCGTTGCTGCGTGCGCAGTCTGCGCTGGATGCGGTGTCTGGGGAGAACGCGGAGCAGGATGCGGGGATTTCGATTGTGCGCCGGGCCTTGGAAGAGCCGCTGCGGCGGATTTCGGAGAACGCGGGGGTGGAGAGTTCGGTGGTGGTGGAGAAGGTTCGCAGCGGGAGCGGTGCCTACGGTTTCAACGCGCAGCGGGAGGTGTATGAGGATTTGCTGGAGGCGGGTTTGGCGGATCCGACGAAGGTGGTTCGCTCTGCGCTGCAGAACGCGTCGAGCGTTTCGAGCTTGCTGCTGACGACGGAGGCGATGGTGGCCGACAAGCCGGAGGAGAAGCCCGCTGCCGGTGCGCCCGGCATGGGCGGCGGCGGCATGCCCGGTGGCATGCCCGGCATGATGTAATCGCCCCGTAAATTCAGATGGAGAGCGCCCCGGAGCCCTGGCCCCGGGGCGCTTTCAATTGTTCAGACGCCGAGCTTGGTGCGGGCCCGTTCGATGTCGTTTTCCATAATCGTCTTGCGCTTTTCGGCGGCGGCGATGGCGTGGGCTTCCCGGGCCAGCCGCTCCAGATATGCCTCCGCCGCTGCTGCGGCCATGCCCACAGCGCCGCCCGCCACGCGCATTCCCTCGCCGTGCCGGGTGATGAGCCGCTTGATCACTGCGTTCGGCAAATCCGCCATGGTTCCCCTCCTCGCCGACGCGCTGGCTCAGCGAGCCTAGACGGCGCAGTTGCGCTGTCAACGCCGCTCAATCTCCGCCCGCCCCGCGCTTTCGGCGGCGCGCACCACATCGCGCAGCGGGACTCCGGCGCGCCGGGCGGCGCGGCGGCAATCCTCGTATTCGGCGGATACATCGAAGCCGCCGGCGCTGCGCGGCGTCACCTTGACGGCGATGCGGCCAAAGCGCGTGTGGACCCGGCGCAGTTTGCGCGGCAGAGTCAACCGGTCGAGTTCCGCGATGCGCACGCCCAGGGTGGTGGTTTCTTCGAGCACCTGGGCGGCCAGCGCCGCGCGGCGGTCGGGCGTGGCCAGCACCCGCAGCAAAAATCCTGGGCGGCTCTTCTTCATCTGCATATGCTGCAGCGTCACATCCAGCGCGCCGCACTCGAAGAGCCGCTCCATCACATGCTCGAAGTGCTCGGGCGCGAAATCGTCGAGGTTCGCCTCAATGGATACCACGCGTTCATGGCGGAGCCATTCCGCGCGCCCCAGCACCGCGCGCAGGACATTCGGCAGCGGGCCGGGCCGGTCGTCGCCCGCGCCGTGGCCGATGGCCTCAATGGTCATGGCGGGCAGCGGGCGGAATTCGTCCACCAGCGTGCGCAAAATCGCCGCGCCGGTGGGAGTCACCGTCTCCCAGGCGACGGGGGCCGGCGTGCAGGGCAGGCCGCGCAGCAATTCCAGCGTGGCGGGACTCGGCAGCGGCAGCGTTCCGTGCGCGGTCTGCACCTCGCCGTGGCCCAGCGCGGGCGGCGCAGCCGTTACCCGCGCCACCTGCAGCAACTCAATGGCCAGCGCCGCCCCCGTCACATCCACGATGGCGTCCACCGCCCCCACCTCGTGAAAGTGCACCGCTTCGAGGGCCGTGCCGTGGACGCGGGCCTCGGCCCTGGCCAGCGCCTCGAAAATAGCCGCGGCGCGTTCCCGGGCGGCGGGGCGGATGCGGGCGCGCCCGATTTGCCGGGCGATTTCGGTGTAGCCGAGCCGCCGCTTCCGCGCCGGTGCCAGCACTTCCAGATAGCGGGCCGAGAGCGCGCCGCGCTGCACCCGGCGCAGCCGCAGCCGGTGCGCCACGCCGAGTCCCTCTAGCTCGGCGGCGAGTTCCCGGCGCGGCAGCCCCGCATCGAGCAGCGCGGCCAGAAACATATTGCCGGCGATGCCCGAAAAAGTGTCGAGGTGCAACAGCCGCGCGCCCGGCGCGGACCCCGGCCCGCCGCGGCTGCTGCGCCGCGCCGCCATTTCAGAGCCGGTTGATGAGCGACGCCAGCGCCGCAGCGCCGAAGCCGTTGTCAATGTTCACCACCGCCACATTGGGCGCGCAACTCGTGAGCATGCACAGCAGCGCCGCGCCGCCGCCCAGCGCCGCGCCGTAGCCCGTGCTGCAGGGGACGGCAATTACGGGCTTGTCCACCAGCCCCGCCACCACCGAGGGCAGCGCGCCCTCCATGCCCGCCACGGCAATCAGCACCCGCGCCTCGCGCAGCAGCGGCACTGCGGCCAGCAGGCGGTGCAGCCCCGCCACGCCCACATCGCAGAGCAGCTCCACCTTGTTGCCCAGGCGCTGCGCCACCTCGGCGGCCTCGCGCGCCACCGGCAAATCCGCCATGCCCGCGCAGACCACGGCGATGCTTCCCTTGCCGCGCAAATTCACTTCGGCGGGGCCGAACCACAGCAGCCGCGCGTCCGCCACATAGTCGCCGCCGGGCAGCAGCGCCTGCACCTCCCGCGCCACTTCCGGCGCCACGCGGGTGGCCAGCGCCGGCTGATCCTCGGCGCGCAGCGCGCGCACCACCTCTGCAATCTGCGCCGGAGTCTTGCCCGGCGCAAAGATCGCCTCGGGAATCCCCTGCCGCAGCGCGCGCTGCACATCCACGCGGCCGTGTGCGGTATCCACAAAGGGCGGGCGCGCGAAGGATTCGAGGGCCTCCGCCGGGGCCAGCTCTCCGCGCTGCACCGCCTGCAGCAATTCCAGCGCGCGTTCCCGCTCCATTTCGCCGAGCCTATCAGCTCAGGCGGCTTCCGGCTGAAAGTGCCGCCAGCCGGGGTGCAATGCCGCGCCGCGCCCGCCCGCGCGCCCGTGCCCGTTGCATTCGCTGCGCCCATTGCGCCAGCCGGCGGGCGCGTTCTGCAGGCGAATGCCCGGTGCTTTTCGCAGCGTGCCAATTTGCGCCACGGGCGCGCCGAGGCGCCGGGAAAGTGCGGCGGGTTTCGCCGCCGCGCCGGGGCGCAGGGTGAAGAGCAGCTCGTAATCTTCGCCGCCGCAGAGCGCGAGGTGCAGCGCATCGCATCCGGCGCGGCGCGCGGCGGCGGCGAAGCGGGGCGGCAGCGGCAGCGCCGCGCAATCCAGCGCCGCGCCCACGCCGCTGCTGCGGCACAAGTGGCCCAAATCGGCCAGCAGCCCGTCGGAGAGATCCACGCACGCCCCCGCCCCGGCGAGCCGCGCCAGCGCCTGCCCCGCAGCCAGCCGCAGCGGCGGCACATACCGCACCCGCTCCCGCGCGCGCTCCAGCGCGGCCCGGCCCAGCGCGCCGGTTACGAACACGCCGTCGCCCGGACGCCCCGCATCCCGGCGCAACGCGCGCCCGCGCCGCTGCGCGCCCAGGCAGCCCAGCGTCAGCGAAATTTCAGCGGCGCGCGAGAGATTGCCGCCCACCAGCGGACAGCGCGCCGCCTGCGCCACATCGAGCAGCCCGCGCAGCAGGCCCATGAGCTGCGGCAGCGGCGCAGCGGACGGCGCGGCCAGCGCCAGGGTGAAGCCCAGGGGCCGCGCGCCCATGGCCGCCAGATCCGAGAGTCCGGCGACCAGCGCGCGCCGCCCCGCGCCGCGCGGCGATTCCCAGTCGAAGCGGAAGTGCACGCCCTGCACCCGGGCGTCGCAGCTCGTGGCAATGTCCTCGCCCGGCCGCGCGCGCAGCAGCGCCGCATCATCGCCAATGCCAAGCGCCACCCCGTGCCCGCCGCCCGCGCGCCGCGCCATCCGCGCAATGCGCCGGATCCATTCCAATTCGCCGATGTCGCCGGCGGTGCGCGGCGCGGTCACGGCGGGCCTGCCGCTTCCGCTTCGGTTTCGCGCTCGGCCCGCAGTTCCTCCTCGAAGCGCTCGCAGGGTTCCAGCTCGTATTCAATCTCCACATCGGGGCCGGGCGACCACTCTTCGCCGGGCATGAGGCAGTGGCGGACGGGGTCGGGAATGCGCAGGAAGGGCGGCTCGCCGCGCTCCCCGATGGAAATGCGCAGGCCATTTTCCACGCCGAGCAGGTGCGGGCGCTTGCGCAGCTTGCCGCCGGGGCGAAAGGAGATGACGCCGGAGACGCCGCGCCAGAAGAAGCGCTCGCCGCGCAGCGCTCCGGCCAGCGCGGCGCGCAGCGCCTGCGGCGGCTCTCCGCGCTTGCGGCGCTTGTCCTCCACCCCGCGCCGCGCGAGTTCCAGTCCCGCCAGCGCCAGGTTTGCGCCGTCGTAGCCCAGCGCGGCCAGCTCGCCGGGCGCAGCGCCAAAAAACTCCCGGAAGCTCCGCTCGAAGCGCCGCACCTGCGGCAGCGCACTGCCGGCGAAGTAGCCGCCGGTGAAAACCGCGCCGTCCACATGCTCATTTCCCAGCGTCAGCAAAGAGGGGTGATTCCAGCCATCGGTGCCGAGCAGGCGAATGCCGCGCACTTCGTGAAAGGCCAATTGCGGCGCAATCAGCCCCACCGCTTCGTGGGTGTCGGGAATGAAGACCGCCTCGAACTCGACGAAGGGCGGCAGCGGCGTTTCTTCGGGGCCGGTGATGCGGGCGGCGCGCCAGCGCAGCCGGGCGGCCTCCGGCGGCGGGCGGCGCTTGGCGAGCTTGCGCAGCCGCGCGCGCTCGGCGAGGGCCACGCGCTGCCCGGAGCCCAGCTCTCCGAAGCCGATCAGGCTGCGGATGGGCGCGGAGAAATCGGTGGCGCCGGATTCGTAAAGCGCCGCGCCGGTAATTTCGCCGCCCCGCGCTTCCACCGCGCTCTCAAATGCCTCGCGCAGGGCGTGGCCGAAGGCGATATCGGGATACAGCACGGCGAAGCGCTGCAGGCCCAGGCGGCGCATGGCGAACTCGGCCAGCAGCATGGCCTCCAGCCGGGGCGTTGCGCCCAGCCGGAACACCCGGCTGCGCCCCGTTCCCACCTGCTCGCGGCGCGTGAAGGGAAAGATCGGCAGCCCCTGCGCTTCGGCCGCCGCCGCGGCTTCTTCCGAGGCGACGGGAAGCAGCGGGCCCAGCACCGCCGCGGTGGCCCCGGCGGCAAACTCGCGCAGCGCCGCCCGCGCTTGCTGCGGGTCTCCCGCCGTATCGCGGATGCGCAGCCGCAGCCCGCCAGGCGTTGCGATGTCGCGCCCCGCCAGCTCCCGCGCCAGCGCCCCGCGCTCCTTCGCCTCTGGCCCGCCCGGCCCGCCCGGCGCGTTCGCGCGGCTGTGCTCGCCGCGCCGCGCTCCTGCGGCCTTGGCTGCGGCGGCCTCGGCGTGGCCGGGCGCTTCGGCGGCCAGGCCGGTGGCCAGCAAGATGCCCTGCAGCGCCTCCTCGCCGAAATCGGCGTAGGGGCCGGAGAGCGGCAGCAGCACGCCGAGGGTGCCCGGCACGCGCCGGGGCGCCAGAACATTGCGGCCCTTCGGGGGGGGCTCGGTAAAGCCGGGCAGGGCGAACAGCAGCCGGCTGCGCTCCTGGTAGCGCCGGAAGCGCTCGGCTTCGCCGCGCCGCAGGTTGCGGCCCTGCAGGGCGAGCAGGGCACCGCGCGCGGACTCGATGGCTTCGCCGTTCAGGGCGCGCTCGGCCCGGTCCAGCCAAAAGCGCGCCGCCAGCGGGCGCGCGCCGGGCAGTGCGCCGGCCTCTGCCAGCCCCGCGGCGTTTAGCGAGAGCAGCGCCGTCTCAATCTCCGCATCGAGCTTGCGCTGCGCCTCTTCCTCCGCCGCGGCGGCGCGCAACTCGGCGAGCCAGCGCAGCCGCTCCGGCGCGGCCTCTGCCGCAGGGGCCAAATTGGCCAGCAATCGCCAGGCCCGCGGCCGCGCCTCTTCGGAGAGCCGCGCAAAGCGAATCTCCCGGGCCGCCCGGTAGCCCGCAAGCGGCCGCCCGGCCGCGCTGTAAAGGCGCGCGAGCAGCAGCCGCGCCTGGTCGCTGCCCACTGCGGTGGGCTGCTGCGCGAGCTGCTGGGCGAGATTGCGGATGGCCGCGCCCGGCGCGCCCGCCGCCACCTGCAGCTCGGCCAGCCGCAGCGCGGCGCGGGTAGCCAGCGCGCTGTCCGGATAGCGCGAGAGAAACACGCCCAGCGCGCGCTGCCCCGCCGCCGCATCGTCCGCGGCCAGGCGCAGCGCCGCGGCGTAAGCGCTGCGCTGCCGCGCATCTACCGAAGGCGGCGGGGCCGCGCAGGCCAGCCCCAGCATTCCCAGCGCCATGCCCAGCGCCAGCGCTTGGCGCGCGCGCCTCATCCGAAGAGCTTCTTCATCTGTTCGCGGAAGCTTTTGACGCGGGGAAAGCCCTTGTCGTTGCTGCTCTTGGCGAACTCTTCGAGCAGCCGCCGCTGCTTGGCGCTCAGGCGGCCCGGCGCTTCCACGAAGATGCGCACGAGCTGGTCGCCGCGCCCGCCGCCGCCAATGGAGGGCAGGCCGCGCCCGCGCAGCCGCAGCGTTTGCCCCGTCTGAGCGCCCTCGGGGAGCCGCAGTTGCACCCGGCCCTCCAGGGTGGGCGCTTCAATCTCTGCGCCCAAAGCGGCCTGGGCGAAGGTCACGGGCACTTCGCAGTGCAGCTCGCCCCCCGGCCCGCGCTGGAAGAGCGGGTGCTCGCGCACGCGGATATCCACGAACAGATCGCCGGCGGGGCCCGAGGCAATGCCCGCCTCGCCCTCGCCGGTCACGCGCAGGCGCATGCCGTCTTCCACCCCGGCGGGGATGGTCACTTCGAGGGTCTTGTGCCCCTCGCTGCGCCCGCTGCCCCGGCAGTTGGGGCAGGGGTTGCGCAGCACGCTGCCCGCGCCCCGGCAGGATTGGCAGGGGCGGCTCACGCGAAACAGGCCCTGCTGGAAGATCGCCTGCCCGGTGCCGCGGCAGCGCTCGCAGCGCTCTGGCTGGGTGCCGGCCCGTGCGCCGCTGCCGCCGCAGGGCTCGCAGCGCATCATCTTCGGCAAATCAATCTTCGCCTTGCCGGGCTGCAGCACATCGGCGAGCTCGATGGTGTGGGTGTAGCGCAGGTCTGCGCCGCGCTGGCCGCGCCCCGCCCGCCGCCCGGCGCGCCCGCCAAAGGGACTGCGCCCGCCGAAGAGATCGCCGAACAGGTCGCCGAACAAATCGCCGAAGCCGGCGAAGTCATCGCCGCTGAAGCCGCCCTCGCCCCCCAGGCCGGAGTGGCCGAAGCGGTCGTAGCGGCTGCGCTTTTCCGGGTCGGAGAGAATCGCGTAGGCTTCGGAAGCCTCCTTGAACTTCTCCTCCGCCGAAGCATCGCCGGGGTTGCGGTCCGGGTGGTAGCGCATGGCGAGTTGGCGATAGGCCCTCTTGAGCGCCTCCTCGCCGGCGTCGCGCTCCACGCCGAGCACCTGGTAGTAATCGCGCTGGCTCAACGGTCCACCGCCGGCCCGCCGCCGCCATTTCCGTCTTCCCCGGCGGGCTGCGCTTCCCCGGCGGGGAGAGCGGCGGGGGCTTTCGCCACCACCACGCGGGCGGGGCGCAGCAGCCTTCCGCCGAGCCGGTAGCCGCGCTGCAGCACTTCCAGCACCTGGCCGGGGGGGGCCTCCGGGTGGAGGGCCTGTGCCATGGCCTCGTGCACCTTCGGGTCGAAGGGCGCGCCCAGGGCCTCGACTTCGCAGAGCCCGTGGCGGCTCAGCGCGCCGAGCAGCTCCTGCCGCACCAGCTCGGCGCCCTGCTGCAGGTCGGCCAGCTTGCCATCCGGCTGGGCGGCGAATTGCTGCGCGCGCTCCAGGTCGTCGAGTCCGCCCAGCAGGTCGCGGGCCAGCTTTTCCAGGCCGGCGGCCTGGGCCTCGCCGCGCTCGCGCGCCGTCCGCTTGCGGTGATTGTCGAAGTCCGCCTGCAGGCGCAGGTGGCGGTCCAGAAGCTGCGCGTGCTCTGCCTCCAGCGCGGCGAGCCGCGCCGCCGCTTCCGCCGCTTCGGCCGCGCTGGCTGCAGACTCGGCTGCCTCCGCCGCGCTGTCGGCCGCGGTTTCTGCGCTGGCAGCGGTGGATTCCGCGCTGCCGGCCGCGCCCTGGGCGGCGCGCCCGGTGTTTTCGGCGCTTTCGCCTGCCGCCCCCCCGGCGGCATCGGCCGCGCGCAGAGAGTCCTCGAATTCGGGGTTCGGCTTCAGCGCGCCGGCCTCGGCCTCTTCGGCGAGAGACTCCCAGCCCTCCGCGCCGTTGTCTTCCGCCGCGCCGGGCGGGTTGCGGCTGCCGGGGGGCGTCATGCGTCGAGCATCTCCGTGAGCCGCTCTGCCAGGTAGCCCACCAGCGGAATGACGCGGGCGTAGTCCATGCGCTCCGGCCCAATTACGCCCAGCGCGCCGGGGGGCGCGCCGTGGCCGTAGGGCGCGGCGACAATGGCGCAGTGGCGCAGGGCGCGGTCGCCCACCTCGCCGCCCAGGGCCACGCGCACGCCGCGCAGCGCCATTCGCACGCTGCGCTCCAGAATGCTGCCGAGCAGGGCGGCCAGTTGCTCCTGCTCTTCCACGCTGCGCAGCAGGCCGCGCAGGCGCTCGGGATCGCGCAGTTCCGGCTGGTCGAGCAGGGCGACCCGGGTAGCCACCACCACGGCCTCCGGCCCGGGATGCGCCTCGCCGGGGGCCGGGCGCAACACGCGCTCCAGCAGCCGCTCGGCCTGGCTGCGCAGCGCCGCCACCTCGCAGAGCAAATGCGCGCGCACCTGCGCCAGCGTCCGCCCGGCCACGCGCTCGTTCAGCAGCGCCGCCATGCGGTCCAAATGCGCCTGGTCGCCGCCTCCCGGCTCCTCGATGAGCCGCTGGTAGGCGCGCCCGTCCCGGGAGATGAGCACCGCCATGACGCGCTCGCTGGAGACGCGCACAAAGCTCACATGGCGCAGCACCATGCTGCTGAAGCGGGGGGCCAGCACAAAGCCGAGCTGGCGGGTGCGCTCGGAGAGCAGCCGCGAGGCCGCGTGGGCCACCCCCGGCCCGCGCCCCAGGCGGCCCTCAATCTCGCGCCGCTCTCCCGGGCCAATCTCGCGGGGCGCCAGCAGTTGATCCACAAACACGCGCAGCCCGCGCTCGGTGGGAATGCGCCCCGCCGAGGTGTGGGGCTTCGCAACCAGCCCCAGTTCGCCGAGCTCGGCCAGGGTGTTGCGGACGCTTTGCGGGGAGAGCCGCCCAGGCAGCCGCCCGGCGATGGTCTCCGACGACACCGGCGCGGCGGCCCCGATGTAAGAGGACACGACGGCGTGAAGGATTTTCCCCTGCCGGTCCGAGAGCGGTGTCACGCAGACCTCAAAACGCTTGGGGAGAGCTTACAACCCGGCTTCCCGCCGTCAACGCGGGGCGGCTACGAAGTGGGCGAAGACGCTGTCGGCCAAAGGCCAGGCGCGGGGGGTGAGGCGCAGGTCGCCGCCGGGGCTTTCGGCGAGCAGGCCGGCGGACAGCAATTCGTCAATGGCGGCGGCGAACCAGCGCCGGGGCGGCGCGCCGAATTCGGCGGCAAAGGCCGCCGCCGCCAGGCCCTCGCGCTGCCGCAGCGCCAAAAAAGCGGCCTCGCCCCTGGCGGTGGGGCCGTCGAGCACTTCGCGCACCGGCGGGCACAGCCCGCCGCCCGCCGCACCCGCGCCGCCCGCCGCGCCGTCCGCCGCGCCTGCGCGCGCTCTCGCTGCCGCCGATTCTGCGCCTGCCGCGCCCGCCGCCGGGGCGGATTCGATGCGCGCGAGCCAGGCGGAAAGGCCGCGCTCGTTGGCGCTGCGCGCGCCATAGGGAGCGCCGGGGCCGGGCGGCTCGCTGCTGTGCGCGCCGGGGCCGAGTCCCAGGACGGGCTGGCGGCGCCAGTAGCGGCGGTTGTGCCGGGCCTCGCAGCCGGGGCGGGCAAAGCTCGAAAGCTCGTAGCGGCGCAGCCCGGCGGCCTCCAGGCGCTGGGCCAGGGCAGACATCATCCCGGCGCAGGCGTCATCGCCGGGCAGCCGGACGCGCCCCTCTGCCACCGCCCGCGCCAGCGGCGTGCCCGGCTCCACGGTCAGCGCGTAGGCGGAAATATGCTCCGGGCCGTGGGCCAGGGCCGCCTCGGCATCGCGCAGCACATCGGCCTCATTTTGCCCCGGCGCGCCGAAAATCAGGTCCAGCGAAATGCGCCGGAAGCCCGCCGCCCTTGCCGCCCGCAGCGTCCGGTGGCAATCCGCCGCCGGGTGGGCGCGCCCCAGCCGGCGCAGCACGGCATCGCCAAAGGACTGCACGCCAATGGAGAGGCGGCTCACCCCCGCCGCGCGGAAGCCCGGCAGCCGCTCGCATTCCAGCGTCCCCGGGTTGAGCTCCAGGGTGACTTCCGCGGGCTCGCCGGGGAAGGCCGCCCGCAGCGCGGCGAGGACGCGGGCCAGCGTTTCCGGGCGCAGCAGCGAGGGCGTCCCGCCGCCCAGGTAAATGGTCTCCAGGCTGCGCCCGGCGCAGGACGCCCGGCGGCCCTCGAGCTCGCGCAGCAGCGCGGCCAGGTAGCGCGCTTCCCGCGCCGCGCCCAGCGGCCCCCGCCCCGCTGCCACCACGGCGAAATCGCAGTAAGGGCACACCCTCTCGCAAAAAGGCACATGCACATAAACGCCCAGATCGCCCCCGCCGCTCATTCCGGCGGAGCATAGGCGCGCGCTGCTAGAATGCCGCCGCTTTGTCCGCCGCCCGCCGCTCCGCCGCATCGGCCGTCCGCAGTGAAGTGCTGCCGGGGGGAACGGGGGTGCTGTTGCGCGAATCCCGCGGCGCGCCGGTGGTGGAGGTGCAGCTCTGGGCGCGCAGCGGCTCTGCCGACGAAGCCGCAGGCGAGCACGGCCTGGCGCACTTTCTGGAGCATATGCTCTTCAAGGGCACGGCCACGCGGGGCGTGGGCGAGATTGCCGGAGCCATTGAGGGCGCGGGCGGGAGCATCAACGCCTACACCTCGTTCGATGTCACCTGCTACCACGCCACTTTGCCCGGCGACGCGCTGGAGCTGGGCATCGAGGTGCTCTGCGACGCCGTGCTGAATCCGGCCTTCGACCCCGGCGAACTGAAGCGCGAGATTGAAGTGGTGCTGGAAGAGATCGGGCGCTCCGACGACAATCCGCACCATGTGCTCTCCGATGCGCTGTTTGCCGAGAGCTATCGCGTGCATCCCTATGGCCGCCCCATTTTGGGAACCCGCGAGAGCGTTGCCGCAATTACCCCCGAGGCGGTGCGCGGCTTTCACCGGCGGCATTATGCGCCGGGCAATCTGGTGGCGGCGCTGGCGGGCGATTTCGACGGGCCGCGCGCGCTTGCGCTGCTGGCCGCCGCCTTTGAGGGCGCTTCGCCCGGCCCGCGGCTGCCGAGAAAGCGGCCGGTGGAGCCGGAGCAGCCGCGCCTGCGCAGCCGCCTGCTGGCGCGGCCCTTCGAGCGCGCCAGCCTGGAGTGCTCCTGGCCCGCCGTGCCGCTGCGCCACCCCGATTCGCCGCTGCTCGATATGCTCGCCTTCATTCTGGGCGGTGGCGAAAGCGCCCGGCTGCTGCGCCGGGTGAAGGAAGAACTGGGACTCGCCGACCGCGTGGATGCCTCCTGCTACACGCCGCTGGACGCCGGCGTCTTCGGCGTGGCGCTGGATTGCCAGGCCGAAAGCGCCGCCCCGGCTCTGGAAGCCGTGCTGCGCGAAACCGAGCGGCTGCGGCGCGAGCCCGTTTCGGAAGAAGAGCTGGACCGCGCGCGCCGCAATTTTCTGGCCACCCGCGCCTGGGAGCGCGAGAGCGTCTCGGGCATGGCGCACAAAATGGGCAACAGCCTGTTGCTGGCGGGCGATGCGGATTACGAAGACGCCTGGCTGGCCCGGGTGCGCGCGGCCACGCAGCAGGATTTGCTGCGCGTGGCGCAGGAATGGCTGCCGCCTGCGCGCATTACCCTGGCCGCGGTGCTGCCGGAGTCTCAGGCGAATGCCCTCGACTCTGCCGGGGTGGCCGCCGCGGTGCAGCGGGGCTGCGAGGCCACGGCGCGGCTCTTTGCCGCGCCGCGCGCGCTGTCTGCCGCGCACGCGGCGCGCCCGGCGCGCGCCGCCGGGTCTGCGGAGCCGCGCGGGGCCGCGGCCGCGGCAGATGCGGCCGAAGCCGCGGCGCGCTGCGCCGAGGCCGGCATTCACGGCTACACGCTGGCCAACGGCGTGCGCATCTTCGTGCAGCCGCGCCGTTCGAATCCCGTGGTGGCGGCGCGGGCGGCGCTGATTGGCGGCCAGCTTGCCGAGGACGAGGAATCGGCGGGGCTCTCGCAGTTTCTCGCCGGTATGTGGCTGCGCGGCACGGCCAGCCGCTCGGCGGCAGATTTCGCCGCCCGGGTGGAATCGCTGGCCGCCGATGTGGATGGCTTTTCGGGCCGCAACAGCAGCGGCCTGAGCCTCGATTGCACCGTGGAGCAGTTTCCCGCCACCCTCGACCTTTTCGCCGAGGCGCTGCTTGCGCCGGCCTTTGCGCAGGAAGAGATTGAGCGCGAGCGCCGCGACACGCTGGCCGCCATTGCCCGGCGGCAAGATCGGCTCTCGGCCCGCGCCATGGATCTGTTTGCGCGCACGCACTTTGCGCGCCATCCCTATCGGCTGCCGCTGGCCGGCAGCGCCGAAACCGTGGCGCGCTTTGACCGCGCGCAAATTGCCGCGCATCACCAGCGCCTGGTGCGCGGCGGCAACCTGGTCATTGCCGTGGCGGGCGATGTGGAGCCCGCCGCCGCCGCCGCCGCGGTGGCCCGCCGCTTCGGCGCGCTGCCCGAAGGCCCGCCGCCGCCGCTGCCCCCCGCCGAGCCCGCGCCCACTGCGCCGCGCCGCGCCGCCGAAAAGCTTTCGCGCGCGCAGGTGCATCTGGTGACGGGCTTCCGCGGCCTCGCCCTGGACGATGCCGACCGCCCCGCCCTGGAAGTGCTGGTGCAACTGCTCGGCGGCCACAGCGGGCGGCTCTTCATGGAATTGCGCGAGCGCCAGGGACTCGCCTACACGGTGAGCGCCTTTGAGATCGCGGGCCTGGCGCCGGGCTGGTTCGCCATTTACATGGGCACCGCGCCGGAGAAAGCCGAACAGGCGCTGGCCGGAATGCGCGACGCCCTGCACCGCGTCTGCGATTCCCCCCCGCCCACCGAAGAATTCGAGCGCGCGCGCCGCTGCCTGATCGGCAATCACGCCATCTCCCGCCAGCGCAGCTCCACCCGCGCCATGCACATGGCGCTGGACGCCAGCTACGGCCTCGGCGCAGCCGCCGACGAATTCCACCCCGAACAACTGCGCGCCGTCCGCCCCGAAGATGTCCTGCGCACCGCCCGCCGCATCATCAATTTCCAAACCGAAACCACCGCCGAAATCCGCGCCTAGTCTCTAGTTCGCTTTTGCCGCAGCTTGCCGCGGAGCCGTCCGCTGCTTTATGCGCCTGCCAGACGCCTTGCGCGCCGGTCAGGCATCGAGCAGGGCGCGCATTGCCGTCCCCGTCGCGCGGCGCGAAAAGCGCGCCGCGTTCGCCTGCCCCGCCGCGCGCGCCGCCGCGTGAGCCGCCGGATCGGCGAGCAGCGCCGCGAGCGCCTCGGCGAAGCCGCCCACATCGTCCGGATCGAGCAGGGCCGCGCCGTTGCCGAGGACCTCGGGCAGCGAAGTAGCGTTCGAGGCGACCACGGGCACGCCGCAGGCCTGGGCCTCGAGCGGCGGCAGCCCGAAGCCCTCCAGACGCGAGGGAAACACGAACGCGCGCGCGCCGCGGTAGAGCGAGGGCAGCTCCTCGTCGCCCAGGTCCGCGATGAAGCGCGCCTCGATCCCCAGCGCGCGCAGAAGCTTCTCGCTCTCACGCTCGGCACGCCGCCGGCTCCCCGCGAGCACGAGCGGATGCCGCGCGCGCAGCTCGCCGGGCAGCGCGGCGAATGCCCGCACCGCCGTCTGCCAGTTCTTGTGGCGCCGGAGCGCGCCGAGGTAAAGCACATAGCCCGGCGTCAGCCCCCAGCCTGCGAGCCGCGCCGCATCGCGCTCGTCCGGCGTCGGGTTCAGCTCGCCGGGCGCAAACCAGGGCACCACATGGGGGGTCGGCCCGCCGAGGGCCGCGGCCACCCGCGCTGCCGCATCGCGGGACGGGGAGCACATGCGCCAGGCGCGCCTCGCCGCCGTGCGCAGCAGCGCCAGGTAGCGCCGCGCGCGCCACCAGCGCTTCCACGCCGGCCGCCCATCGGGGAGCAGCGGATTCACATCGTGGCAGGTCACCACCAGGCGCGGGACATCCACATCGGGCAGGCGCAACCGGGGCACCCAGAGCACCTCGCTCCCCAGTCGTCCGCCGTGCCAGGGCTCGACGGTCAGCCCGGCTTCCTCCGCCGCCTCTCGCAGAAACCGGGTGCAGCGCGCATACGAGCTGTAGGGCGCAGCGAGCGCCGACTCATCGAGGGCGAAATCGGCCATTGGGTCGGATGCTACGCGGCGGGGGCGGCAGGTGCCGCAGATTGCCGCAAATTCAGCCGCCTCATGCGTCCTTCACAGCAAATCGGGAAGCTTCAACACCCGCCCGAACCACGAAATGGCCGCTTCGCCCTCTTTGCGCGTCACATCGCCAATCTGCCGGCTGTGGCTGAGCGCGTTTCTCAGTTCAGCGAGCTGTCCGAATTTGATTTCGAGCGTCTGCTTGCTCTTCCAGGTTTCCTGAAATCGAGACCAAAGAGCCTTGTTCTCCATCAATTGGTGCAATTCCATCAAATCGAAATACTCCAATATGTTGGAGAGCTTGTCGTAACGCTCCTCGTTCATGGGATTCTTGTGAATACCCCGTTGTATGCGCTCTTTGACCTTTCTGCCAATGTGCTGCGGAATCAATTCTGCATTTCCGTCCAATTTCTCCTGAATCAGCTCCCGCATTTTCATTTCCACGGATTTCACACCATCTTGCAAAGCCCGAAGATTGGGAGGAAGCTCCAATCGCTCTTTCACAAGCAAATTCTCAATGCCGTCCAAAATCGCTCGCTGCCTTTCGGTCACAAACGCATCGAATTCCTTATCTGTGAACGGCTTTCGCAGGAGGATATCGAGCGCATCGCCCGATATGAAATGGCTCTCCAGTATTGAGGCAACCTTTTCCTTCCCCGCACTCCCTATGAGTTCAGGAAGGTATTCATTTGGCAGCCTGTCCTGTATCACTTGCCTGTTTGTCTCGGCCGACAATGGAGTCCGGTTCAAGATGGTGTGCACGAACCCCCTTTCCAGGTTCTTGTTTCCCCAAGAGACGGGAATGATGTGATGGTTGTCCATGTTGTCTGGCTGCAGCATGAAACCCTCGACCCAGTCGCGAGGTCCTGCCTTGATCATGAGATTGAAGATGCCCCGGTAAGTGGAATTTCCACCTCTGGTCTCACCCTTGAGATCGAAGGACCGGATGGATTTCTTGAAGTCACTCACAAAATCAGGCTCTTTCGAATCGTCGTCCGAATCATCTTCGATCCAATTTCGAACGCTCCGGTAGTCCGATGCGCTGGTCGAATCGACAGCGCTCTTGTATCGGTTCAGAAATACTGAAGCCCAATACCAAAGCTGAATCTTGTGATGCGCCTTGATCCGTTGTGCCGGGGCAAGGCTTTTTGCGTGCATTTGGAGAACTGCGAAAGCAGGGAGAATGGTTGTGTAGGGAAGATAGTTTTCGGCAACGGCGCCGAATTCCCGAGGATCGCGGAGAAGCTGCATCGTCCCCTCAAGAGCGGTTACAGCGTCCTCCCACAATTCCACGAAATGCCTGGCATCGGGCACGAGGACCACCGTTTGGCGCTTTCCCCTGGAATCCCGAGTCTGCTTTTCCGATTTGGGCACCAGGTAATACAAATACCGGGGCGAGCAGGCCTCCTGCAGCTTCAGGGACATGACCTGCAAGATGCGGATATTCAGCCTGTCATCGCCGCTGAATGAAGCCAAGCGCGGGGCTGCCTTCTCATACATTGCCCGAAGCTTCAATTCCTTCGGGCTGAGCATGGCGTTCATCAAGTCAAATGTGTCGAGGGAAATTCCCTGGCTGTTGATTTTTGTGAAAATTTCACAAACTTTCTCGAGGGCAACCTTCTGGCCGAGCCCAATGTAGGAGATTTGATATTTCCTGATCAAGTCTTGTATGTATATTGCGAACTTCTGTGCGTTTTTCGCCTGCTGAGAGTCACCAGCCTGTTCCCAGTGATTCTTGTAGCCCTGCAGCCAATTGGACAGTGAAAACCGGTCTTCATCTCCGATGATATAGAGAGGAAAGATATGCTCTCGGAATTGCCAATCGAGGTCTTCTTGCATCCGGGTGATTCGATTCACAAGGGATTCGTATTGGAATGCCTTGTCGTATTCCTCTGCCATGAAGTGGTCAACCCGAATGTAGTAGAGCACGCGCTTCTTCCGCCTCGGCGGCGGGATGTCGGGGGCGAAAAAGGAGTAATAGATTGCCGTCAGGCGCTGCTGACCATCGAGGACAATGTGCTCCCGATGATCATTTCCCTCAAATCCCTCAATCGGAATGCAGGAAAGAGTGTCGAAATTCTCTTCCTTCCCATCCCACAGCAACAGATTGCCAATGTAGTAGTCCAGAAAAATTGAGCGCATCAATTCGCGGATATCGGAGGTGTCCCACTCGAAGTTGCGCTGGAAATCGGGGATCACAAAGCGTCCATCGCGCAGCCACTCAATCAGCGTGGCCAGGACGACTTGGCCCGGTTGCTGTGTGTCCTTCATGCTCTGTCTCCGTGTTTTTGCCGCCCGGCTGCGAGCCCTCCGCCCGCCAACCGGTCGGCAGCCTAGGGCCTTTACAGCCCTTGGGCGAGGCCGTCGCGGCGGGGGTCGGGTGCGCCGTGGAGGCGGCCGGTTTGGGGGTCGCGGGTGATGGCCTGGACGCCGGTGGGGATGCGCGGGGTGAGCTTGACTTTGTGGCCGCGGCGGCGCAGGTCGGCGGCGACGGCGGCGGGGTGCGCGGCTTCGAGCAGGATGCGGTCGGGGCGCCACTGGTGGTGGAAGCGCGGGGCGGAAACGGCTTGCAGCACATCCATTTGGAAGGCGAAGTGGTTGAGAAAGCTCTGCAGGGTGGCGGTGATGATGCGCGGGCCGCCGTTGCTGCCGGCTACAAAACGCACCGCGCCGTTTTCGAG
Source organism: Deltaproteobacteria bacterium (assembly GCA_028817435.1). Lineage (GTDB taxonomy): Bacteria > Myxococcota_A > UBA9160 > UBA9160 > UBA6930 > JAPPPQ01. Next base: position 73,976 of record JAPPPQ010000051.1, read on the forward strand.
CACGATGGTGGGCGCCATGCTGGAGAGCGGGCGCTTGCCGGGCGCGACCAGGTTTGCGCTGTCGCGCCGCCCGGCCAGGCCGTAGAGGTTTGCGCCTTCGGGGTCGGTTACGAAATCGTCCATTTCGTTGTTCAGCAAAATGCCCCAGCCGGGCACGCTGACCATGGAGCCGAAGGGGCCGTTGATGGTGCCGGTAAGCGCCACGGCGTTGCCGGCGGAATCCACCACCGAGAGATGCGCGGTGCCGCCATCTTCGGCGGCAAAGCCGGGGCCTTCCACAAGGGCGGCGCGCTCGCCAATGCGCCCGCGCAACTGCGCGGCGTATTTTTTGCTGATGAGTTGGGCGGCGGGAATCTCCGCAAAATCCGGATCGCCGAGATGCACGGCGCGGTCGGCGAAGGCCAGCTTCATGGCTTCGGCCAGGCGGTGGATGGTGCGCGCCGAGCCCGCGCCGTCGCCGCGCAGGTCGAAATCTTCCACCACATTCAGAATTTCGAGCAGGGTCACGCCGCCGGAAGAGGGGGGCGGGAAGGTGAGCAGTTGCAGGCCGCGCCATTGGCCGCGCAGGGGCTCGCGCAGCACGGGGCGGTAGGCGGCCAAATCGGCCTGGCTGAGCACGCCGCCGTGCTGCTGCGCGGTGCGCGCCATGCCGGCGGCGGCTGCGCCCTGGTAAAAGGCGCGCGGGCCGTCTTTGGCAATGGCGCGCAGGGTGCGCGCGAGCTCGGGCTGGCGCTTCACCCAATCGGGGCCCTGGGCGGTGGGGGGAAACTGAATGCGCGAGGCTTCGGGAAAGCGCTCCAGCAGCTCCGGGGTGCGGATGCGGCGGATAATGCCCCACTGATAGGGGCCCAGCGGCACGCCTTCTTCGGCCAGGCGGATGGCGGGGGCCAGCAGCGCGTCGAGGGGCAGCGCGCCCCAGTCTCGCTGCGCCTGGGCCAGGCCCGCTACCAGCCCCGGCGTGCCAATGGCCAGCCCGCCCCGGCGGGAGGCGTCCCGCGGCGCGGGCGGCGCAAACATATCCGGGGTGGAGGCGGCGGGCGCGGTCTCCCGGGCGTCCAGGGCGAAGGTGCGCCCGTCGGCCAGCCGCACCAGCAGGAAGCAGCCGCCGCCAATCCCCATGGACTGGGGCTGCACCACGCCCAGCGCAAAGGCCGCGGCAATGGCCGCATCTACCGCCTGCCCCCCGGCTTCGAGCATGGCGAGCCCGGCGCGGGTGGCCTCGGGGTGGGGGGTGACCACCATCGCCCGCGTCCCCTGCGCCGGCTCGCTGGGCTGCGCGTCATTGCCCGGCGCGCAGCCCCAGAGCGGCAGCGCCGCCAGGCACAGCGCGGCCGCGCGCCGCGCCGGAGAGGCTGCGCGCCGCGCCGGGGCCGGGCGCGCCGCCCGTGCTGCCCGTGCTGCCATGCGCCGCGCCGCCCGCCGGGCCGGGGCCGCCTGCTGCTTCCGCATGGCCCCGATGGTAGCGGCCTTCGCCCGGCAAGCGGGGGCGCAAACGGCCGGGCGGCGTGCTAGCTTTCGCCCTTCGGCCCGGTAGCTCAGTTGGTAGAGCACCGCACTGAAAATGCGGGTGTCGCCAGTTCGATTCTGGCCTGGGCCACCATTCAAGCCAGCGAGCGGCGAAAACGCGGAAATCTCTGTGCGCGAGCATTCCCCCGTCGAAGCGCTGCGGCTCGGAGGCTTCGCCGGGTTGCTCGCGCTGGCGGTGGGTTGCGCGGGGGGCGCGCCGCCGCCGCAGCCGGCAGAGCACCTGGCGCCGCTGGATGTGCGGCGCTTCGATCAGGTCTGGGTAGATCCGGCGCACCCCGGCGAGAGCTGGCGCGCGGTGACGCTGCGCGTGAGCGAGATTCGCCTGGCCTGGAATTTGGCTGCGGAGCGCGGCTCCTATCAGGTGAACCGCAGGCGGCAGGCGCAGGCGCTGTTCGATGCCTGGTCAGAGCTGCTGCGCGCGGTTTTCGCCGAGCCCGGCTGCGTGCAGGTGATTGCCGAGCCCCGCGCGCAGAGCCTTGAGGTGGTGCTGGCGCTGCGGGATGTGGAGCTGGCCGGCCCCTCCACCCCTGCGCGCGGACTCGGCGCGGGTTTCTCCGGCAGCCGGGTGCATTTGGTGGCCGATGCCTACGATGCGGAATCGCGCAACCAGGTGGCGCACTTCGAAGAGCGCCGCACGCTCTCGCCGGGTTTCGCCACCCGCAGCAGCGACACCCGGCTGCTGCGGGGCCTGTTTCAACTTTCGCAGGATTTGCGCGCCCAGTTTGAAGATCTCTGCATACCCGTCCCCCAAAACGCCGAAAGCAGCGAAAGCAGCGGGGACGGGGAAGGCGGCGGGGCTTCGCGCTAGCCTGTGCTCGTGAGCCGCATTCTCATCGTAGATGACGAACAGGGCATCCGGCGCTCGCTCTCGGGGCTGCTCTCGGACGAGGGCTTTGAGACCAGCGGCGCGGCGGATGGCGAGCAGGCGCTGGCGGCGCTGCGCGAGGAATCGCCGAACCTGGTGCTGCTGGATATCGCCATGCCCGGCCGCGACGGCATTGCGGTGCTGGAGGAACTGCGCCGGGACTGGCCGCAGTTGCCGGTGGTGATGATGAGCGGCCACGGCACCATCGAAACCGCGGTGCGCGCCACGCAGCTCGGCGCTTTCGACTTCATTGAAAAGCCGCTCTCCTTCGAGAAGCTGCTGCTGACCATTCGCAATGCGCTGGAAGCGCAGCGGCTCGCCGACGAGAACCGCGCGCTGCGCGCGCAAATGCTGCACGCCCGCGAGCTCATTGGCGAAGCGCCGGTGATGAAGAAGCTCAAGGAGCAGATTTTGCAGGCCGCGCCCACCAACGGCTGGGTGCTTATCAGCGGAGAAAACGGCACCGGCAAGGAACTGGTGGCCAAGCAGCTTCATGTGCACAGCGCGCGCAACACGGGCCGCTTTGTGGAGGTGAATTGCGCGGCGATTCCCGAAGAGTTGATCGAGTCGGAGCTTTTCGGCCACGAAAAGGGCGCTTTCACCGGCGCCATTGCGCGCAAGCAGGGCCGCTTCGAACTCGCCCACGGCGGCACCATTTTTCTGGACGAGATTGCAGACATGAGCCTGCGCACGCAGGCGAAGATTTTGCGCATTCTGCAGGAGCACAAGTTCGAGCGCGTGGGCGGCAGCGAAACCATCGAGGTGGATGTGCGGGTCATTGCGGCGACCAACAAAGACCTCGAACAGGAAATGCGCGCGGGCAACTTCCGCGAAGATCTCTACTACCGCCTCAATGTAATTCCCTTCCGCATTGCCCCGCTGCGCGAGCGCCGCGGGGATATTCCGGCGCTGGTGGCGGCCTTCGTCGGGGAATTCTGCGCCGAATCCGGCGCGCGGCCCAAGCGCGTGGCCTCTCCCGCGCTGCGGCTCATGGCCGATTACGCCTGGCCCGGCAATGTCCGCGAGCTGCGCAATTTGATGGAGCGGCTGGTGCTGATGACGCCGGGCCTGTGCATCGAGGCAGCCGACCTGCCGCCGGAGATTGTGGGCGGCGCGCGCCCCGCGCCGGCCCCCGCCGCCAGCCTCGATCACGCCCGCAAAGAGTTCGAGCGCAGCTTCCTCGCCGCCCGCCTGGCAGAGCACGGCTGGAATATCTCGCGGACAGCGGAGGCCATCGGCATTGCCCGGGAGAGCCTGTCGCGCAAGCTGCGGCAGTTCGGGATTCGCGCCTCCCGGGACTGAGGGCCCGGGGCCGCCCCCCGGCGGCCTGCGGCGCTTGTCAATTGCCGGGGTTTGGGATAAATTCCGCGCCGCTTGGGCACTGGGCCCGGGTGGGGGAAGTGGGCGGAAGTCCGCTTCTTTCTGTTTGGGGAGCCGGGGACTTTCGAGGCCCGCCAGAAAAGCGCCGCCGGAGGGGAGGCAAGCGATGAACATTGCGCCGCTCACGCGGGAAATCGAGCAGATGTCCAAAGACCGGGGCATTGACAAGAGCTCCATCATCGGCGCCATTGAAGAGGCCATTGTGCAGGCGGCGCGCCGGAAGTTCGGGCAGGAGAAGAAGTTCGAGGCGCGCTTCAACAGCGACAGCGGCGAAATCGAGCTCTTTGAGTTTCTGGAGGTGGTGGAGGAGCTCTCGAACCCGGAAAGCCACATTCTGCTCAAGAACGCGCGCGAATACGATCCCGATGCGGAGGTGGGCGACGAAATCGGCGTCCGGCGCGACACTTCGAGCTTCGGGCGCATTCTCGCGCAATCCGCCAAGCAGGTGATCATTCAGCGCGTGCGCGACGCCGAGCGCCACAATGTCTATGAGGAATACAAGGACCGCAAGGCCGAGGTGGTGAACGGCATTGTGCGGCGCTTCGAAAAGGGCGCGCTGATTGTGGATTTGGGGCGCGCCGAGGCGGTGCTGCCGGTCAAGGAGCAGGTGCAGCGCGAGCACTACCGCCCGGGAGACCGCATCCGCGCCTTTGTGATTGAGGTGAACCAGGAGAGCCAGGGCCAGCAAATCGTGCTCTCCCGCGCCGCGACGGAGTTTCTGGTCAAGCTCTTTGAGCTCGAGGTGCCCGAGATTTACGAGGGCGTGGTGTTCATCGATTCGGCGGCGCGCGAACCCGGCGGGCGCTCGAAGATCGCCGTGGCCTCCCGCGACGGCGATGTGGACCCGGTGGGCGCCTGCGTGGGCATGAAGGGCAGCCGCGTGCAGGCGGTGGTGCAGGAACTGCGCGGCGAGCGCATTGACATTGTGCCCTGGAACACGGATCCCGCGCGCTATGTGTGCAGCGCGCTGTCTCCCGCGCAGGTGACGAAGGTGATCATTGACGAAGAGCGCAAGGCGATGGATGTGATCGTCCCCGACGACCAGCTTTCGCTGGCCATCGGCCGCAAGGGGCAGAATGTGCGCCTGGCGGTGCAGCTCACCGGCTGGGAGATTGATATCAACAGCGAATCGAAGATGCGCGAGATGGCCGAGTGGTTCGCCGAGGCCGTGAAGGTGGCGCCGGGCTGCGGCGAGAACGAGGCCGAGCTGCTGCTGCAGAGCGGCATTACCTCGCTGGAAGATCTGGCCGGCTGCCAGGTGGAGGTGCTCACCGGGCTGCCCGGCATTGACGCGGCTGCGGCAGAGGCGATTCGCGCCCGCGCCGCCGAGCTGGCCATTGAGAAGAAGGAGCGCGACGAACGCGCCGCCGCCGAAGCCGAGGCGGCCGCCAAGGCCGAAGCCGCCGAAGCGGCTGCCGCGCGGGCCCAGGCCGCTGCGGAATCGGCCGGGGCCGCGCCGCCCGCCGGTGGGAGCGGCTGAAGCCCCGTCGACATGGCAAAACGCGCTTACACCGTTGCGGATGAACTCGGCATTGCTCACGACGAGATTGTCGAGAAGGCCGCCACCTGCGGCATTAAGTTGAAGACCAAGATGTCGCTGGTCTCCGATGAGGATTTGGAGACGCTGCGCAAGAAGTTCGGCACGGCGCGGCGCGAGTCCGTGACCGAGGTGCGCTCGGAGCGCAAGGGCGGCACGGTGATCCGCCGCCGCAAAGCGCCGGCCAAGTCCGCCCCGGCCAAGCCCGCCGCGCCGGAGACCGCGCCCGCCGAAGCCGCTGCGCCCGCGCCCACCGCCGAACCCGCCGCCAAGGCGCCCGCGCCCCAGCCCACGCCGCCGCCTGCCCCCGCGCCCGCCCGGCAGCCGGCCCGCCGGGAGGATTCGCGCCCCGCGCCCCGCCGCGCCGCTTCCCGGGAAGAGGCCGCCTCTGCCGAAAGCCGCGCGAGCCGCAAGCAGTTTCGGGAGGTGGTGAATCTGCGCGAGCAGGAGCGCATTGCGCGGCAGGTCACCAGCCGCACGGCGGGGCGGCCGGCCCGGGTGGCGGCGTCCATTCAGCCGCTGCGGCGGCGGCGGCGGGATCCGCCGTCCCAGCGCAAGCAGGCGGCGAAGGCGCAGCCCGCCCGGCGCGTGGTGCGCGTGGAAGGCGAGATTGGCGTGGCCGAGTTCGCCCGGCACCTGGGGGCCAAGGCCGCCGAGGTGCAGGGCAAGCTCATGGCCTTCGGCACCATTGTGCCGCTGCATCAGGCCATTGACGCGGAGACCGCCGCCCGGGTGGCCGGCGAGTTCGGCTTCGAGGTGGAGAACACCGGCTTCCGGGAAGAGCACTATCTCGAAGCGGCGCAGGATTCCGCGCAGCCGGAAGCGAGCCAGCCCCGCCCCGCCGTGGTTACGGTGATGGGCCATGTGGATCACGGCAAGACCTCGCTGCTCGACGCGCTGCGCGAATCCGATGTGGTGAGCGGCGAGGCCGGCGGCATCACCCAGCACATTGGCGCCTACCGCGTGCGCGCGGGAGAGCGCGAAATCACCTTCATTGACACGCCGGGGCACGAAGCCTTCACGGCCATGCGCGCGCGCGGCGCGCAGGTGACCGACATTGTGATTTTGGTGGTGGCGGCCAGCGAGGGCATCATGCCCCAGACCATCGAGGCCATTGACCACGCGCGCGCCGCGGGCGTGCCGATGGTGGTGGCCATCAACAAGTGCGATTTGCCCGGCGCGAATCCGCAGCAGGCGCGGCAGCGGCTGACGGAGCACGGCGTGGTGGTGGAGGAATTCGGCGGCGATGTGCTGGCGGTGGATATTTCCGCCACGCAGCGCAGCAACCTCGACAAGCTGCTCGACGCCGTGGCGCTGCAGTCCGAGCTGGTGGAGCCTTCGGCAGATCCGGCGCTGCGCGCGCAGGGCGTGGTGATAGAGGCGCATTTGTCCAAGGGCCGCGGCCCGGTGGCCACGGTGCTGGTGCGGCAGGGAACGCTGCGCCGGGGCGACATTATTGTGGCCGGCGCAGAGTGGGGCCGCGTGCGCACCATGACCGACGAGCGCGGCGAGGCCCTGGCCGAAGCGCCGCCTTCCACGCCGGTGCAGGTAATTGGACTCTCCGGCGTGGCCGCCGCGGGCGAAAAGGTGCACGCCGTGGAGAGCGAGCGCGTCGCCAAGGAAATCATCGCGCACCGCGCCGGGCAGCGCGCGCCGCGCGGCGCGCCCCGCCCCCGCGCCGTCAGCCTGGACGAGCTCTTCGCCCGCGCCGAGGGCGAGGGGCCCGCGGCGCTGCGGGTCATCATCAAGGCCGACACGCAGGGCTCGGCAGAGGCGCTGCGGCAGTCTCTGGCCGACCTGGGCGGCGAGCGCGTGCAGCTCGAGGTGCTGCACAGCGGCGTGGGCGGCGTGACCGAGCGCGATGTGCAGCTCGCCGAAGCCAGCGGCGCCATCATCATCGGTTTCCATGTGCGGCCCGACGCCAAGGCACGCCGCGCCGCCGAAGCGGCCGGCGTGGCGCTGCACCTCTACCAGGTAATTTACGAGGCCATTGACGAGGTGAAGGCGGCCATGGCCGGCCTGCTGCCCCCCACCCGCCGGGAGGTGGTGCTGGGGCAGGCCGAGGTGCGCGAGCTCTTCAATGTCCCCAAGGTCGGCACCATCGCCGGTTCCTATGTGACCGAGGGCGGCATTCGGCGCAGCGCGCTGTGCCGGCTGGTGCGCGGCGGGGTGCAGGTCTACGACGGCCGGTTCGGCTCCCTCAAGCGCTTCAAGGACGATGCGCGCGAGGTGCAGTCGGGCTTCGAATGCGGCATTGGCATCGAGAACTTCAACGACATCAAGGTCGGCGATGTGATTGAGGCCTACGAGATTGAGGAGACGCCGGCCGAATTGTGAATGGCAAGCCGGCGCGGGCCGGCGGCACGGAGAGGCCATGGTCGTCGGCGCAGCGCGCGTTTCGTTGCAGGTGCACGGCTCGCAGTCGCTGAAGGCGAAGCGCGGCGTGCTGCGCTCCATTACCCGGCGCTTGCAGAACCGCTTCAACCTTTCGGTGGCCGAAGTGGGCGGGCAGGGCACCTGGCAGAGCGCGGAAATCGGCTTGGCCACGGTGGCCAACGAAGCGGTGACGGCCCGCCGCCGCCTCGAAAAGGCCATTGCGTTTGTGGAGGATCTGCACCTGGCCGAGGTGCTGGGGCAGGAGGTGGAGATTTGGTGACGCGGCGGACGCTGCGCATTGCGGAGCAATTGCGCGCCGAACTGGCGCGGCTGCTGCGGGAGAAGGCGCTGGATCCGCGTCTGGCCATGGTGGTGCTGACGCGGGTGGATGTGTCGCCGGATCTGCAGAACGCCCGGATCTATTGGAGCCGCCTGCAGCGCGAGGCGCTGCCCGATGACGACGCCGTGCCCCAGGCCGACCCCGAAACCGCCCGCGGACTCGCCGCGGCGCGCGGCTTTTTGCGCAGCGAACTGGCGCGCTGTATGCCGCAGCGGCGCGTCCCCGCGCTGCACTTCCACTACGATCCCTCCATTGCCGTGGGCTCGCGCATTGCGGCCCGCTTGGGGAGTGCGCCCGATGGCGCGCAGGGGTAAGCGCCGGGACCGCCCCGGCCCCCGGGGCTTTCTGGTGGTGGACAAGCCGGCGGGCTGGACCTCCCACGATGTGGTGGATGCCGCGCGGCGCTGGTTCGGCGTCCGCCGGGTGGGGCACCTGGGCACGCTGGACCCCATCGCCACGGGGGTGCTGCCGCTGGGCGTGCGCGAAGCCACGCGGCTCGCGCCCTTTCTGGAGCGCGGCGAGAAGGTCTATGTGGGCACCATCCGCCTGGGCATTGCCACCGACACCTACGACGCCGAGGGCAGCGCTACCTATCGCCACGAGGGCGCGCTGCCCGGCGAGGAAGCGCTGCGCCAGGCGCTGGCCGGATTTGTGGGCGACATCGAGCAAGTGCCGCCCATGTTCAGCTCGGTGAAGAAGGACGGCGTGCCGCTCTACCGGCGCGCGCGGCGCGGCGAGGTGGTGGAGCGCGAGCCCCGGCGGGTGCACATTGCCCGGGCCGAGGTGCACCACTACGCGCCGCCGGAGGTGGGCATTGAGGTCGCCTGCTCGCCGGGCACCTATGTGCGCGCCGTCGCCCACGAGCTGGGAGAGCGGCTGGGCTGCGGCGCTCATTTGGCGGGGTTGCGCCGCACCCGCAGCGGGCCTTTCGCGCTCTCCATGGCCGCCGGCCCCGAGACCTTCGCGGCCCTCGCCGCCGATGGGCGCATTGCCGGGCGGCTGATTTCCCCCGAGGTGGCGCTGGGCTACCCCCGCGTTTCGCTGAGCGCCATGCAGACCCGCCTCGTCGCCAATGGCGCGGCGCTGCCGGTGGCCGAGGCGCGGGGCGATTTCGAGCGGGGCGAGCCGCCGCGCCCCGGCGCGCGCCTCTCGGCGCTGTCTGCGGCGGGCGCGCTGCTGGCGGTGCTGGAGCTGCGCCCCGACCGCCGCCTCCACCCGCTGCGGGTGCTTCCCCTCAGCGGGGCAGAGGGGGCGGGGGCAGAGGGGGCGTAGCGCCGCGCCGCCATCTCTGGTAAGACTCGGCCATTCATTCAGTCAGCCATTCGGGCCACGGCCCCGGGGAGTTTCCCGCTTGAGCGAAAGCAGCGGCAACGAGGGCGCAGAGAGCGTTCGGGAAGTGATTGCGGCCTACCGCACTCACGAGTCGGATACCGGCTCGCCGGAGGTGCAGGTGGCGCTGCTCTCCCGGCGCATTGCGCATCTCACCCAGCACTTTCAGCGCCATGCCGGCGATCACCACTCGCGCCGGGGGCTGCTGAAGCTCGTGAGCAAGCGGCGGCGGCTGCTGAAGTATCTGCGGGGCATCGCCCCCGAACGCTACCAGGCCCTGATCGCAAGGCTGGGTCTGCGCCGCTAGGAGGAAAAGGGCGGCAATCCGCTCGAGGGTCGAGCGGTTTCATCATTCGAAAAAGCGCCTCTGGCATTTCACCGGGCAAACCGATTCTGCATCCCCTCCGCCCGGGAGTTTTTGCGTCACAGCGCAGGCAGCGGCGGCCCCGTCCATCCCGGCCCGCCGACAGGAGTTCCGTTCATGCCCTACTGGTTCGAACCCAAGCAGGTGTCGCTCTCAATTGGCGGCCGCAACATCACCATCGAGACGGGCCGCATGGCCAAGCAGTCTGCGGGGGCGGCCGTGGTCACCCTGGACAACAGCGTGGTGCTGGTCACCGTCAACACCGCCAAGCCGCGCGCGGGGATTGACTTCTTCCCGCTCACCGTGGATTTCGTCGAGAAGACCTCGGCGGCGGGCAAGATCCCCGGCGGCTTCTTCAAGCGCGAGGCGCGGCTCAGCGACCGCGAGATTTTGGTCTGCCGCTTCATTGACCGCTCGATCCGCCCGCTCTTTGCCAAGGGCTTCCGGGACGAGGTGCAGGTGACCGCCACGGTGCTCGCCGCCGATGGCAAGAACCCGCCCGATATGTGCGCCTTCTACGGCGCATCGGCCGCGCTCACGCTCTCGGGCCTGCCCTTCAACGGGCCTATCGGCGCGCTGCGGGTGGCGAAGATTGACGGCGAACTGGTAGCCAACCCCGGCTACGAAGAGCAGGAGCGGGCCACCCTTGAGTTGATGGTGGCGGGCTCCCGCGAAGCGCTGGTGATGGTGGAAGGCGGCGCGCGGGAGGCCAGCGAAGCGGAACTGCTCGAAGCGCTGCAGTTTGGGCATCGGGAAATGCAGCCGCTCATCGAGGCGCAGCACCAGCTTGCCGAACAGACCGGCGCGCCCCGGCCCGCAGCGCCGCCCGCGCCCGAAGCGCCGGGCGATCTGGAAGCGCAGGTGCAGGCGCTGGCGGGCGAGCGCATGCAAGAGGCCGTGCGCATTACCGAAAAGCGCGCGCGCTACGAAGCGCTGCGGAGCATTGAAGACGCCGCGCTGGAAGAGCTGTGCACGGCTTACCGCAACGCTCCGGCGGAACTGAACAGCCTGGCGGCGGTGGAGCAGCGGCAGCAGGGGCTGCGCGAGCTCGTCAAGAACGCCAAGGAGGCGCTGCACGCGCTGCGCTCGAAGCTCATGCGCGCGCGCATTCTGGGCGAGCAGGTGCGCATTGACGGGCGCAGCCCCCGCGATATCCGCTCCATCTTTTGCGAGGTGCGGCCGCTGCCGCGCGCCCACGGCGTGGCGCTGTTCACCCGGGGCGAAACGCAGGCGCTGGTCTACACCACGCTCGGCAGCAGCGACGACGCGCAGACCATTGACGCGCTGCACGCGCGCACGCAGAAGCACTTCCTGCTGCACTACAACTTCCCGCCCTTCTCGGTGGGCGAGGTGCGCCCGCTGCGCGGCCCTTCGCGCCGCGACATTGGCCACGGCAACCTGGCCGAGCGCGCGCTGCTGCCGGTGATTCCGGACCGCGAATCCTTCCCCTACACGGTGCGGGTGGTGTCGGAGGTGCTGGAATCCAACGGCTCCTCCTCCATGGCGACCATTTGCGGCGCCACCCTGGCGCTCATGGACGCCGGCGTGCCTTTGGAAGCGCCGGTGGCGGGCATCGCCATGGGCCTGATCGAAGAGGACGGCCAGCGCGTGGTGCTCTCGGACATTCTCGGCGATGAGGACCACCTGGGCGACATGGACTTCAAGGTCGCCGGCACGCAGCGCGGCATTACGGCGCTGCAGATGGATATCAAGATTCCCGCCATTGACTGGAAGGTGATGGAGCAGGCGCTGGAACAGGCCCGCGAAGGCCGCCTGCACATTCTCGAGTGCATGGCGCGCGATTCGGCGGAGATTTTGCCGGGCTTTGCGGCGCGGGCGCAGCTTTCGGATTGGGCGCCGCGCATGGAGGTTATCCGCATCAAGCCGGACCGCATCCGCGATGTGATCGGCCCCGGCGGCCGCGTGATTCGCGGCATCCAGGAGATGAGCGGCGCCAAGGTGGAGGTGGATGACAGCGGGCGCGTCTCCATCTTCGCCCCCGATGTGGAGGCGCTGAACCGCGCCCAGGCCATGGTGGACGAACTCACCCAGGAGGCCGAGCTGGAGAAGCTCTACACCGGCAAGGTGCGGCGCATCACCGACTTCGGCGCATTCGTCGAGATTTTCCCGGGCACCGACGGGCTGGTGCACATCAGCCATCTCGCCGAGGGCCGGGTGGAGCGCGTCGCGGATGTGGTGGCCGAAGGCGATGAGATTTTGGTGAAGTGCATTGACATTGACCCCAGCGGGAAGATCCGCCTCTCGCGCAGGGAGGCCCTGGCGGAGGCGCTCGCAGGCGCAGAGTGAGCGCGCCGGAAATCGCCGTCCGCGTGATGCGGCTGGCAACGGCGGCGGATCTGCCGCTGCCCCGCTACCACAGCGGCGGCGCGGCGGGGCTCGACCTGCGCGCGGCGCTGGCGGAAGAGCTGGTGCTGCCGCCGGGGAGGCGGGCGCTCGTGCCCACGGGGCTGCGGCTGGCCGTGCCCGCGGGCTACGAGGCGCAGCTGCGCCCGCGCAGCGGACTGGCCCGGCGCGGCCTGCTGCTGCCCAACGCCCCGGCTACGATAGACTCCGATTACCGCGGAGAGCTGCAGGTGCTCGTCTGGAATGCAGGCGATGCGCCCCATGCAATCCGCCGGGGGGACCGCATCGCCCAGCTCGTGCTGGCGCCGGTTGCGCGCATTGCCTGGCGGGAATGCGGCGAGTTGCCGGAAACGCCGCGCGGCGCGGGGGGCTTTGGTTCGACGGGGGAGCGATGAACCGGGAAGCGGAGTCCGGCGCACCGCGCGCCGTCTCCAGTGCGGCCATGCAGCACAATCTGAATCTGCGGCTGCTCACCGCCGCGGTGCTGATCCCCATCGTCTGCTGGGCCATTTGGCAGGGCGGGCTGGCCCTCGTGGTGGTGGTAACGGCGATTACGCTGATCGGGGTGGACGAGTTCTACCGCCTGATCGAGGCGAAGGGGGCCGCGCCGCTTCGCAGCTTCGGCTACGCCGCCGCCGGGGCGCTACCGCTGCTGGTGCACATCGGCGGCCATTATCCGGCGACGGTGCTGCTCTCGGCGGCGCTGCTCTGCCTGCTGGTGGCGCAGCTCGGCAAGGCGCAAATTTCCGAATCGCTGGCGAGCATTTCCGGCGCGTTCTTCGGCATTTTCTATGTGGGCTGGCTGCTCTCGCACGCCGTGGCGCTGCGCGATTTTCACGAAGTGGCGGTCCGCTGGGGCGAGACGGTGGCGGCGGGGTTGCACCCGCAGGTGGGCGGCTACTACCTGTTTTTCGCCATCGCCGTGGTGGTGGGCGGCGACGCCGGCGCTTACTTTGTGGGCCGCGCCTACGGCCGCCGCAAGCTCGCTCCCCAGGTAAGTCCGGGCAAAACCGTGGAGGGCGCGCTGGGCGCAGTGCTGGCCGGCGCGCTGGTGGGCCTCGGCTGCAAGCTCGCCTTTTTGATCTGGGCGCCGGGGCTGGCAGAGCGCCCGGGCTGGTTCCTGACTCTGCTGCTGGCCATGCTGCTGTCCGTCGCCGGCATTCTCGGCGACTTGGTGGAATCGCTGCTGAAGCGCGACGCCCGGGTGAAAGACTCGGGCAGCCTGCTGCCCGGCACCGGCGGCGTGCTGGACCGCATTGATTCGAGTCTGATCGCCATTCCCGTGCTGCATCACCTGTTGCTGCTGTGGTTCTACGCGCAGGCGCGGGCGGGGGGCTGAGCCGTGCCCGAAAGCCGCGCAGCAGGCCGCATGGACCGGCCCGGCCAGCCGGACCGGCCGCGCGAAGCCTGCGGCGTGATGGGCGTGCACGGCCACCCCGAGGCCGCCAACATCGCCTACCTGGGACTCTACGCCCTGCAGCACCGGGGGCAGGAGAGCGCGGGCATTTGCTCCCGGGGGGGCAGGGAGGGCGAGCAGTTTGTGCACCGGGGCATGGGGCTGGTCTCCGATGTCTTCGGCGAGCAGAGCATTGCCAAACTGCGCGGGCGCCACGCCGTGGGCCATGTGCGCTACTCCACCTCGGGCGACAGCACGCTGCGCAACGCGCAGCCCTTCTGCGCCAACACCGACGCCGGCCCCGTGGCGCTGGCGCACAACGGCAACCTGGTAAACGCCGCGCGGGTGCGCGACGAGCTAGAGGGCCGCGGCGCAATCTTCGCCACCACCAGTGACAGCGAGGTCATCGTGCACCTGCTGGCGCGCTCGCGGCAGCCCACGCTGGAAGACAGGCTGGTAGATGCGCTCTCGCGGCTGAAGGGCGCTTACAGTTTGGTCATGCAGACCCGCGATGCGCTGGTGGCGGTGCGCGATCCCCACGGCTTCCGCCCCCTGGTGCTGGGGCAACTGGACGGCGCATGGGTGGTGGCCAGCGAAACCTGCGCCCTCGATCTGATCGGCGCCGCCGTCGAGCGCCACATTGCGCCCGGCGAAATGGTGGTGATCCGGCGCGGAAAGCTGGGCGCGCTGCAGCCCTTTCCGCGCGCAGACTGCGGGGCATTTTGCATCTTCGAATACATTTACTTCGCGCGCCCGGATTCCAATTTGCCGGGCGGCAATGTCTATGCCTTCCGCAAGGAACTGGGGCGGCGGCTGGCGCGGGAGCACCCGGCGCCGGCCGATGTGGTGATTCCGCTGCTCGATTCCGGCAACGCCGCCGCGCTGGGCTACGCCGAAGAGCTCGGCGTTCCCTACGATACGGGCATTATCCGCAATCACTTTGTGGGCCGCACTTTCATCGAGCCCGCGCAGACCATCCGCAACTTCGGCGTGAAGATCAAGCACAACGCGATTCCCGGCGTCATTTCCGGCAAGCGGGTGGTGCTGGTGGATGACTCGATTGTGCGCGGCACCAGCATCATGAAAATCTCGAATATGCTGCGCGCCGCCGGCGCGCGCGAGGTGCATGTGCGCATTTCTGCGCCGCCCACCACCCGCCCCTGCCATTACGGCATTGATATGCCCACCCGGCAAGAACTGATTGCGGCAGACCTTCCGGTGCCGGAGATTTGCGCTTCCATCGGCGCGGACAGCCTGGGCTATCTCTCGCTTGCGGGGCTGCGCGACGCCGGCGGGCGCGGCCACTGCGACGCCTGCTTCTCCGGCGAATACCCCGTTCCCATCACCGCCGATTCTTCCCCGCCGCAGATTTCGCTGTTGCGCGAATCCAGCGCGGCGGCCGCCGCCGAGGGTTAGTTGCCGGGGCGGGGTTCGGAGGATTTTCGCAGCAAAGTGTCGCGGCAAAAGTTCGCGTCGTCGCGCTGCGGGTGATCCAGGTTGTAATGCAGGCCGCGGCTCTCCCGGCGCTGCATGGCGCCCTCAATGGTGAGCCGGGCCACCAGCGCCAGGTTGCGCAACTCAATCAGCCCAGGGGCCAGGCGGAAGTTCCAGTAGTATTCGTCAATCTCGCCGCGCAGCGCCAGCGCGCGGCGGCGGGCGCGGGCCAGCCGCTTGTCCGAGCGCACAATGCCCACATAGTTCCACATGAAGCGGCGAATCTCGTCCCAGTTCTGCGTAATCACCACCGCTTCCGAAGGCTCTTCGGCGTCTCCGTCGCGCCAGGGCTCGATGTTCTGCGGGGGCGGCGGCAGTTCGGGCAGCCGCGCGCAGGCTTCGCGCGCCGCGGCTTCGGCGAAGACCACGCCTTCCAGCAGCGAGTTCGAGGCCAGCCGGTTTGCGCCGTGCAGCCCGCTGCAAGTGACCTCGCCGGCGGCGAAGAGATTTTCAATATCGGTTTCGCCGCAGAGATTGGTCACCACGCCGCCGCAGCAGTAATGCGCCGCCGGTACCACCGGGACGGGCTCGCGCGCCATATCGAAGCCGAGCTCCAGGCAGCGCCGGTAAATGTTGGGAAAGCGCTGCTGCAGAAAATCTGCGCCGCGCGCGCGAATGTCGAGAAACACCGCATCCGCCCCGGATTGCTTCAGCTCTGTGTCAATGGCGCGGGCTACGATGTCGCGCGGCGCGAGATCGGCCATGGGGTGGTAGCGCGCCATGAACGCTTCGCCCAAGGCAGAGCGCAGCACGCCGCCCTCGCCGCGCACGGCCTCGCTGATCAAAAAAGACTTGGCCTGCGGATGGTAGAGGCAGGTGGGGTGAAACTGGAAGAACTCCATGTTCGCCAGCGTGGCGCCGGCGCGATAGGCCATGGCAATGCCGTCGCCGGAGGCGATATCCGGGTTGCTGGTGTAGAGATAGACCTTGCCCGCGCCGCCGGTGGCCAGAAAAGTGATGCGCGCGCGGAAGCGGTGCACCGCGCCGCGCCGGGAATCCAGCACATAAGCGCCCAGGGCGCGGTTCGCGCCGGGCTGCCCGGCCCGCGCCGAGGTGAGCAGATCCACGGCGTAGTGATTCTCCAGCAGCGCCACATTCGGGTGGGCGCGGATGCGGGCGAGCAGCGCCCGCTCAATTTCGCGCCCCGTGGCGTCCCGGTTGTGCAGCACGCGGCGCTGGCTGTGGCCGCCCTCGCGCCCCAGCGCAAAGCCGCCGCCGGCCTCCAGGTCGAATTCCACGCCGAGCTTGCGCAGCGCCTCGATGGTGTGCGCGCCGCGCTCCACCACAAAGCGCACCACCTCTTCGCGGCACAACCCGGCCCCCGCCTCCAGGGTGTCGCGCAGGTGCGCCTCCACCGAATCGCTGCCGGCCACCGCCGCCGCCACGCCGCCCTGCGCGAAGTTGGTGGCCGAATCTGCCGCGCGCTTCTTGGTAATTACCGCCACGCGGCCATGCTCCGCCGCCTGCAGCGCAAAGAAGAGCCCGGCGATGCCGCTTCCCAGCACCAGGAAATCAACCTCGCGCGGATGCGGCCCCGGCGGCATGGCGCAAATCTAGCTATTGTCCGCCCGTGGCGGCCATCGAGCGATTCTGGAATTTGCCCAACACCATCACCATGGTGCGCCTGGTGGTGGTGCCGCTGCTGCTCGGCTTTCCGCTCTACGCGGGCTGGCGGGGCAGCCTGGTGGTGGGCTGCCTGTATGTGGTGGCGGCCTTCGGCGATATGGTGGACGGCTGGGCCGCCCGGCGCGGGCAGCAGGTTACGCGCATTGGCAAGCTGCTCGACCCGCTGGCCGACAAGCTCATCGTCTCCACCGCCCTGATCGTCCTGCTCAACATGGGGCGCATTCCCTCCGAGGGCTGGGCGGGGGTCGGCGGCCTGACCATGGTGGTGGTGGTGGTGGGGCGCGAGCTGGCCGTGACCGGGCTGCGCGGCATTGCCTCGGCGGGCGGGCAGGTCATGGCCGCGCGCCCCGCCGGCAAAATCAAGACGGCGAGCCAGAACATCGCCCTGGGCTTTTTGCTCTTTCACCACGACACCCTGGAGCGCCTGTGCCGCCTGGCGCTGCCCGGCGACTGGCCCTGGCCCCTGCCGAACAACCACGAAATCGGCCTGCTGCTGCTGGCGCTGGCGGCGGGGCTGGCCCTGTGGTCCGGCTATGTGTATTTCGCCGATTACTTCCGGGCCGGGCGCGCGGCGGGCTAGCCCCGCCTGCGGCAGCCCCTGCGGGGTGGACTTGCGCGCGGGGCTGGCGTAGAGTCCGGGGCAGGGCACGAGTAGCTCAGTTGGTAGAGCACCACGTTGCCAACGTGGATGTCGCCGGTTCGAGTCCGGTCTCGTGCTCCAAACCATTTTCTTTGCCCCGCCTTGGCAGGGCAAGCCGATTTCCGGCCTCTCAGGCCCGCGCAGTGGCGAGCCGCGCCCCCTCGCGCAACCTGCGCCGCTCCACTGCCGTCATGCGCCGCTTCTCCCGCTGCAACGCCCGGCGCGCGTGCCAGACATCGTGCGAAACCTGCATATTCAGCCAGACCTCCGGCCCGTTGCCAAAGAATTCGCCGAGGCGCACCGCCATCTTCGGCGTGACGGGCCGCTCCGCAGCCAGAATGCGGTGCAGATTCTGCCGGGAAGTCCCGAGCCGCCGCGCCGTTTCGCTCACGCTCAGCCCCGCCTCCGGCAGCAAAATCTCCCGCAACAAAGTGCCCGGATGCGTCGGTTCGCGCTTCCGCTCGGGCCGATTCACCAACTTCGCTCGTGTGGTGGCCATGGTATTGCTCCTTTGGATTTTCAGTGCTCTTGCTCCAAGTTCACATCGCGCGCACCGCCTGCTTCCATATCCCAAGTGAAGGTGATGCGCCAAGGCCCATTCACATCCACCCCGTAGGTGCCGCTCCTGTCGCCCTTGTAGGAGTGGAATCGCCATCCTCGCCTCACGCGCATTGCCAAGGGATGGGTGACGGAGTCCAGAAAGTCGAGAATGGCCGTGCACCGCTTCCTGAGCGTGCTCGGAACTCTCGAAGAGTTTCCCGTTGCGAACAATTCCCTGAGCCCCTTGTGCTTGAAATGCTGGATCACGGCCTGCTCTGCCTCCACCCCGCCTTGGATGGCAAAATCTAGTGCACGCCAAAGCGCCTGTCAACTACCAGTTGACATTTTTGCCTCTCTCTCCCCAGGGGGAGCGCGGATAGCGAAGTTGACATTCTGGGGAATATCGCCAGTGATCTGCGCAGCGCGGACGGCATTCAACTTGCTGGTCACCACGCCCAGCACATGGCCAGATCTGTCTCAACGCGCCCTGCGTCCTACGCCTTTCCGCGCTGCCGCTGGGTGCAGCCGGCGGGCGGCGGCTTCAGTTGCCCCGTTTGTTGGCGGCCTTGTATTCGCGCACCACCTGGTTGAAACGGTCGCCGGCGGCGTGCATGGCGTCGGCCATGTGGTTGTGGTGGCGAATCACGGCCATGCGATCCTCATCGCTGATCTCGCCGCCGCGGGATGCCTCCCACTTGTCCAGACAGGTGAAGAATTCCTCGCCGCCGGCCACGAACGCCTTGACCGCCTTTTGTGCGGCCAGCACATCCGCCTTGGCGGCGCTTGCGCCGTCCGCGGGAATTGCCGGATCGGCGGGGGCGGTGCAGCCGCCGGGGGGCGGGCCCAGGGGCTTCGCTTCGTCCTCGTGGTGCGCGGCCAGCGCGGGAAGCGCTGCGGCCCAAAGCAGGGCGAGCAGAGCGGCGGGAAGGGGCGTCGGGCGTGCCATGGTGGTTTCTCCCAAAGTTGGGGGTTGAAAATGCCGCGGAGCCGGCAGTGTAGCCCGCTACTCGAAGGCCCGCGGAAGCTGCATATTCAGCATCACCTGGCCGCCGGCCACGCCGACAATTTCGCCGGTTACATAAGAGGCGGCGGGAGAGGCCAGGTAGGTGGCGCAGGCCGCCACATCCTCCACCTCGCCCAGGCGGCCCAGCGGCGTGAGCCGCAGCATGGCGGCTTCCACCTCCGGCGTGAGCACGGTTTCCAGCCCCTGGGTGCGGGTTGCGCCCACGGCAATGGCGTTGACGCGCACCAGCGGCGCGAAATCCTGCGCCAGCTCGCGCGTCATAAAGTCCATAGCGGCCTTCGCCGTTCCGTAGGCGGCAAAGCCCGCGCCGGGAAAGCGCCCCGCCGCCGAGGAAATGTTGATTACCGCGCCGCGCCCCGCGCTTTCCACCATGCGCGGCGCAGCCAGGCGGGTCATGGCAAAGGCCGTGCCCGCGTTGAAGCGCAGGGCGGTGTCGAAATCCGCATCGCTGGTTTGCAGCGCGGGCTTCGGCGGCGAGCCGCCGGCGTTGTTCACCAGAATGTCGAGCCTGCCGAACTCTTCCACCGCCGCGCGCACCAGGTTCTCGCGCTCCGCCGCCTGCATCACATCGCAGCGCAGCGCCAGTGCGCGCCGGCCGCGCGCGCGCACCTCGGCTGCGCTGCGCTCAATTTCAGATTGCGTGCGCGCGGCGCAGATCACATCTGCGCCGGCTTCGGCAAAGGCCCGCGCAATGCCCGCGCCAATGCCGCGCCCTGCGCCGGTCACAATGGCCACGCGCCCTGCCAGCGAAAAGCGCTCCAGAATCTTCACTGCGCGCCCCCGCGCGGCGGGCCGGGGAAGAAGGCGTTGGTGCGCGCCTGGTAATCCGCATAGCCGGGGCGGCGGCGGCCGATAGAGCGCTCCAGCTTGGCCACGCCGGAAATGCGCAGCAGCAAAAATGTCATGAGCAGCGGGCCGAGCAGCGCCAGCCAGCGCCAGGGCACAGCCGCCGAAAGCGCCACCAGCCCCATGCCCCAGTGGACGCAAGCGTCGCCGAAGTAATTGGGATGGCGCGTGTAGCGCCACAGCCCGCTGCTCAAAACGCGCCCCGCGTTGGCCGGATCGGCGCGGAAGCGGCGGAGCTGCGCATCGCCCAGCGTTTCGAAGCCGAGCCCCAGCGCCCAGAGCGCAACGCCGAGCCCGTCCAGCCAGCCAAGCGCTGCCGCGCCGGCAAAGCCAATGCCAATTTGCAGCGGCAGCGATACCAGCCACATCAGCGTGCCTTGCAGCAAAAATACCGTGCCCAAACTTACCCACGGAAAGCGCGCGCCCCAGTAGCGGCGCATGGCCTGGTAGCGCGGGTCTTCGCCGCCGCCAAAGCTGCGGAGCAGCAGATAGACGCCGAGCCGCAGCCCCCAGGCGCAGGCCATGAACAGCAGCAAGCTTGCCCGCGCGCCGGGGGATTCGCCCGGCGCGGCGTTGGCGCTGGCCGTGAAAAAGGCCGCGGCGGCGGCAATGCCGAAGCCCGGCCCCCAGAAAATGTCCACGATGCTGGCGTCGCGCAGCCGCAGCGAAAGCAGCCACAGCGCCAGCACGCAGACGGCGATGCAGAGTGCGGTGTTTGCGAAGATCATGGCTTCTCCCTTTGCAGTGCGGTGGTGTCGCCGGCCAGCAATTGCGCCAGCGGGCGGCTGCCGCTGAACTTGGAAAGCAGCATTTTCAGCACCGCCGTCATGGGCGTCGCCAGCAGCATGCCCACCACGCCCCACAGCATTCCCCAGACAATCAACCCAATCAGCACCGCCACCGGGTGCAGGCCCAGCGAATCGCCCACCAGCTTCGGTTCAAGCACGCTGCCCATGGCGAATTGAATCGCCGCGGGCAGCACAATGGCCAGCACCGCCGCCACCGGCCCCACTTCGGGCGAGACAATCACCACCGGCAGTGGCAGCAAAGTCGAAATAAGCGAGCCCACATTGGGAATGAAGTTCAGCAAGAAGGCCATGACGCCGAAGGCCATGGCCAACGGCACGCCCAGCAAAAACAGCGCGCTCCCCACCAGCACGCCGGTGGCGGCAGAAATAAGCAGCTTCGAGACCAGATAGCTTTCCACCTGCACGCGCACCTCGCCCCAAATGCCCGCCGCGCGCCCGCGCGTGCCGCCGCCGGTCACCAGAAACAGCACGAAAATCAGCACCAGCAGCGATTGCGAAAACAGGTTGACAATGGCGTTGGCAATTCTCGTCAGCAGCCCGCCGACGGTTTCCACCGGAATGCTGCGCAATCGCTCCTGCTCGGTGCCCAGCATCGCGCGAAATTCGCCGGGCAGCCCGTTGTAAAGGCGATCCAGCAATTCGCCCAGTTGCTCGCCGTAAAGATCGGCGTTGGCGGCAAGCTGCGCCACCGAAGCGCTGAGCAGCGCGCCAAGCCCCGCCAGCGCGCCCAGGCCCAGCAGCGCCACAACAGGCAGGGCCAAGGCCCGCGGCGCGCGCAGGCGCTGCAGCGTTTCGACGCACAGCCCGAGCCCCAGCGAAATGACGAGAGAGAGCACAAAGGGAATCATCACCGGCCGCAGCCAGCGCAGTGCGAACGCGCCCGCCACCGTCGCCAGCACCAGCAGGCACACCGTCTGCACCCGCATTTCCCGGCTCGCGGCGCGCCCGCCCGCTCCGCTCACTTCGCCCGCTCCGCCCGTTTCGCTCACCCGCGCCAGCATAGCCCGGCTGCGCCCCCCGGACACGGCGGGAAACCGCCGCCGCCGCGCCTACAATGGCGCCATGCCCGCGCGCCGGCCGCTTCCCCATTGCACGCTCTTCACCGGCGATAACCTGCAGCTCATGCGCCGCGCAGCCGGCGGCAGCGTAGATCTCATCTACCTCGATCCGCCCTTCAACAGCCGCCGCCACCACCGCGCGCCCGGCGGGGCCGAGGCCGCGGGCGCAGCGTTCCGGGACGCCTGGACCCCGGAAGATGCGCGGACGCAGTGGCAGGACGAACTCGAGCGAGCGCGCCCCGGCCTCGCGCAGTTGCTCTGCGCAGTCGCGCGCCGTCCCGGCGACCGCGCCTATCTGCTCTACATGGCGGTGCGTCTGCTCCAAATGCACCGCCTGCTAAAGCCCGAAGGCTCCATTTACCTGCACTGCGACCCCACCATGAGCCACGCGCTCAAACTGCTGATGGATGCCATCTTCGGCGACGGCGGCGCAGACCGGCGCGCCCCCGGTTTTCGCAACGAGATTGCCTGGTGCTACGGACTCGGCGGATCGAGCCGCCGCTATTACCCCAGAAAGCACGACACCATCTTTTGGTATAGCAAGGGCGCGCGCTGGTTCTTCAATCCGCCCATGGTTCCCGCAACCTCCCGCAAACTGCGCGGCAGGC
Organism: Deltaproteobacteria bacterium; assembly: GCA_028817435.1. GTDB lineage: Bacteria > Myxococcota_A > UBA9160 > UBA9160 > UBA6930 > JAPPPQ01. Next base: position 96,099 of record JAPPPQ010000051.1, read on the forward strand.
AGAAGAAGTGCCCCGACCACTGGAACATCCCCGCGCTCAACAATATGTCGAAAGAGCGCACCGGCTACCCCACGCAAAAGCCCCTGGCCCTGCTGCACCGCATCATCGCCGCGGGCAGCGCGCCGGGCAGCTTCATACTCGACCCCTTTTGCGGCAGCGCCACCACCCTGCTCGCCGCCCAACTGCTGCACCGCCGCTGGTGCGGCGCAGACCTCAGCCCCCACGCCACCCACCTGGCCGCCCGCCGCCTCACCCTCGAATCCCCCGGCTGCCAGGTTGCCCTGCGCGCCGTCGAGGGGTGAATGCGCCCCCGGGGGGAGAAAATATGCGCCTGCCAAAAAAGACTTGGGGCACCAGGCCGAGACCTGGTGCCCCGTATCGGGCGGCCTTCCCTTTCGGTAAGGCCTAGTTGCCGATAAGTCCCCACCTATCGGAATGCCTGATACAATCCCAATGCTGACACACGCAGCGGGGGCAGTCAAGCGTGAAATACAGGCTCGGGCTGGATGTGGGAACCGCCTCTTTGGGCCTGGTTGCCTACAAGTTGGACGCCCAAGGGCGGCCGGTTTCCATCCCCTACCACTCGGTCCGCATCTTCGATGAGCCGTTGCTACCGCCCGGCCAAGGGGGCGGCATCGGCGAGCTCAAGCAGGCCGCCCGGCGCAAGACTCGACAGCAAATGCGCCTGCATCAGCGGCGCGCCCGCAGGCTTCGCAAGCTCGCACACCTCGCGCACCTGCTCGGCATTGACCCTGAGGCGGTAGCGCGCCGGAGGAAGCCGCACATCCTCGAGGTTCGCGCCCGGGCCGCTACGGAAAAGGTGGATTTGGAAGACCTGCTCCGCATTTTCCTGCACCTTTCCAAACGGCGTGGCTATGCCGGAATTTTCCGCGCCGGGAAGGGTGGCGATATGGGGCAGGTGCAGACGGGAATCGGCGACATCCGGAAGAAGATGGACGAGGCCGGCTGCGAGACTCTGGGGGAGTATCTCTGGCATCGGCACCGGCAGGGACAGGATCTGCGTTTGAAGGGCCACGGATTGTATGCCGACAGGGAAATGATCTTCAACGAATTCGACCGAATCTGGGCCAGGCAGGAGAGGGAGCATAAGCAGCTCTGTGGAGAGCACAAAGGCCGTCCGCTGCGAAAGACATTCGAAGAGGCAATTTTCTACCAGCGGCCCATTCGCATTCTCAGTGCGGGAAATTGCGAACTGGAGACCAGCCTGCCCCGCTCGCCCTTGGTGCAGCCCGCATATCAGGAATTCCGCATTGAAAAGCAGATTGCAGATTTGCGCTGGGCGAAAAAGGGTCGGCGCCATCCGAAGCCCCTTGAAGAGCCTGCGAAACAGGTCATTCGCAAACTGCTTTCCGAAAACGAGAGGGTGAAATTCGAGGAGATTTACAAAGCTCTTGAGAAAACGGGAATTCCCCCTGCACCCGACGAGTATCTGAATTTGTCTGAAGGCGGCCGCGAAGACCTGCACGGGAATGTGACGAATGCCTGTATGAAGAAGCTCGGCCTGGAGTCAGAGTGGCAGAGTCTCACAGATGGCCACCAAATTGCGGCGCTCAACCTGCTCGCCAACACTGGTTCGCCCGATATTTTTTATGCACGGAATTGGCATGAGAATATCCCCAAGGGCAAGAAGCGCGCCGACGGGACGCCTGAATACCGGTGCATTCCAGGCAAAGTGGTGAATTTCATCAACAGCATGGTCAAAATGGAGAAACTCGACTGGCTTTCGAAGATGGGTTTCCAAGCCGGGCGTAGCCCGTATTCGATAAAAGCGCTGCGTCGGCTCACCGCTGCTATGCGGGAACAGAATCTCGACGAAGCAGACGCCAAAGCTCTGTTGTATCCCCGAGCAGCAAAGGCCGTCAGCCGGGGAGAGATGCAGGGAGAATTGCCGCCCCACCAGCATACGAGGAATGTCGTTGTGGATGTGTCGCTGCGCCAGGTTCGGCGAGAGGTGAATGCCGCCATTCGGAAACTCGGCGGCCCGCCGGACAGCGTGATCATTGAGCTTTCCAGGGATATGCCGTTGGGCGTGAAGCGCCGCGGAGAGATTGTGGACGGAATCAATAAGAACCAGAGGGCCAGACAGAAGGCAGCACGGGAAATTGAAAAGGAGACGGGGAAGGCAGCATCGAATGTTGCCATTATGAACTATCTGCTGTGGAGAGAACAGGATGAGCAATGCCCCTATTGTGGTAAGGATATCAGCTTGCCTGATGCCCTGGACGAGTTGACAACCAATCGCGATCATATTATCCCCCGGTCTATTACGCGGATTGGCAAGAGCAGGAATTATCTCGTTCTCGTATGTCATTCGTGCAACGACGAGAAGGGAGCGCGGACTCCGAGGGAGAAGTGGGGTGACGACCCCGAGCGCTGGAAGGTGATTGAAAAGCAGGCAAAGCGGCTTGGGAAGAAAAAGCTGCTCGGGAAAATGCGGCAGATTCTCTCCAGGGAGAGTGGCGAATCGCTGCTCGACGACGAAGCGATTGGAGATTTCTCCGCTCGTCAATTGCAGGAAACATCATGGATTGCCAAAAGCTGTGCGCAGTGGATGGGGATGATCTGTTCCAATGTGGCGGTGAGTCGGGGAATTTTGACTGAGTCTCTGCGCCGCAAATGGGGGCTGGATACCGTGATTCCCGAGGTGCGATTGGAAAAGAAGCTGCCCGTTTTTGACAGGGAGAAGCAACTGATTACGCCGGAAGACTTTGAGCGTCACCGCGCGTATTGGGAGGAAAGGGGAGAAGAGGGGGATTCCGGTAAGACTCATCGCCGAATTGACAAGCGCATTGACCATCGCCACCACTTGATAGACGCCTTGGTGATTGGTCTCACCAGCCGTGGCCTCTACCAGAAAATGGCGCAAGCCTACAAAAGGGAGGCCGAAAGGACGGCTTCTCCTGCCGACCGGCGCAGCATTCCCCTGCGGGCGAAGACTCCGATCGCTGACATTAGAAATCTGGCGCTCGATCTCGTTCGCAACTGCAATCTCACACATAAGCGCGACCGATGGCCTGCCGGTCCCTTTTTCGATTTGAATCCTGTTTCGATATATGAAGGGCAATTTTCTCAGCGTTGGGAATTGACCAAGCTCGCCAAAAAGCTTTCCGATAAGGTTTCCGACAATCCCGAGAAAAGGGCCAAGGATCTGGCGGCGGGGTTGAAGCAAATCAATAAAATTGCGAACCCGTCGACCCGCGAAATTGTCAGGCGGGCATATGAAGAGCGCATCTCCACCGGGAAGAGCCCCAAGCAGGCGCTCTCCATGCCGATTCTTGATATGCGATTCAATAAGCGATTTGGGACGCAGATTCGGCGGGTTTTGGTGAGATACGATGAGAAGGCCAAGGGACAGATTACCGTGAAGCATGGGCGGAATGGGGAATTGAAGAAGTATCTGAAAACGGAGGGATACGCTTGGCTGGAATGGGACGCTCAAAAGGGAGAGGCGCGCCTGGTGACTCTGTATGAGGCTATGAAATCCGGCCGGTCGGAAGCGCCGAAGGGGGTTCGTTTCTTCAAGGGCGATACGGTTCTCAATGCCAGTGACGAAAAGCGTTATGTCGTTCGTCATATCAAGGCCGAGAAGGGTGGGTGCCTGGTTTTGATTCTTCACACTGAAACCAGAGAGGTTAAGCACATGGACAGCGATTCGGGGAAAAAGTGGGTTTCGGGCAAGAATTTGTCCAAGCTCAGCTTGATTTCCGATGACTGGCCGCCGCATTCTTCTGAGTGAGAACGCCGTTCCCGTGGCCGAGAAAAGCCCTCAGAGCTGCGTTAAATTGAGCCGCTCTGGGGGTTTTTCTATTATATATCAGATATTTACAGAATTTCTAGTATATCAGGCATTCCGATGGTGGGGTATCGGAACTACAGCGAAAAGGCGGCGGTGGTGGAAACCAGTATATCAGGCATTCCGATGGTGGGGTATCGGAACGCACTTCGCCGAGCAGAACGCTTTGGGCCGAGTATATCAGGCATTCCGATGGTGGGGTATCGGAACATACTGCATCGAAATTGCCACACGGCTTGCAGTATATCAGGCATTCCGATGGTGGGGTATCGGAACAGTTCGTGCTGCCCGAGAGCGCCGTGGCGCAGTATATCAGGCATTCCGATGGTGGGGTATCGGAACAGGACGAGGCCGAACTGGGAATGGAGCACAAGTATATCAGGCATTCCGATGGTGGGGCGCTGGCTACTCCCCGCCGCCGTCGGCGAAGTGGCGGGCTTGGGTGGTGGCGTTGCCGGTGTAGGTGGCGGGGGTAAGGGCGAGGAGGCGCTGTTTGGCCTCGGCGGGGATTTCCAGGGTCTCGATAAAGGCGTGCAGGCCGTCGCGCGAAAGGGGCTTGCCGCGGCTCAGCGCCTTCAGCTTTTCGTAGGGGTGGGGAATGCCGTAGCGGCGCATGACGGTCTGCACCGCCTCGGTCAGCACTTCCCAGTGCGCTTGCAGGTCGGCGGCCATGCGCTCGGGGTCGGCTTCCAGTTTGGCCAGTCCGCGGCGCAGGCTGCGCCAGCCAATCAGGCAGCCGGCCAGCGCCTGTCCGGCGTTGCGCAGCGCGGTGGAATCCGAAAGATCGCGCTGCCAGCGAGATACGGGCAGCTTTTCGGCAAGGTGGCGCAGCAGCGCATTCGCAACGCCCAAATTTCCCTCGGCATTCTCAAAGTCTATGGGGTTGATCTTGTGTGGCATGGTGGAAGATCCCACCTCGCCGGGCGCGCTCTGCTGGCGAAAATAGCCCAGCGCAATGTAGCCCCATGCGTCGCGGGCCAGGTCCAGGCAAATGGTGTTGAAGCGCGCCAGCGCGTCGAAAAGCTCGGCAATCCAGTCGTGCGGCTCAATCTGCGTGGTAAGGGGATTCCATGCCAGCCCCAAATTGGCCACAAAGCCCCGCGCAATTTCCTCCCAATCTGCTTTGGGATAAGCCGCCAAATGCGCGTTGTAGTTGCCCACTGCGCCGTTGAACTTGCCGAAAATTTCGCACTGCGCCGCACTGCGCCGCTGCCGCACAAGGCGCTGCGCAAGGTTGGCGAACTCTTTTCCCAATGTGGTGGGTGAGGCCGGCTGTCCGTGGGTGCGCGAAAGCATCGGCAAATCTGCAAAGCGCCGGGCCAGCCCCTGCAAATCGGCGGTCAGGCCGTCCATCATCGGCAGCAGTGTCTGTTCCCGCGCTTCCCGCAGCATCAGCGCATAGGCCAGGTTGTTAATGTCCTCAGAGGTGCAGGCGAAATGCAAAAAGCCCTCGGCGGCGGCCAGCGCGGGCTCTGCGGCAAAGCGCTCCCGCAGGTAATACTCCACCGCCTTCACATCGTGATTCGTCTCGGACTCAATCTGCTTGATGCGCGCGGCGTCTTGCAGCGAGAAATCGTTGCAAATCTCGTCCAGCAGCGCGGCGGCCGCGCCCTCAAAGGGCTGCAGCGCTGCAATCTCCGGCCGCCCGGCCAGCCAGCGCAGCCAGTGCACTTCCACCAGCACGCGGTGGCGAATCAGCCCGAATTCGCTGAGCGAATCGCGCAGCGCATCGGCCTGCGCGGCATAGCGCCCGTCGGCGGGAGAGAGCGCGGTAAGCGGCCCGCGCGCGCCGGCTTCGCCCGCGCTCACTGGTCTGCCCAACTGCGCGCGTTGCGAAACAGCCGCATCCACGGCGCGTCTTCTCCCCAACGCTTTTGCAAATTGCGCGGCAGCCCGCTGTGCCCGCTTATCCAGCTGTGCTGCGCGCTGCGAAACGCGCGCTCGGGGTGGGGCATCAAAATGGTGAAGCGGCCGTCCGGCGTGGTAAAGCCGGTTGCGCCGCCGGGCGAGCCGTTGGGGTTTTGCGGATAGCGCTGCGCCGCGCCGCCATCGGCTTCGGCAAAGCGCAGCGGAATCAATCCCTCGGCGTCGGCCTCCCCGGTTTCGGAGAAGACGGCGCGGCCTTCGCCGTGGGCTACGGCAATGGGCAGCAGCGCGCCCTCCATGCCCTGGAACAAAATAGACGGGCTGGGCAGCACCTCTACCAGCGAAAGCCGCGCCTCGTAGCGCTGCGAGCGGTTGGGCGCAAAGTGCGGCCAGTGCGCTGCGCCGGGAATCAGTTCGCGCAGCGCGGCGAGCATTTGGCAGCCGTTGCACACGCCCAGCGCAAAGCTGTCTGCGCGCTCAAAGAAGGCGCGCAACACCTCGCGCCCGCGCGGGTGATGCAAAATGGATTTGGCCCAGCCGCTGCCCGCGCCCAGCACATCGCCGTAAGAGAAACCGCCGCAGGCGGCCAAGCCGCGAAAGCCCGCCAAATCCAGGCGGCCTTCGAGCAAATCGCTGGTGTGCACATCCACGCACTCAAAGCCCGCGCGGGCAAAGGCCGCCGCCATTTCGATTTGGCCGTTTACGCCCTGCTCGCGCAAAATGGCAATCCGCGGCGTCTGCGGCGCAGCCGCGTGCAGCGCGGGCGCGCCGAAATCGAAATCCGCGCGCACGCGCAGGCCGGGCGCGCCCGCCGGAGCGCAGCGCGCGCGCTGCTCTTCGTCGGCGCAGTCCGGATCGTCGCGCAGTTTTGCCATGGCGTGGGTGGTGGCAGACCACCAGCCGCGCAGCACGGCGCGCTCTTCGCAAAACACCTCTTCGCCGCGCCAGGCAATGCGAATGCAGTCATCGCCGCGCGGCTCGGCCACGCTGCGGCTGCAATCGGCCAGGCCAAAGCGGGCCAGCACAGATTGCACGGCCTCCATATTTGCGCGGCGCACCTGCAACACGCAGCCGAGCTCTTCGGCAAAGAGCGCGGCCAGCAAAGAGGCTTGCGCGTCTTTCGATTCTGCGGCGGTTGCGCCGCAGTCAATGGCAAGGCCGGTGCCGCCGGCAAAGGCCATTTCCACCAAGGTTGCAAACAGGCCGCCGTCGGAGCGGTCGTGATAGGCCAGCACCAGCCCGGCGGCGCGCAGTTCGGCCAGCGCCCCGGCCAGATTGCGCAAATCGGCGGGCGCATCCAAATCGGGCGCGCAATCGCCCAGTTGCTCGAATACCTGCGCCAGCGCCGAGCCGCCCAGGCGGTTTTTGCCCCGGCCCAAATCTACCAGCAGCAGCGCGGTGGGGTCCGCCGCATCAAAGCCGCGCAATTCCGGCGTCCAGCTTTCGCGCACATCGCCCACGCGCGAAAATGCAGTTGCCACCAGCGAAAGCGGCGCGCTGACGCTGCGCCATTCTCCGGCTTCCCCGGAAGTGCCGTCCTGCCACTGTGTCTGCATCGAAAGCGAATCCTTGCCGACGGGAATCGCAATGCCCAGCGCCGGGGCCAGCTCCAGCCCCACGGCGCGCACCGCTTCGTAAAGCGCCGCGTCCTCGCCGGGTTGCCCGGCCGCCGCCATCCAGTTGCAAGAGAGCTTCACTTCGCCCAGCGCCGGCACATCTGCCGATAGCAAGTTGGTAATGGCCTCGCCCACCGCCAGCCGCGCCGAGGCCGCCGGGTGAATCAGCGCCACCGGCGGGCGCTCGCCCATGGCCATGGCCTCGCCCGCATTCGAATCGAAACCCGCGCAGGTGACTGCGGCGTCGGCTACGGGAACCTGCCAGGGGCCGACCATGGGGTCGCGCGCCACCAGCCCGCCCACCGTGCGGTCGCCGATGGTAATGAGAAAGCTCTTGTCCGCCACTGCGGGCAAATGCAGCACGCGCCGCGCGGCTTCGCGCAGCGAAACCTGCGAAAGATCCAGAGGGCGCAACGCACGGCGGCGGCTTTTCACATCCTTGGTAATGCGCTGCGGCCCGCCGAGCAGCACATCCAGGGGCAAATCTACGGGCGTTTCGCTTTTGCCAAAGTTGCGGAAGTGCGAATCGCTCACGGTCAATTGTCCGCCGCTCTGCACTTCGCCCAGCACGGCGCAGGGACAGCGCTCGCGCTGGCAAATTGCGCGCAGTTCGGGCAGGCGCTCCGGGCGCAGCGCCAGCACATAGCGCTCTTGCGCCTCGTTGCACCACAGCGCCAGGGGAGACATTCCCGGATCGCCGCTGGGAATCGCGCGCAGTTCAATGCGCGCGCCGCGCCCGCTGGCGTGCACCAGTTCGGGCAGTGCGTTTGCCAGCCCGCCCGCGCCCACATCGTGAATCGCCAGGATGGGATTCTCTGCGCCCAGTGCGCAGCAGCGGTCCAGCACTTCCTGGCAGCGGCGCTGCATTTCCGGGTTGCCGCGCTGCACCGAGGCGAAGTCCAGCTCTGCATGGCTCGCGCCCTGCGCCATGGACGAGGCCGCGCCGCCGCCCAGGCCAATCGCCAGCGCCGGGCCGCCCAGCACCACCAGCTTTGCGCCTTCGGGCAGCGGCAGCTTGTCAATGTGCGCGGGCCGCACGCTGCCCAATCCGCCGGCAATCATGATGGGCTTGTGATAGCCGCGCAGTTCCCCGCCGCCTTCGCCTTCGCCCGGCACGCGCTGCTCAAAGGTGCGGAAGTAGCCGCCCAGGTTGGGGCGGCCAAACTCGTTGTTGAAGGCCGCGCCGCCCAGCGGGGCCTCGGTCATAATCTGCAGGGCGCTTGCGATGTGCGGCGGGCTGCCGTGGTCGCACTCCCAAGGTTGCACCGCCCCCGGAATGCGCAGGCTGCCGGTGCAAAAGCCTGTGAGCCCCGCCTTCGGTTTTGCGCCGCGCCCCACCGCGCCCTCGTCTCGAATCTCGCCGCCGCAGCCGGTGGCAGCGCCGGGAAAGGGCGAAATGGCCGTGGGGTGATTGTGCGTTTCCACCTTGATTGCAATGTGCACCGGCTCGCGCACTTCCGCATAAACTCTCGTCTGCGGATCGGGAAAAAAGCGCGCCGCTTCGCTGCCGGCAATTACCGCGGCGTTGTCGTGATAGGCCGATAGCACGCCCGCCGAATCTCCCGACCGGGCCTGCGCGCGCCGCGTGCTTTCGCGGATCATCGCAAAGAGCGAGTGCTGCTGCGCTTCGCCATCTACAAACCAATCGGCGTTGAAAATCTTGTGGCGGCAGTGCTCGGAATTCGCCTGCGCGAACATCATCAGCTCCACATCGCTGGGGTTGCGCCCCAGCGCGCCAAAGCGCTCGGCCAGGTAGCCAATCTCCTGCGCCGAAAGCGCCAGCCCCATGCTGTTGTTGGCACGCCGCAGCGCATCCGCGCCGCCGCCGAGCACATCTATCCGCGCCAGCCCGCCGGGTTGGCCGGGCGGCGCGGGCTGCGCCCGGCCAAAGAGCGCCGCCGCATCCGGGCAACGCTCCAGCACACTCTCGGTCATGCGGTCGTGCAGCAGCGCCCAGTGGGGCCGCAGTTGCTCCGCCCGCAGCGCGCCCTCCGCCCGCGCGCCAAAGCAAAACACAACGCCGCGCTCCACGCGCCGCACCTTCCCAAGCCCGCAGCCGTGCGCAATGTCCGTCGCCTTCGACGACCACGGCGAAATAGTGCCAAGCCGCGGCACCACCCAGAGCTGCACCGCACCGCCCTGGCTGATTTCGCCGCCCACGCGAGTGGGCTCGCCAGCCGCGCCGTCCGCACCGCCGTCTGCGCTAGTTGCGCCTTCCGCACAGCCGAGCAGCGCTTCCAGCAGCGCGCGCTCTTTGGAATCCAGCGCGCCATCCCCATCTGCAAGCTCGACAAAGTGCGCAAAGTGTGCCGACAGCGCCCCCACCGGCGCGCCATCTTCCCGCAACCGCCCGAGCAGCCGCGCCCCCCGCGCCTCATCCAGCGCCTGCGCCCCCCGAAGTTGCAGCATTCGCCTCCCCGTGAGCCGCCCGGCCCCGCGGCCCACCCCCATACTAGCGCCCCCCACGCGCCCTGCGAATTTTGGGCTTGACAGGGGGGATTGTCTGTGGTCTATTGAGGGGGCAACCAGAACACGAGATCCGGCTGTGCCGGGTCTCCCGCTCAATACAAGACCCGGCAAGTGGATTGGGAGTAGCTACCCAGTTCCAGGGAAATAGGCGGGCGACACCTCGTGTTGTCGGTTGCAGGCCCGGTTCCTTAACCGCGGCCTTTCTTGCAACAACAAAACACGGGGGTTTCTCATGACTCGTTTCGCACTTTGGCCTGCTGCATTTTCCATGATTCTCGTGGCGACAGTCGCCTGCGTTGCGCCTTCGGGGAGCGTCGGGATCCTCGACGTCCGGGAGGATCAGGTCCGCATGGTGTGGGAGGGGGGGCTGTTTGGGACTTTCAAGGAAACCGACAAAGAGGAGATGGATAAGCGCGCCAGCGAAGTCTGCGAGGACTTTAGCCGCCGCAGTGTGTTTCGTGGTGAGCGCAATTTGCCCGCTCCTGAATACGGCACACGAATCGAGCGCCTCTACTCCTGCGTGGAGGAGTGACCTGAGCAAGCTCTGCCCCCTCCCCCTCAGCGCTTTTTGGCGGGGGGGAGGTCGGTGGCGGTTTGGGTGGCGGCTTCGGCGGCGATGGCGAGGGATTCGGAGAGGGTGGGGTGGGGGTGGATGGTCAGGCCCAGGTCGCCGGCGTCTGCGCCCAGCTCGATGGCGAGGGTGGCTTCGGCGATGAGTTCGCCGGCGTGGGGGCCGACGATGCCTGCGCCGAGCAGGCGGTTGTCTTCGGCGGCGAAGAGCAGCTTGGTGTGGCCTTCGCCGCGGCCGCTGCCAAGGGCGCGGCCCGATGCGCTCCACGGAAAGACGCCTTTGCGCACTTCCACGCCGCGCTGCTTTGCTTCGGCTTCGCTCAGTCCGGCCCAGGCGATTTCGGGATCGGTGTAGGCGACGCTGGGAACGCAGCGCGCGTCAAAGGCGGCGGGTTCTCCGGCGATGACCTCTGCCGCCACTTTGCCATGGTGCATGGCGCGGTGGGCCAGCAGCGGCGGGCCGGTGAGATCGCCGATGGCGAAAATGTGCGGGGCGCTGCTGCGCAGTTTCTCGTCCACGGTCACAAAGCCGCGCTCGTCGGTTGCAACGCCCGCGCTGTCGAGTCCCACTGCGCTGTTCGGCGCGCGCCCCACCGCCACCAGCACGCGGTCGTAGCGCGCGGGCGCGGGCGCGCTTTCGCCGGCAAAGCGCAGGTGCAGTCCGTCTTCGCGCGCTTCGGCTTCGGCCAGCGCCGCGCCCAGGTGAATGGCCTCGCAGCGCGCGCGCAGCCGCTTTTCCAGCGGGCGCACCAAGTCTGGATCCACGCCGTCCAGCAGGTGATCTTGCAGTTCGGCAATGCTGACCTTCCAGCCGAAGGCGAGATAAACCGTCGCCATTTCGAGTCCGATGACGCCGCCGCCCACCACCAGCAAATGGCCGGGCGGCCCGGCGATGTTGAGGGCAGAGGTGGAATCGAGAACGCGGGGATCGCCGGGCAGCGCGGGCAGCTTCACCGGATGCGAGCCCGTTGCCAAAATGGCGTGCTCGAAGCGCAACGCCTGCGGGCCGTCTGCGGTTTCGACGCGCAGTTCGTTCGGGCCGGTAAGGCGGCCGTCGCCCGTTAGCACATTCACTTTGCGGCGCTTGGCCAGTGCGGCCAGGCCGCGGGTCAGCCCCGCCACCACTTCGTCTTTGCGCGCGCGAATGCGCGTCCAGTCAAAGGCGGGCTCGCCGAATGCAATGCCGTGCGCGCCCAGTGCACGGGCCTCTTCCAGCGCGCCCGCCATATGCAGCAGCGCCTTCGAGGGAATGCACCCCACATTCAGGCACACGCCACCGAGCGCGGGGTAGCGCTCGACCAGAGTTACCTCCAGCCCGAGATCGGCCGCGCGAAAAGCGGCGGTGTAGCCGCCGGGGCCTGCGCCCAAAACCGCGAGTTGGGTGTTCATCAGAGCAGCAACCGCCGCAGGTCGCAGAGAAATTCGGCCAAGCGCCCGGTGAAGCGCACCGCGTCTGCGCCGTCTATCACCCGGTGATCGTAGGAGAGCGAGAGCGGCAGCACCAGCCGCGCTTGCCATGCGCCGTCGCGCCAGGCGGGCTTCCAGTCCATGCGCGAAACGCCGAGAATCGCCACCTCCGGATGATTCACAATGGGCGTAAAAAAGGTGCCGCCAATGCCGCCCAGGCTCGAGATGCTGAAGCTCCCGCCCTGAATATCGGCGGGCCGCAGCTGCCGCGTCCGCGCCTTTTCGCTCAGCGCTTCCAGTTCGCTGGCGAGCTGGAAGAGTCCCTTTTGGTCGGCGTCGCGGATCACGGGCACCACGAGTCCGTTGGGCGTATCCACCGCCACGCCGATGTGGTGATAGCGCTTCAAGATCAGGTTTTCGCCCGTGGCATCGAGCGAGGCGTTGAAGTGCGGAAACTCGTGCAGCGCGGCGCACAGCGCCTTCACCACAAAGGGCAAAAAGGTCAGCTTCACGCCGCGCGCAGCGGCCAGCGCTTTCTGCTCGCGGCGGAAGCCGTCCAGTTCGGTAATGTCGGCCTCGTCGAATTGAGTCACATGCGGCACCGTGACCCAACTGCGGTGCAGGTTGGCGGCGGAGAGCTTGCGCACGCGGTTCAGCGGCGTCTGTTCGGTTTCGCCGTAGCGGCTGAAGTTGATCTCCGGCGGCGCCGCCACATGGACTCCGGCAATGGGCACGCCGCCGCCGCTGCGCTGCGCCAGCGACGCCTTCACGAACTGCTGCACATCCTCCTTGGTAATGCGCCCCTTGCGCCCGGAACCCGGCGTCAGCGCCAAATTCACGCCGAGCTCCCGGGCCAGCCGGCGCACCGAGGGGCTGGCGTGCACCCGAGGCGCGCGCTGCTCCGGCGCTTCGCCGTCGAGCACCTCTGCCATGGCATTCGGCGTCCCCGCCAGCGGCGGGGCGGAAGGCGCGGGCGGTGCGGGGGCCGGTTCCGGTTTCGGCGCGGCGGGTTCTGCGGCGGCCGGCGGCGAGTCCGCTTCCGAATCCTCCACGGCAATCACCGCCACCAGCGCGCCCTCTCCGGCCTTGTCGCCCACCTTCAGCGCCAGCTCTTCCACCACGCCGGCCACGGGAGAGGGAATCTCCATGGCCGCCTTGTCGCTCTCCAGCACGATCAGGGATTGCTCGCGCTCCACCCGGTCGCCGACAGAGACCAGCACCTCGACCACATCCACCTCGTCGAAGTCGCCAATGTCGGGAAGCAGAACCTGCTGGCGGCGCGGCACGGTCAGCTCCTCGCCGGATCCGGCTTGCCGGATTCGATGCCGAACTTTTGCAGCGCCTTCTGCACGCTGGCCGGCGGCACGCGCCCTTCGTCGCAGAGCGCTTTGAGCGCCGCAATGGCGATGAAGTAGCGGTTCACCTCGAAGAAGTGGCGCAGCCGCTCGCGCACATCCGAGCGGCCGAAGCCGTCGGTGCCGAGAGTGCGGTAGCGCATGGGCACCAGGCCGCGAATCTGTTCGGGGACGGCGCGCACATAGTCGGTGGCGGCGATGGCGGGGCCGCTGCGCCCGGCGAGCTGCTCTTCCACATAGCACTGCCGCTGCGGCTCGGTGGGGTGCAATGTGTTCCAGCGCTCGACCGCTGCGCCGTCGCGCTGCAGTTCCGTGAAAGAGGTGACGCTCCAGACATCGCAGGCCACGCCAAAATCGGATTGCAGCAGATCTGCCGCGGCCAGCGCCTCGCGCAAAATGGCGCCGCTGCCCAGAAGCTGCACCCGCTCGCCGTCGCCTTCGCCCTGGCGCAGCAGATACATGCCGCGCAAAATTCCCTGGTGCACGCCTTCGGGCATGGAGGGCTGCGGGTAGTTCTCGTTCATCAGCGTAATGTAGTAGAAGACATCCTCTTGCTCGGCGAGCATACGGCGCATGCCGTCCTGCAAAATGGCGGCGAGTTCGTAGGCGTAGGTGGGATCGTAAGAGATGCAGTTGGGCACCGCCGCGGCCCAGGCGTGGCTATGGCCATCCTGGTGCTGCAGGCCCTCGCCCGAGAGCGTGGTGCGGCCAGAGGTGCCGCCCAGCAAAAAGCCCCGCGTGCGCGAATCGGCGGCGGCCCAGATCAAATCGCCCACGCGCTGAAAGCCGAACATGGAATAGAAAATGTAGAAGGGCAGCATGGGCAGGCCGTGGTTTGCGTAGGCGGTGCCCGCGGCGATGAAAGAGCAGAGTGCGCCGGCCTCGCAAATGCCCTCTTGCAAAATCTGCCCGCTCTGGTCTTCGCGGTAATAGGCGATGGTTTCCGAATCCACCGGCTCGTAGAGCTGCCCCGTCGAGGCGTAGATTCCGATCTGCCGGAACAGCCCCTCCATGCCGAAGGTGCGCGATTCGTCCGGCACAATGGGCACAATGGCGTGGCCGATCTTCTTGTCGCGGGCCAGCGTGGCGAGCATTCGCACAAAGGCCATGGTGGTGGACATGGCGCGCTCGCCCGAGCCCTTGAGCAGCGAGGCGAAGATGGAGAGATCCGGCGCAGCCAGCTTCGGCGCGCCCGCCCGGCGCGAGGGCAGGTAGCCGCCCAGCGCCTGCCGGCGCTCGTGCAGGTAGCGCAGCTCCGGGCTGTCTGCGGCGGGCTTGTAAAAGGGCGCTTCCCGGATCTTGTCGTCGGGAATGGGAATGCGGTAGCGGTCGCGGAGCTTGCGCAACTGCTCTTCGCCGAGCTTCTTTTGCTGATGGGTGAAGTTCTTGCCCTCGCCGGCTTCGCCCATGCCGTAGCCCTTGACGGTTTTGGCGAGGATCACGGTGGGCTGCCCCCGGTGATTCACGGCGGCGTGGTAGGCGGCGTGGAGCTTAATTGGATCGTGGCCGCCCCGGTTCAGCCGCCAGATATCGTCGTCGGTGAGGTTTGCCACCAGCGCCCGCAGCTCGGGCCGCGTGCCGAAGAAGTGCTCGCGGGTGTATGCGCCGCCGCGCGATTTGTAGTTCTGGTAATCGCCATCTACCGCCTGCTCCATGCGCTCGAGCAGTTTGCCCTTCGGGTCGCGGGCAAAGAGCGGATCCCACTGCGCGCCCCAAATTACCTTGATTACATTCCAGCCCGCGCCGCGGAAGTCGCCTTCCAGTTCCTGGATAATTTTTCCGTTGCCGCGCACCGGACCGTCGAGCCTCTGCAAGTTGCAGTTGACCACGAAGATCAGGTTGTCGAGTCCCTCCCGGGCGGCCAGGCCAATGGCGCCCAGCGATTCGGGCTCGTCCATTTCGCCATCGCCCATAAAGGCCCACACTTTGCGGCTCTTCATTTCGGCCAGGCCGCGGTGCTCCAGGTATTTCATCAGCCGCGCCTGGTAAATGGCCATGATGGGGCCGAGGCCCATGGAGACCGTGGGAAACTGCCAGAAGCCGGGCATGAGCCAGGGGTGCGGATACGAGGAGAGACCGCGCCGCCCCACCTCGCGGCGGAAGTTGTGAAGCTGCTCTTCGTCGAGCTGCCCTTCCAGAAAAGCGCGGGCGTAGATGCCCGGCGAGCAGTGCCCCTGCATATAGACGAGGTCTGCGCCCTCCGGATGCTCCGGCCCTTTGAAGAAGTGGTTGAAGCCGACATCGTAGAGAGTCGCCGCGCTGGCAAAGGTGGCAATGTGCCCGCCGAGTTCCGAGGATTCGCGGTTCGCCTGCACCACCATTGCCAGCGCATTCCAGCGGACAATGGAGCGGATGCGGTGCTCCAGCCCCGGCTCTCCCGGCATGGGCGGCTCCTCCGCCGCCGGGATGGTGTTCAGGTAGGCCGTGGTGGCCGTGTAGGGCAGGTGCGCCCCCGAGCGCCGCGCCCGGTCTATCAGGCGCTCAATCAGGTAGTGGGCGCGCTCGCCGCCCTGGCTGTGAAACACCGAGTCGAGGGCTTCGAGCCACTCCGCCGTCTCGGCCGCATCGCTGTCCGCGCCCCGGTTTGCCACGGGGGGAAGGAATAGGCGAAATTGCTGATTTTCGCAATGTGAATTTTTGTCTCTGCATTGACAATCTACTGGCCCCGCTTGCCGCTGTGGATCGCCCGGAGCGGGCGGATGTTGCCCATCGCCCGCCTTGCCGCGCCGAATTGACAGGCTATTGTCAACTCCATGGAAACGGCCCCGCAGCGCGGCGCATACCCGGACCGCAGCGTCCCCGGCCTGGGCCGCGCCGCCCGATACAGCGAGGCGGGGGCCGCCGTCTTCCACCTGCTGCAGGAGCTGGACCGCAGCGCGGCAATCCGGGGCGCGCTGCCCATCTCTCAGGGCCGCCTGGAGGTGCTGCGGGTGCTGGCGCTCAGCGGCCCGCTCACTATGAGCCAGGTGGCGAGGGCGCGGCACAGCAGCCGCCAGGCGGTGCAGCGCCTGGCCGCAGAGCTGGCGCAGCAGGGCTGGATTGCGCTGCGCCCCAACCCGCGCCACCGCCGCGCCCCGCTGCTGGAGCTCAGCCCGTCGGGCCTGGCCGCTCACCGCCGCCTCGCCGAGGCCGAGGCCCTGCGCCTGAACGAGCTGGCCCGCGGCCTGCCGGCAGCCCAGATTCGCGCCGCCCAGCGCATTCTGCAAACCCTCCGCAGCCGCGGCGCCGCCACGCCCCCTGCGCCCGCCGGGCGCGGCGCGTAGCGGGCTAGCTCTCCCCCTCGGCCAGTTCGGCGAGGAAGGGCTCGGCGTAGCGGGCCAGCTTGGCTTCGCCGACGCCGTGGATGCGGGCCATTTCGGCGCGGGTGCGGGGGCGCTGCCGGGCGAGTTCGAGCAGCGTGCGGTCGGGGAAGACCACATAGGCGGGCACCTGCTGGGCGCGGGCGAGTTCGAGCCGCAGGCGCTTCAGGCGCTCGAAGAGCTCGCGCTGCTCTGCGGAAAGCGCGGCGGCCAGCGTGGCGCGGGACTCCGCGGTGCGCCCCCCGCGCGCCCGCGCCGCGCCCGCAGATCCCGCTGCCGCGCGCGTTTCGCCCGCCGCGCCGCTGCGCTCGCCCGCGCCCGCGCGCGAAGCGCGGCGCATGGTGTCGCGGCGGCGCTCGAAAGAACTGCGGCCGTAAAGCAGCTCGCGCCCGCTCTCGGTAATGGTAAAGCGGCCATAGCGCGCAATGTCGAGCTCAATGTGACCGGCGGCGTAAAGTTGACGCAACAGGCCCAGCCATTCGCCGCTTTCCATGTTTGCGCCCACGCCAAAGGTGGGCAGACGCTCGTGGCCGAAGCGGCGGATGTTTTCGCTCTGCGCGCCGCGCAAAATGTTCACAATGTGGGTGGCGCCGAAGCGCTCGCCGGTGCGCGCAATGGCAGATAGCGCCTTGCGCGCATCGGTGGTTGCATCCAGCAGCTCTGCGCCGTCTTCGCACAAATCGCAGTTGCCGCAGGGCTCGGCGCTTTCGCCAAAATAGGCCAGCAGCACCTGGCGGCGGCAGCGCGGCGCTTCGCAAAGAGCAATCAGCGCGCTCAGCCGCTGGCGCTCGGTGCGCTTTTGAGTGTCCGGCGCGTCGCTTTCTTCAATCTGCTGGCGGCGGCGGCGAATATCGTCGAAGCCGTAGAGGGTGAGCGTATCGGCGGGCAGGCCGTCGCGCCCGGCGCGGCCGATCTCCTGGTAATAGGCCTCAACGCTCTTCGGCATATCGGCGTGGGCCACAAAGCGCACATCGGGTTTGTCCACGCCCATGCCAAAGGCCACGGTGGCGGCTACCACCACGCCGTCGCCCTGGGTAAAGCGATCTTGCGCTTCGGCGCGCACATGGGAATCGAGTCCGGCGTGATAGGGCAGGGCGTAGTGGCCTTCTTGCACGCATTTTGCCGCGATTTCTTCCGCGCGCCGCCGCGTGCCGCAGTAGATAATGCCGCTTTCGCCCCGCCGCGCATTGACAAAAGCCAGCACCTGTTTTGCCGCGCCGTCCTTCGGCGTCATGGCCAGGCGCAAGTTGGGGCGGTCGAAGCCGGAGGCGAAAACCTGCGGCGGCCCGGCAAAGAGCTTTGCCAAAATGTCTGCGCGGGTGGCGGCATCTGCCGTGGCCGTGAGCGCCAGCGTTTGCACACCGCCCAGCGCCTCGCGCGCTTCGCCCAGCGCCAAATACTCCGGGCGAAAATCGTGCCCCCACTGCGAAACGCAGTGCGCCTCGTCAATGGCCAGCAACCCCGGTTGCAGCGCGCGAAGCTGCGCCAGCGCGCCGCCGCCCATCAGCCGTTCCGGCGAAATAAACAGCAGGCGCAGTGTGCCCGCGCGCAGTTGCGCTTGCACCGCGCGGTTTTGTTCCGGCGCATTGGCAGAGTTGAGGCTGCCGGCGGCAATGCCCAGCGCGCGCAGCGCCAGCACCTGATCGCGCATAAGCGCCAGCAGCGGTGAAACCACCACGCTGAGCCCGCCGCGCAGCACGGCGGGAAGCTGGTAGCACAGCGATTTGCCGCCGCCCGTGGGCATAATCGCCAGCGCGTCGCGCCCCGCCAGCACGGTTTCAATGATATCCCGCTGCCCAGGGCGAAACCCGTCAAAGCCAAAAGTGGCGCGCAGAACTTCCAGCGCTTCGCGCAAGCTTTGCCCCCCATTGGCGGCATCTTCCCGCCGCCGCGGCATGGTAGTGCATTGCGGCGCGCGCGGCGCTCAGCCGTGCAGGCGGCGCGGCAGCGTGGCGGGGTGGAGCCGCCAGGGCGCGCGGCGGCCGGGCGCTTCCACGGCGCGGGCCAGCTTTGCCAGGTAGCGCTTGCGCGAAATTTCGCGCACGCCCAGCGAGGCCAAGTGCGGGTTCTGCACCTGGCAATCGAAGAGCGCAAAGCCCCAATCTTCCAGTTGCCACACCAGCGCGGCCAGGGCGGCCTTGCCGGCGTCGCGCCGCCGGTGAAACATCGATTCCGCAAAAAACGCCGCCCCCAGCGAAACGCCGAACACCCCGCCCACCAGCGCACCCCCGCACCACGCTTCGCAAGAGTGCGCAAAGCCGAGCCGGTGCAGCGCGCCATAAGCCGTAATCATCCCCGGCGTAATCCAGGTGCGCGCATCAAGGGCGGGGCCGGGCGCGCCTGCCGCGCCTGCGCCGTCCTCCGCCTCTTCCGCATCGCCGCGCCGCGGCTCTGCGCAGCCGCGCACCACCGCCGCAAAGTCCGCATCCAGCGTGATGGCAAAGCGCCCCTGCCGCAGCGTCCGCCGCAGCCGCCGCGAAACCCGCAACCCGCCCCGCGCCAACACCGCCCGCCGCTCCGGCGAAAACCACAAAATAGGCGGTGCTTCAAACCACGGAAAAATCCCCCGCCGATAAGCCTCCAGCATCCGCTCCGGCCGCAAATCTCCCCCCCCCGCCACCAGCCCCTCCGCCCCCGCCCCCCAAGCCGGCGGAAACACCGGAGCCTCCCCAAGCAAAGTAATCGCCACGCTGCTGAAGTGGTTAGAAACCGATAGTGAATTTGCCGTTGAACATTGTGAGGTGGCAATGGATCAAGATGTCCATTCCCAGCAAGACGTCGAAATTTTTGGACCCAGGAAATTCCGTGACTTCTATTGAGACTATGTGCTTCCAGTGCTCTTGTGCGAATACCTGCGTCTTTGTAGGGCGAAGCTCGGTAATCGGGATGTGCAGGTCGACTCGGTGAATGGGAACCGCACTCTTCTTGCCTGTCACACCCACAATGTCTCCCTTTTCAATAGAAGTCAGATTCAGCTTGCGCACAATTCCCTCAGAAATGAGAGTGGCGTTAGATCCTGTGTCGACCAACGCCCGAAACATATCCTCGTTCTTTTTGATTTCTCGCGTGTCCGGGAGCGTAATAGCCACGGCGATGATGGGCTGTCCATTGACAACCTCCCCCTCAAAGAACGGCATAGGTTTGGAATCCCAGCATTGCAGCCGGCCTGCCGACCATCTGAACGGAAAACAACCCGTCCTTGAAAAGGAAGTGTCCGGCTTCGACGGCGTCTTCGCGGCTCGAGTAGAGCTTGACGACCTTTTCGTTCTTCATCAGGGCGAACTTGCCGAAATTCCCGTGGCGGAAATCCGTTCCGAGGGCCTTAAATGCCTCGTAATTCTTGTCCACCTCGTGTTGCAGGTCCGTCTTGGAGACTTCCATGCTCACTTCCATGCTCATGCGTTAACTCCTTCCGTGTTTCCGTATTTGCCCCCGGACCGCATAAAGTATTGTGTTTCGGGAGAGAGTGTCAAGCCCCTTGAAGGCGCTCGCTTGAAGCAGCCTCCGCCGGGGCGCGGATATCCAATCCTGGGCCAACCGGCCATTCCCCGCGGGGATAGCTCCCTCTCAGGGCAGCCCCCACCGGGCCAGGCCTGTAGCCCCCAGCCCCGCAAGCCCCCGCCGCGCCCCCGCTTGGCTACTGGAACAGCGCGCCCTTGACGGGCGGGGCGGGCGGGCGCGGGGCTTCGGGCAGGCCCGCGCGGGGCGGCGCGCCGCAGACCTGCGCCGCCATCGGATGCGCCGGGCGCACCGGCGGCAGATTGTGCGCGGTGGAGATGTCAAAGCGCGCGCGCTCCGCCGCCCAAACCACCGCCTGCGCCGGATCGCAGGAAACCGCCCGCACCGGCGCCTCGCACCCCGCCCAAGTAGCCTCCGCCACCCACTGCCCCGCCGCCCCCGGCCGAGTCTCAATGATGATCTTCACAGCGCCCCCTGCGCCAGCAACGCGTCTGCGCCGCTCGGATTTTAGACGATGATGACGCCTTGCGATTGCCGATTGATCATGAAGGTTTGCCCAATCCACCCGATTCCCACAACCCAAGCCAGCGGGTTAAGGTGAAAAGGCGGCGGGTGAACAAGTCTTGTCATGTTGATTCGATCGCTTGCGCGGAGATTCAGAGTCTTTGAGTTCAGAAAATACATTCTGTCCTTAGGACAAAATTCATCCCAAACCACATCTGTGGTTTCGAAATCAAGTGCTTTGCAACCCAACACTGTATACAAATGTTTTGTCGTGACAATAATGTCTGTCTCGCCATTTTCATCATATATCTTCTCACTCATTTGGTTCATTGCGTCGAGAAGAGAAGCCTGATTAGTCGGCTTGCCCATGTAGTTGAGGTTAATAACCTGGTTTCGCCAGAATGAAAAATCATCAGAGTCCATCTCCATGGCTTTTCCATGGCCTGTATCCGGCACAAGATTTTGCAAGCCCACAATGCCATTGCCTCCGAATGGAAGGCCATTAATAGATAGTGTGAGCGAGAAACTACCAAACATTGCGCGCGAGAGATATGAAGTGATATCGTTCATCAATTCCAGTGCGCGCGTTGCTGCCAGGCCAGCCACTGATCTGCAATCTTGCGACATCTCCATCTCCGTCTGTGTGAATGGAATTAGGAAAGAGCTTTCTGCCAGAGGTGCGCGCACTGTGACCGGTATCTCGCTCAATTGAATGCCGGTAGCCCCATGCTCCAACTTTTCAGCGATCTCAATGCCTTCAATTTTGGCACTTCCATAGCCTCGGCGGCCTCCCTCGGAGAGTTTCGCCAAAAGCGGTGAGCGTTGGCAGATATAAGCGCTCCAAAACTCGCGAAATGCGCAATCCACGACATCAGATGCCATTGCCGCCGCTCCACTGGGGCCGCCAGGGGGCACTGCAGAGCTGTCCCATCCTGCGGACGATAGGAAGCGCCGTGCGATGACTTCCGGCTCAATCGGGATGGGCCGAAGCGCTGTGGGCTGAATCTCCATTCCGGCAACCATACACCGATTTTTGGATTTCGCAAGTCCAGTCTGGAGCCCATATTCCCCTCCCTAGCCGCTAATCGTCGGCGCAGACGGGCTTTCCCCGTGGGGAAGGGGCAAGGGGCAGTCTGCGGTGTTGTGGGCGCTTTGTCTTCTACCAGCGCCAGCGGTAATGCAGCACGGCGGTTTCGGCGGCGGCGTTGGTTTTGAATTCGAGTCTGTGGCGCGAGGTTGAGTCCTGTATCGCGATCCCGAATAGCGGCGCGCCGGTGTGGGCGTCGTAACCGGTGGCGGGGGCAACGGGCCATGGCAGCCGGAATCCGGGAAAGAAGGTTGCGATTGCATAGCCGCCGGCTGTTCCCAGAAGCAGTCCGCCTGCAGCGTATATCTGCGCGGTGCCCTTATCTGTTTTTGATGCTCTCGTGCATGGGCCGAAATACGCACGCCGAGTCCTAAGCGTGTCCTGGGCGTCAAGAGAATAATATTCCCTTCTAAGATGCAAACTACACTCATCAACATCGACGATTTCGGAAATCATCCACGCGCTGCCGATGAGTCCGAGCGCCGCAATTGAAGCGGTCCCCCACGGAATCACCGAGCGCCCGCGATCGCCCGGTGAACCGGGCCACGGCAGGAATTTTGCGAGCAGATAGCCGCCACTTACGCCAGTGAGCAGTCCGCCCGCGATAAATTGAGCGCGCGGGATTCTTTTCGATCCTCTTGCTTGGCTGCAACCCATACCGAAGCCATCAGAGGGCAGCAAAAGACCCGTAAATGCGGTCGCTTCATTGGCACTCACAGTGAGATAGGAGCCGTCCGATTGCCGGATTTGAAACTCGAGCAGGGAGCCATCACAACGAATATGCCGAATTCGCTCAGTGCTGTCTTCAATAATTGCGCCGCCGCCGATGAATCCGAGTGCAACAATGGTGGCGGTGGATCAGTTGAGCGTCTGCACGCCGTCATCCCACTGAAAGCCCGCGCTACTGGTGCGCTGGGTATTCGCCAATTGCGCGGCCGCCGGGGTTGCCGAAAGCCCCGCCGCCGCGATTGCGAGCATGAGTGCTATGAGCCTTTTCATTTCGCGCCCCCTTGTCGAGAGATAATTGATACCTTGCTGGTAGCGGCCGCGCAAGGCCCTATTGGGTTTGGTTGCTGGAGCGTGGGTGCCCGGAGCGGCCGGTTGTGCTATCCCGTTGCCCCATGGGGTTTCGCGCCGCCGCCACTGTTGCCGCCTTCATACTCGCCGGCTGCGCGGCTGCGCCGCCGCCGGATGAGGGGCAGGCGGCCCGCGCCGCCGCTGTTGCGGCCGATGCGGCGCGGGCGCAGGCGAGGGCGTTGCGCGCGTGGCTCGGCAGCGAAACCACCTATCGCGCTTTTTCTCTGGTGGGCGCAACGAAGGCCGATCTGCGTGCCGCGCGCTCAGCCGCGGACGAGGCGTATGTGGGCTACCGGTCCGCTGCTGCTGCGCATATCCGCACGGCTCGGCGTGTGGCGCGCGCACATCGCGCGGGTGGGTGGGGAATTTTCCCCGAGGCCGAAGCGCGCGCGCAGTTTGAGTCTGCGTGGGCGGATGCGTGGAGCAGCACCCGGAGCGGCGTGTTTCGTGGGCAGATAGGCAATTTCGACCGCTGGGCAGAGGCGGTGGAAGCGGCGGCGGCGGCGCTGGACAAAGCGGCGTTGCATTATCCGGCGGCCAGTGCGGAGGTGCGTGGCGGCGCTGCGGATGGCGCGCCGCCCGAAGCCGCCGCAAAATGACTGCCTGCAGTCGCCGGGGTGCCTGCGCCCGAATCGGCTGCGCCGCTGCCTAGCAGCGAAGCCGAGTCACTTCGTAGGGAAACAGGCGGCTGAATTCGATCTGCTCAATGACCGCGCCTCTCGCGGTGGAGTAGCTCCACACCGCGCCGCCGGCATGTATCTGGTGGTGATGCGGTTCGCCTGCAAGGCGGAGCACAACGGCGGGCTGCATTCCGCGCTCCACGCAGGCGCAAGGGTGTTTGGGGCAGGGCGCGCGTTCGGCCGCGCCGATGATGCGCGGCGCGCTGCCGAGGGCCGCACCGTCACCGGGGGGTTGCTGTTGCGGCGCCGTCGGTGCATTGCTGTTTGCGGGGGGCGGTTCGCCGTCCCGGTAGAGTTCGCGCATCTTGCGATGGTGCTCGGCCTCTTCGCGCTGCACCCGGTGACGGCGCGCGCGTTCGCGGTCTTCCTCTGCTTCACGGAGCAGGGCAGCGGCGCGCTCCTCCTTTTCGCGGGCTGCCGCCTGCGCCTCTTCCTCGCTGCGCTGCAGCGCGCGCTCTTTGGCCGCCTGCTGCTCGGCGAGCAGCCGCGCCGCTTTTGCCGCCTCGTCCTCGTCGCGGAAGAGTCCGCCGATGCCGCCCGCGCAACCCAGCGCCAGATTCGCCGCCACCAACAACGCCCCGAGCCGCGCCGCTTTCGCTACTGCGTTCCGGATGATTCCCTGCATAGTTTCTCCTTCGTCACCAGCGCGCGCAAAATCACGGCGCTGGCCTTCTATCGCCGGGCGTGCCGATTCACCAGCGGAATTCCCAGCGGATTCCGGCGTAGGCGTTGCCGCTCTCATCCAGCTGGAAATCGTAATCGAATCCACGCCGGTGCAGCGCGCTGTAAATCGTGGGCGTGCCGCGGCCGAATATCGCGCGGGCCGCTTGGTTCGCAATGAAGCTCACCAGAACGACGGTGACTCCTGTGGCGAGATAGGTTTTCGCCACATCGCCCGGCGAGCAGTTGATTCCAATGGGGACGAGGTAAGGAGGTGTGTCTGCTGTCGCGCCCACAAACCCTTGCTCCAACACTCCCTCATGTTGCATTGCATAGTCCGCCTCGAATTTCGCTATCCGCTGGGAGTGGGTATCTGCTTCGTTCCCGGCGCGATACCGGCGAATCGTCGAGCGCGCCTGTTGCTGATATGGAAGTGCGACTGCTTCTCTGTGTGCTTCTCTGTGCGCCGCTTCAATTTCGGAACGGTTGAGCATTCCGAGCCGGTTCGTGTGCGCCTCTTCATTTTCGCCGCGCATCCGGGGAAACAGCCCTCCGAGAAACATCGTATCTGGCATCTCGGGCAAAGGCGGCAGCGGCGGCAAAGGAGGCAATGGTGCGGGTGGCGGGGTTTCGGCGGTAGCGGTGGCATCCGTATATCGAGGCAACGGATCATGGGCGTCAACGAAGAATTGCGCGGGCCGCCTCCCATCGCTGGGGCGCGGGGCCGCGTCCATATCCCGCGACACTTGCGCCGATTCCACACTCCAGCAACTGAAAAGCTGCCCACCTTCGGCGGATGCGCCCACTGGCGCAAATATTACTACCGCTACGAGAAGAAGCGCTGCGTAGATGTTTTCCCCCGGGGGGGGGGGGGGTGGGGGTGCCAGCGCCAGCCGAGGAAGTCTTCCTCAAGGGCGAGCAAACAGAATTGGGCATGGGTTCTCCTTTCATTCTCCGCTCACCGGGTGTGCTTCCGCCACTAGCGCAGTTCCCAGCTTAGCCGAGCCAAGTCATTCAAAAATAGCCTCGAATGAGCAGACTGCCACAAACAGTGTGTCTTCACAGGGGGAATCTCGCCTAGAAGCCGCTCGGGGCGTCCTCTGCGGAGGGGGCGCACCTGAGCGACGGATAGGGGGTGCGCTACAGGGGGTTGACGAGGGCCTGAGGGCGTGCCACGCTGGGTTTCCGTAGGGCTAGGTTGCCAACCCGTGGGCGATCGGGCGAGAGGGGGAGGTCGTGACTAAGCCGAGGATTCGGGAGAATCACCTGAATCTGGCGGAGTACAGGGTTCTCGAGGCTTTTCGAGGTGGCGTTGAGAAAATCGCTGTTATGCTCCCGCCAGTCGAGAATTCCAACTTCCCACAGGTGGGTCACCCTGGAGAGCTTTCGGAAGAGGATTGGGAGAGCGCAATTCTGCGGAGTGAATTCCTGCGCGATCTCTATCTTGGAAATTACGGTGAGTTGGACACTCGCCGTGTCGAAATTCGGTGGGCCAAGGTAAGTGGCAGGCTTGATCTCAGTTATTGCAGAATTCGTCAGCCCATCTTGTTTAGACAATGCTTTTTCTCAGAGGGAATTTCATTGCTGGATTCGGTCATTCCCATTTTGCATTTGAAACGATGCTTGGTTCGAGGAATCGAACGAGGCTATGATCTTGATACCTCCAATGCTCTTAATGCCAATAGGCTAAAGTCTGGGCATGTGATGTTGGATAAGGGTTTCATAGCTGATGGAGATGTAAGTTTGGGTGGAGCGGTCATTGATGGGCATCTTGATTGCAGTGGCGGAATCTTCGAAGGTGGATTCTTGGCACAGGGATTGAAGGCTGGAGATGTGAGGTTGAATAACGGTTTTACGGCAAAAGGTGAAGTGAATTTGATAAACGCAGATATCGACGGGCAAGTCATTTGTCAGGGTGGAATATTTAATGAGAAATTTACTGCTCAGAGTTTGAACGCGGAGGTTGTATTTATGAATCATGGATTCATAGCTAAAAATGAAGTGTTCCTGTTCGGTGCAAAAATCAAAGGTCAATTCAGTTGCCGCGGCGGGAAATTTAATGGAGGTATTAATGCGCAAGGCACGGAAGTTGTGGATGTGATACTGGGCGATGGTTTCATAGCTAATCGAGATGTGAAATTTATGAACGCGCGTATTGATGGGCAGCTAACATGCATCGGTGGTAAATTCATGGAAGTCCTTGAATTGGCCGATGCCAAAATAGGGACATTTGTGAGCGACAAACAGAGTTGGCCGAGAAAAGGCTCTCTGCGCTTGGATGGGTTTTGTTATCAGTGGCTTGTAGGGGATGCAGCGGATAGTGCAGAGGCTGGCTTGGATTGGTTGAGTCGGACGGGGGAAGGAGAATTCTATCCCCACTCCTACGAGCAGTTGATGTCAGTGTATCGCCGTATGGGACGCCCTGACTGGGCAAGGAAGGTTGGATTCAAATTGGAGAAGCGAAGGCACCGAGGATATAAGAAGCGTGGAGATGCCGAGGATAACGAACGCCGTTGGTGGGATATTTGGTATGAGATTCTGCGTGTGACGATTGGCTATGGCTATAAGCCGTTTCGCTCTCTCGGCTGGATCTTGGGGCTGTGGCTGGGGGGCACTTTGGTGTTCGGGGGAGCGAACTTGTGCGGCGGTGGGAGTTTGCCGCCGCAGTCTTTGGAAGAGGCGAAGGCATTGTTCCTCGGATCTGAGGATCGTTCAGAGTGCTCGAACAGGTTGATTCTTCCGTTGGAAGGGCATTCGCTGATTTCGAGGGACGGTGAGGTGACTGAAAAGCGGACTCCAGAGCATTACCCGCAATTCGTCCCGGTCGTTTATGCCTTGGAGGCGCTGTTTCCCGTGCTCAATTTCGGCCAGTTGGAAAAGTGGCATCCGGGGAGTTGGCTGAGTGGCATTCGCTGGGGCATGACATTTCTCGGCACATCACTGCTGGCAATTCTGGCCCTGTTCGGCGTCGGCGTGCTTGGCCCGCAACTCTGGCGTAGCGGGAAAGACAGCGTCTGAGCCGGAAAATCCCGCGTAATCCCCGAAAATCCCGGTTGGGGCAGGGTTAGGGGCAGTCTCCCCGCGGGGAAGGTGGGCGCGCGCCGCCCGGCTGACGGGCCGGGTGGGGCTTCCCGGCGGGGTGGGGGGTGTAGTATGCTCCCGGGCGCTGGGCTTGGGCGCGGCCGCGGGGCCTGCCGGGGGTGGGGGGCGGGGCTGGCGCGGCTCGAAAATCAACGGCACAGAACAACAGAAACAGGGAGACAGGGCGAAATGAATTTGGAGTTCTCCGACGATCAGAAGTTCGTTCAGCAGACTGCGCGGGATTACCTGGCGGAGAACTGCGAGCTGGGGGTTTGCCGGGGGGTGTTGGAATCCGGGCAGCCCTTTGCGGCGGATTTGTGGAAGGGCGTGGCAGAGATGGGCTGGCTGGGCGCGGCGGTGCCGGAAGAGTTCGGCGGCGCGGGGCTGGGGCGGCTGGAGCTGGTGCTGATTGCGCAGGAGCTGGGGCGCGTGCTTGCGCCCATTCCCTTCTCTTCCTCGGCGGTGCTGGCTACGGAGGCGCTGCTGCTGGCGGGCAGCGAGGAGCAGAAGCAGCGCCATTTGCCCCGGCTGGCCTCGGGCGAGGCCATCGGCGCCTTTGCGCTGGCCGAAGGGCTGGGAGATTTCGATCCCACCAGCGCCGGGGTGAAGTTTGACGGCAAGAAGCTCAAGGGCGAAAAGCTGCCGGTGCAGGACGGCGCGGCGGCCACGCTGGCGGTGGTGGTGGCGCGGGAGGGCAAGGGCCAATCTCTGGCGCTGGTGGATTTGCAGGCGCAGGGCGTTACCCGCAGCGCGCTGCAGAGCTTCGACCCGAGCCGCCCGCTGGCGCGCATTTCTTTTGACGGCGCGGCGGCAGAGCGCCTGGGCAAGGCGGGGCAGGGCGCGGCGCTGGCGCAGCGCGTGCTGGACCGCGCGGCGGTGGTGATGGCCTACGAGCAGATTGGCGGGGCCGAGCGCGCGCTGGACATTACCCGCGAGCACACTATGGGGCGCTTCGCCTTCGGGCGGCCGGTGGCGAGCTTCCAGGCGCTGAAGCACCGCATGGCCGATGTCTATGGCAAGATTCAAATCGCCATTTCCAACGGCTATTACGCCGCCTGGGCTTTGGAAAACGACGAGAAAGAGCTGGGCGTGGCGGCCTGCGCGGCGCGGGTGGCGGCCAGCGAGGCGTTTGTGCTGGCCAGCGAGGAGATGATTCAAATGCACGGCGGCGTGGGCTTCACCTGGGAATACGATTGCCACCTTTTCTACCGCCGCGCGCGCAGCCTGGCCCAGGCCATTGGCGGCGCGGACGAGTGGCGCGAAAAGCTGGTTTCGCGGGTGGAGGCCACGCTGTAACCGTAGCTGCCGCCCGCAGCTTCAACTTCAACTGCAATCGCAGCGAAAAAAAGGAGCGAGTCATGAATTTCGACGATACCCCGCAAGAGGCCGAGTTCCGCGCCCGCGCGCGCGCCTTTCTGGAGCAGCACATGGAGCCGCTGGACCCCAAGGCGCCGCCCGGCTCGGTGTTTGGCGAGCGCGAGGACGAGAGCGCGATTCGCAGCGCCAAGGAGTGGCAGGCCACCAAGTTCGACAACGGCTGGGCGGTGCTCACCTGGCCCAAAGAGTTCGGCGGCCAGGGCCTGGGGCGCATGGAGAATGTCATCTTCAACCAGGAGCAATCGAAGTTCCAGACGCCGGCAGACATCTACGGCATTGGCCACGGCATGCTCGGCCCCACGCTCATGACCCACGGCAGCCAGGAGCAGAAGCAGCACTACCTGCGCGAAATGGCGCGGGGGCAGGTGGTGTGGTGCCAGTTGTTCAGCGAGCCCGCGGCGGGTTCGGATTTGGCGGGGCTGCGCACCAGCGCTGTGCGCGATGGCGACGGCTGGGTGATCAACGGGCAGAAAATCTGGTCCACCGGCGCGCACTTCAGCGATTGGGGCATGATCGTAACGCGCACCGATCCCGATGCGCCGAAGCACGATGGCCTTACCTACTTCATTGTGGATATGCACGCGCCCGGTGTGGAGGCGCGGCCCATCCGGCAAATCAACGGCGGCTCGGGCTTCAACGAGGTGTTCTTCAACGATGTGAAGGTGTCGGATGCGCAGCGCGTGGGCGGCGTGGGCGAGGGCTGGAAGGTCTCCATTACCACGCTGATGAACGAGCGCGTCTCTATTGGCGCGGGGGGCGGCGCGGGCCGCACGCGGGATTTGTTCCGCCTGGCGCAGCAGTGCCGCCGCCGCGGGCGCCCGGCTATTGAAGACCCCTCGGTGCGGGAGCGGCTGGCGGACTTTTTCATCACCTCGAAGGGGCTGCAATACACCAGCTACCGCATTCTCTCCGCCGTCTCGCGGGGCGCCACGCCGGGGCCGGAGGGCTCCATTAGCAAGGCCATTGGCGCGCCCATGGCGCAGCGCCTGGCCGCCTTTGCCATGGAGCTGCAGGGCGCCATGGGCGGCGTGATGGACGGCGATTTGGCCCTGCAGGACGCCACCTGGCAGCAGAACTACCTGGGCGCGCCGGGCCTGCGCATTGCCGGCGGCACCGACGAGGTGCTGAAAAACATCATCGCCGAGCGCGTGCTGGGCCTGCCCGGCGAGGCGCGGCAGGACAAGGGCATTCCCTTCCGCGAGGTGCCCACCGGCCCCGCCGCCAAGTAGGTCATTTTGGCATTGACCCGGCGGGCCGGGGCAGGCTAGGCTTGGGGGGACGATGTTTGCCTCGCCCCCACAGATGACTGCGGACGAACCCGAGCAACCCGGGCCCGGCCCCAAGCAGGGCGCGGCGCGGTGCGGAGGCGCGCAATGGACGCGCTGACGCTCGGGCTGCTGGTGGCCTTTTGCCTGCTGCTCTCCGCGTTTTTCTCGGGCAGCGAAACGGCGCTGCTGCGCCTGCCCCGCCACGAGGTCGAATCCGAGGAATCGCCCTCGCTGTCCGGCTTGGCGGCCCGCGAGCTGCTGCGCAACACCTCGCGCATGCTCGTCACCATCCTGCTCGGCACCAACCTGGTGAACATTCTGGCCGCCTCGGCGGCGGGGGCACTGGCCATTCAGTGGCTCGGCACCGAGCGCGGCCTGCTGGTCTCCACCCTCGGCCTCACCGTGGTCATGCTCATTTTCTGCGAGCTGCTGCCGAAATCCGTGGCGGCGCGCCACCCCCGGCGCATCGTCCTTGCCGTATCGCTGCCGGTGTATCTGCTGCACTGGTGCCTGCGCCCGCTGCATCTCATTTTCGACCGCATTGTGGATCCGGTGGTGCGCCGCTTCGGCCCGGAGCCGGGGGAGAGCCGGGATCAGGCCACCGTCTCCGAGGCGCTGCGCGCGGTCCGCGCCAGCCAGGGCCAGGCCGGCAACGGCAAGCCCGAGGCCACGCCCCTGGCCATCATCGGCGCAGCCGCCCGCGCCGCCGAAATGACCGTCGGCGAAATCATGGTGCCGCGCACCGAAATCTTCGCATTTCCCATGGATACGCCGCCCGACGAGCTGCTCAAAGAGATGCTGCGGGAGCGCTACACCCGGGTGCCGCTCTGCGACGGGAGCGTTGACGAGCCGCTTGATGCGGTGAAGGGCGTCTGCCACCTGAAGGATTTGATTCAGCTGACCCGCGGCGAAACCGAGTATGACAACATTGGATTCATACTGAAGCCCGTGCTGCAGGTGCCCGAGCGCAAGCCCATTTTGGAATTGCTCACCGATATGCAGAGCAAATTCATCCACATGGCCATAGTAAAGGACGGCTTGGGCGCGACGATGGGCCTTTGCACCCAAGAGGACATTCTGGAAGAGATCGTCGGCGAGATACGGGACGAATTCGATCTCGAAGAGCAGCAGACCATTCGCAAGCTCGGTGACGACAGCTACGAGGTGCACGGATACCTGAAAGTGCTGGATTTCAACCGCGCCAGCGGCTGGGAAATCCCCGCCGAACGCGGCGAATCCATCGGCGGGTTGGTGTTCAACACCCTGGGCCACGCGCCCCAACAGGGCGAACACGCCAGCCTCCCCGGCTTCCAAATCACCGTAACCGGCGTCTCCGGCACCCGCATCACCCGCCTCCGCATCACCCGCCACACCCAACCACCCCCCTCCGTCCCCCCCGCCGAATCCACCGCCTCGGCCTGAGGGCGGCGGCCTAGGCTCGGAATATCGCAGCGGGGTCGTCGGTCCAGAATCGCTCGTATGCTTCGGGGGGCGTTCCCTGAGAATTGAAGAGCAACAGGTGGACGCTCACCTTCCAGCGCGAGGCGTGAGAAAAGCCGCGGGGCTTTCCGGAGTGCTCGAACAGCCTTGTGTAGCCGTCAATCTTTCGCAGGGCCTTCGTGTGCTCCATGCCCTTCGGGTCCGCAAAGACAATCCGGTATTCATTGCCCCGGCACATCCAGAATATGAAGTCGGGGTAAAACTTCTGGTCCTCGTTGTCGTAATAGGGAATGTGAATCTGATCCAGCGATTCGTCAATCTTGCTGAACATCCATGCGTCCCAGTCTCCGGCCTCGCCCAGAGCGCTTTCCAGATCCTTGAGAAATGCCACCTCGCTTGGAACCTTGATAATGTGTTGAATGAAATCGGCCTTCTCCTCGGGCGCTGTGATAACGGGGGCATAGTAGTGGCTGGCAATGTGCTTGATATCCAGATCCTTGTAGGAATTCTCCCACCGGCCTGCCATCTTCTGATTGAAATCCGCTTTGCTGATCTCTTTGGCCGCATATCGCCCTGCCAGCGTCCTTTCTTCATCCTCCGAAATGCCGCCGCGCGCAACCTCGCGGACCTTATCGCTCAATTCCTCGATTTCGTAGGACTCGAGTCGTGCGCGGATGTTTCGGAAGTGCACGATATCCTCTTTCTCGTTCAGCTCCTGCACGCCGTCGGCCACCGGCTCGGTGCGGCCCATATGGGCCTTCAGGCGCTCCATAAGGAAAGAGAGAATTTCGAAGGATTTGTCCTCGGCGATGCGGAGGCCCCGCTTTTCCCCGATCATCTCGTGCAGGCGGTGGGTCTGCGACGGGGTGAGTCCCTCCCGGACGGCGAGCAGCGAATCCGATGCGCCATCCAGCCAACCCCGGAAGCGCTCCCGGGTCTCCTCGCTCATGGCGAACGCCGCGCGGGGTGCGGAAGAGACTCCCTTTCCCAGCGCCACTTCCCGGTATCTGGGGACGAGAAGCGGCATTTTGGCATTGCCGAGTTGCGGGCGCTTGGACTGGATAAAGCCTTCCACCTTCTCGTAGGAGCCGGTCTTTTTCGCAGCCAGGCTGTTCAGCACGCTGGAAATTGCAGAGCGGTTGGTGGCAAACAGAAACAGCGTCTCCAAGGGGGCGGCCAGGTCCGCGCTCCCAATCACCCCCTGCACTGCGGCGGGCAGGCGCGATTGGCGGAGGCGCTGCCCCGGCAGGGGCTCGACGCGCACGCCGCGCCCGATGGATTGAAGCACGAATTTTCGCGCCTCCGAGGCGCCGATGTTGATGAAGTTGATGACATTCGGGCGGTTGGAATCCCAGCTCTCAAAGAACGAGCGGGAGCCCATGAGAATGGTGATGAGATTCTCGTCCAGGGTGGAAAAGAAAGAGCGGCTGTCCAGCCGCGTTGCCTCTTCGAAGCCTCTCAGAAACTTGTTGCGCCAGGTTGCAGTCGCCGTGTTCCCAATGCGAATCAGGGCAAAAGGCGCATCGCAGTTCTTCATCTTGAAGGCCAATTCCCGGTTGTCTTGGCTGCGAATGTATTCCAGCGCACTCCGGCGGCGGCTCAGAAAAACCGCTTCGCGCAGGTCGGTAATGCGCATATTTGCGAGCATTTGCCTGCTCGCCCGAGAAATTGCGCCGCCATCGTCGCCGAGGAGCATCTGCGCGCTGCTCCACTCGCGCTTCAATGCCGCTTTGGCTTCCTTAAACAGAGCCTCGTCCATGTCATTGGCTGCCAGCTTTCGCAGAATCTGAAAGAATTGCAGCAGATCGTTCTGCACGGTTTCGACGGAATGAACCAGAGTGAGCATGAGGGGCCGGTGGTAGAGATTAGCCCGCCCTGTCTGCGCCAGCAGTTTCTGCCTGCAACTCGAAGCGAAAGCGAGCGTAATGAGCGATTGCAGCACAATTCGCTGCTTCTCCCGAACGCTGGTGTCTTTCTGCCTACTTGCAAAAGCCCGGTATTCGCTCTGATTCAGGTAAATGTTTTTGCCGCGCCCGCCACTGATGAAATCCTCCAGGTTGTATTTGTTCACGGCGGTCTGAATATCTTCGGAATCGGCGAAGGTGGCGGAGAAATTGAAAAGGAAGCCCTCGCGCGCCATCAGCGCGTAATACGCCTGCCGCTTGGAATCCTCCTTGCCGCCCTTGTGCGCCTCGTCCAGCAGCACAAACCAGCGCCCCCCGTCCTCGTATTGGCGATAATCCGTCAGCGCCTCTTTCTGCACATCGGAAATGTTGTCGCTGCGGTGGAAATAAACCGGAAGCGCGTCGCCGAGCACGCCCTGGCGCAAATGCTCTCCGCCGCGCAGTGGGAGCAGCGCAATCTGCAGCCTGCCCGAGGCGTTGAATTCCTCCACGGTCCTGCGAATCTGATCGAGCAGGTAATCGCTCGGCGCGAGCAGCAGAATCCTGTGGCCGGGGATTTCGCCATGCCTCATGAGCCGCCACAAAATCTCAATGAGCTTCACCATCACCAGCGTCTTGCCGCTGCCCGTGGCCATCCAGAAGCACATACGGTTGATAATCTGGTGGTAGGGAATGCGCTCGCCCTGCGGTGGCAGGAACTCGGAGAGAATGCGGAAGACGGGGTTGAGCTTGCCGCGATTCCGGTCTGCGTTGCTGGCGAATTGCGGAATTGAGAATTCCGCATCGGGGTGCTCCCCATGCGCCTGGTAAAGCCCGGCAAGCGCCCGCTTCCGCCCCAGATTGGCCGCCGCCGCCTCAGACGCCCGCCAACGCCGCCGCCCCCGGCGCTCCCCCGTAATAGAGCCACAGCGCCCGCACAGCCTTCTTCAGGGCTTCCTGCTGGTAATCGTAGAGCCGCTTCTCCTCCGAAAACTCCGCCACCCCCGGAATCCGCCAAATCTCCGGCAGCGCCTCATAGCTCTCGCTTGCGGCAATGCGCTCAAGGATGGGGTTAGGCATGGACGGGGAAGCCCCTATTTGTCCTTGCCGAGAAGATTGAGAATCTTTTTCGCGAGCTTATGAAAATCCTCATAGCAATTCTTAACAGCCTTTTGCTGCGCGCCGAAGACTCCATCTGCTGGCTTCAGCATAAACATGGGTTTGTTGACGTCTTGCGCCATCGGCATGAGTGAGTAGTAATCTTTCAAGTGTGCCAAACAATTCTGCTCGTCACTGTTGCTCACGGAATGCGTGCTTTCTCCTCCCATAACGGACTGCATATATTGCGCAGGAATCTTTTCGATCCATTTGGCAAATGCCTTAACCGGCCTGTTCAGTCTGACGGTGTGCCGCATGATGATGTAGCCGAGTGGATTCATGCCGCCCAGCGGCAGATCCAAATTCAGATCCGAAGGTTTCTTTGCCGTGCGCTCCTGCCAAGCACCTCTCCATTCTATCAAAGTAGGACCCACATTGCGCAACCCCTGCAGAGAGAACAAATCAGGGGCAAGCGGTATGACCACATAATCGCTGGCGATCATGGCGGCTCTGTTGATTGCGCCGAGATTCGGGCCGACGTCTACCAGAGCCAAATCTGCTTGAAATTCCTTTCCTGCACGTGAGATCAAGCGTGCGAAAGCAGTCGTGACCCGGAAAGCGCGCGCATCCCGGTCCAGGCATTTTGGCCATGTTGATGAAAGCTCGTCTTCCCGTTTGGAAAGCGCGAGATCGCCCACCAGCAGTCCGATCCGCTCATCAATTTTCTCCGGACATGGAGACTCGATAATATCTCCTGTTCCCTCAAACAGGGGAGAGATGCTCCTTTCAATCGTTTCTGCGGTGTTGTCCTCCCACAGCTCTTCGAGCCTCCTCTCAGACAAAAACATCCCGCTCAGATTGGCTTGGGGATCCAGATCTGCGGCAAGGATGCGGCAATCAAGCTCACTCAGCATCCAAGCCAAGTGATAGACGAGGGAGGTCTTGCCCACGCCGCCTTTGTTGTTGAAAAAAGCGATGGTCTTCATGATTGCCACCTGTGGATAGTAGCAAATACAAAATTGTCTTCAACGCAGAATTCTGGCGCAGGATTGCCGTTTTCTGCCAACATCTGGCGCACTATCGGGATCCCCCTTCCAAAGCGCTCCATAAATCCTTGATTCTTCATGGCTTCGGCAATTGTAGGATTTCGGTAACTCGTGACATTAGATTTTGCGAAATTCTGCTTCGTCACCGCTCCATACACAGAACCCGGACTGGCGATTTCCACATGATCAGAAAGCCAAGTAATTCGCACAGGTGTGTGGGAGTTTTCGTAATTTCTGTGGATCACTGCGTTGTGAAGGATTTCTCGCAATGCCAGATAAGGGTAGTCCGGATTTTCAATATGCCTCGATCCTTGTATCTCAAGTGCAGTAGAGATGTTTCGCTTCAACAAAACATCTGCTTGGCGCAATTGATCTGAAATAGTTCCATGCACTTCATCTTGATCAATAATTGGATCTGTGACATTATTACCATCGTATCGCACAAACTGAATGTATGCGCCAGGAAACCAGCGAATCGGATCGGTGCCCAGCATGAGAATCGCAGTGACGGTTGGAGTGCCATCCCGAGCTACGAGGCGTAGCGCCTTCAATTGATCCTCCGAGTTGCGTTGATTCTCCCGTAGCACGTCTGTGGAAACTGCGTTGGGCAGATACTCGCTCTGGAATTTCTGCATATCAAGATCGTCTTTCAGGGTAGCTCCAGTTACGCCATGCATATCGTAGGGGAGATTTCCCCAGCGTCGCTTTTCCACAAGATGGCGCTCCTCTTCGGCAGTGGCCTGTGCCCGCCGAGGACCGGAGCGAATCCAACAACAGCCTTTCACCCTTACCGGCGGATTCTCCGAGGGCTCTACCTGGATGATTGCGACTTCACAATTCCGCAAGTACTTCTTGTCGACACTCATGATAGGGAAAGGCAGTATGTTCCCATCGGCCCGCAGCCCACCGAGCTTCTGCAACAGGGTGTCGTCAATCCGCAAGTTGGCGCAGTTGCCGTGGTCATCCAGCCCGATAAAGAGGACGCCGGGCTTCTTGTGGTTGGGAAGGTCATTTGCGAAAGCGCACATTGCCACGCGGAATTTGTCGAGGTCGTTCGTAGAAGTGGTGAATTCCACGCGGTCGCTTTCGCCGCCTTTGATGAGGCGGATGAGTTCCGCATCGCTCAACATGGCTTTTACTCCCCCCACCAGAGGTAGGGCTTTAGGTGGGTGATTAGGGTTTGGAGTTGGGGGGTGGGCATGGGGGGGAGGGGGTGGGTGGTGTTGTCGGTGAAGGTTAGCTGGGTGGGGGTGATTTGGCGGAGGTGCTTGCCTAGGGCGTTGGCGAGGGTTTGGGGGAGGCTGATGTCAGGGTAGAGGGTCTGGAGGGCGATTTCAAGGGCGCCGGGGGCGGTTTGGGAGGGGTGGATGGCGTGGGCGAATTTGTCGTCGTTGATGAAGATGTATTGCTCGAAGGGGGATTTGGTGGCGTCGAGGGTGAGTTGGTGGCTGTCCTTGTAGCGGGCGTTTTTGAGGGTCTCCTCGTATTGCTCCAGGGTGTAGTATTGGAAGGCGCCGCCGCCTTCCCAATTGAGGTCTTTGCTCAGGTGGGGATTGCGCTTTTCGGGCGTGTTGGGAAGTGTGAAGCGCTTGTCTCCAGCTAGGACAATTTTCAGCCTTCCGAGAATTCCGACTTTCTTCTGCCCGCCGTTATCAGTGTAGAAATTTCCAAAATGCTTATCGCTTTCAATTGCTATCCATTTTCTTCCGAGTTTCTGCGAAACGGCGGGAGTTGTTCCCGTTCCGGAATACATATCAAGCACGATGTCATTTTCCTGTGTGCAGGATTGGATTATTCGCCGAAGCAAATTTTCGGGCTTCTGTGTTTGGAAAGAGAAGCTTTCTGTCTCACGAGGTTCGGAGTATTGAAATGAGTAAATATCATTCCATATAGTTCCGATGCGCTTGGATTTCACATTCACAGGGACTCTCGTTAGCTTCCCGTCAATCCATTTTTCAATGTATAGGTTTTGCTTGTCGGGGCCGATAAAATCCAGCCAGCCAAGCTTCTTGCCTTTTTCTGCGGCAACAGGGGACCAGAGCTTTACAAATTCTGCATCGCTTGGATTTTTTGGAAAGAAAAGAATTTTGTCAGCTTGCCTTATCCAGTTGTCCCGTTGCGTCTTGAATCCTGAAATATTGTCACCGGTATTCCAGGTGATAACAGTCTGATCGTTGATTCCAACCTGCGGGAAACTATTTTGGAGCAAAATACGCCCCAAGTAATCGGCGTAATGATCCAATTGCAAATAGACATATCCACTTTCTGACAAGAAATCTCGGGCAAGATCAAGGCGGTTGGACATCATGGAAAGCCATGTGCTGTTCTGAAATTGGTCTCGGTATTCAAAATCGGTTCCGGTGTTGTAAGGCGGGTCAATGTAAATGCACTTCACCCGCCCTGCGTAGCGCTTGCGCAGGGTGTTCAGGGCCTGCCAGTTTTCGCTGTGGATCAGTTCGCCGTCGAGGGCAGTGTCCAAGTCGCCCAGCGCGCCGAGGATCTCCAGCTCCAGATCCTTGAAGTGCCTGGTGTCGAGGGGCAGGAAGCGGTGCGCGCCGTTTACGGGGCCGGTTGCGCCGGGTTGCAGCGCTTTCTGGCCTCTGCGGATTGCGGCCATGCGGAAGCCGTTTTCCACGAGGCCGAGATCGCGCCATTCTGCAACCTGGGCTTTGCGGCCGGGGTGCGCGGCAATTTTCTCCAGCAAATTGCCGGGGAGCCGATCCAGCGTGACGACATAGTTGGCGTTGCGCGCAAATTTGGGCTTTTCCCAGGCCCGGCGCAGTTCGTCTTCGAATTGCGCGATGAAGGCGATAATTTCGCGGGCGGTGTCGCGGATGGCCTGCAACTGGGTGAGGCGGTTCTGCTCGAAGAGGCTCTGCTCCTGGAACATGAATTGGTAGAGCCACAGGTCGAATTGTTCGCGCAAAAAGGCCCCGGCGTTTTTGTGAATGAAGAAATCGGCTTCGGTCTGCCGCCGGAATTTTCGGAATGCGGCTTCCAGATCGTCCTCTCCGAGGCGCATTCCGGCCTGATTGGCCGCTTTGAGGATTTCGGCGGGCTTGGTGCGCCTGCCCTGTTCGGAGTAAGTGACGCGCAGGTGCAGGACGCGGCCGCCGGGGGGATTCTCCACGCGCTCAAAGGTGAAGAGGAAATCCCGGCGCTCGTTGTTGCGCTTGTGCTGGATTTGCGAGGCGTCGAAGTAGAAGCGCGCTTTGGGGCCGGGGGCGGGGCCGGGCAATTCTACCGGCATGGAGCGCACGAGGGTGTCGGATTTCACATAGTAGAGGTCTTGGGTCTTCCACGAGAGGGCGACATCTGCACCTTCGGCATAGACGCGCTCGTAGGTGCGCTCGAAGGCGGGCAGGTGGCGAAAGTAGATTGCGCCGCTTTCGCAGAAGTATTTGGAGAAGAAGGTGTGCAGTTTGTCAAAGAGTTCTTCGCGGAAGCTGGAATCCTGCGGGGCGCGCTTTTCGATGCTGTCCATCAATTCCCGCCGAATGTCCTGAAAATACTGGTGCTTCATGCGCATGAGGTTGACGAAGCCGGAATCGCCATCCACCTCTGCGCCGGTGAACAGGTCTTCGAGGGCGCTGAGAAAGCGCGCTTCGCGGGGGCCTTCGGCCATGGGAATGAGCATAGCACGGGCGGGGCGGGGGGTGGCGTGGGGGGAGAGGTGCGCGGTTTGTGGGCAGGGGTGGGGGATTTGTTGGGCAGGGGAGTGCGCGGGAAATGGCGCGGGGTGGCAGGGGATTGCGCGGATGTGCGGGGGTGGGCGGGTTGGCACGGGGGTTGCTGTTTGCGGGGGGAGCGGTGCGGTGGAATCCGTGCGGCGCAAGGAAGGAAGGGGGGAGATTTGATGCGAAGGGGTGGCGGGGTTGTGGGGGCGGTGCTGGCGGCGCTGGGGGCGGCGTTGTGGCCGGGGGCGGCGTGGGCGGAAGAGGCGGCTACGCCGGGG
>JAPPPQ010000039.1 GCA_028817435.1 Deltaproteobacteria bacterium
CACCCCCGCAGGCCGCAACTACGACCTCCTCCTCAAAGCCCGCCTGCGCTTCTAGGGCGAAATTCGCGCTACTTTCTCCCCATGGCCGGGCGCGCCGGCCACGGGGAGGGAAATATGGCGCTGAATGTCTATTACGATGCGGACGCCGATCTGGCGCGGTTGGCAGAGCGGACCGTGGCGGTCATTGGCTACGGCAGCCAGGGGCACGCCCATGCGCTGAACCTGCGCAGTTCCGGCGTCTCTGTGGTGGTGGGGCTGCGGAAGGACTCCGCCTCCTGGCAAAAGGCCGAGAGCGAGGGCCTGCCCGTGGTGACGCCGGCCGAGGCCGCGCGGAAGGCCGACATCGTCATGCTGGCGGTGCCCGACGAAACCGCGCCGGCCCTTTACCGCGACGAAATTGCGCCGGGGCTCGCGCCGGGCAATTACCTGGCGGTGGCCCACGGCTTCAACATTCACTTTCAGACCATCCGCCCGCCGGAGCCGATCAATGTGTTCATGGTGGCGCCGAAGGGGCCGGGGCATACGGTGCGCGCGCTCTACGAGGCGGGCCGGGGCGTGCCCGCGCTGGCCGCCGTGTGGCAGGACCCCAGCGGCGACACGCTGCCGGTGGCGCTGGCCTATGCCAAGGGGCTGGGGGCCGGGCGCGCGGGCATTATCGAGACCAACTTTCGGGAAGAGACCGAGACGGATTTGTTCGGCGAGCAGGCGGTGCTGTGCGGCGGACTCACCGCGCTGATGACGGCGGGTTACGAGACGCTGGTGGAAGCGGGCTATGCACCGGAAATGGCCTATTTCGAGACCATTCACGAGGTGAAGCTGATTGTGGATTTGATTTACGAGAATGGCCTTGCCAATATGCGCTATTCGGTTTCCAACACCGCCGAATATGGCGATTTGACGCGAGGCCCCCGGGTGGTGGATGAAGCGGTGAAGCAGCGCATGAAGCAGATTTTGGGGGAGATTCAGCGCGGCGAGTTTGCCCGGGAGTTCATTCTGGAGAATCAGAGCGGCGGGGTTTCTTTCCAGGCGCTGCGCCGCCGCGCGGCGGAACACCCGGTGGAGGCGGTGGGCGCGCGGCTGCGCAAGCTCATGCCGTGGCTGCAGGACGAGCGGCTGGTGGATCGCTCGAAGAACTAGTGGCGGCCGACGCAAAGCCGCTGATCTTTCGGGAGCGCCTCGAAGGCGCTTTCGCCCCGGAGGTCTGGTTTACGGCCGCGCCGCTGTGCCTGCTGGGCGCGCTGGCCTGGTTCGCTTCGCTGCCATGGCTGAGCTGGCCCTGCTGGCTGCTGGCGCTGGGCTGCGGCTGGTTCTTCCGCAATCCCAAACGGCGCGTGCCGCCGGGCGATGAGGGCGAGCGCCTGGCGCTGGCCCCCGCCGATGGGCGCATCATTGCCGTGGGCGAAGAGCCGGGAGAGGGCGGGGCGCGGCTGCGCATTGGCATTTTTCTCTCGGTCTTCGATGTTCATGTGAATCGCGCGCCGCTTTCGGGCGAGGTGATTTCGATTCACCGGGGCGGCGCGGGCTTTCGCGCGGCCTTTGCGGCCGAGGCGGCGGACAATGTGCAGCTCTGCATGGCGCTGCGCACGAAGCAGGGGCTGCCCTTTGAGGTGGTGCAGATTGCCGGGTGGATTGCCCGCCGCATTGTCTGCCACCCCTTTCCCGGCGAATGGCTGAAGCGCGGCGCGCGCTACGGGCTGATTCGCTTCGGCTCGCGCACCGATTTGCTGTTGCCG
Source organism: Deltaproteobacteria bacterium (assembly GCA_028817435.1). Lineage (GTDB taxonomy): Bacteria > Myxococcota_A > UBA9160 > UBA9160 > UBA6930 > JAPPPQ01. Next base: position 1,734 of record JAPPPQ010000039.1, read on the forward strand.
CCGGGCAGCAGGGCGCTGGTGCAAAAGGGCGCGCGGGTGATTGGGGGAATCACCCCGCTGGCAGAGCTTCCGGAAGCGGAGGCATTGTGAGCGCGGGGGCCATGCCGCGTTTGCCGCGCCGCCGCCGCCGCCGCACCCGGGCCGAACGCCGCCGCGGTTTGGTGGCGCTGCTGCCGCAGCTTCTCACTACCGGCAATTTGGCCTCGGGCTTTTACTCCATTGCGCTGACGGCGCAGGGCGATTACTGGCAGGCCGCGGTGCTGATTTTCGTCGCGGGCTTTTTCGATATGACCGACGGGCGGGTGGCGCGCTTTACCCGGGCCACCAGCCGCTTCGGCGCGGAATACGACACCATTGCCGATACCGTTTCCTTTGGCGTGGCGCCGGCGCTGCTGGCCTACGGGGCGGGGGGGCTGGCCGGGTTGGGCTGGACGGGCTGGGTGCTGGCCTTCTTTTACGCCGTCTGCGCCGCGCTGCGGCTGGCGCGCTTCAATGTCTCGCCAGAGCGCTACCGCGGCCGCTTCGATGGCTTGTCTTCGCCGGGGGCGGCGGGCATGGTGATTTCTTCGGTGTGGTTCGGCAGTTGGCTCGGCGAGGCCGGCGTTGCATTCTCGCTGCCCGCGCTGTTGCCGGGCCTGGGGGTGGCGCTGCTGGGGCTGCTGATGGTGAGTCCCATTCCCTATGTGAGCTTCAAGGGGGTGAATTTCTGGGCCTCTTACCGGCGCGTGGTGGTCGTCGTGCTGGCCTGCGTGGTGATTGCCAGCAAGCCGCAGGTGACGCTGTTTCTGCTCGCCATCGTCTATGTGGTCTCTGGCCCCTGCGGCTGGTTCTGGCGGCGGCGCACCGGGCGCGAGCTGGAGGAAAATCCGCCGCCGCAAGCGCTGCCCCCGCGCCCGGAGTTTTCCCGGGAGCGCTGAGGGCCCGGCGTTGCGGCGCAGCATTGCCTATGCTGTGCGCGGAGCTTTGGCATGAGCGACGACAGGCGAATCCGCATTTTCGACACCACTTTGCGCGACGGCGAGCAAGCGCCGGGCTGCAGCATGAACATTGCGGAGAAGCTCAACCTGGCGCGGCAGATTGCCCGGCTCGGCGTGGATGTGATTGAGGCGGGCTTTGCCATTGCCAGCGAGGGCGATTTCGAGTCCGTGAAGGCGGTGGCCGCCGAGATTTCCGATGTGACGGTGGCCTCGCTGGCGCGCACCAGCGTGGAAGACATTGACCGCGCCGGACAGGCGCTGGCAGGGGCGAAGCGCCCGCGCATCCACACCTTCATCGCCACCAGCGATATTCACCTGCAGCACAAGCTGCGCATGGGGCGCGAGCAGGTTTTCGAAGAGGTGGATCGCGCGGTGCGGCGCGCGCGGCAGTTTACCGACGATGTGGAGTTCTCTGCCGAAGACGCCACGCGCAGCGACTGGGATTACCTGGTGCAGGTCTTCACCCGCGCTCTGGAAGCGGGCGCAACCACCCTCAATGTTCCCGATACCGTGGGCTACACCACGCCAGTGGAATACCACGAATTGATCCGCTACCTGCGCGCGCATATTCCCGGCAGCGAGCGGGCGGTGTTCAGCCTGCACTGCCACAACGATCTGGGGCTGGCCGTGGCCAACAGCCTGGCGGCGATTCAGGCCGGCGCGCGCCAGGTGGAATGCACGGTGAACGGCATTGGCGAGCGCGCCGGCAACACCGCCATGGAAGAGGTGGTCATGGCGCTCAAGACGCGGCCGGATGTTTTCGACGGCCTCGATACCCGGGTGCGCACCACCGAAATCTATCCCACCAGCCGGCTGCTCTCGCAGGTAATCGGCGTGCCGGTGCAGCCCAACAAGGCCATTGTGGGCGACAACGCCTTCGCCCACGAGGCCGGCATTCACCAGCACGGCGTGCTGCAGGCGGCCATTACCTACGAGATTATGACGCCGCAGTCCATCGGGCGGCCCTCCAACGAACTGGTGCTGGGCAAGCACTCCGGCCGCCACGCCTTCCGGGAGCGGCTGCGCGAGCTGGGCTTTGACCTGGAGGCGGAGGAGTTTCAGCGCGCCTTCCGGCGCTTCAAGGATCTCGCCGACCGCAAGAAGGTGGTTTACAACGAAGACCTCGAGGCCATCGTGGGCGAATCGCTGCTGGACCAGGACGGGCGCTTCCGCCTGGGCCATTTGGTAATTCAGAGCGGCACCTTCGCCGTGCCCGGCGCCACCGTGGAATTGTTTTGCGACGGAGAATCGCGCAAGGCGACGGCTCGGGGCAGCGGCCCGGTGGATGCGGTCTTCAAGGCGCTGGCCGAACTCACCGAGGCCAAGTGCGAATTGCTGAACTACCATGTCAAGGCCATTACCGGCGGCATGGACGCCCAGGGCGAAGTGACGGTGACTCTCGCTGAATCCGGCCGCCGCGTAATGGGCCACGGCGCGCACACCGACATTATCGTGGCCAGCGCCAAAGCCTATGTGCAGGCGCTGAACCGCCTGGAATGGCAGCGCGGGCGCAGCGAAGACGAGCCCCGGGGCATTTAGCCCATGGCGGAGCGCATTCTGGCGCTGCCCGGCGATGGCATCGGGCCGGAGGTGGTGGCTGAAGCGCTGCGCGCTTTGGAAGCCGCCGCGGCTTGGGCGGGGCTGGCGCTGGAAGTGGAATTCGAGCTGGTGGGCGGCGCTTCTATTGAGGCGCGGGGCACGCCGCTGGCCGATGGGGTGCTGGCCCGCGCCAGGGATTGCCGCGCCGTGCTGCTCGGCGCTGTGGGCGGCCCCGCATGGGATGCGCTGCCGGTAGCAGAGCGCCCGGAGCGCGGCCTGTTGCAATTGCGCCGGGAGCTCGGCCTCTTTGCCAATCTGCGCCCGGCGTCGGTGTTTCCCGCGCTGGCCTCTGCTTCCACACTGCGCCCGGAAGTGACCCGCGGCATTGATCTGCTGGTGGTGCGCGAGCTTACCGGCGGGCTTTACTTCGGCGAGCCGCGCGGCCGCAGCACCGAGGCCGGCCTGCGCTCTGCGCGCAACACCATGGTCTATGACGAATCCGAAATTGCGCGCATTGCCCGGGTGGCTTTTGCCGCCGCGCGCGGCCGCCGCCGCCAGCTGACTCATGTGCACAAGGCCAATGTGCTGGAGGTCTCGCAGCTTTGGGTGGAAGTGGTGGAAGAGGTGGCGAAGGACTTTGCCGATGTGTCGCTGCAGCACCAGCTGGTGGATTCCTGCGCCATGCTGCTGGTGCGCGATCCGGCGCGCTTCGATGTGCTGCTTACCGGCAATTTGTTCGGCGACATTCTCTCGGACGAAGCGGCGATGATTACCGGCTCGCTCGGCATGCTGCCCTCTGCCAGCCTGGGCGGGGGCGGGCTGGGCCTCTACGAGCCGGTGCACGGCAGCGCGCCCGATATTGCCGGGCGGGATCTCGCCAATCCGCTGGCCGCGATTCTCTCTGCCGCCATGCTGCTGGAGCACAGCCTGGCGCAGCCCGCCGCCGCGCAACGGCTGCGCCGCGCCGTGGCCGCGGCGCTCGATTCCGGCGCGCGCACCGCCGATTTGCTCCCCGAAGCCGCGCCCGGTGAAGCGGGCGCGAGCGGTGAAGCGGGCGCGCTGGGCTGCCGCGCCATGGGCGATTTGGTCCTGGCCGAACTCGCCAAACTGCCGGACTGATCCGGTGCACACCTTCCGCCTCGTGCTGGAATACGACGGCGCGGGCTTTGCCGGCTGGCAGAGTCAATCGGGCGGACAGCGCACGGTGCAGGGCGAGTTGCGGGCGGCGCTGCTGGGCCTTGCCGCCGAGCCCGCGCCTTTGCGCGTGGTGGGGGCGGGGCGCACCGATGCCGGCGTCCACGCCGCCGGACAGGTAGCCAGCGCCGCGCTCAGCACCCGGCTGGACGCGGCGGCGCTGGCGCGGGCGCTGAACGCGCGGCTGCCCGCCGATATTGCCGTGCTGCACTGCGCCCCGGCAGCGCAGGACTTCGACGCGCGCCGCGCCGCCCGCGGCAAGCACTATCGCTATCGGGTGTGGAACGGCCCGGTGCGCTCGCCGCTGCGGGCGCGGCGCTGGCACCACGAGCCGCGCCCCCTGGATGTGGCGGCCATGCGCGCCGCTTTGCGCCATCTGCCCGGCCGCCGGGATTTTGCGAGCCTGCGCGCCGCCGGCTCCGAGGTGCAAAGCAGCATTCGCCACCTGCGCCGCGCCGAGCTGGGCGGCCAGAGCGGGGGGGCGCTGCGCTTCGATTTCGAGGGAGACGGCTTTTTGCGCCATATGCTGCGCAACGCCGTGGGCACCCTGCTCGAAGTGGGCCTGGGCCGCCGCAGCGCCGATTCTCTCCCCACACTGCTGGCCGCCGGAGATCGCCGCCTGGCCGGCCCCACCGCCCCCGCCCACGGCCTCACCCTGCAGAGCGTGGAGTGTGGGGCGGGTTGACTCCGGCGCTGGGGTGGGCTATTTCCCCGCCGTATGTCTGCCGCCGCTCACAAGGCCACCCGCTCGGCCCGGCCCGCCGAGGTGCAGCGCCACTGGTGGCTGGTGGATGCAGAGGATCGGGTGCTGGGGCGCCTGGCCGCGCGCATTGCCTCGGTGCTGCGCGGCAAGCACAAGCCCAGCTTCACGCCCCATGTGGATGCGGGAGATTTCGTCGTGGTGGTGAACGCCGAAAAGGTGCGGCTCACCGGGCGCAAGCTGGAGCAGAAGACCTACTACCGCCACTCGGGCTGGCCGGGGGGGCTGAAGCAGATCAGCGCCGGGCGGATTCTCTCCGGCCCGCACCCCGACCGGGTGCTGCGCAACGCGGTGCGCGGCATGCTGCCGAAGAACGCGCTGGGCCGGAAGATGCTCGGCAAGCTCAAGGTCTATGCCGGCCCCGAGCACCCGCACCAGGCGCAACAGCCCGAGGCGATTTCCCTGTGAGCGAAGCGGCAGCAGAGCGCGGCGAGCGGCCGGGCGAGGCCCGCACCACCGGGCGGCGCAAGTCGTCGGTGGCGCGGGTGTGGTTGCATCCCGGCGCGGGACAGATTCGCGTGAATGGCCGCGACTTTGAGGATTACTTTCCCAGGGAGAGCCTGCGGATGCTGATTCAGCAGCCCTTCGATGTGACCGGCAGCTCCGGCAAGTTCGATGTGAAGGTGCGCGTGGCGGGCGGGGGCATTTCGGGGCAGGCCGGCGCGCTGCGCCACGCCATTTCCCGTGCCCTGGAAAAGCTCGACCCCGAAAAGCGGGTGACTCTCAAGAAGGCCGGAATGCTCACCCGCGATGCGCGCAAGGTGGAGCGCAAGAAGTATGGGCAGCGCGGCGCACGCGCGCGCTTCCAGTTCTCCAAGCGCTGATTGCGCGGGCCTTGCGGTGAAGGTCGCAGTCGCAGGCGCGAGCGGTTACACGGGGCTCGAGCTGCTGCGCATTGTGCAGCGGCACCCGCAGCTCGAGCTGGCCGCCGCCACTTCCGAGCAGCGGGCGGGGCAGGGCATTGGCGAGGCTTTTCCCGCGCTGCGCGGTTTGTTCTCCCAGGCTTTTGAGCCGCTGCATCCAGAGCGTTTGGCCGGGCGCGCAGAAGCCGCCTTTGTGTGCCTGCCCCACGCCAGCGCCGCGCCGGTGGTGGCTGCGCTGCGGGCGCAGGGTTTGCGCGTGGTGGATCTGTCGGCAGATTTCCGGCTGCGCGACCGGGCGCTTTACGAAGAGTGGTATGGGCCGCACAAAGCGCCGGAGCTTTTCGGGCAGGCGGTGTATGGGCTGCCCGAGGTGTATCGGGAGGAACTGCGCGGCGCAGCGCTGATTGCCGCCGCGGGCTGTTATCCCACCGGCGCGCTGCTGCCCATGCTGCCCCTGTTGCGGGCGGGCGTGGTGCGGCCCGCGCCCATTGCGGTGGATGCGAAGTCGGGAGTCTCCGGCGCGGGGCGCTCGCTGCAGGAGGGCTACCTGTTCGGCGAACTCGATTCGAATTTGCGCGCCTACAAAGTTGCGGCCCATCGCCACGCACCTGAAATGGAGCAGGAGGCGCGCCGGGCCGCGGAAGCCGGGGGCGCTTCCGGGGCGGTTTCCGTTACTTTTGTGCCGCAATTGCTGCCGGTGATTCGCGGCATTGCCACCACGGTGTTTTTGCACTGCGCCCGTGAATTTTCGGCGGCGCAGGCGCGCGAACTGCTGCAGGCCGCCTATGCGGATGCGCCCTTTGTGCGCGTGCTGCCCGAGGGCGAAACGCCGTCGCTCTCTGCCGTGCGCGGCAGCAACTTCTGCGATGTGGGCGTGTTCGCCGATGAGCGCAGCGGCCTGCTGGTCTGCCTCTCCGCCCTGGACAACCTGGTGAAGGGGGCCTCGGGGCAGGCCGTGCAGTGCCTGAATTTGGCCTGTGGCTGGCCCGAAACGCTGGGCCTTGAAGAGGCGCCGCTGACGCCCTGATTCGCCCCCCGGCTCTGCAACGGCGTTTGGAATTGGCATTTGACGGGCGGGGGCGAAGGGCCTATACCCGGCGGGCGTGAAGCGGCCCAAGAAGTTCATTTTCGTCACCGGGGGCGTGCTCTCCGGCCTCGGCAAGGGGCTCTCGGCGGCGGCAATTGGCGCGCTGCTCGAGGCGCGCGGGCTGCGCGTCACTTTTCTGAAGCTCGACCCTTATTTGAATGTGGATCCGGGCACCATGAACCCGGTGCAGCACGGCGAGGTGTATGTCACCGACGATGGGGCGGAGACAGATCTGGACCTCGGCCACTACGAGCGCTTCACCGCCACGCGCACCAGCCAGCTCAACAATGTGACTGCCGGCAGCGTCTATCACGCTGTGATCAGCAAGGAGCGGCGGGGCGATTACCTGGGCGGCACCGTGCAGGTGATCCCGCACATCATTGACGAGATCAAGCAGCGCATTCACCGCGCGGCAGAGGGCGCGGACCTGCTGATCTGCGAGGTGGGCGGCACGGTGGGCGATATCGAATCGCTGCCCTTTCTGGAAGCGGTGCGGCAAATGCGCGCCGATGTGGGGCGCGGGAATGTCAGCTATGTGCATTTGGCGCCGGTGCCCTTCATTCCCTCGGTGGGGGAACTCAAGACCAAGCCGCTGCAGCATTCGGTGAAGGCGCTGCAGAGCGTCGGCATTGCGCCGGATCTGCTGCTCTGCCGCACCGACCGCGATTTGCCGCACAGCGTGAAGAGCAAGATTGCGCTGTTTTGCAATGTGGACGAAGACGCCGTCATTACCGCCCGGGATGCGGCGCACATTTACGAGGTGCCGCTGGCCCTGCACGACGAGGGGCTGGATGAGAAGCTGACGCGGGTGCTGGGTATCTGGACCGGCGCGCCGCACTTGGACTCCTGGCAGCGCGTGGCCGCATCGCTGCGTGATCCGCAGTGCAGCGTGCGCATTGCCATGGTGGGCAAGTATGTGGACCTTTCGGACAGCTACAAGAGCCTGAACGAGGCGCTGCACCACGGCGGCATTGCCCACCGCGCCCGCGTCGAAATCGAATACTTCGACAGCGAAAAGCTCGACAACGCCGAGGCCTTGGCCCACGCCCACGGCATTCTCGTGCCCCACGGCTTCGGCGGGCGCGGCGCAGAGGGCAAGATTGCCACGGTGCACTTCGCGCGGGAGCGCGGCGTGCCTTTCTTTGGCATTTGCTACGGCATGCACATGGCGGTGATTGAGTTCGCGCGCTCTGTCGCCGGCCTGCCGCAGGCCAACTCCACCGAGGTGGCGCCGGATACGCCGCACCCGGTCATAGACCTGCTGCCCGGCCAGCGCGAAATTGAGGAGCGCGGCGCCACCATGCGCCTTGGCGCATGGCCCTGCGTGCTGCGCCCCGGCACCCGGGCGCGCGAAATCTACGGGCAGGACGAGATTCGAGAGCGCCACCGCCACCGCCTGGAGTTCAATCCCGCCTATCGGGAGCGCCTGGCAAAGGCGGGTCTGGTGCTCTCGGGCGCTTCGCCGGACGGCGGCCTGGTGGAGCTGGTGGAACTGGCCGGACACCCCTGGTTCCTGGGCTGCCAGTTTCACCCCGAATTCAAGTCCACCCCCTTCGCGCCGCATCCGCTCTTCGCCTCTTTCATCGGCGCTGCCATCCAGCGCGCCCGGGATTGCGGCTTGCAGCGCGGCGCAGACTCGCCTAAGAATTGACGGCCGCGGGGCGTTAGCTCAGTTGGTAGAGCGCCGTGTTCACACCGCGGAGGTCACTGGTTCGAGTCCAGTACGCCCCACCATTCAGGCTTTCACGCAGCGGCCCCGTAGCTCAATTGGATAGAGCGCCTGCCTCCGGAGCAGGAGGTTGAAGGTTCGAGTCCTTCCGGGGTCGCCATGCGGGCCTCAGTCTTCGGCGCGCACGGGAAAGCGCTCGAAGTAGAAGGCGAAGCGCTCGCGCAGTGCGCCGGGTTCAATGCCGAAATCGCCCCGCAGGTCGTAGCGGATGCGGCCGTGCCTGCCGCGCGGGTTTTCGTCCAGCGCCCGCGCAATTTCGGCCAGCGTTTCGGGGGGCAGCGAAAATTCGGCGCGCTCGTAAATGCGCTCCACCATGGCGAGATCGTCGGCCATGAATTCGTGGAACAGCACATCGAGGCTCTGCGCGGCCGGCAGCGCTTCGCGGTCCCGCACGCAGGCGCGCAGCAGCCGCTCAACGCGGTCGCTCCAGTATTCGGCCAGGCCCGCCAAATCTACGCGTTGCCGGCGGCTGCGGTCGCTGTAAGCCAGCATGGTAATGGCCGATTGAATCACGGACACCGGATCGCGGTGGGTAATGGCGATGGTCGCATCGGGAAAGGTGGCGTGCAGGGCGGGCAGCCATTCCAGGTGCTGCGGCGTTTTCAGCACCCAGCGCTCGCCGCCGCGCAGCCACTGCAGCGCCTGCAGCGCTTTCTTCAGATAGGCGTAGCGGGGCAGGGGATCCTGGGCCAGGTAAAAATCGCGCCAGCCCGGCACGCAGGCCAGCCATTCCAGATGGTAGGACCAGAAATCGAGATTCAGCAGTTCGATTTCTTCGTGGATGTGTTCGGGCGGCATATCGTGCATGGCGCGCAGCAGCGGCATTTGTTCGAGCTGCGCCTCATAGCTCTGCTGGCAGCGCAGCCAGCGGGGATCCAGGCCATCCCGCCCCGGCCCTTCGCCCCGCGCGGGGATGGGCTCGCGGCTTTCCCAATAGGGCAGGGAGCGCAGCCGCGTATCTGCCCCCAGCAGGCCCACCAGGTGCGTGGTGCCCGAGCGCGGCAGGCCGGCGATGATGATCGGGCGCGAGATGGGAATTTCGAGGATCTCGGGGTGGCGGCGCAACAGATCTTCCAGCCGCAGCCGGTTCACCAGAATGCGCACGCAGTCTTCGTGCAGGAGCATTCGGTTCAGCGCGTTCAGCTCGCTGTCGCCGCGGGCGGCCTGCAGCCAGGCGCGCAGGCGCGGGCGGAAATCCTCTGCGCCGAAGTCCGAGAGTCCGCTCTGCTTTTGGGCGGCCTCCAGCACCTCCGCTTCGCGCAAAGAGGGGCGCTGGGTTTCGCCGTAGGCAATGGCGGCCCGCTGTCCGGGGGTGAGCTGCGGGTTCGCCAAATCGGGAATGCGGATTTCGCCGGAGTGCCGTTCCATGCGCCTCCTGGCTTTACGGGTAGCAGAGCGGCTTGGCCGCGCGCTACCCTCTGCGGCGAAAGGCGGAGGTGCGTATGCAATTGAAGGGGCGCGTTGCGCTGGTGACCGGCGGGGGCAGGGGAATTGGCAGGGCCATTGCCCTGGCGCTGGCCGAGGATGGCGCGGATGTGGCGATCAGCTATCGGCGCGATGCGGCTGCCGCGGGCGAAACCTGCGAGGCGCTGCGCGCGCTGGGGCGGCGCGCGTCGAGCCACGCCGCGGCCATGGACGATGAGGATGCGCTTTCCGCCATGGTGGATGCCGCCGGGCGCGAGCTCGGCCCGGTGGATTTGCTGGTGAACAACGCGGGCATTGCCAGCCGCGGCGACACCGTGGCGCGCACCGATCCTGCAGAATTGGCCCGCGTGATTCGCGTGCACGCGCTGGCGCCGCACCGGCTCTGCCAGCTTGTGCTGCCGCAGATGAAGCAGAAGCCGCGCGGAGACATTGTGATGATCTCCAGCGTCGCCACGCTCTCTCACGCCGCGGGCGGCGCGCCCTACAACATGGGCAAGGCGGCGCTGGAAGCGCTGGCCTTCACCCTCGCCAAAGAGGTGCGCAAGCACGGCATTCGCGTGAATGTGGTGGCGCCGGGCCTGGTGGAGACGGAAATGGGGCGGCGGCTGGTGCGCGCCACCTCGGGGGTTGAAGATCTGCGGCAACTCGATCCGCTGATGCCCTTTGGCCGCGTCTGCCAGCCGCAGGATGTGGCGAATGTGGTGCGCTTTCTGGTTTCCGGGGGAGGCGGCTATGTGACCGGCGAGAAAATCAATGTCTGGGGCGGCGGCTCGGCGGGCTCGAGCGGCTGGCTGTGATTACCCGGCCTGCAGTTCGCGGATGCGTAGCAGGGCGGCTTCGGCCAGGCCATCCACCTGCGCGCGGAAGAGATCGGTGTCGGCCTGCCTTCCCATGACGCCCTTCAGGTAGCGCGAGAGCACGCCTTCGATAATGGCGGCGCTGCGCCAGTATTGGAAGGCGCGGTAGTAGTCAATGTGGCTGGCGTTGCGGCCGCTCTGCGCCTCGTAGCGCTCCAATAGTTCGGCGCGGCTCGGAAAGCCGGGGGCAGAGGTGGGAGTCATGGCTGCGCCCCGGGCGGTGGGCAGCGGCGGATCGCCGGGCTCGGCCCAGTTGTTGAGCAGGTAGCCGAGGTCGGCGAGGGGATCGCCCAGCGTGCAGAGTTCCCAATCGAGCACCGCGGCAATGCGCCAGCCCGCAGCGCCGCGCGCGCCTTCGGCCACCAGCATATTGCCAATGCGGTAATCGCCGTGGACGATGCTGAAGCCGATCTGCTCGGGAAGGTTTGCCTGCAGCACCGCGTAGGATTCTTCCATGGCGGGCAGTTCCCGGGTCTTTGAGTTTTCCCACTGGGTGTGCCAGCGCTTGAGTTGGCGCTTCAGGTAATCGCCCCGGCGGCCCAGATCGCCGACGCCGGCGGCGTCTGCATCCACGGCGTGGAGCTTCGCCAGCACCTCGATCACATCGAAGCCCAGCCCGGCGCGCTGGGGCTGGGGAAGCAGCCGCTCGGCCGTTGCGGTTTCGTCCAGCACGGCGCCCTCGACGAAGTCCATCACATAGAAGGGCGCGCCGTTCACGGATTCGTCGCGGCACAGACCGAGGATGGGCGGCACCGGCACGGCGCTGCCGGCCAGCGCCGAGACGATGCGGTGCTCGCGCGCCATATCGTGGGCCGTGGCCAGCACAGCGCCCAGCGGCGGACGGCGCAACACGCTGCGCCGCCCCCGGGAATCGGTCACCCGGTAGGTGAGATTGGAGTGGCCGCCGGGAATGATCTCGAAAGAAAGGGGCGGCTCGATTTCGGGAATGTGGGCGCGGAACCATTCCTCCAGCCGCTCGGCGTTTATGCCCGCCGCTGCCTCCGCCACGGCTCAGCCCGCCTCGTAGATCAGATAGCCGGCGGAGTTGCGGTGCGCTTCGGCGCCGCCCCGGTGGCGCAGGTGCTCGAGGTGCGCGTAGGTTTCGCTCTCCGCCATGCCGCCCCAACTGCGCGGTTTGAAGAGCCGGCGCGAAAAAGCCTGCACCCCCGCCGGGCCGAGCTCGCGGCCAATGCGCTTCACCGTTTCCAGGCGCTCGTCGTGGTGGCGCTTGATGGCCTCGGTGCGGCCTTTGAGATCGTCGAAGGGATGGCCGTGGGCCGGCAGCGCGAGCCGCACGCCGGGAATCGCCGCGACGCGGTCCAGGGAATCGAAGAAGGCGTCCAGGGGATCCGGCGTCAGGCTGAGCCCCGAAATGTGCGGCGTGATGGTGGGCAGCACATGGTCGCCGGCCAGAAACAGGCCCTGCTCGGGATCGTGCAGGCAAATGTGGTCTTCGGTATGGCCGGGGGTGTGCGTTATGAACCACTCGCGCCCGGCCAACCGCAGCACATCTCCCGCCACCACGGGCTTGGTGATGGGGGGGATGAGCGGGCGGCCCAGCAGCCGCGCCACGCGCCATTTGAGCTGGATGCGCCAGGGCGGCTTGGGATGCTGCCCGCCCCAGGGCGTGCGGCGATCCCAGCTTTGCAGCACTGCGCGGTGTGCGGCGTCGTCTTCCCCGGTGCTGGCGAGGTCTTCCACCGAGACTTCGGGCTCGTCGCTGCTTTCCAGCACGCCGAAGCGGAAGGAGCGGTGGGCCACAATCTCGCAGCCGGACTCGCGCTGCAGCCGCCCCGCGCCGCCGAAGTGGTCCGGGTGGGAATGGGTGACGATCACCGTGTGGATGTGCTTCGGCGCGAGGCCGGCCTGGGCGAGGCGATGCAGGATGGCCTTCCAGTTGCCCGGCCCCGGCAGGCCCGGATCCACCAGCGCCGCGCCCCGGGAATCGAGCAGCGCGAACATATTGACATGCCCGAGGCCCGGCATGCGGATGGGCAGCTCCATGCGCAGCACATTGGGGGCGACTTCGCTGACCTCGCTGCGGGCCGGCTCCTGCTCCTGTTTTCGCGCCATGGCCCGAGAATAGCGCCGCGCCCCGCTTTGCGCCCATCGCCGGGAAGGGGCGGAAGGGGCCGCCGGGGGGCGGCGGGCCAGGGGCGGGGGGTTGCGGCGGGGGAGGCCGGGGCTATGCTCCGGGGCGTGGGGGCGATCGGCTTCGACGGGTGGTCGAAGGCGGTTGCTGCGTGCCGAGGACGCGACGACCTCGTGAATCCCGTCGTGAATCGGAACTACAAAGTGCCGATGACAACTACGCACTCGCTGCTTAGCCGAAACTAGGTCAGCGACGCCCGTCCCTGACGCCTCCTGGGGGATCGCGGGCGCCATTCGGGGGCTGGCCGCCGGTCGCTGGCAGACCGCAACCGGCGGCGAGACAAAAGTCTGCCATGGAGAGCGCCACTCCCGTCCCCGCGACGGGCCTCTCCGAGAATGAGCGGGGACTACGCATGTAGACGCGGCCGTTTGAAGCCATGCGGACGCGGGTTCGATTCCCGCCGCCTCCACCACTTGCGCCCCCCAGCGGCCAGGGGCTAGACTCGCCCCCATGCGGGCGTTGCGATGGCTTCCCCTGCTGCTCGGCTGCCAGGCGCTGCTCGGCGCGCCGGCGGGGGCGGAGCCGGCCCCCATTGAGCCGGGCGAGCGCCTCCCGGTGCTCGAGCTTTCCGACCAGCGCGGCGAGCGCTGGCGCGTGGACGACACCACCCGCCTGTTGCTCCTGGTGCGCGACCGCGCCGCCTCCAACATTATCATCGAGGCGCTGTCCGAGGACGGCGCGGCCCTGCTGGCCCAGGCGGGCGCGCTGTATGTGACCGATATCCACCGCGCGCCGCGGCTGGTGCGCCGCGTCTTTGTGAAGCGGCAGATGCGCAAGCTGCCCTATGCGATTTTGCTCGACGAAGAGGGCTCGCACACGCAGCGCATACCGACCCGCAAGGGGCTGGTTACACTGTTGCGCCTCGACGGCCTGCGCGTCGCGGCGGTTGAATACATCGAATCATCCACTGCGCTGCGCGACATTCTGCAGCCCTGAGAGCGGGAGGAGAAAATGCCCACGCCCATCGCCAAGGCGCCGGAGCCCGAGCTCGGCTCCGGGATCATCCACAAGGACCGCTACACCACGCGGGAGTTCATGGCGCTCGAATGGGAGCGCATGTGGACGAAGGTGTGGCTGCTCGGCCCGAGGCTCTCGGATCTCGCCAAGGTGGGCGACTATGTGTGCGAGGAGATCGGCCCGGAATCGGTGATCTTCGTGCGCGCGGCGGAAGGGCCGGGGGGCCTGAAGGCGCTCTACAATGTCTGCCCCCACCGCGGCAACCGGCTGCGCAACCCCGGCGCGGGGCGCGTGCCGAGCTTCCGCTGCCCCTACCACTTCTTCGAGTTCGAGCTGGACGGCAGCCAGAAGCACATTCCCGATCTCTCCGATTTCAGGCAGGGCTGCCCGGCGGATTCGGTGCGCATGCGCGAGCTGCGCGCAGAGAGCTGGGGCGGCTGGCTGTGGTTCAGCTTTGCCGATGACGCCGAGCCGCTGCGCGAATACCTGGGCGTGCTGCCCGAGCACCTCGATCCCTACCACTTTGAGGATCAGTTTCTGATTCGGGATCTGACCATCGAGTGGGACTGCAACTGGAAGACCTCGGTAGACGCCTTCAACGAGGTTTTTCATGTGCAGGCCATTCATCCGCAGTTGCTGGAAATGCTCGACGACATCAATGTGCAGATTGATCTCTACGAGCGGCACAACCGCTACCTGGTGCCCTTCGGCGTGCTCTCTCCCCGCTACGCGAACCAGGAAGAGGTCACCCAGGCGCTGCGGGAAATGATGCTCGCAGCCGGAATCAACCCGGAGAGCTTTCCGGGGCGGGCGAAGGAGGTGCGCCCGGCGCTGATCGCCGCGGCGCGGCAGCAGGGCGCAGAGCGCGGCATTGACTACTCGGAACTGAACGACGACCAGATGGTGGACGATTACCACTACATGATCTTCCCCAATGTCACCCTCAACATTCACTACTCGGGGATGATGCTGTTCCGCCAGCGCCCTCATCCCACAGATCCCAACAAGATGTTCTTCGACCTGCAGAACTTCGAGCGGCTGCCGCCGGAGCAGGGCGCGCCGCCGCGCATTGCCCACCGGCATTTCCGCCACGGCGAGACCACCCTGGGCCTGGTGCTGGACCAGGACGCCTACAACCTGCCCCGGGTGCAGCGGGGCATGAACTCCCGCGCTTTCAAGGGGCTGCACATCAACTACAAGGAGCGGCGCATTCGCCATATGCACCGCACCATTGACGGCTACCTGGCCGAGGGCGCCTAGGCCGCTGGTCTCAGGCCGGCAGCAATTCTCCGGCGCGCAGGTCGGCAATGGCGGCGCAGGAACGGGAGAGCAGGGCGCGGGCCAGGGCGATTCCGCGCTCGTTGCCCAGCTCCAGGGTGCCGGCGATGACCACCGCGTAGCAGAGCAGGTAGAGAGCGGCGCGGCGGTAATCCAGCCAGCAATCCTCGAAGCTGTAATTGCGCGCGCCCCCCGCGCAGAGGGCGGCGTGGTAGCGCTGCACCAGTTCGCGCTCGTGCCTGCGGCGCTCGGGGAGCTGCACGCTCTGCGTCAAAAAGTAGGCGAGATCCAGTGGGCCGCGCGCCTTTGCAATGCTCTGCCAGTCAATCAGCGTTACGGGGGGATGCGTCGGCTTGGCTGCGAAGAAGATGTTGTCGAGCCGGTAGTCGGCGTGCACCAGCGTGAGGGGCGGGCGGCAAAGTTCCTCCAGCAGCGCGCCGACGCGCTCCGGCACGCGCGGGGCGAAATCCATGACCTCGGGGGGGACGAGTTCGCTGAACTGCTCCTCTACGCGGGGCCAGCCCGCGCGGAAGCCCGCGGCCATGCCGGCCGCCTGGGCGGGATTGGCATGGGGCGGCGCAAAGGCGAGCGCGGGATCATCGGTGGCGTCCCAGTGCGCGGCGTGAAACTTCGCCAGCGCATCCACGGCGGTGCGGGCGTCTTCTGCGCCGCAGCCCAGGGTCTGGTCGCCGAGACGCCGGTCCGAGATGTCCTCGAGCAGCAGCGCAAAATCGCTGCTGTCCGGGGCCAGCGATGCGAACCAGCAGCGCGGCGTGGCAATTGCCGCGCGCCCGGCGAGGCCGGCGTAGAAGTGGACCTCGCGCCGATACATATCGTAGGTATCGGCCACGGCGCGATTCTCGGGGCTGGCGGTGGGAAACTTGGCGATGATGCGGGCGGGCGCTTCGGCCGCGCCCTCTGCGTAATGCAGCGCCACCATGCAGACCTGTCCGATCAGCCCCGCGCCTTCGCCCAGCGCCTCCGCATGGAAGCCGGTAATGCGCGCGCCCGCCGGCAGCGCCCCCGCGCGTTGCAGCACGCGGTGCAGCCACTCGCTTTCCAGGGCTTCGGGAGAGGTCGGGAAATCCGCGCCCGGCATCAGTAGGGCGCCTGCCCGCCATCTACCGAGAGCAGCGCGCCGGTAATGCCGCGCCCCGCCTCGGAAGCCAGCAGCACAGCCACGGCGGCTACCTGCGCAACCGAGTTCAGCGCGCCGGTGAGGGTTTTTGCCTTGAACACATTCTCAATCATCTCTTCGTAAGACATGCCCATGGCCTCTGCGGTGGCGGGGCCGCCTTCGCGCACGGCGTCGGTGAGAATCAGGCCGGGGCAAATGGCGTTTACCGTGATGCCGCTGCGCCCCACCTCTGCCGCCACCGATTTGGTAAAGCCGTGCAGGCCGTGCTTGGCCGCCGCATAGCCCGCCATGCCGGCGACGCCCAGCTTGCCCTCCACCGAGGAGATATTGATGATGCAGCCCCTGGACTGCGGCAGCATATGGGCCAGGGCGTGGCGGGTTCCGTAGAAAGCGCTGCTGAGGTTCCAGCGCAGATCGTTTTCCCAGGCGTCGTCGCTGAGTCCGGCCACCGGCGCGGGATCGGTGATGCCGCCGGCGTTGTTCACCATCACATCCAGCCGCCCGTTGCGCCGCGCGGCTTCGTCCACCAACTGCTTTGTGGCGGCGGATTCGCGCACATCGCCGGCGATGAAGTGCGCGCGCTCTCCGGCTTTGAGTTCCGCGATGGCGCGTGCGCCTTTCTGCGGGTCGCGCCCGTTGAAGACCACCGCCGCGCCCTCGGCCAGAAATGCCTCGACGATGCCGCGGCCAATGCCGCGGCTGCCCCCGGTTACGGCCGCCGTCAGCCCCTGCAGCTTCACGGCTGCCCCGCGCCGGGGGTGGGGGGCGGCCCTTCGCCCACGAGTTGAATGCGGCCGTGCCCGCCGGCTGCGCTGAATTGCGCATCGGCTTCGAAGCCGAAGCGGCCGATGTAGGCGATGAAGCCATCGCCGCTTGCTCCGGCGAAGCGCACGCGCACCTGCTCGCCGCGCCGCATCTGGTAGCGCGCCACCTCGTGATTCTCCACGCGGAAGCGCAGCTCGAAGCCCCACTGCGCGTCCTGCACCGGACCGAGTTCCGCGCCGCCCTCGAAGAGCAGCGCGCCGCCCCAGTCGCACACCCGAACCTGCACCTGCTGCATGGGTCCTCCCGGCTTGCGCCGCGCCGCTGCGGCGCCGCGGACAGGGTAGTATCTGCAGGCCGCCCCTGCAGCCGAGGAGGAGAAAAAATGCCGGACGCCACCGTCGAGCGCGATGGCCACATCATGACCATCACCATGAACCGCCCCGAGCGCTACAACGCGCTCACCGGCGCCATGCTGATCCGCATGTTCGATGCCTACGAGGAAGCCTCCCGCGACCCCGAGGTGCGCTGCATCATCGTAACCGGCGCGGGCGGCAATTTCTGCTCCGGCGCAGATTTGAAGGGCATGGCCGGCGACTCGGGCGGCGCGGATCCGGAGATTGATGTGCAGGCGCGCCTCGCCGCCGATCCGCAGGTGGTCTTCAAGGCGCTGTTTCGCCACTACCGGCCCACCAAGCCCATCGTCGCCGCCGTCGAGGGCGTGGCGATTGCCGGCGGCACGGAGATTTTGCAGGCGATGGAGGTGCGCGTGGCGGGACGCAGCGCGCGCTTCGGCGTCTCCGAGGCGCGCTGGTCGCTGTATCCCCTGGGCGGCTCGGCGGTGCGCCTGCCCCGGCAGATTCCCTACGCCCACGCCGCGGAGATTCTGCTCACCGGCAGGCACCTTTCGGCAGAGGAAGCGCAGCGCATGGGCCTGGTGGGCGAGGTGGTTGCAGACGGGCAGGCGCTGGCCCGCGCCCGGGAGATTGCCGGGCAGATCGCAGAGAACGGCCCCCTCGCCGTGGAGGCCATTACGCGGACGCTGCACGAGTGTGACGGCATGGAGCTCGACGCCGCGCTGCGCCACGAGTTTGACTACGGCTTTCAGTTGCTGCAGAGCGAGGATGCGAAGGAGGGCCCGCGCGCCTTCGCCGAGAAGCGCAAGCCCAACTTCCGGGGCCGCTAGCCCGTTTACAGAGAGCGCAGGCGGCGGCGGCGGCGGCGCATGCGCGCGTGAAGCTGGCGGCGGCGGGCCTTCAGGTATTCGCCCTTCGATACGCCCTTGTGCTTCTTCAATTCCACCCGGCGGTAGTGGCGGAAATCCTCGTAGGCTTCAATTTCGTGGCGGGTCTGCCGCACCACGAGCTCGGCGAGAATGGCGTCGTCGAGAAAGCCGAGGCCGGGGACGGCGTCGGGAATCACATCCAGGGGTTCGGCGAAGTAGGCGAGGGCCTGCACCACGCGCTGGCGGTCCGCGCCTTCGATTCCGAAGTCCGCGTCTTCGAGCATTTCCGTCAGCACGCCGAGCCTGCGGATGCGCTCGCGCATGAAGCGCGGCGTGGCCGGGGCATCCGCGGTTGCGAGCAGCTTGCGGGCCGCCGCGCAGATCTCCTGCTCGGAGCGGTCTCCGGCGGCTTTGCGCACCTCGCCCATGCGCTTGCGCAGGTAGGAGAGGTCCCGGTCGCTCAACTCGAAGGTGATGCGCAGCGGCATACAGTCTCCTACAAGAACTGGCTGCGCACTTCGAGGGTGCGCTGCCAGGAGAGGCAGCTCTTGCGGGACTTCTTGAAGTTTGCGCAGCGCTCGAAAGAGCGGCGGGCATCGTCGAAGTGGTCGCGCTGGAACTGGGTGATGCCGAGCAGCAGGTATGCCTCGCCGGTGCTCTTGATCTTGCCGCGCTTGATGCCGCGCTCAATGGCCTTTTCCGCCTGGGCCCAGCGCTCTGCGTCCATGTGAATCTGCCCCAGCCGGATGTAGAGCTTGCCGTCCTTGGAGAGCGAGGCGGCCTTGCCCAGCGGCGAGAGCGCGCGGTCGTAATCGCGCGACATGGTGAAGGCGTTGGCGAGCAATTCGTAGTTGTCCTTGTTGCTGTCTACCTGGTCCTGCTGGATTGCTTCTTCCATGAGCATACCCGCCTTGTAGGGCACCTCGTTGAACAGATAGAGCTGCGCCAGGTGCACCAGCTCCTTGCTCTCGTTCAGGTAGCCCTCGCGCTGCGCCAGCTCTGTGGCGACCAGGGCGCGGCGCGGCTGGCCGAGCTGCGAGTAGACCGCCGTGAGCTGCTTCAGGTAACTCTCGCGGGGCCAGTCTTCCACCAGCCGTTCGAGCCAGTAGCGCGCGCTGCGGTAGCTTTCCAGCGCCAGGTTGAGCTGCGCGCCAAGGCGCATCCAAGGCTCGCGGGGCTCCACCATGCGGTCCAGCCCCTGCTTCGCCCACTTCCAGGCGGTGCGGTAGTCCTCTTTCTGGGCGTAGGCGTTGGCGAGCAGCATATAGGCGTTGGGCGCGGGGTCCTCCACCTTCTTGAACCAGTCGAGCAGCGTCTGAATGCCGCGCTGATACTGCCCCGTCAGCATATAGAGCTGCCCCAGGTTGAACTGGGTGTTGAGCTGCGCCGCTTCCGGCAGCCCTTCGAGCTCAATGGCCTTGCGGAAGGAGCGGATGGCCTGCTTGTAGTTCTCTTTGGAGGAATACAGGTAGCCGAAAGTCTGGTGCACCTGTGCCTTCTCGTGGTCGTTCAGCTTCTTGCGCGCGAGAATGGCGTTCAGCTTCGTCTCGGCGGAGGCCCAGTTCTCCTCTTCCATTGCCTTCTGCACGCCCTGCAACGCCTCATAGATGCGGCGCGAGATGGTCTCGACCTTCTTGGTCTTGGGCGGCTCGCGCCTCTTGGATTCCTTTTGCGCCTCCATGGGCGCTGCGCAGAGCAGCGCCGACGCCAGCGCGATGGTGAATGCGATGCGCATGGTGGCTTCCTCCGTCTCGTGTTACTGGGTTGAATCCTTGGGCGGATCGAAGGTGATGACAATTTGCATGCCGGTCTGCGTCAGCGGTTTGCCGTCCTCCACCTTGGGGCGGTATTTGAAGCGTTGCACGGCGCGAATGGCGGCGCGGTCGAAGGTGCGCGGCGGTTCGGAATCGATCACGCGCACATTCTCGGTGGTGCCGATGGGGCTGATGTCGAATTCCAGCAGCACCCAGCCGCCCAGGCCCATTTGCGCCGCGCGGCGCGGGTATTCGGGGGCAATGCGCACCAGCGGCACCGCGCCCATGGTGCCGAAGGGGTTGTCCTGCGAGACCTTGCCGAAGTTGGGCGTGGGAATGCCGAGGGACGAGTTGGGATCGTTGAGCTGGGGCCGCTTGGCGCGCGGCGCCTCGATCTTGGGCGGGGGCGGCTGCTCTGCTTTGGGGCGGTCGGGCTTCTTCTTGGTCTGCACCTCGGAATCCCGCGGCACCCGCACGAACTCAATGTTCGCGCTCACGAAATCCGTCTGCTGCGCCTGGGCGGTGAGAATGACCAGGGCGTGCATGAGATAGAAAAGCCCGAAGGTGACGATTGCCGCCAGGCCCAGCGAGCCCACGCGGCGCACCATTAGTTGGACTCCCGGGCCGCGATGGCGATGTTGTCCACACCGGCCAGCTTGATGTTGTCCATCACCCGGACAAAGACGCCGTTCTCGCTCTTCTGGTCGGCCTGGATCACCACCGAACTCTGCGGGTTCTCGGCCAGCAGCCTCTGCACATTGGCCGTCACGGCGCGAATGTCTATGCGCCGCCGGTTCACCCACACCTGGTTGTGGCGGTCTATGGCCACCAGGATGTTGGCGCGCTCCTGCTTCTCCGCCGTCTGGGCATCGGGCTTGTTCACCTCAATGCCGGCCTCCTTCACGAAGGATGCGGTGACGATGAAGAAGATCAGCAGGATGAACACCACATCCAGCATCGGAGTGAGGTTGACCTCGCTGTCCTCGGCCTCAATCCTGCGGTGTCGTCGTGCCATGTTTCTCCCCGTTGAAAGGCGCCCCTGCGGGCCCCGGCTTGATTCAGTGTTGGGTCAACTCGTCGGCCAGTTCCTCGGCTTCGCGCTTGGCGCGGTTTTGCAGCCACACGCTGAAGTAGAGGCCCGACAGCGCCGCCACCATGCCCGACATGGTGGGCAGCGTCGCCTTGGAGACGCCGGAGGCCATGAGCCGCGCGCTGCTGCTGCCCGTGAGCGCCATGGTTTCGAAGACGGTGATCATGCCCGTCACGGTGCCGAGCAGGCCGAGCAGGGTGCAGAGCCCCACGCAGGCCTGCAACAGCGGCAGCCCCTTGTTCAGCCCGGTCTTCACCTCCGAGATCACGGCGCGGCGGATCTGGTGGGCGTGCCAGGAGCGGGTTTCCCGGCGGCTCTCCCAATCTCCCTTCACCTTCTCCACCCGGCGGCGGTGCTCGGTGAACAGATACCAGAAGCGCTCGATGATCAGCGTCCACATGACGATGACCACAGCCGCGAGGCCCCACAGCACGTTGCCGCCCCGCTCAATGAAGGACTCGACTGCGTAGTAGGGCTCAAACAGCAGCATGGCTCAGGCCGCCGTCGCCGCCTCGGCGCGCCGCGCCACCATGCCCGCGCTCTGCTCCTCAATCACCTCGGCGATGCCCTTGCTGCGGCTCGACACCAGGCTGTGCAGGAAGGTGAGGGGGATCGCCACGATCAGGCCCAGCATGGTGGTCACGAGGGCCTCGGAGATGCCGCCGGCCATGAGCTTCGGGTCGCCGGTGCCGAAGAGCGTGATCATCTGGAAGGTCTCGATCATGCCCGTCACCGTGCCGAGCAGGCCGAGCAGCGGCGCGATGACCGAGAACACCTTGATGGTGGTGAGCCCCTTTTCGAGCTTCGGCACCTCGCGCAAAATCGCCTCGTCGAGCCGCAGCTCCAGCGTTTCGGCGTCGGCGTCGGGGTTGTCCTCGTAGACCTTCATGACGCGGCCCAGTGGGTTGTTGCGGACTTTCTCGCTGCGCACCTGCAGCGCGACCTGCGCCCCCGTCTTGGCGAGCAGCAGGAAGCGCCACACCGACAGCGCCACGCCCAGCAGGCCGATGATGATGATGATGCCGCCCACCAGGCCGCCCTGCGAGATGGTCTCGGTGGCCGAGGGCTGCTGCACCAGCAGCGTGAGAATCTGCCCCTTCGAGGGATCAATGGGCGCTTCGGCGCGGCCCTCGTCGGCGTTTTCGTAGCCCGCTGCGGCGCGGGTGAAGCGCCCGCCGGGCTGCCGCAAAATCTCCTTCAGCCCCCCGCTGTATTCGAGGAAGTCGCCGTCGGAGATGGCGCTGAACACGCCCACCCGCGTCACCTCGCGCTGTTCGCGGCTGCCGTCGGTCAGCACCACCGAGGCTTCGAAGCGCACGGCCTTGCCCGATTCGGTGATCTCCTGCTGCAGCGCATACCAGAGATCCTCCAGCTGATCTATGGTGGGCAGGTTGCGGCTCTGGGCCAGCGTGGAGAGCCCGGCCTCGCGCCCCGGGAACTGGGCGCTCACCAGCGAACTGGTGACCAGCCCGCGGGTTTCGCCCGCCACCTGCCGCACCACGCCGAAGAGCTCGCCGAGGGAGCCGATGCGCTCCTGAAGCTGCTTCTCCAGTGCGCCCACCTCGCGCTCGTTCTTCTGGAAGGAGGCCTCGAGGCGCTCGCTGCGCGCCTCTTGCCGGGCCTTCTCGCGGCGGGCCTGGTTGAGCAGTTGCTGCTGCTGGTCGCGGCGGCGGCGGAATTCGGCCTC
Source organism: Deltaproteobacteria bacterium (assembly GCA_028817435.1). Lineage (GTDB taxonomy): Bacteria > Myxococcota_A > UBA9160 > UBA9160 > UBA6930 > JAPPPQ01. Next base: position 24,208 of record JAPPPQ010000039.1, read on the forward strand.
GCGCCGGCGGTTCTCCGCGGTCTCGCCCCTGCGCCCGGCGTTCACCTCCTGGAGCAGCTGGTCCAGGGTCTTGGGCGGCGCGGAGGACTTCGGCTTCGAGGCTTCGGCCTTCTTCTCCTGCGCCTGCGCGGGGAGCGCCAGGGGGCAGAGCAACAGGGCGGCCCAGAGGGCCGCGGCCAGGCGCGGCGGGGCCATGCGGGTGTGGCGCGGCATTATTGCAACACCTCCGCAGCCTGGGTGGGCAGCAGCAGCAGATCGGGCGGCGCCTGCTTGCGCGCAATGCGCAGGCCCTGGCGCACGGCCCCGGAGTAGCTCGAGGAGACCTCCTCCCACGAGCCGGTGGTCTGGTTCCACGCGCCGGTGTAATCGCCGTCGCTGGTCTGGTAGAGCAGCAGCACGCGGCCAATGCGCAGGAAGTCCACCTCCCGGGTCTCGCCGTTGATCTCAATGCTGTCGGTGTAGGCTTCGATGGTGTGGCCGAAGTTGTTCTCGATGGAGTAGGCCTCGATGATCAGGCGATACTTCTCGGCCACCGTCACATCGGAGCGGTTCAGCAGCTCGCGCAGCCGCGCCACCCGGGTGCGGCGCTCTTCGAGCAGGAAGGGCACATCGGCCTCCACCACCCGCTCAATCATCTCCACCATGCGCAGCATCAGCGGCACAATGCCGCGCTCCACCTCGGTGACGCCGTCAATCTCCTCCTGCAGCCGGACCTTCTCCTCCTGCTGCGCGGTGATGAGCTTCTCCAGCTGGGTGTTGTAGACCTTGAGCGATTCCACCTCCTGGATGACGGTGCGATACTTGTGCAACAGCTCCTGGGCCTGGTCCGACATCTTGTCGATCCGCTTCTGGGACTGGGCCGCAGCGGCGATGACGGAACCCCGGACCGAGTGAATCTGGTCCAGCGTCTCCGACTCCGCCCCCGTCCCGCCCACTACGAATCCCGCAGCGAGCGCGGCCGGGATCGTCAGCCAATGGCGCATGGTGCTCTCCCTTCTTGCAAGGCAGGTGGAAGTTGAAGTGCCGCCCCGCCGGGCGGGCCGCCGCTAGTCTATACCGGACCGCCGCCCCGCGCAGCCAAAAATGGCGCCTCCCGCCACATTTTGCCGCACCCCGCCGCCGGGTGCTGCACCACGAATCCCCCGGGGGAAATGGCGAAAAACGCCCTGATTGCGCGGATATTCCCCGATATTGCCGGAACCCGGCATGGAGCGGTGGATTTTCGTCCCCTGGCCAGGTGAAAGACCTGTGCTGCTTGGGAAGCGTGCTGATATCCGTAGCTACCGGGGAGGGGCAGTGGAGGTGAGGAACGGAGGTGCCGTAGGAGCGGGGGACGGATGGATATCGGGATTGGCCTAGTAGGCAATTGTGAATCGATTTCCGCTGATAAAAAAGACGCAGTGCTCCAGAGTGTTCATTCCCAGCAGGACATCGAAACCGGGCTGTGCCGCAATTTCTGAAGCCTCTATATTGTGTTGGCTCAACAGACTGCTCTGTTGCGCCAATTGATTGGGTCCTACGAGAGTATTTGTGGTTATCGGAATGTGGAGGTTGATGCGGTAGATATTGGTGGCTCTGGATCCTGCAATGCCCACCACAGGCTTTTGCGTTTTGGGATGCAGGCTGAGTGAATTGATGACGGCCGCGGAGATGCCACACACAGTGGCCCCCGTATCAATCAGCGCTTTCCACGAGGTCTGTTTTCGGGTGTTGTCCGCAGGGGTGATGATGACATTGATAATTGCCTGCCTATTGACGATCTCTCCGTTATAGGACGGCATGGGCGTAAGCTCCCATATTGATCGGCGTGTTGTCCACCTCCTGAATAGAGAACGGTTCCGCCTGGAAAAGCAGATTTCCCGCTTTCTCAGCGTCTTCCCAGGTGTTGAACAATTCGATGATCTTTCCGCTCTGCATCAAGGCATACAGGCCATGGTTTTGCTGATGGAAGTCTGCTCCCAACTGTTCGAACGCCTTGTAATTGCGTTCCACTTCCCTCTGCTGGGCTTCTCTGGACACCGTTTGCTCTGTGTTCATTTTGCCCGCCCTTCTGTGAGGTTTTGGCGCGCAGTCCAAGCGATTTCCCTTGCGCCTTCGGAGCCCAGCTTACCGCTCTTGGCACGCCCGCTGCCACTGGTGGCTGTGCGACCAATTCAGCGCTCAGCCCCGGCGGGCGGCCCAGCCGCCGGGGGTGCGGCCCTCTACCCGCACCTGCCGCCGGGTGAAGCGCCAGGGGGCGTTTGGGGCGGCGCGCCGGTATTCGTCCCGGTAGAGGCCCCAGTGGTCGAGGCCCCGGGCCGTCAGCACCAGGAAGTAGGCGCGGCCCCGGGCGCAGAGCGGGCTCTCGAAGTCAATCTGGTGGCTGGCCGTGAAATGGCGCAGCCGTTGCGGCGCGCCTTCGGCCCGGGCCGATTTCTCCAGCAGCGCGCGGATTTCCCGCCTGCCCCGGTAGCTCTCGCCGGGCCGGGCCTGCGGGCCGGGGGCGGGCGCAGCCTCGATATCCAGCCGCCCGTCCTCGGCAAAGAGCGCCAGCATCTCCTCAAAGCGCCCGGAATCGCCGGCCTGGTTGTAGCGGGCGGCCAGCTCCTGAATCTCCTCCCGCGCCGCGCGCTCCCAGTCTTCCATGCTTTCTCCCCCCTGTCCGCACGCCCATAGTAGGGGAGGGGGCGGGCTGCAGGCGCCGTGTGGGATACACTGGGCCAGCGCGCCGCCACCGGCGCGGGGGAGGGGCAATGAACGGGCCTGGCGCATTCTTCCGGCGCTTGTGGAGCGGCTTGCTGCAGCCCATGCTGATGTTTCTGCTCTTCGGCGCGATTCTCTGCGGCGGGCTGTTCGGCCTGCTGTCCGCCACTGTCGGCGTGGTCTATCTCGCCACCGCATTCCCCATCTTCACCTCGCTGCACGAGGCCGATCCCGCCCTCATCGCCGGCGTTCTCATCGCCGCCGCCATTCTCGCCGCGGCCGTTCTGCTCTGCTTCGTCCTCTACATCGCCGCCCGCCGCCGCCGCTCGAACTGATGCGGCGGCGGCGCGGCGTTCAGAGCTGCAGATCCAGGAACACGCGCAGGGTGCGGCCGAGGGTTCCGTAGCCGTCTATTTCCTGGTAATCGCGGTCGGTGGCGTTGTGCAGGTGCGCGCGCAGTCCGGCGTTTTTGCCGAGGCGCAATTTCAGATTCAGGTCCAGCAGAGTGTGAGCGCCGAGGCGCACATTGCCCACATCGCGCCGCTCTCCGGTGTAATGCAGCACGGCCTCGCCTTCGATGGCGCTGCGCGCAAAGCCCAGGGCCAGCCGCGCGGTGTCGGGGCGGCGCAGTGCGTGGCTCCCCTGCGCATGAGATTGAATGCGCGTGTGGGCGGCGGCCAGCCACAGCGGCCCGGCACTCAGGCGCGCTTCGAGTTCCACGCCCCGGTAGCGCGCGCGGCTCACATTGAAGTAGCTCGCAGTGGAAGGGGGCGTGAAGACGAAGTCAATCATATCGCGGTAGTGCTGCTGAAAACCGCGGGCTTCGCCGCGCAGCTGCAGGCCGGGCTTGGGATCGAGGGAGAAGCGCAGCCCGAAGTCGTAGCTGCGCGAGCGCTCCGGAGAGAGCGCGCGGTTGCCGGAGCCGGCGTTGAAAATCTGGAAGGGACTCGGCGCGCGAAAGGCGCTGCCGCCGCTCGCCACCAAATCCACCCCCGGCAGCAGTTCGTAGCGCCCGCCCAGTTGCCAGGTGAGGGCGCTGCCGGCCTCGGAGTGGCGCTCGTAGCGCAGCCCGGCGTCCAGCCCCAGCGCGCCCACCTGCCAGTCGCCGCGGGCAAATGCGCCCGCCCGGCTGGTGCGCGCATCCAGCCGGGTGAAGCTGCGCAGTTCCTCGCGCAGCGCCTCGAAATCCGCGCCGGCCAGAAGCTGCACCGCGCCGAAGGAGGCTTCGCCCACAAGGCTCGCCTGGCGGGAACGCCCTTCGCGCCGGTTGCCCGAGGGCCAATCGCTGCGCCGCAGCCGCCGCTCTGCCAGCAGCGCCCGGCTCTGCAGGGGGCCGAAGCGCGGCAGATCCAGTTGCCAGCCCAGTTGCGTCTCCCGGGTGTCGTGGCGGGCCCGCGCGTCGTCGGGATTGACGGGGAAGCCGCCGTCGTAGTCCGCTTCAATCCAGCTGTGGCGCGCATTCAGCGCGCTGCGCAGGCCGAAGCCGTCGAGGGCAATGCGGCCCTGCAGTTGGGTGTTGCGCGCCTCATCGCGCTCGCCCTCGCCGCGGGGCAACAGCACGCCGCCGCGCCTGCGGTAGGCGGAGACTTCCCCGCTTTCGTGGTGCGAAATGCCGGCGTTGTAGGCGAGGCCCCGCGTTTCGCCCGAGAGCAGCGCGCTGCCGCTGCGCCAGCAACGCCCGGCCCGGCATGCGCCGTGCTCGCCATGGCCGAAGCCCAGCCGCCCCGAAAATCCCCGGCCGGTGCGGCTCGCGCGGGTGAAGATTTGCACCACGCCGCCCGCGGCGTCTGCGCCGAACAAGGTGCTCTGCGCGCCGCGCAGCAATTCCACCCGTTCGATGTTCTCCGCCGGAAGCTGCCCCCAGTTCGCGCCGCCGGAGATGTCGTCCTTCACGCGCACGCCGTCCACAATCACCTGCACCCGCTCGCCGTTGCCGCCGCGCACAAACAGCGAGGACTGCTGGCCGGGGCCGCCGCTGCGGTTCGGCGCAGCGCCCAGCGCGCCGCGCAGCACATCCAGCAAATCCACCGCGCCGCTGCGCTCAATCTCCTCGCGGCCAATCACCTCCACCGCGGCGCTCTGCGCGGCGAGCGGCACGCCGCGCAGCCGCCGGCCCACCACGACGATTTCCTCCACATCGCCGGGCCGCGGACGCGCCGCGTTGCGCCGTGCGGGCGGTTGCGCCGTGCGGGCGGCGTCCGCATCGGCGGATTCGGCCGCCGCAGCTGCCGCGTGGGCCGGGCGCGAAAACGCGGGCGGCCCTGCGAGCGAGGCGAAGAGAGAGAAACAGGCGAGCGTAGTGGAGAAAGCGAAGCGATTGCGGTCCTGCGCCGGCATCGGAACCTCCGTGCACCCCCTTCGCGGGGGTGAGGGGCTCCGGGCCGGTCCCTCCGGCGCGAGGCCTCCGCACCACTCTCATCCGCGAAGAGCAGTTGCGAAAGCCGCCCGGACAGGTCTCCTGGCTGACGGATTTACGCGGGGAACCCGCGAGCGCTGCGGCGGCCCTTCCCGGGCCAAAGCCCAGTGGCTTGCCGCCGCAGCATTTCCGATCACAGTGGCGCGACCGCGGCCGATTTACACGGCACTTCCCTCGAAGCCCTTGCGGGGCGCCCGTGCGGCGCGAGCACCCTCGCACACCCCGGCCCGCCGCGCAACCCCGCTCAGAGCAGGGCGCGCAGCGCGGCGGCGAGGCGCTCGACGCAGTGCCGTTGCGCGTTTTCGCCCATCAGGCCAATGCGCCAGACTTCACCGGCCAGCGGGCCGAGGCCGGCGCCGATTTCAATGCCGTGCTCGTCCAGCAGGCGGCGGCGCAGCTTCGCCTCTGCCGCGCCGCGCAGCGCCGCGGGCAAGCGCAGCGTGGTAAGTGGCGGCAGGCGCAGCGGCTCGGCCACCAGCGGCACGAGATTCAGCGCCTGCATTTGCGTTATCAGCGCGCGCCCCGCTTCCCGGTGGCGCTCTGCCCTTGCCGCCATGCCTTCTTCTTCCACAATGCGAAGCCCCTCGGCCAGCGCATAGATTGCAGAAATGGGCGCGGTGTGGTGATAGACCCGCGCGCCGCCGCCGTAATATGCGCCGAGCAGGCCCACATCCATGAACCAGCTCTGAACAGGCTGCTTGCGCCGGCGCACCCGGCGCAGCGCGCGCTCTCCAAAAGAAACGGGCGAAAGGCCGGGCGGACAGGAGAGGCACTTTTGCGTGCCGCTGTATGCGGCGTCCACGCCCCAATCGTCCAGGCGCAGCGGCACGCCGCCCAGCGAGGTGACGCAATCGAGCACCAGCAGGGCATCCGCTTCGCGCGTTGCCTGCGCAATCTCTGCGACGGGCTGCAGCACGCCGGTGGAAGTCTCTGCGTGCACCAGCGCCACCACGCGCGGCCGCACCTTGTTGATGGCGCTGCGCATTTCGCCCGGGTCCAGCGCCTCGCCCCAGCTGCATTCCACTCTTGTCACGCGCGCGCCAATGCGCCGCGCCACCTCGCAGAGCCGCTCGCCGAACACCCCCGCCACGCCCACCACCGCGGCGTCTCCCGGCTCCAGCAGATTCGCCAGGCAGCACTCCATTCCCGCGCTGCCCGGCGCCGAAAGCGGCAGTGTCAGCGCATTGCGCGTCCCGAACACCCGCCGCAGCCGCGCCTGCACCTCATCCAAAATCGCCAGAAACGCCGGATCCAAATGCCCGAGCAGCGGCTGCCCCATTGCCGCCAGAACCCGCGGCTGCACATTGCTGGGGCCGGGGCCGAGCAACAGCCGCGGCAGTATGGGTCTAGTTTCGGTGGGCATGGAGGGAGAGAATAATAACCCGCAGCGCAGCCGGGTGCCTTTCAGAGACATGGTGTCTCTAATTCGTTTAAGGGTCGGAGCCTACGGTAATTTTCTGGCTTTGGCAGCGGCATCAACAAAGCCTCTAGGAGCTAGGCAAATTCCCCGTGGCTTCCATGATTTTCCTTTCTTTGCTGGGTTTCCAGTGATAAGCATAGTAGATTTCTAGGTTTGGTTCGTTTGCTGTGCCATTTCCAGAATGGTGAACGTAAACCATTCGTTTTCGTTTTTCCTGCTTTGGGCTAGATGTTGTATGATTCCTGGTGCTACCTGTTTGATTCCTTCTGCTGGGAGCATATGGAGCGGTGGACATACTTCTTCCCCTTCGGTTGCACGCATAATGTCCAAAATGTCTCGTGCGAGCTTCATTCGGTTGTGCACATCCCATGTCCCGGGAGGCCCGAGTACCAGCCAATTTGCTTTGTCTCCGGGCTTGGCTAAGATCGGCGTCAGACCGTATTGTTCGTGAGTGTGTGGTATGGCCTCTTCGCTTTTCCTAGTCGTGATGAGGAAATTGACGAATTCCTCCTCGCTTTCGGCACTGGGATAGATGGCTTGCATGAATCCGGGGGCGGGCCAATCGATTTTGGGCCCCGTTCCGTTGGGAGGATTGGCCAAGTTGGCACTTGCTGCCTCGGTCTGGAGGGCTGCCTGCTGGATCGTTTTGATGAAGTGGAGAGCATTGTAGGGTTTGCTGCCCGTCGGGGGCATTATGATCAGCCACCGGCTGGTTTCCCCTCTCATCGGTGCAAGGTGAATCAATTGTGCTTGCATTGGGAATTCCTCTTTTATTGGGGCCTTTGCCCGGCTTGTGCTTGGTTGTTTATTGGCTTTGCCTTTGTTATGCTTCGGCATCTGTTTTGCGGCGTTACCTGCGGGGAGGTTCCATGGAGTTTGCTGCGGAAGAGGAAGAGAAAGACTATTACCTTGGCCTTTGCATCAAATTCTGGACTTCCCGGAATTTGTTTGCTGCAGCAGAAGCGGAGTTGCGTGCTCCTGCTGGCCTTCGGGGCGACTTTTTGGCTCTTCTCCTTATGATGGCGAATCGGGAGCTTGGGCACTTGCGGGAGGGTTTCCGCTCGCTTTCGGCGCGTGGCCTGTCGCGCTGGTGGGCTAGTTCTTTCTGGGAGTCCCTGTTTTTGGAGAATTTGGAGGAACTGAAGGGTCGTGTGGAAGGCTCCGCTTTCGATTCCGGGGCTCTTGATGAGGGCGCGATTGAGCGTATGGAGAGGCGGGCATTGCGTGTGGTGTTGCCACTTGGCTCTGGGTCTTAGCTTGGTGGCCGACAAATGTGTTTCTGCGTTCCCAGTCAGTCCACAATCCCCGCCAGCAGGTCTTCCCAGCCGTCCGATTCCTCCGCCGCGGGTGGCACTTCCGGATTAGTAGTCTCTTCCGACTGGTGCGTCAAGACTGCGACGGCTCCGGCTCCTGTCGCGGCAGCGAGGCCCGCCTTAGCGATTTCAGACTTCGCCTTGGGAGCAAATTCGCCCTGAGGGGCACTCTTTGCGGCGTTTTGGCCCGTCTCCGGGGTTTTTCTGCCCGCCGCGGCGGTGCAGGTGATGTGCGTGACCAGGAGCACGGCTCCGGCGGCGAGGGTGCGGGGCAGGACGGTTCGGGCGTCCTCGATTCCAGCCCAAGGCCACGCGTGGAGCGCTGTGAGCGCGATGTAGGCAGGGATCTGGACGACGGGAGGCATTCGCCCCCAGAAGGCCAGTGCGGCCCGCAGGGGCGCTGTGATCCGGAAGATTTCCTTCAGTGTGGAGAAGGGCTTCATGAGGCTTCCTGCAACTGCCTCTCCACCTTTTCGCTCTTGGCAGCCCAGCTGCAGAATTTGTTGGCTGCCATGACGGCTCCTGCCGTGAGAATCACACTTCCTCCTGCGGCTGCTGCCTCGGTGGCGGACTTGCTACCTGCGTAGGCGGTTCCTGCGGCTGAGACGAAGGCCCCTCCGACGTAGACGACCGCTTTCAGTGCCGGATGGCGGCGGCCCCAGAAGGCTGCGGTGCGCTTGGTGCCCTTCCATACGGTCTTGGCGGTCCATTCGGTGGTCCGCCAGCTTGCCTTGCCGATCCTGGCGACGGCTTGCTTAGCAGCCCGCCTGACGTCGTCGTTGTCGCGGAAGTTCATGGGGGCTCCTTTTGGGTGGCTGTGGAGGCTAAGGTAAGTCGGTGATTTTCAGTGTCAAGTGCTCTGTCCTGTCCGCTTCGGGAATGGGGTGTGGGTGGATCCCTATGCAGAAATAAGTGAGCCTCTCCCTGACTTGCGCTCTTTTTTAGCGCGTGCTTGTTGGCGAGAGGGGGCGTCCCGGAAAATCCCGTGCTGTCCCCGTAAATCCCGGTATTTTAGGATTGCCTGCGCCTGCGGGCCGCGCGCTATTTTGTGGGAGCGGAAGAGCCGGGGGCCGGTGAGAACATGGAGGAGAGGGACGATGCGCATGCTGCTCTTTGTGTTGGCGCTGGCGCTTGCGGGGGCGGCGCTGTGGCTCTGGCTGGGCGCGGGAGAGATTGGCCCGCGTGGCGGCGAGCGCGCGGCTCCGGTTGCGGAGGAGCCGGGGCCTTTTCACGAGGAGATTGACGACGCCGATAAGGAGGCGCTGCGCGAACTGCTGCGCGATTCACAATGAGCGCTCAACTACTTGAATTAACTGCGGAATTTTTTTATTGATTCTGCGCCAGCTCATATGTTATTGTTCCGGCAGGCCCGCGGGTAGCCCGGGGCGCGCAATAGGAAGGGGAAGGGCCATGGACGAGAAGTTCGTGACGCACCTCAGGCGGGCGCCCGGCTTGCCGCGCAAGCAGCCAGATGAGGTCCGGGAGGAGACAATGGCAAACGACGACAATCTGTTGGTGAACCTCAGCAAGGAAGTGGGTGAGGTCAAAGGTCTGCTCGAAGGGCATATCGCTGGGATGGAAAAGCGCTTTGACGATTTGCGCCAGGCGGTGGGCGAAAACACACAGCAGATTAGGGAGCTTGCTGCCGAGTCAGCCAGGCAGCGCGGTGAGTTGCGGGAATTGCGCGAAGCAGTAGAGAAATTGCTTGATGCGGTGGGCGAGAATACGCGGCAGATTAGGGTGCTTGCCGAATTCTTCGATAGGTATGGCCCGTTGCTTGAGAATCTCCATGCCATCAGCCGGACGCTTTCGATTTTCGTGAAATTGGTTCTTCCTTTGTGCACCGCTGTCATCAGCGCCGTCACTCTTCTTTCCTGAGCGCTGTCCGGATCCCGATCCGGCTCGGAAGGAAGGCCCTTGAGTTTTGCGCCCCGGCGCAGGGAAGCTGCGGAGGCGGAGGAGCGCGCGCGGCTGGCGCCGTGGGCGGCCCGCAGCGGGGAGAGCGCGGGGCGCTTGTTTGCGGAGGCGGAGCACCCCTACCGCACGGCTTTTGCCCGCGACCGCGACCGCATTGTGCACAGCCGGGCTTTTCGCCGGCTCGAATACAAGACGCAGGTGTTCATCCGCCACGAGGGCGACCACTACCGCAATCGCCTCACCCACACACTGGAAGGCGCGCAGATTGCGCGGACGCTGGCGCGCGCGCTGCGGCTCAACGAAGATTTGGCCGAGGCGGTGGTGCTGGCGCACGATCTCGGCCACACGCCCTTTGGCCATGTGGGCGAGCGCGCGCTGAACGAATTGATGCGCGGCGACGGCGGCTTCGATCACAACCGGCAGACGCTGCGCATTGTGGACTGGCTGGAGCGCCGCAATCCCGCCTTTCACGGCCTCAACCTGACTTTCGAGACGCGCGAGGGGTTGTTGAAGCACGGCTGCAGCTGGCCGCACCCGGTGGAGCCGCCGCAACGCCGGGCGCAGCCCAGTCTGGAAGCGCAGGTGGCGGATTTTTCCGACGAGATCGCCTACCTGAATCACGATCTGGACGACGGCCTGCGCTCAGGGCTGCTCAGCCTGGAGCAGCTGGAAGATGTGCCGCTCTGGGCGCGGACCCGCGCCGAAGTCGCGCAGCGCCTCGGCCGCGCGCCGCAGCCGGTGCTGCGCGCGCAGGTAATTGCGGCGCTCATCAACCGCCTGGTGACCGACCTGGTGGAGAGCAGCGCCGCCGCCCTGGCCGAAGCGCGCCCGGCCAGCCTGGCGGCGCTGCGCGAAATGCCGCAGCCGCTGCTGCGCTACTCCGCCGAAGTTTCGCAGTGGAAGATCGGCCTGAAGCGCTTTCTCTTTGAAGCGCTCTACCATCACCCGGAAGTGGACAAAGAACGGCAGCGCTGCGAAACGGCGCTGGCAGATCTCTACCGCGCCTTCCGCAACCGCCCCGAACTGCTGCCGGCTTCGGTGCGCGCGCGCTTCGGCGACGAAGGCGCGCCCCGCGCCATCGCCGATCATTTGGCCGGCATGACCGACCGCTTCGCACTGGCAGAGCACGCAAAGCTGCAGCGCGCCGGATTTACGGCTGAAGCTCCTGCTTTGCCGTCATAATCCGCGTAGCCTATCATTGCGCCGACTTGGATTTTTGATTGCGCGGCAGCGGCGCAGGGAGAATGAGGGATGCGGGGATTCACGCGCCGCCGCCCGTGGCCGGGCCGCGGCAGGGGCATGGATGAGAGCTGGTTGCAGCGCGCGCTGGCGGCGTTGCCGGTGGAAGCGGACTCGGCGCAGCGCCGGACGCTGCCGGGGGTTGCGGATTCCTTCGCGCTGATTGCGTCCGCCGCGCACACGGGCGCGCCCGGCTCCGCACATTCGGATGCGCCGGGCGTTGCTGCGGGCGAGACGGGCGCGGAAGGCGCGCGCTGGATTGTGGCGGTGAGCGACCGCAGCGGCGGCGACGCCGTGCTGGCCGCTCTGGCCGCGGCCGCGGCGGAGCCGAGTGCGCCCGCCATGCTGGCGGCCTGCGCGCCGCACTGGGATGGCGCGAGCCGCTGGCTGCTCTCCCGCCTGGGCGCGCCCGCCGTTGGCGAAGCCGGCTCTGCGGCCAGCGCCTCCACAGGCGCTGCCAGCGCTGCGCCGCCCGCCGTGCCCGGCATTTGGCCGCTGTGCCTGCCGGGAGAGCGGGGCGCCGTGCTGGCCCGGGCCGAGGCCGCGCCCCCCGCCGCGCTGCTGCCGGAGCGCCTGGCCGAGGGCCTGGCCGCGCCCGCGCGCGAGGTGTTTGGCCGGGCCGCCCTGGCGATGCGGGGCCTGGCCGCCAAGCACGGCGGCGCAGTCCGCAGTGTCTCTGCGCCGTCTGCGGCGCTGGAGCTGGTGTTGCTGGCGCAGCCGGTGGCGGCGCTGCGGGCCGAGGCCGAATCTGGCGAAGCGGTGCTGGAATTGGCGGGCCGCCGCATTTCCCTGCGCGGGGGCGAGGGCTTGCTGGCCGAGCCCCTGGATCGCCTGGAAGCGCAGCTTCGCAAGCGCGCGGGCGACCGCCGCGCGCGGGGGGGCGAGGACGGGGCGCGCGCCCGGCTGCTGGCCGCGCTGGCCGAGGCGGCAGAGCTGCGCCATCTGCGCCGCTGGCCGGTGGCGGGAGAGGGCGCGGCGCTGGACGGGCTGGGCCTGCTCCCCGATGGGCAGATCGCCCTGCTTGCGGCGCGGGCGCGTTTGGGCCTGCCCGAGCTGGCCGCCATTTTGCGCGCCGCCTGGGCCGCCGCGCCCTCGCTGCCGCTGCTGTTGCGGGATGCGCCCGCTCCGTTGCGGCTGGATGCGCGCCCCGCGCTGCTGCTCGCCTCGCCCGCTGCGGACGACGCCGCCCGCGCCGCCCTGCGCTGGCTGGCCCCCGTGTCTCTGTGGCAGGCCGGGAGTTTGGACGGCCCGCTCACGCCGCTTGCCCTGCCTGGGGCCGGGGCGCTGGGCGAAACCGCCCCGGCGCGGGGAGATGCCGCTTCTGCGCGGGGCGAGGCGCGGGGAGAGAGTGCGGGCGCGCCGCGTCCGCGCCGCCGCCGTGGCCGTGGCCGCCGCGGCGGCGCGCGGCCGGAGGCAGAAG
>JAPPPQ010000057.1 GCA_028817435.1 Deltaproteobacteria bacterium
CGGTAACTCCGATTACCGAGTGACAGTGATTTCCAACAGCGAAAATTTGGGGCTGGCGAAATCCCTGAATGTGGGAATATCAAAAGCGCGCGGACGCTATATTGCCCGGCAGGATGCCGACGACATCAGCCTGCCGGAAAGGCTGCAAAAGCAGTTCGATTACATGGAAAAACATCCGAAAATTGCCGTGCTCGGCACGGGGAGACTAACCCTGTCGGACGACGGAAAAATAAGGGCGTATCGACCGCCAATGGAATCGCCGACTTTCGAGGACATGCTGAAAAGCAGCCGCATCATCGGAGCGTCCGTGATGATGCGAAAAGAACTCATCGATGAAGTCGGCGGATACGACGACTTCTTCCGTCAGGCCGATGACTACGATTTGTGGCTGAGGGTGATGAAAAAACATCCAGTGGCCAGTTTGCGCGAAGGTTTGTATGTGGTCAGGAGAAATCGGTCCGGCATCAGCCGCAGCCAGCCGGAACAGATGATTCTGTACCGCTTGCTGGCAAGAAATCGCGCCCAAGGCGCGGTGGATGAGGCGATGTTTGAGCAAGTGAAGAAAAACGGCATCGATTCTTATTACGCGGCGTTGTCCGCCAAAGACCGGGCTTTCTACCACCAGCGCGCCGGGAAAAGATGCATGAATTACGCCCGCAACATCGAGGCTTTGCGACATTACCGCCGGTTGCTGAAGTTGCAGGGAGCGAGTTTCAAGGTGGTCGGCAATCTGTTGCGAATCAAGTTTCGCTTGCTCGGCAAAACGCGCGATTCGAACCGTGAGATGACGTCATGATTGCGCAACGATTTCGCCGCGTGCTTATCCATGACCACTCGGGAAGGCATGTGAAAGGCTGGCTGTCCGGTTTGGCCGATTATCTTCGCGAAGATGGCGCGGAAGTCCGCGTTGTCAGCGACTCGCTTTATCCCGGAGCGTTGCGCCGCAGCATCCGCAAAAATCGCGGCATCCTTTGTCCCCTGGCCTTGCGGTGGTGGAGAAAACAAGTGTCGCAAGTCGACCATGTTTTTGTTTGGAACGGGGAAAGGGAGTTTCATCAATCAATACGGCAGGCTTGCCGGTTGGAGCGGGTGCCTTGCTCCATCGTGGAAGTCGGTTATTTCCCGCAAAAACGGTACTTTACCGTGGATTCCCGGGGCATCAACGCCACTTCCAGCCTCATGGATGATTCGCTGGATTGGATACAAGCCAAGCATCTGGACCGGGTCGAAGATATTCGTCAAACGCATCTTTGCGGAAAGCGATGGGAGGGCGACGGCGGTTATGTCGCCGTTCCGTTGCAGATGGCAAACGACACCAACATCGTTCTGCACTCCAGTTTTTCAACCATGCAGGAATTTATACGGCACTGTGAAATCAAGTTTCCAAATCAGAGGGTACTGTTCAAAAAGCATCCGCGCGACCCGGGAGAATACGAATCGATGCACCCCATTCACGCCGGCGGAAGTTTTCTGGATTTGGCGGTTTCCGCCAAGTTGGTTTACGGAATCAATTCGACCTGCCTGCTGGAATCCGTTCTGCTTGGCGCGCCGACACAGTCCATCGGGAAGGGTTTCATCTCGGCGCATCAACACCAACTTGACAAACTGCTGGCCGCGTTGGTGGACAAACAAATCCCGGTCAATGAAAAAGACATGGGTTATTGGCTGGACAAGTATTGCGCCGAACGCTGACAAATACGCCTTGACCGGAACCGTCCAATGGAAAATTTCGACCGATTCAAGTTTGACCGCGGCTCGCTTTCGAGACCGCGAAATCCGGGTATCAGCGCCTATATGCGCATCAAAAACGAAGAGCAGTTTGTTCGAACGGCGATTCTGTCACACATCGATTTCTACGACGAAATTATCGCCGTTTATAACGACTGCACGGACAACACCGAAGGAATTTTGACGGAACTGGCGCAACAGTATCCGCGCAAACTCAAAGTCCACCACTATCCGCCAAAAGTCCATTGGGCGCACAGCGCGGAATACGCGCAAGTTGCCGGCGACTCGGTGCACGGGGCGGCCAATTATTCCAACTACGCGCTGTCCAAGACGACCCGCACGGTGGCGACAAAACTGGATGCCGACCATCTCGCCATACCCGGCAAACTTGCCTCTCTGACCGAAGTTATTCGCCGGGACATTGCGGCGGGGAAGCGCAAACTGTACTACTTTTCCGGCATCAACCTGGCAAGGAACAGCGACGGCAAAATCGGCGTGGCCGGCCATGTTCCGTTCGTGGGCAACAGGGACCATTACTACCACCCGGTCGGCGAGGGTTTCCATTACAAAAACAACAAACTGGCCGAGTACTTGGCCATTGAAGATGCGACATTGGAAACGGAATACATGGGAATCATGTGTTTCCATCTTAAATACTTGAAACATGATTCCGCGTTTGGGAAGTACCGAAGCGAAGCCGAACGCGTTTATATGCAGAATAAGTTGGGTAAATTCGAGTGGGTTGATTTCGCCGAATTCCGCTCCGCCCAGTACCGCGCAAAAATGAAAAAGCGGATGGACTTCTACGACAGGCTGCATGTCGATTTGTATGCCGGCGAATTCTTTCGCAAGGCGAAATACAAGTTAACCGGAACGCCCCCTAAATTGGCCCATGTCAGGCTGGCGCGCTTGGCGGAAGACTTGGCCGGCATCGATTGGCGACGCGATGCCATCGATAAACTGCAACGGCGGGCGATTTGAGTCGGAGGGAATTGTCGATGCGCTGCACCATTCAATCTTTATGGTTGGGAGAACGCTTGTCGCCGCTGGAGCGACTTTGCGCCTATTCTTTCATGCGCCATGGTCATGAGTTTCATTTGTATGCGTACAATGAACTGGTCGGCGTACCTGAAGGCGTGGTGATGAAAGACGCCAACGAAATCATTCCGCAGAAAAAAGTGTTTGTATGCCGCCGGGGGTCATTTGCGGTATTCAGCGACTGGTTTCGCTGGGCTCTGCTTTACCAGCGCGGCGGCTGGTGGGTTGATATGGATGTTGTTTGCCTGAAACCGTTTGTTTTTGACAGCCCAATCGTGTTTAGCGGCGACAGAACCATCTTGTCCGTCCGCAGCAAAGTGCAAGTCGGCTACTGCTATACTCATGTTCTGGCGTTTCCGGCAAACCATATGTTTTGCGCATGGATGGAGCGTTGTTGCGCCCACCCCAACCGGTTTTTGCCTTACGATTCATGGCGAAACCGAGTAAGAAAAACGAAAAGGGTACTGCAACGCAAAGGAAAAGAATTCACCCGATGGGGCGAATCCGGCGGACCGCGCGGCTTTACCCAGGCGCTTAAACATCATAATCTCCTCCCGCATGCCCAATCATATGAGGTTTTTTCTCCCTATCTGGCGTTTCCGAGAGAACGGTGGCGAAAAATTCTGTTGGAAGAGTTTGACGGAAGCGCTGAAGTCCTGTTTCCCGACAGTTATGCGTTCCATGCGGAAAACGAATATTTGAGGCGGGAGGGGTATGACAAGTCGTCCCCCTTCCCTGAAAATTCCTTGTTGGGGCGACTCAACAACGAGTACGAAAAAACCGTATCGGTTAAGCGTCATGCATGACAACTTTAAAGTTGATGTTCGCGCGCTTTCCAAGCCGCGCCAACCCGGCATCAGCGCCTACATGCGCATCAAAAACGAGCAGCAACTGGTGCGCGTCGCGATTCTTTCGCATATCGAGCATTACGATGAAATCATCGCCTGCTACAACGATTGCACGGACAACACCGTGGCGGTCTTGACCGAACTGGCGCGACAGTATCCGCGCAAACTCAAAGTCCATCACTATCAGCCAAAAGTGCATCCGCTTGGGAGCCGCGAATATGAGAAACTTCCGGATGATTCGGTGCATGGACTGGCCAATTATTACAACTACGCGCTGTCCAAAACGACCCGCCGGATGGCGGTAAAACTGGACGCCGACCATCTCGCCATTTCGCACAAACTGACCCCGTTGCTCGACACCATCCGTCGCGACATGGCCGCGGGCAAACGGAAAATCTACATGTTTTCCGGCATCAATCTACTGCGGGACAAGCGCTCGGTAATCGGAGTTACCG
>JAPPPQ010000014.1 GCA_028817435.1 Deltaproteobacteria bacterium
CAGCCGCGTGGGGCTGGTGCGGGTGCCTTCGGCGCTGAGGACATTGTTGGCGGCCGTCGTTTCATCCACCGCCGTGCTGTAAGTGCTGTCGGTGTAGCGCGTCACCGTCAAATCCCGCGCAATGTTTCGCGGAATGATATTTTGCGTGGTTTCATACGACGCCTGGGTGGCATGGCGCGAAATGCTGCCGCCGCCTGTGCCCAGCGTGGGGCTTGCGCCCAAAGTCAGCTTCACAGCCTCGCTCGTGTTATCGCCCGTCATGTCCGCGTCGGCATCCTGCGCCAGCGCGAAGCTGATTTCCCCCGTGGTCTGCCCCGCCGCAATGGTCAGCGGGCTGGTCGGATCGGTGCCGCTGGTATCCGCCGCCTCGAAGCCCGTGGTGGTCCACGGAATGGAAGCCGCCGCCACGCTGGGCTTGCTGAGCGTAACCACCCACACCGCGTTCTGGCTCTCCTGCACCTGGAAGCCCGCGGCGCTGTCCTGATCCGTGCCGCCGTTGGCAACGCTCACGGTAATGGCGTCGTTATCCTTGATGGTGCGGGTGGCGGCGCATACGCCCGAGGACAGCGTGCAATCGGTCGTGTTCCGCTCAAGCCGGGTGTTGTGGCCGGCTTCGGTCACATTCACCACCTCGGCAATAATGGTTTCGTCGCCTTCGTTCAGGTTGTCGTCGTTGAGCGTAATGCCCAGCCGGTAGTTCGGCGAGGTGCCGGCGGCAATGGTGAAACTGCCGCGCCCGGTGTTGCAGCTTCCCTGGTAAACAGAATGGGCGGCGGTGGTGCTGGTGGGGTCGTAGCCGCTGGGGTAGGTGTAATCGTAAACCAGGTTGGGGTTGGCGGCGATTGCGGCCGCGGTGGCGCCGGTGGCGGTGCCCGCCAGGCAGTAGGTAATCACGGTTTCGCCGCGCGTATCCAGGCTCTCGTAGTTGGTGAAGCGGAAATACATGGTGTTCGGGTGATCGGCATCGGCCGCGGTATCGGCGGTGGTGGGCGTGGCAATGGCCGGGGCGTTCTCGTTGGTGTCCTGCGACTGCACGCCGCTGCCGCGGGACCGCACCGTCCAGCTGGTGGGTTCGTCGTCCACAAAGGTGATGGTGAAGGTGCCGTCGTCACCGCTGTCGCCGCCGGTAATCTCCCAGCTGATCGGCAGATCGTGGAAGCCGCGCAACTGCCAGGTCTGCACATCATCGGCCGCGGCATCGCTGTTATCGGTGCTGCTGATCTGAAATTCGTGGTGGCGCATGCCATCGGCCCGCTCCCAGACCGGCGTGCCGTCGAGCAGGGTGGTGTCAACGCCCGGCGTTTCCAGGCGGTAGGTGGCCGAGGAGATGGGATCCCCGCCGTCGTCAAACAGAATGCGGAACTGGGTAAGGCCGGAGGGGACGGTGACGGTGGTGCCGGGGGCCACGCTGAAATGCACGCGCACGGTGACCGAATCGCCTTCATCGGCGGTGTAAGCGGCTTGATCCACGCGCATTCGAATGGGGTCAGAGGCGGCAATAAAGTGGAAGCGCTTGCCGCCGTATTGCACGCCGGCGGGTCCGCCCGAAAGCTCCACGCTGAAGTGCTCCACCCGCTCGGAGAGCGTGTCGTCGGTAACCACCGGCAGCGCGCAGGTGACGACGGCGTCGTGGGCGGTGTTGGCGGGAATGGCGCAGGTGAAGGTATCCGCCGCAAAATCCGCCCCCATGCCGGTGGCGGTGGCGGCGCGCTCGGAGGTCAGGCCATCCGGGTAGCCGGTGGTGGCCAGGTTCAGGCCGGCGGGAGCCTCGCCCAGAATGGTGACGGTGGCCGTGGCCTCGGCATCCAGCGCGCTGCTGCCATCGTCGGCGATGTATTTGACGCGAATTTGGCGCATATTCTCGTCCGCGCCTTCCGCCACGCCAAAGTTGCTCTCCGTGTTGATGCCCGGCTCAATGGTCAGGGTGAAGTTCGCCTCGTCGTCGTTCAGCGCCACATCGTAGCCCGTGCCCGCAGGATGCCCCGGGGCGCTGGCCGTCAGGTTGAAGTTCTCATCCCCATCCAGATCATTGTCGCCCACCACGGTAATGGTGAAGGTCTGGGTGGTATCGCTGGCGGTGAAGGTCGCAGTGCCCGTGGTTGCGGAGAAATCCGCCGCCTCTGTGGGATTATCGGTGGCATCCGCCGCCGTGCCGTGGTTGATGGTCCAGGTGACCGTGGCCGCTACCGCAGCGCCGGTGCGGGTAATGGTGTAGGCGGCGCTGGCTGCATCCGCATCGGTTTCGTCAAGGCTGGCGGGGCCGGCTGTTATTGTAAAGGCGGCGTCGTCGTCGGTAATGGCCACATCCGTGGGAGAGCTATAGGCGTGAGCGCTGGGGCCGCTCAAGACAATATTGAAGTTCTCCGTGCTCTCCAAAGCGTTGTCGCCCACCAGGGTGACCGTGGCGGTCTGCGCATCGTCACCCGCGTTGAAAGTAATCGCGCCCGTAAAGCTGCCGAAATCGAAATCGGCGGGCACGGTGGGGCTGTCCGCCGGGTTGGACGAGGTGCCGTGTTCAACGGAGAAAGTAAGGGAGGTGGTGGCCATCAGCTCCAGCCCGTTGCGGGTGATGGTGTATTCGAGATCCTGGTTGACATCCGTCTCGGTCACGCTGGTCGGCCCGCTTACGCTGAAGCTCGTGTCGTCGTCGGTAATGCTGGAATTGTAGGCGGGGCCGTAGGAGTGGGCGGCGGGGCCGCTGATGGAGATGTTGAAGTTCTCCGTCGCTTCCACCGCGTTGTCGCCGACGACGGTGATGGTGAAGGTGACCGTGGCGCCATCAACCGCGGTGAAACCTCCGGTTATTGAGGTCGTGGTGAAATCCGCGGCCGCCGTGGGGCTGTTCGTGGCATCCGCCGTCGTGCCGTGATTGATGGTCAGAACAAGGTTGCTGATGGCCACATTCGACACATCCTGCCCGGTGCGGGTGATGGTGAAGTTCGCGCTGGCCGCATCTGCATCCGTCTCCGCAATGATCGTCGGCCCGGCGGTAATGGCAATATGCGTATCATCGTCCGTAATTTCCACATCGTAGCCGGCGTTGGTGCGGAAGTTGGCGTAGGTGCTGCTCAGCACAATGTGAAAGTTCTCCGTCATTTCCACCGCATTATCGCCCACCACGGTAACGTTGAAGGTCTGGGAGGTGTCGGCCTGCGCAAAGGTCACATCGCCCGTAACCGCCGAGAAATCCGCCGCCACCGTGGGGCTGTCGGTGGAATTGGCCACCGTGCCGTGCATAAGGGTCCAGGTAACGGTGGTGTTGCCCGCGGGCAGCGCCGCGCCTTCGCGGGAAATGGTGTAGGTGGTGGCGGCGTTGGCATCCGTTTCGGCAATGCTGGTGGCGCCCGCGCTGTCAATGGAGAACTGGGCGGAATCATTATCCGTAATGGTCACATCGTAGCCCGCGCCATACCCGAAGCCGGCCGGGCCGCTCAGCATTATGTTGAAGTTCTCATTTTCTTCCACTGCGGTATCGCCCACAATATTGACCATGAAGGTCTTGGTGGCATCGCCCGCCGCAAAATCCACCGTGCCGGTTACCGCGCCGAAATCTGCCGCCACCGTGGGGTCGCTGCTGTCATCGCCCGATTGCCCGTGCGCGATGGTCCAGGTAATGGTGGCCGCCGCCCCCGCGCCGCTGCGGGTAATGGTGTATGCGCCGGTATCGGCGTTGGCATCGGTTTCGGTAACGCTGGTGGGCCCGGCGGTAATGGCAAAGTTCGTATCATCGTCGCCCACCGTAACTGCATAGGGCGTGCCGGCCGGGTGGCCCGGGGCAGTGGCCGTCAGCGTAAAATTCTCCGCGCCCTCCGCATCGTTGTCGCCCGCCAGGGTAAGGGTGAAATCCTGGCTCAAGACGCCCATCGCAAAATTCAAAGTGCCCGTGGCCATGGCGAAATCTGCCGCCTCGGTGCCGTCCATGGTGGCGTGATTCACCTGCCAGGTTACGGTGAGGGCCGCATCCGCCCCCGTGCGGGTAATGGTGTAGGTGAAATTCTGATTCGCATCCGTCTCGTTGATCCGCTGCGGCCCATCCGTAATGGTGTAGGTGGCGTCGTCGTCTTGAAGGACGATATCGTAGCCCGCGCCCCTGTTGTGGCCGCTGGAGAATACGATCAGGTGGTAGTTCCGATCGCCCTCCACAACATTGTCAGCCTGTGTCGTAATTGTGCCCGTCTTGGTGTCTTCACCCATGGCGAATGTAACCGGCATCGAGTTGAGAAATTGGGAGACATTCGTCGAATGCACATTGGGGTCGAGGGCCTCGGCGACACTTCCATCGCGGATCAGAATTTGAACCGTCGTGTTGGCGGTCAACTCCACGCCGGAGCGGGTGATGGTGTAGTCAAAGCTCGTGCCCGCATCGCCCTCGGTAATTGTGGTAGGCCCGGCGGTAACGGCGAAGGTCGCCGCGTCGTTGTCTGCCAGCGTTACTGCATAGGGCGGGCCAGAGTTGCTGCCCGTGGCGCTGGCCGTCAGCGTGAAGTCCTTGTCCACCTCTGCCGTGGTATCGCCGACAATGGTAAGGGCGAAGGTCCCGGAATCGGCCCCCGTCGCAAAGGTCACAGTGCCCGTAACGGCGGAGAAATCTCCGGCCACCGTGGTGCCGTGGTTCACGGTCCAGGTAACGGTCGTCTCTGCCGTCAGCTCTGCGCCGGTGCGGGTAATGGTGTAGTTGCTGGTGGCCGCGTTGGCATCGGTTTCGGTAAGGCTGGCCGGCCCCATATCAACCGTGAAGGTGGTGTTCTCATTGTCCCGCAGCACCACATCGTAGCCCGTGCCAGAGGTAATCTCGTAGCCCGTGGGGGTGTTGGCGGTGGTTACGCTCGCCGTCAGGTTGAAGTTCTCCACGCTTTCCGAGGTGGTATCGCCCACGATGGTCACCGTGAAGGTCTGGGAATCTTCGCCCGCGGCGAAATCTACCGTGCCGGTGACGGCGGAGAAATCTGCCGCCACCGTGGGGCTGGCCGTGGCGCTGGCCGCGGTGCCGTGGTTGACGGTCCAGGTGACCGTGGTGGTGGAGGGGAACTCGCCGCCCAGCCGCGTAATGGTGTAGGCGCTGGTCGCCGCGTTGGCGTCTGTTTCGTCGACGCTGGTGGGGCCGGCGGTGACGACGAGGCGGATGTCGTTATCCAGCACGGTGAAGCGGACGGGCGGGGCGTAGGTGTGGTTTCCGGGGTTGCCCATGTCTCCGAGCGGCCCCCTTCCCACTGTCGACAGCCCCCAAGTGTAATCCCTGTCACCATCATTCCCGTCCGTTACGCTGGTATCGTAATCCTTGTTGATCTGGAACCTGAGCGGGGCGCCCATCTTCTCGTCATCGCCCGCTGCGAAACTCTGGATACCTCCTCCTGCCGGTTGCGTGGCGATGAAACCTGCTCCGCGGCGGGGATCGCCGAGGGGGACATCACCTACGGATCCGGAGACGGCGTATTGCTCGGTCAGCTCTGCGCCGGTGCGGGTGAAGGTGAAATCGGGGAAGGCCATGTTATCGGCCTCGAGTATGCTGGCCGGCCCGGTGACGGTGAAGTGCGTATCGTCCCCGACAATTTCGCCATCGTAAGCGGCGCCGACGGAGTGCGTGCCGTGGCTCACCTGCAGCGTGAAGCCCTCGTCCTTTTCCGCATCGTTGTCGCCGATCACGGTGAGAAGGAACTGCTGCGCATCCTCCCCCGCCGCAAACACCACACTCCCGCTGACCGCCCCAAAGTCCGCCGCATTCGTCCCGTCCGTCCCATCGTGCGTAATGGCCCACCCCACCGTGGTGGAAGCAGCCGTCAACGCAGACCCGCTGCGCGTAACCGTAAACACGAGGTTCTGATTCGCGTCCGTCTCCGTAATCGAAGCCGGCCCCGTAACCGTAAAGGTGGTCTGCCCCTGCGCCCCCTGCGCCAACCCCAACACCCCGCCAACCAACAAAGCCCCCGCCAAAGCGCGCCCCACGCCCCGCACCCCGGCAATCGGCCGCAGCGCAGCGGCGAGCGCGCCGCGTGCGGCGGCGGTGAGCGCGCCCGCAACGGTGGTAGTGAAAGCGCGCACCGCGCCCCGCGTGCCGAAAGCGCGCCGTGCGCGCCGCGTGTTCCCCGTGTCCATGTCTCGCTCCCTCCTGTTTCGCATTTCCTCAAACTCCCCAAGCTCGCAACGCCAACCCGCGCCAGCCCTCGCAACGCCCCCGAGCGCCGCGCCGCGCGCCGCCCCGAAACTCTACCCCGGCTCCCGCCGACCCGCACCGCAGCGCCAGCGCCACTCTACCCCGCCCCCCTACCCCCGCGCCACCCTGCCAGAGCAGGCGAGGGCTTCGGCCCGGCGGGCGGGCTTCGCCACGGCGGCGGCCACGGCGGCATTCTACCAGCGCCAAGCCGCCCCCGGCACAAAATAATTCCGCCCTCTTCCCCGCGGGGGGGGGGGGGTGCGGCGCAGCTTCGCCCACGCCCGTCAGCCCGACAGGGTGCACCGGCACTACCGGAGGGAAAGGCTAACCACGGCGAAGGTAAGCCCCACGAGTGCCAACAACACGGGCACCCCAATGCTGAAAATCAGCACCCGGTTCGTGTTGACCTTCTCCTTCAACTGCTCGTTGTCCGCGCGCAGCGTCTCCTCCATCCGCTTGTTGTCCGCCCGCAGCGCCGCGACATGAGACTCAAAGGCGGCCAGCAGGCGCTGGTTGTCCGCCCGCTGCACCTCGGCGTTGGCTTCGACGGTGGCCCGCATCGCTTCCAGCGCGCCATGCAGGCGGTCGAGATCGGCCTTGGTCGCCAGGTTGGCCTGCGAATCGACGATGGTCTGGGTTACCACCCTGGCCTGAACGCCGGTGAAGCCGGCCTTTTGCAGGGCCTCGGCCGCCTTCAGCGTGTCGAAGGTGGGGCCGGTGGGGTGCTGCTGCTCGTGCTCCATGCTCTCTCCTTAGCCTGCCCCGCCGTCAGCCCGACAGGGTGCACCGGCACTACCGGAGGGAAAGGCTAACCACGGCGAAGGTAAGCCCCACGAGTGCCAACAACACGGGCACCCCAATGCTGAAAATCAGCACCCGGTTCGTGTTGACCTTCTCCTTCAACTGCTCGTTGTCCGCGCGCAGCGTCTCCTCCATCCGCTTGTTGTCCGCCCGCAGCCCCGCCATATCCGCGCGCAGCGTCTCCTCCATCCGCTTGTTCTCCGCCCGCAGCGTCTCCTCCATCCGCTTGTTCTCCGCGCGCAGCGTCTCCTCCATCCGCTTGTTCTCCGCCCGCAGCACCGCGACATGAGACTCAAAGGCGGCCAGCAGGCGCTGGTTGTCCGCCCGCAACGCCTTGAACTCTCCCCTGACCTCCGCCTGGAATTCCCTGAGATCGGCTTTGGTCGCCAGGTTGGCTTGGGCCTCGACGATGATGTGCGTCACCGCCTTGGCCTGAACGCCGGTAAAGCCGACCTTCTCCAATGCCTCCGCCGCCTTCAGCGTGTCGAAGGTAGGCTCTGTGGGGTGCTGCTGCTCGTGCTCCATGTTCTCTCCTTAGCCTGCCCCGCCGTCAGCGGCTGAGGAAGAAGTAGTCCACCGCAACGCTCACTGCGGCGGCGGCAATCACCCCCATCAGCGGCACAGTCACGGCCATAATCATCTTCTGCAGCACGGAGACAATCTTGTTCAGAGCCTTCACCTCCGTCCGCAGACTCGCCATCTCCGCCCGCAGCACCTTGAACTCCGCCTTCACATCCGCCCGCAGCTCCTTGAATTCGGCCTTGGTCTCTGCCCGGTGGATCTTGAGCTCTGCCTTGAATTCGGCCCGCAGAGTCTCCTCCAGCCGCTTGTTGTCCGCCCGCTGCGCCTTGGCATAGGCTTCGACGGTGGACTCGAGGGCCTTGAAGTCGGACCCAAGGGCCTTGAACTCGGACCGGAGGACCCTGAAGTCGGACTTGGTCGTCAGGTTGTCTTGGGCGGCGGCGACGGTTTGGGTTACCGCCTTGGCCTGGACGCCGGTGAAGCCGGCCTTTTGCAGGGCCTCGGCCGCCTTCAGCGTGTCGAAGGTGGGGCCGGTGGGGTGCTGCTGCTCGTGCTCCATTTTTCCTCCCCGCCCCCGTCTCGCCGGGGCGCTCGGGCCATTTTGGCCCACCCCTCACTCTACGGCAACCCTACCCACTGCCTGAGGTTATGCAGGGAATCCGCCATCAGCAAGCCAAACGAAACGCCGAAAAACCACATGGTCAGCATCCCCACAATCACAATCCACATGACCTGCCTGTTGCCCTTCTCATACTGCATCTCCTCCCTCCACTCGGAATCGGTCATGAGCTCCTTGATCCTGGCCGCGGCAAGCTTCCGCTTCCGCCTGGAATTGGCCTTGATCTTCTCGAGCTTGGCCTCAGCGATCTTCTGCCTCCGCTCGGAATCGGCCGTGATCTCCTTGAGCCTGGCCTCGGCGAGTTCCCGTCCCCGCTTGCAATCGGCTTGGAATTTCTCATGCCGATCCTTGTCGCTCTCGTGCTCCATGTTCTCCTCCGCCCGCCGGGGCGGCGCTGGGGGGCATTTTCGCCTGCGGCGGCGGGGGCGTCAAGGGGGGGGCTTTTGAGGGGTGGGGGGCGGTATGATGGGGGGCATGGGCGAAGAGAAGGGGCCGAGGGGGGCGGAGGTGGAGCGGGAGCGGGTGGCGCGCTGGGAGCGGGGGCGGGAGATGCTGGCGAAGGTGTATGCAGGGGCGGTGAGCGCGCCGGCGCGGGGGGCTTCGGCGTTTATGGATGTGATGCTGGAGCAGCTGTTTGCGGAGGTGTGGAGCCGCGAGGAGCAGCTGCCGATGCGCGACCGGCGGCTGCTGCTGCTGGGCGTCTGCGCGGCGCTGGGGGAATCCGCGATTTTTCGGGTGCAGGCGCAGGCGGCCCTGGCGCGGGGAGAGCTTTCGGCGGCGGAACTGCGGGAGGTCCTGCTGCACCTTGCGCCCTATGCGGGGTATCCGCGCACCGCGCCGCTGCTTGCGGTTGTGGAAGAGTGCATCGCCGCGCAGGGCGCGGGCGGCAGGAGCAAGCCCGGCGGGGCGGGAGGGGCGGCCACCGGCGAATCCGGCGGCGGCGGGGGCAAGCCCGGCGGGGCAGGTGGCGAATCCGGTGGCGGCGGGGGCAAGCCCGGCGGGGCGGGCGGCGAATCTGGCGGCGGGGGCTGAGCGCGGGGGGCTACACTGCGCGGGCGCGGGGGAAACGAACACGCGGGGAGGAAAGATTGATGGCGCTGCAAAAGCACAAGACTTACTGCCGCTTCTGCCACAACTACTGCGCGATGGAAGCGGAGATTGAAGACGGCAAGGTGTTGGCGCTGCGCGCCGATGCCAGCGATCCGATGTATGGCGGCTATAGCTGCATCAAGGGGCGGCAACTGCCGCAGGCGCTGCGGCACCCGCAGCGGGTGCTGCGGCCGCTGCGGCGCGCGGCAAACGGCGGCTTTGACGAGCTTGCCAGCGAAGACGCCTTTGACGAGATTGCGGAAAAGCTCGCGCAGATTATCGCGCAGCACGGGCCGGCTTCGGTGGCGAGCTATTGCGGCACTTATGCGTTTCAGGAATCGGCGGTGCTGCAGGTGGCGAAGGCGTGGCACAAGGGCATTGGCTCGCACTCTTTTTACACCAGCGTGACCATTGATCAGCCGAACAAGATGCTCTCGCCTTCGCGCACCGGCGTGTGGAGCGCGGGAACGCATGGCTTTCAGGATGCAGATGTGGCGCTGGTGGTGGGCTGCAACACCATTGTTTCTCGCTATGCGCCTTTTGGCGGCATTACGCCGTGGAATCCGTCGAAAGAGCTGCGCGCGGCGCAACAGCGCGGACTCAAGCTGATTGTTCTGGACCCGCGGCGCAGCGAGGTGGCGCGGCGCGCGGATATTCATCTGCAGCTTCGGCCCGGCGAAGACCCCACGCTGCTGGCCGGAATGCTGAAGCTGATTTTGGACGAGAAGCTGCACGACGCCGATTTTTGCGCGCGCTGGACTGCCGGGCTGGCCGAACTGCACGCGGCGCTGGACGCTTACACGCTGCCCTATGTGGCGGCGCGCAGCGGCGTGCCGACGGAACAGATTGCCGCGGCGGCGCGGCTTTTTGCCGCGGGGCCGCGCGGGGTGGGCACCTCGGGCACCGGGCCTTCCATGGCGCCGCGCGGGTTGCTGATGGAGCATTTGCTGATGTCGCTGAACTTTGTGTGCGGGCGCGTGCATCGGGAGGGCGAAATGCTGCCGAACCCCGGTGTGCTCACGCCGCCCACGCCGAAGAAGGCGCAACCCCTTGCGCCCTGGCAGGCCCACGGCAAGGGGCCGTGGCTGCGCACCCGCGGACTCGGCGAGGTGTTTGGCGAAATGCCCTGCGCGGCGCTGGCCGATGAAATCCTCACCCCCGGCGAAGGGCAGGTGCGCGCGCTGCTTTGCATTGGCGGCAACCCCGCCGTGGCATGGCCCGATCAGCAAAAGACCATGCGCGCGCTGGCCGATTTGGAACTGCTGGTGTGCGTGGATGTGCGAATCGGCGCGACTTCGCGGCTGGCGGACTATGTGCTGCCGGGCAAGCTCTGCCTGGAGCGCGCCGATGTGCCGATTCTCTGCGATACCTGGTATGAGAAACCCTACACCCACTAC
>JAPPPQ010000044.1 GCA_028817435.1 Deltaproteobacteria bacterium
CTAGCACACCGAGGAGGGCGGCGGGCGGGGGCCGTGTCCGGATGTGGCTTTCGGTGTGCGGGGGCGGGATCTGGTTTTGTGGCGGGGGGAGAGGGACGGGGGAGCGGGGTGGATCGGGGCTCCGCGACACATCCGGACACGGCCTCCGCCCGCCGCTTCGCGGCAGGGGGGGAGGGGGAGCGGGGCTTGATTTTGTGTGGCGCGGCGGGGTGGGTGGGGGTAGGGTTTGGGGCTATGGCGAAGGCGGGGGAGAATAAGCTCATCTTTGGCGACTGCCTGGATGTGATGCTGGGGGCGGATGACCGGGGGCGCCTCTACATTCCTGACGGCTCGGTGGATTTGGTGTATTTGGATCCGCCGTTCAATTCGAAGGCGAACTACAATATGATCTTTGGCAAGGGGCGCGATAAGCAGGCGCAGATGACGGCCTTCACTGACACCTGGCAATGGGGCGGACAGGGGACGCAGGATGTCGCCGAAATTGAGGGTGCGGTGGGGCATCCCGCGCACCGCGCCATTAAGGGCATTTACTACACGCTCGGCGAGTGCGGCTTGATGGCTTATCTGGGCTACATGGCGAAGAGGCTGGCCGTTGTGCACAGCAAAATGAAGGATACTGCGAGCATTTATCTGCACTGCGATCCGACTGCGAGCCATTATCTGAAGGTTGTGATGGATGGGATTTTTGACGCGCAGAGTTTCCGCAATGAAATTTCGTGGAAACGGCGCAGCGATATACACAATTTGGCAAAGAAGCACATGGGAAAAGCGCACGATATAATTCTCTACTATGGGAAAAGCGATAAAGCGACATACCGAAGGCAATTTCTCGACTACAGCGAGGAATATATCTCGACTCATTACAAGCACAAAGATAAAAAGGGGTATTACAGAATTCTCCCGTGCACAAACGAATCGGGAGGAAATAAGCCTTATGAATTTGAAGGTGTAACGCGCTCTTGGCGATTTGAGCCTAAGCGCATGAAGCAAATGTTGAAGGAGAATCTTCTTGTCCAATTGTCGACTGGAGGCCCATTTTATTACAAGAAATACATTAAGGACGCCAAAGGCGTGCCGTTGCAAGATATTTGGCTTGATATTGCTCCCGCCAGAGGCAACGAAAGCCTCGGATACCCTACACAGAAGCCTCTCGCCCTTCTGGAACGCATCATACAGGCTTCATCCAATCCGGGCGAACTTGTCCTAGATCCTTTTTGCGGCTGCGGCACGACAATTGCCGCCGCTGAAAATCTGGGCCGCCGCTGGATCGGCATTGACATATCGGCCGCCACCATACGAATCGTGGCAGCATCCCGCCCGGAACTCCAAATGGCCAAATACGACATCTTCGGAATCCCGAAGGGAATGGAAGAAGCCAGAAAACTCGCCCAACTGAACCGCCTTCAATACGAACACTGGGCCATTAGCACCATCCCTGGCCTCGCACCAAACGACCGCCGAAACCAGGAAGGCTTTGACGGCATCGGCTCTTTCAACGAACCCATCCCCGACGGCCGCGGAAAAGTCACAAAGCAAACCGTCACCGCCGAAGTCAAATCCAGCAAAGGCGGCGTCACCGCCGCCCAGCGCAGCCACCTGAAAAACCACACCGGCAGCAACAACTCCCAACTCGGAATCTTCCTCACCCTCGACCGCGACCCCGCCACCGAAAAGTGGTGCAACCAGCAAGGCCACTACCAACTCCCCGGCTCCGCCACCAAATACCCCCGCTTCCAAGTCTTCTCCGCCGAACAATACTTCGCCGGAGACCACCCCAACCTCCCCCCTCTCCTGGACCCCATGACCGGCAAGCCCCTACAAATCCCCCTCCCCGCCCCGTAACAAAACACCCCGCCCATTGAATCCCCCACACCCCACCCTGATGCAAGCGGCGGGCGGGGGCCGTGTCCGGATGTGTCGCGGAGCCCCAAAACCACCCCGCTCCCCCGTCCCTCTCCCCCCGCCACAAAACCAGATCCCGCCCCGCACACCGAAAGCCACATCCGGACACGGCCCCCGCCCGCCGCTTCGCGGCAGGGGGGGAGGGGGAGCGGGGCTTGATTTTGTGTGGCGCGGCGGGGTGGGTGGGGGTAGGGTTTGGGGCTATGGCGAAGGCGGGGGAGAATAAGCTCATCTTTGGCGACTGCCTGGATGTGATGCTGGGGGCGGATGACCGGGGGCGCCTCTACATTCCTGACGGCTCGGTGGATTTGGTGTATTTGGATCCGCCGTTCAATTCGAAGGCGAACTACAATATGATCTTTGGCAAGGGGCGCGATAAGCAGGCGCAAATGACGGCCTTCACCGATACCTGGCAATGGGGCGGGCAGGGGACGCAGGATGTCCTGGAAATTGAGGGCGCAGTGGGGCATCCCGCACACCGCGTTATCAAGAACATTTACAATATGCTTGGCGAGTGCGGCCTGATGGCTTATCTCGGCTACATGGCGAAGCGGCTGGATGTCGTGCACAGCAAGATGAAGGACACTGCGAGCATTTATCTGCACTGCGATCCGACGGCGGGCCGTTACTTGGGCGTTGTAATGGATGGCATTTTTGGCGCTCGAAATTTTCAGAACCAAGTGGCATGGAAGCGGACCACCGGCCGGAGCGATGGCAACCGCTGGGGGAGGGTTTATGACACCATTCTGCTCTACACAAAATCGCAAACCTGGACATGGAATAATCAATACGAACCGCTCTCAAAAGCGAGCTCCCAGTCTGCTTACCGCGCAAAGGATGATCGAGAAGATCGATTTGGCCCGTATATGCTCGATAATCTCAAGGCGGCTGGGACCTCCCAGGGCGAGAGTGGGGAGCCTTGGCGAGGACACGATCCCACAGAGCAGGGAAGGCACTGGTCGGCACCGCTCACTGGCCCTTACGCCAAGTGGATAGAAGACAACATCATTCCGGGCTACCGGAATATCCAAGGCGTCCATAACCGTCTCAATGCCCTTTTGGATGCCGACATGATTGTTTGGTCCAAAAACCATACGCCCAGGCTCAAGCGCTACCTGCAAGCTGTGAAAGGCGAGAAGATCAACGATTTCTTCGCCGACATTCCGCCCGAATCCTCGCACAGCAAGCGCCGCACTGGCTATCCCACGCAAAAGCCTGTTCGGCTTTTGGAGCGCATTATACGGGCTTCCTCAAATCCCGGTGACCTTGTCTTTGATCCATTCTGCGGCTGCGGCACCACCATTGTCGCCGCCGAGGGCTTGGATCGTCGCTGGATCGGCATTGACATATCGGCCGCAGCAGTCCGAATCGTCACGGCCCGCCCGGAAATCCAAGCTGCCCAATACGACATCCACGGCATTCCGAAGGGAATGGAGGGAGCCAGAAGGCTGGCGCGGCTGAACCGCCTGCAATACGAACGCTGGGCCATCAGCACCGTCCCCGGCCTTGCACCGAACGACCGCCGAAACCAGGAGGGATTCGACGGCATCGGAGTCTTCAACGAGCCAATCCCGGACAGCCCCGGCAAAGTCAAAAAGCAAACCGTCACCGCCGAAGTCAAATCCAGCAAGGGCGGCGTCACCGCCGCCCAGCGCAGCCACCTGAAAAACCACACCAGCAGCAACAAATCCGAACTCGGAATCTTCATCACCCTGGAACGCGACCCCGCCACCGAAAAGTGGTGCAACCAGCAGGGCCACTACCAAATGCCCGGCGCCGCCGTGAAATACCCCAAATTCCAAGTCTTCTCCGCCGAACAATACTTCGCCGGCGAAAAGCCCGACCTCCCAACCCGCCTGGACCCCCTGACCGGAAAGCCAACCCAAATGCAACTCAGCCCCTCATAGCCCCCTCCCCCGTTGAATCCCCCACGCCCCCACCCCGATGCAAGCGGCGGGCGGGGGCCGTGTCCGGATGTGTCGCGGAGCCCCAACCCCACCCCGCTCCCCCGTCCCTCTCCCCCCGCCACAAAACCAGATCCCGCCCCCGCA
>JAPPPQ010000004.1 GCA_028817435.1 Deltaproteobacteria bacterium
ATTGGCGCCGTGGCCGCGTTTGTTGCCCTTGGCGGCCTGTGGGCATAGTCCGCCCTGTCCCACGGAACGCCCTGGAGCCACGCATGTCCGTGCCGGCATGACGCATGTGGGCACTTGACTGCGGGTTTCACTAGCGCCCCCCGCGCCCGTTCGCTGCAAGCGCCGCACGGCCGACAAGGGGGCGTGCTGATCCGCCGTACCTCGGGGCACCAAGGACGGTCAGTGACCCCACACTCGTGAGCAACAGTTCGCATTTCACGGCCTTTTTGAGCAAGTTCGTATTAGCGTTAAAAGCCATGCCTGTCTACCACATGCCGCCATTCCTGCCTCTAGATATATATGCGCCAACTAGAGCGGCTGCCGCCGTATGCCTCTTGCAAGGGAGCCACGGATCGCCTCTGCGGCGTTCGCATGCGTGGTAGCGGCGCTCCTGTCTCTAGCCGTCCCAGCCGCGCTGCGCCGGGATCCGGGGGAGCGCGCCCCGACCGCGGTTCCCGCCGCGCTGGCGTCAACCGACGTGTCGGCGAAATTCGACGACGGCTTTTACGACAAGATACAGGGGTGGATCGCCGGGGCCGGCGCGGGGGGCGCCGCCGGGGCTTCCGGCACGCCGCCCGAGCGCAACGTGATGATCGCCGTGGGCAGGACATCTGCCGACGGGCGGGATCCTGACACCGTAGCGGCCGAGAACAAGGACACGGTGGTGAGGGTGCTCGGGGAGATTGGCGCAACGGACGTCGTTAGGGCGGAGTCGCTCTCGTTCGTGACAGCGACCGTTCCGCTAACTCGGCTTGCCGAACTTGCCGCCTACGGGAGCGTGTACAGGATCGGCGACGGGGAGGAGCTGCTCCACCAGTCGGTGGGCACGGCAAAGTCCACGGTCGACGCCGAGGCCGCGGACCTGAGGCTACCGGGCGGCACGACCCTCTCTGGGGCGGGCGTAAACGTGGCTATCCTTGACAGCGGCATAGCGAGCAGCGCGCTCGACCCGGCATCAAAGCTTGCGACCAAGCGGCAGTACTGCAAGGATCTTACTGGGTGCAGGGCGCCGGCGGTCGGCCCGCGCTACGCGCCGGCCTCCGGCTCGGGCGCCGCCGCGGGAGCCTCCGGCGCGGCGGCCAACGCCGAGCCGGAGCTCGAGGTCCTGGTCGGCGGCGAGGCCGCCCCGCCGCTCATAGAGGTGGCGGTGTCCGCGGCCCCCGCGACGATCTCGCTGCGCGCGACGGACGCCGAGGGAGACGCCGTGACGTTCTCGCTGTGGGCCGCCGGCGGCGCCGCGCCCATCTCGCTGGCAGACCACGGCGACGGGACCGCGACGCTGACGGTCACCGCGTCGTCGCCCGGCGAGCGCCCCTTTGAGGTGGCCGCCTCCGACGCGCACGGCGAGGAGTGGGCGCCGCACATACTTCGCATCGTGCCCGCCGCGCCGGCGCCCACGGGGGGGTAGCCGTGCGCCGCGCCGCGGCTCTGGTGGCGGCCGCCAGCGCGACGCTCGCCATGGCCGTCGCCCCTGTGGCAGCCGGCGTCCCGCACCACGCACCCTGGACGGCGGCGCAGGAGCAACTTGCGATGGAGCTCCTCCACGCCGGTGCCGCAGTAAAGCCGCCGCTGGTCGAGCTCCACGCGTCCCCCGAGCCGGCCGAGCTTGAGCTGGTTGCCAGCGGCGTGGGCGAGGGGGTAGAGGTGTCGGTCAGGGTTGTGCGGCATTCCAACTGGGGCGGCGACTCCGGGGAGCCGCCCGTCGGGCCGTCCCTCGCCGACCACGGCGCTGGTGAGGCCACGCTGGTCGTGGACAGGTCGTCGCCAGGAGAGCTGGTCATCGAGGCAGCCGCTTCCGGCCCCGGCGGCGAGGCGCGCGCCATCTATGCGGTACGCGTGCTCGACGCGCTCCCGCCGCCAGGCAGCCAGGACAGGGCCGCGCCCTCACGCATTGTGGGGCGCGTGGATCCAGCCGACCCTGCCCTTCCGCGTATACTGGCGCAGGCGGGCAGGCCGCTCTGCGCCGACGTGGGCGGCACCGCCATGATCCCCGAGGAAGTGCGAAGCGGCTGGAGGGGAAGCCCAGTCCTGTCCGGCGTGCCGCCGATCGAGGGCATGGCGTTGCAGGAGGCCGAGATCAGGGATCCGGCGGCCAGGACTGCGAGCGACCACCCGTCGTGGTGGGGGTGCTACACGGCAGCGCTGTTTGGCACGCAGGTGCCACAGTGGATCTATGTATGCGATGTGCCCGGCAGCGACCGCCAGCACTACTATGGGAAGTCTGGGGGCTCCTCCACGGTCTCTGCGGCCACATACGCGCTAAACCCGTACAACGGGGAGCTTACAAGGTTCTCTAAACGCATTCCCCTCCCGCTGGCCGCCGCTCCGGGACCGCATTGGGCCCGCATCAGTTCGGACTACGACAGTGGCTACCCTCCGCCCGGGTTTGATCCGCATGCCCCCGTCCCGCCAAACGAGGTCTCTCTCACGGAGCTTCGCTTTGGAGCGTCCGGCCCGGCCCAGTCCCTGTCGACCCGCGTAAAAGGATCGCTCTCCTCGGTGCCGGAGTTCCTCCCGCTCGACGGCAAAGTGGTTCTGCGAGCCACGGCGTTCCACTCCGACAACGTCGTTTTCAGAACGTCACAGCCCATGGGAGCGCCCCTGGCGATCCCTGATCGCTACGCGACCGTGAACGGCACGGCGGTGCGCTCAGAGCCGTACCCAGAGCCGCACTTTCACTCTGGCTACGCCAAGCAACAATTCCGGAACGGCACGGAAATACGGCACCACATAAAGGCGCACGCCCTTGAGGAGGTCAAAGCAGACCGCGAGGATCCGCGGACGCCAAGTGCGCCTCACTACCACCTTCCGCCGCACGTCGCAGCAAGCGTGCGTGTCTCGGACATCGCGCTCCGGAACGGCATACTAATAGAGGGGATCACCGACGGCGCTGCGGGCATGCCCAGGGAATCGCAGCAAGAGTTCCTCCGTGCACGTGGCATCCAGGACGACCTGGACGTGGGAGGCATGGAGGTCAAGAGGCTCCATGAGGTCATGCTTGTAGCTGAGCTGCCCGTCCACGTTTCTGACGTGGGCGACTATGCTAGAATCGACCCCGAGCTTTCCGTCGCGCCTTGGGAGTGCTGGCCGCAGTTCTACCACCCGCTTGTATGCTTGGAGGAGGAGTGGGAGGAGTGCCCCTCGGGCTCCAGCGGCGCAGCATGGGTGCCCTGAACCGTTACTCGACCGCCTGCCGACCAGACACGAGTCATTGTGAACACTCCGTCGCTGCCCGTAGGGTGGACAAAGGGTGTCATGCCTAGGAAGCGCATGCCGCCTGCTATCGTGAGTGCCAGCGTCCAACCGTCAGTCATCCCAAATGCTTCCTCGAGTATGGCATAGTACGAGCCAAATAGATCTATAGTGGGACGCGGCAGGACGCATAACATTGCATAACATTAGCTCGATCTAGCTTGGCTGGGCGGGAGGGGCGTTAGAAAGCAGGTAACGGGCAAGCCTAAACGCCCGTCCGGGCTCTAGGAGACAGGTTACCTGGGGTTGCTTGGACACGAAGCACCCTCCCCACGCGCTCGTGGGCTCTAGCCGCACCCCCTGCCGCGCCGCCCGCGGCGGGTCGTGGCTCCGATCCGACAATTTACAATCACTGTCTCTATACTTTTATGTTCATGGTGCCACTTCTATTAATCCAGTTATATAATATGATTATCATACTATTCTTATTAACATGAATATAATATAATTAACACTAGTGTTATACCATGAACATCTTACAAACCCATGGCAGCGCTCTGATGGCGATAGTTGTGAGCTATAGCTGATGAAAACGGCCAAAAGTACTGATCCTGCGCCCTTTTTGGCGCGCATGGCCGTGGCCGGGGCGGCATGGCGACGCTGCTGGACAGGCCGACCGAGGTGACCAGGACGA